>CAWACN010000030.1:0-141232 GCA_963780525.1 uncultured Acidimicrobiaceae bacterium | reverse complement strand
GCTTCTCTAGTAACTCTCGCGTAGCTGACCAACGATGCAACCGCCCTTTTCATATCCGATGCAGCGTCCGCGAATCCTCGGGAGTACAGCATCGCAGTGCCCCAACCGATCAGACGACTTGGCTCGTCCGTGGAATGCGTCCTTGAAAAGAGCTCGAGCGCCGCTGCTCCCACCTCATCGGCAGAGCAGTCGATCATGAATCGACCTCGAAAATGGCACTCGGTCAGCGCTTCGAGCATGATTTCGTTCGCCAGCTCTGCGTTGATCGGCTCGAGCATTTCCACCGCACTGAGAAGCATCCTTGGGAATTTCCCCCCGGGCCGACCTAACTGGAGGAGGATGCTGGCGCTCATCCGAAGCGCTTGCGCGCGAAAGAGCGGCTGATCAAAGAGGGACGCCGAACTCTCGAGCAGTTCCTCGGCACGGAGATAAGCCCCTCCCTTCAGGGCGGCCTCGACGGCGGCGAGCGTTCTCGATGCTCGCTGCGGACGAAGCGGCGAGAGTGCGGCAGAGCGGGTCAGGACATCCGCCTCAGCCAGATAGCCCCCACGCTCACGCGCTTTGTTCGCGCAACGCTCGAGTGCGTCAGCCACCTCCTGGTCGTATCCAATTGCGGCAGCTGCGAGATGCCAAGCTTTGAGGTCCGCGTCATGCTCCTCATCGATGGCCAACGCCAACTGCCGGTGGACAGATCGTCGGTCCTCTTCGGTCGCTCCGAAGTAGATCGCGGAACGGATCATCGGATGGCGAAATCGAAACTCGGGGTGAATCTCGACAAGCCGTACCGCTTGCGCACTCAGCGCCGCTTCAGGTCGGACGCCGGTGATCTCGGCGGTTCGCCAGAGGAGCCTGCTGTCGGCATCCGCCATGGCAGCAGCAATGAGCAAGAGCGTTTGGGATTCGACCGGAAGTTCACGCACGGTGGCCAGGAAATGCGCCTCCAGACGCTGCCCGACCGGCAACAGATCGTTCACCAACAGGTCGCTCGGCGCGGTCCCTTCGGCGAGCGCGCGTCCAACCTCGGTTAACACCAAGAGATTTCCGCCAGCCCTCCTGGCTACGCGGCTGGCTTCTTGATAGTCGATCCTGTCTGAACTGAGTCCTATCAGCAGGTCGATGGCATCGGCTTGCGTCAGCCCCTCGAGCGAGACATCGGGCAGTCCGTCGAGGGCCGTCGGTTCAGGCGAGGGTCGCGACGCAAACACCATCCCGATTGGTTCGGCATAGAGCCGCCGCGCCACAAAGCCCAGGATTTTGAGCGAATCAACGTCGAGCCATTGGGCATCGTCGATGACCAGGGCAAGGGGGACGTCCTGGGCTGCGTCGGCAAGGAGCGTGAGGACCGACAGTCCGAGGAGAAGCGGGTGTGCCGGTGGATCCTGGTTCAGCCCGAAAGCCGAGCCAAGGGCTTGTCTCTGCGCCTGGGGCAGGCGGTCGACGAGCGCAAGGAACGGCAGCAGGAGCCGATGCAAACCTGCGAAACTCAGGTGCTTCTCAGGTTCGACGCCGTCGAGCCGAACGACCTTGTAGTCGCTCGCAGTCTCGGCAAAGTAGTTGAGCAGTGCGGTCTTCCCAACGCCAACTTCGCCGCGGATGACGAGAACCCCACTCATTCCACGACCCACCACCGCCGCAAGGTCGTCGAGTTGTGACACTTCGCTTCGCCGCCCTACGAGCACCAATCGACTCCTCATCGCCGCTCGCTCGAACTCGTCGCCTTGGGTGATGGTACCTGAGGGGCTGTACGCGAAACCAGGGGTAGATCCCCCGTCCGACCCACGTAGGTCGATCGTCTGGCAGGACTACGCGTAACGCGGGATGTGCGCAGCAGCAACCCGTTTCACACTGAGGTTGGACGTCGGCACCTGATTCGGCAGCCGCTAACCGCCAAGGAGGCGATACGAGATGAGCACCATCACGACGAAGGACGGAACCGAGATCTACTACAAGGATTGGGGAAGTGGTCCGGCCGTGACCTTCTCCCATGGCTGGCCCCTGAGTGCAGATGCGTGGGATGGCCAGATGCAGTTTCTGGTGGAGAACGGTTTCCGAGCTGTTGCGCATGACCGCAGAGGTCACGGGCGGTCGAGCCAACCGGCGGAGGGCAACGACATGAATGGGTATGCCGACGACTTGGCTGCCGTCATCGAGGCGCTCGATCTCAGGGACGCGACCCTGGTCGGACACTCGACCGGAGGAGGCGAGGTCGTCCGTTACATCGGACGGCACGGAACGTCGAGGGTCGTAAAGGCAGCTCTGATCTCTGCCGTTCCTCCCATCATGGTGAAGTCCGACACCAATCCGGAGGGCCTTCCGATAGAGGTCTTCGACGAGATCCGGGCCGGGGTGAGGAACGACCGGTCGCAGTACTACCAGGACCTGGCGAAGCCGTTCTATGGCGCCAACAGGCCCGGTAGCGAAGTTTCGCAGGGTCAACTGGATCAGTTCTGGCTTTGGAGTATGCAGGCTGGCCAGATGAACTCCTACGCCAGCATCAAGGCATTCTCCGAGACTGACTTCACCGAGGATCTGAAGAAGATCGACGTGCCGACCCTGGTTCTCCACGGGGAGGACGACCAGATCGTCCCGGTCAAGGATTCCGCACACAAGTCCGCACTGCTCATCAAGGATGTGCAGGAGATCTATTACCCCGGAGCCCCTCACGGCCTCACTGCCACACACCAGGACCAGTTCAACGCCGACTTGTTGGCCTTCTTGAAGAGCTAACCGGGGCGATCGTTGACCGACCGGACGTCCGCCTGGTGGCGGAGGGTCGTGCTTTGGTTGGTGCGAAGCATGTGCTTGTTCCAGGCGGCGTCTGGTCGGTCGGTTCTTACGGGAGGTCGGGCCGGGTCGAACTCTGGCTCGATCGGTCTTGATTTTGGAGGTTGCCTTATGAGCAGCGCGATGGTTTCCAATGCCGATATCGGCCCGGCCAGTTCGGTCTCCGCCCGGGGTCTGCATGGCCACTCGTTGGAAGAAGGGGCGGCTCCAGCACTTCTGGCTGAGTGCATAGGGACGTGCATCTTGGTGCTGACCATCATCGGTACGGTCATCGCTGCCTCTTTGGCTCGGCCGGTCGCGGGGCTTCCCTACGGTTCGCTTACCGTGCCCCTTGCCGCGGGAGTCGTTCTGACCAGCTTGGTGGCGGCGCTCGGACCGATATCAGGTGCTCATCTCAACCCAGCCTTGACGATCGGGCTTGCCGTCAATGGTCGCTTTGGGTGGGCGCGTGTCACGCCTTACGTGGCGTCGCAGCTCGTTGGCGCCGTCGTCGCAGCCCTCATCGCTTGGGAGCTCTACGGCAGCAGGGCAAGGAGCGTCGCGAAGTTGGGGGCCACGTATCCAGCGCGCGGGGTCGGGGTCGGTCAAGCATTGACCGCCGAGGTGATCGTGACGTTTGCTCTCGCATTGATCGTGGTGTTCGTCGCGTCGATTCCCGGGGCTGCGACTGGGTTGTCGGCCATCGCAATCGGTTTTGCCTTGGCGGGCGCAATCTTCGTCAGTGGGCCCGTCAGCGGCGGGGCGGTGAATCCGGCTCGGGCACTAGGTCCGATGCTGGTCGCCGGGACATTCACCGATTGGTGGATCTACATCGTTGGTCCGCTGATCGGGGCTACGGCGGCGGTGGGGGTACATCGAATCCTGGAAGGCGAGCGGCCATGACGGAATCGCTGTTGAGCTCGGTTCGGAGCAAACCGCTTGGAGTCGATCGACCTGGCGCTGTGCCCGAAGGTTTCTGGTGGCGGAGCGCGTGTATCTCAGCAGAATCACCCTTCCGGGGGAGCGACAGGTCGGAAGAGGCATCCATGGCAGAGGTGATGAGCCAGCTCATTAGTGCTTACAGGGGATTGGAACACTTGCTCGGGTCGGCGTACTCGATGCAGACATCGTTCGACGTGGCGGCCCGTGGTCTTGCCGTCGTGGTGGAATTGCTGGACCAATGCTGCGAACTTGTTTGGAATTCGTAGGTGGCCGATTGGTTCGTCGGTCGGTCGTTTGCGGACCAGTGTCTTCGGGCTGATGGTTGTGTGGACTCGCGAGCGGTGTAGGTACTTGACATCTCTTTGAACGGAGACATCATGACGGTCAAGCAACGATCGAAGAACAGGGTCTGGTTCGTCTACGTAATCCTCGGAACGGTCGCGGCCATCGGGATCGCGATGGGGTTGTTCTTCTCAAGCCACCCCACCTGGGTTGGTGAACAACCCGGAAACGCCGATTATGTGCACCGCACTCTTGGACTCCTGTCCGATCTGCCGCATATGACCGTGGAGCTGTTTTACGACGCCGTCGAGAACAGCATCGTGTTCTGTGTGGCGTTCCTGATGGGGCGTCGAGCATTCCGCCGGGAGCACGAACTATTCGACCTTCAGCACGGCATCTGCCACGAGGATTAGCCGGAAGGTCCACTTCAGTTCGGCAGTACCCAAGCCGCGCAATCGACGGCCGCTTCCCTCGGGTCAGTGCTTTCCCATTGTGCCGCAGGGGACCACTCCTTCCCGGCGAACTGGGGCACTCTCGTCACCGCGTTGATCTATGCCTTCAGGGCGCCGCGTGAGAGGTAAGGAATCGACGGATCTCGTCCGTGAGCTCATCGTCCTCGGGGGCGCCGAAGAACCCGCCGTGGGGCATGGCCTCAAATACGTGTAACTGGGCATCAACCCCACCCGCACGAAGCTTTCGGTGCATCCGCACGGTGTTCGACAAGAACAGATCTCGGGTTCCAGCCTGTAGGAAGGTCGGCGGGAAGGGGGCAGTCAGGTCACCGAACAATGGAGACAGGTAGGGGTGTCGGAGATCGTGGTCACCGGCATAGAGGGCAATGGAGTCGGCCAAGCTCTCGGTCAGCACATTGTCAATACCGAGATTTGTTTGGAATGAGTCGCCTGACTCAGTCAGGTCAGCTTCAGGCGTCAGCAGGATAAGTGCACCAGGGAGGGGCAGTCCCTCGTCCCGCGCACGCAACACCAAAGCAGCGGCCAAGTTGCCACCTGCCGAGCCTCCACCGACCACGATCTGCTCGGGAGCCCGAACATCGAGGAGCCCGCTGTACACGGCAAGGATGTCATCAAGCGCAGCTGGATAGGGGTGATCGGGGGGCATCCGATAGTCAACAGACCAGGTCTGCATCTGCACCTGGGCCGCCGCCCTCCGTGCCATCACCTCGCAAGCCTTGCCACCGCCCATGAGCAACGAACCACCGTGGATGTCCAAGTAGATCGGCCCGGTATCGCCAACCTCGCCAACACCCTCTGGAGTGACCACAAATACGGGTACTCCATCAACCGATCTGAGATCCACCGAATCGCGGAGGTGTTCGACCTGTGCGCCCATGACGGCGACGAGCAACTCGTCGGTCTCTTTGATCAGAGTCCGCCATCCGGCGACGTCGCCGGGCACGGATCGTCCGACATTGCCACCGAAAAGGTCCATGCCGAGAAACTGCTGGGCCTGCTCGCTAACTGAAGTCGGCACCTGGATCAACCGGACGACCTCACGCCCAGCGGCACTCCGCCCCTCGTCATCCACCGTCATCCAGTGCTCCCCTTGTCACGCAGTTCGGCTCTTTCCGAAACGGTAGTGCGGAGCGGCATAATCAGTCGGCGACAAGCCACGGAGGCGCCGGGGGGTGTCCCACCTTCCCGGCGATATGGGCGACCCCGATATGCCAACATGATCGCGTGGCTATCGGCGGGTTTAACCGTTATCGCATTCGAGGTCCGTGTTTTGCCAGTCGTCTCACCCAGCGCGTCTGATCTATCCCTGGGCCACCTGCCCCACTGGGCCTCAGGGATACGAACCACAATCCAAGGCTGGCTCGTGGAGAAGATCACGCAATAGCGCCTCGGTTCTGCGGCTGGGTATCCCGAATGTCAGGTTGAAAGTGGCCTAGGTGTGTCCCGAGTGCGTCAGGGGATACCCCTCGTTGTTTTAGGCGGTCTTCAGGTCCCGACTTTTCAGATCATCGGTGGCGACAACTCGCACAGGCGCTGCTACCACAACGTCTGACTGGTTGTCGGCCACATCTTCAAGGGTTCGTCCCGCCGGTTCGGGCAGTAAGGCCCGTGACAGCGAATCCCAGCACCGCGGAAACACCGGCGACTGCGAGAAGGCCGCGGAAGGCCGATGTGGTCTTGGAGGACCGGGACGAGAAACACGCCCACAAAGGCTCCCAGCTTGCCAATCCCAGCAGCTATCCCGTGTCCGGTGGTGCGCATGCTCACCGGGAATACCTCGGAGGGCAGCACGAATGTCGTCATGTTGGGCCCGAACTGAATGAAGAAGTAGCTAAGACCCAGAATGGCCAAGAAGGGTGCTACCTGCTCGGTGAGTTGGGGCACGATTGCGAGCACGAGGAAGCACAACGCCATCACCGAGAACCCGATGAACTGCAGGCGCCGGTGCCCAATGCGATCCATTCGCTTAACGGCGAGCAAGTACCCAGGGACAGCGAAGATCACGAACATCCCGAGCGACCACAGCAGCTTTGTCTCCAAGCTTGCTGTGGCGTCAACTTCCTTCAAGATGGCGGGTAGCGAGAGGGTATTGCCGTAGTAGGCATAGTCGAATAGGAACCATGCGCCAGCAGTACCGAGGAGCAGTTTCAGCATCTGCGGGTCGGTCAGAAAGGCGCCCAAACGCATCCGCTTCGAAACGGAACCGGTGTGGGTGGCTTGGGTGATCACGCCTTCGCTGAAGTGTTCCAGCTCACCGGCAGCACGGTCGTGCTCGCCTTGCACCTGGGCCAAGTAGCGCGGGGACTCCGGCATCCTGGAGCGCAGGTACACGACCGCGGCAGCGGGGATGGCGCCCAGTCCCAGCAGGATGCGCCAGGTCAACGAGTCGCTGATGCCCGAGGACAGAAGCACGAGCGCAATCAGCGGGCCAACAATGAGGCCCAGCGCCTGCATGGAGAAGACGAGACCAACAAGGCGTCCCCGGTCCTTGCGGTTGGAGTATTCGCTCATGAACACAGCCGACACTGGGTAGTCGCCGCCGATGCCAAAGCCCAGGACGAGCCGCGCAACGACCAAGAAGATGAATCCCGGAGCCAGTGCTGAGGCGATAGCCCCAATGATCATGATCACAGCGACCGTGACGTAGACCTTCTTGCGACCAATCACGTCCGCAATGCGGCCGAAGACGAAAGCGCCAATGAACGCACCGAGAATGGCTGCACCGGTGACCCAACTCGTCTGCAGCGTGCTTAGGTGCCACTGGACGGCCACAAGGGCGGCCACCGTCCCGATGACGAACAGGTCATAGGCGTCTGTGAAGAATCCGACGCCCGAGATGATGACCGTGCGGCGGTGGAACTTGCTGGTTGGGGCCTCGTTCAGCAGGTCGGTGACCGTCGGCGCCGAGGTCACAGCGCCATTCGTAGCCGGGGCTCCGGTTTCCTCGCCCCCCTCAGGACCCGCCACGATCAGCTCGCTCACTCGGTCCTTGCCCTCCATCTCGCTGAAGCCCCGCTGCAATGTCGCAGGCCAGTGTGACGAAGAGGCAAACTTTGGGTTATCTAAACGTGAACAGTACGCGAATGTTTGGCAAACTGACCCTCCTGACCTGCGTATATTGCGGGGATGTCCGGAACTTCTGAACTTCAAGCTGCGAGGCGCGAATGGGCTTCTGCCGCCCAGGACTACCTAGCGACAGTCACTCAGGCCGTCGATGGCCTCCGGGGGCTCTTCGAGGCGGACCAAGAGGCGCCCTCCGAAGCTGACGAAGCGGTTGCGTCTCACGTCGTGTCAGCCTGCGGCAATCTCATGGATTGGCTCCGAAGCAGGCACGCACCGAGGGGCTTCGCAAAAGCGGGGGGCGAGCTAGGGGCCGCAGCCGGTGTCTACCGGAATGCCGCAGTCGCCTTCAAGAGTTTGACTGATGTGGGCGGAGATCAACGAGAGGCCAGAGCTAACGCCTGTGCCACCCTTCTAGAACAGGGCGATCATCACGTGGAGATTTTCGTCGCCGCCTTGGCGAAGAAGCTCGGTGACGCAGCGCCGTAGGAAGGCGGAACACTGTCGCCGGGACAGCCCTAACCACCTCCCCACCCTGTCCCCGAAGTGCCGTACGGGGCTACGGACAAGAGCCAGCACCAAGCAGCGGTCAAGGGCGGCCGGAGGCCGGCGCAGCGGACCCTTGAGGGCTGCGTCCTGACCCACCCGAGACACCTCACAATGGAGTCGGCTGGCCGTCCAACGGCCGGCCTACATGCGGCTTTGAATCGCTTTTGTCGAAACCGACAACGCGAACGGGATTGGCCTCGTGAAGGTCGAAGGCCCCTCCGCCCGGCCGAGGCGGCGGCGAAGCCGCCGTCCGAGGGGAAGGGCGGCTTGAAGCAGTACAGAAGAACTCGGACACATGGGGTTTGATCTGGGGAAATGTCAGACCCTGTTTTGAGTTCGGTGTTGCTCGCACTGTCTTTCTGTTCATCGATGTTTCTCGCTGTGTCTTTTACGCTTCGGTCTTTGGTTCCCTGTTCGCGGTCCAGTCCTCAGCATCCCCCACGCATCTCGTCTCTCCGCGGGATCCCTCGTTATCGTGTGTCGTCTCTCCTTCCCTCGTCCTTGGTTTCTGCTGAGTGACGTCGTTGGAACCGAATTTCTACAAGGCTCTGAGCTGGGTGTTGTCCCCTTTCGCTGTTCCCAGCGGCTCCTATAGGTAGGGAAGGAATTTCCTTCCGAACTCGGAGGGACCGCTATGGATGCACCGATACAGGAGCCGGAAGCCCGCGCCACTGAACCGCTTCTTGTGACTGCCGAACAGGCAGCCACATCGCTTTCCATCTGCCGCACCAAGGTCTACGAGTTGTTGCGGAATGGCGAACTCGAGTCCGTGCGGATCGGAGCGAGTCGCCGTGTCCCGGCCGCCGCATTGGCCGAATACGTCGAGCGACTGCGAGCTGGACAAGCAGTTCCAACAGACGCGTGGCCGCTGCATCAGACCATTCTCCGGTCGGGACGGAGCGACTGAGACAACGAACTGGGAGACTTGGACATGGCCACGGGACGCCGAGGGAAAGGCGAGGGATCGATCTACCGCCGGAGCGACGGCCAGTGGGTGGGAAGTGTGGACCTCGGACCGCAGGGTGGCAGGCGCCGCCGGAAGACCGTCTACGGCAGGACCCAGAAGGAAGTTCGAGACAAGTTGCGCGCGCTGCAACGAACCGTTGACGCCGGGTCGCTGCCGCCCCCGGCAAACCTGACCGTCGCCCGCTACCTCGAGGACTGGCTCGTTCGGTTCCTCCCGGGCACTGTGAGCCCGCGCACCGAAGTCATCTACCGCAACGCCATCGATCGATACGTGTTGCCGACCGTCGGCTCAGTCAAGCTGCACCAGCTCTCCCCCGCCCACGTGAGCGAAATGCTGGTGACTCTGGAAGCGCAGGGCTATGCCCCCGAGACGCGCCGCATTGCCCGGGCAGTTCTGCGGCGGGCCTTGCGCCGGGCCGAACAGGAGGGATTCCTGACCCGCAACGTGGCCGCGATCGCCGACGGGGTGAAGATTCCACGGCGTGAGGGCAGGACGCTGACGCCCGAGCAAGCCCAAGCGTTTCTACGAGAGGTGAAGGGCGATCGCCTGGAAGTCGCCTACGTGGTGGCGCTCGCCCTCGGGCTGCGAAGAGGTGAGTTGCTCGGGGTCTCCTGGGACGACTTGAAGCTTGACGGCCCGATGCCGGTCGTCCGGATCCGACGGCAGTTACTACGCCATAGCGGGCAGGGCGTCCTGCTGGCCGATCTCAAGACTGCCGGCAGCCGTCGCACGTTGCACCTCTCCCAACCCCTCGTCGACCTCCTGCGGGTCCACCGGGCCCGTCAGGACGCCGAGAAGCAAGCGGCTCGCATCTGGCGCAACCCATCCAACTTGGTGTTCACCTCCACCATCGGCACTCCGCTCGACCCCGAGGCCTTCGGTCGCACCGTGCCGAGGATCTGCAAGCGGGCCGGCCTGGGGCACTGGAGCATCCACGAGTTGCGCCACTCGTGCGCCTCGCTCCTCCTCGCCATGGGGGTGCCGCTCGAGGTGGTCTCCGACACGCTCGGACACGCCTCCATCAGAGTGACGATGGACGTCTACGGCCACCTGCTGGCGCCATCACGGATGCACGCGGCAGAGGCGATGCGCCGGGCCCTGTGGATCGACGAGTTGCCCGACTTCGACCCATTGGCTACAGAACTGGCTACAAACCGGGCCAAGGACGACCCCGGCAACGGTCTGAACTGGGATTCGGTGGGCCGCCCGGGTCTCGATCCCGGCACCTTGGGATTAAAAGTCCCCTGCTCTTCCGGATGAGCTAGCGGCCCGCGCCTGCAAGATAACTGACGAACCGGGTGCCCCCGGCCATTTCGGGCCCCTCAGCCGATGGCGGCCAGTCTTGGCAGCACCGGCCCCCACTGCTCCTCGAGCCACCGCGAGGGCTCGAGGCCCGCGGCGCGGATCACGATCGCATTGACGCCGGCATCGTGCAGCGCCTCGGCCTCCCGCAGAATGGCGTCCGGTCCGGCGTCCTCCGCCACCCCGATCAATGCCGTGACCTCGATCTGGCCGAAGTCACGGCCCACTTCTTCACAGTGGCGGCGCAACACGCCCACCTTGTGGGTGACAGTCTCGACGTCCCCGATGATGTTGCAGGCGTCGGCGTAGCGGGCAACCAGCCTCAGTGTCTTGCGCTCGCCACCGCCGCCGATCAGCACCCGCGGCCGGGGCGAGCTGACCGGCTGAGGCGAGCAGAGCGTCTCGGCGAGTTGGTAGTGAGTGCCCTCATAGGGGCCGTTGTCATCGCTCCACATCTGGAAGCAGATCTGCAACGTCTCTTCGAGCCGCTCGTAGCGCTCCCGCAATGATGGGAACGGCACCCCGAGGCCCAGGTGCTCCCGCTCGTACCAGGCCGCCCCCAATCCGAGCTCGGCCCGGCCTTCCGAAAGCACGTCGAGCGTCGTGATCGTCTTGGCCAGGAGTCCCGGGTGGCGGTAGGTCACGCCACCCACCAGGAGCCGGAACCGGAGGCGCTCGGTCTTCGCCGCAGCAAAGGAGAGGGCCGTATAACCCTCGAGCATGGGCTCTTCGGCCGGCCAGAGCATTTCCATCTGGAACCAGTGGTCCATGACGGACAGCGTGCGCACCCCGATGGCCTCTGCCGTGCGGGCCAGCGTGGCAAACGTCGGTCCGATCGCCTCTGCACCACCCGGCCAGGTGAAGCGGGGCACATGCACGTCGAGTTCCATGTCGTCCTCCGGTCCTTACGTTGAGGGTACTCCGGACGGTCTACCGGGAGCCCGAGCCCGCGCCAGCAGGACTCCGAGCATTGACCTGGCGCCAGGTAGCCGCCTTCGGCGAGGGGAGAGATGGTCCCCGACCCGAGCCCGTCACTGACCGTAGGCTGGCTTTCATGCGCCCGATGTTCTCCCGCCGTATGGCTGCGTCCGTCATTGCCGCGACTGCCGTCCCGCTGATGATCGGTGCCCTCTCGGGAGCCGCAGCCGCCCAGGACACGACGACGACCACGACCCTTCCTGTCACGACGACCACGGTGGCTCCGACGACCACGACGACCGTCCCGCCGACAACCGCGCCCACCACCACGACGACGCTCCCGGCCACCACGACCACGCGCGAACGGCCGACGACGACGACCTCGAGCACCACCACAACAACCACGCCGACCAAAAGCACCTCGAACTCGAAGACGTGGGGCTGGGTGCTGCTGGCGGTCGTCATCGCCCTGGCCGCCCTCCTCGTCGGACTCCTGATCGCCCGAACCCGCCGCCAGGGGCGTGAGGTGGACTGGGACCGCTCGGTCGGGCCCGCCGTGACGGCAGCCGAACTGGCGCGGGAACTCATCCTCTCGCAGACGAACGCCGATGACGCCCAGCATCGGGCCACGGTTGCCGTACAAGTCGACGACGCAGTCGAAGGCCTCGAACGTGCGGCGGCGGCGGCCCCCGACGAGGCACATCGGGCACTCACCATGCGCGGCGCGGACAGCCTGCGCGGCCTCGCCTTCGCCGTCGAGGCGGACCACCTGATGCGCTCCGGAGGCCAGACGCCGACCGGTGAGCAACTCGCCTCAGCCGACTCGGCGCGACGGAACCGCGCAGCCGAGCTCAACCGTGCGCTGGAGGACCTCAAGGTGGCGATCGCCCCCAAGAAGTAGCGCCTGGGAGTCGCTGCGGCGCGTCAAACAGCGCGCGGCAGCGACCTGTCTCAGTCGCCGAACCGGGTGATCAGCAGCTCGCCCACCTGTCGCACCGTGTCCGGTGAGCCGGTCGGCATATTGAAGATGAAGTACTGCACGCCTGCGGCCGCCAGCTCCTCGACTCGGGCAACGAGCTCGTCGGGCGTCCCGATGTCCGAGGTGGTCGGCTCCTCACCGGTGACCTGACGGAGGAAGTCGCGGGTCGATGCCGTCTCCTCCGCGCTCGCGGTCAAGACCAGCGTGCTCAGCCGGCTGACCGTGATATCGGAGGGATCGCGGCCGAGCGCCTCGCAGTGGCGGTGGAGGACGGCAACCTTGTGCGCCACGGTGGCGGCGTCGCCGACGATGTTCGTCATGTCGGCGTAGCGCGCCACCAGCTGCAGGGTCCGCTTCTCACCACCACCCCCGATGAGGATGGGCGGACCACCCGGCTGCACGGGACGGGGGATGTTGCGGGCCTCGTGGATCCGGTAGTAGCGACCGTCGAACGAAGGCGCGTCCTCGGTGAACATGGCCCGACAGATCTGCAGCGCCTCCTCCAACCGGTCCAGGCGCTCTCCGGCCGGCGGGAAGTCGAAGCCCAGGCCTTCGTGTTCGACGTCGTACCAGGCCGCGCCGATGCCGAGGATGGCCCGCCCCGCACTGAGTACGTCGAGGGTCGTCACGATCTTGGCCAGGTGGGCCGGGTTGCGGTACGTGACGCCCGTCACCATGGTGCCCAGCCGGACCCGCGAGGTCTGCGTCGCCAACGCGCCGAGCAAGGTGTAGGCGTCGAGCATGGGTTGACTCGGCCCACCCAGCGGTGGCAACTGGTAGAAGTGGTCCATCACCCAGACCGAGTCGTAGCCGGTCTCCTCCGCCGCCGAGGCCATGGCCGCCACCCCCTCGAAGAGGGCGCCAGGGGTCTCGTCAGTGGTGAAGTTGGGGATCTGCAGTCCGAAGCGCATGTGCGGAACCTACCGGGGGAGAGCGACCCCGTCACCAGCCCGTCAGACGCTTGAGCCAGGAGAGCGCCACCGACCCCTGCGCAGCCTGGAAGGCGCGCAGCGTCGGGAGCCCGGGCGGAGGCGGCCGCAGCGAGTGGCCCACGAGGAAGCCGCTGAAGGCGGCGACCAGGACGGCCAGGATGTCGCGGTCGACGACCGACGCCGTCGTCGACAGGGCGAGCAGGTCTTCGGGGCCGGGACCCCCTTCCAACTGCACGGAAGGCGCCCAGGCGACCAGGTCGAACACCGGGGCGCCCACACACGCGTGGGGCCAGTCCACGAACACGACGCCCCCCTTCGTGACCAGCAAATTGTCGGCGCGCACGTCGCAGTGCAACAACGTCAGCCCCGCCACCGCGTCCCGCCACCCCGATTCGAGCACGGCCAACCGGTCGAGGTTGCGACCGCTCCACTCGTCGAGCCCACCGGGCGGCTCGGCCATGGCGGCCAGCTCGCTCCAGCCGCCGAAGAGGCCGGCCAGCCGGGTGGTCGCCGGCTCGACCCCTGCCGCGGGGTTGGGGGTGAGGCGGTCGTGCAGGGCATTGAGCGCGTGCACCGCGGCGCGCAGCTCACGTTCCTCCCATGGATATGCGGGAGGACGGCCGTCGATGGCCTCGAAGGCCAATGCCACCCAGTCGCCGTCGTCGTAGACGTCGAGGAGGCGCGGGAACTCCGGCGCCCGCGGCAACGCCGCTGACACCACCGCCTCGCGCCGGTGCAACACCGGGGAGTCGGGGTTCAATTCGGAACCCACCGCTTTGACGAAGATTGCGCCCCCCGGGCAGTCGAGCACGGTGGTCGCCCCCGGCGAGAACCCACCGGCAAGGTCGCGGGTCGACGTGGGCGCCGCCGCCGACCCGGCCGCCCACGTCCGCACCGCGCCGGGCACCTCGGCCCACGGCAGGTGGACGCCGGCGCCGGGCCGGTGGGCGTGGTCACGTCGCGGCGGCCCCAGCAGCGGCAAGCGCCTCGTTGATGCTCTCGACCAGCCGGCGCGCCGAGTCGGCGCTGAGCTCCACGGCCACGCGGGCGCCGGGCCCGCGTGCGGGGTCGGCGAAGTCGATATTGAGGGTGTGGTCGAACGGCGCGTGGAACGGATGGTCGAAGTACACGCTGGCCGAAGTGACCGGCATCCATCCCTGCGCCCCCTTGGCGCTGCCGGCGATCTCGGTGGCGACGGTGAGATAGGAGCACATGGTCAGCTCCCTGCCAGGTAGCGGCCGTACCACTCGAAAATGCGCTGCCAGCCGTCGACTGCGGCCTCGGGCCGGTAGGCCGGACGGTCCACCGAGAAGAAGGCGTGGCCGGCGCCGTCGTAGCGGTGGAACTCATAGGTCTTGCCGGCAGCCTTGAGTGCCTCCTCCAGTTCGTCGACCTGTTCGGGATTGGGGAACTGGTCGTCGTTGCCGAAGAGGCCGAGCAGCGGGCACGTGAGGTCCGGAGTCCGTTCGACGAGCGGTGTCACCTTGAGCGGGAAGCCATCGGGAACGGTGCCGGTCACAAAGGCCCCGTAGCAATCGACTGCCGCATCGACGGGCACGCTCACCGCGGTCAGGAACGAGTGCCGTCCCCCGGAGCAGTAGCCGATGACGCCGACTTTGCCGTTTGAAGTGGGTAATCCGCGCAGGGCTGCCACCGCGGCCTCGGCGTCGCCGACGAACTGGTCGTCGGGAATGCCACCTGCCTCGCGGGTGGCCGCCGCGGCATCGTCGGGATCGACCTGGAGCCCCTGACGGGCGTACAGGTTGGGGCACAGCGCGTTGTAGCCCTCAGCGGCGAAGCGCCGGGTGATCTCCTTGGTCGTGGAGTCCCATCCGGGCAGGTGATGGATGACAAGGACCCCCGGGAACGGGCCTTCGCCGGCAGGCAGGGCCTGGTAGGCGTTGACTTCGGCACCTTCGTAGCCGGCGAACGTGATGTTCGCGGCACTGAGGGCCTCTTCAGGTGCGGGCATGCGGCTTGCTCTCCTCTCTCGGTCGGTGGCGCTGCCACGGCTGCTCCTGCCGGCGCGCCCGGCACGGGTCGGTGCCTCGCCCACGCTATGGCTTGTCGCCGAGGCTCGTGGCCGCGGCAACCGGCATGATGTCCCCTGTGCGCCGACCGACCGTGGCCCTCGCGGGTCTCGTCCTGCTGGCTGCCACGGTGGCGACGAGCGCGGGCACGGCGGCGGCGGCGGGAGCAAGCGCCGGGGACTTGGCGGCGACGGTGCACACGGTGGCGGGACCCGGCGCGCTCGACGAGCCGGGTGGGATCGCCCTCGGTGCGAATGGGGACCTCTTCGTCGCCGACACCGGACAGTGCCGCGTCCTGGTGGTACCGGCCCACAGCGGTGTGGTCGACGGCCTCCGCGTCCGGGCCGGGCGCGCCTCCACCCTCGCCGGCAGCGGCTGCACGGGTTCGGGGACCCTCGGACACCCGAGCGACGTGGCGGTCGATGAGAAGGGCGACGTCTTCGTCGCCGAGGCCACCGCGCAGCGTGTCCAGGAAGTGCGCGCCGGTTCGCGCGCCGTGGTGACCGTGGCCGGCACAGGCACGGGTGGCTTCAACGGCGACGGGCCAACTGCCACGGTGAGAGAGCTCGACGAGCCGACCGGCGTGGCGGTGGACGCGGCGGGAGACCTCTTCATCGCCGACACGGCCAACTGCCGGGTCCGGGTGGTGCCCGCCGTGACAACAACTCTCTTCGGGCAGGCCGTGCGCGCCGGTGGCCTCTTCACCGTGGCCGGCACCGGCGTGTGCGGGAGCACGGGACAGGGCGGGCCGCTGCGCACGGCACAGCTGTGGAATCCGGTCGCCGTCACGCTCGACGCCGCGGGCGATCTCCTCGTGGCCGACAGCGGGGACCAGTCCGTGCTGCTGGCGCCGTCCGGTGGGAGCGGAACCTTCTACGGGTCGGCCATCGGTGCGGGCGACATCGGCGTGGTCGTGGGAGGGACAGGGAGCTACGGGCCTTACGTCGCCGATGGTCTGCCGGCCAACGGGCCCACGGCCGAGCTGAACGACCCTCGCGGCCTGGCCATCGGGCCGACGGGAGCGTTGTTCGTTTCCGATGGCTTCATGCACGTCATCCGGGCCGTGCCGGCTGTCAACGAGACGCTGCTCGGCCGAACGCTGCGGGCCGGCGATCTGTACACGGTGGCCGGCGCCGTGCCGGCGACGACGGCCGCCGGAACCAACGACGGCACGCGCTGGGTTCGCACGCAGATGGGGACGCCGGTCGGTGTCGCGGCCTCCGCCACCGGGGCCCTGTATTACGCCGACGCCACCCGGGACATGGTCCGGGTGATGGGAACGGGAGCCCGGACCTCGTGAGCCGCTTCGGCCGACGGACCTTCCTGGCCTCCTCGGCCGGCGTCGCGGCCGGCGCCGCTGCAGTCGGCGCGCCGCTGCCTCTGTCGCTCTCGCTCCAGGCGGACGATGGGGCGGATGCGGCTGCCCGCTCCTTCGAGACATCGGAGGCCACGGCGCGCCAGCATGGCCCGCTGCGCACGACCGGCCTCACGGTCAACGGCCTGACGAACCCAGTGGGGATCGACCCCGACGGCTGCTCGTTCGCGTGGACCCTGCAAGCGTCTGGTCGTGGGGCCGCGCAGCATGCCTACCGGGTCGTGGTCCGGCGCACCGATCCCGGCCACGAGGAGCTCGCCTGGGACAGCGGGCCCGTGGCCTCGGCCCGGCAGGCCTTCGTCGCCTATGCCGGACCCGCGCTGGTCGCCGACGCCGGGTTCCAGTGGACCGTCCGGTCCCGGGACGCCGGGGGGAAGTGGGGTCCCGCCTCGGCACCGTCATCGTTCACCACCGGACTGCGCGATTCGGATTGGAGGGCGAGCTGGCTGGTCCCGTCCGCCGGGTCCGCGCAACCCGATCGCGTGACCTACCTCCGGAGCGAGGTGACGCCACCCGCCGGATCGCTCAGGGGGGCCGTCGCCTATGTCTCGGCCGCACACACCTACCGCTTGTACGTCGACGGCAGGGCGGTTGACGCCTGGCCGAGCTTTTCGTACCCCGACGAGCAGTACGTGCGGGCAGTGGACCTGACCAGGGCTCTGAAAGCAGGGCGCGCCAGTGCCGTCGGCGTGCTGCACCGGTGGTACGGGCCGGGACAGGGCCGACCCGCCTCCTCTCCGGGACTACTCGTGCAGCTCTCCCTCTGGTATGGCGACGGATCACGCGTCGTGCACGGCTCGGACAGGTCATGGCGCGAACACCCAGCCGAATGGCTCCCCTCGGCGCAGCGCAACTCCGACGTGGGCGACTTCGTGGAATGGGTCGACGGGCGCGACTACCCCGAAGGGTGGGCGAGCCCCGGCTTCGACGAGAAGAGCTGGTCACCGCCGACGGTCGCCGGCTTGGCGGGCACGGCACCTTTCACCCATACGTACCCGCAGCGCACCAGCGTCAGCGAGACGCCGGTGCATCCGGTCCGGCTGCACACCGTGGCCGGAGGCTCCGTGGTGGCGGACTTCGGGGCCATTTACGCGGCGCGGCCCAAGGTCTCCTTCCCTCGCGGTGAGGCAGGACGCACCGTGACGGTGCGGGCGGGCTACCTGCTCGATCCCGACGGCTCGGTCTCGACGCTGCACGGGACGCAGGAGACCAATCTCACGTCGTCGTACATCATGCGGGAAGGCAGCCAGGCCTTCGAGGCCTTCACCTACCTCGGCTTTCGCTACCTGCAGATCGACAATGCCGGCCAGCGCCTGAGCGAGAACGACATTGTGGCCGTGACCCGGCACGCTGCCATGCCCGACGTCCCCGGCGCGACGTTCTCTACCGACAACCGCGTGCTCAACGCCGTCTGGCGCCTGACGGCGCGCTCGTGCCTGTACTGCTGCCACGAGCAGTTCGTCGACACGCCGACGCGGGAGAAGGGTCCTTTCCTGTGGGACGGGGCCAACGAGTCCGAGGGTGTGATGCGCGCGTACGGAGACCAGAACATGACCTGGCAGGCGCTGCGCGACGTGGCCCGTGGCCAGTCCCGCTACTGGCCCGACGGACAGGTGAACGCCGTCTACCCCAATGGTGACGGCGCGCGGACCTTCGGAACGAGCACGGCGCGCTACCCCGAGTGGCTCTGGCGCTACTTCACCTCGACCGGCGACCACACGACGCTGCTGGCGCTGTACCCGTCGGTATCCCAGGCTGTCGACTGGCTGTGGAGCACGCGCCAGGCCGGGACGGGCCTGCTCTACGGCCTGGCCGACACCGACAACGGTGACCCGGTGTACGGCTACGACCTGGCGGTAGCGGCCGACACCGCCAGCAACGTGCTGGCGGTGAACGCCATGGGCCGGGTGGCGCAGATCGCCACCATCGCCGGCGACACGGCGGCGGCAGAGCTCTGGCAGAGCCGGTCGACGCAGCTGGCCGCCGCGATCAACGGCGTGTTGCGCCGCCCAGACGGCATTTACGTGGACGGCGTGGACGCCAACGGCGCGCAGAGTGGCCACGCCTCGCAGGAGGCCAACGCATTGGCGCTCGCCTACGGCGTGGTGCCGGCCAGCGACCTGGCGACCGTCGGGCGCTACGTGGCCGGCCTCGGCATCGACGTCGGGCCGAACCACGGCCTCGAGCTCCTGCGCGGGCTGGCGGCGGCGAACATGCCCGCGGCGATGGTGCGTCTGCTGACCGACACGTCCATGCCGGGGTGGGCCCACATCGTGGCGGCCGGTGGCACCTTCACCTGGGAGGTCTGGAAGCCGAGCGACCTCATCGGGGACTCCCTCTCCCACGGCTGGGGTTCCTCCGCACTGGTGGCGATGCAGGAAACCCTCCTCGGGGTGACCCTCGAGCCGCGCAACGAAGACGGCACGGTCAGCGCCGTGATTGCGCCCCCGTCGGCCGGCCTCGACCGTGCCGGGGGATCCGTGCCCACTGTTGCCGGTCCCGTGCAGCTGACCTGGCAACGCCACGGGAAGGGAATGGCCATGGAGCTCAGCGTGCCCGCCAACGCAGCGGCGACGGTGCGGCTGCCCGCCAGCGATGCGGCCAGCGTGCACGAAGGCGGCACTGCGGCAACCAAGGCCCCCGGCGTGACCGTCGTCTCGGCGGCGGGCGGGGTCGTCGTGCTTTCGGTGGGGAGCGGGACCTACCGCTTCACCAGCAGCTGAGCGGCGCCGCGCGCCGTCTACGAACTGCAGACGGTGCCCGGCGCCGGCGTCTGGCCGCTCACCAGGTAGGTCTGGACGTCGGCGCGGACGCAGGCGCTGTAGAAGTAGGCCACGTGGTCGTCGCCGTCGTGGGTGAGCAGCACACCCCGCGTCGAGCTCCTTGGCCACGCTGACCGCCCAGGCGTAGGGCGTCGCGGGGTCGTTGGTGGTTCCCACCACGAGGATGGGCGGTGAACCGGGGGCGGCCACCGGCCCGACGGTCCGGGTCGGGGGCACGGGCCAGACAGCGCAGCCCGCCTCACCCCATGCCAGCAGCGGGCCGAAGACCGGTGCGGACGCCGCCAGTGACGCCGCCAGTGCACCGTACGTGGCGAGGTTGCGCGACACGGGGTGGTCGAGGCAGTCGATCGCAGTGGCGGCGGCGTCGGCGTTGGTGGAACCGCCGGTGTTGTAATGGTTCGAGAGGGCGACGACCGGCGCGCCGTTGCCGGACGCGTCGGCCGCCAGCGCCGCTCCCAGCTGCGGCCACTCCGACTGGGCGTAGAGCGAGTCGAGCACGGCGTCGTAGAGCTGCCCCACGCCGGCGACGCCGCCCCCGCCGGCCGGCGCCGGTGCTGTCGCCGCGGCGCCGAGCAGTGCCTGCAACGCGGCGGTGGGGTCCGGGCCCGGGTGCCACGGGCAGGCGGTGCTGCCGGCACACCAGGTGAAGAACGCGTTGAGCATGTTCTCGAAGCCGTCGGCCTGCCCTTGGGTGATCTGGTCGAACGACAGCGCGGGGTCGATGACGCTGTCGAGCACCATGGCCCTGATGTGGGTCGGGAACAGCGCGGCGTAGGTGAGCCCCAGCAGCGTGCCGTAGGACTGGCCCATGTAGGTCAGCGCGCTGTCCCCGAGCGCCTGGCGCAACCGGTCCATGTCGCGGGCGACGTCGACCGACCCGACGTACGGAAGCAGGTTGGGGCTGTTCTTCTCGCACGCGGCCGCGAACTGCTTCAGGCCCTTGATGCTTGCGGCCTGCTCACTCGGCGTGGCCGGCGCGGGGTCCGATGGCGCGCTGCCTGTTGCCGCTCCGCAGGTCACCGGGTCGCTGCGCTCGACGCCCCGGGGGTCGAAGAGGACGATGTCGAAGTCGTCGAGCAATTGCGGCGTCAGCGAGCTGAGCTCGTCGGCCATGTCGTCGACGCCCGACACCCCCGGGCCGCCGGGGTCGATGACCAGCGAGCCGATGCGGGCAGCGGGATCCTCGGCCGGATGGCGCGCCACCGCGATCGGGATGGTCGGTCCGTCGGGGTGCGCGTAGTCCAGCGGGACGACGAGGGTGCCGCACTGGAGATCGCCGTTGCAGGGTGACCAGACCATCGGCGTGACCGGCGGCTGGGTGGTAGGCGTCGTGGTCGTGGGACGGACCGCCTCCGTGGTGGGTGAATGCCGTCCCTGGGCCTCCTGCGTCCCGCCTCCGGTGCATCCGGCGGCCACCACGGCGGCGGCCAGCACGACGAGGAGCAGCGGTGTTCGGCTCGTCGACACCGGGCCAAGCGTTGCACGTGCCATTCGGGCCGTCCCGTCACCGTTCTCCCCTGCGCCGAGCACCCCACCTCGGCGCAAGGGAGCGTGACCATGGCGCAGGCGAGAGACGTTGCGGGCGAGAAGCGCGGTCGAGCCGGCGCCTCAGCCCGGGCCGAGTACGAGCGGCGCCGAGCCAAGGACGAAGCCCGCCGGCGGGCGTTCTTCGGCCCGCTGGCCCCCGTCGTCCACCTCCTCGCCGGTCCGAAACGCTCCACCGAGGCCTGGGGTCGCGGCGCCGCGGGCGAGGAGCGGGTCGGCCACTGGCTCGAGCGCGTCGTCGGCGCGAACGGCGTCGTCCTGCACGACCGGGCCCTCCCTCGTGGGCGGGGCAACATCGACCACATCGCGGTGGTGGCTTCGGGCGTGTGGGTCATCGACACCAAGCACTTTCGGGGCCGGCTGGAACGACGTGAGCTCGGCGGCTGGTTCGTCCCCCGCCCCCGCCTCTATGTGGCCGGTCGCGACCAGAGCCGCCTGGTGACTTCGGCACGCCGGCAGCAGGCGCTAGTGGCCGAGACGCTGCTGGCCCAGGAGCCGGCGGGCGGTCCACCAGTCCGGGTCGCCCTGTGCTTCACGGGTGCGCAGGTGGGACTCTTCGCCCGGCCTTTCACTCTCGAGGGGGTCCTCGTCACCTGGCCCCGAGCGTTCACCGGCGCACTGGCGGCGTGGGGGCCGGTCGGCCCGGTCGAATGTCGTGCCTTGGCCGCACGGGTCTCCCGGACCTTTCCTCCCTATTCCGCTTAGGCCTCTTCGGGTTAGGCCTCTTCGGTTCATGCCTCTTCGGCTCAGGCCTTGGAACGGCTGTCGGGTAGGTCCGGCGATGTGTATAGACCCACTAGGCACACTCGATGCCGCCTAGTGGGTCTATACACCCGAGAACAACCCGTCGGTGCAGGCAGACCACCGTCGCCCGTCCGGCCGGCTAGGCCCCCGGCGGCACCTCCCACAGGCCCACCGGCGCCTCGCCGAGGCGATAGTGACCCGGCAGGCGCTCGCCCGACATGGCGCGCTCCATGCGCTGCTGCATGCCCGGGAGGAGCGTGCCGTCCTTGATCATCGCCATGAAGGTTGCGCCGGCATTGCCGACGTCGAAGAAGTCGCGTTGCCACGACCACTGGAAGTTCCCGGCGTAGCGAAACCAGCTGCCGCCCAGGCCGGCGATCTCATAGTTGGTGCCGTCGGACTTCTTCGCGTCGGCCACCTGCTTCCACAGGCCGAGAACCTCGCCCTGCTGCTCGTCGATCAGCACCTTCTGGTACGGGTAGGTCCAACCCTCGAGGCCGGCCATCTCCAGTCCCAGCGCGATGTCGCGGATCTCCTCGCGGCCGACGGCCATGAACTCGTCGTTGGCGCCCACGTTCCAGCCGTAGGTGGCGTCCTCGGTGTAGAGCTCGGCCATGTGCTTCCAGTCCTTCTTGGCCTCCCCCGCTCGGTTGACCTCGAGCCAGCGCTCGACCATCTCTTCCATTTCGGCGCGCGGATAAGCGGGCATGGCAGTCAGTCCTCCTCTATGGACAGGGCATGGGTGGGGCAGTACTTCACGGCGAGCTCGACGGCGGCGCGCTGGCTCTCGGGCGGTTCGGGTTGGAGGACGGTGAGCTCCCCCTTCTTGGAGACCGAGAAGACCTCGGGGGCCTCGCCCTCGCAGGCCGCGTGCCCCTGGCACAGGTCCCGGTCCACCACCACTTTCATTGCGCGGGACCCGCGGAGCCGGTGACGGCCCGGCGCCGGTAGCGCACCCGGCACGGCTGCTGGAGCTGCACGACCATTTTCGAGTGGTCGTTGCGGTAGGAGTCCAGCGGCTGGGCCGCCTCGAACTCCCAGCCCTGCAGCAACACCGAGAAGATGGCCTTCAGCTGCATCATGGCGAAGTTGGCGCCGACACAGCGGTGCCGGCCCGCCCCGAAGGGGATCCAGGTCCACGGATTGGCGCGGTCCTCCTCGCGGGGCTCGAGGTAGCGGGCCGGGACGAAGGCGTCGGGGTCCGGGAAGTCCTCGGGGATCCGGTTGCAGATGGCCGGGCTGGCCGCCGACGAACTTGCCGGCGGCAATCCGGTAGTCGCCGTAGGTCAGCTCCTCCATGGCGACGCGCAACAACAGAATCAGCGGCGGGTGGAGCCGCAGCGCCTCCTTCAGCGCCGATTCGAGGTGCGGGATCTCCCGCAGCGCCTGGAAGCTGACCTCCGAGCCGTCGGCGTACAGCTCGTCGAGCTCTGCGTTGACCGCCCGCAGGTCGTCGGGATGGCGCAGCAGCTCAATGAGCGTCCAGGCCGCCGTGCCCGAGGTGGTGTGGTGCCCGGCGAACATCATGGAGATGAACATGCCCGTGACCGTGTCGGCGCTGAAGCGCGGCGACCCGTCCTCCTCCTTGATCGACATGAGGATGTCGAGCAGGTCGGCATCGCCGTCCGGGGGCGGCGGCCCGGCGGCCCGGCGCTCCATGATGCCGCCCACCAGCTCGACCAGCGCCACCCGGGCCGCGTCGCGGCGGCGGAAGCTCTCGATGTCGGCGTAGGGGTCGACGTAGGCGATCGGGTCGGTGCCCTGTTCGAGGTCGTGGTAGAGCCGGGCGAAGCGGCCGTCGAGCTCGCTGCGGAAGCGCGGGCCGATGAGGCAGGCCGACGACGTGTAGATGGTCAGCTCGGCGAACCACTCCAGCAGGTCGATCTCACCCTCGTCGTCCCAGCCGGCCACCATCTGCTCCACCTCGTGGGCGATGGTGGCGGCGTGCCCCCGCATGAACTTGTCGCGCAGCGCCTGGTTGTGCAGCATTTCGCGCCGGCGCTCCGGCGGCGCGTCGAACACGACGCCCTTGCCGAAGATCGGCGTCATGAAGGGATAGGCCTCGGCCTGGTCCAGCTGCTCCTCGGGTGCCCGGAAGTAGAACTCGTTGGCGTCGGCGCCGGTGAGCAGCACGACGTCGCGGGCGGCGATGGTGAACTCGCCCACGTCACCGCACTCGGCCCGCACGCGGGCCATCAGCCCGATCGGGTCGCGGCTGAGCTCGTCCAGGTGGCCGTTCTCGCCCTCGCCGCCCGAGACGCGCGGCGGCTCCCTCAATGTCGTGTCCGTGGTCACGTTGCTCCTTCCGCTCCGTCCGACTGCAACGCCGTCTCCGCCGTCAGCGGCGCCTCCGGCTGGACCTCGACCACGCTGAGATGCGTGCCCCGCGGGGCCGCCACCGCGTGGGCGATGGCCGACGCCACGCCCTCGGGCCGCAGGAAGGCCGAGTGCCGGGCCAGGCCCCAGCGCGTCCACTCGGCCAACACCTCGCCGGTGACGTCGGGATCCCAGTCCATGCCCATGCCCGTCAGGGTCGGGCCGGGCCGCACAATGACGGCACGCACCCCCGTCCCCTCCAGCTCCATCTGCAGCGCGGTGACGAATCCCTCGAGCCCCCACTTGGAGGCCACGTAGGCCGCCATGCGCGGTCGGGGGTGCGCCACGACGTCGGACGTCACGAAGATGAGGTCGCCCCGCCGGCGCGCCACCATGCCGGCGCCGAAGGCCCGCACCAGTCGCTGCGCGCCGCCGACGTTGACGCGCAGGACCTCCTCGAAGTCCTCCGGGCTCGTCTCCAGCGCCGTCCCCGGCTGAATTTTGGCTGCGTTGGACACCAGGATCTCCACCGGGCCGAAAGCCGCCTCCGCCTCCTTGGCGAACCGGTCCACCGAGGCCGGGTCGGCCAGGTCGAGGTGGCAGGCCACCGCCTCTCCCCCTTCGGCGCGGATGGACGCGGCCACCTCCTCGCAGACCTCCACCCGGCGCGCGCCCGAGCACCACGGGATGACCCAGGCGGGCCAGCGCCCGCGCCGCCTCGGCACCGATGCCCGAGGAGGCGCCGGTCACCGCCGTCGGCCGGCGCTCGGGATGGGGCTCGAAGCGCGGCATCAGCGCGTCGTCACCGTCGTGGGCAGGGCGGCGAAGCCGCGCACGTTGATGGAGTGGACGCGTTCCATCCCCGCCGGGTCGATCTCGTAGCCCTGCACCAGCTTCGCCAGCTCGGTCAGCGCCACCCGCGCCTCCATGCGGGCCAGCGCCGCCCCCATGCAGAAGTGGCGCCCGCTGCCGAAGCTGACCAGGTCCTGGGTGCGCCGCTCGAGGTCGTAGGTCTCGGGGTCGGCGAAGACGTCCTCGTCCCGGTTGGCCGAGCCGAGCAGCAGCAGGACCCGACGGCCCGCGTCGATGTCGACCCCCTGCACGCGCACCGGCTGGCTGGTCACCCGGACCAGCATCTGGGTCGAGGTGTCGTAGCGCAGCGTCTCTTCCACCCAGTCCGGCACCCGGGCCGGGTCGGCCAGGGGCTTGGCCACCTGGTCCGGATTGCGCCAGCCCCAGTACCAGGCGTTGCCCAGCAGCTTGGTCGTCGTCTCGTTCCCCGCCACCACCAACAGGAAGAGGAACCCGATCACCTCGTCGTCGCTGAGGCGGTCCCCGTCGATCTCGGCCTGCAGCAGCGACCAGGTCAGGTCGTCGCGCTCGTGCCGGCGGCGGTCGGCCACCATGTCGGCGTAGTAGCCGGCCAGTGTGAGTGCCGCTTCCAGACCCTTCGGGCGGGATGTCCGTCATGCCGTCCTCGCGGTGCACCAGCAGGTCGGCCAGGCGCCGGATCTCGGCCCGGTCCGACGCCGGCACGCCGACCAGCTCGGAGATCACGTCCATCGGCAGCAGCCCGGCAAAATCGGCGATGAAGTCGAACGAGCCCGCCTCGAGCGCCGGGCCCAGGTGGGCCAGGGTGAGTGCCCGGATGCCCTCCTCCATGGCGGCCACCCGGCGCGGCGTGAAGCTCTTCCCGACAATGGAGCGCATGCGCGTGTGCCGCGGCGGGTCCATGGCCAGGAACGACATGGCCCGGTGCGCGTCGGGCCCGAAGGCGGCCGGGTCGAGGCTCACGCCGTAGGCGTTGGAGTAGTGGTCCACGTCGCGGAACGCCGACAACACGTCGGCGTGGCGGGCGAAGGCGAAGAAGTCCAGTTCCTCGTTGTAGAAGACGGGCGCCTCGGCGCGCAGGCGGGCGTACGTCGGGTACGGGTCCTCGTGGATGCCGTAGTCGTAGGGGCTGTAGGCCAGCGGCGCCACCGTTGTCACGACGCGCCCGCCCCGAAGCCGGACACCGTCCCCGTCATCAACGCCGTCGCCTCGGCCATCAGCGTGGGCACGGCATCGAAAGCGAGGTGGCCCATGCCGGCGCTGAGCAACGCACCCGTGTAGGTGACCTGCAGCACGTCGAGCACGGCCGGATTTCCCCCGTTCCCGAGCGCGCCCGCCAGGCGCCGTCCGATCTCCGCCCCCAGCCGCGAGCGCACGCGCATGACGTCGGGGCCGTCGCCGAGAAGCGCCGTCGTGCAGACGGCGACGGCGGGTGACCCCATGGCACCGAAGCCCATTGATCGGACGGTGTCGGCCACCCGGTCGGGCAACGGCAACGTCAGGTCGACCAGGCTCGGGGACGACTGCATGCGCCGCCACAGCACTTCGGCCAGCAGGTGGTCCTTGCCCGAGAAATACGTGTACGCCGTCGCCGGCGCCAACCCCGCCCGCTTGGCGATCGTCCGCACCGAAATGTCGGCGTACGGGCGCTCCTCGGCCTCCTCGGCCGCCGCTGCCACCAGCCGCTCCATCACCTCGGCCTGGCGCTCGGAGAGGTGGCGTCGCCCCGGCTGCTCGGCCGGCGCCTCGCCCTGATCCGCCTCGACGGCGTCGAACATGGTCATGTGCCGGTGGAGGCCGCGGCATCGGCAGCACGGCTGTCGCGCCCGGCGACGCCGGAATGTGCGGTGTGCCGTCCTTCATGGCGGGGAACGTGAACGTCGCCGCCGTCGTCATGCGCGTGATTTTGGTGATGTCCTTCTCCGGCAGCGTCTCGGTCTCGTCCTCAATGACGATCTCCCAGCGGCAGTGCGGCACGCGGTCACCCGGCACCCGCGGCGGCCGGTGTACGTGGCGGATGTGCGCCTTGGGGTTGACCGCCTGTGCCGTCACGTCGAACGTGCCGTCCTCAATGTGATGGCACATGTTGGTGACCATGGCGTCGCCGAACGGCTCGGCGTCCATCAGCGCGCCGCAGTAGGCCAGCTCGAAGTACCCGTGCTTCTCGTCCACCAGCTCGTAGTGCACGTCCATGTAGTGGTGCGGGAAGCCCGGATCGAGCTGGAGCACCTTGAAGATGGCCGACACACCGTCGCCCTCGACGCGCATGATCTGGCGCAACCGGTCGCCGTAGACCGGGCTGGCCCCGGCCCACTCCTCAATGGCCAGCTCCTTGACCGCCTCGGCCCCGTACCTGAGCCCGATGGCGGCGCACATGGAGCGGTCCAGCAGGTGGACGATGAGGCCGTACTCCCGGACCAGCCTGACCAGGGCCTCCTTCGACAGGTCCTCGTAGTCGAAGCCGGGGTCGAACGGGCCCGAGTAGTCCTCGCGCTCCGCCTTCCCTTGGTCATTTTGCTCGGTCATTCGTTCAAACTATAGTCCAGACAGTTGTCCAGTTCTAGGTCCCTCGCCGAGTGTCGGCGAAGCTGGGCGTGTCGATCGGGAGGTTGGGCCAGGTGCCGCAGAGCGAGAGCGACGAAGAGCAGGCCGCGCTGCGGGTCGGGGTCATCGGACTCGGGGACATGGGCGCCGGCCTGGCCACCTCCCTCATCCGCGCCGGCCTGCCGGTGACGGTGTCCGACGTCCGCGCCGAAGCCACCGCGCCGTACCGGGAGGAGGCCCACGTGGCGGCGACGCCTTCGGAGGTCGCCGCCCGCAGCGACGTGGTCCTGGTGGTGGTGTTCAACGACGCCCAGGTGCGGGCGGTCCTCCAAGGCCCCGACGGGGTGTTCGCCGGCGCCGCACCCGGGACCACCGCCGTCATTGTGAGCACCATCCCCACTGACACCGTGCTGGAGATGCGCGCCGAGGGCGCGGCCAACGGCATCACGGTGGTCGACTGCGGCGTGAGCGGTGGACCGGACGCCTCGGCGGCGGGCGAGCTCGTCTGCATGATCGGCGGCTCCGAGGACGAGGTCGACCGGGTACGCCCTGTCCTCGACGCCGTCAGCTGCCTGGTGCTCCACATGGGCCCTCCCGGCGCCGGGCTCGCCGCCAAGCTGGCCCGCAACCTCATCACCTACGGCTCCTGGCTGGCCGCCTTCGAAGCGCAGGAGCTGGCCGAAGCGGCCGGCATCGACCTGCTGAAGCTCGGCGAGGCCGCCCGGGAGAGCGACAAGCGCATCGGCGGAGCCACCCGCCTCATGTTCCGCACCACCGCGGCACCCTGGCCCGCCGACAGCGACGAGGGGCTGCTCACGCTCATGCGCAACGGTGCCGAGGTCACCCACAAGGACCTGACGACCATTTTGGAGCTCGGCGCGGACCTCGGCGTCGACCTCCCGCTGGCCACGCTGGCCGAGCGGCGTTGTGGCCGCATTTACGGCTTTGAAGGCGACATCTGATCATTCGGAACCGCGGCATCGTCCCCGTCCACCGGGCCTCGGTAGGGTCAGGTCCGACGGGCGCGACCCGAACATCTCTACAGAAGAAGGAGCGCGAGTGAGCGAACACGAGGACAGCCGCGCCGCCGGCATGGCGAAAATGCAGGAGGTCTACGGCTTCACCGTCAACCCTGCCGACCTCCCGGGGCGCTACGTCGACGTGACCGTCGATCACCTCTTCGGGACGATCTGGACCGACGACACGATTGAGCTGCGGGACCGGCGCCTGCTGACCATCGGCGTCCTGGCGGCACAGGACAAGCCAGAGCTACTGGAGATCCAGTTCGACAACGCGCTCGAGCGCGGCGAGTTGACGGTCGATCAGGTTCGCGAGCTCGTCGTGCACCTCACCCACTACGTGGGCTGGCCCATCTCCACAGGGGTCAGCGGGGCGGCGGAGACCGTCATCCGTCGTCGCGCCGCGGCGACCGACGCGCGAAGCCTGATGTCGGACCACCGGATTGAGGTCGGCGAGGCGGCGCCCGGCGTCCGCGTCATCGCCTTCAACCGGCCCGAGGTGCGCAACGCCTTCGACACCACCATGTACCAGGAGGTCACCGCCGCCCTGCGCGCCGCCGACGGCGACGAGACCGTCGGTGCCGTCGTGCTCACCGGGCGCGGCACCGCCTTCACGTCCGGGCAGGATCTGGCCGAAATGGCCGCCATCGCGACCGGGACCGCCGTCGAAGGGGCGGGGCAGGGCTTCATGGGGCTGCTCGAGTGCCTCATCGATCTGTCGGTCCCGCTCCTCGCCGCCGTCAACGGCGTGGCGGTCGGGCTCGGCTTCACACTGCTCCCGCATTGCAATCTCGTCCTGGTCGATGCCGGCGCCCGCCTGCGCGTGCCGTTCGCCGAGCTCGGTGTCCCGCCCGAGGCGGCCAGCAGCGTCCTCTTCCCCGCCGCCATGGGCTGGCAGCAGGCGGCACGGGTGCTGCTGACCTCGGACTGGGTCAGCGCGCCCGAACTGGTGGAGCTCGGCCTGGCCCTCAAGGTGTGCGACCCCGGCACCGTGCTCGACGAGACCGTGGCCCTGGCGGCGCGGATCGCGGCACACCCCCGTGGCGCCACCCGCGCCAGCACCTCGCTCGTGCGGGCAGCCCGCCGCGACGCCGTCGTCCAGGCCAACCGCCGCGAGCAGGCCGCCTTCGGGACCCTGCTCGCCGGCGCGGTCGGGAGCGGCACCCTCGCCGAGTTCGCTGCCCGCCCCGCGACCGGGTCCTGACGTGCGGCTCGGCATCACCGCCGCCCTCACCGACCAGGACCTGGCGCCGGCCGTCCTTGCCGCGGCGGTCGAGGAGCTCGGCTTCGACTCGCTCTACCTACCCGAGCACACGCACCTCCCGGTCCAAGAGGACACGCCCCCCGCACTCGTCGGTGGGGTGCGCCTCGACGACTACAAGCGCTGCCTCGACCCGCTCGTCGCGTTGTCCACGGCGGCCGCCGTCACCACGCGCATCGGTCTCGGGACCGGCATTCTGCTCGCCGCCCAGCACGAGCCGATCCTCCTGGCCAAGCAGGTCGCCACGCTCGACCACCTTTCGGGGGGACGGGTCACACTCGGGGTCGGGTACGGCTGGAACCGGACCGAGGCCGAGGACCACGGCGTCGACTGGGCGCGTCGGCACGACGTGGTGCGCGAGCACCTGGCGGCCGCCGAAGCCATCTGGTCGGCCGACCAGGCCGAGTATCACGGCGAGTTCGTCGACTTCGGGCCGACGTGGTCGTGGCCCAAGCCGGCCCAGCAGCCGCGGGTCCGCACGCTCGTCGGCGGTGGCGCCAACGACGCGGTGCTCACCGCCGTGGTGGAGAGCGCCGACGGCTGGATCCCGATCGGCGGCAGCGGCCTGGCCGCCGCCATCCCTCGCCTGCACGCCCTGGCCACCGAAGCCGGGCGGAACCCGGCCGAGCTTTCCGTCGTCCCGTTCGGGACCATTGCCGATCAGGGCAAGCTCGAGCACTACGCCGGGCTCGGCATCACCGAGGTGGTGCTGCGGGTCCGGGCCGGTGACGAGGCGTCCGTGCGGGCGGAGTTGGAGTCGCTGGCCCCGCTCATCGCGTTCGCGGGCACACTGGAGCAGCCATGACCGATCTGATCGACGACACCACCCCGCGGCTCGGGAGCACCACCCCGCTCCCCAAGATCATCAGCGTCGACGACCACATCGTCGAGCCACCGCACCTGTGGGACACCTGGCTGCCGGCGCGCTACCGCGACCGCGGCCCGAAGGCGGAGCGCCGGGGCATCGGCGACATGGAACACATCGGCGGCGGGACCTACCGCCAGACGTTCGACCCGGACGGCCCTCAGGCCGACTGCTGGGTCTACGAGGACCTGGTCTACATCAACAAGCGTCACGTCGCCGCCGTCGGCTTCGACCGGGACGACATGACGATGTCCCCCATCACCTACGACGAAATGCGGCCCGGCTGCTACGACCCCAAGGCCCGCATTGCCGACAACGAGGCGAACTGGGTCGAGGCCAGTCTGTGCTTCCCGACCTTCCCCCGCTTCTGCGGCCAGACCTTCCTCGAGGCCAAGGACAGGGAGCTCGCCGAGGCCTGCGTCGGCGCCTACAACGACTTCATGGTCGAGGAGTGGTGCGGCGACAGTGGGGGCCGTCTCCTCCCGCTCTGCATCATTCCGTTGTGGGACGCCGAGAAGGCGGCGGCCGAAGTGCGGCGCAACGCAGCCCGCGGCGTGCGCGCCGTGTGCTTCAGCGAGATCCCGCCCCACCTCGGGCTGCCCAGCATCCACAGCGGCTACTGGGATCCCTTCTTCGCCGCCTGCGAGGAGACGGGCACGGTCGTGAGCATGCACATCGGCTCCTCTTCGAAAATGCCGGCGACGTCGGCCGATGCGCCAGTGGCGGTGGCGGCGTCGCTCAGCTTCGGGAACGCGATGTCGTCGCTGTGCGACTTCCTCTTCTCCGGGGTCCTCATCCGTTTCCCCAACCTCGTCCTCGCCTACTCGGAAGGGCAGATCGGCTGGCTGCCGTACATTCTCGAGCGCGTGGACGACGTCTGGCGCGAGCACCGCGCCTGGGGCGGCGTGAAGGACATTGTGCCCGAGCCCCCTTCCACCTACTTCCACCGCCAGGTCTACGGCTGCTTCTTCCGCGACCAGCACGGGCTCGACTCGCTCGGCGTCATCGGGGCCGACCGCGTCACCTTCGAGACCGACTACCCGCACACGGACTCCACCTGGCCCGACACCCGGGCCGTGGCCGAGCAGCTGGTGAGGAACCTCTCCGACGAGGAGGTGTACCGGATCATGCGGGGCAACGCCATTGCGATGCTCGGCCTGGAAGGGCCGTGAAGCTGGGCGACGTCGTCAATCCCGAGGCGGCGCACTGGGGCAAGCCGCTCGCCGGCGTCCGCATTCTCGCCCTCGAGCAGATGCAGGCCCTCCCCTACGCCACCCAGTTGCTGGGACGCCTCGGCGCCGAGGTCGTCAAGATCGAAGCACCCGGCACCGGCGATCTGGGCCGGGGCGCTTCACCGGCACTGACGGACCCCGCGGGACGCCCCGTCGGCGCCACCTTCCTCCGCAACAACCTCTCCAAGCGCTCGGTCGTCGTCGACCTCAAACAGCCGGCCGGCCGCGACCTCGTGCTGCAGCTGGCGCCGCGCTTCGACGTCGTGGCCGAGAACTTCCGCGCCGGTGCCATTGAGCGACTCGGCCTGGGCTACGAAGAAGTCGCGGCGGCGCACCCGTCCGTCATCTACCTCTCGATCTCGGGCTTCGGGCACGCCGTCCCGGCGGGGACGCCGGACTCCCCGTACGCGAATTGGCCGGCGTTGGCCTCCATCGTCGAGGCCATGAGTGGCGCCTACGAGTTCAAGCGCCCCGAGGGGCAGCCGCCGATCGGCTCGCCGATGGGCGGATTGGGGGACATCGTCAGCGGACTGTTCGCCGTCATCGGTACCCAGGCCGCGCTCCGTCAGCGCGATCGCACCGGGAACGGCCAGCGCGTCGACGTGGCCATGCTCGACGCGCTGGTGGCCGTGCTCGACGTCGTGCCGAACTTCTGGTCGATGGGCATGCCGATGGGCACCCCGTGGCCGGGCATCCTCCACGGCTTCCGGGCGGCCGACGGCTGGTTCATGCTGCAGGTGCTGCGCGCGCACCAGTGGCCCAACCTGGCCCGCGCCATCGGCCGGCCCGAGTGGGCCGACGACGCCCGCTTCGCGACCCCGCAGGGCTGGCTCGACCACCTCGAATCCGACATCAGGCCCGCCCTGGAGTCGTGGGCCGGCTCCCTCACCAAGCGCCAGGCCTGCGAAGCCCTGAATGCGGCCGGCCTGGTGGCGGGGCCCGTCGCCAACGACGAGGAGGTCGTCGCCGACCCGCACCTGGCGGGACGCAACATGCTCGTCGAGCACCCCCGCCCCGATGGTGTCGCCCAACCCGTGCTGATCCCGGGGCTCCCGGTCAAGTTCGCCGACGTCGCCGAAGGCCCCGAGACGCGCGTGCCCTGGCTCGGCGAGCACACCGACGACGTCCTCGCCGGCGAGCTGGGCCTCGGTCCGGCCGAATTGGCGGACCTGCGACGGGCCGGGGTCATCGCCTGACCCTGGCGGCACCGACCCGGCGGAGACGGTGACGCCTGCGCGTCCTCCGGTTTCCGACCGTCGGCGTTGACGGAACAGGACGCGGTCCAACAACACGAACTGCACGACCCACAGCGCGCCGTACGCCGTTACATTGGCCGCCTCAACCGCCAAGGTGTGCCACCCGCGACTGAGGTCGATGGTCCGGGCGGACACCGCACGCACCGTCAACGTCGAGAGCACAAGCCCGGCGAATGAAAGCGTGCAGAAGGGCGTGACCTGGCGCAGCACGGAGCGCTGCGATTGGTCGAACCAGACCCAACGACGATTGAGCTCGAATGACGGCACCGTTCCCACCGCCGTGGCCGCCACGTTGGCCAGCACGGCATTGACGCCGAAGAGTCCGACGAGGACGCCGAGCACGGTCAGGCTGGTGACGGTACTGATTCCGGACACGGTGGAATAGCGCAGGAGCTGCGCAACCCGGCCGGGGCGGCGCAGCACGGTCCGAACTCGAGAGATCATGCACGAACCCTGTCGTGCCGGCCTCTGGGCGCGCTGAGTGCGAGGTGGCGACTCCCTACGAATCGTCGACGCTGGGCACATCGCACGCAAAGCGAAGTCCAACGCGGCTCACAGGCGACACGCACCGGGCGTGCAGGCGCGACCGTCACCATCACCGCCATGACCATCGTCATCGAACCGCATCGACCGCCCCCGAAGCGACGCGCGCTGTCTTCACCGACACGAATGACGGCAGCGCCGGCCCCGAATCGCGGGTCGGGGACGCACCCGGGCGCCACCCGTGGTGGCGACGCCCAGGTCGGCCCGTCTGGTCCGTCCCGGCACGCGCCGCCATCTTCGCCATGACCGCGCTCCTCTACACCTGGAACCTGGCCCGGATCGGCATGGGAAACGACTTCTATGCCGCCGCCGTGAAGAGCGGAACGGAGAGCTGGAAGGCTTTCTTCTTCGGCTCACTCGACCCGGGTTCGTTCATCACGGTCGACAAGCCACCGGCGGCGCTGTGGGTGATGGAGCTCTCGGGAAGGATCTTCGGCTTCTCCAGCTGGAGCATGCTGCTCCCCGAGGCACTCGCCGGTGTCGCCACCGTCATGGTGCTCTACCACCTGGTGCGGCGGTGGTTCGGGGAACCGGCCGCCGTCTTCGCGTCCTTGGCGCTCGCGCTGACCCCGGTCGCCGTGGTCATCTTCCGCTACAACGACCCCGATGCGTTCTTGACCCTGCTCCTCGTGCTGGCCGCGTGGGGCTGCTGGCGCGCCATTGAGACCGGCAAGACGATCGGCCTCGTGGTCGCGGGCGCGCTCGTCGGCCTTGCCTTCCTGACGAAGACGCTCGACGCCTTCATCGTCGTCCCGGCTCTCGGACTGGCCTACCTGTGGTGCGGGCCACCGCGGTTGGCCCGGCGTCTCGGACAGCTCGGATGGGCGGCGCTCGCACTGCTCGTCTCGAGTGGATGGTGGGTGGCCATCGTCGAGTTGTGGCCGAAGAGCGCGCGGCCGTACATCGGAGGCAGCACGGACAACTCCGAGCTCAATCTGATCTTCGGCTACAACGGCTTCGCCGCGGATCTTCGGCTCCGGCGGCGCCGGCGCGGGTGGCGGCACGACGTCGGGGACCTCCTCGGCCTTCGGCGGTGGCGAAGGCCTCCTGCGCATGTTCGACAACGAGTTGGGGGGCCAGATCTCGTGGCTCCTGCCGGTGGCCCTGGTCGGGCTCGTGGCCGGCCTGTGGCTGACGCGTCGCCACGCACGCGCCGACGGCCGGCGCGCCGGCTTCGTCCTCTGGGGTGGCACGCTCCTGATGTTCCTTGCGGTGTACGACTATGCGAAAGGGATCTTCCACCCGTACTACACGGTGGTCATGGCCCCGGCGGTCGCCGCACTCGCCGGGGCGGGCGTCGTGGCCCTGTGGCGTCTCGGGCGACAGTCGCTCCGCTGGGCCTGGGTCCTTCCCGCCACCATTGTCGGCACCGTTCTGTGGGCCGATGCCCTTCTCGCCCGCACCAGCGGCTACGACACCTGGCTCGGGCCCACGGTCGTCGTGACCGGCATGATTGCCGCGCTCACCCTGCTGCTGTGCATGGTGCGACCGAAGGGCACACGTTGGTTTGCTCTCGTCGCGGGCACGGTTGCCGCAGTCTCGGTGCTGGCCGGGCCGGCGGCGTACTCCCTCACGACGCTCGACACGACGACGAGTGCGATCGCGACCGCCGGTCCCTCATCGGGGTCCAGCGGCATGGGTGCCGGGGCCGGACCCGGTGGCGGGGCGACGCCGGGTGGGTCGGCGACGGGTCGGACCGCCGGCGGCGACACGGACAGGCGCAGGCGCGAGCGCGGGCGTCGCCTCGGGATCCCCCGGCGGGCCGGGTGGCGGTGGTGGAGGTGGCGGCGGTGCGTCGACGGTCAACGAGTCGTTGGTGAAGTACCTCGAAAAGCACCAGGGTTCAGCCACCTACCTCGTCGCGGTCAACGGCTCCCAGTCGGCCGCACCCTTCATCCTCGAGAGCGGCAAGGCCGTGATCGCCATGGGCGGCTTCGGAGGCAGCGATCCCGCGCCGACGCTGAGCGAGTTCAAGCACATGGTGGCCACCGGCGAGGTGCACTACGTGTACGTCTCCGGGGGGACTGGCTCAACGGGCGGCGCGGGTGGGTCCGGCTTCGGCGGCGGCGCGTGCGCCTGGTGGATTGCGCACCACGGCCGGCGCGAAGAGCACTACCGGCTCCGGGACGACGAGCTCCGGCACGCGGAGCACAAGACCGACCGGTCAGGGAGTACCCCCGGGTGTGTCAGGTGGCAGCCAACACACGAGCACGGCCAGCGCGGTCGATGCCTGGGTCGAGAAGTACGGAACCAAGGTTTCGTCCAACGCCTACGGCGGTAGCTCGTCGGGCGGAACTCTCTATGTCATCAGCAGTTCGGCGGCGACGAAGTGAGTCGATGCTCAGTAACGCGGCAGCGCAATGAACGCGACGAGGTAGGCGAACAACCCGGCGCCCACCAATGTGCAGGCGTGGAACACCTCGTGGAAGCCGAAGACCCGCGGCCACGGGTCGGGTCGTTTGAGGGCATAGACGACCGCTCCGACCGTGTAGAACAAGCCCGCCACGAGCATCAGGGTGAACCCGGCCCAGCCCAGACTGCGCACCAGCTGCGGCGCCACAATGATGGGGCACCAGCCCACCACCACGTAGGGGATGGCGACGACCCACTGCGGTGCGTCGAGGAAGAACTGGCGCAAGGCAATACCCGCACAGGCCCCGGTCCAGACGAGGGTCAGGAGCAGGATCTCCGCCCACCCCCGCAACGACAGGCCGACCACCGCCGTGCACGTTCCCGCGATGCCGACGAAGATCGCGCTGTGGTCGGCCCGCCGCATGCGCCGCCATGCCGGCGCCGACCAACGGAGCCGGTGGAAGGCGGCGCTGGTGCCGAACATGGCCAGCATGCCGGCGACGTAGACCGCCAGCTCGGCCGTGGCCGCCGCGTCGGGGCCGGCGGCGATCAGGAAGGGCCCGCCGATCAGCCAGGCGAAGAAGGCGCCGGCATGCAGCCAGCCCCGCAGCAGCGGACGCTGACCGCGGTTGTCGGCGCCGCGTCCCTGCTCACCCTGGGCCAGGACCGTCAGAGGGACCCCTCTTCTTCGAGCCGGTCCGCCAGCTCCACCTCACGGCGCGAAATGCCGAGCAGGAAGAGGATGGCGTCGAGGTAGGGCACGCTGAGGGCCGCATCCGCCGCCTCGCGCACGACCGGCTTGGCGTTGAAGGCAATGCCCAGGCCTGCTGCGGCCAGCATGTCGATGTCGTTGGCGCCGTCGCCCACCGCGATGGTGCGCGCCAGCGGCACGCCCGCCGCCTCCGCGAACGTGGCCAGCGCCGTGGCCTTCCCGGCCCGGTCGACAATCGGGCCGTCGAGGTCACCCGTGACGACACCCTCCTCCATGGCGAGCACATTCGCCGCCACATGGTCGATGCCCAGCTCGTCGACCAGCGCGCCGATGAGTTGCGTGAAACCGCCGCTCACCACCGCCAGCTCGTAGCCGAGCCGCTTGAGCGTGCGCACCAGGGTCCGGGCGCCCGGGGTCAGGAGGATGCCCTCGCGCACCGCCTCGAGGTCTGCCTCCCCCAACCCAGCCAGGAGTCGCACCCGCTGGCGCAGCGCCTCGGTGAAGTCGAGCTCACCCGCCATGGCGGCCGCGGTCACTGCGGCGACTTCCGGGCCGCAACCGCACCGCTCGGCCAGCAGATCGATCATCTCTCCTTGCAACAAGGTCGAATCGGCGTCGAGCACAATCAGGTGCTTGGCGCGGCGGTGCAGACCGGCCGCCTGCACCGCCAGGTCGACCTGGCAACGGACGGCTGCCTCGGCGAGTTCCCGGCGCAAGCTGTCGACATCGGCGTCTGCCACCGTCAGCTCGTAGCTGTGCACCGGGTACGCCGCCAGGCGCACAATGCGCTCAATGTTGCCGCCGCACCGCGCCACCGCACCGGTGACCGTCTCGAGCGTTGCCGCGTCGATCTCCGGCGCCAGCAGGGTGACCAGCTGCAGATGCCCGTCAGCGCCATCGTCCGTCGCCTTCTCCACCAGGGGGTCCACCCTGACCTCCACCCCGGCGCCCGTCAAAGCGCTGCTGCAGGAGCGCTGCGGTGGGCTCCACCTGCGCCCGCACCATGTCGGCCTCCACGCAGAGCAGCAGCCGGCCGTGCACGCGCACCTGCTCCACGTCGTCCACCGCCACGCCGAGCTCGGCCAGCGCCCCGAACAGGCGCGCCGAAATGCCCGGGCCGTCCTGCCCGCTCACCGTCACCAGGAACGGTGCGGGCGCTCCGGTCACGGTTGGAGGGCGTTCTTCTCGGTGACCCAGCCGCTGCCCTCGACCCAGCGCTTGACGACGCGTGCCGGCACGCCGGCCACCACACAACGGTCGGGGATCTCGCCCCGCACCACTGCCCCAGCGGCCACGACGACGTGTTCGCCGATCTGCGCCCCCGGCAGAATCACCGCGTTGGCGCCCAACCAGCTCCCCGATCCGATGCGCACCGGGGCCTCGGTCGGCCACTGGCGCCCGATGGGCTCGACCGGGTCTTCATAGGAGTGATTCTGGTCCGTGATGTACACGTAGGGCCCGGTCTGAATGTCGTCGCCGATCACAATCTCCCAGTGGCCGACGATGTGCGAGCCCCGGCCGATCAGGGTTCGGCTGCCGATGGAGACGACGGGGTCGGTCGGCATCACCTGCCCCGGCGCCATGCCGGCCGAAATGGAGGCATACGGCCCCACGATCGTCTCGGCCCCGATGTGGATCAGGTGCTCGTTGTAGAGCGCGCCCTGCGGGAAGAGCAGGCAGGCGCCGGCGCCCATGCGGCCGAAGCGCTGCCCCCGGGGGTCGGCCGGGCCGATCGCCCCGAGGTCGGCCGCGCCCTCCCATGCCGCGTGCACCAGCCGGGACAGGGGGCGCCGCAACGGTGCCGGGAGGGAGCGGGCCCAACTCACGCACGAATGGTAGGTGGTGCCGGCCCCCCGCCCGTTACCGGGCTCCGCCCATCTGCACCGGGGGGGCCAGGGTAAACTCTGCCCCGTGCAGCCCCTCCCACCGGACGGTGGCTCCGACCCCGGCCCGCTCCCGTCGGAGCGCCCGCTCGACCGGCGGCAATTCCTGCAACTCTCCGCGCTCGGGGCGGCCGGATTCGTGGGCGCCACCCGCCTGCAGGGCAAGCACCACAAGCAGCAGGGTACCGGCGAAGGCCAAGCGCGGCGCCACCCGCCAAGCTCGCCGTCGTGGACAAGCAGCTGGCGAGCGGCGTGACCGTGCCCACCGCCCCCTGGCTGATCGCCGAGAATGCGAAGCCGGGCACCTTGAATTGGATCTGCAACCACAACCAGCCCGAGCACGCACTCGAGGGCTTCGCCAGCCAGGTCAGTGCGGTCCCCGGCGACGACGTCGCCGTGTTCGTCAGCACCACCGCACGCGCCGTCCAGGTCCAGGCCTACCGGATGGGCTACTACCAGGGCCTCGGTGGCCGGCTCATCGTCCAGACCGACTTCGTCCCGGCGGCGGTCCAGGCTGCGCCCGTCGTCACGCCGGGCATCGGCACGGTGACCTGTCCGTGGTCTCCCACCCTCACGCTGAACATCACGAAGGACTGGCTGCCCGGCTGCTACCTCCTGAAGCTGGTCGGCGACGGCGGCGAAGAGCAGTTCGTCCCGCTCACCATCCGCGACGACGCCTCCATGGCGTCGTACGTGTTGCAGAACAGCGTCACGACGTGGCAGGCGTACAACCTCTGGGGCAGTTACAGCCTCTACTACGGGCCCGACAGCAAGGGGCGGAGCACCTTCGCCGATCGCGCCCGGGCCGTGTCGTTCGACCGCCCCTACCCGCAGACCTGGGCGTCGGGAGCGGCCGACTTCGTCGGCAACGAGCTGCCCCTGCTGTTTCATCTCGAGAGCCTCGGTCTGGACATGACCTACTGGACCGACGTCGATCTCCATGCACGGCCCCAGCTCCTCGCCAACCACCGCTGCCTCTTCAGCCTGGGCCACGACGAGTACTGGTCCACGCCCATGCGCCAGGGCGCGGCCACGGCCAACGCCGGCGGCGTCAACCTGGCCTTCCTGGGCGCCAACGCCTGCTACCGCCAGATCCGCCTGCAGTCGACCTCGGTCGGCCCCAATCGCCTGCAGGTCTGTTACAAGGACGCCGCCGAGGATCCGATCGCCCAGCAGCAGCCCGCACTCGCCACGGTCAACTGGAACCAGGCGCCGGTCAACAACCCCGAGTCGTCGCTCATCGGCTCCATGTACCAGTCGGTCGGGGCCAAGGCCGACATGGTGGTCACCGACGCGTCGTCCTGGTTCTACGACGGGTGCAACCTCACCGACGGTCACACCTTTCCCAACACCATCCTGGGCGAGTACGACCGCTACGTCCCCGCCCTCCCCGGTCCGCACAACGCCGACGTGCTGGCCCACTCGCCCGTGCCCGGGCAATCCAACTGGTCCGACATCACCTACTTCACCGCGCCGGGCAACGGCGGAGGTGTGCTGGCCACCGGCTCGGCCAGTTTCGTGTCCCTGCTCGGGAATACCGGAGCCATCCCACCCAACGTGATCATCCCGGCCATTCCCGGAGTGACCGACGTCATCCGTCGCGCCATGGAGAACGTCTACGGCCGGTTCGGCCTGGGCCCCGCCACGTCGTACGGCGCCTCGGGTGGGAACTGGGCGGACGTGTACACCGGTGCAGCCGCTGCGGCGGGAACCGCAGCCGGCACTCCCTCCGCCTGAACCGCCTGAACCGCCTGACCTGACCCGTCCGACCTGACCCGGCCGACCTGACCCGGCCGCCGGCTTCGGGCCCCGCGGGGAGGAGGGATGACACCACTTCTGGGCCCGGCCCCCGTACGATCGACGCCCAGCGATGGCCAAAACCGACACTGAACGTTCCAGGGTGCGACACCCGCTCGCCTGGGGCGTGCTGGCGACCGCAGGCCTCACCGGGCTGCTCTTGAGCGCCTGCTCGTCTTCCCCTGCGCATGAGGCGGCCAAGAAGATCAAGCCGACCACGACCACGACCACGGCACCACCACCTGACTGCCCCCTGACCGGGCAACCCGCGCCCGGCGGCACCGTCCCGCAACGGCCCGCCATGGCGGTGAAGATCGACAACTATCCGGCGGGCCGGCCCCAGTCGGGCCTTGACAAGGCCGACATCATTTTCGAGGAGCCCGTCGAGGGCGGCATCACCCGCTTCGCCGCCGTGTTCCAGTGCCAGACCTCGGCGCTGATCGGGCCCGTCCGCTCCGCCCGCAACATCGACATCGGCATACTCGGACAGCTGGGCACCCCCCTCCTGGCCCACGTCGGCGGCATCAACCCGGTGCTCGCCAACATCAACGCCTCCCCCGTTGTGAACGTCGACATCGGGGCCAGCCAGTCGCTCATGATCCACCCGCCGGGTCACGTGGCGCCGGACTCGGACTACACGTCGAGCGCCATCGTCTACGGCACGCACCCCACCATGACCACCCCGCCACAGCCGCTGTTCACCTACTCGGCGACCACGCCGCCCGGCGGCACGGCGATCTCCAGCGTGAACGTCAACTTCTCGGGCACCTCGAACGTGACCTGGAAGTGGAACAAGGCGACCGACACCTTCCTGCGCTTCTACAACGGCACGACGCCGGACATGTTGGCTGACAACGTGCAGAACCAGGCCGCCAACGTCGTCGTGCAGTACGTGCAGATCAGTTACGGGCCCTGGCTCGAAAACGACGAGGGGGGCAAGGAGGTCCAGGCCGACCTGTACCCCAATGCCAGCGGCGCGGCTGTCATCTATCGCAACGGCTACGCCATCCCCGGCACGTGGCACCGCACCACCCTCGGCTCTCCCACCCAGTTCGTCAACGCCTTCGGTGTGCCGATCCCGATGCAGCCCGGTCAGACCTGGGTCGAGCTGGTGCCCAACACCATCATGGCGACGACGACGCCCTAGCGCGTCTCGTCAGGCCAAGGGCTTCCGCGCCACCACCGCCAGCAGGAGGCAGTCCTCCGCGGCCGCGAAGACGCCCGGGAACGCGCTGGCCTCGACCTCGTCGAACACTCCTGCCTCCGTCCCACGCCGCATCAGGTTGAGGCCCTTGCATTCGGTCACCTCGAACCCGGCCCGCTCCAACTTGGTCACGAGTTCTCCGGCGGCGTACTCGATCTGGTGGTCGTGGTTCATGAGCTCGTCCGAGCGCAAACGCCATGCCGGCCCGTTCGGTGTGTCGAGACAGAACCAACCGCCCGGAGCCAGGACCCGGAACGCCTCGGCCGCCACCGTGTCTCCCTCCGCCTCGCTGACGTGCTCAATGGACTGGCCGCTGTAGACCAGGTCGAACGAGCCGTCCTCATAGCGCGAGAGGTCGACCATGGAGTGGAAGGCGAACTCCACCGGCCCGAGCTCGGACTGCACCGGCTCGCCCGTCGAGCCACCCTGGTAGATGGCGTCACGTTCGTCGACCGGGAGATCGACCACCACCAGGCGCTCGAACGGGTACGGATAGCCCAGGTGCACCAACGCCCCGTCGGGCAGACCCTGGTGGGTCCCACCCAGGTCGAGGATGCGCGACGCCCGCGGCAGACCCGCCACGAACTCGCTGCGACTGACGTGCATGGAGAGCAGGACGTTGCCGATGGGCACCCGGCGGCGGAACTCCTCGGAATGGGCGAGCGCCTCGGCCACACCGTGGCGGGACAGCTCGCCGTCGGTGAGCTTCTGGACGTAGTCGGCCTCGCCACCGGGGTCGGGCTCGCGGTCGAGGACGACGTTGAACGCCAGCCGCACCGATTGCTTCGGTGGCAGATAGCGGTACGGGACGGTGGGGACGAATCGGTCGAAGATCCGATACGTCCGTTGCTTCCAGGCGCGGGCCGTCATCGCACCATTGTGGTCCGGACGCGAAGCACTCCGGGCGCTGCCCCTAGGGAGGCGATGGCAGGCCCGGAGCGTTCGACGCCGTGAGAGGCGGGGTACGTCTACGAATCGATGGAGATCGGGACGTCGTCAGGGTCGAGGGCACCCTCGGGCAGGACGTCCTCGTCCTTGGGCGCCAGGCAGTCGCGCACGCGGTCGTCGATCTCGGCCATCAGCTGCGGGTTCTCTATCGAGGAACGTCTTCACGTTCTCCCGGCCCTGGCCGAGCTGCTCACCCTCGTAGGTGAACCAGGCGCCCGACTTCTTGACGAACCCGAGGTCGACGGCAACATCGAGCAGCGACCCCTCGCGGCTGATGCCCTTGCCGTACATGATGTCGAACTCGGCCTGCTTGAAGGGGGCCGAGCACTTGTTCTTGACGACCTTGACCCTCGTCCGGTTGCCGACCACGTCGGCCCCGTCCTTGATCGCCTCAATGCGGCGGATGTCCAGCCGGATCGAAGAGTAGAACTTCAGGGCACGGCCACCCGGGGTGACCTCGGGGGAGCCGTACATGACACCGATCTTTTCTCGCAGCTGGTTGATGAAGATGGCGATGGTGCTGGACTTCGAGAGCGTGCCGGTCAGCTTGCGCAGCGCCTGGGACATGAGCCGCGCCTGAAGGCCGACGTGGGTGTCCCCCATGTCGCCCTCGATCTCGGCCCGCGGTGTCAGTGCCGCCACCGAGTCGATGACGAGGACGTCGAGCGCACCGGAGCGGATCAGCATGTCGGCGATCTCGAGTGCCTGCTCACCGGTGTCCGGCTGCGAAATCAAGAGGTCGTCGACGTTGACCCCGATGGCCCGGGCGTAGACCGGGTCCATGGCGTGCTCGGCGTCGATGTAGGCGCAGATGCCGCCGTTTCGCTGTGCCTCGGCCACCGCGTGCATGGCCAGCGTCGACTTGCCCGACGACTCGGGGCCGTAGATCTCCACGATGCGCCCCCGGGGCAGGCCGCCGATGCCCAGCGCCAGGTCCAAGGAGAGCGCACCGGTCGGGATGGACTCGATGTTCATCCCGACGTTGTCGCCCATGCGCATGACCGAGCCCTTGCCGAATTGCTTCTCGATCTGCCCCAGTGCGGCGTCGAGTGCCTTTTCCCGTTCTGCTTCGGCCATCCCTCTCTCCTCTGTGAGTGTGTTGCGACTGTGTGTTTCGGACTGCGGTGGGGCTTGTGTCTGCGACTTGTGCCGACGCTGCTCAGTACCGTTGCGGCGACCCTACGGTGGGGTTGTGACGACCCCGCCGGCGTTGCCTGATTGGGAGCATAACGAACATGTGTTCGTAGGGAGTGGACCCTTCTCCCCGCCGTCCCTGTGCAACGGAGAACGGTCGTGGCCCCGCCGGATGCACGCCCTTCTGGGAGGCGATCGGCGACCAGAAGAGACCCCGCGTCCGTGCCAAGCTGACGGCTCCCCGGGCGGGAGAGGAAGAGGAGGAGGGCTGGTGTGGACGCAAGAAGGCTCGTGGCCCGCTTCTTGTTGGCCGGAGCCTCGGCCGCCGGCCTCGCCGTGGGCGTGGCGGTCCAGGCCACGCCGGCCGGCGCCTCGACCGCCAACCAGGCCAGCGCCTCGACCCTCTACAAGGACGCCCTGGCCACCACCCACGCCTGGTCGGTCCACTACGACTCGACCTCGACCGCTTCGAGCCAGACACTGGTCGAGAGCGGCGATGCCGGCCCGGCCTCGGCCAGCCAGACCGTCACCATGGGGCAGGGCACCATCTCCATCCTCGTGTTCGGTGGCACGTCGTATGTCAAGGGCAACACCGACGGCCTCGAGAGCCTGGCCGGACTCAGCTCATCCCAAGCTGCAGAAGCCGCCGGTCAGTGGATCCAGTTCTCGACCGACAACACGGCCTTCGCGCCGGTCGTCGAAGGGGTCCGCTCCACCGACATTGCGAAGGAGCTCGCCCTCAGTCCCCGCTCTCCCTGGGCAAGACACGCACACTCGACGGCGAGTCGGTCGATGCCATCGACGGGACCCAGAAGTTCGGCAAGAAGTCCCAGCCCGTCGTCCTCTATGTCCGTGCCAGTGGCACCCACGTTCCGGTGGAGGAGGACTCAGTGAATTCCAAGGGACAGCACACGGACGCCGAGCACATCATCTACTCGAAGTGGGGCGAGCAGGTGCGGCCCGAGGCGCCCACCGCGACCATCTCGGTCGGCTCAATAAGCGCCGTTTAAGAAAGAGTCCCGACGACGACGGCCTCCGCCGGAGACGTGGGAAGATGGACGCCGTTCACCACCCGGGCCAGGTCGGCGCTCCCTGCGTCACCGTGCCGGGCCTCCGAGAGAGTGATGGTCATGCACCCCTTGCGCCACAACACCGCCCGCACCGCCGCGGTCGCCACCGGGCTCGCCGTCGCGGCCACGCTGGCCCTGGCCGCCCCGGCCGGTGCCGCCAGCACCACGACCACCACCGCCGCCGGCAACGCCGCTGCGACGGCGAAGTACAACGCGGCCTTGAAGGCCGTCGGATCCAAGGGCGTGCACTTCTCCTCGGTCGCCAAGCAGAACGGCGCCGAGCTCGACGTGTCCGGTGACGCCGGCAAGACCTCGGGCGCCCAGACCCTGACCGTGAAGAGCAGCAAGGGCACCGAGAACATGACGGCGCTCGTGGTCGGATCAACCGGATACGTGAAAGGCAACGAAGCGGCGCTGGCGAACGTGATCGGCCTGACCAAGGCCGAGTCGGCCAAGTACGCCAACAAATGGCTCTCGTTCCCGACCTCGAACCAGGGCCTCGGTGAGCTCGTCGGCGGGTTGCTCTCGTCCCAGGTGTCCAAGGAGCTCGAGATCGGCGGGCCCTACACCTACGGCAAGTCCACCACCGTCGCCGGCCAGAGTGCGACGGCCATCAACGGCTCGGTCGCCAACGAGAGCGGGGGCACGGTGCCAGTCGTGCTGTACATCCCGTCCAGCGGCACACCGCTCCCGCTTCAGGAAGTGACGAACGCCAAAGGCAGCGGCGGCTCGTCGGCCATCCACGGCGTCGTGACGTTTTCGCACTGGGGCGAGAACAAGAGCCAGACGGCACCGACGAACGCCTTCTCGCTGTTGAAGCTCGTGCCCGCCTCGTCGAGTTCGACCACCGCCGGGTAGCCCGCTCCGTGGCGCCACTGCTGCAGGCCGCGCAGGGCGACATCACGACCGAGCGGGTCGACGCGGTCGTCAACGCGGCGAACCCCGGCCTCCGGGGAGGCGGTGGCGTCGATGGCGCCATTCACCGCGCCGCCGGAGCCGAACGGCTGCAGGAGGCCTGCCGCTCCATCGGCGGGTGCCGGCCCGGGCACGCCGTCGTCACCGACGGGTTCGATCTGCCGGCTCGCTTCATCATCCACACCGTGGGGCCGGTCTGGCGCGGCGGCACGGCGGGCGAGCCCGAGACGCTGGCGGCCTGCTACCGGAACTCGTTGCGTGTGGCCGACGAGGTGGGCGCTCGCTCGGTCGCCTTCCCCGCTCTCTCCACCGGTGTCTACGGCTATCCGTCGGGACTGGCCGCCGAGGTTGCCGTGACCACGGCCCGCGCGGCGGACACCGAGGTGACCCTCATCCGATTCATCGCCTTCGACGAGGCGACGTTGGCGCGTTACGTCGAGCTGCTCCGCTGAACGGCCGGCCTCCTTCGTCAGGAAGAGGCACCGGCGGTGAGGTCATAGACGGTCACACCGCCCAACGTCTTGGCAGTGAAGTGCGCCTCCACCCACGAGGTGATCTGCGAGGCGTCACCCGAACCGCCCGCTCCACCACCGAACCCTCCACCGAATCCCCCACCACCGCTGGCGATGAAGTAGTGGATCTTGCCCTGCGACACATACTTCTCGAACTGGGCCAGAGTCGGTGCGGGGTCGGTGCCGTTGAACCCACCGATGGCCATGACGGGCTCTCCGCTCCCCAGCTGGTAGCCGGCGGCGTTGTTCGAGTTCACCGTGGCTGCCGCCCAGGTGTACTTGTCGGCGTCGGCCTGGAGTGCCTTGTTCAGTGCCGCGTTGGACTGGCTCGAGTTCAGGAACCCGGCACCACCGGCGCCACCAGGCCTCGACCGAATCCGCCGCCCGCCGAAGGCCCGGGCTCCGCCGGGAAATCCGCCCGTGCCGGCTCGCGCGCCGGCCGGGAAGCCGCCGCCCGCGCCGGGCAACCCACCACCTTGGGTCCCACCGGGGAAGCCGCCGCCCCGGGTCCCACCGGGGAACCCACGGGCGCCCCCGAAGGCCCGGCGAGCGCCGGCGCCGGGGAATCCGCCGGCGCCGCCTCCAAAGCCACCGGGGCCGCCGAAGCCGCCGGACGCGGTCGGCGTCACCGACGGGATCGCCCCGCTGTGCGGCGTGGCGGCCGTGGCCACGGTCGAGAAGAGCGGTGCGGCCAGCGCCGCACCGAGGCCGAGCGTCGCCACCACGGCGATGGCGAGCTTCGGCACCTTGCGCAAGAGCGGGAGCGCCAGGATCGCCACCACGCCGAGCGCGCCGACCACGGCGACGAAGGGGCGCAACGCGGGGAACCAGTCCGAGGTGCGGCCGAGGAGGACGTAGCTCCAGACAACGGTGGCGGCCAACCCCGCGGCGAGGCCGACGCGCCCGACCCAGGTGGCCCGGCGCTGCCACAGACCCATGGTGCCGATGCCGACGAGCGCGCCCAGCGGCGGTGCCAGCGCCACCGTGTAGTAGGGGTGGATGATCCCCTGGGCCAGGCTGATGACGAGACCGATGCTGACCAGCGAACCGCCCCAGAGCAGGAGTCCGGCGCGCTCGCGATCGGTGCGACGGGCCCGGATGGTGACGACGAGGAGCACGGCGCCCATGACGAGGGCGCCGGGCAACAGCCACGACATCATGTTGCCGAACTCCGCGTTGAACAGGCGCGTGATGCCGGTCGGTCCCCACATGCTCCCGCCCGCGCCGGCTCCTCCGCCCACGCGGGCTCCACCGCCCACGCTGCCCGACTCGCTGCCGTCGAGGCGACCGAAGCCGTTGTAGCCGAAGATCAGATTGAGGATGCTGTTGTTCTGTGACCCGCCGACGTAGGGACGGTCGGACGCAGGCGTCAGCGCGACGATGGCCACCCACCACCCGGCGGCCACCAGCACGGCGACGCCCATGAGGAAGGTCTGCCAGACGCGACGCCACCATCCCGTCGGCGCCGCCAGCAGGTAGACGACGGCCATGACCGGGAGGATCAGGAAGGCCTGCATCATTTTGGTGATGAAGCCGAACCCGATGAGCGCCCCGGCGAAGACCAACCATTTGGTCTGCGCCTTCTCGAGCCCGCGCATGGTGGCGTAGGTCGCCCCGGTGAGCAACAACGCCAACAGCGCGTCGGGGTTGTTGTACCGGAACATCATGGCGCCCACCGGCGTGAGCGCCACGACGGCGCCGGCGAGGAGCGCGGCCTGCGCGCTGAACCAACGCCGCACGGACAGGTAGACCAAGCCGACCGTCGCCACTCCCTCGAGGGCCTGCGGGAGCAGCATGCTCCACGAGTTCAGGCCGAAGATCCGCGCCGAGATCTCCATCGGCCACAAGAAGGCCGGGGGCTTGTCGACCGTGATGAAGTTCGACGAGTCCGAGGAACCGAAGAACATCGCCTTCCAGCTCTTCGTGCCCGCCTGCACGGCGGCCGAATAGAAGGAGTTGGCCCAGCCGCTGGCCCCGAGGCCCCAGATGTAGAGGACGGCGGTGCCGACGAGCAGGGCGAGCAGGGCGGGGCGGACCCAGGCCGCGTCGCTCTCCTTGCCCCGGACGAAGCGGGCCGGCCAACCCCGGCGCGGCGCCGGCGACCACGGAGGCGGGGCTCCGGCGCCGATGTCCGCCGGCGCCGTGTCGGACGGGATCGGCGGATCGAGCACCCCCACCGATGCGTCGTCGGGGGCCGACGTCAGGTCCGTCATTGCGCAACCTCCATGGAGCCGGCGCCGGCACGGGCGCTCGGGCGGAAGATCCAGGCCCGCAGCACGGCGAAGCGGAACACGGCGGCGATCAGGTTGGCCACGGTGAGCGCGATCAGCTGGACCAGCAGCGCTCCGGGGGCGATCCACTGGGCCACGACCAGCCCCAACGTGGTGAGGCCGAGGCTGACCAGGAACAGGCCGCTGGCCACGGCGAAGAGGCGACCGCGGCGAGCCTGCCCGTCGGCGCTGCGGGACAGCTCGCGATGCACCGCGGTGTTGAACAGCGTGGCGATGGCCATGGCGATGGCGTTGGCGCCGAAGGCGCCGAACAACGGACGCCAGGCGATGAACAAGAAGAGGTAGCCGACGGTGGAGATCACCCCGACCCCGGCAAAGCGCATGAGCTGATCGGCTGCCACCTCGTTGGAGCGCACTCGGCGCAGCCCCTTGGGGCGCCGGACGAGCATCCGCCAGACGCCGCGCAGGTCGTCCTTGGCGGTCGAGACGATCCGCACCCGCGAATCGGGGTCGTCGACCCAGTCCACCGGGACTTCCCCGATCCGCAGACCCAGGCGCTCTGCCGTGACCAGCAGCTCGGTGTCGAAGAACCACTCGTTGTCCTCAATGAGCGGCAGGAGTTTCGCCGCCGCGTCACGGCGGAGGGCCTTGAAGCCGCACTGCGCATCACTGAACCGGCCCTGCAGCGTCAATTTGAGCAAGAGGTTGTACGACCGCGAAATCAGCTCGCGCTTGGGGCCGCGCACGACGTGCGCGCCCTGCGCCAGCCGCGAGCCGATGGTGACGTCCCGGTGTCCGGAAAGCAGTGGCGCCACCAGCGGCAGCAGGGCCGGCAGCGAGGTGGAGAGATCGACGTCCATGTAGGCGACGACCGGTGCCTCGCTCGTCGACCACGCCGCCCTGAGTGCGTAGCCCCGCCCCTTGCGGGGCAGATGCATGGCCGCAACGCCGCGCATGGTCGCCGCCAGGTGGCGAGCCACCTTGTCGGTGTCGTCCGTGCTGGCGTTGTCCACCACGGTGACGAGGGCGCGGAAAGGGAACGATTCGTCGAGGAACGTGCGCAGGGCGGTGATGCGCTCCGCCAGCTGTGTCGCCTCGTTGTAGACCGGGACGACGATCTCGACGTCCAGGGGGACGCGGCGGGGATCGACGTCGGCTTCGAAGGGAGCCAGGGCTGTCATGTCGGGCATGGTGCCGCCCCCGGCTCCGGGCTCAATGAAAGTCGGCTGTGGCTCCGGTGTGAATCTCGGGCGCCGCAGCACGGGGCATCCCTGGTCAGGCCGGGAGTGACGGAGTCGGCACCACTGTGGCGAGCGGCTCACTGCCTGGCTGCAGGCTGGTGACCGGGATCAGGACGGTGACCACCAGCCCTTCCCCCGGCCTCGAGGTCGCCGTCACGGTCCCACCGTGTGCCGTCACGATTGCCGAGACGATGGACAGGCCCAACCCACTGCCACCCCGGGTGCGGGTCCGGGCCGGGTCGGCCCGGAAAAAGCGCTCGAAGACACGAGGGGCGTCCTCTTCGGGCATGCCGGGGCCCGTGTCGCGCACCTCGATCTGCGCATGATCGCCGATCTGGTCGACGTGCACCGTGGCGGTGGTCCCCGGCGGGGTGTGGGCCCGGACGTTGGCCAACAGGTTGTCCAGTACCTGGCGCAGGCGGTCCTTGTCGCCGGTGATCTCGACCGGACGCGCGGCCGAGAACTGCACCGGCCACTCGGGCCCCACGGCGGCCGCTGTCCGCACGGCTTCGGACACGAGCGCCACCAGCTCCACCGGTGCCATCTCCATCGGCACGCCTTCGTCCAGCCGCGCCAGCGTGAGGAGATCGCTGACCAGGCGGTCCATGCGGGCCGTCTCGGTGCGGATACCCGACACAATGCGCGGGAGGTCTTCGGAGTGCTGGGCGCCGCCCCGCTCGAACAGCTCGGCGTAAGCCGAGACGGCGGCGATCGGGGTGCGCAGCTCGTGCGACGCGTCCGCCACGAACTGGCGCAGATGCTGCTCGTTCTCACGCAGCCGTGACTCCGAGGCGACGCGCGCCGCGAAGGCAGCTTGAATCCGCTCGAGCATGACGTTGAGCGCACGGGCCAGGCGACCGACCTCGGTGGGCTGGTCGGCGCCGGGGACGCGCTGGTCGAGGTCGCCGGCCGCGATGGAGTCGGCCGTCCGTTCCACATCCTCCAGGGGGCGCAGACCGAGCCGGACCAGCCACCAGCCGCCGGCCAGCGCGAGCACGAGTGCGCCCGCCGTCACGGCGAGCTCGGTCAGGAAGAGGGTGTGCAGCGTGCTGGTCTGGTCGACGAGCGGCTGCGCCTGCATCAGATTCCACGCTCAACGCTCTGCCGGGACCTTCTGCGCCCGGACCCGGAAGCATCGGACCGTTCGGGCGCGATGGACGAAGTCGTGAAGTACGCCACCTGGGATCCCGTCGGGCTGGGTCGTGAACCCGGTGATCGGCGAGGGCAGCTGTGGCCGGTAAGGAGTGCTTGCCGACGTAGGCGGGACACTCGAGACCGTCGACGACCGAGCCCTTCTGACTTGACGACGGAGGCGTAGCTGATCCCGAAGATGTTGGCGAAGCCCGCCTCCGTCCCCGCCGCCTGGAGCAGAGCCATCGCCGGGACCGGGATTGGCGACCGGTCTGGACCGTCGTTCCCCCGAAGCTGCTGTGGGGGGACGGGCATCGGACGGTCCCCGTTACCGTGCTCGACCTGGAACCGGATCTGAGGGATGCGCTGGGCCAGCTCCTGATCCACCTGGTTGTAGAGGGACGTGCGCAGCGCCGAATAGGTGGCGAAATCGGCCACCACCAGCGCGACGATGGCGATCGCCCCGACCGCGAGAAGGAGTCGGAGCCGGAGGGACACTCAGGCTGCCCCGTTGGCGGACTCCGGCTCCCGGAGGGTGTAGCCGACGAGGCGGATGGTGTGGATGAGCGGCGGGCCGAACTTCTCGAGTTTCTTGCGCAGGTAGCTGACGTAGGTCTCGACGACATTCCCGTCGCCGCCGAAGTCGTAGTGCCAGACGTGGTCCAGGATCTGCGACTTGGACAGCACATGCCGCGGGTTGAGCATGAAGTAGCGGAGCAGGTTGAACTCGGTCGCGGTCAGGTTGATGGCATTCCCGCTGCGTCGCACTTCGTGCGCGCTCTCGTCGAGCTCGAGGTCCGCGAAACGGAGGATCCCGTCGTCCTCGGGCTCGTACCCGGTGCGGCGCAGGATGGCATGCACCCGGGCGATCACCTCGGCCAGCGCGAACGGTTTGGTCACGTAGTCGTCGCCGCCCACGGTCAGGCCGGCCAGTTTGTCCTGCAGCGTGTCGCGCGCCGTCAGGAAGAGGACGGGCACCCGGAGCCCGTCGGCCCGCAGCCGCCGGGTCACCTCCAGGCCGTCGAGGTCGGGCAGCATGACGTCGAGGATCACGAGGTCCGGTGGATCCTCCTGGGCCTGGGCCAACGCCTTTCGCCCGGTTATCGCCTCGTCGACCGTGAACCCCTCGTAGCGCAGCGACGTCGCCACCGCATCGACGATTGAAGGCTCATCGTCAACGACCAGCACCCGCGGTCCGTTGTCAATCTTCACTTGGCCTTACCTCCCTGGCGCACAGGATCGCGCCACGTCTTGCCTTTCCAGTGTGACCCGGCTGTGGGCCTCCTGTGAGCGCGGGCTCAGGCGGGAGGGGCGTCGAGGGCGCGTCGTAGCAGGTCAAGGGCCGAAATGGCCGCGTACTGCCGAATGCGCTCGCGGTCGCCGGGGACCCGAAGTTCGCGGGTCTGGGCCGGCCGGCCCGGGAGGTGGAGGCCGACGAACACCGTGCCCGGGGCGACGCCCTCCTGGTCGTCGGGGCCGGCGACGCCGGTGATGCCCAGGCCGACGTCGGCGCCGGTCACCCGGGCGGCACCCTCGGCCATGGCTGCGGCCGCTGCTTGGGTGACCACCGGCCCGACCGGCACGCCGAGCACGTCGAACTTGACCTGCGAGTCGTAGGCCACGATGCCACCACGGAACCAGGCCGAGGCGCCGGCCACGTTGACCAGTCGCGAGGCGATGAGACCGCCGGTGAGTGACTCGGCCACGCCGAAGGTCAACCCCTGGGCGATGAGGCGGCCGGCCACCGCGACCTCCATCGATTCGTCGTCGACACCGAACACAATGTCGCCGAGACGCTCCTCAATGGCACGCCGGACTTCAGCGTCCTCCTTGTCGAGCAGCCCCGTGACGTCCTCGGCCGTGCGGGCCCGGGCGGTGATGCGTACTTTGATCCCCTCAATACCTGAGGCCAGAAAGGCCAGCGTCACGTCACCGGAGGAATCCAACACGTCGATGCGGTCCTGCAGAGACTCCGCCAACCCAGACTCGCTGGCGCCCCAGGTGCGCAGGACACGGCTGGCGATGACACCGCTCTCCTCGCCTGACTCGGCCATCCGGGCCCGGAGGTCCGGGAGGATGCCACGCTCGAACATCTCGGCCATTTCGTAAGGGACACCGGGAACGGCGTAGACGACCTTGTTGCCGACCGGGCAGATGAGTCCGGGTGCAGTACCGGCCACCTGGGGGATGATGGCAGCTCCCAGCGGCACGTCAGCCTGACGCGCGTTGTTCTCCGTCATGGTGCGGCCACGAGCTTCGAAGAAGCCGGCGATGACGTCGACGATGGCCTGCTGACGCACGAGCGGCACGTTCATGACGTCGGCGATGGCCTCCCGGGTGATGTCGTCCTGGGTCGGCCCGAGGCCGCCGCACATGATGACACCGTCACTCCGGGCCAGCGCCGTGCGCAACGCCAGGGTGATGCGGTCGTGGTTGTCCCCGACCGCCTGGTGGAAGTGGGAAGCCACGCCGTTGGCGGCCAGGTGCTCGCCCAGCCAAGCGGAGTTGGTGTCAGCGATCTGGCCCAGCAACAACTCGGTGCCCACCGCCACGATCTCGATCCTCACGAAAGCGACCTTAGGTGTTGGACGAAGCGCCGAGCACCCTGCGTCCGTCGAGTACATACTCGGCACCGGTGTAGAGCGTGAGAGCGCAGGCGAACCAGATCATGGCGACCTGCAGCGTGTGCTGGTGCGCCAGCGGGGGGATGATCACCGAGCCGATGGCCAGGTCCTGCACCAGCGTCTTGATTTTGGCCGACTTGCGGGCGGGGATGGACACACCCCGTCGGCCGACCCAGGACCGGTAGCCCTGCATGCCGACTTCGCGGACGGTGATGAGGATCACGGGCAGCCAGGGCAGGTGGCCCTGGACACACAGCGTGAACATGGCGGCAAGCACGCACGCCTTGTCGGCCAGAGGGTCGAGGAAGGCGCCCGAGCGGGTCGTGCCGTGGCGGCGGGCCATGTAGCCGTCGAGCCCGTCGCTCGCGGCGAGCAGAAAGCCCACGATCACGTTGATCCACGAGGCACCCCAGGCCACCAGCATCAGCACGTAGACCGGCGCCGCGAGCAGGCGGGCCACGGTGACGGCGTTGGCCGGGGTGACCAGCGCGCTCGGCCCGAACGTGAACCCCGCCTGCGAAGCGGGCTCGTGCGTGGCCTCGCTCATGGTGCCCCTACCCCCGAAGGGACCGGATCCCTGTCGCCGGCCCGGACGGCGTAGAGGTCGGGCCCCTCCGCGCCGGTGATCGTGACGTCCACGAGGCTGCCGACCGCCAGGGCCTCGGGCAGGTGCACAATGCCGTCGATCTCGGGCGCCTCGTGCACGGTGCGGCCCTGACCGGGGGCGTCGACGAGGACCTGCCGCGTGGCGCCGATGAGTGAGTCCCGCTTGGCCGCCGTCATGGCGTCTTGCAGCTCGGCGCATTCGCGCAGGCGCTCGAGTGCGAGCTCAGCCGGCACCTGGTGCTCGAGGTCGGCGGCATGGGTGCCCTCTTCGCGCGAATAAGGGAAGAAGCCGGCCCAGTCCAGGTGCGCCGCGGCGAGGAACTCGAGCAGGAGATCGTGGTCGCGCTCAGTCTCACCGGGATAGCCGAGGATGAAGGAAGAGCGAAAGGTGGCCTGGGGCTCGGCCGCCCTGATGTCGTCGATGCGGCGCAGGAAGCGGTCGCCGTCGCCCCAGCGCCGCATGCCGGCCAGCAGCGGACGTGAGACGTGTTGCAGCGACAGGTCGAAGTACGGCACACCGGTGCCGAGCACGGTCTCAATCAGCTCGTCGGTCAGCCCCGAGGGATAGAGGTAGAGCAGCCGCGTGCGCTCGACGCGGGCCGACACGGCGCGGGTCAGGGCGGCAATGGGCGACGGTCCGTTGGCGATGCGGCTCCGCCGACCGGGCCCCGAGCGGTCGCGGCCGTAGGAGGCGAGATCCTGGGCCACGAGGACGACTTCGCGGAGGGCCGGCGCGCTCGCGGGGGTGTCGCGCAGCGCGTCGACCTCGGCCAGGATTTCGCCGGTCGAACGTGAGCGTTGCTTGCCGCGGAACGAGGGGATGGCGCAGAAGCCGCAGATGCGGTCGCAGCCTTCGGCCACCTTGATGTAGGCCCACGGAGCGGTGGCCGGCGGGCGGGGCAGCTCCAGGAGGTCGAAACCGTTGGTCGACGGGGCCGGCCCGGCGGCACGCCGACCGGATGTGAGGGTGACCGGGACGGCGCCGATGGCGGACGGCGTTGTGAGCTCGGCCCCGAACCCGGCGACGAGGTCGACCTCGGGTAGGGCGTCCCGCAACTCGTCGCCGTAGCGCTCCGCCATGCACCCGGTGACGACAAGGCGGGCGCCAGCCCGGCGCCGGTCGGCCAGCGCCAGGACGGTTTCGATCGATTCCTGGCGGGCGGCGTCGATGAAGGCGCAGGTGTTGACCACAACGAGATCGGCCGCTTCCGCGCTCTGGGCGCGGTCATACCCTTGAGCAGCGAGATAGCCCTCCAGCTTGTCGGAGTCGACCTGGTTCTTCGGGCACCCCAAGGTCTGCAGCCAATAGAGGCCCACGCCGTCCCACACTCCTTGCACCGGGCCGAGTGCCGCCTGGGCGACGGAACCCGGCAGACCCGCCGGGGCGGGCCAACCATCCGGATCGTCCGGCACCACGTGCCTGACCTCCGAGCGGAGAGGGAGGGATTTGAACCCTCGGACCCGGTTACCCAGGTCAAGTCATTAGCAGTGACTCCGATTCGGCCGCTCTCGCACCTCTCCGTGCAGGACTTTTGCGTTCGAAAGACCGGCTTGTCCACAACCGGTCCGTCATCGATCCGCCGAAGTCCGTGCAGGGCAGCCTACGTGAACGCTCGCCAGGCGTTTGGCAGGTCAGGGTGTCGCTTCGGACGGAACCGGCGACGCCGCCCGGGATCCCTCACCTCCTTCCTCACTCAGGGTTGATTGGCTCTCAACAGTTCACGCGCAGCTTTCTTGGCGGACGGTTTGCGCTCCAGGCGCTCTTTGACGAGCCCGTCGGCCACCCGGTGGTCCCCGCTTCTTGCTGCTGCGGCGATCAGTGTGAGCTCGATCACGTCGCGCTGCGCATTGCTGCCGCCCACGACGTGAGCCTTTGGTTGCACTTGGACCAGCCGCTGGAGTGCTCCCTCCGGATCCCCTGAGGCAAAAGCGGCGAATCCTTTGAGGAGGTCGAGACCGGCCTCGGCAATGACCCGACCATTTGTCCCTCGACGCGCGCTCTGCGCGGCCAGAATCAGTTCCTCGCCGAACTGGCGGTTGCCCGCCAGCCCACTCGCCATGACGGCGTGCCAGTCGTTGAAGACGTAGACGGATTGGCCGACCACGCCCTCGATGACGTCGCTCAGCAACTCCGCCCGGGTCGCGATGTCGACGCCGTAGAGGTGAAGGCGCCAGAGCAGCGACGCCGCATCGACGAGGTCGAGCCATTCGCTCGATCGCGTCCCACGGATGGGACCGTCGTAGAGAGCGAGGACTTGCTCGAACTCACCCAACTCAAGGTGATAGAGGGCGCGGTGCCACCAGTTGTGGATGGCAAAATAGCTCTGCGTCCAGTCCCCTTCGGTGTGGTCCAAGAAGGCCGTGCCTGATTGCGGTTCCCCTTGCATCTCGAACACGTGGGCCTGGGCATGAACGGCCCAGACATCACCGGAGTTCCTCTGGAGAGCCATCCTCGTCTGCTCTTGTGCCGCCTCGTACAACCCGTTCTCTTCCAGCCCGAACGCATACATGCCGCAGACGTACCCGTACCCTGCGCGCTCGGGTGACCACGCTCTGTGGACTCGCTCGACGACATCTTTGAGGCCATTTCGGTCTCCGAGGAAGAAGGAGAGATCCTGGGCGACCTTGAGTGCGAGCAGGTCATTCGGATCATGCACAAGGCCGCGCTCGAGGTAGCTCGCAGCTCGCTCCCACTCTCCATCGGCCCAGGACCGGGCCGCGAGGAGATGGAAGTGCTCGCGTTCTCCGCCCCCGACGGTCCGAGGGTCGAGGTCGGCCACAAGCGACCTCGCTTTTTCAAAACCTGTTGCCGCCGTCGAATACAACGCCAGATACACCTGAAGCGCCCGAGCCAGGAGGAGTTCGGGGTCGAAGGCGGCAACCTGCTCTGTGGCGGCACCGGGATCACCTCGCATGGAGACCAGTTGTTCGACTGCCTCGTCGAAGAGGTCGACCGCGACCTGGTCGCGGGCAAAGACGGTGCTCCCCCAGCGGTCGTTGAACGCACGACTCACTGTTTCCCCCCCTCGCTCGGCTCACTCACCGCTCGTACCCACCTTGAACGGCATCCATGTCGTCGTCTGCGGACCTCCTGCCTGTCGGGATGTCACACCGCGTGCGATGTGCCGTAGGCCCCAGCGAATTCCCCCTTCAGCGCACTCTCCGCCGCCTTCTTCCATAGACCTTCCTCTCGGTGCTACATCGAACTCACTCCATCGGGTTTATGGACAAAGCCCACAAGAGGCGTCCGCACTACCCAGTGTTTGCCCGTTGGGACCACCTGATGGGCGAAGGACAGATCCCGGCTGGTCGCGGGGGCCCGGTCCCACCTTCCGGTGGCACCCGAAAGCGATACAGCAGTATGGATCCTCCAAGTTCGCCGACGGGACAGTAGGCGCGGAGCCAGCCCAGCGGTTTCCGCTCGTTGCTGGTCAGATTGGTGGCTGACACCGCCACCCAACCGGTGACGCGACCCGGAGGGGTGCCGATGAGCGAGCGCGCTCCCGGAAACGCGGCGGCCCCAATCCCCCTTGGACCGAAGTACCACACCCAGGGGTGCTTGCCGGTGCTCCAACTCTGCAACTGGTAGAAGCCCTGACCCCAGTCCACGTCGGCGTTCGTGACAGAGCGGTAGGCCGGCGCGAACGGAGGCGCAGCCCACGCCAGAGAACCGGGGGCCGAACCGACGGTGAAGACCGCGGCCACCGCCATTGTCGCAACGGCGAGGACGGACCCGAGCCGCCCGCAACGCACGACCGAGCTTGCTGCGACCAGCCAGAGGGCGATCACGGGGAACATGTAGCGCAAACCAATGTCCCGCGGGGTGTTCAAATTGAAGGCTGTAAGGAGGAGCGCAGGGGCCACGACAACCGCCAGAAGGCGCCGGCGAGTCGGTCGGTCCACCGTCCACCATCCGATCGGTCCCACCAGGAGGAGCAACAGCGTCGTCGGCACGGTTTTCACCAACATGGCACCCGGCCAGTACCACCAGCGCCCCCCCGTCCAGGCAACCCCGAGGAGGTATCCCGGACCAGCTTTCGTGTCATGCACGGAGAGGTATCTGATCCCTTGGAAGTAGGGGGATGGGAGCAGCACAGTCGGATGGAGCAGAACGGCTGGATCGAGCAAGGCGTAAAAGGCCCAGGTGGCGGCCCAGGCAACGGCTCCGGTGACCAAGACCTGTTGCAGTCCCCACCGCGGGAGCCGCGACCGGCCGTACACCAACATCACCACGACGCCGAGGGCGGCTATCAGCAAGCCGGTGACATCGCTGAGGATGGCCGCTGCACTCACCAACCCAACGAGTACGGCGCTGGAAAGCGTCGGTCGATACGTCCAACGGAGCATGACCCAGGCCCAACCGACCACGGTGAGTGTGAAGGCCGGGTCGATCGCGTTGATATGGCCTATTCCGAGAACGAAAGGCGAAAGGAGCCACAATGAAGCCGCCACCGTCCCGGCCGTCCTTCCGAAGAGCCGGCGGCCGAGAGAGAACAACACCGCGGCAATCGCAATGGACTCGAGCAACGCCATCAATCGTGAGGCGAACGTGACAGCGCGCAGAGTCCCGGCCTGCTCCTGGGCTTGCACGAACTTTGCGCTGTAGGACCACTCATCGTTCGTGTTCGGCGTCGAATCATGGGGCACGACCGGTCCGACAAAAAGTACCGGGAGCACTGAGAGCACCTTGGGCAGCGGCGGGTGTTCCGCGTTGATCGCCAGGTCGTGGTGCAGGACGGCCTGCAGCCCGGCCGCGACGTACACAGGCTCATCGAAAGTGGGTCCGTCCGCCCACGCCTCGTACAGCCCGAGGCCGGCGAACAGCCCAACGCAGGCCCCGAGGACCAGGCGCTGAACGAGGCGGCTCTTGTCTTCCCGCGCCGAGCGAGTTCGGTCGCTTCGAGGGCGAATGACGACCTCGTCGACGGCGGAGGTTGTCATCGGACAGGCGAGTGGACTGGACCAAGAACCAAGAGCACGCCGAGCACCAAAAACGTCACGACGTTACTGCGAGGCCAAAATCGCGGCGACCTCGGCCACCGGATCGCGCTGGGCCGGACCAATGGCGGTCACCTCAGCGCGGACGATGGTGCCGTTGCATGCGAATGGGGCGTGGTAGTCGTTTCCGACCGCCGGTCCCCACTCGTAGCCACACGTGAGCCCGATCATCACTTCGTTGAAGGCCACCGGCGTGTAGCGCTTCACTTCTCCCGTTCCCACGGTGACGCCGTCCTGTACGAGCGTGCCCCGGCCGCCGAGGAGTTGGTCCTTCTCGAAGCGAAAGCTCACCTCGTGGCGACCGGTCCCCAGGGTCGAGGTCGCGACGACCTCGTCGAGCCGTTGGCCGTGCAGGTTGTGCAGGTAGCGCAGCTTGCCGTCGCGAATCTGGAAGGACCAGCCACCCAGGGAGCAGCCGAGCGCCAACAGCGTGCCGTCGGGCACGGTGTTGTCCGGGACATCGATCGTCACAGTGATGAGATGAGAGCGGTTGCGTGTGTCGACGGCCACCCACTCCGGAACGGGAGCCCCTCCCTGAAAGTAGCGGTACGTCTCCTGGTAACGCCGATGATCGTGCTTGTGCGCAATGAACTCGAGCACTCGGTTGTCGAGTGGGAGCACGTCGTTGCGCCGTGCCTCCTCCCACCAGAGCGCAACCAACTCGACCACCTTCTCGGGGAACTCGGCTGCCAGATCTCGTGACTCCGAGACGTCCTCACTCACGTGATAGAGCTCCCACACGTCGTCGTCCCAGGGCGCGTTGGCCCGCAGGCCGTCGCCGTATATGGGGCCAACCGGGTGGTACGCCACCGCTTTCCACCCGTCGTGGTAGATCGCACGCGAACCGAGCATCTCGAAGTGTTGGGTGAGGTGCCGGCCCGGCTCCTGGTCCCCCCGGTCGCCGAGCACATAGGCGAAGCTCGTCCCGTTGAGATGGGTCTGCGTGACGCCGTCGATCACTTCGGGAGGCACCAGGCCGGCCAGCTGGAGCACCGTCGGCACAATGTCGACGGCGTGCGCATACTGCCGGCGGATGCCGCCGCCTGCTGCCGCTCGTCGGGTGGCCGGCGGGCGAACGATGCACGGGTCGGCCACGCCGCCCTCATGAACCTCGCGCTTCCACCGCTTGAACGGGGTGTTCCCTGCCATGGTCCAACCCCACGGGTAGTTGTTGTGGATGTTGGGGCCGCCGATTTCGTCGATGCGGTCGTACATCTCATCGGTGCTGGCACCCTCGAAGTTGGACATTCGACCCTCGTTGATGGTCCCCTCCTTGCCACCTTCGGAACTGGCCCCGTTGTCCGAGACGATGATGACCGCAGTGTTGTCCGCGTCACCCAAGTCCTCGATGAAATCGAGCACCCGGCCGATTTGCTGGTCGGTGTAGGACAGGAAGGCCGCGAAACACTCCATGAACCGCTCGGCCAGGGAGCGCTCGCGCTCGTCGAGCGTGTCCCAGGCTGGCACCCACGGTGGACGGGGCGTCAGCACCGTGCCCTCGGGCACAATGCCGGAGGCCAATTGACGGGTGAAGGTCTCCTGGCGCCAGGAGTCCCAGCCCCCGGCGAAACGGCCCTTGTAGTGCTCAATCCATTCGGCCGGCGCGTGATGCGGCGAGTGACACGCTCCCGTGGCGAAATACAGAAAAAACGGCAACTGGTCGTCGACGGCGCGCAGATCGCCCAGGTACTCGATCGCCCGATCCGCCAGGTCCGCGCTCAGGTGGTAGCCCTGCTCCAATGAGCGCGGCGGATGCACCGCATGGTTGTCGTGATACAGCGCGGGGACGAACTGGTGGGTCTCCCCGCCATGAAAGCCGTACCAGCGATCGAAACCACGCCCGAGCGGCCAGGTCGAGCGCGAGTTCGCCATGTTGGTCTCACCTTCAGGGCTCAGGTGCCACTTTCCGACGGCGTAGGTGGCGTACCCGCTGGCGCTGAGCATTTCTGAGAGGAACCCGTTCTCACGTGGTGGCCGCCCCCAGTAGCCGGGGTAGCCGCTGGCAAGGTCTGCCACCCGGCCCATCCCACTTCGATGATGATTCCGGCCGGTCAACAAACAGGCGCGTGTGGGTGAGCACAAGGCCGTCGTGTGGAAGTTGCTCAGCCGGACACCGGCGGCGGCCACCGCGTCGATGCGTGGTGTCTCAATGTCGGACCCGTAACAGCCGAGCTGGGCGAATCCGACATCGTCGAGTACGACGAGGAACACGTTGGGCGCACCTTCCGGTGGGGTGGCCTGAGGTGGCCACCACGGCTCCGAGTCCCGCCAGTCGTTGCCGATCCTGCCCTGGAATTCGATAGGAGCCACCCGGTCTACCTCCCCACTCTTCCCTGTGCCTACGAGCTGGCCTGGTTGGACACGTGGTCGAGCCCCTTGACCGTGCCCCCCTCCAGTCCCGGGCCTGCAGTGTGCAGATGACAGCGCACCGTGGTGCCCGCCGGAGTGAGGTACGGCTCTGGCTCCTCCCGCTCACATATTTCCATGGCGAAGGGGCAGCGCGATCGGAAACGGCAGCCCGCCCCATCGGCCGTCGCCTCCGCAACTTCACCTTGCAGCAGAATCCGCGTCCGTTCTCGTTGCCGCGTCGGATCCGGGATCGGGATGGAAGAGAGGAGCGCGGCCGTGTACGGGTGGGTCGGTCGCTCGTACACCTCGTCGGCATCGCCCTCTTCGACGATCTGGCCCAAATACATGACGGCGATCCGGTCACTGATGTGACGGACGACCGACAGATCGTGGGCGATGAACAGGTAGGCCACACCCAATTCACCCTGCAGGTCGGTGAGCAGGTTGATCACCTGCGACTGGGTCGAGACGTCGAGGGCACTGACCGGCTCGTCACAGACCAGCAGTCGCGGCTCCAACGCCAGAGCGCGCGCAATGGCGATCCGTTGGCGTTGCCCGCCGGAGAACTCGTGCGGTTGGCGTGACAGGACCTGGGAGCCCAGGCCGACCTGGGCCAGGAGCTCCACGACCCGCTGATCCCGCTGGGACCGGCTCATCGACATGTGGATGGCCAAGGGCTCGCCGACGATGTCGGCGATGCTCTGCTTCGGATCGAGCGACGAGTACGGGTCCTGAAAGACCATCTGCATCGATTCCCGATGGCGGCGGAGCGCAGGGCCGCGCAGCGAGGTGATGTCTTTTCCGTTGACCACAATCGACCCCGTCGTGGGGTCGATGAGGCGCAGGACCACCCTCGCCAGCGTGGACTTGCCCGAGCCGCTTTCGCCAACCAGGCCAAGGGTCGTCCCCGGTTGAATGCTCAGGCTGACGTCGTCCACGGCACGAACCGACCCGTTGACCCGGCGCAGGATACCGCTGCGCAGGGGGAATTCCTTGATCAGGTTGCTCACCTGGAGCACCGGCGCGACATCGACCGAAGAAGCCGCCTCGCTCGTCACGACCGAGGCCACGTCGAGCATGGTCGGCGGACCGGAGAGAAGCAACTCGTCCTGGCGAACACAGCGAGCCAGGGATTCCCCGGAGCGTCCGGGGCTCCCGGCGCTGCCGTCGGCATCACCCGGAACGGGCGCCCGCAAGGACACTGGTGCCGCCGCGCAGGCCTCTTGCGCATAGGAACAGCGCGGAGCGAAGCGGCAGCCGCTCGGGAATTGGTCGGGACGGGGCACCATGCCGGGGATGGCATGGAGCGGCTCGCCCGGTGGCGTGAGTTGGGGAATCGAGTGGAGCAACGCCTCGGTGTAGGGGTGTCGCGGACGCTCGAAGAGACCGGCAGAGTCGCGATGCTCGACGATCTGACCGGCGTACATGACCACCACATCATCGGCCACATCGGCGATGACGCCCAGGTCGTGGGTGACGAAGATCATGGCCATGTCTTCTTCGCGCTGGAGCCCGTGCAGCAACTCGACGATCTGCGCCTGTGTCGTGACGTCGAGCGCCGTCGTCGGCTCGTCTGCAATCAGGAGTTTGGGCGAACACGAGAGCGCCATGGCAATCATGACGCGTTGGCGCATTCCGCCGGAGAACGCGTGCGGGTAGTCCTGTGCCCGCGTGGACGCATGCGGGATCTCGACGCGATCGAGCATCTCGACCGCCACCTTCCAGGCGTCGGCCCGGCTGACCCCGCGGTGGGTGCGCACCTGTTCGGCGATCTGATTCCCCACGGTATAGGCGGGGTTCAGACTGGTCATGGGCTCCTGGAAGATCATGGCGATCTCGTTCCCGCGGAGCTTGCGCATGCCAGCCGGGCTCATGGTCGTCAGCTCGTGCTGCTCGAACTGGATCGAACCGGTGACCCGGGACACGGCGGCCGGCAGGAGTCCCATGACGGCGAGCGCGGTGACCGTCTTGCCCGAACCGCTTTCGCCGACGAGCCCCAATGTCTTTCCGCGCTGCACCGAGAAGGAGGCGTCCTCCATCACGGGCCGCCACACCTGGCCCGACACGAACTCAATCTGCAGAGTTTCCACTTGCAGGAGCGCAGCCCCCGGTTCCCTCGTCGTCTCAATCTCCGTCTTCTTGGAGATGCCCAAACTGGCCAGACGGCTCCGATCGCGGGAGCGACCTCCACCGACGAGACCGCTGCCGGCCGGTCGCTCCCTCCCCAGCGAGTCGCGCAAACCATCGGCGACAAGATTGAACGCCAGCACGGTCAGCATGATGGCGACGCCCGGGAAGATGACAGGCCAGGGGGTGGTGTTGATGAATTGGAAACCCTCCTGGAGCATCCCTCCCCAACTGGGAGTGGGGGGCTGCTCACCGATGCCGAGAAAGCTCAGACCGGCCTCGGTCAGGAGTGCGAAACCGAGCGACAGCGCGAGCTGAATGATGATGGGTGAGGCGACGTTGGGCAGCACGTGCCGAGCCAGAAGCCGGTTCGAGGTGGCTCCGAGGCTGCGCGCCGACTCGATGTACGCCTCCTCGCGGACGGCGATGACCTCGCCGCGGAGCAGTCGGACGAAGCTGGGAACGAAGACGATGGCGATGGCGATGGCTGCATCGTTGACGTCGGCGCCGAGCAACGCGGCCACGGTCAACGCCAGGATGAGCGGAGGAAAGGAAAACAGCGCGTCCATCGTCCGCATGATCACCGAGTCGACGGCGCCCCGGAAGAAACCGGCGATCAGACCGAGCGGGATGGCGACCACCGCGGCCAGTCCGACGATTTCGAAGGCCGCACGAAGCGAAATCCGGGCACCCCAGATGAGTCGGCTCAGGATGTCCCGCCCGAGGTCATCCGTTCCGAGCCAATGTGACCAGGAGGGACCGGCGTTGATGGCGTTGATGTCCTGGGCGTTGGGCGGATGCGGTGCCACCAACGGGGCGAAAATGGCTGCAGCAATGACGACGATCAGGAAGATCAGCCCGGCGATGGCCCAGTGCTGATGGACGAAGCGAGCCCAGAAGCCCGGACGCCGCTGGGGGAGCTCGTCGGGGCTGTCTCCTGTCTCGGGTATGGATGTGAGACCGACGAAAGGGTCGTTCGCGTCAGGTGGGCTCCACGTGGTCATTCGGGTGACCTCACGACAGTCGGATCTTCGGGTTGAGGTAGGCGTAAATGACGTCGACGACGAGGTTGATGAGGACGAAGGTCGTCGCCACGACCAGCACGACTCCCTGAATTTCCGGTATGTCCTTGTCGCTGATCGCTTGGATGATGTACGTACCCAGCCCGGGCAACGAGAAGATCTGCTCAATGATCAGGGTGCCGCCCAGCAGGTAGCCGAACTGAATGCCGATGACGGTGACCGCCGGGCTCAAGGCATTCTTGAGCGCGTGCTTCCCTACCACCATGCGCTGGCTCAGGCCCTTCGCCACGGCGGTGCGCATGTAGTCCTGGTCCAACGTGTCGATCAACGCCCCGCGCACCTGGCGCGCAATGACCGCCGACCCGCCGATGCCGAGCGCGATCCACGGGAGCAGGAGGTCCTGGAACCATTCGACGGGCGACTGCGTGAACGGCGTGTACCCGAGAGCCGGAAGCCATTCCAGCTTCACGGCAAAGACGATGATCAGGATCATGGCCAGCCAGAAGTCAGGAATGGCGACGGCGAGGCTCGAGCCGATGGTGACGCCGCGGTCACGGAGACTCCCCTGGTGCAGTCCCGAGATGATGCCGGCGGGCAAGCCGATGAGAATCGCAATGAACATGCCGCCGGCAGCCACGCTCAGCGTGACGGGAAACCTCGCCGCGATGCCCGACGCCACCGTCTCGTGGTTGAAGAGCGAGTTCCCGAGGTTTCCAGTCAGGGCCGCCTTGAGCCAGATCCAATACTGGGCGAAGAATCCCTCGTTCAGGTGCAGCTCGGCCGTGATTTTCGCAATCTCCGCCGGTGTGGCGTGGGTGCCCCCGGCCAGGGCGACGGCCGGGTTGCCCGGAATGATGAGGACGAGCGAATAGACGCCGAGGGAGATGAGGAACAGGAGGAGGACGGTGATCAGCAGCCGACGTGCGACGAACGTCGGAAGGGAACCACCACTGGACTCCATTTCCGGAGCGAGCTCAGTCGGATCCGGCGTGGCAGCGCAGCGTCGGTTCTTCTGCGCCTCTGCCGTGATCCATGCCGGCGACTACTTCTTGATGTAGATGCCGGCCAGGTCCGATCGGCACTGACCGATTGGAGCGACCACGTTGCCCCCGACACGATTCTTGTTGTACGCCACGATGGAGGGCATGAAGACCAGCGGGACAAGGAGGCCCTGCTGAATGACCGTCTTGTCGATCTGCTGCATCAACGGGCCCTGCAGGCTCGGGCTCAGGGAAGCGTTGGCCTGCACAATCTGAGGAGTCAGTGTCGGGTTGACATCGCCCAGGGCGTTGGCCACGAAGCCCGAGGACTCGAACAGGGCCTCGAAGGCGTTGGTCAGGTCGGGCCCGTTGCTGAGTTGCTCGGTGAGGACAGCGTCCCCCTCCTTCTTGATGTACACGTCTGTGAGGAAGTCAGCGCCGGGAATCTGCTGCAGGTTCGCCGTAAATCCGGCATTGGCCAACTGCGCCTGGAGGAGAGCCGCCGCTCGCGCGTATGTGGCATCACCCGATGGGATGATCAACGTGAACTTCACGCCCTTGGGGTAGCCGGCCGCCTTGAGCATCGCCTTCGCCTTGGACGGGGTTGTAGGCGTCGGAGGATCCGAGCGACTTGGAGTAGCCCGGCGACCATGACGGCACGTTCTGGTACGCCGGCGCGCCGAGGCCGTCGAAGACAACCTTGTTCAGCGCGACACGGTCGACGGCGTACTCGAGCGCAGACCTGACCTTCTCGTTGGCGAACACTCCCCCGCGCTCTGGCGCAACTCGATCTCCATATCGTCGTAGGACTTCGTGGTGGAGATTCCGATGTTGGGATCGGCTTTCAGCTGCGGGTAGTTCTGCGGCTCGACCTCAATCATGTCGACGGCACCGGACGTCAATGCGGTCGCTGCCTCCGGCCCCTGCGTCACCTGGGTGAAATCCACACCCCCGAGCGGGTAGGCCTTCGAATCCCAGTACTTCGGATTCTTGGCCAGCACGATGTTGGATCCCTGCTGGTAGCTCTTCAGGACGAAGGGACCCGAGCCGACCGGCTGGTTCGACTGGGTCGAGACGGCACTCGCCGGGTAGATCTGGCCGTCAATGTAGCTCGACGCCCACAGGAGATCGCCTGCTTGCGGCGCTTTGAGGTTGACGACCACCGTGGTGGGATCGGGCGTCTCAATGCTGGTGATGGCGAAAAGAGACGAGCGCAGCGGGCTCGACTTGGTGTGGTTCAGGCTGGCCGCCACGTCGGCCGATGTCACGGGCTGACCATTGGAGAATTCGAGTCCCGGTCGCAGGTGATACGTGATGGTGCTGCCGCCGTTCGAGATGGTCCAGCTCTGGGCGACGCCGCCGGTCACGGCCGTGTTTCCCGGGACAGCCATTGACTGGTAGATGTTCGACGTGACGGTGAACGAGCAGTCGTTCTCCTCGGTCGCCGGGGAGAAATCGTTGTCGAACTCGTTGTTGAGGTCGAACCCGTACTTCAGCACGCCGTTGGGGTCGGCATTGGAGGACGCTGCCGCTGCCGGCCCACTCGTCAAGAGCGCCGCAGCGAACGGTGTCACGAACACCCCCGTCGCCGCCAACAACAGGACGGGCAGGCCTCCGCGCCCCCTCCGTCGATCGGCCGCCGTCCGCCCGCGCCCCATTGGTTCGATCCACTCGGCCTCTGCCCGACGAACGTCATACGTCATCTCCCGGATCTCGTCCGGCCCACTCAGCCGTGGTACCGGCGCATGCATCCCCAACGGTGGGATCGGCTGTATCCCCGTCACGGGAATATAGCCAGACCCTGACACTCGTGTCAGTCGGCGCCGGTGATTCGAGCAGCACACTGACCCCAACGGTTGATTGGTTTCCAAAATTTCGAAGCCCTACGGCGAGCAGGGGCCATCGGCGAGGCCGGCCCGGTGCATGTGCGTGGGGGTTCCACCACGCGAGGACCGAGACCTCAGCGGCAGCGGTGAAGGGAGGTCGCCGCTGTAGGGTCTCGGCCCGTGCGTCCGCATCGCCCGTTGGCGAGCTCTTCGGCCCGACGCCCGTTCGAGTCCCCGTGCACGCAGGCTCGCGGCGGGGCGCCGGGGGGATGACAGCCGACTTGGCCCGGGAGGGTCAGGCGACCGCTCCGGTCGCCAAGGCGGAAGCCGGCCACCGGGTCCACCCGCCTGGCCTGCCCGCATGCAAGCCGTCGAAGTTGGTCATGCCCGTCACGGCCCTCGGCTTGTGGCTCGTGGTGGACCAGCTCAATGGGCTCGGCGAGCTCCGCGGGAGCTTCGACCTGTGAGCCACGAGGATGGCATTGCCGCGCTCGCCGTCGTGTCGGGTTGCCTCGCTCTGTGGGGCCTCGTGTCCGCCCGCCTGGAACGCTCGGACGTCTCGGCGCCGATCGCCTTCGTGGTCCTCGGAGTCCTGGCCACCCACGGGCCGACCGCCCTGATCCATGTCAATCTGCACTCGTCAACCGTGCGGGCTCTGGCCGAGGTGACGCTGGCTCTGGTGCTGTTCGCCGATGCATCGCGGGTCAACGCCCGTCAGTTGCGGTCCTCAGCCGCGCAGCCGCTGCGGTTGCTGTGCATCGGTCTGCCACTCACCATTGCCGCCGGCGCTGCCACAGCAGCACTGCTCTTGGGCACCAACGGCTTGTGGGTCGCTGCTCTCGTCGGCGCCATCGTCGCCCCGACTGATGCAGCTCTCGGAGCCTCCGTCATGAGCGACGAGCGCGTGCCGGCAAGAATCCGTCGCCTCATTAACGTCGAGAGCGGCCTCAACGACGGCGTCGCCACGCCCTTCGTGAATCTGTTCCTGGCAGGAGCTGTCACCAGCGAGGCCGTGCTCGGCGCGCAGAGCATCGCGTCGGCCATCGTCGACCTCGCCGGTGGGGCCGCAATCGGGGCAGGCATCGGAACCGTTGGCGGAGCCTCTCTTGCATGGTCCCGACGCCGTGGTTGGAGCTCAGCTGAGTTCCGGCCTCTCGCCGTCCTTGCTCTCGCCCTCTGTGCCTACTCGTGCGCAGTCACGGCCGGAACAAACGGCTTCATCGCGGCTTTCGTCGGGGGTATGGCATTCGGCAGCATCGCCCACCACAGAGACGACGACGGCCTGCGCTTCACCGAAGAGAGCGGCACGCTCCTGTCCTTATTGGTGTGGTTCGCTTTCGGTGCCGTCATGTTGGTCCCCGGCTTCGAGGACGCCGGATGGCGTGACATTGTCTTCGCGCTCCTGGCCCTCACGCTGTTGCGCATGATCCCGGTCGGTCTCGCGCTCGCCGGCTCGGGTCTTGACCGTGCCACCGTGGCCTTCGTCGGCTGGTTCGGCCCACGGGGACTGGCGTCGGTCGTCTTCGGCCTCATCGCGGTCGACGCCCTGGACCCCCAGGCGTCCAAAGCCGTGCTGGCGGCGGTGACCGTGACCGTCGCCGCCTCCGTCCTCCTCCATGGGATTACCGCGTCCCCATTGGCTGCCCGCTACGGGGCCCACATGGCCGGGACCCACCCACGGAATGTCACGGACCAGCCGGAACCTCCGGCGCTCGCCATTCGCACGCTCAATCGCTCCCGTCACCGACCGACCGCGGCCGATCGGCGCTCGGACTAGGCGCGAGGACGCTCTCTGGACCACGCTCTGCACCGGGCGGTGCCGGAGTCGGCGTGCCGACTTGACGGGCGATTACCGTCTACCCGCACACGGGGGCCGAACAGACGTGGGGGGGCCGGCAGATCGACTGGGCCGATGCCCGCCCGAGCCGGAGAGGAAACTGCGTGACCGATATTGACGAACTCATGACGCGCATGACACTCGAGGAGAAGTGCGCCCAGCTCGGCTGCATGTGGTTCTCAGGACTCCTCGTCGACGGCGAGCTTGCATTGGATCGCCTGGCCCTCGCGGCCGCAGATGGCATCGGCCAGGTCGGCCGGATCGCGATTGAGGCGGGGTCCGGGCCGGAGCGGGTGGCGGAACTGGGGAACCAGGTGCAGCGCTACTTCGTCGAAGACACCAGGCTGGGGATTCCGGCGGTCATCCACGAAGAGTCCACCGGTGGGTTCTGCGCTCGTGGGGCGACGCAGTTTCCGCAGGGCATCAACCTCGCCGCGACCTGGGACCCGATATTGGTCGAGCAGGTCGCCAACGTGATCGGTCGCCAGCTCCGGGCCGTCGGCGCCCGGTTGACGCTGGCGCCGGTCCTCGACATCGCCCGCGATGCCCGCTGGGGCCGATTGGAGGAGACGTACGGCGAAGATCCCGAGCTCGCCAGCCGTATGGGCGTCGGTTACGTCCGGGGAGTGCAGGCACAGGGCGTCGTCGCCACCGCCAAGCATTTTCTGGGCTACGGCGCGCCCGAAGGTGGCTTCAACTGGGGCTGGTCGTCCATGGGCCCTCGTCATCTGCGCGACGTCATCGCAGCGCCGTTCCGCGCCGTCATCAATGAGGCGGGAGTCGGCGCCGTCATGCCGTCCTACAACGAGATCGACGGCCTACCCCTGCACGGATCTCGCGAGCTCTTGACTGAACTACTCCGTGTGGAGCTCGGCTTCTCCGGTGTCACGGTTGCCGACTATTTCGGCGTCAGCAGCCTGGAGGACTTCCACCACTGCGCCAATGATGAGGCGGACGCGGCGAGGCGCGCCCTGCTCGCCGGACTCGATGTGGAGCTTCCTTCCTACTGGTGCTACCGCCATCTCCCTGCGCTCGTGAACGCCGGCGCCGTCCCGGTCGAAGCGGTCGATGTTTCCTGTCGCCGCGTGCTGGCACAAAAGGTCGAGCTCGGCCTCTTCGAGCAGCCATACGTCGAGGTGTCCTCGGCGGCAGCCCTGTTCGACACGCCGGAGGACAGAGCGTTGGCAAGGCGAGCCGCCGCGGCCTCCATCGTGCTTCTCACCAACGATGGCATCCTGCCCCTCCGAACCGGAGCGCGCGTCGCCGTCCTCGGACCGAGCGCGGATGATCCGCGACTCCTCCTGGGCGACTATCACTTCCCCGCGCATCTCGAACTGCAACACGAGGAGGCCGCGCTGTCTCCCGTCGGCGGCGAATTCAGGCAGCTCCCTCCGCAGAACCCGACGCCGACACCGTTAGAGGCGCTCCGCCAGAGGGTTGAGATCGTTGACGAAGTGGAAGAGGCCGACGTCGCGATCATCTTCGTCGGAGGCCGGAGCGGGCTTACCCGCGCCGACACCTCCGGCGAGTTCCGCGACGCCGCCGACCTCCGACTGGCGCCCGAGCAGCGAGCGCTCATCGCTGAGACGTCCGCACAAGGGGTGCCTGTGGTCGTCGTCGTGATCGGCGGCCGGGCCCACTCCTTGAGCGAGGTGGCCCCTTTGGCCAACGCACTCGTCCTCGCCTGGCTGCCGGGAGAAGAAGGAGGCAACGGCCTGGCCGACGTCCTTTGTGGGGACGTCGATGCCAGCGGCCGGCTCCCCGTCACACTTCTCCACACGGTGGGCCAAGTCGGGGTGCACTCCGGCGCGCACCAGGGCGGTGCGAGGAGCATGATCATGGACGACTACGTCGACACCCCGGCGACGCCACTCTTCTCGTTCGGTCACGGCCTCTCGTACACCTCCTGGGAACGGAGCGACCTTGCTGTCGGGGCGGCAACGACGCACGACGATGTCGAAATCGGCGTCACCCTCACGAATACCGGCGCTCGCATGGGAACCGACATCGTCCAGGTCTTCTTTCGTGACGAAGTAGCCAGCGTCGGACTCCCCGCGACGCGGCTCCTGGCATTTCAGCGAACGGAGCTTGCGCCGGGCGATTCGACTCGGCTGACATTCCGCACACCGGTCGGCCGGTTGGGGTTCACCGGCGCCGACCTTCGCTACCGCGTCGAGCCCGGCGAATTCACCTTCATCGTCGGTGATCTGAGCGAGACGGTGTCCGTGACAGGTGATGTGGCGTTCCCCGACCGGAATGCGCTCCCGCCGGTGGACTGCACGTAGTTCCCTGAGCGACGAGTGCTCTCCACCTCGGTTCGACCGAGGCCTCGGCCGCGGATGATCTTCATGACGGTCGTGTTACATTCCGCGCCTCCAATTCGACGAAACCGGGCCGCCGGTCCAAGAAAGAAGGAAACGACATGCTTAGAGGCAGCCGGACACTTCTGATGGCGGCGGCCGCGTTGTGCTCGAGCGCCGGGCTGACGGCCTATGGCATTGCCGCCGACGGCGCCGGCGCTGCCTCGAAGCCGTCGACGACCCTGACTGTCCTGGTGACCAACGACGATGGGGTCACGGCACCGGGGATCAATGCGACCGTGCAGGCACTGAGTGCCCTCCCGCACACAAAGGTCACGGTGGTCGCGCCCCTCACGAACCAGAGCGGGACCGGAGCGAAGGTGACTCCCGGAACGCTGACGGCCACCGCCGCCACCACGGCGAGCGGCTACCCGGCCAAAGCCGTCGCCGGGTTCCCCGCGGACACCATCATCTGGGCCATCGACGACCACGGCATCGCGCAGCGACCGGACCTCGTCGTGTCAGGCATCAACTTCGGCGAGAACATCGGCCCGTTGGCCTCCCTCTCGGGCACCGTGGGGGCGGCACAGACGGCCCTGGCCCGCGGCATCCCGGCCCTCGCGGTCAGCCAGGGCGTCGACAACGGTCAATCGCCCAACTTCTCTCAAGGTGCGAAGTTCCTGGTGGCCTGGGTGCAGGCACACCGCAAGGCCCTTCTGGCGGCAAAGAAGGGCACCGCCTCGACCGTGAATGGCAATCTCAATGTGCCGACCTGCGCCACGGGGCACATCCGCGGGCCCGTCAACGTCAAGCTGGGCACCACCTTGACGGGCTACTCCGTCAGCGCGGTGAACTGCACCGGCACGGTCGCCAAGCCGGCAAATGATGTGCAGGCCTTCGTGGACGGGTTCGCCTCCCTGACGGCGCTGCACCCTGTCAACCCCCCGCAGTAGGGCGGCTCGACTCGGGGAACAAGCGAGAACGTCCACCAGGGACTCGTCGGGTCCACCCGGCTCAGGCGCGTCAGACGCCTCGTCGCGAGGGCGGCGGTCGAACGATCGACCGGCGGCGGCGTGCATGCGCACTGGCTGGTTCCTCTCCCCGCTCTCTTGCTGCCCTCCACGCTCCCCCTAGTGGTGAAGCGAATGAGCACTTCACGCCAAAATACCGGCGGCATCGTTGTGAAGTTCGGCGGGGTGCCGGTCAGAGCAGCTGGGCCTCTTGCAGCAGCTTGATCGCCTCGGCGCCGGTTCCGAGTTCGGAGATCGTGATGGAGTTCGGTTGGAGCTGGTCCAACGGGGTCTCGGGCTGGGCCGTCGTGACGCCTGATGCGATCGGGTATTCGAAGCTGTCGCTGTGGGCGATGATCTCCTGCCCTTGGGTCGAGGTGAGAAACGCCACGAACCGCTGCGCTTCGGTCTGATGCGCCGATGACTTCAGCACGCCGGCACCGGAGACGTCGAGCACGTACCCGACGTCATGGGGCGCGAAGTGTGCGATGGCGGAGTGCGTGTTGGCCGCGCCGATCTGGGCCCGCTCGCGGTACCAGTAGTACTGGTTGACGAGGCCGATGGCGACCTGCCCCCGATTCACCTCGTCAACGACCGTCTCGTTGTCGGGGTAATTATGGCTGCCGGCATTCGCCTTGAGTGCCTCGAGCCACTTGAGCGCTGCCGCGTCGCCGTCTGTCCTGGCGACCGAGGTCACGATGGGTTGGAAGTCGGTCTCGCCCCCGGCGATTCCGAGCTTCCCCTTCCACTCAGGATCGGCCAGCTGCAGGGCCGAGGTCGGAAGCTGGCTCGGCTTGAGGAGGGAGGTGTTGTACACCATGACGCTCACCCGGGCCGAAATGCCGACCCACTTCCCGTCCGTCGAGTTGTACTTGGAAGGGGTGTTGGCCAGCGTCGATGCATCGACGGTCGACAGGAGATTCCTGGAGGCCAGGTACTCGAGTGGAGGCGAATTCTCGGTGAAGAACACGTCTGCCGGTGAATGGGAGCCTTCGGTGACGATCTGGTCCGCCAGCACGTCCTCGTCGTCGTAACGGGCGTTGACCGTGATGCCCGTCTTCTTCTCGAACGCGGCCACCAGTAACTGCGTGGTCTGCACATGCTGTCCGCTGTAGAGCGTGATGGCGTCGGACGCCGATCCGGCTCCACCCGCACATGCGCTCAGCAGCGTTGCGGCGAGAATTGCACTGAGAAGGGCGGGCAGTGCAATGCGTCGTCTCACGAGACCACTCCCGGGCAGACCTTGATCAGGTCTGCGTCGTCCTTCCCGATGAATTTGTTGGCCAGAACCCGTCAGACCAGTCACGCCAGTGCACCTTCTCTCGACTCTTAGGTCAGCCTAAATATTAGGGCGCCCTAAGTCAAGAAGGGAGAGCGCGCGACCCACGTTCGCCATCGACCTCCGAGAAGGCATGGGGGCCCGCCCATCCTGGCCCAAACACGTGGGGCTTCCCTGCGCACGCTCCACACTCATGATAATAGGATAACTATTATGGTTTTAGAAACACCCGCGACAGGTGCGCCAGCGCCCGACGAGCTGAGCCGTCGGCGGCGCATGGGGATTCTCGCCATCTGCTGCATGAGCCTGCTCATCGTCGGCATCGACGTGACCATCGTCAACGTCGCCCTCCCCTCCATCGGCAGGGACTTCCATGCTTCGTTGTCGGGGCTCCAGTGGACGGTGGACGCGTACACGCTGGTCCTGGCCAGCCTCTTGATGATCTCCGGCTCGACCGCCGATCGCTTCGGCCGACGGCGGACATTCGTCATCGGGTTGTGCACCTTCGCCGCAGGATCTCTCCTCTGCAGCCTCGCCCCCGACCTCGGCACGCTCATCGTCTTCCGCATGGTGCAGGCCGTCGGCGGCTCCATGTTGAACCCGGTTGCCATGTCGATCATCACGAACACCTTCACCATTCCCCGCGAGCGGGCCCAGGCCGTCGGGATCTGGGGCGGGGTGGTGGGCGTCTCCATGGCCCTCGGACCGGTGGTCGGCGGAGTGCTCGTCTCCACAGTCGGGTGGCGCGCCATCTTCTTCATCAACATTCCGATCGCGCTGGCGGCGGTGGCCCTGGCGCTGCGGTACATCCCAGAGTCCAAGGCGGCGCTGGCGAGAAAGGTGGACGTCCCGGGTCAGTTGCTCGTGATCGCCTTCCTGTCCACGCTGACGTACGGCATCATTGAGTTGCCCGAGAAGGGACTGTCGTCGGTCGTCATCATCGGCGCCTTCACTATCGCTGCCGTCTCCCTGGCTGCGTTCTTGGTCTGGGAGCGACGCGCGGTCCAGCCGCTCATCGACCTGCGCTTCTTCCGCTCCGTGCCCTTCTCGTCCGCCACCGTCATCGCCGTCGCGGCATTCGCCGCGCTCGGCGGATTCCTCTTCCTGAACACGCTGTACCTCCAAGACGTGCGAGGACTTTCCGCACTGCAGTCCGGGGTCGATACGTTGCCCATGGCGGTCATGACCATGGTGTTCTCCCCGATCTCGGGACGCATCGTCGGCCGACGTGGCGCTCGGATTCCTCTCTTCGTGGCCGGGCTCACCCTCACGGGCTCCTCTCTGATGCTCGTCGGACTGAGCGCGACGACGCCGTTCACCTGGCTGTTCACGGCGTACGTGATTTTCGGCATCGGGTTCGGGCTGGTGAATGCGCCGATCACAAACGCGGCAGTCTCGGGCATGCCACGGGCCCAAGCGGGTGTCGCCGCAGCCATCGCCAGCACCTCGCGCCAGATCGGTTCGACGTTGGGCGTCGCCGTGACCGGATCCCTCGTCTCCGCGTCGCTGCAAAGGGGCAGCCACGTCGATTTCGCTCTTGCCAGCCGCGCCGGTTGGTGGGTCCTGGCCGGCTGTGGCGCTGTCGTGCTGGTCCTCGGGCTGATCGCAACGACGGCGTGGGCCCGGGCCACGGCCAACCGCACGGCCGAGGCCATCAACCCCGAGTTCCTGGAGGCACACGCCGTATGACGAAGGCAAGCGTTCGCCAAGACCGCGCCGCGAGTGAGGCGTGGCAGGCCATGGCCGACCTGGTGCTGAACAACGAACGACGGAGGGAGGTGAGCGAGGAGGTCGGCCTGAGCTTCGGCAAAATCCGCGCCCTGCGGCGGATCGCCCGGCGGCCGATGTCGATGTCGGAGCTGGCCTCGCTGCTGACCGTCGATCCGCCCAACCTGACCCCTGTGGTCGACGACCTCGAACAAGCGGGATTGGTGGAGCGCCAGCCCCATCCCACCGACCGGCGGGTAAAGCTCGTCGTGGCGACGTCGAAGGGGGCGGCCCTGGCCCGGACGGCCGACGACATCCTGGCCCGCCCGCCCGCCCGCCTCCGTGGGCTCCCAACCGAGGATCTCGAAAGCCTGGTGCGGATTTTGGCGCAACTGCCGAGGGATCCCACCCCCGACTACTGAGCGACACTCGGGCTCGACCACCCGAAGGGCCGTCAGGGACCGATGACCTGGGCTCCCGGCACCTTGGCGTCGGACCCGGATCGCGGGTGCAGCAACTCCTCGAGGAGTTCCACGCCGTCCACCACCCGTGGTCCCGGTCGGGAGAAGTATGCGTTGGCGTCGACCGCGACGAGACGACCGAGGCCCGCCACTTCGGGACGAGCCAGGAGTGCGGGCGCCTGCCCGACAGCCCCCGCCAAATCGAATCCGCATGGCATGAAGATGGTGACGTCGACGTGCGCCGCGCCTATCTCTTCCCAGGTGAGCCGGCGCGAACGGGCACCGGCTTCGGCGAGGACCGTCTCGCCGCCAGCCGCCGCCACCTGGTCGGGCACCCAGTGCCCTGCATTGAAGGGCGGGTCGGACCATTCGAGGACCAGCACCCGGGGGCGGTCGCGGCCCCGGACCCGGCGCCGTACCGCGTCGACGCGCCCTCGCAGGCTCTCCATGAGTGCGTCGGCCCTGGCAACGGTCCCCGTCGCGGCGCCCACCAACCCGATACAGCCGATCACATCGTCGAGCCGGCTCGGGTCGAGCGACACCACTCGGGCATGACAGCCGATGACGTCCAGTGCCTCCTCCACGGCGCCCGACGGCACGGCGCAAACACGGCAGAGGTCCTGCGCCAAAATCAGATCGGGATCGATGGCCCGGATCCGTGCATCGTCCAACGTGTAGATGGACTCTCCCGCGGCAATCCGGCTGCTGACTGCGGCATCGATCTCCCGGGCACTGAGCGAGCCGCCGGTGGGCAGCGCCGTCCCCGAGACGATCGTCACCGCACGCGCCCGTTCGGGAAAGTCGCACTCGAAACTCACGCCGCGCAGATCCCCACCCAGGCCAAGGGCAAAGACGATTTCGGTGGCGGACGGCAGGAGCGAGACGATCCTCACTCAGTTGCCCCCTCTTTTGGTCCGTGGCCATCGACGAAGTCGATCTGCGGCTCGAAGGCGGCCCGCCGTGACGCCCGCCGTAGCGCCGCCAACACGGGGCGACCGAGAGCGAGGGTCAGGACGGCGCACGTCACGGCGCGGGTGAGATCGAAGCCCAACGAAGTGGTCAGGTCGAAGAGGATGAACCGATGCAGGTTGGCCAGCGTCCCGAGCCCGGGTACGAACGAGTAGATCGTCGTCGATCCCACGAAGGGCCAGAACCAGAAGTTGATGAGCAGGCCGTAGAGGAGAGCGGAGACCACGCCGTAGCCCGCCAGCATGAGGCGCTCTGGGAACCCGACCATCGCTGGCAGGCATCCGGCGCCGAAGCCGACCCAGCCCGCGGCCAGCATCTGGAAAGGCAGCCATGGGCCGACTCCTCCGGTGATGAGTGCCGACGCGAAGAACGCCACCGCACCAAGGACAAAACCGAACCCCCGCCCAAAGACGCGCGCCGCCAGTATGAGCAGGAACCACTCGGGCTCGAACCCGTTGATGCCGGGGCTCGCCACGCGCAGCGCGGCGAAACACGCGGCCAAAATGCCGAGCAGCGCCACTGCCTTGGCGTCGATGGCCCCTTCCGACAACTCGGCCATCACGATGGCCAGGAGCAGCGGGAGGAGGCCGACGAAGATCCAAGGGGCATCGCCACTGTGGGCGGTGTTCTGGCCCGCGGTCTGGTGGATCAACAGGGGCCAGCCGAACGCAGCAAGACCGAAGATCGTCGTGAGGACCAACAAGAAGGTGGAGCGCGAGCCGAAGCGAATCGCCGGAGCCAGACGACGTTTCGCCGACGCTGGCGACGAGACCGAGAGGGTCATGCGGGGACCGCTTCGGCGAGAGCTCGGCGTACCTCGTCCACCGTCAGCCATTCCTCGGGAGCGAGAACCTTGGCCACCTGGGGGGCGAAGATCGGCGAGTGGCAGACCACCTGGCGGGCGGGCCCGTCGGTGATGACCTGTCCGTTGGCGAGAACGACGACCCGATCGGCCACCCGCGCTGCGAGCTCCACGTCGTGGGTGGCCAGGACAATGGCGTGACCGTCTTCGGCGAGCGTGCGCAGGACTCCTATGAGACGGTCCTTGCTCGGGTAGTCGAGACCCCTGGTCGGCTCGTCGAGGAGGAGGAGGAGAGGGGACGGAGCCACGACGATCGCCAGGGCCAGAGCCAGACGCTGGCCCTCGGACAGGTCACGCGGGTGGCGGTCTGTCGGCATCCCGGGCAGCACCCGCTCGAGAGTCTGCCGGGTCGTTCCCGGCACGAGGTTCGAGACCTTGTCCGCTGCATGGCACTCGGCCTGCACGCTCTCCCCGTAGAGAAGAAGCCCCGGGTCCTGCGGCACCAGGCCGACATGGCGCACGAGGTCAGCGGCGCGCAGGGACTGAGGGTCCATGGCGTCCACTCTGACAACCCCACGGGTCGGCCGGCGCATACCCGAGAGGGTGTGCAGCAACGTGGACTTCCCCGAACCGTTCCTTCCCATGAGCGCGAGGACTTCGCCGGGCATGATCGTCAGGTCGACCCCGTCGAGCGCCACAACAGGCCCGTAGGAGACGGACAGCTTCTGGACCGATGCGGATCCTTCGCGGTCCATCGTCGGCTTGAGAGGCGCCGCCCGTTCGGGTGGCGCCTCTGGCGCCAGTCGCGCGCGGAGCGGGGCCGACATCCGCCGGGCGTCGCGCACCGAGAGCGGGAGTGGCTCCCAACCCACCAGCCGGCCCAACTCGACGAGGGGCGGGGCGACCGACGAGGACTGCATGACCACCCCGGGGGGGCCGACGACGAGTGGCGCCCCTCGCCCTGGCACAAGGATGATCCGGTCAGCGAACGGCACCACGCGCTCCAGCCGGTGCTCTGCCATCACGACGGTCAGGCCGAGGTCGTGCACCAGGCGGGCGAGCGCGCTCAGGACCTCTTCGGCCGCCGCCGGATCGAGCGCCGAGGTCGGCTCGTCGAGGACGAGCAGTCGCGGCGACGCAGTCAACACCGCCCCGATAGCCACGCGCTGTTGTTGGCCTCCCGACAAGGCGCGCAACGACCGGTCGCGCAGGTCCTGCAGACCCAACAGGTCGACCGCATCCTCCACGCGGCGACGCATGGCGTCGGAAGGCACCCCGAGGTTCTCCATGGTGTAGGCGAGCTCGTCTTCCACCGTCTCGGTGACGAAGCTGGCCAGCGGGTTCTGTCCGACAAAACCGACGACGTCGGCCAGGTCGCGGGGTCGGTTGTCCTTCGTCGTGCGTCCGTCGACCGTGACGGTCCCGGCGAGAGTCCCGCCGCTGAAGTGCGGGACCAGGCCGTTGATGGCGCGCAGGAAGGTGGACTTGCCCGTGCCGGTCTCCCCCACCACCACCACCAGCTCGCCTTCGGGGATGTCGATGCACACCCGGTGCAGAGTGGGCTCTTCGGCCTCGTTGTAGGTGAACGACACCTGGTCGAACGTGATCATGTTGCCGCCCCCGAGAGGTCAGCATCGGCGGGCGCCGGCTGCCGGCGCCGGTCGGTGGCCCGTGGCTCGTCCGCGTCGACCCGGGCCTGCGGCGCGCCTGCCGGCACCGCGCTCGGATTGGGCGCCGCCACGGCCGGCAACAGGGCAACGAGGATCCCCGCGACGGGCAGCAAGGGGATGCGCGGGAAGGCCAGAGGTGAAAACGAGACGGTGAGACCCGGTACGTCGAGGGAATGGGCCACCGACATCGTCAGGAGGGCAACGAGCCCTGAGCCCGCCACAACCCACTCCGCTCGTCGCCACGGGTCGGGGCGGTAGCGCGTGCGCGCCGTACGGCGCCCCCCGACGACCAGCCCGACGCCACACAGCAGGGCCGCAACGGCGAGGATCGGAAGGCCCAGGCCCAGGAGTGACCCGCCGTCAATGACCCCGTAGATCCCGACGGCCATCAGCAACAAGCCGCCGGCGGTGGCCCCGCTCGCGAGCCGCCGGGATGACCTCCGCACCGCCGCCCGTCGCCCGTAGCCGCGGGCGTCCATGCTGGTGGCTAGTTGCAGTGAGCGGTCCAGCGCACTCTCCAACACCGGAACGGCCACCCCCCGCATGCCCCGCAGTCCGGTGGTCGGGATCCCGCGCTGGCGTCGCGCCTGCCGCACAATCCCGATGGACTGCACCAACTCGGGTGCGAACGACAGCGCGACCGTCACCGCCACGCCCGTCTCGTAGAGCACAGCGGGAAGCGAGCGCAGCAGCCGGTAGGGACTGGCCAGGGAGTTCGCCGCGCCGAAACACACAAGGATCACCGCGAGCTGGAGCCCGAGCAGGAACGCGTCGAGGATTGACTCCAGTGTCACCGGACCACCGATGCTCACGGCAGCGGCCCACGAAGGCAGCGGTACCTGCGGCAGGGTGAACAGGACGTGGCCGGGAACACCCCGTTGCCCAAAGAGGATCTCGATCACTATCCGGATGGCGATCACGAGCAGACCCAGGCGCAGAAAGAATGTGATGGAGCGCGACCAGGGCGCACTGCTCCGACGGGCGGACACGACGACGCACGCCACCGATCCGATCAGCGCCAGGAGGAACGGGTTGTTCGTCCGCATGGCGGAGATGGCAAGGCTGGCTGCCCACAACCACCACGCCAGCGGGTGCAGGGAGCGGCGCCTCGGGACGGCGGCCCGCGTCATTCCTCCGCCGGCCTCCGCCGCCAGCGGACAAACGCGAAGGCACCCAAGGCGACGACCACGACCGCAATCAAAACGACGGGGAGCGGGTCGCTCGACGAGCCCGCACCGGAGCTCCCGTGCGCTGCCGCGCTCGTCGGCCACGCGGCGCGCGTCGGACGATCCGTGGCTGCCGCCACCGGCCCCGCCCGACCCGCCCGAGACCGTCGTTGTCGTCGTTGCGCCTGACACTGCGACTGTCGAGCTCGTGGTGGAGGTCGTCACGCTGGACTTCGGCCGGGTGCTGACCGCCGAACTGGTCGTGGTGACTGCTCCGGACGCGGCCGACACATTGGCCGTGGTCGGAGTGCTGTTCGGCGCCGGCGGTGTGTTCGCCGTGGTGGTCGGGGTCACCGGTGGGGCCGACGTCTGAGCCGGTGGGACCTCGGTCGACGCGTTGCAGATCTGTGCGTAGGAGGGAGTGACATCCGGCGGCGGGTCGACTCGAGCTTGCCGGTTCGTCGTTCTGGAACCGCCATCCCTCGACGTCGTTCGGGGGACTGGAGACCGACTGTCCCGCAGGGCCGTTGCTGGCGTAGACCCACTGCCCAGAGGACCCGTGCCAATACGACCAAAAGTCGAAGTTGCCGTTCCCGACACTCTGGCCGCAATTCTGGACGCCGTTCGCCGGGTAGTTGTCAATGGCGCACAGCAGTCCCGAACCGGCGTACGCGACGCTGGAAGTTCCGACTGCCGCCGCCAGCGCATCGGAATCGCGGGCGTTCGCCGCCACCGGCTCGCACTTGGACACCGTCGTCATCGACGATCCGCTCCCGAAGTCGACAACGACCGCGACATAGACGTCGTTGCCGACTGAATCCGCCGACGCAATGGCCATCTTCAACGGAACCAGGGCCCCGGGGCCGACGGGGGCGAGTACTGCGGCAACAGCACCCACGAACAGCCCCCACATCAGCACCCGGGCCCGGGCTCCGGCGCGGCGCACTCTACGACGAACTGCCCGCTCCGCCGACGGCGGGGTCGTTGCCGGCGAGCGAGGCGGCTGACCCCGAGAAGAGGCTGTCGCCGTAGTTGAAGACTCCCCCGTCAGAGGCGAAGAGCCAGTAGCCCCCACCGTCCCGGGTCCCGGCCATCCCCACGATTGGCTGGTTCAGCGTGATGCCGCCGGTCGAGCCGTGGAACAAGGCGTCGCCGTAGCTGAAGATGCCGCCGTCGGAGGCCACCAGCCAGTACCCGCCGGTTGGCGTGGCCGCCATGCCGACGATCGGCTTGTTCAGCGGCTGACCGCCGCGGGAACCGTAGAAGGCTGCGTCGCCGTAGCTGAAGATCCCTCCGTCAGAGGCCACGAGCCAGTAACCCCCACCGTCGGGCGTGCCCGCCATGCCGACGATCGGCTTGTTCAGCGGCTGACCGCCGCGGGAACCGTAGAAGGCTGCGTCGCCGTAGCTGAAGATCCCTCCGTCAGAGGCCACGAGCCAGTAGCCCCCTCCTCCGGGCGTGGCCGCCATGCCGACGATCGGCTTGTTCAGCGGCTGACCGCCGCGGGAACCGAGAAACGCCGCGTTGCCATAGCTGAAGATCCCCCCGTCGGACGCCACAAGCCAGTAACCCAGGCCGTTCAACGTGGGTGCCATGCCAACGATCGGCTTGTTGAGCGAGATCGGCGATCCGAAGGTCTTGGCCGAACCGAACGGATGGACCGAAGCCGTGGAGGTCACGACCCAGTACGAATTCGTCGGGCCGAAGCCGTACACGAGGCCGGCCAAAATCGGCGTCACCTGGTTCGTGGACGGCACGTCTCCTGTTGTCGGTGAGCCGAAGGGGGAGAAGATGGCCCCCGCGTCGCTTCCCGAACTCACCACGAACGACAGCAGTACGCTCACGGGCGACTGCCCCGAAGTGGTGAAGGTGGAACCGGTCGGTGACAATCCGATGGCCAGCAGAGCCTGAATCACCAGGCCTGTGGACTGGGGGTCGCTCGCCTGCGGCTGCGCGGAGGAGGTCTGGTAGTAGCTCCAGCCTCCGTCGGCGTCCTGCCCGCTGGTGAGAAAGGAAAGGGCGCTCGTTTGCACGCTTGCCGTCAGTGCGCCCTGGGCGGCCAGTCCTTGGAGGGCGAGAGAGGTCGAGTTCGTGTCCGGCCCCGTGCCGCTCGAGGGATCCTCGGTGCACCCGCCGAAGGAGGTGGCCTGGCTCTGCAGAACCCAGCCCCCGCTGGGGCATTGCTGTCCCGTCAGCCAGTTGATCGCCGCCGCGTTGGCGGTTCGCCCTACTGCCTTGAGGGCGGTCAAGACCAGCCCTTGCACGTAGCCACCGACGGTGAAGGCATCCAACTGCGCCTCCGTCCCGAAAAGTCCAGCATCGGCACCAGACGTCTGCTCGGTGGCCACCATCCTCGCCGCGAGGTTCACCCCGCCGAAGTTGGCCGGGTCGACGTTCATCGCATGCGCGTCAAGGATCAAAAGGGCGAGCTGACCCGGACCGTCGGTGTTCTGGGTCGACGAGCTGCTGATGAACGAGTTGGCGTTGGCCTCCATGTACGACAACGCCGACTGGGCCGCCGCGGTGTCGTGCACGGCGGCGAGAGCCAGAACGCCGTTCGCCGTCGCGGACAGAGAGCCCCCGATACTGCCGTCGGCGGCCTGCTGGGTCACGATCCAGTTGGCCGCCGCCTGTGCCGCGGCGACCTGTGGGATCTGGGGTTGGACCGACGCGGCGTCAGCCGGCAGTGCGGTTGTCAGCGTGGCCGATACCAACAGCGAAGCCAGCCCGACGGCGGAAGCACCCAACAGGGTGCGGCGGATGATGTGCACGTTTCTCGCTTCCCGGACCTCGACCCGGAAAACTCCGCACCCGCGGGGTCTCGCCGAGCCCCGGCCCTGTGTCTCGACGGTGGGAACTCTCCTGACCTTGAGGTATCCCGGCTTGTGGTGTCGCCTCATCGGCGCACTACACACGGTTGCGGACCAGCGCCGGAGTCTCACCGGCTTCCCCTCGCGGGCAGTACAGCTACAGCATGTGTTTCTCGGCGTACGGTACCACGGCGGTCGGACCCGGCCACTGGTCGAGATCGTTCCGGAGGGTCGGGGAGTTGACGTTGTCACCGGGCCGCTGCGAACGTGACGCCCATGGCAATGGGCAATCGACCGGAGGTGAAGACCGCGCCGGCGCCGATCGTGGCGCTCGATGTCTCGCTCCTCGCGGGGCACTTCGCCGCCGCGCTGGCCCGCGTGCCGTTCCGCAGTCCCTTCAACGGTCGTTCGTCGCCGCTCTCCAACCTGGGCATGACGGTGACCCGGGAGGTCATCCGTGCCTTCATGGGCTACAGCTCGTCGCTACGCATTCCGGAATTCCGGTCACTCGAATTGGTGCTGGACGACATCTGCAAGCGGATCATGCCCCCGATTGTGCGCTCCCTCGACGTCGACGGACGTCCCGCAGAGTTCGGCGGCGTCCCCGGCATTCTCTACATCCCGCGCCATATGGCTCCGCAGGGGATGGTGCTCTACCTGCACGGCGGCGGGTACATCGGGACGTCCCCGACGATGTACGCGTTCTTCACCGCGCAGGTCTGCCGAGCGACCGGCTGCGCCGTCTTCGTGGCGGACTACCGCCTCGCTCCCGAGTTCCCCTACCCCGCCGGCGCGGAGGATGCCTCGGCGATCTACAAGGCATTGCTCGAGCTCGGCATCCCCTGCGAGCGCATCTTCCTGGCCGGCGACTCGGGCGGAGGCGGGCTGGCCAATACGGTTCTCTTGGAGGATGAAGAGACGATCGATCCCGTCCGGCCGGCCGGTCTCGTGCTCTTCTCACCCGAGGTCGACCTCCGCCTCGACGAGGACTCCGTCACCGAAAACGCCGACCGTGACATTTTGCCGTGGAACATCCCGACGTCGGCCTACCTCCACGGCACCGATGCCACCAACAGCCTGGTGGCACCACTGATCGCCGACCTGAGCGGGTTCCCGCCCACGTGCGTCACGTGGGGTGGTGACGAGATGTTCCGCGATCCCATCCGCCGCTACGTCGACCGCCTGCGTGCCGCCGGGGTACCCAGTGACGCTCGGGAATTCGAGGGGATGTTCCACGTCTTCGAAATACTCATGCCGTGGGCAGAAAACAGCCGGGAGGTGTTCCGGCACGTGCAGCGCTTCATCGAACGCGTACTGGCGAGCGCGCCACCGCTCGGCACGCTCGACCTGATGGGCGCGCTCGGCCGCGCCACGGCGGGCCCGGTCCCTCCGGCGACCTGAGGCACCACCGCCCGAACTAGGGTTGCACGCAAAGCCAGCGGGAGAGGGAGGGCGCATGCACTCGAGAGCAACGGTTGCCGGCCTCGTTGCGAGTGGCGTGTTGGCTGCGTTCGCGCTCGCCGCCTGCTCCAACAACGGCTCCTCACCCCCGGCTTCAACCACCACGACCACGTCGTCTTCCTCGGCCGTCGCCTGCACCAAGAGCCTCATCACTGCCGCGGCCAAGAGCTCCAGCAGCGTCGGCTCGGTCAGCACCGTGAACGGCTTCGGTTGTTCGGGTTCGTGGGCCTACGCCGACGTGACCGTGGGCTCCGGCGCAGCCTCGTTCGACGCGGTGATCGTCCTGCAGGCCCAAGGCTCGAGCTGGTCGGTGACCGACAGGGCCAATGCCTGCAACAACCACCTCGTCCCCAGCGCCATCTACACCCGGGCCTGCACGACCAGCTGACACACCTCGGAGCGGGTCAGGTCCGGCCCAAGCGGTCGGCTGCTTTGCGAAGCTCCTGGCGGAAGTCCGGGTGCGCAATGTCGGTCAGCAGGTGCGCCCGCTCGCGCACGGTGCGGCCGGTCAGCTCCGCCACGCCGAACTCGGTGATGACAACGCCCGTGTGGTGGCGTGGCGTGGAGACGACTGTCCCCTCGGGCGGGACCCCGGCGATGCGCGAGACCATCTCCCCGTCGCGTACTGCCGTCGAACGCAGGCAGATGAGTGAGCGGGCATCGAGGTGCAGCTCGGCGCCGGCCACGAAGTCCTCGTGCCCACCGACACCCGAGATCTGGCGGCCATCGATGCTGTCGGCCATCACCTGGCCGAAGAGATCGACCGACAGCGCGCCGTTGATGGAGACCAGGTTGGCATTGCGCGAAATGATCGTCGGGTCGTTGACCGTGTCCACGGGAAGGAAGGCCACCTCCTCGTTGCCGTCGAGCCACTGGTAGAGCTCGCTGACGCCCAGCGCGAAGGTCGTTACCGACACCCCGTCGAGCACTCCCTTGGCGTCGTTGGTCACCTTTCCCGACTGGTGCAACCGCATGAGCCCGGTCGTGAACATTTCAGAATGGACGCCGAAGCCGCTGAGCGGGCCACGGGCCAGCTCGGCCGCCACGATGTTGGGGATGGCACCGATGCCCGTCTGCAGTGTGGACCCGTCATGGACGTAGGCCAACGCGTGGCGCGCGATCGTCCCGTCCACCTCGGTCGCGGGCGGATCGGTCAGAGCGAACGGCGCGCCGTCGGACTCGACCAGTACGTCGATCACGTCCAGCGGAATGGAGTTGTCATACGTCGGCGGCAGGCTTCGGGTACGGGGGAGGTGCGGATTGACCTCAATGATGAGCAGCCGCTGGGGATCGCGTCCCGCCGCGAGGAGCTCATCGCGTGTTCCGCCCACGTGCAGGGCGAGGCTGACCTTGCCCTGTTCGTCGGGCGGAGCCGCCTGCGCCACCATCACCCGCGGGGCGAAGCGGGCCATGATCGGCCCCATCTGCCGGAAGCCCCCCGGGACGAGCTCGACACGGTGACCCTGCGAATGGTGCAGCCGCTCCGCCGGCCCGAAGAAGCCACAGCGATAGCTCACCCCCTCCCTGGTGAAGACGTCGTACAGGTTCAGGCACAGTGCCCCTCCGATCTGCAGATCCTCCCAGTCGGTGCGCGTCCCCAACGCGGTCATGAGGCCGTCGGGGATGGCCGGGCCGAGACCGAAACCGATCCGGTCGACCGGACGGATGAACGCCACTGCTTCTTCCATGGTGGCGGTGGTCGGCACGGGTTCAACTCTCTCATGTCGCCGTGACCACGGACTTCATTGCTGGTAATCCGCTGTGGAACGTAATCCGTGACTTTCGGCTCTACCCCCGCGGAGGGCGCGTCAACAAAATGACCAGGGCACCTTTCTCTTCCCAGACAACGGTGCTTGGAGAATGGCGGCCACCCCCCTCGGTCGCCATTTTCCAATTCCGGAGTTCCCCGCTCGCCCGGTGCGATCTCCGAATTCACCACGCCGTGGGATTTCCGGCGCTGGTGCGCCCGAGACGACGCAACGCGTTCGACGCGCGAAGGCGCAGTCGTGGAGACCTTGTTCAGGAGACGTCATTCGGGCAGAGCGCTGCGAATTGGCGGGAGGACACCGCAGCGCACCTCTATAAGCTCAACGCGGTGCTGTCGGCCGCGAACCCCGACCTGAAGGGTGCAGATCAATGAGCGCAGGTGCATCGGAAACGGGCAGGATCGTCGCCGGCTTCGACGGCTCGGATTCTTCGGCCCAAGCCCTGGCGTGGGCCGTTCGCCAAGCCGTACTCACGGACAGCACCCTGGAGTTGGTCATGACGTGGGAGTGGCCCAACAGCTACGGCTGGGCCGTGCCGATACCCGACGACTTCGACCCCGAGTCAGACGTCCGCAAAGTTCTCGACACCGCAGTTGCGGGGATCCGGGCCGATCAGCCGGACCTCAAGGTGGAGCCTCGGCTGGTCAGCGGCCACCCCGCACCCGCCCTCGTCGAGGCCTCCAAGGGCGCCGACCTGCTCGTCGTGGGCTGCCGCGGCCACGGCGAGTTCGTCGGCATGTTGGTCGGATCGGTGAGCGAGTACTGCGTCACCAACGCGCACTGTCCGGTGCTCGTGCACCGCGTGCCCGGCTGACTCACCACTCCGGGAGACCACCGCGGGTTCTCCCGCTTCCCATCACGCGCGGAGCGCGTCGATGGCGCGTTGCCGCGCCGTTGAACCGACGCGCAACTCTGCCAACCCGGGCCCGCCCTGCGTCGGCGCCGCCTGACGCGCCGGACGTCCGAGCAGGGCGCCGAGTGTCGCCTCCACCGACGAGGCCAGTGCGGTCGCGTCGTACCCACCTTCGAGGAAGAGCGCGAGACGCCCCGGACGGGGCACGAAGTCGCGCACGATGCGGGCCAGTTCGGCGAAGTCCCCGCTCGACAGTTGCAGCTTGCTGAGCGGATCGTCCCGATGGGCATCGAACCCGCACGAGACGAGGACCCAGTCCGGCCGGAATGCCTCAATGGTGACGCGCGCCTCTTCGTCGAGAGCTGCCCGCACGACGTCGCCCGTCGCACCGGGCGGGAGCGGGAGATTGACGGTCAGCCCGAGCGCAGCTGCACCGCCGACCTCGTCGGGACGCCCGGTCCCGGGGTAGAGCGGGTGTTGGTGCGTCGAAACGTAGAGCACCGCCGGGTCGTCCCAGAAGATGTCCTGGGTGCCGTTCCCGTGGTGCACGTCCCAATCGACGATGAGCACCCGCTCGCCGAGCGCGGTGCGCGCCGCAGCGGCAACCGCCACGTTGTTGAGGAGGCAGAATCCCATGGCCTGATCGATCGTCGCGTGATGGCCCGGGGGGCGGACCGGCACGAAGGCGATGGCGTCCCCATGCTGCTCGAGCGCCTCCAGAGCGGCCAGTCCCGCGCCCGCAGCGCGCCGCGCCGCCGCCCACGAGTCGGCTCGGGCCGGGGTGTCGGCGTCAATCGCACCGCCTCCCTCCTCACAAAACGCGGCGAGCCGGGCCAGATACACCGGATTGTGCACGCGCGTCAGATCCTCGAGGGACGCCTCGCTGAAGGCCGGCGTCACAATCTCCTGCTCGGGCCCCAAGGCACGCACACCCTCCATGACGGCGACCAGGCGTGAGGGCTGTTCGGGATGGCCGGGACCGACGTCATGCTCGGTCAGCCCGGAGGGTCCGGCAACGACAAGCGACGTCACGCGGACGGTGGGGTGATCATTGGGGGACGCTCCTCGTCGTGCATCGTACGGGCGATCGCCCATCGCCCTACGCTGAGCGTCGATGGTGAATGAGGTCATGCAGGCCTGGGTCGTCGATCGAGCCCGGCCCGGTGGACGGCGAGCACCACCCACTCGTCCGGGAGGAGCGGCCCGTCCCTGAGCCCGGACCGGGCGAAGTCCGCGTCCACGTGCGGGCCTGCGGGGTCTGCCGGACGGATCTCCACCTCACCGAGGGTGATCTGGAGCCGCGCCGCCCCCGGGTGACACCCGGTCACGAAGTCGTCGGCGTGGTCGACCGGCTCGGACCCGGGAGCACCCGTTGGCAGGAGGGCGACCGCATCGGTGTGCCCTGGCTGGCCCACACCTGTGGTGTCTGTCGTTTCTGTGTCTCCGGCCGCGAGAACCTGTGCGTGACACCGCGCTTCACCGGCTGGGACGTCGACGGGGGGTACGCCGCGTACACCGTGGTCGACGAGGCCTATGCCTACGCGATCCCCGACGCGTTCGACGATGTGGAGGCGGCACCCCTCCTCTGTGCCGGCATCATCGGCTACCGGGCCCTGCTGCGCGCCAACCTTCCTGATGGAGGGCGGCTGGGCATCTACGGCTTCGGTGGCTCCGCCCACCTCACGGCCCAGATTGCGCTCGCCCGCGGCGCCCGCGTCCACGTCATGACCCGCTCCGAGGAGGCACAACGGTTGGCCCTCGAGCTCGGTGCCGCCAGCGCCGGCGGCGCCGACGCCGTGCCCCCGGAGCCGCTGGACTCCGCCATCCTGTTCGCACCGGTCGGCACGCTCGTGCCGCCCGCCCTGGCCGCCCTGGACCGGGGCGGCACGCTGGCCGTCGCCGGCATCTACCTCAGCGACATCCCGACGCTCCACTACCAGGAGCACCTCTTCGAGGAGCGCGCACTCCAGAGCGTGACGGCCAATACGCGGCGCGACGGGGAGGAGTTCCTGGCCGAGGCGGCTCGGATCGGCATCCGCGTCTCGGCCGTCCCCTATCCCGATGGATCGCGCCGACGTCGCACTGCGGGACCTGCGAGAGGACCGGGTCAACGGTGCCGCGGTCCTGGTGGCCTGAGCCTGGTCGAGGCAGCCGCGCCGGGTCAATAGGCGTTGCAAGAGGACGATTCGAGACTCTTCCCAGTCGTCAGGAACCGGTCCAGTCGGGGACTGAACAGGGAAAACACCCCCGGAAAGAGAAACGCCGACGGTGCCCCAGTCGATTCACGCAAAGCGCTGTCACAGGACCCTTGGCGATAGGTCCTGGAGCTTTCGACTGGGGCACGCACGCCGGCAGTGCGATCAGGCGGTAGATCGCTTTTGCCATTATTCCCGATCCGCCGGGCCGTAAACACGGAATTTCAGAAAAATGTCGAAGCGTTTAGATGACGGGTTCGACCTGGTCCGCCGCGATCAGTACGGCGACCAGCTCCTGGTCCCGGGGGTAGGAGAGCAGACGGCTGGCCTCGTCGAGGTGCAGCCAGCGCAGCTCGTCGACTTCTTCGTTGGGGCTGAAGGTGCCTTCTGTGGCCGCCATGATCCAGTACGCCACCGTCTTCTGGCGACCCTTCCGGTCCACATACTCGGTGTGTCCGATGAAGCGCAGGAGCTCGCAGGTCATCCCCGTCTCTTCCCACACCTCGCGCAGCGCGGCGACGTCGAGGGTTTCCCCCGCCTCGAGCTTCCCCTTGGGGAACGACCAGTCCTGCTGCTCAGGCCGATGCACGACCACCATTTGGAGAAGCCCGCCCCGCCGACGCACGATGAGTCCGCCGGCCGCCTGGACCACATCGGTTTGGGAAGGATGCTCGGCCGTCATTGCTCGTCGCGCCACGCCTTCGCAGGTTACCGTCGCGCCCCCGTCGAGCCGCGGCAATCACGGCCGTTTCAGGCAAACAATTGTGCTCCCGCTGTAGCGTGAGTGCGATGTCAGAGTCCAAGGCAGACGAGCACGAGCCGGTCGAGATCGAGTGGCAGTTCGACGCCCTCGACCTGCGGCCGGTGGAGCGGTGGCTCGCGACACTCCCGGCGCTCGCCATCGAGACCGCCGACGGAGGGACGATCACCGCGCTCGCCCGACCGCCGCGCCGGTTGGTCGACTCCTATCGCGACAGCGACGACTGGCGCATCGCCCGAGCGGGCTTCGTCGTGCGCACGCGGCGCCGTGGCCGCCACGACGAGGTGACCCTCAAGGACAACCGTCCTGCCGAGGGCAGCGGCCTGCGGCAGCGTCTGGAGGTCACCGAGGTCCTGCCGCCGTCGGGTCTCGACGGATTGGGGGAGGACGGTCCGGTCGGGCGCCGGCTGCGAGCCATCGTCGGCTCGCGTCGTCTGCGCGAGGTGCTGCAGGTTCGCACCCGGAGGCGCCCCTTCGCGCTGCGGGTCGGCGGCATCGACGTGGCGGAGATCGCGCTCGACGACACCATGATCGTGGTCGGCACCGGGCAGCGGCCCATGCAGCTGCGGCGGGTCGAGGTGGAGGTGCAACCTGACTGGCTCGAGACGCTCGAGCCGATTGTCGAGCAGCTGCGCCTGACCTGCGGTCTCCAACCGGCCCGTCTCTCCAAATTCGAAGCAGGCTTGCTGGCGCTGGGCGAGGAGGTCCCGGGCACGCCGGAGCTGGGGCCGACGGACGTGTCCGACACCTCCACCATGGGCGAGGTGGCGTTCGCGGTGTTGCGACGCCAACTGACTGTGCTGGCGGCCAAGGAACCCGGCACCCGGCTCGGTGAGGACCCCGAGGAGCTGCACGACATGCGGGTGGCGACGCGGCGCCTGCGGGCCGCCCTCTCGTTGTTCGAAGGCGTGCTGCCCGTCAGGGCGCAGGTCTTCCGGGCGGAGCTCGGGTGGTTGGCCCGGCTGCTCGGCGCCGTGCGCGACCTCGACGTGCAGTTGGAGAACCTGGCGGACATGTCCTTGAGCGATGCCGACCTGGGCCTCGGCTCCGACCACCACGGAGGCGACCCCCTGGCCGTACTGGCGGCGCTCCTGGAGCGTGAGCGCGACGCCGCGCGCGCCGTCATGTTGCAGGGACTGGACTCCGTCCGGTGGGATCGCCTGGCCAAGGGACTGACCGTCATGGTGCAGCAGGGCCCGGCGCGCCGCAGCCTCGCCACCCGGGTCCCGGCCGCCATCGGCTTGCCCGAACTGGTGCTCGAGCGCCACGAAAAGGTCGCCAAGGCAGCCAAGCGAGCCAAGCGGTCCGGGGTCGTGACCGACTTCCACGCCCTCCGCATCCGCTGCAAGCGGCTGCGCTATGCCCTCGAATTCAGCAGCGACGTCTACGGCGGGCGGACGTCGCGCTACGTGCGCTCTCTCACCGTGCTGCAGAGCGAGCTCGGCGAAATGCAGGACGCCGAGGTGGCCTCGCTGCAGTTGGCCGCCCTGGCCACGGGCGACAGCCACCTGCCCGCCGCCACCATCTTCGTCATGGGCGGTGTCGCCGAACAGCACCGCCGGGACGTGAGGCGGTTTCTCAAGCGTCTGCCGGACGAGCTGCCCCGGACGCGCGGGAAGGCCTGGCGTGAGCTGCGCGATGTCATGGAGCGCCGGAGGGCGGAGGCGGAGGCGGCCCTGCCGGCGGCCCGCACCACGTTGCGCGCCCTGCCCCGACCGCAACCCGAAGCCGAGCCCACTGCGCCGCCGGCCCCTGGCGCGGCACCGGCTCCCACCGGAACGATGCACCCCGCCGGGGTCCCGGGGCTCAGCGCCCTGGTACCGGTGCCCCAGCCTTTCCAGCCGGCAGAACCAGCCGAGGCACCACCAGACACCCAGCTCGTCAGGCCAGCGGGAATGACCCCGTGTCGTCTCCCATGACGACGCGGGGATGCTCGGTGATGATGAAGTGCAGCTTGTCGGTGTCGAGGAAATTGCTGATGTCGTTCCAGATTTCGGGGAAGTCGGGTTCCCCCATGTGGGCCCGGTAGGCGTCCATGTCCTCGAACCACTGCACGGTCACCCCGTCGAACCCGGGGTCGTCATCGCCGTTGTAGTCGTCGAGCGGCCGGGGGTGCTGCTCGTAACGCACCACGTGGCTGCCGCTCTTGCTCGACTTGATCAGCGGACCGTGCACCTCCTGCCAATAGGCGTGAAACGCGGCGGGCGTGAGACCGTCCTTGCGACGCAGCAGGCAGGTGAGCCTGACCATGGGACCTCCTGTCCGGTAAGGCCGGCACAGTGGACGCTGTGCCGGCGTCCACGCAGGCTATCGGCGGCCGGCGCGCCGAGGGCAGAGAGCCTAAGGAAGAGACAGGGTCAGGCCTGAGCCCGAGCCACTGGTGCTCACGCCGACGGAGACGCCGCCCACCGTGACGGGCGGGGCACTCACCGGGACCGGCAGAGACGGGAGCGGCACCGTCACGGTCGTGGTGGTGGGAGTGGTCGTGGTCGTGCTGCGGGTCGATGCAGCGCCGGAGGTGCTCCCCGTCGGGGTCGACGCCTGGCCACCGGCCGAAGCCGTCACGGGCAGGCCGGGGAGGCCCGGCACCGAACTGCCGCTCCCACCGAGGGGGAGCGAAGGGAGTGAGGGTGACGTCGAACCGGAACCGGTGGCGGCCGTGACCGCGCCCGTCACACCGTCGAGCAGCGTGGCGATCCCCCCGGTGTCCGGCAGGCCGCCGCCCACTGCGCCGAGCCCTCCGAGCCCACCGAGCCCGGGGACGCCCGGGATGGCCGGCAGACCCAGCGACGGGATGCCGCCGGCGGGCAACGGAAGGGACGCGATCGGCAGCAGCGAGCTCAGGTTCGCCAACGTCCCGGTCACGTCGGTGACCACGCCGGTCAGCGAGGGAACGAGGGAACTGAGCTCCTCCGTCGGGTCGCTCGGCAACGTGCCGACGCTGCCGAGCGAAGAGTTCACGTTGCCCAGGACGCAGCCGAGCCCGAGAGCAGTCGTGATGGTGGAGCAGCCGGCTCCGACGGCGCCACCCGGCCCGCCGCCCGTGGTCGCCCGTCCACTCAGGTCGGTCAGGGTGCCCGCGGCGGGCAGCGAGCCCGATTGCGAGGTCAGCCACTGCAGCGGCGCCGCGTTCTGGGTCAGCGAGCCCGACAATGACGTCAAGGCCGCGGCCAGGACCGCCTCTGTGCCGCTTGCCGTCGCGGTGCCTCCAGCGGCGCCGTTGCCGCCGAGTGATCCGTCCTGCGAGGTCGACGCCAGGGGGTGTGTCGCCGCCGGCGCAACGGTGAAGGATCCGCCGATGCCGCCGAGTAAAGCTCCGGCTGCGGCACAGGCCAACCCTCCGGCCCCCACCATGGCTGCGTTGCGATAGCGCGCGAGCCCCCTCGGCCCCTCGCTCTCCACATGGACGTCCACGCCAGTGGCCGCCGGCGACTCCTGCGCTTCGAACTCGTCGTGGAACGGTGCGTCGGTGGCAGCCACGGGCACCGTGTGGCCCGGCGCCCCTTCGGGCAAGCCCCCTCAGAGCCGCGCCCTGGCCTGCGGAGCCGAACTCCCCCCGGAGCATCTCCTCGTACATGTCGTCCAGGCTCACCGTCATGCGTCCTCCTCCCCGACCCCTCCCGGGGTCATCACCTTGGAAACGTGCACTCGCACCCGCCCTTGCGGTTCCTTGCCGATTCCCCGCGACCTGACCCACCGCATCGGCCACCTCACGAGAACGACCAGTTCCCGATGGTGACGACGGAGCCGTGGACAGGGAGAACGACCGTCATGGCGTGGTCGCCCGGAGCGGAGCCGCCCGAGAGGGTCACCGAGGTGCGCAGGATTACCTGGTCGGGCACACCGTTCGCCGAGTCGATCTCGACGTCCAGCGGGGTGTCATGCCCGGTCACCGCCGCCCCGGCCAGGTCGGGTGGCAGGGGCAGGCTGGGTGCCATGGCGGTCCACCACGCGCCCTGATGCTGGGCGCCGGCGTGCAGCCCGCCGAAGTAGGTCTCGAGGGCGGCGGCCTCCAAGGAGAGTGGGCCCGGCGACTGGGCGAACGCGACCGAGGCGTTGACCAGCTTCATGGTGCCCATAGGGGCCTCGTTCTGCTGGAGAGTCAGTCCCTGCGCCTGCAAGGCCTTCGGGGCCGAGGTCGCATAGTCGGTGGCTGCCACCGTCCGCACGAACTGCGCGCCTGCGTTGAGTCTGGCGCCCTTGGTCACGGCGCCGACCTCGGCCGCCCGGATGAGGAGGCGGTCCGGCGTGAAGAAGAGGGCGTTGGGCGGCCAGCAGGTGTCGAGCACCAGACTCGGGTTGGTGGTGTTCGACACCGTCGAGCCGGCAGGCACGACCTGCTGGTCACTTACCTGGAACTTCACCGTGTTACAGGCCGTCTGGTACGTGATCATGTCCCCCGGCTTCAGTTGGTTGAGATGGACGAAATAACTGACGTCGTGGGCGAGGAAGACCGCGGCGCCGTCAACTCCGGGCCACACCGACTGCTGGTCGTGCCCGACGGCCACGTTGAGCTCCTGATCGTCGGTGCCCTCCTCCACCGGTGCGCTGAGGTCGAGGGCGGGAATGCTGAGGATGCCCGAAAGTTGGCCCGGGCTGACCCCCGCCACTTGGCACGAAGCCCCGTGGCTCTGCGCCGTAATCCTGGCCATGGCGTCCCGCTCGCTCCCGACCAGCACAGCCTGCGCAGTTCGCTGATGCTCCTGGTGGGCGAAGGCGTAGCTCCCAGCGAAGACGGCACCGAAGAGCAGGACGACCCCGGCCAGCGTGATGGCGACCCGCCGCAGGTCACCAAAGCCGTTCATTGCGCTGTCTTGTCAGAACGCGTCTGCGCGTTCTCCGACGGCAGAACCGGCTCCCGCTGCATCTTCTTCCCCCTCCAATGTCCTGCGAACATCCATGAAGCGCTCGGGTACGAGGGGGCTGCCACCGGGCCGGCCCCCGAGACCGGAGGGGGAACGGAGGAGGTCCCGAAGGCCTGGCCCGGTGGCGGTCCGCCGTGCAATCCGATTCGGATCGGTACCGGCGGCTCACGAGCCACCGCGCCGGCGGCTGGGAGATGCTGAGGGACCGGGCCAGTGAGGCGACGCGGCGGCGGCCGATGAGCAGCAGGCCGGCCAGGCCCATGCCGCCGATCAGAATGATCGGCAGTGTCCCGGCCCAGAACTCTCCCGTGTGCACCGTGGTGACACCGGGCACGGCGGCCGGGGTGACCGGCGCGGCGGCGGGAGTGGCCGTAGCGGGCGAGGTGGCGACGGCCGGCGTGGCGACGGTCGAGCTCCCGGTGACGCTGACGTCGCCGACGAGCACGGCGATGCCGCCCTGCAGGGCACTGAGCAGCCCGAGATTGAGGACGCCCACCTTGGCGCTGGCGGTCGAGCCGGGGGCCGATGTGTCGCAGGTGAGCAGGTTCCCGCCGGGGGTGTAGTCGATGATGCCGGTCAGGAGGCTCCCGAGCGCCGACCCCAGCGCGCTGCTGGCTCCCGCCTGCGCCAGAATCTGGTTGACCAGGCTCGTCAGCTGCGAAATGTTGACGAACGTCGGCAGTGAGCCACTCGTGGAGTACGAGACCAGTCCGGCATTGCAGTTCGGCGTCACCGTGCCGGTGCTGCGGTCCAGCGCCACCGAGGCGGTGGTCGGCGCCACCTGCAGGTCGGCCAGTCCGAAGAGGTTGACATCGATGGCGTGCTGGGTCACCGAGTCGGTGACGACGTTGCCGCTCGTGGCCACCGCGGACGTCGACCCACCCAGGTTGATGACCAGCGGCTGCACGGCGGTCGCGTTGGCGCCGGTGAGGCCGAGGAGCTGGTTGAGGATCCCCGTGACCAGGCCCGTGACGGGCGATGCGCTGCCGGCCGCATTGAGCTGCGTCAGCAGGCCGCTCAGGACGGAGCACTCACCACTCACGTCGCTGCCACCGGCGACACTGGTCGCATTGATGGCCAGGTTGGCCGGCAAAATCCCGTTCACGCTGTTCAGCACTGATTGCACCGCCGGCGTCAGCGGGTCCGAGTTCGAACCCGCCAAACCCGAGGCGGCCGGGATGTCGTTGCACACGGACGCGGCGGAGGGCAGCGGACCTCCGAGCAGGCTCTGCAGGACGCTGGTCAGGCTCAGGCTGATCGACGCGTTGCCCAGGCTGCCGGTACCCGACGCCGTCGGGTTCCCGCTGCCGTCCTCCGATGCTGAGGCGGTCCCGCACGAGACGTTGACGTTCACCAGTCCGGTGTCGATCGGCACGGCGCACGCGCTCGGCTCCGGTCGGCGTGGCCGTCACACCGTCGCCCTTGGCCACCGCGTCCTGCGTGGTGGTCGAGGCGACGCCCGACAGCGACGACGACGGCGACGTCGGGCACGGGTTGGTGGAGGACGCGGTCGAGAGGCAGACACCGGTGCCCGACGATTCGGACACCGGTGCGTTACTGGCGTCGGCCTCCGAGCCCCCACCGGCGAATTGCAGTGTGTTGAGAAGGTCGAGCGAGACGAAGCCACCGTTGGACTGCACGTTCCACGTGTTGCTCTGCGCGCCTGCGGTAGACGACACCGCACACAGCAGTGTCATGGCCACCAGCCCCACCCCGGCGATCCTGATCCGAACCCTCATCCGATTCCCCTGACCGCCCTCCGCGACCCGGAGGGCTCCTCTGTCTTCGCTGGTGAAAACGGGGCACTCCGCGGAACCTTGCGCCTGCCTGTGAACAATTCGGGTTATGCCGGCGCCGTGTTGCGAGCGCCGTGTGGTCGAGCACCGTGTGGCGGACAGCGCGCACGGCCCGCACCACCTGGTCAATGGACCGCCTGCAGCCGTCCCGTACTGTTCGGGCATGCCCGCGTCCCACGTCGTGCTGCTCTTGTTGGCGGGGCTGGGCGCCGGCATCTTCAACGGGGTGGCGGGCGGTGGGAGTCTGATCTCCTTCCCGATCCTGCTCGGGCTCGGCTACCCGGCCCTGACGGCGAACATCACCAACACCATCGGGATCTGGCCCGGCTACGTGGCCTCGGCCGCCGGCTTCCGCCGCGAAATCGGCGACCAGTCCCGCCGCCTCCTCGAACTGACACCGGTTGCCGCGTTGGGTGGCATCACCGGAGCGCTCCTCCTCCTCACGACGTCGACGGCGACGTTCGACGACGTGGTGCCGTGGCTCGTCCTGGGGGCCGCCGCCCTGTTCGCCGCCCAACCTGCGCTACGGCGGGCCCTGGACCGGGGCGCCGCGCACCCCCGCACGCGACCCGGTCCTCCTGTTGGTCGGGGTCTTCGCCGCTTCGGTCTACGGCGGCTACTTCGGCGCCGCCATGGGCGTCATGTTCCTCGCCATCCTGGGCTTGGCCCTCCCCGTGTCGCTGGCGCACACCAGTGGGCTGCGCGCCGTGCTCTCCATGATCGTCAACGGCATCGCCGCCGTCGTCTTCCTCATACACGGTGGCCTGGCCTGGGAAGCGGTGGGCTTGCTGGCCGCCGGCAGCCTCGTCGGCGGCTACGCCGGCGCGCGCCTGGCCCTGGCGCTTCCCGCACCGGCGCTGCGGATCGTCGTCATTCTCATCGCAGTGGGGACGGCCGTGAAGCTGCTCGTCTGAGGCGTCAATCCACCGTCAGCGGATAGGTGCCGGCCACGGCACGCTCCATGCTCGCGGCGCGCCACGCGTCGGGCCTCGTCTGCGTCGGCGGGCGCGATCGGCACCAGCCGGACCTTCGTGCCCGGCGCGCACTGTCCGAGCCGGCCGTGGTCGGCCGCCACCACCACCGCCAGCACGGGGTAGCCGCCGAGCGTGGCGTGATCGGGCATGAGAACGATCGGATCGCCGTCAGGCGGGATCTGCACGGCACCCGTCACGACACCTTGGGAATCGAGCCGACCCGCACCTGGACCCTCCCGCAGTGCCCTGCCGCCGCCCTCGGCATGGAGGCGGATCCCGACCCGGTTGGAGTCGGGCTGCGCCACGAACACCGTCTCGGCCAGGCGCGCCAGTGCCGCCGGATCGAATTGCTCAGCATGAGGGCCCGGGAGGACGCGCAGCTCCACCGACGACGACGCGTCAACGTCGGTGGCACCGACCGCGACCAGGTGATCCCCGAGCGGCGGCGCCCACGCTCCCGCGTGCACGACGTCGCCCGCCGCCAGCGGTCCGGCGCCGAGCCCTGTCAGCTCGTCCGTGGCGGAACTGGCGAACCACTCGGGCCCGAGGATCCCACCGGCCACCGCCAGGTAGCTGCGGCAACCGCCGCGCTGACGACCGATGTCCAGCACCTGGCCGGCGTCCAACGGCAACAGCTGCCCGGCGCGTTCGGCCGTGCCCTCGACCCGGACCTCGGGGGCTGCACCGACGACGGCGACGTGGCAGGAGCCGAGGCAGCGCAGGCGCGTCCCGCCCCCCGTGAGCTCCAGCACACCCGATCCCGCATCGTTGCCGGTCAAACGGTTGGCCAGTTCGAACGACACCGGGTCGGCGGGACCGGCAGCAGGCACGCCCGCGGCCGCAACGGCCCGGCGCCCTCCGTCCTGGACCACGGCCCGCAGACCGGGCGCCACGATCTCGAACACCGCCCGCGCACCAGCCGGGAGCGACCACTGTGGCGCAGCCACTGGTGCAGGTTCGGCGGGATCGTCGCTTCGGGCCACGGTGAACTGGACCCGGTCCCCCGGCGCCAACACGGCGTAGGGGGAACGCTCCGCGCTGAACAGACCGAAACCGGTCCGCCCCACCAGGTGCCAGCCCCCGGGTGACGCGGTCGGATAGACGGCGGCCTGGCCGTTGGCGATGGCGACCGACCCCGCCGGCACGACCGCACGCGGACGGGAGCGCCGGGGTACCTGTTGCAGCGGGGCGGGCAATCCCTCGAGGTAGGCGAAGCCCGGGGAGAATCCCACCACGGCGGCCGTCAATGGTTGCGCCGTGAGCAGCCCCGCCACCTCGTCCGCCCGGATGCCCGCCAACGCGGCCACCTCGTCCAGATCGGGCCCGTCGAACCAACAGGGAATGGTGACGGCGCGAGGTGCGCCGACCGGGTGCTCCCCGAATGCGTGTTGCCCTCGGGAGCCACGCACCGTTTCAGTCAAGGCCAGGAGCGGCCCGAGCTCCGCGTCGGCATCGGTGACGTGCACCATGACCGTCGCCGCGCCGCACACCACCTCGGCCTCGGCACCCAAGGCGGAGGTCAGCTCCCCCGCCAGCGCCCGGGCCGTCGCGGCGTCGGCGACGCCGATCAGGAAGGCACGGTCACCGAGGAGCCGGACCTCCCCGACGGGGATCGATGGCGTCATGCACGCGCCGGCGCAACCACTTCGATCCCGACGTCGGCCATGGCCGTGCGCACGGCCGACGCGATGGCCACCGCGCCGGGGGAGTCCCCGTGGATGCACAGCGTGTCCACCCAGAGGGTCAGACACCGATCCGTCGTCGGCCACCACCGCGCCGCGAGCCAGGCTGAGCGCCTGTGCCGCGGCCGCCGCCGGGTCGGCCAGCACGGCGCCCGGCTCGGTCCGGCCGACCAACCCCCCGTCGTGCCGGTAGGCGCGGTCGCAGAAACCCTCCTCGCAGGCGGTCATGCCGTCACGCAACACCATGGCCAGGGCGCGGCACCCGGAGGGGAGCACCAGAGGCACCGACTCGCCGAGGCTGGCGCGCACGGCGTCGCGGAAGGTCTCGTAGACGGCACCGCCCTTGCCGACCTCCTCGTAGAGCGCGCCGTGAGCCTTGACCGATGCCACAGACGTGCCCTCCGCCTGACAGATCCGGCTCAGCGCGCGCAGTTGTGCCGACAACGACTCTCCAAGTTCGTCGCGGTCGATCTCCATCGGCTTGCGCCCGAAGCCGGCGCGGTCGGGATAGGACGGATGAGCGCCGACCTGCAGGCCGCGCTCGGTGGCCGCGGCCACCGTCGTCGTCATGGAGTCGTCGTCGCCCGCATGACCGCCACAGGCCACGTGCACCGAGGTGACCAACCCCATGAGTGTGCGCTCCACCTCCAACCCGGCGACATCGGTCGCCTCGCCCACGTCGGCGTTGAGATCGATGGTCCGATTCGGGGTCACCGCGTCAGCCGGCCTCGAGTTGGTCCACCACGACACCATCGCGGTACACCACGCGCTGATTGCGCCGGGTCGGCACGCGCGCTGCCGCCGAGAACGGTGCCCGTCATGTTGAGCGGGTCCGCCCCGGCCACCACCACCTGCTCCCCGCTGGCCCCGCGTCGATGCGTCGCTCGCAGCTCTTCGAAGGCTTCGGGCAGCGCGTACTGCTCGCCCGAGAGCCCGGCCACGAAGCGGCCCCCGAGGACGAGCCCGCGCGCCTCGAGCCGGCGCAGCGCCCACACGACCTCGCGCCACGGCACCTTGAACGACTCGCGGCTCCACAGTTCCCAGGCGACAATGCCCCAACGCACCAGCAGCTGCTGTGCCACCGCCTCGGCCAGGGCTTCGTTGCCGGGCAGGAGCACGCCGTCGTCGAGCGCCGGTGTCCCGAGGACCTCGGGCCCGGGCAGGAGCGACCAGCGGCCCTCTCCGATGCCGGTCCCCACCGGAGCACGGCGACGCGCCAGGCGACCGACGGGACGGCGCACCGTCCGGGTGCGCCAGCGGTCGCGGGCCGAGAGCAGCGAGCGCACCGCCGAGAAGGCGTCGGCGGTGACGAGGCCGCGAGCCACCAGATCCCACAGGCCCTCGTCGACCTCTGCCGGGAGCCGGCCGGTCACTGGTGCGAGCTCGGGTCTGAAGCAGGCACCGCGCGTGCGCAGGGCGGCGAGCACGTCGGCCGCCGCGCCGACCTCGGGCTCGGGCGCCAGTGCGCCGGCCCGCACGGCGCGCAACATCTCCTCGAGATCGTCGCGCAGCACGAAGGCCAGCGGTGTCGCCGGCGACGGCGTCCCGCCGCGTCCGGTCTTCTCGGCGCGCGGCGTGAGTCGGCCCCAGACGATCTCGCCCGACAGGCACAGCTCGTCGAGCCAGCGCGGGTCGTAGCCGGTGACGCGGGCGGGCAGGATCTGGGACTCCCACTCCGACGCAGGGGCCTCAATGCCCTGCAGCTGTTCGAGGACCTCGAGGAGCCCGGCCCGTCCTTCCAGGCGGCTGCCGGGTGTCGCGTGCTGCCAGCTCGTCAGGAAGCGCACGTATTCGGCGATCGGCACGGCGTCGACCAGGCCCCGGCGCCGGCTGCGACTGGCCCCGTGCAACCGCACCAGCAGATTGCGGGCGCACCAGCGGCCGTCGGGCAGCTCAATGGCCGAGCCCTTGCCCTCCAACCGGGCCAGCGCCGTGCGGGCCCGGGCCACCGACAGCGGCGCTCCCCTCGGTGCCCCCGCCGGCAACGGGGCATCGGCCACCAATGCCTCGACGGTCACCGGGCCGGCCAGCTGCAGGTGGCCGGCCACGCAGGCCGCGGCCGCTTCGTCGTCGGTCCCGAGCGCCGAGGCCGCCTCGCCGCGCTCGGTGGCCACCCAGCATCCGTCGAGCGTGGCCGCCCGGCCGTCCGCCGCCAGCGCGTCGTACCACTGCGCCCATTCGCGGTGCGGGCGCGCCGCCACCAGGGAGAGCAAGAGGTCGTGCAGCTCGTCGGCGTTGCGCAGCCGGGGGCGGACCTGGTCCAGGACGACCGCCACCGCCTCGGGGTCGAGAGCCGCCAGCTCCGAGGCCGGGACGGGCAGCCCGTCGGCACCCAGTTCGCCCAGACCGCGTCGCAGCGACAGCGCACGCGTGCGCCGCTCTTCGAGGGGCGCGTCGTCGAGATACGTGAAAGGGCGTCCGCTCAAAATGGCGTGGGCGAAGGGCGACGGCTCCGACGACTCGACCGTATGCACCGCGATGGCACCCGACTCGACCCGGGACCACACGTCGACCAGGCCCTCCACGGAGAGCCCCTCGTGCAGGCAGTCGTAGACGGTCTGGCGGGCCAGCACGTGGTCGGGCACGCCGACCGGTCCGGGCGGCGCGTTCTCCTGACAGGCGGCCAAGCCGGGCCAGACGGCGGCCAGCAGGTCGTCGGCCTCCATGCGCTGGAGATGGATGGGCCGGCGCTTGCCGCCGTTCATGCGGGGCAGCACCAGGGCGCGATTGAGGTTCCAGCGCCAGCGCGCGCCGAGCATGGGATGGAGCAGCACGGCCTGGGTCAGGACCTCGGGGGCCTTGGCGCTGCTCAACATCGACTGCACCTTGGTGAGCGGGAAGCTGTGCTGTGGTCCGAGCGACAGGACGACCGTGTCGTCGTCCGCCGCCGCCTGCAGCTCGAAGTCGAAGGAGACGCAGAACCGCTTGCGCAGGGCCAGGCCCAGCGCGCGGTTGATGCGACCACCGAACGGCGCGTGGATGATCAGCTGCGAGCCCTCGCTGTCGTCGAAGCAGCGCTCGACGACTATCCGCTCGCTGGTGGGCAGGTGGCCCAGCGCGGCCAGGCCGGCCGCGCAGTAGGCCACGACCTGTTGCGCCACCTCGGCCGACACCCCGGCGCGCTCGCGCACCAGCGCGCGCGCCCCGTCGCCGTCCTGCGCCGCCAGCACCGGCTCGAGTGCGGCGCGCAGATCGCTCACGGCCTCTGACAGTTCGGCCGTACGGGCCGGAGCCTCACCCAGCCAGAACGGGACGGTCGGCGGCAGATCGCCGGCGTCGTACACCCGGACCGTGCCGACCTCGACCTTGGCCACCCGCCATGAATGGGTGCCCAGAAGGAAGATGTCGCCCGCCGTCGCCTCGACCGCGAAGTCCTCGTGCACGGAACCGACCGTCACCCCGTCGGGGTCGAGCACGACGCGGTAGTCACCCGTCTCGGGAATGGCGCCGCCACCGGTCAACGCGGCCAGGCGCGCGCCCCGCCGGGCGCGCAGCCGCCCGTTGACCGCGTCGAGGTGCAGGTGTGCGCCGCGGCGCCCGCGCCCGGTCTCGATCCCCCAACTCGCCAGCGCCACCACCTCGTCGAAGTCCTTCCGGGAGAGCTCGGCGTACGGGGCGGCGTGGCGGGTCAGCTCCCACATCGCCTCGACATCACGCTCGTCGGTGGAGGCCACCTCGGCGACCAGCTGCTGGGTCAGGACGTCGAGCGGGGCGACCGGCGGCTCCAGCAGATCCAACCGGCCTTCCCGCACGGCGGCGAGCAGCGCGGTGCACTCCACGAGCTCGTCGCGCGTGGTCGGGTAGAGGCGGCCCGCCGGCGTGCCGTCACGATGGTGGTTGGCCCGTCCCACTCGTTGCAGGAAGGTGCCGATGGCGCGCGGGGAGCCGATCTGGCACACCAGCTCGACCGGGCCGACGTCGATGCCCAACTCGAGCGAGGCCGTCGCCACCAACGCCCGCAGGTCCCCGGCCCGCAGGCGCGTCTCGACAATGCGCCGCCGCGCTGCCGAGAGGCTCCCGTGGTGGGCGGCGACGAGCAACGACGCGTCGACGTCGTTCCCGTCGGCCGCTTCGTTCTCGCCCAGGCGCTCGGCCAGCTGATGGGCCACCCGCTCGGCCATTTTGCGCGTGTTGACGAAGATCAGCGTGGTGCGGTGGTGGCGCGTGTGCTCGGCGATGCGGTCGAGGATGTCCGACATTTGGCCGCCGCTCATGACGGCCTCGAGCTCGGTGGAAGGGAGCTCGATCGCCACGTCGAGGTCGCGGGCGTGGCCGCAGTCGACGATCACCGTGGGCGGGCGGTCGTCGTGCACACCCGACAGCAGGCGCGCCACCATGTCGAGGGGCCGCTGCGTGGCCGAGAGGCCGATGCGCTGCAGACGACCGCCGCTCTCGCCCACCAGGGCGTCGAGCCGCTCGAGGCTCAGGGCCAGGTGGCTGCCCCGCTTGTCACGGGCCAGCGTGTGCACCTCGTCGACGATCACGGTGCGCACGCCCCGCAGCAGCGCGCGCGACGAGGGGGCGGTCAGAAGCAGGTAGAGCGACTCGGGCGTGGTGACGAGCAGGTCGGGTGACTGCTTCTTCATGGCGGCGCGCTCGGCGGCCGGCGTGTCGCCGGTACGGATGGCGATGCGCAGTCCCGGGTCGGGGTAGCCCAGCCGCGCCGCCTCCTCCCGGATTTCCGAAAGCGGGACGTGCAGGTTCTCGTGCACGTCGACGGCGAGCGCGCGCAGCGGCGAGATATAGAGGACTTCGGGCGTCCCACGGGTGGTCGAGCCCGCCTCGGCGGCCCGGTAGGCGGCGTCGATGGCGACCAGGAATCCGGTCAGCGTCTTGCCCGACCCGGTGGGCGAAGCCACCAGGACGTCACTCCCCGCCGCGATGTGGGGCCAGGCCGCCGACTGGGGCGGTGTCGGCCCCGCCGGGAACCGACGGGCGAACCAGCTGGCGACGGCCGGATGGAAGAGCGACTCGGGGGATGGATCGGGCACAGCGTCGGGCACCCTCCTATTCCACCAGGATGCAGTGACAGCCGCGGCCGCGGCGTCGCTCGGCCAGCCGCCGGTGCCGCTCAGGCGGCGGGAGGTCGGCGACCCCAGCAGGAGATCATCGGCGGCTGGGCCAGGTCGAGGAGGCCGGCGGCCACGTTGGCCAGGTGCAGGTCGATCTCGTCCGCGGTGGCGATGCCGTGCTCGAGGAGCTGGTCCCGGATCAGGTTGACGGTCGCCGTCTCGAGATCGTTGCAGGCGGGGTCGCTCACCGGGAAGGCGGCATCGGCTCCCACCTGGGACAGGCCGGCGGCCCGCAGGCGGCGGGGCAGCGAGCGGCCGTAGGCCAGCTCCACGCCGCGGTCGGCCAGCAGGGTGCGGAATCCCCGCCGGATGCGGTTGGCCAGCTCCTGGGCGGGCCCGATCTCGTCGGGGCAGCTCAGTGGCTGCAGCGCCGGGTCGGCGTCCTCGACCAGCAGGACCCCGCCGGGGCGCAGGGTCTCGACCATGGTGGCCAGGGCGGCGTCGCGCTCGGGCACGTGGACGAGCACGAGGCGGGCGTGGACCAGGTCGAAGGGCCCGGCCGGGGGTGGGTCGGCGGCCACATCGTGCTCGATGACCTCGACATTGGGGGCGTCGGCCTCGCCGGCCCACGACACGTTGATGTCGGAGGCGAGGACGTGTCCCGCCGGACCGACCCGTTCGGAGAGGAACTGCACCACCGAGGTGCCGCCCGCACCCACCTCCCAGCAGCGCCAGCCCGCGGCGAGGCCGAGGCCGTCGAGATGCCGGAAGGTGGCCGGGTCGAACAGGGTGCGTGAACGCGGTGAAGCGGTCCATCGCCTCGGGGGCGTCGTTGGACAGCAGGTAGCGCCCCGGCATTCCCCGAGGGGCGGCGCTCACGGCCCCGACGGGCCGGCAGGCGCCGGCGTGCCGGCCTGCGGCGGTGCGCCGGGGTGGACGATGTCGTGTGAGGTTCCCACGTAGCGGTCGAGCACGTCGGCCACCTCGGCGCGTCCCTCCTCAATGAGCGTCGCCGTGGCCGAGAAGTCGCGGTACTCGCCCGAGGGTTCGCCGCCGCCGCTGAAGACGATCACCTCCACACCCGGCGGGAGCGACGCCAACTCACGGATGAAGCGGGCGTGGATGGCGACGAAGAACGCCGTCAACTGCGCCTCGAGGGGGCGGCGCGGCGGCGGCGGGTGGTAGTGCAAGGGCCCGCACAGCAACACGTAGATGCGGTCACACCCGGCCTCAATGGCCCGGCTGATCGGCACGTTGTTGACCACGCCGCCGTCGACGAGCATGTCCCCGTCAATGATGACGGGCGGGAAGATGGAGGGGATGGCCGAGGACGCCAGGACGGCTTCGGCGGCCGGACCGTGGCCTATCCAGCGCTCGCGGCCGTCGGTGAGCGACGCCGTCACGACCTCAATGGGGATGGTGGCGTCCTCCAGGTTCTCGTAGTCGATCCCGGCTTCGATGATGGCCCGCAGGCCCGTGTTGGCGTGCACCGAGGGCCGCTTCTGTATGAACGCCCACGGGCCGTCGAGCGGGCCGCGCGGGAAGATCTCCGTGCCCTTGAGCGCACGCCAGATGTTGGCCATCTGCTCCGCGTTCTCGATGTTCGGCTGGCCGGCGTAGGACGCGCCGTTGATGGCACCGACCGAGGCCCCGTAGACCCGATCGGGGCGGATGTCGCGCCGGATGAGCTCCTGCAGCATGCCCACCTGGACCGCGCCCCGGCTCCCGCCGCCGGCGAGGACGAAGGCCGTCCGCTCCGGTGCCCGGTGACGCCCGTTGGAGCCGTGACGCCGTTGCGCCCATTTGGCGCGGACGCGCTCGGAGAACGAGGGGGCGGGTGCACCCTCGAAGTGCTTCCCGTCACCCATGCCGTCCAAGCCGTCGCCGAAGGGACCGCTCATGACGATGCTCGGGGCTCATCGGGCGGTGGCTGCACCCGCGACTCCTGGCGGATGTTCCCAACAAGTCGTCGACGGGACCGCTCATGACGACGCTCGGGGCGGATCAGGTGGGCGCTGCATCCGCGACTCCTGGCGGGTGCGCCAATCCTTGCGGCCGGCCATGTCGTGGCGCACCGCCCACATGATCACGATGACCACCAGCGCGAGCATCGCCACCACGAAGATCCCGAAGATCACGAAGAAGGCGGTGTTGCCGGCCGACGCCAGCACGAGCGCGGGAGTCATGTGCGTCTCAGCCCCTCTCTGTCCACAATGAGTGCGACACCTTGCATCCTCGTACTGAGCATGAGGGCGAAGGAGGGTTTCATATGGAGAGCACCAAGGGGAAGTCTAAGACTGAGCTCCTCCGGAGCCCCGCAGCCGATAATTGGCATGTGGACGATGGGCGAGATGCACGGGGCGAGCCGCACAAGATGAGCCCGGTCCGGCGGGTTTTTTCACCCGAGTACAAGCTGTCCATCCTGGCCGAGTACGACGCCTGCTCAGAGTCGGGCGAGCGGGGGGCGTTGCTGCGCCGCGAAGGCCTCTACTCGAGCCTCATTACGGACTGGCGACGCCAGCACCGCCAAGGGCTCATCAAGGCAAACCTCGGGCGCAGCGACGGAGGCCGTGGGGGCCCCTCCCTCTCAGAGGTGGCCAAACTCCGCGCCGAGAACGAGCGGCTGCGCTCCAAGCTGGCCCAGGCCGAGGCGGTCATCAACGTCCAGGGAAAAGTGCACGCGCTCTTGGAAGAGATCTCCAAGAGCGCGGACACAGAGGAATAGTCGACGCCGTGCTCGACGCCGTGCTCGACGCCGGCGTCGACGAGCTCGCCCCCATTGTCGGGCGCAAGCGGGCCTGTGCGGTGCTCGGGCGTGCTCGGGCGACCCACTACCGGGCCAAGCGGCCGCCGATCTGTGCCCCGCCGCCCCCGAGGCGCTCCTCACGGGCCCTTTCGCCAGCCGAGGCCGACGCGGTCGTCGCCGCGCTGAACGAGGAGCGCTTCTGCGACAAGGCCCCGGCCCAAGTTTGGGCCACACTCCTCGACGAGGGGACCTACTTGGCTTCGGTCTCGACCATGTACCGCCTGTTGCGCGAACGCTCCTTGGTGCGTGAGCGCCGGGCCCAGGCCCGTCGCCCGCCCACCATCAAGCCCGAGCTGGTGGCCAGCGCGCCCAATGAGGTCTGGAGCTGGGACATCACCAAGCTGGCCGGCCCCTACAAGTGGACCTGGTATCAGCTCTACTCCATCCTCGACGTCTACAGCCGCTATGTGGTGGGGTGGCTGGTGGCCCCCAACGAATCGGCCACTTTGGCCGAGCAGCTCATCGCCGACTCCCTCTACCGCCACGGTGTCGGCGACGGACAGCTGACCCTCCATGCCGACCGAGGAAGCTCGATGACCTCGCGGACGGTCAGCCAGCTTCTGGCCGACCTCGGTGTCCTCCAGAGCCACTCGCGGCCCCATGTCTCCAACGACAACCCCTACTCGGAATCCTCGTTCAAGACGCTCAAGTACTCACCGAGGTTCCCCAAGCGTTTCGCCAACATCACGGCGGCCCGCTCATTCTGCGGGGAATTCTTCGAGCACTACAACTTCGAGCACCACCATTCGGGCATCGCATTGCATACCCCCGCAGACGTGCATTTCGGACTGGACCGGATCGTCAGAGAGAAGCGCCAAGGTGTCCTCGACTCCGCCTACGCCTCCATGCCGCAACGATTCCGAACGCCGCCCAGGGCACCTACGATCCCAGAGGTGTTCTGGATCAACCGGCCCGACGACGAGTCTCTGGCCGCCCAGGCCGTCTGAACCATGAGTGTCTCATTCCCGTTGACAGGTTCCGCCATGTAGAGGACTGTCACACCCCGTGGGCACACTGCACCGATGGTCCTCGTCGCACCCCGCCCGCTGCTCCGGCCTGCACCGGCGGGTGACGCGGGGGCGGACAGAGGCACAGGAGCCGAGGTCCTGGCTCTGCTGCGCGGCGACGCCGCCGCCCGCCCCCGTTTCGACCCGGGCCTGGCCGGCGGGCTGCGGGCCTGGCTCGAGGATGCCGCCTACGACGTCGTCGCCGCCAGGGGCGAGCACGCGCCGCCGCTCTTCCTGGGGCCACGACAACTGCTCGGCGCACATGACGAGCAGCGGGGCGACAGCATGGCGGCGACCGGCCGGGTCGATCCGTCGCGACTGGTGCACGCGCTGCTGCGCCAACTGGTCCACACCGGCGAAATCAACGATCCCCTGGCCGACGCGCTCGATGCCCTGCGGGCGACCGGGGAGGAAGCCGAAGTGCGGCAGATCGAGTCGCTGACGGCGGCGGCGCGCACCGCGCTGGCCGAGACGCTCGCACTTCATGCCCGGAACCTGAGTGCGCTGGTCCCCCGCTTCGCCCCGGGTTGGATGCCGCGCACCAACGACCGTGTCGCCATTCCGCTGGCGGGTGGCCGCATCGTCTTGTACGGGATGTTCGACCTCGTCGTCGGGCTGCCACAGCCCCGCACCGCGTCCCTCTGCGCGCTGGGCCTGTCGACCGGCGGCCCGTGGGCCGCGGCGCGGCGTTCACTGCATTATCTGTCGTTGCTCGAGACCCTCCGCAGCGGCACGCCGCCGTTCCGCCTGGCCCTGCTCGAGTCGGCGTCGGGGCGTTACGGCGTCGAGGACGTGCGCGAGGAACACCTCAGGGCGATCGCCTCGCACATTGCCGCCTGGCTGGCCCAGGCCCCCGCAACCCATGGCCCGGCACCCGCCGCCGCCGCCGCCCATGGATAATCGCCTCATGGACGCGCTGGTGGCGCCCGTTCCCGCAGTCGACGCGGTGGCATGGCGCTTCGCCCTCCAAGAGGCCAAGGCGAAACTGGCCGGCCTGGCCGTCCGGCGCGCCGGCGCACCCCGGTTCCGCGTGACCGACCACGAGGTGCGCACCGCGCTCAACACCGAGAGCAACGATCCCGGCCACGGCGAGCCGTTCGCCTGGACCGCCCGCACGGCCCGACGCTCCATCGGCGTGGCCGCCGTGCGGCTCCTGGCCGGAGGGGCGGCACGCTCCCCCCTCGAAGCGGTGCGGTCCCGTCTTGACGAATCCTCCCGCTGGGTGCGCGAAGGGAGCTCCTCGGCCACGCAGCTCGACCGCTGGATCGACGGCCTGTCTCCGGCCGGACGGGCCGCCGTCGGGGCCGAGGCCGTCACCTGGGCCACCCGCCTCTGGTGCGCCCTCGACTGGTCCTCGTTCTGCCCCGCACCCGAGATCGGCCGCGACCACTGGTGGGACAGCCCCCATTCCGCCCTGCTGGCCCTGCGCGGCCGGGCGGACGTGCGCACGGACCGCGCCCACCTCGTCGTGCTGTCGGGGCCGCGCCGGGGTTCGGTGCGCGCCGAGCTCGCCCTGGTCACCCTTGTCGAGTCCCTCCGCCTACGGGGAGACGGTGGCCCCGGACGCGTCGTCGGGTGGTGGCCGGATTCGGGTCATCTGGTGCGGGTGGAGCCCGAGCCGATCGCCCTCACCCTCGGAGCCGAAGCGGTGGAGCTGGCGCTGGGCGGGTCGGGGGTGTCGCTCCGATCGGCCGCCTGAAACCGGCCTGAATGGGAGCTGACCCAGGTCATCTATCGTTGGTACCCCCATGGAGACCCGCGACGACATAAGGAACGTGGCCATCGTGGCCCACGTCGACCACGGCAAGACGACACTGGTCGACGCGCTGCTGCGCCAGACCGGCGCGTTCGGCGCCCACCAGGAGGTGACCGACCGGGTCATGGACTCGGGCGACCTCGAGCGTGAGAAGGGCATCACCATCCTGGCCAAGAACACGGCCGTGCGCTGGGGCGGCGTGAAGATGAACATCGTCGACACGCCCGGCCACGCCGACTTCGGCGGCGAGGTCGAGCGCGGACTGACCATGGTCGACGGGGTCCTTCTCCTGGTGGACGCCTCAGAGGGCCCCCTGCCCCAGACCCGCTTCGTCCTGCGCAAGACGCTGGAGGCCCGGCTCCCCGTCGTGCTCGTCATCAACAAGGTCGACCGGGCCGACGCCCGCATCGCCGAAGTCGTGCACCAGGTCGAGGAGCTGTTCCTCGACCTCGACGCCGACGAGGACCAGATCGACTTCCCCATCCTCTACGCCAACGCCAGGGCCGGCTGGGTCAGCACAGAGCCTGGTGTCGAGGGCGTCAACGTGGAGCCCCTGTTCAAGGCCATCATCGACGCATGTCCCGGCACCTTCGTACGACCCCGACGAGGGGACGCAGGCGCTGGTCTGCAACCTGTCGGCCTCCCCCTACGTCGGCCGGCTGGCCATCTGCCGGATCCACAACGGCACGCTGGTGAAGGGCAGCCCGGTGGCCTGGTGCCGCCTCGACGGGACCGTCGAGAAGGTGAAGATCACCGAGCTCTACGTCACCGAGTCGCTCGAGCAGGTACCGGCCGAGTCGGCCGGCCCGGGCGAGATCGTGTCGGTGGCGGGCCTGGCCGAGGTCACCATCGGCGAGACGCTGGCCGACCCCGACCGGCCGGTCGCCCTGCCGGCCATCACCGTCGACGAGCCCAGCCTGGCCATGACCATCGGCATCAACACGTCGCCCCTGTCCGGGTTGGACGGCACGAAGCTGACCGCCCGCCTGCTCAAGGCCCGCCTGGACGCCGAGCTCGTGGGCAACGTGGCCATCCGGGTCGCCAACACCGACCGTCCCTGACATGTGGGAGGTGCTCGGCCGGGGAGAGCTCCAGCTCGCCGTGCTGGTCGAGACCATGCGCCGGGAGGGCTTCGAGCTCACGGTCGGCAAGCCCCAGGTCGTCACCCGGGAGATCGACGGCAAGGTGTACGAGCCGGTCGAGCGGGTGAGCGTCGACGTGCCCGACGAGTATCTCGGTGTCGTCACGCAGCTCCTGGCGCTGCGCAAGGGCACCATGCTCGAGATGGTCAACCACGGGTCCGGCTGGGTGCGCTTCGACTACAAGGTGCCGGCCCGTGGCCTCATCGGCTTCCGCACCGAGTTCCTGACCGACACCCGGGGCACCGGCATCCTCCACCACGTGTTCGACGGCTGGGAGCCGTGGCACGGCGACCTGCGGACCCGGCGCAACGGGTCGATGGTGGCCGACCGGCGGGGGGCCACCACCACGTTCGCCCTGATGAACCTCCAAGAGCGCGGCACGTTGATCGTGGGACCGGCAGAGGAGGTCTACGAGGGCATGATCGTCGGGGAGAACGCGCGGGCAGACGAGATGGACGTCAACCCGACCAAGGAGAAGAAGCTGAACAACATCCGTTCGGCGACGGCGGAGGACTTCGAACGTCTCACGCCCGCCATGACGTTCTCGCTGGAGCACACGCTGGAGTTCATCAGCGAGGACGAGTGCGTCGAGGTGACGCCGAAGTCGGTACGGCTGCGCAAGGTGCTGCTCGACCAGGCGATACGCGGACGACAGCGCAGCCGGGCCCGGGACGCGTCGCAACGCGAGCAGGCCTCGAAGGGCTAGCAGGGGCGCTCGCCATGGTGACCGCACGGACCGAAGGCTTCGACCACATCACCATCGTCGTCACCGACCTGCCCGAGGCGCGCCGTTTCTTCGGGCTCCTGGGCTTCGAGGAGAGCATTGCCGTCGTCGCCTCGGGCGAACGGGTGGCGGACTACATGGGGATTCCCGGCTGGGAATCCGACCACGTGACGCTGGTCCTCACGGGGGCCGAGGTGCACCAGGAGATACAGCTGCTCTTCTTCCATCAGCCGCCGATCGTGGTGGACGACGGAGCGGGCACGCTGGACCGGACGGGGTTCAACCACGTGTGCTTCCGGGTCAACGACCTGGCCGCCATGCTCGAGCACCTGGCGGCGAACGGGATCACGCCCAGGAACGAGGTCCTCGACTACCACGACCGCAAGCTGGTGTTCCTCGACGGCCCGGGCGTCGTGGTGGAGCTGGCGGAGTGGGCCGGCGGTTGAGCCGGCCGACGCGGCGCCTCACCTACCATGAGCGTGTTGCACCGCCTGGAGGGATGGCAGAGCGGACGAATGCACAGCTCTTGAAAAGCTGCGAGGCGCAAGCTTCCGTGGGTTCAAATCCCACTCCCTCCGCTGCAGATGTCCGGCGTGCGCCACCGGCGCCTCCCGGCGCCGACCTTGTCAGACCGGCGATCGGGCGCAGCCGAAGAAGCCGCGCCTGCGAATGAGCTCGGCGACGCCGGGCGGCACCATCGACTCCCAGCTGTCGTCCCCGTCGGCAATGCGCTTGAGGACGTCGCGGCTGAAGATGGAGAGGAAGCCTTCGCAGTAGTTGTCGAGGGGCACGAAGCTGCCCCGGTTGGCCAGGTAGTCGTAGAGCGGGCGCACGGCGGCATCGACGTGCAGGTTGTCGACGGTCTCGAGCTCGTCGCCCTCCGATCGTTGGAAGGGGTACACGTACACCTTGAGGTCGTTCTTGAACAAGCGGCCGAAGCTCTCGAGGATGCCGCCCTGGAGCTGGGCGTGATTCTGCTCGTCGAACAAGTCGATCAGGCTCGGCACGCCCATCACAATGCCGATGGGCTCGCTCGTCCGCTCGGACAAGAAGGCGGCCAAGCGGTAGTAGTCGAAGTAGTCCGAGATCATGGTGGTCAAGCCACAGGCGGCCAGGAGCTCGGCGCGGGCGAGAAAGTCCCTTCGGTCCACGTCCGTCCCGCCGGCAAGGAGGTTCCGCATGGTGAGCTCGGCCAACGCCAGGACCGTCTTGCCCTGGACGGCGGGGTCGGCCTCGAACTTCGCTTGCGCGCACTCCAGCATGTCCAGGTTGACCACCGTGGTGGGGCGGAAGCTGCCGCGCTCGACGAGCACCGCCTTCTTGCGCAGGACTTCGCTCGGCTGGAGCACCTCCTTGTCGGGGCCGAACATGGCGACACCGCTCAACCCGAGCTGGACCAGCTGCAGCGCCACCAGCCGGTTGTCGACGTTACGGAATTCGATGCCGCGGAACCGGATGAGGTCGATCTCCATCCGGTCGGTACTCAGGCGGTCGAGCAGGCTCTCCACCAGTTTCTCGGGCTCGTGGTGGTCGAAGAAGGCGCCGTGCAGCAGGTTGACCCCGACGATCCCCAGCGCCTCCTGCTGCAGCGCCGCCTCGACGTCGAGCATGCGCACGTGCAGGACGACCTGGCTCGGTTCGTCGAACGGATGCGCCTGGAACTTGACGCCCATCCATCCGTGGCATTCGTTGCCACCGCGGAAGCTCCGGGCCACGACAGTGTCGGCGAAGGCGAAGAACGAAGTGTCGTCGCCCCGCCGTTCGCTCAACCGGTCGATGTTGAGCGCGTACTCGTGGTCCAGCATGGCCTGGAGGCGCGCCTCGGAGACGTAGCGGTCGACCTCGCCGTAGACGGCGTCACTGACCGCCATGTCGTAGGCGGAGATCGTCTTGGCGACGGTGCCCGCCGCCCCGCCCACCCGGAAGAACCACCGGGCCACCTCCTGGCCGGCGCCGATTTCGGCCACCGTCCCGTACCAGCGAGGATCCAGGTTGATCCGCAGGGCCTTCTGATGCGTGTCGACCGACTGCACCTCGTTCAAGAGGCCCGTCACCGCCCGTCCTTCCTGGCGGGTCGGATCGATGCCTGCGGTCGGCTCGGAGCGGGGAGGCGGTTCACCTGGAAAGTAGTAACAGACGAGACCTTGCCCGAAGGCTACGGCTCTGTGAACTCTGAAGTCTGACCGGCATTCGCCCGACCGCCTGCCGGCAGAGCCGCCGAAATCTCACCTGACGGACAAAACTGCACAACTCGGCGGGCAGGCACGGCCGATCGATGTGGTGCAATCGCAGTCTTCGAGAGAGAGAGGCGGCCAGATGGCGGGAACCAATCCAACCGGCAAGGCGATCCTGCGGGCTTCGCTCGACCTCTTCCGGCAAGACCGGCAGATGATCTGGCTCCCGGTCATGGCCACCATCACCGCCGTCATCGCCTTCGCCGTCATTGCCGCACCGATCGGCCTGGCCCTGGGGCGCAACGGCATTCGGCGTCATTGTCGCCCTGGCCTGTGGCTCGGTCGTGGCGACGGCGGCGACCGTGATCTTCCAGGTGGCGCTGGTCTTCGCCGCCTCCGACCGGATCGAGGGCAGGACGCCCACCATCGGCGGATCGCTCGCCCAGGCCTGGGGGCGCAAGAACGTGATCTTCAGCTGGGCGATCCTTTCCGCCGTCGTCGGAACGGCCATCCGCATGCTGGAGCAGCGGCTCGGCCTCGTCGGCCGTCTCATCGGCGTCGCCGGCGGGCTGGCCTGGGCGGTGGCGACCTTCCTCGTCATCCCCGTCCTCGCCTTCGAGGACGTCGGCCCGATTGAGGCGATCAAGCGCTCCTCCTCCATTCATGAAGGCCCGCTTCGGGACGATCGCCCGCGGCGGTCTGCGGTTCGGGTTCCTCTTCCTCGGCCTGTCCCTCGGCGCCATCGCCGTGCTCGCCATCGGTGTGGTCTGCATCGCCAAGAGCGCCTGGGTCATCGGGGTCCCGTTCGCCGCCATCGGGTTCGTGCTGCTCATCGGCGTCTCCATGTACGGGCAGGCGGCCGGCATGTACATGCGCACGATCCTCTACCGCTACGCCATGGACCAGCCCATTCCCGACCTCGGCGTCGACCCCGGCGGCAGCGTTCGGCACCCGCTATGCGACCGCCGTGCACCGGCGGCCCGCACAGCGGGTCACGGTGAAGGGAAGCGGTAACCTCGCACCGCTCCGGACAAGGACCATCGTCAGCGGCTCTCCCGGCGCCGGACGTCGACGAGATCAGGGGGAGGGCGCGTGGCAGACATGAAGGCCGTGCAGGTGACCCGACACGGGCCACCGGGCGAAGTGCTGGCCGTGCAGAGCATTGCGGTCCCCGAGCCCGGGCCCGGCGAGGTGCGGGTCAAGGTCAGTGCCGCCTCGCTGAACTTCAACGACATCGACCGCTGCCTGGGCAAACTCGTCTCTGTCCCGACCCCTCCCCCGTTCACCCTCGGTATGGACGTGTGCGGTGTCGTCGACGCGGCGGGCGAAGGCGCGGAGTCGTGGCTGGGGCGGCGGGTCGTCGCCATCACCAAGAACGCCCTGGGCGGCATCGCCGAGTACGCCATTGCGGACGGCATCTCGGTCTTCGACGCTCCTCCCGAGTTCGACGACGTCGAGGCCACCGCCTTCCTCCTGACGTTCCAGACCTCGCACCTCGCCCTCTTCAAGCGCGGTCGCCTGCAGTCGGGCGAGACCCTGGTCGTGCATTCCGCCGCCAGTGGGTTGGGCACGGCCGGCATCCAACTCGGCAAGGCGGCCGGGGCACGGGTCATCGCGGTGGCGGGCGGGCCGGAGAAGGGGGCGCTGTGCGCCTCGCTCGGCGCCGACCTGGTGATCGACCACACGGCGGAGGACTTCGTCGAGGCGGTCCTGGTCGCCACGGGCGACGCGGGCGCCGACGTGGTCTACGACCTGACCGGGGGCGACTTCGTGGAGCGCTCGTGGCGCTGCACGGCCCATGGCGGCCGCTACCTGGCCGTGGGGTTCGCCGACGACGACGCCAACGGCATGACCGGGCGGCCGCTCCGCATGGCCTGCATCGGGAACATCGACATCGTGGCCGTCATGGTGGCCTGGGCCGATTCGGTGGACCCGGGCATGCGACGCTTCGGCTTCAACCCGTTCGGGCGGGACGTGGCGGACGAGATCCATGCCGACCTCCTGCGCCTGGCTGCGGACGGCGCGATCCGTCCCGCCGTCGGGCGGCGGGTCTCCATGGAGGAGGCCGGGCGGGCGCTCGACGAGCACGTGGCGCGTCGCTCCGTGGGCCGCACAGTCGTCGAGATCGGGTGATCACGGGCCCATGAGCACCGTCGAGTACACCTGGCGCGATTCTGAGCTGCGCAGCCGGCCGGTCCGGGCCCTCAACTGGACGGGCGCGCAGGTGGCCCGCTTCGGCCCCGAACTCCCCTCCCTCAGCCCCTCATCGGTGATCGCCGCCGCCACCAAGAAGGCCGGGTCGGACGACTTCGGCAGCGACTCCTACCGGGAGCCGCTCGAGGTGTACCTCCGTGCCTGCGAGGAGGAGGCCGAGTTGACGACCTTCGGACGCCTCCTCGTCTCCAAAATGCTCGCCAGCGCGCTGGCCAACCGCATAGAGCTCCAGCGCTGGTCCGAAGAGCACCCCGAAGTCAGGAAAGGGCGCATTGAACGGCCCTGGATCATCGTCGGCCTGCCGAGGACGGGGACCAGCCTGCTGTCGATTCTGCTCGGGCTCGACCCCGTGGCGCGTCCGCTGCTCCAATGGGAAGCTGCCCATCCTGTCCCGCCCACGACGCTGGAGGAGGCGGCGGAGGATCCGCGGATCGCCCGGCACGCCAAGGATCTCGACGGCCTCATGAAGCTCAATCCCCCGCTGCAGGCCATGCATCCCTTCGGCTCCACGCTGGCCGAGGAGTGTGTGGCCATCTTCATGTACGACGTGCGTGCCCTCGCCCTCGAGACGCAAGCCCATGTCCCGACCTATGCCCGCTGGCTCGAGCACGCCGACATGACCTCGGCCTACGCCCAGCACCGGCTCGCCCTCCAGACGCTGCAGTCGCGCCAACCGACCGAGCGCTGGATCCTCAAGACGCCCAATCATCTGTGGCATCTCGACGCCATGTTCGCCGCCTACCCCGACGCCCGGGTCATCTGGACGCACCGCGACCCGGGCCCGGTGGTCACGTCGCTGGCCAGTCTGGCCAATGCCGGCCAACGCGTCCTGACCAGCCGGAAGGACCCCCGCCCCACGGCCGAGGAGTGGAAGCGCAAGTGCGGGTTCGCACTCCGGTCCGCCATGGACTTCGACGAGAAGGCCGGCGGGGGATGGTGCCAGCACCTGCACTACGCCTCGCTGGTCGCCGACCCCGTGGGAGCGGTCCGCCGGCTCTACGCCGACTTCGGCGAGGAGGTCGGCTCGCTGCACGCCCGACGGATGGAGGCGTACCTCGAGGACCGGCCCGCAGGATGCCTTCGGCCGGCATCGCTATGACCCCGCCGACTTCGGCTGGACCTACCCTGAGCTGGCCGAGGAGTTCAAGGACTACACCGAGCGCTACGACATTGCGACGGTGGATCGTTCCTGACCCCGCGGCGGCAGGCCGGGCTCAGGTGGCGCAGAGATTTCTGACCTCCGGATTGCTAGTGTGCTGCCGAAACAGGAACGTGTTCTAAAGTTTTCATAAGGGAGTTGGGGCAGCGCCTGATCGGGTGCGGCCCCCCGAACTGGGGGTTGGATTGATGAAGAGGGTCACCGGTTTTCGGGCCCTGGGGGCGGCAGCGGTGTTCACCACGCTGATCGCTGCGGGCGTGCTCGTGACTCCCGGCGTGGGTGCGGCCGGCGCGTCGTCCATTTCGACGACGAAGTTCGGGACACTCCCTTCGCCATGCGGCAAGGGACACGCCACCGGCGCCACGGATACCGGCGTCACCAACAGCACCATCAACATCGCCTACGGCGACGACCGGGGCTTCTCGGGGCTGCCGGGTCTCGACCAGGAGATGGGCGACGCGGTCAAAGCCATGATCGCCTGGTGCAACGCCCAGGGCGGCATCAACGGGCGCAAGCTGGTGGGTGACTACGGGAACGCCGCCGTGACCAACGTCGGCTCGGTGGTGGCCCAGGAATGCAAGCAGGACTTCATGCTGGTCGGCGAGGGCTTCGCTCTCGACGGTTCCGCCGAACAGACCCGCCTCGGGTGCAACCTGGCCGCGGTGCCGGGCTTCACCGTGTCGGCAGTGGTGGCCAACGCCTACGAGCAGTACCAGGCCTCCCCGAACCCGGCCAACGCGAGCCCGGTCTCGAGCGCCTACGAGGCCGAGAAGCTCTTCGGCAAAAAGACGCAGAAGGTCGGCGTCTACGGGTCGACCCTGTCGACCCAGGAGGCCTCGACGAACAAGGCCGTGCAGGCCTTCACCACGGCAGGCTGGAAGTTCCTCCCCAATTGCACCGCCAACATCGACTACAACGGTGAGGCGAATTACACCCCCTTCGTGCAGAAGCTGCAGAGCTGCGGCGCGCAGATCATCTTCAACGATGCCACCCCCGGGAACACGCTCTACGGCGCCTTCGAGGCGGAGAACACCATCGGTTACGACCCGATCTGGGTGATGGACTCCGGCGCCTACACGGCGGCATTCGCGCAGTGGAACACCGAGGGCCTGGCCAACAACGTCTACGTCCGTCTGTCCTACGAGCCGCTCGAGTCGGCCAAGGTCGTCCCGGCCGTGGCCCAGTACCTGGCCATTGTGAAGAAGTACGGGGGCCTGACGTCCCAGCTCGGCGAGCAGGCGACATCGTCCTTCCTGCTGTGGGCGACCCAGGCCAAGGCGTGCGGCTCGACCTTGACCCGCCAGTGCATGATCAACCACCTGGCCAAGGTCACGAGCTGGACGGGGGGCGGGCTCAACGCCTCGGGGAACCCGGCCAAGAACATTCCACCGAACTGCGGGCTCCTCATGAAGCTCGACGGGACGAAGTGGGTGCAGGCCTACCCCAAGAAGCTCGGGACGTTCGACTGCTCCTCCAAGTACGTCATTGCCAATACGGGGTCGGTCATCGGCACCACGCTGAACGCCCAGGGCTACGCCACCCAGTACGCCACCTCGTCCACTCTCAAGCCTCAGGGGTGAGCGCCCCGAACGTAAGCTCGCCCGTCGCCTAACCTGAGCGACGGGAGCTCCCGCCATGCACCTGTTCCTCACCTACACCATCCTCGGGCTGGTCACGGGGGCCGTCTACGGCATCGCGGCCTCGGGCCTCGTCCTCACCTACACGACCTCGGGCATCTTCAACTTCGCCCAGGGCGCCATGGCGATGTTGGCGGCCTTCACCTACTGGCAGTTCCGCTACGGATGGAACTGGCCGGCACCGCTGGCGCTGTTCGCCGTGCTGGCCGTCCTGGCTCCCCTCCTCGGCATGGTGCTCTACGTCGGGATCATGCGAGGGCTGCGCCAGACGGCTGACGTCACCAAAATCGTCGTCACCATCGGCATCATGCTGGGCCTGATCGCCCTGGCTCAATGGATCTGGAGTCCGGGCGTGCCGCGCACCGACGGCCTGTTCTTCGGCAATGCCGCGAAGTTCAAGCTCTTGGGGGTCTACGTGACGGACCACGAGGCCATCGCCCTGGGGTGCGGTGTCCTCATCGCCGTGGGCATCCGCCTGCTCTTCACCAGCACCCGTACGGGCGTGGCCATGCGGGCCGTGGTCGACAACCCGGCGCTGCTGCAGCTCAACGGCGGACGTCCCGAACGGCTGGCCGCTTTCTCGTGGGCTCTGGGCGGGGCGCTGGCCGCACTGGCCGGTGTGCTCATCACGCCCATCAGCGGCGGCACGCTCGACGTCCACGTGCTGACCCTGCTGGTGCTGGACTCCATCGCCGCCGCCATGTTCGGCCGGCTCCGGAGCATTTGGCTCACCTTCGCGGGGGCCCTCGTGCTCGGGCTCGCCAGCACCTACGTGCTCGGTTACTTCCCTGAATCGTGGTCGTGGGCCTCGAACTTCCGCATCGCGCTGCCGATGATCATGCTCTTCGTCGTCCTCATCGTGCTGCCTCAGGACCGGCTCCGAGGGGCCACGCTCCTTCGCACGAGGGAGCGCTTCACCGTGCCGACCATGCGCTCCGCCGTGACGTGGGGAGTGATCCTGCTGGTGGTCGTGCTGCTGCTCGAACAGGTGATGGATTCCAGCGATATGGGATCGCTGACGATGGGCATCATCTTCGGCATCATCGCCCTGTCGCTCACCCTGCTGACCGGTTATGCAGGCGAAATCAACCTGGCCCCCGTCTCCTTCGGGGCCATCGCCACCATCATTGTCTTCCACCTCGGGCTGTCGGGGTCGGGCACCGCCCAGCGGATCACGTTCTGGGGGCTGCTCCTCGGCATGGCGGTGACGGCCGTCGTCGGAGGTCTCATCGCACTGCCCGCGCTGCGCCTACGAGGCCTCTACCTGGCGCTCGCCACCCTGGCCTTCGGGGTCTTCGTCTCCGACATGATCATCGCCGACATTGCGCCGCACGTGTTCCCGATCTTTCACTGGAGCTACTCCATCTTCCCCAACGGCACGCTGCAGGTTCCGCCGCTGAAGCTGGGTCCGATCGACCTCAGCTCGTCGAAGACCTTCCTCACGACGTCAACCTGCATCTTCATTCTCATCGGCATCGGCCTCATCGCCCTGCGCCGCAGCAACTACGGGCGCCGGTTGACCGCCATGAAGGACAGCCCTGCCGCCGCCGCCACGCTGGGCCAGAACCTGATCAAGCTGAAGCTCTCGGTCTTCATGATTTCGGCGGCCATTGCCGGGCTCGGTGGCGTGCTCCTGTCGAGCTTGTCGGTGAGCGTCAACGATGTGACGTTCATCATCTTCGTCAGTCTCGCCCTCGTCATGCTGACCGTCGTCGGCGGCATCGGGAACGTCGCCGGCGCGCTCATGGGAGGCATTCTCGCCGGGACCGCGTTCCAGGCGCTCACCACCACATTCGGCAACCTGAGCACGGACGCGGGCGGCGGCGGTTTCTGGAGCGTCATGGCCAACCTGTCCCTGGTGGCGCCGGCACTGATCGGCGTGAGCCTCGGCCGCAACCCCAGCGGAGCCGTCCCCGACATTGTGGCCCGGTACAAGCCGCTCTGGCAGGCCAAGGGCGTACTCGTGGTCGGGATCCTGGCCGAAATCGTCGCCTACCTGTTGGTGCTGACCAAGGTGATGGGGAATTGGTGGTTCGTCCTGGCCACGGCCCTCATCGCGCTCGCCACGCCCGCCGTGGGCCGACTGGTGGAGCCCGAGGCCTTCGTGAACCCGGCCAAGGCCGGTCGGGCCCGGGACAAGCTGGCGCCGGTGCCGGAATCAGCACCGGCCAGCGCCGAACCGCTCATCGAAGGGGTCGTCGATGCCCGTCCTTGAGGTCTCACAGGTCTGCGTGGCCTTCGGCGGAAACCAGGTCCTGACCGACGTCTCCCTGACTGTCGCCGAAAAAGGCGTGACCGGGCTGATCGGGCCCAATGGCGCCGGCAAGACCACGCTGTTCAACGTCGTCAGTGGACTGCTGGCTCCCAAATCCGGTCGTGTGTCGATCGACGGCCACGATGTGACGAAGGCCGGCCCGGCGCGGCGAGCCCGCCGAGGGTTGGCGCGCACCTATCAGCGACTGGAACTCTTCACCTCTCTGACCGTGCGGGACAACGTTCAAGTGGCCGGAGAGATACGCAACTCTTGGAGCCGGCGCGGCCGGATCAACGTCACAGCCGAGACCGACCGTGTTCTTGAACTGGTGGGACTGGACGACGTGGCCAACCGCGAGGTGAGCGAGTTGCCGACCGGCCGGGCCCGGGTCGTAGAGGTGGCTCGCGCCCTGATGACCCAACCCAAGGTGCTGCTCCTCGACGAGCCCGCCTCGGGACAGACCGAGCAGGAGACAGAGGCATTCGGCCGGCTGCTGCGCCAGCTCGTGGACGAGCGCGACCTCGCCATCTGTCTGGTGGAACACGACGTCGGCCTGGTGATGGGCACGTGTGAGCACATTCACGTCCTCGACTACGGACAGGTCATCGCCAGCGGGTCGCCCGAGCAGGTCAAGGACGATCCGATTGTGGTGAACGCCTACCTCGGTGCGCCGTGAGCGAGCCCGTGACCCCGAACGGCACCGCGGTCGCTCCGATTCTGGAGCTGCGTGACATCCGGGCGGGCTACGGACCGATTGAGGTCGTCCACGGCGTCAGCCTGGAGTTGGCGGCCGGATCGGTCATGGCACTGCTGGGTCCCAACGGGGGCGGCAAGACCACCATGCTCAACGTCTGCGCCGGCACCTTGGCGCCGAACAGCGGTGCCGTCTCCTTCGAGGGCGCTGCCGTGACCGCGAAATCGGCGGACGACCGCGCCCGGATCGGCATCTGCACGGTGCCCGAAGGACGTGGCATCTTTCCCAACCTGACCGTGCGCGAGAACCTGCTCATGGCCACGCAGGTCGGGGTGTCGATGGACCGCATTGAGGAAGTGGCCTTCTCCCAGTTCCCACAGCTCAGCAGCCGGCGGCGGCAAATGGCGGGGACGTTGTCGGGGGGCGAACAGCAGATGCTGGCCCTGGCGCGCGCCTTCGCCACCGACCCGAAGCTTCTGCTGCTCGACGAGCTCTCCATGGGCCTGGCCCCGATTGTGGTCGGGCAGCTCTACGACAAGGTGCGCCAGCTGGCCGAGGCGGGCCTCTCCATCCTGCTGGTCGAACAGTTCGCCCGTACGGCACTGCCCATCGCCGACAGCGCGGCCGTCGTGCTCCAGGGCGTCATTGCGCACCGGGGATCCCCGGCCGAAATGGAAGAGGCGCTGTCCACCAGCTACATCGGCTGACGGGACGTGCGCGGGCGAAGGCCCGACGTGATGCCAGAATGCAACATGGCACGGGGCGTCCGTGGACGTGAGAAGTCACCGTGGCGACGCGCATGAAGAGCCTGGTCGAGCTCGAATCCCGCCCCATTCCCAGGGAGCCACTTCGGCCCCCGCGCCGGTCACGTGGGGCCAGGTGGGTGCTCGGCCTCGGTGCAGGTGCGCTCTTTGCTGCGGCACTCGGATATCTCCTGGTCGATCAGGTCCAGGCACGAGCCCAGTACGGCCGGACCTTGACGTCCCTGAGCATCACGCAGCATCGGACGCGCACCGTCTCCGCGCAGTTGCAGCAGCTGAGCCGTGACCTCAAGGTTCTCAAGACGCAGGTCGGGAGTGACACCACAGCACTGAGCCAGGACAGCTTGCAGCTCCTCGGTGCGCAGACCTCGCTGTCCGCCGCGCAGACGCACGTGACCCAACAAGCCTCGCTCATCACCTCGCTGCAGAGCTGTCTCGTCGGCGTCGAGCGGGCGCTGAACGAGCTGGCGATCGGGAATCAGCCCAACGCCATTGCCGCCCTCAATGCCGTCTCGGCGAGCTGTGCAGCGGCCGAAGTCTCGGGTGGCTGACCGGCGGCAGACCCGGCGCCGGCGCTGCATGGTGCTGGCCGTCGCACTCGCACTGGGCGCGCTCGTGGCGGCGACATGGACCGACATGGACGCCCGGTCACGGAGCCGCGACGAAGAGGCGGCGCTCACCGCGGCGAACGCGCACCTGGCCGGACTCCGTCATCGGGTGGCGGTGACGGGGTTCGCTCGAGCCGTCACGCAGTCCAAGGCCGACACGCTGCAGAGTTCGATCGCCTCCACCATGAGCCAGCTCGCCGTCACCGACGGCTCGCTGGCCAATGCAAACGTGCATGCGTACGTGCAAGGCGTCGGCATCGACACCCTGCAGACCTGCCTGGGTGGCGTCAAGAGTGCCTTCACCCAGATTTCAGCGCTCAACAATGCGCAGGCGGCCAAGGACATCACGGCCGTCTCCGGCGCCTGCACGCAATTGGCCGGCGGTGCCGATACCGGACTGGTCTACCCCTTCGACTTCCCCGACCCTTCGGTCATCGTCGTCGGCCAGACCGCCTACGCCTACGCCACGAATTCGGTCGCCGGGAACATCCAGATCATCGCCTCCGACGACCTCACACATTGGACCGCGGTCGGCAACGCACTGCCGAACCTCCCCACCTGGGCCACGCCGAATTACACCTGGGCCCCCAGCGTCGCCATGATCGGTGGCGCATTCGTCCTCTACTACGCGGTCGACGTCGCCGGCACCGGCAAGGAGTGCATTTCGGTGGCCACGGCCAGCCGGCCCCAGGGTCCGTTCACCGACCGGTCGACGGCGCCCCTGGAGTGCCAGAAGTCGCTCGGCGGGTCGATCGATCCGGCGTCGTTCATCGACACCAACGGCACGCCGTACCTGGTGTGGAAATCCGGCGGCCCCGGCTCGTCCAGAATCTGGTCCCAGCAACTGATGCCGTCGGGGACGTCGTTCGTCGCCGGAACCAACCCCACTTCGCTGTTGGTGCCGGACCAGTCCTGGCAAGGCGCGACCGTCGAGGCCCCGGACATGGTCACGACGGGCGGGCACTACTACCTGTTCTTCTCAGGCAATGACTGGGACAGCGCCAACTACGCCGTGGGCGTGGCCATCTGCACGGGCCCATTGGGTCCGTGCAGCGATGCCAACCCGAGTCCCATTCTGTCGAGCGGGCCCGGCGTGGCAGGTCCCGGTGGTGAGTCTGTCTTCGCCGATTCCTCCGGGAACTTCTGGATCGTCTTCCACGCCTGGGTCCCCGGTGCGGTGGGCTTCCCCAACAGCCGCGACCTCTACCTCCGTCGCCTCACGTTCTCCGCAACGGGGGCCACAGTGGCCACGCCCGGCTAGTCAGCGCGACGCCGCCAGCGCTTCCGCCCGCCGGGCGATCCCCGGTGCGTCCAGATCGGCGCACAGCTGCGCGAAGTCGTCCGTCGGTCCCCGCCAGCGCAACTCGTCGACATGGCCGAGCAGCGAGCGATCGATCCGCAACGTCGCCAGCTCCTTGAAGAGTCGTGCGTCCTCACGACCCTGGTCCAAGGTCGTCGCCAGTTTGGCGGCACCCCGGACGACGACGTCCCAGTCACCGGAATCCGCCGGGATCTCCTCGACGTGGTGCCAGCGGGCCAGGACGGTGGCGGCCGACTTCGCCCCCCAACCCGCCAGTCCGGGGAACCCGTCCGCGCTGTCGCCGACCAGCGCCAGATAGTCGGGGATGGAGGCCGGGCCGACGCCGAACTTGGCGGTCGACGCCACCTTCGTCGATCACAATGTCCTTCCGGCGGTCGAGCTGCACGACCCGGGTCCCGCGCACGCACTGACCCAGATCCTTGTCGGGGGTACAGATGATGACCTGCTCCACCTCGGGATCGTCGGCAGCCACGGCGGCGGCGCTCGCCAGGGCATCGTCCGCTTCAACCTCGACCATCGGCCACACCACGACGCCAAGGGCACGAAGTGCATCTTCGAGCGGCCAGGCCTGCGACCACAGGTCGGGGTCGACGCCCTCTCCCGTCTTGTAACCGGGCCAGAGGTCGTTGCGAAAGGACTCAATGACGTGGTCGGTCGCCACGCCGACGTGCGTCGCGCCCTCCCCCAGCAGCTGCAGGACGGAGCCGACCACGCCCCGTACGGCGGCGACCTCCTGCCCGGCCGCGGTGCGGTGTGGGGGGGCGCCGAAGAAGTGGCGGAACAGCTCGTAGGTCCCGTCGACCAGGTGCACCTTCATGGCGGAGAGTCTGCCACGCCGGGCATCGCACGTTCAGAGTCGGGCGAAGACGGCGGCCTCCTCCTCGAAGACGGCGGCCGCTTCGACGTGGACGCTCGGACGCGTCCGGGACACCGCGTCGATACAGTCCGCGGAGGTGATCGAAGGCGCACCGCCGGCGAGCGCCCGCTCGAACGCGAGCTGGGAGGCTCGCTGGGCGGCCAAGGCGAAGTCTGCGGGGGTGAACCCCTCCGTACGCTCGGCGATGGCCTCGGCATCGCACTTCTCCAGGAATTCGGCCGCCAGCTCGGTGCGACCCGCCTGATCGGGCGCCCCGATGGGGATGATGAGGTCGAAGCGTCCGGGTCTGAGCAGGGCAGGGTCGATGGAGGCAATCGAATTGGTCGCCATCACCATGAGTCGGTCCGGACGGGACTTGAGAGCCGGAATGGCCTTGAGCAGCTCGTTGACGAGGGGCTGGCTCTCTGGTCGGTTGGCACGCGCCGAAGCGATTTCGTCCGCTTCGTCAATGAAGCACACCAGCCGGTCCACGTGCACCAGGTCGTCCAGCGCGGCACGCAGGCTGGCCGCACCGGTCGCGCCCGCGCCGAGCAGTGACGGATGCAGCTCGACGAATGCCCAGGAGAGTCGGGACGCCATGGCCCGGGCGAACGAGGTCTTGCCCGTCCCCGGGGGCCCGAAGAGCATGACCGCCGCCGGCGCGCGCAACCCCACGCTGTCGGCCAGTTGGGAATGTGCGAGCGGAGCGACGATCCGGCGCTCCAGGAGCTCTTTGGTCGTCGAGAATCCCTTCATCTCCTCCCAGAGGCCCGTGGGTGGAAAGTGCCCGCCGTAGCGCTCGACGATCTCGAGCTCCTCGGGCACCATGGAGGCGGCCCTGACGTAGAGGTGGAGTCCGTTGACTCGCTCGAACCCCTGGTGCGCGAATGCGACCTCTCCGACCTGACCCGGCTCGACCAGGGCCAGCATGCGGAGTGCGCCGTGGTGGACTGCCTCCTGATCGAGCTCACGGAGCAGCGCGGAACCGATGCCCCGGTTGCGCCAAGCCGGGTGCAACGCCAGAGCGAGCAGATGCGCATCGCGACCGGCCATCCGCGCGACGGCGACACCGACGAGCTGTCCGGACCCGAACGCCACGGCGGCCGGTTGCTGCTCGTTGAGCGCCTCGACCACATCGCTGCGGCTGTAGGCGGCCGCAGTGGCAGTACCCGCCAGGTCGATGAGGCGGACGATCTCCTCGACGGGAGCCAACGGGTCCCTGTGGTCCACTCGCTGTACGCGCCAGCCCTGCGTCACACCTGCAGTCTGGCCCGCCGGAACCCACACCATCACCCCAGCGCCCGCCTGCGGCGGGCCGGCGTAAAACCGCTGCTCAGAGCAAGGCGGCAGGCGGGCCGTCACCGCCCCGGCAGTCGGGCAGCCCGGGCGCGGGCCGGCCAGGAACGCCCGCTCGGCCTGGTTCCCGGTGCGTGCCATGGCCGCGTCGTAGGCCGCGGCCGCTTCGGCGGGACGGCCGAGGCGGCGGAGCAGATCGGCCCGCACGGCGTGAAAGAGGTAGTACGACTCGAGCGGCAGTTCGTCGACAGCCGCCAAGCCGGCCGCCGGGCCTCGACCTCGGAGAGAGCGACGGCGCGGTTCAGCGCCACCACCGGGGACGGGTCGAACACCAGCAGCTGGTCGTAGAGGGCCAGGATCTGGGCCCAGTCGGTGTCCGCTGCCCGCGGTGCGTCGCTGTGGACTGCGTTGATGGCCGCTTGTATCTGATATCGACCGGGAAGATTCCTCCGCAGGCAGAAGCGGACCAGCCCCTGACCCTCGCCGACCAGATCGCGGTCCCAGAGCGTGCGGTCCTGCTGGTCGAGCGCGACGAGCTCACCGCCCACGCCGGTGCGGGCGGGTCGCCGGGCGGCGACGAGGAGGAGCAGGGCCAACAGGCCGACGGCCTCGGGCTCGTCGGGCATGAGCTCACGCAAGGTCCGGGCCAGGCGGATCGCCTCGGCACACAGGTCGTCCCGGACCAGGGCGTCACCCGATGTGGCGGCGTAGCCCTCGTTGAAGACGAGGTAGATCACCGCCAGTACGGCGGGCAACCGGTCGGGCAGCTCGGCGCCGCTCGGCACCCGGTAGGGAATGGCGGCGTCGCGGATCTTCGCCTTGGCCCGGACGATGCGCTGGGCCATGGTCGCCTCCGGCACCATGAAGGCGCGGGCGATCTCCGGCGTGGAGAGGCCCCCGAGCAGACGCAGCGTCAACGCGACCCGGGCCGCCGGAGCGAGCGCCGGATGGCAGCACGTGAAGAGGAGGCGGAGGCGGTCGTCCGGCACGGCGGTTTCCTCTTCGATCTCTTCGTCTGCGCGAGCAACGCGGTCGCTTGCGCCTGGCGGTCCTCACGGGATGCCTCCCGGCGGAGGCGGTCGAGGATCCGGCGCCGGGCCGTCGTGATGATCCATCCCGCCGGGCTCGGGGGCAGGCCGTCCTCGCGCCAGCGCACCGCGGCAACCGTGAAGGCGTCCTGCACCCCGTCTTCCGCCAGATCGATGTCACCGAAGACCCGGATCAGGACGGACACCGCCCGGCCGTATTCCTGGCGGAAGACCCGCTCGATCTCGGACTCACCCGGCGGACACCGCTCGTCACACCGGGGGCTCCTCCTGGAAGGGCCGTACCTCGACGCGCTCGCCGCAGGCCACGGTGGCCTTCTTGGCCCAGGCCAGGGCGGCATCGAGATCCTCCGCCACAATCGACCCAGAAGCCGCCGATGTGCTCCTTGGACTCGGTGAAGGGTCCGTCGGTGACCAGGAAACCGTCGCCATCGGCCTCGACGACCGTGGCCGAACTGGCGGGGAGAAGCCCGCCGCCGAACACCCAGGCTCCGGCGGCCTGCATCTCCTCGTTGAGTACCGCCATCTGCGCGAAGGCCTTCTGCATTTCCTCGGGCGGCCGAGGGGGCGCGCCGTCGATCATCGGGACACTCAGCATGTACTGCTTCATCGCTGTTCTCCTTCTCGTTCTGTCGTTCGGTTCGTTTGTCTTGCTTCGGTCAGCCGGGAAGGACTACCGACCGGCCCGGTAGGTCAGGATCACGATGCCTTCGCCGACAGTCTCCACGTTGTCGAGGGCCAGCACCGGCGGCTCGGAGACCCTTCCGAACAACCGCTTTCCCGTCCCGAGCACGATCGGGAACACCATCAACCGGAGCTCATCGACCAACCGGTGCTCGAGCAGCGTCTGCACCAGGGTGGCGCTGCCCGCAACCAGGATGTCCCCTCGCACCCTCTCCTTCAGTGCGGTGACCTCGCCGACCACGTCGCCCCTGATGACGGTGGAGTTGTTCCAGGTGGCGTCCTCGTCCCGCAACGTCGTGGAGACGACGTACTTGGGCATGGCGTTCATGAGATCGGCGAAGCCGACCGGGTCCTCCATGGTCGGCCACGCCCGGGCGAAGGCCTCGTAGGTTCTGCGGCCGAGCAGCTGCGCCGCTGATCCCTTGAGTTCGTCGAGCTTGAACCCGTCCCCTTCATCCCCCCGGTGGAAACGGAAGGTCCATCCGCCATGCTCGAACCCCTCGGCCCCGCCCGGGTCCTCCATGACCCCGTCCAGCGAAATGAACTCGGTCACGACGATCCTGCCCATGGTGCTGCCTCCGTCACTCGGTCGCCCCGGCCCAGCGCCGGCGGTCGTCGTCTATACGAACGACACTGGCCGGATTCGACAGCCGTGCCGGAATTTCTTCTCAGCCGGGAAGGGCCGCCACGGCCTCCACTTCGAAGAGCTGGTCGGGGTAGCCGAGGACACTGACGCCAAGCAGTGTCGCCGGCGGCTCGTGGGAGCCGAACCGTTGGTGCACCACGCGCCAGGCGGCCGCCAGGTCGGAGCGCTCATTGCTCGCCACGTAGACCGTGATCTTGACCACGTCCTCCAGTCGCGCTCCGGCGGACTCGAGTGCCGCATGCGAGATTCGCCATGGCAGCCTCGGCCTGGGCCACCAGGTCCCTCGGCGCCACCACGGTCCCTCGGCGCCGTCGAGCGGACAGGCCCCGGCGGTGAAGACCAGCAGCGGCCGGTCCGTGGTTTCTGCCGCATAGGCATAGGGAAGGCCGGCAGCGAGGCCCGCTGGCGCGGTTGCCTTCGGGCGGAGGTCGGTCCGACATGGCGCCAGAGACCCCGGACCGGTCAGCCCGGGGGCTCTTCGATCTGCTCCATGAACTCGAGGCGGATGCCACCGGGCGCCTCCACGAAAGCGATCCGTCGGGTGCCGAAGGTCCCACTCACCGTCCGTCGGCCCCCACAGCACCTCGTGGCGCCCCAGCTCGGCGTCGAGATCGTCCACGAAGAGGGCGGGGTGCAAGAACCCCTCGTCGGGCAGCGTCGTAGCGTCCTCGTAGATCGCCTTCGTGAAGAGAGTGATCGACAGCACGCCGAGTTGCACGTCGGCCCGGCGGCCGTTCTCCCAGGCGACCGGTTCGGTCACCGTCGCACCGGCCGCCTCGTACCAGGCGCACGCCCCCTCCAGGTCGCTGACTTTGATGGCCAGGTTGGCCAGACCGGTGACGGCCATCAGTGCAGCGGGGTGCCGTAGAGCGAGCCGAGGTCCTCGGCAATGAGCTCGAGCCGCACGCCGTCGGGATCCGAGAAGTACAACGAAATCTCACTCTCGATCTGCGTGGGGATGCCGGCCTCGTCCAGGCGGGCCCGTGCCGCGTCCCACTGGGCCCGGTCGATGGAGATGGCGAGGTGGTGGAACCCGCCCAACACCTCGGCGTACGGCCCGAGGCCGAGGTCGGGGAAATCGAAGAAGGCGAGCGTGTTGTCGTGGCCGAGGTCGAAGAAGAGGTGGGTCGACCCCTTGTAGTCCCGGTTCTCGAAGAGCTCGGCCAGAGGGAAGCCCAGCAGGCCCTGGTAGAAGCGGATCGTACGCTCGACGTCGGAGCACAACAGCGCGACATGGTGCACGCCGCGAGCGGTTGAGCGCGGTCGGTCCCGCGGTTCCCGCAGATACGTCGCGCGCAGACGTTCCCGCTCCGCCGCCGCGGCCTCGAGATCGACGGTCACAGGCCGAGGAGCCACGCTGCGTTGGCTCCCAACATGTTCGTCCGTGCCGGTTCCGCCAGCCCGGCCACGGCGCGTTGCGCCTGCGCCATCGGGTCCGCCACCCCTTCAGCGTGCGGCCAGTCGCTGCCCAGCATGTAGGTGTCGTCACCGACCTTGGGCACGAGCCGGTTCGGCATTTCGTAGGGCAGCGCCGCCACCCGCACCTGGCGCAGGAAGTAATTGGATGGACGATCCGACAACGTGTGAAAGGGCTCCCCGTGACGGAGCGTGTAGAAGTCCGACGCCCCGTCAATGTGCAGCAGGAAGTGCGGCACCCAGCTGGCGGTCAACTCGACCACCCCGATGCGAAGGTCGGGGAATCGCTCCAGCGTGCCGGTGAGGATCAGGTTGGCCAGTGCGACCGCCGGCGCCAGGTACAAGAAGATGGAATCGAAGAGCTGCTCGCCCTCTTCGTGCTCTCCGGTCCGCCAGGCCGGGTGCAACGGGCTCTCGAAGTCCGAGACGTGGAAGACCGGTGCGACGCCCTCATCGCTGAACGCAGCCCAGACCCGATCGAAGTCCGGATGCGAGAGGGGCTTTCCGTCCACCGGCGCCGGCGCGATCATGGCCAGGCGCACGCCCCGGGCACGCACCCGTTTGATCTCCTCCACGGCCCAGGCGGGATCATGCAGGAGCACGTGTGCCACCCCGAAGAGCCTGCCTTCGCCGTCGTCGCACACGTCGGCGACGAAGCGGTTGTAGGCCCGGGCGTTGGCCCGCTGTGCGTCGCGGTCCGACGCCAGACGCTGCTCCCACAACAGGCCGTAGTTCGGGAACAGCACCGCGGCATTGAGCCCGAACGTGTCGAGCGAACGCAGGCGGGCGCCGGCCAGGCGGTAGGAGTCGGGCACCAATTCCTCGAACGGTGCCGGCGCGCGCTCGCCTCGCAAGCGCCGCATTCGGTCTTCACCGATCAGGCTCGACCGCTCCGGGATCGGGACCTCCAGGGGCGCCAGCCGGTTGCCCCGCCACTCCAACCAGGGCCAGCCGGCGTCATCGTCGGCGATGGAGAGCGCATCGGCCCGCCGCGCCGGGTCGATGTAGTCGGACCAGGTCGTCCTCGACTCGAACTGGTGCTGGTCGACGTCGATGGTCTGCAACCTCACATGCCCTCCCCGCGCAGAGTACCAGCGGTCGTTCCTCCGGTCCCGCCCGGAGGCGTCTACGAGTCGATGGCGCCACGGATCTCCCGTAGCCAGGAATCCGCCGCCTGCCACGCCGCGTCGGCCTGGCGCCGCTGCTCAGGCCCGTGCTCGCCGGCAGCCGGGTACGAGCCGAGGAACTTCACGTCCGCCAGACCGGCATGGAGATCCCGCAAGCAGTCCGCCACCACCTCGTCCCCCACGTGGCCCGACAGATCGATGACGAAGCAATAGTCACCCAGGGCCTGCTTCGTGGGACGCGACTCGAGCTTGCTCAGGTTGATGTTGCGGGCGGCGAACTGCCCGAGAATGCCGTGCAGGCTCCCGGGGTGGTCAGCCCGCTGGAAGCAGACGATGCTCGTCTTGTCATGCCCCGTCGGCGCCGGGACTCGGGTCTGGGCCACGAGCACGAACCGGGTCTGGTTCTCCGGATGGTCCTCGACGTCCTCCGCCACGATGGCCAGGCCGTACCGCTCGGCGGCCAACCGGGGAGCAATGGCGGCCTCCCCGGCCGCGCCGGATTCGCCGAGAACCCGTGCCGCATCGGCCGTTGAGTTCGCCACCCGCTGTTCGGCGTCGGGCAAGGTCCGGGCCAGGTACTTCTGGCATTGGGCCAGTGCGTGGGGATAGGACGACACCGTGTGGATCGCCTCGAGGCCGGTGCCGGGGTTGGCCATGAGGTGAAGGTGGATGTCCATGACGACCTCACGCTGAATGTGCAGGTCAACGTCGTGAATCAGGCCGTCGATCGTCACACTGACCGTCCCCTCGATCCCGTTCTCAATGGGCACGAAGCCCAGTTCGACTTCGTCCCGGGCCACGGCTTCGAGGACCGCCGTGATGGAGGCCATGGGCCGCAGATCCGCCGCGGCCAGGTCGGGCTGGGTCAGCAGCGCTTCCTGGGTGAAGGTCGCTTCCGGGCCGAAGTAGGCCACGGAGGTCGCAGGGGGGTTCACAGTTGGGCAGGATAGAGCAGCTCATGGACGCTTCCTCGCTTCGCGCACTCATCGAAGACGTTGCCGCCGGGCGCTGCCCACCCGACGACGCCGTCCGGCAACTGCGCCGTCTGCCCTATTCGGACCTGGGGTTCGCCCGGGTGGACCATCACCGCGACCTGCGCCTCGGCATCCCCGAAGCCGTCTACGGACCCGGGAAGACGCCGGAGCATTGTGCGGCCGTGGTCGGAGAGCTCCTCGGGGCGACGGACGGGCCCGTCCTGCTCACACGGGCGACCGAGGCGCAGGTCAAGGCGGTCACCGCCACCGGCTGCCGCGCTGGGGTTCGGACCCGGCGCCGTGGCCGAGAGCGGGTCCCTGGCGACCGTCGTGTTCCGCCCGGCGCCGCCGAGGGCGGGGTCGGTCGTCGTCATCACGGCCGGGACGGCCGACCTCCCGGTGGCCACCGAGTGCATGGCCGTGCTGGGGGCGCTCGGCTTCTCCGCCACGCAGCTGACCGACTGCGGTGTGGCCGGGTTGCACCGGCTGCTCGCCGAAGTCGACACGCTCGCCATGGCCGACGCCGTCGTCGTGATCGCGGGCATGGAGGGCGCGCTGGCCAGTGTCGTCGGCGGCCTGACACCAGCCCCCGTCGTCGCCGTGCCGACGAGCACGGGGTACGGCGCCGCCTTCGAAGGCGTGACCGCGTTGCTGGCCATGCTCTCCGCCTGCTCCTCGGGTATCACCGTGGTCGGCATCGACAACGGCTACGGCGCCGCCTGTGCCATCGCCCGGGTGCTCCCATGACCGACCTGCCTTCGGGCCCCTCAACCGTGGCGTGGTTCCACTGCTTCGCCGGCATAGCGGGGGACATGGCCCTGGGGTCGCTGGTCGACGCCGGCGCGGACGTCGACGAAGTCCGTGCCCTGCTCGACCGTCTGGCCCTGCCGGGCTGGCACCTCGAGTTCGAGGAGGGCTTACGCGGGGGCGTTGCCTGCACCCGTGCCATCGTCGGGGGTGACGACGTGGTGGTGCGGACGCACGGCGTGATCGCGGCCCTCATCGAAGACGCCGCCCTTCCCGCACGGGTCACGGCGCGCGCCCAGGCCGTCTTCCGCAAGCTGGCACTGGTGGAATCCGCCCTGCACCGTCGCCCGATCGACCAGGTGCACTTCCACGAGGTTGGTGGGCACGACGCCATCATCGACATCGTCGGCACGGCCGCTGCCCTCGAGGTGTTGGGCGTCGACGAGATCTGCGCCTCTGCCGTCGCCACGGGGACCGGCATGGTCCGAAGCGCACACGGTCGGCTGCCGAACCCCGCACCGGCGACCGTTCGCCTGCTCGAGGGCATCCCCTCTTACGGTCGCGACGTCACCATTGAGCTGACGACCCCGACCGGCGCCGCGCTGTTGGCCGCGCTGTCGAGCGGGTTCGGACCGCTGCCGGACATGACGGTCGCGTCGTCGGGTTTCGGCGGTGGCGCCGGCGAAATGGAGGACCTGCCGAACTGCACCCAGGTCGTCATCGGCCGCCGTTCGCCGCAGACGGCGATCGGAGGCGGACAGGGCGCCATTGTGCTCGAGACGAACCTCGACGACGTCACGGGCGAGCAGCTGGGTCTCGCGGTGGCTGCCGCCCTCGGGGCGGGAGCGCTCGACGCCTGGGTCAGCCCGGTCATCATGAAGAAGGGCAGGCCCGGACACGTTCTCCACGTGTTGACGGATGCCACGCTCGTCCAGGCGCAACGCGCTCGAGATCCAACGCGTGACCGGCACCATGGGGATCCGCGCCACTGCGGTCGAACGCTGGCCTGTGGCGCGCTCGCTCGAACAGGTCACCGTCGACGGCATGACCATCCGGATGAAGGTCACGAGCGGACGGGCCAAGCCCGAGTTCGACGACGTGGCACAGGTGGCGGCCAAGACGAGGACCCCACCCCACGAGGTCGCCAGCCGGGCCGAAGAGGCATGGCGCGCCGCGCAACGGCCGACCTGGGATACCGGGGATCCCTCCGCCTGATGGCCAGTGCCATGTTCCACTACGACGAGGCGATGACCGACCTCGTCATCGCTGCGTGCCGGGAGCGCCTGTCCATGGACCCCGTCGCTCTCGACTTCGGCGGCCTCGTCGAGTCGCTCGATGCCGAACTGGCCGGGCTCATGCGGCCCGAGGGGAACGAAGCGGCCCAGGTACTGGAACTCTTCATCGACAAGCTGTCGACCGCGGTGGTCTCCTGCGACAGTCCGCGCTTCTTGTCGTTCATTCCCGCCGCGCCCACCAAGGCCTCCCTCCTCTTCGACATGTTCGTTTCCTGCTCGTCGCTCCACGGCACCTCCTGGCTCGAGGCGGCCGGCGTCGTGGTCGCCGAGAACCAGGCGCTCGGCGTGCTGGCTGCGCAAGCCGGCCTGCCGGACGGCGCCGGCGGCTGCTTCGTGGCGGGCGGGTCAGCGGGCAACCTGTCGGCCCTCATGGTGGCGCGCGACACGGCGGGACACCGGCGCCAGACGAATCCGCCCCTCCGACCGCTCGTGGCGCTGAGCGAGGATGCCCACTCCTCGGTGGGGAAGGCACTGCACGTGCTCGGGGTCGGCACGTTGACCGTGGCGACCGAAGATCATCGTTTGACCGGTCCGGCGCTGCGTGCCGCGTTGGAAGAAGATCCGCGACGCGACGACGTCATCGGGGTCGTGGCCACGGCCGGCACGACCAACGCCGGCATCGTGGACGACCTGGCCGGGGTGGCGGACGTCGCCGCCGAGCAGTCCCTGTGGTTTCACATCGACGGCGCCTACGGCGGCGCTGCCGCCCTGTTCGCGCCTTCCGTACGGGACTGTTTTGCCGGCTTCGAGCGGGCCGACTCGTTCATTGTGGATCCCCACAAATGGCTCTTCGCGCCGTTCGACTGCGCCGCCCTGATCTATCGCCAGCCCAACCTGGCCAAGGCCGTGCACACCCAGGACGCCCAGTACCTGGACGTCCTGCACAGCGGGAAGCCCGAGGAATGGAACCCGAGCGATTACGCCTTCCACCTGACCCGGCGCGCCCGGGGCCTGCCCCTGTGGTTCTCGCTCGCCGTCAACGGGCTCGACGCCTATCGCCATGCCGTGGAGGCAGGGCTCGCCATGGCCCAGCAGGCTGCCGAGCGGATCGTCGCCTCACCCCACGTCGAGCTGGTGCGCGAGCCCGGGCTGTCCATTGTGCTGTTCCGGCGCCACGGCTGGGCCAAGCTGGACTACGAGGACTGGTCGGCCCGCCTGCTCCATGACCAGATCGGCTTCGTCACGCCGACGGCCTGGGAGGGCGAGACGGTGGCCCGCTTTGCCTTCCTCCACCCCGACACAACCGTGGAGATGGTCGACGAGATACTCGACTCAATGGTCGACGCGTGACCAGGCCCGCTGCAACACGACGCCCAACGTCTCGACATCCTGTGCGCCCGGCACGGGCCAGGCGCCCCCGATGAGGAAGTAGGGCACGCCGGTCACGCCGAGCTCGGTGGCGGCCGCTTCGTCGGCCCGGACCTCGTCGCCGTACGCGGGGCCGCCGAGCACCTCTTCGGTGAGCGCAGCCGGGAGCCCGACCGAGCGTGCGATTTCCTCCAAGACGCGGTGATCCGAGAGCTGCCGGCCTTCACTGAAACGGGCCGCGAACAGCTGGCGCACCAAGGGTGCCTCCCACGCCGAGCCGCGCACGGCCTCAGTGAGCCGATGGGCGTCGAAGGTGTTGCCGAGACGCACCCGATCGAAGTCGAAGATGAACCCGACCTCGGCGCCGAGCGCAGTGATCTGCGCGTGGCCGGCACGCACCTGCTCGGGCGGCATGCCGTACTTACGGCTCACCGCATCCTCCGACGAGGTGTCACTGTGGGCCGGCGCCCTCGGGTCCAGCTCGAAGGCGCGGTGCGCCACCGTGACAGCGTCGCCGTGTTCGAAGTCGCGTAGGGCGATTTCCAGGCGTGCGGTGCCGAGAGCGCACCACGGGCAGGCGTAGTCCGACCACACATCGATCTGCATGCACCGCCCACCCTATGGCCGGGCACGACCAGACGCGACGCGACGTCAGCCCGTTGCGAGGGCGGCCTCGAGGAATGCGCCGGCAGCCAGCAGTCGCTCCTCGCTCTGGGCCGGGCCGATCAACTGCATGCTCGCGGGCAACGGCCCGCCAGTCGGGACGGGGAGCGAAAGGGCCGGGACGCCGGCGAGGTTGACGGGAAGGGTGCAGCGCGACACCAACAGGTCGTCCCCGTTGTCGAGGTGTGGCGGGAAGATGCCCAAGGTCGGGGTGACGAGGAGATCGACCTCGGCGAAGGTGCGCTCCAGGGTCTCCTTCCACGCACGCTGCACCCGCCAGGCGGCCTCGACGGTGCGCTCGTCGAAGGACCCACCGAGCTCGAGTCGGCCGCGCACACCGTCGCTGATGCCGTCGGGGTCCTCGGCCACCAGCGCGGCGTCCGAATGCCAGGCCTCGACCACGAGCAAGAGGCCGGCCTGCAGAGTGGCGTCGTCCCAACCGGGGACGTCCTCGTCCCGCCAATCCCAACCGACCAGCCCCAAGGCCCGGTCCAGCGCAGCGGTGATGGTCGGATCCGCCTCAATGGGCAACCGACCGACGACCAGGTCGGCCACGTCGTTGCCGGCGACACTGAACCCCGGCTCGAGCAGCTCCATCCCCGTCACGAGCCCGGCCACGGTGCGGGCCATGGGGCCGATGGTGTCGAAGCTCGGTGCCAGTGGCCAGACCCCGTCCAACGGGATTCGCCCCCAAGTCGTCTTCAGGCCGGCGATGCCGCAGCAGGCGGCGGGAATCCGTATGGATCCCCCGGTGTCGCTGCCGTAGGCGACGTCCGCCTCGTCGGTGGCGACGGCAACGGCGGAGCCGCTGGAGGAGCCCCCTGGAACACGGCTGGGATCGAGCGGGTTGACCGGCGTCCCGTACCACTGGTTGACGCCGGTCACGCCCAGGGCCAGCTCGTGCAGGTTCGTCCGGCCGACAATGCGGGCCCCCGCCTCACGCGCCCCGGCCAAGCAGGCCGCGTCGATCGTCGCCGGCGCCGCCCGGTCCGCCACGGCACGGCAACCTGCGGTCGTCGGCTCCCCCTCCATGTCGATCAGGTCCTTGACAGCGAGGCGGATGCCCGGACCCGACGTCTCGTAGCGGGTGATGAAGGTCGTCATCCCCTCATTGTGTCCGTCCGTCACGGCGACGGACGATTCCTACGTGGTCGGTGTCGTGAGGGTCGTCACAGTGGCCCCCGGCGGCAGCTGGAAGAGCGAGGGCGCCGGCGACGACGAGTAGTTGGTGATCTGGAAGCTGGTCGAGTCCGAGGCAACGCTGACGTAGCCGAGAATGCCCTGCGACGTGCTGCAGATGGTGCTGGTACCCGAGACACCCCGGGCGACCACGTCGACGCAATTCATGTCGAACCCGTTGAGCGATTTGGTGGAGGTGGTCACCTTGTCGCCCACCAATCCGGCGACGAGCGACACACTCTTCAGGAAAGAGACCCAGTGCGACGGGGTGTAGATGTCGAAGATCTTGTTCTGGGTGGCAGCATCGTCCTTGCTCAGCTTCTGACAGGACCAGGTCCCCGCCGGTCCGCTCTGGTTGCACAGGTACTCGCCGGACGAATTCACAATGATCTGCACGTTGGACGCAGTGGACCCCGTCTGCGTCTCGTGGAAGGCGAGCCCGCCACTGGACGGGTCGACCGCGTACACGACAGTGGCGGGAGAGCTCCCCGTCGTCGTATACGTTGCCTCGAAGGGGACGGCCTTCGTGGACTGAAGGTTCTGGCTGAACGAGTCGATGGTGGCCCTGTTGTTTTCCACGGTGTGCACCGTCTGTTTGATCCTGTTCACGGTGCCGCAGCTGGCCGCCAGTGCGCCCACCGCCACCAGAACCACGACGAACTCGATACGTCCCCGCTGCACCATGACTGCCTCCTCCACTCGCACCGCCGGGGGCGCCGGGGGCAACGCCGGTGCGAGGTTACGACAGGCGGGCGATGAGACCAGGCCGGGTCAGCCCATTTCGGCCGGCGACGGTGAGGCCCCCTCTTCAACCGCCACGGCCTCCTGGCGGCCGCGTTGCAGCCCGACCAGCGCCACGACAGCCGCCAGCGCCATAATGCCGCACATCACATAGAGCACCGTCTCGATCGACTGGGCGAAGGCGAGCGAGACGAAGTGCGGGATGGAGTTCACGGAACCGCTGCCCTGCTGGCTCTGTGAAATGCGTTGTGCCTCGGAGACCGCGCCGGAGTTCGACTGGCCCATCTTCTGCAGTGCGGTCGTCAGGTGTGAGCGAAAGGTGATGAGCTCAATCGTCCCGAGCGCAGCCAGGCCGAGGCTGGCCCCGTAGTTCCGGATGGTCTGGGTGATCCCGGTCGCCTCGCCGTACGAGAGGTTGCCGGCCCGGTTCACCGCGTCCGTGTTGGACGGTCCCAGCATCATCCCCATGCCGGCCCCGGCCAAAATGATCCACCATTGCTGCTGGCTGAAGGAGAGCGTGGTGACCTTCGACGCCCACAGCCCGAAACCGACCGCCGAAATGGCGCATCCGAGAACGACGGCGCGCTTGGCCCCCTCCCGATCGAGGATGCGGCCTCCGATCTGCGCCAGGATGACGAAGCCGATGAAGAAGTACAGGAGGAAGATTCCGGCGTTCGAGGCCGAATCGTGCAGCGAGATCTGGGCGTACTCGCTGGCGAAGAAGAAGATCGGGATGAAGGCCATCATGGCGATCAGCAGCACGATGTTCTCCACCGCAAAGGCGCGTATGCGGAAGATCTTGACCTTGATGAGCGGCGACGCAGTCCGCATTTCGACCAGAACGAAAACCCCGATGATGGCCAGGCCGCCGATGATGCAGACCCAGGTCAAGGGATTGCCCCAACCCCATGGAACCGACTGCTGCAGGCCGAAGATGCTCAGTCCGATACCCGCCGCGATGAGGACAGCGCCCCGGTAGTCGATCGGCGCCCTCCGGTATTGCGTCTTCGGCTTGGAGACCGCAATGAGCACGAGGGCGATGATCGCCACGGGGATGTTGACCCAGAAGATCGCCCTCCAGGTCCACTCGGTCAGGTAGCCGCCAAGGAGCGGGCCGATGGCGGTGAGTCCTCCGGCGATGCCAAAGAACAGCGCCAGCGCCTTCCCCCGCTCCCGCAGGGGGAACACGTTGACCACGATGGCCAGCGCGGCGGGGAACATGAGCGCGCCGCCGGCGCCCTGAATGACCCGGAACGTGACGATCCACGCTTCGGCACCCGAGCCCTTCGGCGTCAGCCCGCACATGGTCGAGGCCACCACGAAAATGATCACGCCGATCACGCAACACTTGGTGTGGCCGTAGATGTCCGACAACCGGCCGCCCAGTGCGAACAGCGCCGCCAAGGAAATCAGATAGCCGTTGACGACCCACTGCACTCCGGTCGATGAGAGACCGAGCTCGCGCTGAATATCCGGTACCGCAATGGAGACGATCGTCTGATCGATGAACGTCATCGAAACCGCGAAGATCATCGCGGCCAGCACCCAGTTGCGCCCCTGCATAGGTTTGCCTCCTCGTCCGCCCCGTTCCCCGAAAACCCTAACGGGGTCACCCGGCTCGCGAGGGCCCTTCCCGGACTCGTCGGCGGGCGTTACCGGCCGGTCACGGGGACGCCGGGGCTCCCATCGACGCCATCATCTGTTCCAGCGCCGCTTGGTCGGGGCCGACGAAGGGGGTCGCGGCGCGGGCCGCTTCGAGGGAGTCGAGCATGGAGTCCAGCGACGCACCCGTCGCGGCCGGCAGATGACTACTCAGGACGTGACTGGGCGAGAAGCGACGAAGGGCGTCCAGGTCCTTGCGGAGGATGCCGCCGTCGACCTTGCACAACCACGGGGAGTCGGCCATCACCCAGAACTGCTGGCCCTGACGGAGCTCCTCCTCGGAGAGGTCCTCCGCCGTCTGCGGGACATCGGCTAGGAGCGCGCCGAAACAGTCGGCGCTGAACAATGCGCCGGACTTGTCGTCAAAAAAGCCTGTCGTGACCGGGTTGTCGAAGACGGGAGGTGTGAACGCTGTCAGTCTGCGGTCGCGCAACGCAATGGTCTGCCCAGGGTTCACCAGGTGCACGCGCTCCATCGGGAGCGGCGCCGTCAGGCCCATGATGCCGACGCCGAGGAAGGTCGTGATGACGGTGAGACGCGGGTTCTCCGCCAGGAGTTGATGAAGCGACCCGATGTGGTCGAAGTCCGTGTGGGTGAGCCAGATCCATCGGAGGTCGGATGGATCGATCACAGAACGCAAGGTGGTCATGAAGTCCTCGCTCTGCAGCACGGTGCCGGTATCGACCAGAACGGGCTCCGCTCCGTGCAGGACGAACGCGTTGATCGGCACGAACCCGAATCCGGGGATCGGGAAACTCGTCGTCAACACGTCGATGCCGGGTGCAGC
>CAWACN010000029.1:0-184539 GCA_963780525.1 uncultured Acidimicrobiaceae bacterium | reverse complement strand
GCGACACCTGGCCGACCTGGGGGTCGTTCCGGTGGTCAATGAGAACGACGCGGTGGCTGACGAGGAGATCCGCTTCAGCGACAACGACCGGCTGGCCGCCCTGGTGGCGCACCTTGTCGGTGCGCAGCTGCTCGTCCTGTTGACCGACACCCCCGGCCTGCTCACGGCCGACCCGCGGCGTGACGCGGAGGCATCCCTCATCGAAGAGGTCGTGGAGATCGACCAACAACTCGAGCGACTGGCCGGGGGACCCGGCAGCGCCGAGGGCAGTGGTGGCATGGCATCCAAGCTGGCGGCGGCGAAGATCGCCACGTGGTCAGGCGTGCAGACGGTGATCGCCGATGCCGCCCGCCCCGGAGTGCTGAGGGCAGCCCTGGCCGACGAACCAGGCGTCGGAACGGTGTTCCGGGCTCGGGAGAGCCGCCTGTCGGCTCGCAAGCTCTGGATCGCCTTCGCGCTCGGGTCGAGCGGCAGCCTGAAGGTCGACGAGGGGGCGCGGGCGGCGCTGACCGGGCGTGGACGGTCCCTCCTGGCTGCAGGGGTCACGGGGGCGACCGGCGCCTTCCGGCCTGACGATGCAGTGGAGATCTCCGGCCCCGACGGGCAGGTCTTCGCCAAGGGCCTGGTCCGGGTGCATGCGGAGCGGGCGTCCGAGTGGATGGGGCGACGGAGCCAGGTCGTCGTTCATCGAGATGACCTGGTCCTTGTAACCTGAACCGATGACCTCGCCCGCGTTGGAGCAGCTCGCGGGCCGCGTCCGTTCGGCCTCCCGGGTCGTGGCGAGGGCGCCGAGCTCGGTCCGGGACGACGCCCTGCGGCTGGCCGCCGACCTCCTCGAAGAGGAGTGGGCGACGCTGGTGGAGGCCAATGGAGGCGATCTGGAGCGGGCCGAAGCTGCCGGCATGGTGGAGGCGGCTCGGGACCGGTTGCGCCTGAGCGAGGATCGGGTCCGGAGCATGGCGGCGGGGTTGCGCAAGGTGGCCGGACTCCCCGACCCGGTCGGCGAGGTGACCGAGGGATGGGTGCGGCCAAATGGCCTGCGGGTCACCCGGGTACGGGTGCCGCTGGGCGTGGTCGGGGTGATCTACGAGAACCGACCCAACGTCACGAGCGACGCCGCCGGGTTATGTCTCAAGTCCGGGAATGCCGCCTTCCTGCGCGGGTCCTCGTCGGCCATCGATTCCAACCGGGCCATCGTCGCCCTGCTGCGCCGGGCCGCGGTGAAGGCCGGGCTCCCCGAAGACGCGATTGCGCTGGTGGAGGAAACCTCGCACGAGACCGCCGTCGACTTCATGCGCCTGCGCGGCTATATCGACTGCCTGATCCCACGCGGTGGGCAGGCGCTCATCGCCTCCTTGATTGAGCACGCCACCGTGCCCTATGTCCTCGACGGCGACGGCAACTGCCACATCTACATTGACGGCGCCGCCGACCTGGCCATGGCCCTCGAGCTGGCGGTCAACGCCAAGACACACCGTTTCGGCGTCTGCAACGCGGTCGAGACGATGCTGGTGCACTCGGCAGTGGCGGCGGAACTCCTGCCCCGATTGGCGGAGTCGCTCGGTTCGGCCGGCGTGGAGATCCGGGCCGACGAGCGGGTGCGGGCCTACGTGCCCACTGCTGTTCCTGCTCTGGAGAGCGACTTCTCCACCGAATTTCTGGGGCCGGTGGTGGCCATCGGAATGGTCGACGACGTGGGGGAGGCGATTGAGCACATTGCGCGGTACAGCTCGGGCCATTCCGAGGCGATCGTGACCTCCGATGTCGCCGTGGCAGACCGCTTCGTGGCCGAGGTGGACGGGGCCGCCGTGTTGGTGAATGCGTCGACACGCTTCGTCGACGGTGAGGAACTGGGGCTCGGGGCTGAGGTGGGTATCTCCACCCAGAAGCTGCATGCCCGTGGACCGATGGGAGTGAAGGAGCTGACGACGTTGAAGTGGATTGTGCGTGGTGACGGGCAGGTGCGCCGGTGAGCAACGGGAACGCAGCATTGGGCCTGCCGGAAGGCGGTCCCCCCCGGTTCGAGTCATTGGACGCGGTGCGGGGCGGCCTCGCCCAGGTCGGCTACCTGGCCGACGAGTCCATCAGTGGCGTCGTGTACCTGGCCGACCGGCTGGCCAAGCCGGTGTTGGTCGAGGGCCCCGCCGGGACCGGCAAGACGCAGCTGGCCAAGTCGGTGGCCGAGCTCACCGGGGCGCGACTCATCCGCCTGCAGTGCTACGAGGGCCTCGACGAATCCAAGGCCCTCTACGAATGGAACTACCGCAAGCAGTTGCTGCGCATTCAGGCCGGCGAGCACGGCAAGTCCGAGGAGGAGGGCCCGAGCTGGTCCGAGCTCGAAGAGGACATCTTCTCGGAGGAGTTCTTGCTGACCCGCCCGCTCCTCGAGGCGATCCGGGCCACCGAGCCGGTCGTGCTCCTGGTCGACGAGGTCGACCGCGTCGAGCTCGAGACGGAGGCGCTCCTGCTCGAGATCCTCTCGGAGTACCAGGTCTCGATCCCCGAGCTCGGCACCGTCCGGGCCACGCAGCTGCCCATGGTGTTCCTCACGTCCAATAACACCCGTGAGCTCTCCGAGGCGCTCAAACGCCGCTGCCTCTACCTGCACATCGACTACCCGGACCTCGAACGCGAGCGCGAGATCGTGCGGGCCAAGGTGCCGGGTATCAGCGAGGAGCTGGCCGACCAGGTGGCGCGCATTGTGCGTTCGCTGCGCACCCTTGAGCTGCGCAAGGCACCCTCGGTGTCCGAGACCATCGACTGGGCGCGCACCCTCGTCCTGCTCGGGGTGGAGACGATCGACGCCGCCGGGGCCAAGGACACGCTGCACATCCTGTTGAAGTATCAAGCCGACATTGAGCGCGCCTCCAAGGAGCTTCTGTCGGCGTCGCCGGGCTGAACCCGTGCTCGACCTCCTCTCCGGCTTCGTCACCGAGTTGCGCCGTTCCGGGCTGCCCGTCTCCCTCACCGAGCATCTCGATGCCGCGGAGGCGGTCAAGCACATCCCTCTGGAGGACCGCGAGGCGTTGAAGTATGCGCTGGCGGCCACCCTGGTGAAGTCGTCGTCGCACTGGCGGGCCTTCGAGACGGCCTTCGAGGTGTTCTTCGCCGTGCGGGCCGGTGGGCGCGGAGGTGCCGAGGGCGAAGAGGGCAACGAGGAGGGCGAGCTCGACGCCGAGCAGGCGTCCGGGCAGGGTGCGGGCCAAGGGCAGCGGCGTTCCTGGCAGAGCGGCGGCGGCGGCGAGGGCATGACGCCCGAAGAGCTGGCCGAAATGCTCTTCAAGTCGCTCCTGTCGGCCGACTCGGGCCTCATGAACATGGTGGCCCGCAATGCGGTGGACCGCTACGCCGGCATGGAGCCCGGGCGCCCTGTCGGCGGTACGTATTACCTGTATCGCACGCTGCGGAACCTCGACCTCGATGCAGTGTTGGAGCGCCTGATGGCGCAGGCGCAGGCCGGGGCGGCGGGTGGCTCGCTGACCGACCTGGAAGAGCGGCTGGCCGCCGACGAGTTCAAGGCGCGCATTGAGAAGTTCCGCCGCTCCGTCGAAACGGAGATCCGTCAGCGTCTCGTCGAGGACCGTGGCGTCGAGGCCCTGGCTCGTTCGGTCCGCAAACCGTTGCCCGAAGACATTGACGTCATGCACGCCACCCGCGAAGAACTCGCCATGTTGCACCGGGTGCTCCAGCCGTTGTCGCGCAAGCTCGCCGTCCGCCTGGCCCGGAAACGCCGGCACGGGCGCAAGGGCCCTCTCGACTTCCGGGCCACCGTGCGGCGCTCCCTTTCGACCGGCGGGGTGCCGATTGAGCCGCGCTTCCGGCATCCGCGGCCGGCCAAGCCCGAGATCTTCGTGATCGCGGACATTTCGGGATCGGTGGCCAGCTTCGCCCGCTTCACCCTCCATCTCGTGTACGCCATCTCCTCGCAATTCTCCAAGGTGCGCAGCTTCGTCTTCGTGGACGGGATTGACGAGGTGACGCGGTTCTTCGAGGGCGTGGTGGATCCGGCCGAGGCGGTCGCTCGCATCAACCTGGAGGCGGACGTGATCTGGGTGGACGGGCACTCCGACTACGGCCATGCGCTGACCGAGTTCCACCGGCGCTGGGGCGACCAGGTGACTTCACGCTCGAGCGTCATGATTCTGGGCGACGCCCGCAACAACTACCACGCCTCGGCATCGTGGGTGGTCGAAGACCTGCAGGCGCGGGCACGCCGGGTCTACTGGCTCAATCCCGAACCACGTGATTACTGGGGCTCGGGCGATTCGATTGTGGGGGAGTACGCCGCCCACTGCGACGAAGTGGTGGAGTGCCGCACGTTGCGCCAGCTGGAGCACTTCGTCGGCAATCTGGCGTGAGCGAAGACGGCAACCAGGCCGGGACGGGCCAGGGGACGGACCGCGCCGAGGCGGGTGTCCTGCGGATCTTCCCGCCCGAGGAAGGCGCCACCCGCATTGTGCTGGTCCGTCACGGTGAGGCGGAATGCAACCTGAATCACGTCATTGGTGGGCCGAAGGGGTGTACCGGACTGACCGACCTCGGCCGCGCCCAGGTGGCTGCGCTGGCTGATCGCCTCTACGAGAGCGGCGAGCTGCGCAAGGCGACGACGCTCTATTCATCGGTGTTGCCGCGGGCGAAGGAGACGGCGGAGCGGCTGCGGCCCGTCGTCGGGGCGGGACCAGCGGCGCTCGGCCCGGTGCGCGAGCGCTGTGACCTGTGTGAGCTGCATCCGGGCGACTGCGACGGCATGGAGTGGAGCGCCATGGTCGAGGCCTACGGCGTGCCCGACTGGGATCGTGACCCGACCGTGCCGATCGCTCCGGGCGGCGAAAGCTGGTCCGAGTTCGTCGAGCGGGCTTCGGGTGCCGTCCGTGCCGTCGTGCGCGAGCACCCGGGCGAGCTGGTGGTGGCGGCGGTCCATGCCGGCGTGATCGAGGCGACGATGATCGCCTTCCTCGGGGTGGCGCCGGAGGTCTATCGAAGGGGGTGGCTGCGCATTGTGCATGCGTCCATGACCGAGTGGGAGTGGATGCCTTCGGAAGACCGCTTCGTGCTGCTCCGCTTCAACGACTCCTGCGGAGTGCCGCGTCGGGCCGAGGGAGGATCAGGTGCCGTCGAGGAACCCACGGGCCAGGGCCTTGGGCGCGCAGGCAAGCCAGGCATCCTCGATCGCCTCACGCAGGGGCTTCTTGGTGGCCGTTCGTAGCTGGACGAGGACGGCGGCATAGCCCTCGAAGTGAGGGATGGTGAAGAATCCCTTGGCGCCGGTCGCGAGCAGTGCGTCCTTGTCGGCCAGGTCTGCGGTGCGCAGGGCGAGGATGGGGCCGGCCGGCGGCGGCGTGTCGCCGAAGCGCTGCAGATCCGCTTTCGAGAACGGACGCTCCCAGGCGAAAGCCTTGCCCCGCACGAACCACGTCCTGTTGCCATGCCGTTCCGCCTCGGTCACCTCGGGCAGGACCGACACCATCCGCTCGACGTCTTCGAACGCCGCCATGGAGGCACGCTACCGCTCGCGTCGCACCGCATGAAGGTCCCTCGTCGGGTAGCCCGACAAGGACGGTTTGGACCCGACCGGGCTGCGGCAGGGGCACGACCGTCCGGTTGCTCACGCCGACGGCTTGGCGGGCCCCGGACCCGTCAGGTGGCGCTGACCGAGGAGACAGGGACCGGGTCCGCGTGGCCCGGGTACGCTGACGCTTCCGGCGAACAAGGGATGAGTGATGTACAAGACACTGGTAGTCGGCACGGACGGCTCGCCCACTGCGGACAAGGCAGTCCAGGCCGCGGCTGAGCTGGCCCGCTCGCTGAATGCGGCCCTGCACATCGTGACGGCCTTCCGCACTCCGCGCCCCGGCATGGGTGCCGCGTCGGGGGTGGCCCTGGTCGACAGCGGCGCTGGCCAGGCCCTCGCCGAGGAGAGCGCCAAGTCTGTGGGCGAGCAGGCCATAGAGAAGTTCGGGGATGGCCTGGTGGCCGAGGCGCACGGGAGGCAGGGGAACCCCGACGACGTCATCCTCGCCACGGCGGTCGAGGTCGAAGCCGATCTGATCGTCGTCGGGAGCAAGGGGATGCAGCGGCGCTATCTGGGCAGCGTGCCGAACTCGGTGGCCCACGGCGCCCACTGCGCCGTGCTCGTGGTCAAGACCGACTAGCGCGGTTCCCGGGCGCCGGGCCACCGCGGCCTGGCACAGTGTTGCGGTGCGGAAGGACTACTTCGACGGCTCGATCGCCGAGAACTACGACCACGACGAGTCGCCCATGTTCGACCCGGTCGTCGTTGCCGCCACGGTCGACTTTCTGACGGATTTGGCGGGGGACGGTGCCGCGCTCGAGCTCGGAATCGGCACCGGCCGCATTGCGCTGCCCCTGTCGGCCCGCGGCGTGCCGGTGCACGGGATCGACCTGTCACCGGACATGGTGGCGCAGCTCCAGGCCAAACCAGGTGCGGCGGACATCGACGTGACCATCGGTGACTTCGCCACCACCCTGGTGCCGGGAACGTTCCGCCTGGCCTACCTCGTCTTCAACACCATCGGGAACCTCACGAGCCAGGACGACCAGGTGGCGTGTTTCACCAACGTCGGGCGCCACCTCGAACCGGGAGGCTGTTTCGTCATTGAGGTCGGGGTGCCTCCGCTGCGGAGGCTGCCTCCGGGGGAGACGACATTGGCGTTCGACGTCACGCCGGACCGTCTGGGCTTTGACACCTTCGACGTGGCCCGCCAACGCGGTGTGTCGCACCACTACTGGGTCGGTGCCGGTCGGGCGGAGACGTTCTCCTTGCCCTACCGTTACGTCTGGCCCGCCGAACTCGACCTGATGGCCCGCATCGGCGGCATGCGCCTGCGTGAGCGGTGGAGCGGCTGGAACCGTACGCCGTTCACCGGCGAGAGTGGCTCGCACGTGTCGGTGTGGGAGAAGCTGCCGACCGGCTGAGGCCGATCGGAGTTGCCGGGACGGCGCTCGTTCGTGGGCGGCGGCCGGAACGGGTCAGGCCGAGGCGGCGGTCACGAAGATTGCGACCCCGACGACCGACGACCGCGACGACGAGGCCTCTCCGCCACAGCGCTCGCAATGCCACACTCTGGACGGTCACGGGAGCTCCCTCGTCTGCCTCCGAGGCAAGCGCCGTCGGCCTGACGGCCACGCTAAGGCGCCAGAGCAGGGGGCTCATGGGCGAAAAGGATGGTTCGGAGCGTGAGGACCTCCGCCCTTCGAATGAGAGTGACCGTGCGTGCGGAGCCTCGTGACGACTCAGCGCAGGGCGATCAGCCCGGCGGGCGTGGGCGAGAAGCCACAGGCGCCGAAGTAGAAGTCGCGCAGCTCCTCCTCGAAGTCGACGTGGAGCCATGTCGCAGCCGGCGGCGCGGCTCTCCCGTACGGCCACGCCGAGGAGCTGGCGGCCGACACCTTCGTGCCGGCGGTCGCCGGCGACCAGGGTGTCGATCACGAATGCGTGCACCCCGCCGTCCCAGGCCACGTTGACGAACCCGACGAGACGGTCGGCGTCAAAGGCGCAGACCCAGCCCAGGCTGTGTCGCTCGACTTGGCTCCTGCCAGTCGATGTCGAGGACGGGATGGGCGAAGCCCTCTGCGTGGAGCGCGTTGACGGCGGCGTTGGCGAAGGGCGCACGCCACTCGAAGCGCAGCTGCGCCCGGAGCGGAGCTAGCAGGCGTAGTCGTCGTCGTAGTTGCCGGAGCTGCCCGGCACGGGACCGCTGTTGTACTGGACGATCTGTGGTGGACCGGGGAGCTGCTTACCCTTGGCGACCCAGCTCGAATAGTCCGCACAAGACCCGGGGCCGCTCGGTGAGGCGAGGTAGTCGGCCATCCAATACGGAACCGATGGGGTGTAATCCCCGACGATGCCGTTCCAGACGCCCGGGCTGGCGTAGATGCCGACATCGGCGATGCCCTCTGTCTCGTGAAGGGCGTTGAGGGCCCCCTGCACGAACTGCGCATTCTCCTGCGTACTCGACGACCATGCCCCTATGGAGGGGCTGTTGTTTTCGACGTCGAGCCACCAGGGGGTCGCCGGGGAGCCGGCTCCGGCGTTGAAGGCATCCGTATAGGCATGGATACCGGCCTGGTAGCCGGCATTGCACGACGCATCACCGTTACACCCAGGCTCGCTGACTGCTGATGTGCCGTAGGTCAGGTAGGTGTAGAGGTTGAGACCACTGCCGGCCCAAGCCAGTTCTGCCGAGAGGCACGAGTTCTCGTTGCCCGATGAGCTCCCATCGACCTGCACAATGCCGATTTGGTGGTTGCCCCCGGGCAGGCTGCCGCACTGGAACGTGCTGATGTCGTAGCCGTAGGCCCCCGATGGATACGTCCCGCCGACGAAGGCGCCGGTGGCCCCCGGGGCCTCCGCCATGCCGACGATCGGCCGGAACAGGTTCGCGGGCGCGGAGCCGTAGTACGTGGCCGATCCGAAGTTCGAGACCAGGCCGGCGCTGTCGGTGAACCAATAGCCGTTGTCGGTAGGCGTCGCCGCCGCCCCGACGATCGGATGTTTGATGGCCTGGCCGCCGAGCGAGCCGTAGAAGGGCGCTGTGCCGAAGCTGAAGATGCCCCCGTCGGAGGCGACCAGGAAGTAGCCGGCACCGCCCGGCCCGGTGATCATGCCGACGATCGGCTTGTTGAGGACCAGGCTGCCCGTGCTGCCGAAGAAGGAGGCGTCCCCGTAGCTGAAGATGCCGCCGTCCGAGGCGACCAGCCAGTACCCGTGCCCGCTCGGTGTGGCCGCCATGCCGACGACCGGCTTGTTGAGGCGGATGCTGCCGGTGCTGCCGTAGAACGTGGCGTCCCCGTAGCTGAAGATGCCTCCGTCCGAAGCCACCAGCCAGTAGCCGTGTCCGGTCGGGGTCACCGCCATGCCGACGATCGGCTGGTTGAGGTGGATGGAGCCCGTGCTGCCGTAGAACACGGCGTCGCCGTAGCTGAAGACACCGCCATCGGAGGCCACCTCGTAGTACCCCCCGCCATCGGAGGTTGCGGCGATGCCGACCACGGGCTTGTTGAGCACCATGCCGCCGGTCGACCCGTAGTACGGACGCACCGCCGAAGCTGAAGATGCCGCCGTCGGAGGCCGCGAGCCAGTAGGCGGGCGTGGGGGAGTTCGCTGCCGCGGCAGCCGGCGGAGCCGACGCGGTGGCGGCGACGGCGATCAGGGCCAGCAACGGCAGGGCCGTCACGAGCAGGGCGAGGACGAGGCGGCGGATCAATGTCTGAGGAATTCCGCCACGCGGAAGGCCAGATCGAGCGACTGACGGGCATTCAGCCTGGGGTCGCACGTGGTCGTGTAGCGGGCATCGAGGTCGCCCTCGAAGATCTCTTCGGCGCCGCCGAGGCACTCGGTCACGTCGTCTCCCGTCAGCTCCACATGGACCCCGCCCGGCCAGGTGCCCTCATCCCGGTGGACGTCGAAGAAGGAGCGCAGCTCGGAGAGGATGTCGTCGAAGCGCCGGGTCTTGCGGCCACCCTCACTGGTGAACGTGTTCCCGTGCATGGGGTCACAGGCCCAGACGACGACGTGGCCCTCGGCCTCGACCGCCCGCACCATGGCCGGCAGGAGCTCGCCGATCCGTTCGGACCCCAGGCGGGTGATCAGCGTGAGGCGGCCGGGCAGGCGGTCGGGGTTGAGCCGCTCGCACAACGCCACCACCTCGGCCGGGCTGCAGTCGGGTCCGACCTTCACGCCGACCGGGTTGTTGATGCCGCCGACGAACTCCAAGTGGGCCCCGTCGAGCTGGCGGGTGCGGTCGCCGACCCAGACCATGTGGGCCGAGCAGTCGTACCAGTCGCCGGTCAGGGAGTCGACGCGGGTGAGGCATTCCTCGTAGGGGAGGATCAGCGCCTCGTGGCTCGTGAAGAAGTCGACCTGGTGTAAGCCTTCCTCGGCCCCGAGGTCGATGCCGCAGGCGGCCATGAAGCGCAGGGCGCGGTCGATTTCCGCTGCGATGCGCTCGTAGCGCTGGCCCTCGCTCGAAGACGCCACGAACTGTTGATTCCACAGGTGCACCTGGGAGAGGTCGGCGAAGCCGCCCTTCGTGAACGCCCGCAGCAGGTTGAGGGTCGAGGCCGACTGCTGGTAGGCGGCCACCAGGCGCCCGGGGTCCGGCGTGCGCGCCTCGATCTCGAACGCCTCGTCGTTGACCATGTGGCCACGGAACGACTGCAGCTCCACGTCGCCGATCCGCTCGGTATTGGAAGAGCGTGGCTTGGCGAATTGCCCGGCGATCCGCCCGACCTTCACCACCGGCACGCCGGCCGCGTAGGTGAGTGCCACGGCCATCTGCAGAATGATCTTGAGCTTGTCCCGGATGGAGTCCGCGGTGAAGTCGGCGAAGGACTCGGCGCAGTCGCCCGCCTGCAGGAGGAAGGCCTCGCCGTTGGCCACGTGGGCCAGCTCCGACGTCAGGTGGCGCGCCTCGCCGGCGAAGACCAGCGGCGGGACGGTGGCCAACTTCGCCTCCGCCTTCTTGAGCGCGTCCGCGTCGGGCCATTCGGGCTGCTGCGCGGCCGGAAACATGCGCCAGGACGCGGGGCTCCACGAAGAGGGCGCTGCGGGGCTCGTCACCGCTACAGGTTAACGCCGTAGGATCGCCTCCCATGGCCGCCTTCCGGTTCGCCCTGCAGGCAGCGAGCGCTGCATCCCCCGCTGCCTGGCGTGACCTGGCGCGGAAGGCCGAGGACCTGGGGTACTCGACGCTCTACGTGCCCGACCATCTCGACGACCAGTGGGCGCCGATGATCGCCGTGACCGTGGCGGCGGAGGCCACGACCACGCTCCGGGTGGGGACGCTCGTCCTCGACAACGACTTCCGGCACCCGGTCCTCGTGGCCAAGGAGGCGGCGACGCTCGACATCGTCACCGGCGGTCGTTTCGAGTTCGGCCTCGGCGCCGGCTGGATGACGACCGACTACGAGCAGTCCGGCATCCCGATGGACAAGCCGGCGGTGCGCGTGGCCCGGCTGGCCGAGAGCCTCGCCATCATGCGCGCCATGTGGCGCGACGGCAGCGCCACCTACAAGGGCGAGCACTATCAGGTGACCGAGGCCGCCGGGACGCCGGTGCCGGTCACCCCCGGTGGCCCGCCGCTGGTGATCGGCGGCGGGAGCCGGCGCGTGCTGACCCTGGCCGGGGAGTTCGCCGACATCGTCAGCGTCGTGCCGAGCCTCAAGGCCGGCTACATCGGCACCGAGGTGGCGGCGGAGTCCGTCGTCGAGAAGTACGCCGACCGGGTGCGCTGGGCCCGCGAGGCGGCAGGGGAGCGCGCCGACGACCTGGAGCTGCAGTGCTGGACGGTCGCGGTGCAGGTCGTGCCGAACGCCGCCGAGGTCGTCGCCTCGCTGGCGCCGCTCTTCGACCTGACGCCCGAGCAGCTGCGGGCGGCGCCGCTGGCGCTGATCGGCACGGTCGGGGAGATCACGGACGTGCTGCGGGCGCGCCGTGAGGAGCTCGGCTTCAGTTACATCGTCGTGCACGAGGCGGAAATGGACGCGCTGGCGCCGGTGATCGCCGAACTTGCCGGCACCTGAGCGCCCCGCCCGCATCGGGATCTTCGGCGGCACCTTCGATCCGCCGCATGCCGGGCACGTGGCCGCGGCACGCGCCGTCATTGAGCAACTGGGTCTCGACCGCCTCCTGCTGGTCGTGGCCAACGACCCCTGGCAGAAGTCGGGGCAGCGGACGGTCTCGCCGGCGGCGGACCGCTATGCGCTGACCGAGCTCGTGGCCGGGGAGATCCCCGGCGCCGAGGCGAGCCGGCTCGAAATGGAGCGGGGCGGCCCCAGCTACTCGGTGGAGACCGCCGAGGAGATCCTGGCGGAAGCGGGCGGCCGGCCGACAGAGCTCTTCCTCGTCGTCGGGGCCGACCTGGTGCCCGAGCTCGGCTCCTGGCATCGCACCGAGGACCTCCGGAGGCTGGTCACGCTGGCCGTGGTGTCCCGGCCGACCGGCCCGGCGCCGGCTATTCCCCCTGGTTGGCGGGCCGAATGGGTGGACGGCCCCCAGGTGCCCGTCTCCAGCTCGGAGGTCCGTGCGCTGCTGGCGGAGGGTGGCTCGGTCGAGGGCATGGTTCCCGAGGCGGTCATCCGTGGCATCCGTCGCCGCAATCTGTACGCTGGGGGCTGAATGAGCGCCATGCCGGCCGGATGGACGGAGCTGTCGGAAAGTCCCCGTGTGGCCGCGCTGACCGACCGCGTCACGCGCCGGGCCGATCGCAGGGCGGAGCTGAAGCTGGCGCGCCGCTCGCGTCGACGGTGGGCCGTGGCCGCCGGTTCCATTCTCGTGGGCTTCTTCGCCTTCACGGTGGGGATGCTGGAGTTGCTCCATTGACCCCAGGCGTGGACGTGCACGTCCAGCCGTCAGCCGGCCGTGACGACCGCGGCCGAGTCGGCCGATGCCAAGTTGGGCCGTGACACGGTGGTGCTCGGCATGGCCGAGCTCTTCGGCGTGGTCGACGCCTTCGTGATCACCAGCGCGCAGAACACGCGCCACGTGCGGACACTGGTCGAGGAGATTGAGCGCGGGGTCAAAGAGTCGCACGGCCTCAACCCCGTCCGGATCGAGGGACTCCAGGACGCCACCTGGGTGCTGATGGACTACGGCGACTTCATTGCGCACGTGTTCTTGCAGGAGACCCGTGACTATTACGACCTCGAGCACCTGTGGTCGGGCGCGCCGCGTCTGGTGTGGCGCCGCCACGTGGAGGACGCCGGCTGAGCGTTGCCGGCGCCGGTCGAGCGCCGTGGGCGCCGGCTACAGGAATTCGATCAGATAGACCGGCCCCGAGACCTGCGAGCCGTTGGCGATCGGGACGCTGGTGCGCTGCCCTTCGATCTCGAAGAGCACCCCGGTGGTGGGCCCGACGTCCGCCACAATCGGTGGCGACGATCTGGCCGACCGCCTCCTCAATGCTGTTCCCGGTGATCGCCTCGAAGGCGGCGTTCATGTTCACGGTCACGATGCCGGCCTGCGTCGAGACCGACAGCACCTTGACGTTGCTCGGGATGGCGGTGGCGGTCCCCTGCGGATCGGAACTGCTCGGGCCCTCCAGCAGCGCGCCGAGGACGGCGGACAAGGGCGCCGGTGTCACCACGAAGCGCTGCACCCCGGTGAGCTCGTTGGTGGTGTTGAGGAAGAACACCTGGACCGCCACGTAGGACGAGGGCTTCGGCTGCGTCGTCGTGGTGGTGGTCGGGGGGTGCGGGTTCAGGAGGTCGAACGGCACCTTCGTCGGCGCCATTTTGCTCGGCGCGCTCTGGGTCGGGATGGCGCAGCCCGCAGCGACGACGGCCAGCGCGGCCAGTCCGAGCACGGCCATGGTCACGCGGCGCCTCATTGTCCGTCCGCCGGTCTCGTCCTCGGCGTCGTCGCGCTCGGCCAGAGCGGGCAGCGTCAAGACGATGCGGGCGCCCCCCTCGGGAGAGGACTCGACGCGGACGGTCCCGTGCATGACCCGCATGTGCTCGGCCACGAGGGCGAGGCCCAGCCCCGTCCCGGTCCCCGTGCCGCGCCGGCCCGACTCCGAGCCGCGGTAGAAGCGGTCGAACACCTTGGTGCGCTCCCGGGGGTCGATGCCCGGGCCGGCGTCGTCGACCGTGATCTCCACCCGCGCCGCGTCCTCGGGCGCCACGCTGACCCCGACCGCGGTGGCGCCGCCGCCGTAGTGGGCCGCGTTCTCCAACAGGTTGACCATCACCCGCTCGAAGCGGCGCTTGTCCACGCCGACGTGCCAGGACTGCACGGCGGGGTCGATGTGCACCGCGGGGGGTGCGCTCTCGCCGCGGCCCTCCATGTGGGCGAAGGCCGCCTGGACCGAGCGCTGCACCAGTTCGGCGACGCGCACCTCCTCGAGGAAGACGTCGACCGGCCCGGCGTCGGCCCGCGACATCTCGAGCAGGTCGGCCACCATGCGCTGGAAGCGGCGCAGGTCGTCGCTGAGCAGTTGCAGCGCGCGCTGCGAGCGCAACGGGAGGTCGTCGCGGTCCGCCTCGAGCACCTCGACCGAGGCGGCCAGTGTCGTGAGCGGTGAGCGGAGCTCGTGGCTGACGTCGGAGTTGAAGCGCGCCTCGCGCTCAATGCGCTCCTGCAGCTGATCGACCATGGCATTGAAGGAGAGGGTGAAGCCCTCGAGGTCGGGGTCGGCCGCCTCGGCATCGAGCCGGGTATCGAGCTCGCCCCCGGCGATGGCGCCCGCGGCCCGGGACACGACGGCCAACGGGCGCAGCGAGCGTGTGCTGGCGAAGCGGCCGAGTGCGGTCCCCAGGATGGTGGTGATGACGCCGGCCACAATCAGGGCGAGGGCGAGCACCCGCAGCGTGTGGTCGAGGTCGGACAGGTCGAAGACGTCGAAGTAGTGCGCCTGCACGGAGGGGACCGGGACGCCGACGACGATCTCGGCCGTCCCTCCCGGGGTGCGGTAGGTCTCCGTGGCCGCCGTCCCGCTGAGCACCACCGCGCGCAGGTCGTGGGGAATCGATCCTGCGGTGACGCTGAGGGACGAGTCGTAGGTCTTTGTGCCGTGGAAGAGGACCGAATGCGCGTCCGTCCCCGCGTCAATGTTGCTGAGCAGGCTGACGTACGCCGTGTTCCCCTGCTGCAGTGCGTTGCGGACGAGGACGGCGTTGGTGAAGGTCTGGTGTTGCGCCGCCGATTCCCGGCCGGCCAGCAGGAAGTGGCGAACCGTGAAGTAGGAGAGCCCACCCATCAGGATGGACAGGATCAGCGCCCCGAGCCCGAAGACGGCCGTGATGCGGGCGCCGATGCCCAGCTTCACGTCAGGGCACCAGCTTGTAGCCCATGCCCCTCACGGTGAGTATGTGCTGGGGCACGGCGGGATCCACCTCGACCTTGGTGCGCAGGCGCCGGATGTGCACGTCGACCAGCCGCCCGTCGCCGAAGTAGTCGTAGCCCCAGACCCGGTCGAGCAGCTGCTCGCGGCTGAGCACCTTGTTGGGGCTGGCCGCCAGCTCGCACAGCAGGCGGAACTCGGTCCGGGTGCAGTGCACTTCTTCACCGTTGAGATGGCGCAGCACGCCCTGTTCGGGCAGGAGCTGGAGGTCACCGAAGGTGAGCGCGCCGGGCTCCTCCTCGGCCGGCCGGGCCCGGCGGAGGAGGGCGCGGATGCGGGCCGCCAGCTCTTTGGCCACGAAGGGCTTGGTGACGTAGTCGTCGGCCCCCGCCTCCAGTCCGGCCACGACGTCGTGGGTGTCAGAGCGCGCCGTGACGATGATGATCGGCACGGCGCTGCTCCGGCGCAGGGCGCGGCAGCACTCGAAGCCGTCCATGCCCGGCAGCATCAGGTCGATGAGCGCGACATCGGGTGGGGCCTCGGCGAACAGGTCGAGGCCCTCCTCGCCGCTGGCGGCGTCACTTACCTCGTAGCCTTCGCCCTCCAAGGCGAGACGCATGGAGGATCGAATGCGCTCGTCGTCCTCGACGACCAGTATGCGCCCGCTCATCGCCCTCCGGCTTAGCTGATCCAGATCTGGGTCGGCCAAATGGAACCCCCGATCATGCCGAAGGCCGGCTGGCCCTGCGGTGTCGTGGGGTTGTTGAAATTCTGCACGGTGGGGTCGCCGATGACGGCCCAGACCGCGCGGTCGGTCCACAGGTAGGGCAGGTCCAGGGCAAGCCGCTTGTTCACCGTCTGGTACGCGGTCTCGCGCACTTGCTTGTCTGTCTCGGACCGCCCGGTCAGCAGGGCCTTTTCAATCGTCGGGTCGGCGTTGCGGGCCATGTTGATGGACAACGCTCCGGAGCTGACGGTGGTCGTGCTCCAGAAGATGTAGTTGAGGTCGGGGTCCACCGCACCGAACTGGCGCCAGCCCAAGGCCTGGTACTTGCCGGCCAGGGCGTTGTTGATGGTGTCGTTCTGCTGCACAATGTTGGTCTTGACCTGGAAGCCCACCTGGCCCCAGGCCTGCTCCAGGTACTGGGCAGCCCGGATGGCGGCCGGCGAATTGGTCGAGCCGTAGGAGAAGGTGATGGGTCCGCCGTTCGTCTTCTCGGCCGCCTTGACCAGCTTGGAGGCCTGGCTCGGGTTGTATTTGGGGTACTTCGTCGTCGAGTAGTACGGGGACCCGGGGACGAAGAGGCCGTTGCTCACGGGCAACACGCCCTCGTCAATGACCTTGGCGTACTGCTGCCGGTTGATGGCCATGGCGGCGGCGAGACGGACGTTGGGGTCGTTGAAGGGCTTGGCCAGGCAGTTGAGCTGCACACAGTTCATGTCGGGCTCGCCGGCGACGTGGGTGCTGTCGTCGATGTAGGCGTAGCTGTGGTTGCCCTTGAACTGCGTGATGATCTGCGGGGTGTCGGTGATGATCAGATCGACCGTGCCCGACTTGAGCGCCTCGGCCCGGGCGGACTCGTCGGGGATCGGCTTGTAGGTGATCTGCGACAGGTAGGGCATGCCCTTGCGCCAGTAGTTCGGGTTGGCCGTGGCGGTGAAGTGGTCGTTGGGGACCCACTCCTTGAAGACGAAGGGGCCGGTGCCGACCGGGTGCGACGTGCCGTTGGGATTGGACAGCATGGACGGCGCCGCGATGTAGGCGATCTGCCCACCGATGCCACCGGCCAGGTAGAAGGGGAACGGGACCCAGGGGGCCTTGAACGTGATGGTGACCGCCAGCGGGCCGGTCTGGGTGATGGAGACGAGGGTCGGGCTGAGCACGACGCCGGTGAGCAGGGACTTGGACTGGGCCACCATGTTGGTGAGCAGTGCGGCGCCGTTGCACGGCGTCCCGTCATGGAAGACGACGTTGGGGCGCAGGGTGATCGTCCAGGAGGTGTAGTCGGCGTTGGGCACGACGGACTCGGCCAGGTAGGGCGCCCAGTCGCCGTTGGCCAGAATGATGGTCAGCGGGTCGAACACGGTGCGGGCGTACATGACTCCCACCTCGTCGAAGCGGGCCTGCGTCGGGTCGAAGCCCGACTCCTCGGCGTCCACGCCGAAGACGAGCGAACCGCCCTTCTTGGGGGTCGCCTTGGAAACGCCGTTGCGGCCCGGGCCGTTGGTCGTGGCACCGGCGATGCCGTCGAGCCCCAGGCCGAGCGCGCCCGCCCCGGCCACGCCCGCCACGGCCGCTGCCCCGCCCAGCAGCACTGAGCGGCGATCAAATCTCGAGACCATCGGTCCTCCATTTCAACGAACCCACCGGACCCCCCGAAGGTTCTCGCGGCGACGTTAGTGCCCAGGATCCCCTGCGTGGGGGCGGTACGGTGGCGTCCGTGTCGGACTGGGATCTGCCGGGGTTCTCCGCCTGGCTCGGTGGCCGCGCCGTCGCGACACGCCGGGCGTACCTCAGCGACGTCACCCTCTTCGCCGAATGGATGTCCCGCAGCGGCGTCGAGGGTCCCGGAGAGGTCGACCGGCTGCAGCTCCGGCGCTATCTGGCCTTCCTCGGGACGCGACAGCTGGCGCGGGCCACCATCGCCCGCAAGGCGGCTGCGCTGCGCTGCTATTTCTCCTGGCAGGTCCGGCAGGGTCACCTCGACTCCGACCCGGCCCGCTCGCTGCGGGCGCCCTCGGGTGGCGGGCGCCTGCCCCGCGTCCTGTCGAGCGGGGAAGTCACGTCGCTGCTGGACGCGCCGACTCGGGACGCCGGTGGACCGTCGCGACATGGCCGTCCTCGAACTCCTCTACGCCGCCGGCTTGCGCGTCTCGGAGCTCTGCGGCCTCGATCGCGGCGATATCGACCTGCGCGGCCGCACGGTCACCGTGCTGGGCAAGGGGAGCAAGCAGCGGCGGGTGCCCATCCACAATGCCGCGGTGGACGCGTTGCGGGCCTGGTTCGACGCCGGCCGGGACGACATGGAGGGCCCGCCCGAGGCGGCCTTCGTGAACCGCCGGGGGGCGCGGCTCGGCCCCCGGGACGTGCGGCGCATCCTCGACCGCCGCTCGGCCTCGCCCACCCATCCGCACGCCCTGCGTCACACCTATGCCACCCACCTCCTCGACGGCGGCGCCGATCTGCGGGTCGTCCAGGAGCTCCTGGGTCACGCCAGCCTGGCCACCACGCAGGTGTATACGCACGTCAGCAAGGAGAGGCTGCGCTCCGTCTACGGCGAGACGCACCCCCGGGCCTGACGCGGAGCGCGAGGACCCCGGGCCCGGCGGGCCGCTCAGCGGCTAGCATGGCTGGGCCCACCAGGGGGTGGGCGGCAGTACCGACCAACATCACCTGCGCGCGTTCCACGGTCGTCGCCATCGGGCGGCGCTGCGCCAGGGGAGTAACCGACTGGAGGAATCAGCACTATGGCCGTCGTTTCCATGCGACAGCTTCTGGAAGCCGGAGTCCATTTCGGCCATCAGACGCGGCGATGGAACCCGAAGATGAAGCGCTTCATTCTTGGTGAGCGCAACGGGATCTATCTCATCGATCTTCGCAAGACGCTGACCGGCGTCGAGTCCGCCTACTCGTTCGTGCGGGATCTGGTCGCCGGAGGCGGCACCATTCTGTTCGTGGGGACCAAGAAGCAGACCCAGGGCCCAGTGGCCGAGTACGCCGAGGCCTGCAACATGCCCTTCGTCAACCAGCGCTGGCTCGGCGGCATGCTGACCAACTTCTCCACGGTCTCGGGCCGGGTGAAGCGCATGCAGGAGCTGCGCGCCATGCAGGCCGCCGGCGACTTCGACGGCATGCCCAAGCGGGAGGCCCTGCAGCACACCCGCGAACTCGAGAAGCTGAGCCGCAACCTCGGCGGCATCGCCAACCTCGAGCGGCTCCCCAGCGCGGTGTTCGTCATCGACACGAAGAAGGAGCACATCGCCGTGACCGAGGCCCGCAAGCTCGGGCTCCCGGTGGTGGCGGTCGTGGACACCAACTGCGACCCCGACGTGATCGACTACGTGATCCCCGGCAACGACGACGCCATCCGCTCGGGCTCGCTGATGTGCCGGGTCATCGCTGACGCCGTCGTCGAAGGCCGCTTCATCGCCGAGCACCGCCGCAAGACGGCGCCTCCGGCTCCGGAGGAGAGCGGCCCGTCCTCGGCGCCGCGTCCCCGCCGGGCACAAGCCGCTGCGGCCGCTGCCGCCGCGCCTGTGCCGGCTGCCTCGCCGGCCGCGCCGGCTGCCGCGCCGGCTGCCTCCGCGCCGACCGCCAGCCCCGAGCCGGTCGAGGTGGCCTGATCGTGGCCAGCTACACCGCAAAGGACGTGTCGACGCTGCGCCAGATGACCGGTGCCGGCATCCTCGACTGCCGCAACGCACTCGACGAGACGGGGGGCGATCTGGAGGAGGCCGCCAAGTTGCTCCGCGAGAGAGGACTGGCCGGCGCCGCCAAGCGGAGTGATCGTGAGGCATCCGAGGGCGCCGTCGCCGTGGCCCGTGCAGGCGATGCCGCCGCGGTCGTCGAGCTGCGTTGTGAGACGGACTTCGTGGCCAAGGCCGATGAATTCGTGGCACTCACCAACGAGCTGGCCGCCCTGGTGGCCGCCAAGGGCGAGGAGGCCGCGGCCGAACTGAACGACGCCATCGACGGCCTGCGCGCGACGCTGAAGGAGAACATCTCGGTCGGGCGGGTCCGCCGCCTGGTCGCCGAAGCCGGCCAGGTGCTCGACACCTACCTGCACCTGCAGGCGGGACGCGGCGTCAACGCGGTGGCCGTGGTGATCGAGGGTGGCACCGACGAGCTGGCCCACGACATCGCCGTCCACATCGCCTTCACCAAGCCGACCTACCTGAGCCGCGACGAAGTGCCCGAGGCCGATGTGGCCGCCGAGCGGGAGACGCTGACCACGATCTCGCGCAACGAGGGCAAGCCCGAAGCCGCCATGGAAAAGATCGTCGAGGGCCGCCTGACAGGCTGGTTCAAGGACAGGGTGCTGCTTGACCAGGCCTATGTGCGGGACGAAAAGCAGACGATCGCGGGCATGCTCGGCTCTGCCCGCATTGTGTCGTTCGCGCAGGTCGTCATCGGCGCCTGAGCGCTGCTGATCGTGGGAGAACCGCGCCGGATCGTTCTGAAGATGTCGGGGGAGGCGCTCGCCTCCGCCGCGTCCGACGAGACGATCGATGCCGCCACCGTCGAACGCATGGCCAAGGAAATGGCACGCGCCATTGATGCTGGTGGCCTCGAGCTCGCCGTCGTCGTCGGCGGCGGCAACATCTGGCGGGGTACGACGGGGGAGAGCGGCGGCATGGACCGCGCCACCTCCGACACCATGGGCATGCTCGGGACGGTCATCAACGCGTTGGCGTTGCAGGACGCGCTCGAGCAGCAGAACCAGCCGACCCGGGTGCTCAGTGCGCTCTCCATGGCCGAGGTGGCCGAGCCTTACATCCGGCGCCGGGCCATCCGGCACCTGGAAAAGGGCCGCATCGTCGTCTTCGCCGCCGGCATGGGGAACCCCTTCTTCACCACGGACACCCCGGCGGCCCTGCGGGCGGCAGAAATCGGCGCCGAGCTCCTCTGCAAGGGGACCCACTCGGGTGTCGACGGCGTCTACAGCGCCGACCCCAAGTTGGATCCGACGGCGACCCGCTACGAGGAGATCTCGTTCATGGAGGTCATCAACAAGGACCTGCGGGTGATGGACCTCACCGCCATCACCTTCTGCAAGGACAACGACCTGCCGATAAGGGTCTTCGACCTGATGGTGCCGGGCAACATCCCCCGGGCGCTGAGCGGCGAAGAGATCGGTACTCTGGTCCGCTGATGGACGACGACCTCGCGGCCCTGGTCCGGGACGACACCAGGGACAAGATGGCCAAGGCCATCGATCACGTCCGCCACGACATGGGCAACGTCCGTACCGGTCGGGCTTCCTCTGCGCTGCTCGAGCCGCTGATGGTGGACTACTACGGGACACCGACCCCCCTGCGCCAGCTGGCCGGCTTCAGCGTGCCTGACGCCATGCTCCTGGTGATCTCCCCGTACGACAAAGGCTCGCTCGGGGCGATCGAAAAGGCCATCATGGGTTCCGACCTGGGAATTAATCCCACCAATGATGGGACCGTGATCCGGCTGGCTTTCCCACCGTTGACCGAGGAGAGGCGCAAGGAGCTGGTGAAGGTCGTCCGGCACAAGGCCGAGGAGGGGAAAGTGGCTGTGCGAAACCTGCGCAGGGCGGGGCGACACGAGCTCGAGGCTCTACAGAAGGACGGTGATCTCTCGACCGACGAGCTCGAACGGGTCGAGAAGGAAATCGAGAAGATCACCCAGGACCAGGTAGCGGCGATCGATCAGCTGCTTGCTCACAAAGAGCAAGAGCTGCTGCAGGTCTGAGGAGCGAGCCATGCCCGATGACACAGAGAGAGACGACGTGGACGATTTCTCCACTGGCTTCGCTGGCCTCAGCGACTTCAACGCCCCGCCTGACGAGGGCGCCGAGGGCGACACCGGTCCGGGTACGGAGGCGATCGACGAGGACCCGCCGAGCTACCACTCCGGGCGGGTGCGCATCATCGGTGCCGAACCGGCCGGCGACACCGTGCGCGAGGTGACGGGTCCCGTCGTCGACGACCATCCCGAGTTGCCGCACTGGAACGACGCACCCACCGGGCAGGTCCCCGCCGTTCTCGACAGCACCATGGGCGAGGAGCAGCCGGTGGCGCCGCCCATGTGGCGCGAGGAGGAGACGGACTGGGCGGCCCAGGAAGAGGCCTTCGAGCCCTCCATGCTTTCGGACGACCTGCCGGCTGTCGGCGCCCTCCTGGGCGAGCGGGACGACGAGGTGGTCGACGTGGAGCGCCAGCCCTGGCACTTCGAGTCCGACGACACCCTGGTCATCCCGCCCGAGCCGGGCTTCGGCTACGAGCCCGTTCCCGAGCCGGGCCGGAGCCCGATCCGGTGGCCAGCCGCGGGGCGGCCCGCCAGCCCGAGCACGTCCTGGTGCAGGAGACCGAGTGGGAAGCGGACTTCGAGCCGGCTGACGCCGGGCCCCGGGCGCCCGTCGGTGTCACTGCGGCCACCACCGCGGCCGCCGCCTCACGCCTCTCGCCGCCGCAGGCACCCGAGCCCAAGCCCCGTGCCGCCCGCACCAGCCGGAGCAACGGCAGCACCGCCCGCACCGGCAACGTCAGCACCGCCGGCACGGCCGGAACCACCGGACGCGACATGCGCGTCGCCATCGGTTCGGGTGTGTTGCTCGGTGCCATTGCGCTGGCCTGCTTCGCCGCCGGCACGGTGGCCAGCATGGTCATCGTCTGCATCGTCGTTCTGCTGGCGACGGCCGAGGCCTACGCCGCGTTCCGGCGGGCCCAGTACCACCCGGCCACGCTGCTCGGCCTGGTTGCCGTCCTGTCGCTCCTGATCGAGACGTACAACAAGGGCGTGGCGGCGCTGCCGCTCGTGCTCGTGCTGCTCGTCGTCGGCTCCTTCATCTGGTACCTGGCCCGTGTGGAGCCGGCCGCCGAGCCGGTGTCGGGCATTTCGTCGACCGTCTTCGTCTTCGTCTGGATCGGCGCCTTCGGCTCCTTCGCCGCGCTGTTGCTCAATCCGAACCTCTTCCCGGACCGCCACGGGATCGCCTTCCTGCTGGCCGCCGTCATCGTGACGGTGGCCGACGACGTGGCCTCCCTGCTGGTCGGTGCGGCCATGGGCCGCCATCAGCTGGCCCCGTCCATCAGTCCGAACAAGAGCTGGGAAGGGCTCATCGGCGGCGCCGTGGCGGCCATCCTGGTCGCGGTCGTCGTCGTCCACTTCATCCATCCCTGGACGGTGGGCAAGGCGGCGATCTTCGGCGTGGTCGTCGCGATCGTGGCGCCGCTCGGCGACTTGTCCCAGTCGATGATCAAGCGGCATCTGGGGCTCAAGGACATGGGACGGCTGCTGCCCGGCCACGGCGGCGTCCTCGACCGGGTCGACGGGCTGCTGTTCGTCATGCCGGCCACGTATTTCGTGGTCAAGGCGATGCACCTCGGGTGAGCTGACCGCTCGTGCGCACGGTCAGCCTGATGGGCTCCACCGGGTCCGTCGGTACCCAGGCGCTCGACGTCATCCGCACGGAGCCCGAACGCTTCCGCGTGCACGCGCTGGCGGCCCAGCGCTCTGTGGAGGAGCTCCTCGCCCAGGCAGCCGCCTTCGGTCCCGCGCTCGTCGTCATCGGAGACCCTGGTCGCTACAAGGAGGTGCGTGACGGCGTCCCGGCCGGCATCGAGGTCATGGTCGGCGAGGAGGGCATGGTCGCCGCCGCGCAGGGCGCCGACGTCGTGCTCAACGCCGTGGTGGGCTTCGCCGGCCTGCCGGTCACCATGGCCGCGCTCGAGGCCGGCAAGCGCCTGGCGCTGGCCAACAAGGAGTCGCTGATCGCCGGCGCTCCCGTCGTACAAAAGGCACGCCGAACGCCGGGAGCCGAAATCGTCCCGGTGGACTCCGAGCACTGCGCCGTGCACCAGTGCCTGGCCGCGGTGCACGCCAGCACCGACGTGGCCCGCCTGCTGCTCACCGCGTCGGGCGGTCCCTTCCGCGGCTGGACGGCCGAACGGCTCGACGCCGTCACCGTGGCCGAAGCGCTGGCCCACCCGACGTGGTCCATGGGGCCGAAGATCACCATCGATTCGTCGACCCTCATGAACAAGGGCCTCGAGGTGATTGAGGCGCACGAGCTTTTCGGCATCGGGTACGACCGGATCGACATCGTCGTGCACCCCCAGTCGATCGTGCACTCCATGGTGGAGCTGCGGGACGGGTCGACGCTGGCCCAGCTGTCGAACCCCGACATGCGCCTGCCCATCGGGTACGCGCTGGGCTGGCCCGACCGGGTGGCCACCCCGTTCGGCGCCCTCGACTGGTCCAGCGCGGCGACCCTGACCTTCGAACCACCCGACCGTGCCGTCTTCGGCTGCATCGACCTGGCCTATGAGGCAGGCCGCCGTGGCGGCTCGGCCCCGGCCTGGCTCAGCGCCGCCAATGAGGTCGCAGTCGAGGCCTTCCTGGGTAACGCCCTGCCGTGGGGCGGCATCGCCGAGGTGGTCGCAGAGACGATGGAGGGATGGGTCGACGACCAGGTGGACGAGGTGGACGCCGTGCTGGCGGCCGATGCGGCCGCCCGGGCCCGGGCCCGCCTGGCGCTGGACCGACGCCTGGACCTGGGCGGGGGCCGGTAGCGTTAGGGCTGCTATGACGCTCACGGAGAAGGAGGCGCCCGCGGCGGACGCGCCTCTGGAGCCCGAACCAACCGCCGAGGAAGCCAACCCGACCCGGGTGATCCAGCTCCTCGTCGCCCTCGCCCTCATCACGGTGGCCTTCATCGCCCTGGGCTGGGGCTACCTGCTGCTGTTCATCGCCATCCTCTTCGCCATCGTGATGCTGCACGAGTTCGGTCACTTCATCACGGCCAAGCGGGCCGGCATGAAGGTGACCGAATACTTCGTCGGCTTCGGGCCCCGGTTGTGGTCCTTCCGCAAGGGCGAGACCGAGTACGGGGTCAAGGCCATCCCCGCCGGCGGCTACGTGCGGATCATCGGGTTCACCTCCACCGAAGAGGTGCCCGAGGAGGACGAGGCCCGGGCCTACCGCCAGCAGCCGTTCCACCAGCGGATCATCGTGGCCTCGGCGGGCTCCGCCATGCACTTCCTCATCGCCTTCGTCCTGGCCATCATCCTGGTCCTCACCTTCGGGCAGTCGACCAACAACGTGAAGGTCCACAACCTCGACCACTGGGCCGGCCGGACCACGCCGGCCGCTGTGGCGGGCCTCAAGGCCGGAGACGTGATCGTCTCCATCGACGGCAAAGCGTTTACCGGCCCCGAATCCGCCACGTCCATCATCGGCCGCAACACGGGCAAGCAACTGACCCTCGGCGTCGAGCGCGACGGCAAGCTCATCCATCTGACGGCCACGCCCGAGAGCGGCCAGGGGATCAACGTCGACGGCAAGTCGTTGGCCGATCACGGCTACCTCGGCTTCACGACCGGAGGGTACGAAACGAAGTCCGTTTCGGCGCTGGACACTCCCGGTGCGGCGCTCTCGACGATGTGGTCGGTCACGGATCAAGAGGTTGTCGGGCTCGGTCAGACCTTCTCACCGAGTGGCCTGGCCTCCATCTACCACCAGGTGACCAACTCGAAGGACGCCCAGAGCGCGGTGAACAACCCGGGCTCGGCCGCCCGTCCGGTCTCGCTGATCGGCATCACCAGCCTCGGGGCGCAGTCCGAGCAAGCGGGCCTGGCGGCCCTGCTCATGCTGCTGATCGCCATCAACATCGTGTTCGGCATCCTGAACATGCTGCCGATGATCCCGCTCGACGGCGGCCATGTCGCCGTGGCGGCCTACGAGTGGATCCGTACCAAGAAGGGACAGCCCTACTACCGGGCCGACATCACCAAGCTGTTCCCCATTGCGGCGGCCTTCATCGCGTTCCTCTTGATCTTCGTCTTCGCCGGCATCTTCCTCGACATCACGCATCCGCTCCAGATACCGCACTGACCGTGGAGCTCTCCTCCTCGCTCCTGACACCGCGCCGCCCGACCCGTCGCATCACGCTCGGTGGGGTGCCCATCGGCGACGGCGCGCCGGTCAGCGTGCAGTCGATGACGACGACCAAGACGGCGGACGTCGACGGCACCCTGGCCCAGATCTACGCATTGGCCGCGGCGGGCGCCGACATTGTGCGCTGCACCTGCAACGAGGAGGCGGCGGCGGAGGGCCTGGCTCACATCGTCCCGCGCTCGCCGGTGCCGATTGTGGCCGACATCCACTTCCACCACGAAATGGCCCTGGCCGCGCTCGAGGCCGGCGTGCAGGGCCTGCGCCTCAATCCGGGCAACCTGCGCAAGGAAGCCGAGATCAAGCAGGTGGCCGCCGAGGCGCGCGACCGCGGGGTGCCCATCCGTATCGGGGTCAACGCCGGGTCGCTGCACCCCGACCTCTACAAGAAGTACGGCGGCGCCACACCCGAGGCACTGGTCGAGTCGGCCCGCAACGAACTGGCCTTCTTCGAGGAGGTCGACTTCACCGACGTGAAGATCTCCGTCAAGGCCTCCTCGGTGGCGCTCATGATCGCGGCCTACCGGCTGGCCTCGGAGACCTTCGACCACCCGCTGCACCTCGGCGTGACCGAGGCCGGCCCACCGCCGGCCGGCCTGGTCAAGGGCACCGCCGGCATCGCCACCCTGCTGGCCGAGGGCATCGGCGACACCATCCGGTTCTCCCTGACGGCGGACCCGGTCGAAGAGGCCCGGGCCGGACGCCAGCTGCTGGAATCGCTCGGTCTGAGGGAGCGCAAGGGTCTCGACCTCATCGCCTGCCCGTCGTGCGGCCGGGCCCAGGTCGACGTCATCGCCGTGGCCAAGGAGGCCCAGGAGGCCCTCGAGAAGCTCAACCTGCCGATTCAGGTGGCGGTCATGGGCTGCGTGGTCAACGGGCCCGGCGAGGCGCGCGAGGCCGACATCGGCATTGCGGCAGGCAAGCAGAAGGGCCACCTGTTCATCCGCGGCAAGATCATCCGCGTCGTCCCCGAGGCGGACATGGTGCGGGCGCTGGTCGACGAGGCGGAGCGTCTGGTGGCCGAAGGGGTCGAGGCTCGCCTGGCCCAGGCCGACGAGAGCGCCGAGGCCGAGGCGGAGGCCGACCGGCGCGCCCTGCTCGACTCGACGGGAGCCGATCCCAATCACGCCGCCGCGAAGATCGAGATCATCCGTCGTCACAGCGAGACGGAGTCGGACAACTAGCCTGCGCACCCATGGCCAAGGGTGCGATCGTCACGCGCGAGGAGGACTTCCCGCGCTGGTACCAAGAGGTGATCGCCGGCGCCGAAATGGCGGACAACGGCCCCGCCCGCGGCACCATGGTCATCCGGCCCTGGGGCTACGGCATTTGGGAGTTCATGCAGGCCGAGCTCGATCGCCGCATTAAGGCGGCCGGTGCCGAGAACGCCTACTTCCCGCTCTTCATCCCCGAGTCCTTCCTGAAGCTCGAGGCCGAGCACGTCGAAGGTTTCGCCCCCGAGCTCGCCGTGGTGACCCACGGCGGCGGCAAGGAGCTCGAGGAGCCGCTCGTCGTCCGACCCACCAGCGAGACCGTGATCAACAGCTTCTTCTCCAAGTGGGTGCAGAGCCACCGCGACCTGCCGCTGCTCGTCAACCAGTGGGCCAACGTCGTGCGTTGGGAGTTACGCCCCCGCCTCTTCCTGCGCACGACCGAGTTCTTGTGGCAAGAGGGGCACACCGCCCACGCCACCGAGGACGATGCCCGCGCCTACGCGCTGCGCATCCTCAAGGACGTCTACCGCGAGACGATGGTCGACGTATTGAGCGTGCCGGTGCTCACGGGCCACAAGACGGCACGCGAGCGCTTCGCCGGGGCCACCCAGACCTGGACGACCGAGGGGATGATGGGCGACGGCAAGGCGCTGCAGATGGGCACGAGCCACGAGCTCGGCCAGAACTTCGCCCGCGCCTTCGACATCACCTACGCCAACGACTCGGGGACGCAGGAATACGTGTGGCAGACGTCGTGGGGCGTGTCGACCCGTCTCATCGGCGCGCTCGTCATGGCCCACGGTGACGACTTCGGGCTGCGCCTGCCTCCGGCCCTCGCCCCGTCAGAGGTCGTTGTGCTGGTGGTCAAGGACAGCCCCGAGGTGGGAGCGGCGGCCGGGGCGCTGGTGGCCGAGCTCACGGCGGCGGGGCACCGGGTCCGCCTCGATACCCGCACCGACACCAGCTTCGGCCGGCGCAGCGTGGCCTGGGAGCTCAAAGGCGTCCCGGTCCGGGTCGAAGTCGGCCCCCGCGACCTGGCCGAGGGCAATGTGACCGTCGTCACCCGCCATACCCGCGAGAAGCAGAACGTCGCTCTGGGCGCCGTCGCCGCGACGGTCTCCGCCATTTTGCAGGCGGTCGGGCCCGACCTTCTGGCCGAGGCCACGGCGGCCCGCGACGCCAGGACGGTGGATGCCGGGTCACTGGAGGAGGCCACCGAGGCGGGCCTCGTCGGCTTCGCCCGGGTCGCTCTGGGTGCGCTCGGTCCCGACGGGGAGGACCGCCTGGCCCAGAAGGCGCTGTCGATCCGGTGCCTGCAGCGGCCCGACGGCTCGCTGGCCGAACCCGGGGACCTCGAGGACGACCTCGTGGCCGTTGTGGCCCGGTCCTATTAGTCCCAGAATTGCTATAATCCCTTCTGCTGTCCATTTTTGAAGATCAGTACCTCGTTGAAGCGTGGGCTGCGGCCCACGCTTTCGCTTTGCGGGGACATGTCAGGACGATGATCAGGATCACGACCAGGAGAGGAGGTGACGGCCATGCGCAGCAGTGGCAGCAGCACGGACACGCTGACGAACGCGCTGGCGCCGATCCTCCAGGCCCGCGGCGTCGATCTGGTCGACGTAGAGCTGAACGGGGCCCAGCTGACGGTGTTCGTCAATCGCGAGGGGGGCATCAACCTCGACGAGCTGGGTGAGGCCACCCGGGACGTCTCGGCCGCCCTCGACGAGATCGATCCTTTTCCTGGCCGCTACACGTTGTCCGTGTCGAGCCCCGGGCTCGAGCGGCGGCTCCGCACCCCGGCGCATTTCGCCGGAGCGGTGGGGGAGAAGGTGACGGTCCGGATCAACGCCGGGACGGCGGACGTGCGGCGGGTGACCGGGACGCTCGAGCGATCGGACGAGACGGGCTGCACGCTGGTCGGTCCCGAAGTGCCCGACGGCGAGCTGCGCATCGCCTACGACCAGATTGAGCGGGCGCGCACGGTGTTCGAGTGGGGGCCCGAGCCCCGGAAGACGAAGAACGAGAAGAGCGAGAAGAACGAGAAGAACGAGAAGAGCGAGAGGGTGAAGCGGCAATGAGCAAGACCAATTTCGAATTCCTGGACGCGCTGGGTCAGATCGCGCGCGACAAGGGGATCTCGGTCGAGACGCTGCTTGACGCCCTCGCCAACGCGCTGGTGGCGGCCTACAAGCGCCGCCCCGACGCGGCCGAGGAAGCGGTCGTCACCATCGACCCCGACTCGGGCGAGATCCGCGTCTACGGGCAGGAGCTCAACGAGGAGGGCGAGGTCGTACGCGAGTGGGACGACACGCCCGACGACTTCGGGCGCATTGCCGCCCAGACGGCGAAGCAGGTGATTCTGCAGCGCATCCGCGAGGTCGAGCGGGACATGAAGTACGAGGAGTACGCCGGGCGTGAGGGCGACATCGTCACCGGCATTGTGCAGCAGACCGACAACCGCTACACCTTGCTCGACCTGGGCAAGGTCGAGGCCCTGCTGCCCCAGGCCGAGCAGGTCTCCTACGAGCGCTACGAGCACGGCGCCCGCCTCAAGGCGTACATCGTCGAGGTGCGCAAGACCACCAAGGGTCCGCAGATCGTCGTCAGCCGGACCCACCCCGGTCTGATCAAGCGGCTCTTCGAGCTCGAAGTGCCCGAAATCGGCTCCGGCGTGGTCGAGATCAAGGCGGCGGCTCGTGAGCCGGGTCACCGCACCAAAATCGCCGTGTGGTCCAACGACCCCAACGTCGACCCGGTCGGCGCCTGTGTTGGAGCACGCGGTTCGAGGGTGCGGATGGTGACCAACGAGCTGCGCGGTGAGCGCGTCGACGTCGTCCCCTTCTCGGACGACCCCGTCGAGCTCATTCAGAACGCGTTGGCTCCGGCGCGCGTGCGGGAGGTGCGCCTCGACGAGGAGACCGGCACCGCCACCGTCATCGTGAGCGACTTCCAGCTCTCCTTGGCCATCGGCAAGGAAGGGCAGAACGCCCGCCTGGCGGCGCGTCTGACGGGGTGGCGCATCGACATCAAGAGCGAGACCCAGCTGGCCGAGGAAGAGGCCGGCTACGGCGGGGAGGACTGGGCCGAAGGCGAGTGGGTCGAGGACGAGAAGGGCGAACTGGTCTGGAAGCCGGCCGAGGGCGGCGAGGCCATGTCGGCCTCGGAGTGGACCCATCAGGCCGAGGACCCCTCTGAAGAGGTTGTCGCGGTGACGGAGTCAGCCGATGGAGCGGTCACTGTCGAAGACGTCGTGGTGACCGAGGCTCCTGACGGGGAGGTCATTCTTGACGACGTCGCGGTGACCGAGTCCGCCGAAGGTGAGGTCACCGTCGAAGAGGTCGTGGTGGTGGCCAAGGACGGCGTCGTCGAGGAGGTCTCCGCGGTCACCGAGGTGTCCGAAGAGGCGGAGGCATAACGCCGACACGGACCTGTGTCGGTTGCCGGAATGCCCTGCCGGCCGACCAGCTGATCCGAATCGTCCGGCTTCCGGGCGGGGCCCTGTCGGAGGACAGGCACGGTGCGGGTCGAGGGGCCTGGCTGTGCCGGGACTCCCCCGGCTGCCTGGACGATTCGGTGCGCCGGCACGGCTTCGAACGGGCCTTCAGGACGGCCATCGGGGCCGACGACCTGGAGCAGTTGCTGACACACCTGGGCAAGGCGTGGGGGCGCACTGCACCTGATGTGCGAGGATAGGGGGCTGGGTTGACGCCGCGCCCCAACACAAAACAAGGACAAAGAGAACCACTTGCCGAAGAAGATTCGCGTCTATGAGCTGGCCAAAGAGCTCGGTCTCTCCAATAAGGAGGGGCTGGAGCTGGCCCTTTCCCTCGGGATCGGAGTCAAGAGTCACTCGTCCTCCATTGAGGACGCGCAGGCCGACCGCGTCCGCCGTAAGGCCGACGCCGAGGGCCTGCGCCGCCCCGTCCAGCCCGACGAGCCCGCCCCGGCGAAGAAGGCGGCCAAGGCCACCAAGTCGGCCGCCCCCGCCCCGGGAGGGGACGATGGCGGAGCCGGCGAGGCGCCGCGGCGACCACTCACCTCGGTCTCGAGCGGCACAGGGGCGAGCAGCGCGCCCGCCCGCCCGGCGTCGGCTCCGGCCGCCGCTGCCGCAGGGGGCAGGGTCGACGCCCCGGCCACCACCGAACCGCCGGCTCGCTCGCCACGCCTGATCAGCAGCAGTCGCCCGACGCCGCCTCCGGCCGCGCCTTCGCCGTCTTCGGCTCCGGCCGCGCAGTCCGCCCCGGCACAGGCTCCCGCTCCGTCCCGACCGGCGCAGTCTCCGGCGGTGGCCCGCCCCACGCCGGCTCCTGCTACCGCCCGACCGGCAGCCCCGCCCGCTCCCGCCTCCGCCCCTGCCGCTGCAGGCCCGGCCCCTGCTGCGGCCGCAGCCCCGGCGGCACCCGTGGCGTCACCCTCACCGGCCGCACCGCCTGCGACGGCCGCGCCGGCGACCCCCGCCCCGACCGAGGCACCGGCCACCGCCGAGGCTCCCGGCTGCAGCCCCGACGGACGCTGCGGCACCCTCACATGCCACCCGGCCGCCGCTCAGTCCTTCGGGCAAGCCCGTACCCCCTCCGCCGGGAACACGCCCGCCGCTCGGTCCCAGTGGTCGGCCGATTCCGCCTCCGCCCGGCATGGGTGGGCGTCGGGCCAGCGCGCCCCCCTCACGTCCCGGTGGTTCCTACCCGCAGCGCACCGGCGGTCGTCCCGCCGGTGGTGCCGGCCGTCCCGCCGGGACCGGTGGTCCTGCCGGTGGTGGCTACGGAGGTCGTCCCTCCGGCGGCGGTGGCGGCTTCGCGGGCCGACCCGGCGGTGGAGCCCCAACCGGTGCACCGCCGCCAGGAGGTCGTGGCGGCATGCCGGGGCGGCGCCCCCCGCAGCGGCGGGCCCGTCGACGCCGGCGCAATCTCGAAGAGCTGGAGCCGACGCAACTGACCACGTACCAGCCCTCGACGGCGCCCGTCCCCGACGGCGAAATCATCATCGAGCGCGGTTCGACGGCCCGTGACCTCGGGCCCAAGCTGAACCGCAGCGCCGGCGACATCGTGCGCTTCTTGTTGCTGCAGGGCGAGATGGTCATGGCGACGCAGTCGCTGACCGACGACATGATCGAGCTCTTCGGGGCCGAGATCGGCGCCGAAATCCGCCTGGTCGACCCCGGCGAGGAGCAAGAGGCCGAACTGCTGGCCCGTTACTTCGAGGACGAGGACGAAGAGGACGACTCCGATCAGCGTCCCCGTCCCCCCGTCGTCACCGTCATGGGCCACGTCGACCACGGCAAGACGCTGCTGCTCGACCGCATCCGCTCGACTGACGTCGTGGCGGGGGAGGCCGGCGGCATCACCCAGCACATCGGCGCCTACCAGGTCGTGTGGAACGACCAGCGCATCACGTTCATCGACACCCCGGGCCACGCCGCCTTCACGGCCATGCGCGCCCGTGGGGCCGAAGCCACCGACATCGTGATCCTGGTGGTGGCGGCCGACGACGGTGTGATGCCCCAGACCATCGAGGCGATCGACCACGCCAAGGCGGCCGACGTCCCGATCATTGTGGCGGTCAACAAGATGGACCGGCCCGATGCCGACTCGTCGCGTGTCCTGCAGCAGCTCTCCGAGCGCGAGCTGGTGCCCGAAGCCTGGGGCGGCGACACCATTGTCGTCGAGGTCTCCGCACTGCAAGGGACCGGCATTGACACCCTGCTCGAGCAGATTGTGCTCGTGGCCGAGCTGGAGGAGCTGACGGCACGGGTCGAAGGCGAGGCCCGCGGGGTCGTGCTGGAGGCCAACTTGGAGGCCGGGCGGGGCCCGGTGGCCACCGTCATTGTGCAGCAGGGCACCCTGCGGGTCGGCGACCCTGTCGTGGCCGGGCCGGCCTGGGGCAAGGTCAAGGCGCTGGTCGACGACCGGGGCGACCACATCAAGGAGGCGTTGCCCTCGACGCCCGTGCAGGTGCTGGGCTTCTCGGAGCCTCCGCATGCCGGAGACGAAATGCGCGGCGCCAAGGACCTGGCCCGGGCCCGCACGCTCGGCGAGGCCAGAGTGCAGCGCTTCCGTCTGTCGGGACACAAGCCGGTGGCCGCGGCGGCCGGAGCCAAGCTCGAGGACCTCTTCGAGCAGATTTCGCGCGGCGAAACAGCCACGTTGAACATTGTGCTGAAGGCAGACGTGCAGGGCTCGTTGGAAGCGGTGACCGATTCGCTCAAGCGGCTCGAACGCGAAGACGTGAAGCTGAGCTTCGTCCTGCGCGGCATCGGCGGCATCACGGAGAACGACGTGCAGCTGGCGGCCGCCTCGAACGCGACCATCATCGGGTTCAACGTGCGCCCGGACAAGCGCTCGCGCGACCTGGCCGAGTCGTCCGACGTCGAGATCCGCACCTACGAAATCATCTACAAGCTCTTGGAGGACATTGAGGCGGCCATGCTCGGCCTGCTCTCACCGCTCTACGAGGAAGTCGTCACGGGCGAAGCCCAGGTGCGCGAGGTGTTCCGCGTCCCGCGGATCGGCGCCGTGGCCGGGTGCTACGTGCGCGACGGCAAGATCACCCGCGGCTCGAAGGTCCGCTTCCTGCGCGACGGCACGATCATTTGGAAGGGCGCCATCAACTCCCTGCGCCGCTTCAAGGACGACGTGCGTGAGGTGGCTGCGGGCTTCGAGTGCGGTATCGGGCTGTCGGACTTCCAGGACTTGAAGGACGGCGACATCATTGAGACCTACGACGAACGCGAGATCGCCAGGACCTGATCCGGCGCTCTTGTGCCCGGCGTCAGCCGGGTCGGGCGGTGGCTGTTTCCAGCGGTGCTTTCCAGCGGTGCTTGTTTCCAGTAAGGAGCTGAAGCGGTGAGACGGCGCACAGCCACATACCCGCGGGCGTTGCGGGTCAACCAGGTGTTACGGCAGGTGCTGGCCGAGGAGCTGGAGCGGTTGGCCGATGCCGACGAACTGCCCATGGTGACCGTGACCTCGGTCGACGTGGCACCCGACATGCGGACGGCCACGGTGTATCTCGCCACTCTCGAGGAGGCAACGGCAGTGGTGCTCGAGGAGCGCCGGGTACGTCTGCAGCGCACTGTCGGTGCGCAGATGACGATGAAGCGCACGCCCCGTCTCACCTTCAAGGCCGACCCGGCCATTGCGGCGGGCTCCCGGGTCGAGGAGCTGCTGCGTGGCCTGCAAGACCCGCACGACCCGCAAGACCCGCACGACCCGCACGAGGGGGAGTCCCCGGCCGAGGAGTCGTGACCGCGAGCGCCAGCCATCACCGGCCTGGTGGTCATCGACAAGGAGGCCGGCTGGACCTCGCACGATGTGGTGGCCCGGTGCCGCCGCATCTTCGGCCAGCGCAGGGTGGGCCACGCCGGCACGCTCGACCCCGACGCCACGGGCGTCCTGCTCGTCGGACTGGGCCGTGCGACCCGCCTGATGCGCTTCCTCACGGCGCTGCCCAAGACCTACACGACGGACATTGTGCTGGGAACGGCGACATCCACCCTCGATGCCTCCGGAGAGGTCCTCGCCACCTACGACATGACCCACGTCACGCCGGACGACGTGGCTGGCGCTGCGGCCGGGCTGACAGGCGAAATAGAGCAGGTGCCGCCGATGGTGTCGGCCGTGAAGGTGGGCGGCCGACGACTGCACGAGCTGGCCCGCCAGGGTGTCGAAGTCGAACGCCCCGCCCGCACGGTCACCGTGACCCGCTTCGACACCGCGCCCGACCCGTCGCAGCCGGGCGTCTACCGGGCCGAGGTGGTGTGCTCGTCCGGGACGTACATCCGCGTGCTGGCGCAGGACCTCGGGCGGGCGCTCGGCGGCGACGCCTATGTCACGAACCTGCGCCGCACCCGCATCGGCTCGTTCGGCCAATCCGACATGCACCCACTCGACGCCATCGGCCCCGACGACGTCCTGACCCCGGCGCAGGCCATGCGCGACCTGGACACCGTGACCGTGCCGCCCGACGCCGCGGCCTCCATCCGCACGGGTCTGCCCCTCGACCGCGTCCCCCTCGGCGCCGGGGGCGACGGTCCCTGGGCCATGCTCGACGAGGCGGGGGAGCTCCTCGCCGTCTACGAGGCGACGGGGAGCGACCGCATCCGCCCCGCGGTGGTGCTCGCCGGCCCGACCGGGCCATCCGGCGGCAGCGGCCAGACCGGCGAGTGACGGACGCCCGACTACCCTCGGTCGCGATGCCGCCTGGTGAGGGAACCGCCGTCACGATCGGGGCCTACGACGGGGTCCACCTCGGGCACCGCGCCCTGCTGCGCGACCTGTCGGCGCGGGCCGCGGCCGCCGACCTGTCCACGGTCGTCGTCACTTTCGACCGCCACCCCGCCGCCGTGGTGCGCCCCGAGTCGGCGCCCAAGCAGCTCACCGGTCTGGAGCAGAAGCTCGAGCTGCTGGCCGACTGCGGCATCGACCGCACCCTGGTCATCCCCTTCGACCTGGCCCGGGCCGAGGAGTCGGCCGAGGACTTCGTCAAGGAGGTGCTCGTCGACCAGCTGTCCGCCCGGCTGGTCGTCGTGGGCGAGGACTTCCATTTCGGCCACGGTCGCCGGGGCAACGTCGAGCTGCTCCGGCGCCTCGGCGGCCACTACGGCTTCGAGGTCGTCGGGGTCGGGCTCACCGGGGACGGGCACGACGCCGTGTCCTCGACCCGCATCCGTGGGCTCCTGGCCGAGGGCGACGTCGAGGAGGCGGCCCAACTGCTCGGGCGGCCCCACGAGGTGCGGGGCGTCGTGGTGCACGGCGACGGGCGCGGTGGTCCTGAGCTGGGCTTCCCGACCGCCAACCTGGCCGTGGCCGACGATATTGCCCTGCCCGCCGATGCCGTCTACGCCGGGCACTACCGGCGGGCTGACGGTTCGCTCCACCAGGCAGCCATCAATGTCGGCCGCCGCCCGACCTTCTACGAGCCGGGCACCGCCGAGGTCCTGGTGGAGGCCTATCTGCTCCATTTCGACGGCGACCTCTACGGGGAGCCGGCCCGGGTCTCGTTCGCCCACCGGCTGCGGGACGAGCAGCGATTCGACTCCGTGGAGGCCCTGATCGCCCAGATGCGGGCCGACGTCGAAGCCACCGAGAAGGTGCTCGCCTCGACCGAACCTCTCTGATTTGCCTCCATCAGGCCTGATCACCCCAGATCAGCGGCCGGCTGCTACGATTGGTGCCGGCTGGGAGAGGTTCCCGCCACACTCCGACAAGCTCTTCGAGGTTCTTTCTTCATGCCCGACACGCAGGCCACCATCTCCGAGTACCGGTTGCACGAAAGTGACACCGGCTCTCCCGAGGTGCAGATAGCCCTGTTGTCGGGCCGGATCAACCACCTGACTGAGCACCTGAAGGAGCACAAGGGGGACCACCACACCCGGCGCGGCCTGATGAAGCTCATCGGCCAGCGCCGTCGGCTGCTCGATTACGTCCGCAAGAACGACGTCGAGCGCTACCGCACCATCATCAGCCGACTCGGCATCAGAAGGTAGCGGCAGCACCCACAGAACCGGGCATCTTCAGCCACCTGGCTGCCAGTGGCCGGTCACTTCGGGTTCGAGGTGGTCGACCACTGGGAACCAGAAACGAAGATGCCCCCGAGACACGAGGAGCATCATGGCTGACGCCATTTCCGTGTCGGCCCCGATCAGCGGGACCGACCGAACCATGTCATTCGAGGCGGGGAAACTCGCCCAACTTGCCGACGGGGCCGTCGTGGCCCGCATCGGTGACACCGTCCTGCTGGCCACGGCCACGGCAGCCCGGCACGTGCGCGAGGGGGCGGACTTCTTCCCGCTGACCGTCGACATTGAGGAGCGGACGTACGCCGCCGGCAAAATCCCGGGCTCGTTCTTCCGTCGCGAGGGCAAGAGCTCGGACCAGGCGATCCTGACCTGCCGCCTGATCGACCGCCCGCTGCGGCCGTCGTTCCCCGACGGGTTCCGCAACGAGGTCCACGTCGTCGGCACGATCATCGGCGCCGACCAGGTGAACCCGCACGACGTGCTGGCCATCAACGCGTCCTCGGCCGCCCTGATGCTCTCGGGCATCCCCTTCGACGGTCCGATCGGTGCCGTCCGGGTCGCCTTCACGACCGAAGGCACCTGGATCCCCCACCCCACGTTCGAGGAAGGCGAGGAGTCGACCTTCGAGCTCGTCGTGGCCGGCCGTGCCCTCACCGAGGACGCCGACACCGACATCGCCATCATGATGGTCGAGGCGGGCGGGACCGAGAAGTCGTGGTCCTACTACGACGACGGTGCCCCGAAGGTGACCGAGGAAGTCCTGGCGTCGGGCCTCGATGCGGCCAAGACGTGGATCCGTGAGGCCATCAACCTGCAACGCCGCCTCGTCGAGGCCTACACGGCGGAGCGCGGCCCCATTGAGACCATCGCCTTCTCCACGTTCACCGACTACCAGGACGACGTCTGGGCCCGGGTGGAGGCGGTCGGGACCGACCCCATCGCCAAGGCCAACCTGGTCCGGAGCAAGGCCGAGCGCAACGCCGCGCTCGACGCCGCCGGCGAGGAGATCCGCGCCGCCCTCGGCGACGAGTTCGCCGACCGGCCGGGTGAGGTCAAGGGGGCCATCCGCTCGCTGACCAAGAAGCTGGTGCGCAAGAGCATCGTCGAAGACGGCATCCGCGTGGACGGCCGTGGCATCGCCGACATCCGCCCGCTCTCGGCCGAGATCGACCTGCTCCCGACGGCGCACGGCTCGGCGCTCTTCCAGCGCGGCGAGACCCAGGTGCTCAACGTCACGACGCTCGGCATGCCCCGCATGCAGCAGCAGCTCGACACCATCACGCCCGTTGACCACAAGCGCTACATGCACCACTACAACTTCCCGCCCTTCTCGACGGGTGAGACCGGCTTCATGCGCGGTCCGAAGCGCCGGGAGATCGGGCACGGCCTCCTGGCCGAGCGGGCGCTGTTGCCGGTCGTGCCGCCCGTCGAGGATTTCTCCTACACCTTGCGTGTGGTGTCCGACGTGCTGGCTTCGAACGGCTCCACCTCCATGGCGTCGGTCTGCGGTTCGACGCTGTCGCTGATGGCGGCCGGTGTGCCCCTGCGGGCGCCGGTGGCGGGCATCGCCATGGGCCTCGTCTACGACGAGGGCAAGTACGTGACGCTGACCGACATCCTCGGCTCCGAAGACGCCTTCGGCGACATGGACTTCAAGGTGGCCGGGACGGCCGACGCCGTGACGGCGCTCCAGCTCGACACCAAGATCGCCGGCCTGCCGGCGGACGTGTTGGCCAAGGCGCTGCTGCAGGCCAAGGAAGCCCGGCTCAAGATCCTCGACGTCATGGCCGGCGCCATCGCCGAGCCGCGTGACCACGTGGCCGCCAGCGCGCCGAAGATCGTCTCCATGGAGATCCCGATCGACAAAATCGGCGAGGTCATCGGGCCCAAGGGCAAGGTCATCAACACCCTGCAGCAGGAGACCGGTGCGGACATCGCCGTCGACGACGACGGAGTGGTCGGCACGGTGACGATCGGCGCCAAGGACGGCAATGCGGTCGAAGAGGCCCGTCGCCGGATTTCGTTGATCCTCGACCCGCCCACCGCCGACGTCGGCGCGGTCTACCCGGGCCGGGTGGTCAACATCACCAAGTTCGGTGCGTTCGTGAACGTGCTGCCGGGCCGCGACGGTCTGCTGCACATCTCGAAGCTGTCGTCCTTGGCGGGTGGCAAGCGGATCAACAACGTCGAGGACGTGTTGACGCTGGGCCAGGCCGTCGAGGTCCGGGTCGACGACATCGACCCGCAGGGCAAGGTGTCGCTGTCACTGGCCTCCGCCCCTGAGGGTGGCGGCTCGTCCGGGGGCTCGGGCGGCGGCTCGGCTCGGCTCGGCGGCGGCTCGCGCTCGGGCGGCGGCTCGTCCAACGGCTCGTCCAACGGCGACGCCGGCTCCTCGTCCTCGTCTGCGTCTGGCTCCGGCTCGTCTTCGGGTTCGTCGCCCGCACCGGCCCGGACGGCCGACGGCTCCTCGTTCGAGGACGCCTTCGAGGCCGAGCTGGTGGCGGACCTGGGCGACCTCGGTCCTGGTGCGGGTGACGGCGGGAACGACCGTGGCGGCGATCGCGGTGACCGCCCCGGCGGCAACCGACCCTCGCGTGGGCGTTCGCGCCGTCGTTGATCGAAACATCTGTACTGCCGTGCGGCATCCGCCTGGTCACCGAGACCATGGCGGATGTCCGCTCGGTCGCCGTCGCGTATTGGGTCGGTACCGGATCGCGTGACGAACCCGGCGAGCTCGCCGGGGCGTCACACTTCCTGGAGCACCTCCTCTTCAAGGGCACCGAACGGCGTTCCGCCGCGGCCATCGCCGAGGAGCTCGACGAGGTCGGGGGCGACTGCAACGCCTTCACCACGAAGGAGTACACGACCTTCTACGTCCGGCTGCTCTCCGAGCACCTGCCGCTCGGTCTCGACATCCTGAGCGACATCATGTGGGCGCCGGCGCTGCGCCCCGAGGACATTGAGGCTGAGCGCACGGTCATCCTCGACGAGATCCTCATGCACGCCGACGAGCCGGCCGACCTGGCGGGGGAGCGGTGGCAGGCGGCGCTCTACCCGGACCATCCGCTCGGGACCGACACGCTCGGGACGGCGTCGTCGGTGCAGCGCATCAGCCGCGACGACATCCGCACCTTCTTCGAGTTGCACTACCGGCCGTCCAACATGGTCGTCTCGGTCGCCGGTGACTGCAGCCACGACGCCGTGGCTGCCGACGTGCAGGCGCGCTTCGCGGGCGACCCGGGCGCCGGCGCCGGCGCCGGCGCGGGCCCGGGTGCCGGCACGGCGCCGATCCGGACCGCTCCGGGACCCGACACCGTCGCCCTCGACGTCGTCCGACGCTCCACCGAGCAGGCGCACCTCGTCTACGGCATGCGTTCGGTCTCGCGCTTCGACGAGCGGCGCTGGGCCCTCTCCGTGCTGAACCACGTGCTGGGCGGCGGGTTGTCGAGCCGCCTCTTCCAGAAGGTACGCGAACAGCGCGGCCTGGCCTACTCGGTGTGGTCGGAGCGGGCGGCCTACCAGGACAGCGGATCGCTGTCGGTGGTGGTCGGCACGGCGCCCGAGCACGTCGACGAGGTGCTGCAGATCGTCAACGCCGAGTTCGAACTGCTGGCCGCCGAGGGCGTGACGGACCGGGAGCTTGCGGTCGCCAAGGGGAACCTCCGCGCCGAGATGCTCCTCTCGATTGAGGACTCAGGTGCCCGCATGAGCCGCCTCGGCGCGTCCATGCTGCTCCACGGCGAGGTGCTCACCGTCGACGAGGTGCTCGCCCGCATTGACGGGATCGACAAGGCCGACGTCCTGGCGGTGGCAGGGGAGTTGGCCCGGACGCCCCGCACGCTGACCGCCGTCGGGCCCTTCGACGGCCGCCACTTCGAGTCCCACCAGCCCGCCCTGGTCGCCCGGTAGCTTGGGTCCCATGCAGGCCACGCAGGGCCCCCAGAAGGTCGGTGTGGTCGGTGCCGGCGGTCGCATGGGCCAGGAGGTCTGCCGGGCCGTGACCGAGGCGGCCGACCTCGAGCTGGTGGCGGCCATCGATCCCGCCCACGTCGGGGAGGACGCCTGCGGGCTGACCATCACCGGCGAGGTGAACGCCCTCGCCGACCTCGGGGCAGAGGTCGTGGTCGACTTCACCATCGCCGAGGCGGTCCGGCACAACGTGACCCACTACGCCGTCGAGGGGATCCACGCCGTGATCGGGACGAGCGGGCTGTCCGACGCCGACGTGGCCGACATTGCCGCCCGCTTCGAGCGGAGCGACAGCGAGACCAAGGCCAATGTCGTCATCGTCCCCAACTTCGCCATCGGAGCGGTGCTGTTGCTGCACTGCGCCCGGATCGTCGCCCCGCACATGGACGGCGTCGAAGTCATCGAACTGCACCACGACGCCAAGCGTGACGCCCCTTCGGGGACCGCCATGCACACGGCGACCGTCATCGCCGAGGCCCGGCGCGCCGCGGGCAGTGCGCCGTGGCCCCCCGACCCGACGACGGACATGGTGCTCGCCGGTGCCCGGGGCGCGACGGCTGCGGACGGCATCCACGTGCACTCGGTGCGCCTGCCCGGGCTGGTGGCGCACGAGGAGATCGTCTTCGGTGCAGCCGGTCAGAGCCTGACGCTCCGCCACGACTCGTACGACCGCCGTTCGTTCATGCCCGGCGTGCTGCTCGCCGTCCGTGCGGCCCCGAGCCGGCCCGGGCTCACGGTAGGCCTCGAGGCGTTGCTGGGGCTGTGAGCCCGGACGTCCGGGAGCGCCTCCTCCAGGCGACCTATGACTGCGTGGCCCGCTGGGGCTTCGCCAAGACGACGGTCGAGGACGCCGCCCGTGCCGCCGGCGTCTCGCGGGCGACGGTGTACCGGTACTTCCCGGGCGGTCGCGACGAGCTCTTCTCGGCTGTGGTGGGGTGGGAGTTCTCCCGCTTCTTCCTGCGCCTCTATGCCGAGGTCTCCGACGCCGACACGCTCGAAGAGGTGATGGAGCGCGGGCTCATGTTCGCCCACCACGCCCTGGTCGAGCACGAGGTGCTGCAACGTGTCCTGGTCACCGAGCCCGACATCCTCCTGCCGCGGCTGTCCACCGAGGCGGATCAGACCCACACGCTGGTGGCCCAGTTCCTGGCCCCGTACCTGCTGCGCCACGGCATGACCGAGGGCGCCGACCTCGACGCCGCCGCCGACTTCCTGGCCCGCATGGTGCTGTCCTACATCAGCTCCCCGGGGCGCTGGGACCTCAACGATCCCGAGCAGGTGGCGTTGCTCGTGCGCTCCGAACTCCTGGCCGGCATCCGATGAGCTGCTGATGGGCATCCGATGAGCTTCTCGGGCGATCTGCCCCAGCCGCCCCAGCCCCCACCCGTGCCGCCACCGTGCTACCGCCACCCCGGCCAGGCGGCGTCGGTGCTGTGCGCCCACTGCGACCGCCCCATCTGCACCGACTGCATGGTCGAGGCGCGGGTGGGCTGGCAGTGCCCCGAGTGCACCGCCGAAGGGGCCAAGCGCAGCCGCCACGTCCCGGCGTTCACCCACACCAGCCCCAACCGGACCGGTGTGGTCGGCTCCACCAACCCGACCCCGGTCGTGCTGGTCATCATCGCCGTCAACGTCGTGGTGTTCTTCCTCGAGGGCTTCGGGACCAACAACCGCGTCATCGACCGCTACGGCCTCTGGCCCGACGGCATCCACTTCTATCACCAGTACTACCGGGCCTTCACCGCCATGTGGCTGCACGCCAGCTTCGAGCACATCTTCTTCAACATGATCACGCTGCTCATCGTCGGGCCCGCGCTCGAGGTGCTGTTGGGCAAAGTGCGCTTCATCGCCCTCTATCTTTTGGCCGGATTGGGCGGGAGCGTGGGCTCGTACATCCTCGGCCCGCACGCCGAACTGGGGATCGGGGCCTCGGGCGCCATCATGGGGGTCCTGGGCGCCTACCTCGTGGTCGGCCTGCGCCGCCGCCTTCCGGTGGCGCCCGTGGCCATTCTGCTGGGCCTCAATCTCGTCATCGGCTTCTGGGGCAACACCGACTGGCGGGCCCACTTCGGGGGTTTGATCGTCGGCGGCCTCCTCGGCCTCCTCTACGACTACGCCGGCGACCTGCGGGACGCCAACACCGGGCTGGTGCTGACCGTCGGGGGGAGCGTGGCCATGCTGGCCGTCCTGGCGCTGCTGATCACCTCCATCGCCCCGGGCCATTTCAACCTCAACTGAGGTGCCGCTCTTCCGGTCGGCTCGCCGCGGCCCGCCCGCCGGGACCGGCTGCGGCGGCGTCACCCCGGCGGCCCGCCCGATCTGATTGCCTGCCGCTCTGGTTGACAGTGAGACAAATAACGCCATACTGTTTCAGCAGTGGGTGCATTCGCGGCGCGACCCGAAGCTGTCGAGTCCGGCCCTCCGGCGGGGGGACGGGACACTGTCGTCCGGCACATCGGAGCGGACGATCGCTCCTCCACGCGTGTCCGCCTCGTCGATGGTGCGCTGCGCTGCCTGGCCCGCCAAGGCATCGCCAAGACCACGGTCGACGACATCGCCCGTGCCGCCGGCCTGTCCCGGGCCACGGCCTACCGGGCGTTCCCACGGGGTAAGGAGGGCATCCTCGCCGCTGTGGTCGAGACCGAGGTGGCCCGCCTGTTCTCGTCCCTGGCCGTGGTCATGGGCGAGGCGACGGATCTCGAGGACGTCCTGGTGGCCGGCATGGTCGAGGCGGCCCGCTCGTTGCGTGACCACCAGGCGCTGACCTACCTGTTGGACCACGAGCCCGCCACCGTGCTGCCGTTCGTCACCTTCGGCGGCTTCGACCGGGTGATGCGCGTCGCCAGCGACCTGGCCGCTCCCTTCTTCGCCCGGTGGCTCGAGCCCGAGCAGGCCTCCCGGGCGGCGGAATGGGCCGTCCGCATCGTCATGGCCTACTGCTCGGACCCCTCTCCGCACGCCGACCTGACCGACCCGTGCGACACCAGGGCGCTGGTGCGCACCTTCGTCCTGCCCGGCATCCTCGCGCTCCGCTTGGAGGCGGGGGCCGGTTCCAGTTCCAGTTCCAGTTCCAGTTCCAGTTCCAGTTCCAGTTCCTCAAACGACCACACAGTGCATTCGACCAAGGCAACCAACAAGGGGGCGCCACAATGACGACACTCGACGAGAACACCACCGAGCAGCTGCGGTCCAACCTGGAGCTGATCGGGCGCGACCAGATCAACGACCTCGAGGCCGTCCTGAGCTTCGTCGGCGAGTACGACGTGGAGGGTTTCCACCGCGTGGCCGACAACTGTCCCGCCGAGTTCACGTGGGACTACGAGAAGGGCGCCAAGCCCCAGCTCGACAAGCTCTACGAGAAGGCCAAGAAGGCGCAGTGGAACGGGCAGACAGACCTGGACTGGTCGATTGAGGTCGATCAGGAGCGCGTGGTCATCGCCAACGCCGAGGCGAACCCGGCGCAGATGCAGTGGGACGAGGCGGCCATCGCCGGCACCGTCTTGGAGAAGTGGGACGAGAAGCGCTTCTTGCAGTTCGGGGTCGAGAACCAGAACTGGCTCCTGTCGCAGTTCATGCACGGCGAGCAGGGTGCGCTGTTGTGCACGGCCAAAATCGTCGAGACCGTCCCGTGGATCGACGCCAAGTACTACGCCGCCACCCAGGTGATGGACGAGGCGCGCCACGTTGAGGTCTTCTCGAAGTATCTCGACGAGAAGCTCTCGGGCCACTATCCGATGAACGCCCACCTCGGGCTGCTGCTCGACGACATTGTGGGCGACTCGCGGTGGGACATGACCTACCTCGGCATGCAGATCATGGTGGAGGGCCTCGCGCTCGCCGCCTTCGGCTTCATCCACATGATGACGACCGAACCGCTGCTCAAGAAGCTGCTGCGCTACGTCATGGCCGACGAGGCCCGCCACGTGGCTTTCGGCGTGCTGAGCCTGCAGGAGTACTACAAGGAGCTCAGCGCGGCCGAGTTGCGGGAGCGCCAGGAGTTCGCGTTCGAGGCGGCCATCCGTATGAAGGACCGCCTGGTCATGCAGGAAGTGTGGGAGCGCATGGAGGTGCCGACGGCAGATGTGATCAAGGTCATGCAGGCCGCACCGGACCGCGACGACTTCCAGATCCTCTTGTTCTCCAAGATCGTTCCCAATCTCAAGAAGCTGGGTCTGCTCGATGCCGCCGACGGCTGGCTCCGCACCAAGTTCACCGAAATGGGTGCCATCGCCTTCGAGAACCTGAGCGACTCCACGGAGGACGAGGACGCATTCGCCGACGGATCGCCGGCCGAGCGCCAGGTCGTCTAAACGCCGGGACACCTCGGCGCCAGGCTGCGCTGGTAGCGTGAACAGGCGATGAGCCCTACGCAGCCGGAGCAGGCGTCGCAGCACCGCTCGCCCCGTTTCGGGCGGGTGGTCACGGCCATGGTGACCCCGTTCGACGAGGACGGGGCCCTCGACCTGTCCGCGGCGGTCGATCTGGCTCGTTGGCTGGCCGAGCACGGCAGTGACGGGCTCGTCCTGAGCGGCTCGACCGGCGAGAGCTCGGTGCTGACCGACGAGGAGAAGGTGGCGCTGTGGCGCGCCGTGGCCGAGGCAGTGACCATTCCGGTGGTCGCCGGGACGGGCTCCAACGACACGGCCCACTCGATCGCCATGACGAAGGAGGCCGTGACGTGTGGCGTCGACGGTGTCCTCCTCGTCACGCCCTATTACAACCGGCCATCGCAGGCCGGCATCTTCGAGCACTTCCGGACGGTGGCCGAGGCCGCGGGCGGCCTCCCGGTCATGCTCTACGACATTCCCGTCCGCAGCGGGCGACGGATCGCCACGCCGACCATGCTCCGGCTCGCCCGTGAGGTCGTCAACATCGTTGCGCTCAAGGACGCCGCCGGCGACCCCGCTACCACGGCGCACCTGGCGGCGCAGGTGCCGGCCGGTTTCGAGATCTACAGCGGCGACGACATCATGACGCTGCCGCTGATGGCCGTCGGGGCCGTCGGCGTCGTCAGCGTCGCCGGCCACTGGATCGGGCCCCAACTCCGCAAGGTCGTCGACGCCTTCGCCGCCGGTGATCTGGCCGCCGCCATCGCCGGCAACGCCGAGCTGCTCGACTCGTTCGATTTCGAGTCCACGCAGGAGTTCCCCAACCCGCTGCCGGCCAAGGCGATGCTGCGTGCCCTCGGGTTGCGCGTGGGCCAATGCCGCCTGCCCATGGGGGCATCCACCCCCGACCTGGACAACCAGGCGCAGAAGATCCTGGCCGCCGTCGGGCCACCTGCGGTCACGGTCGCCCCGCTTGGCTGAGCGCAGCCGAGGAGGCGGATCGGGCAAAAAGCCGAAACCGGTTCGTGTCGTCTTCCTGGGTGGGCTGGGCGAAATAGGACGGAACTGCGCCTGCATTGAGGTCGACGGACGCATTCTGGTCCTCGACTGCGGGATCATGTTCCCCGACCCGGACATGCCCGGCATCGACCTGGTCCTGCCGGAGTTCACGTACCTCTACGACCGCAAGGACCGGGTGGACGGCATCGTCCTCACCCACGGGCACGAGGACCACACCGGCGGCCTGGCCTTCCTGCTGCGCGAGGTCCACGCGCCCATCTACGGCTCCGAGCTGACCGTGGGCCTGGCCCGCCATCGCATCGACGAGGCTGGCCTGTCGGGGCACACCAAGTTCATTTCGGTGGCGGACGGCGAGACGGTGAAAATCGGCGGCGTCGACGTCGAGTTCATCCCGGTGACCCACTCGGTCCCCGAGGCCATGGCCATCGCCTTCCACACGCCACAGGGAGTGATCCTTCATTCCGGGGACTTCAAGCTCGACCTGCAGCCGGTCGACGGCCGGCGCACCGACATGTCACGCATGGGTGAGCTTGCCCGCACAGAGGGCATCCGCCTCCTCCTGTCGGACTCCACCAACGCGGAGGAGCCGGGCTTTACCGAGTCGGAATCCTCGGTAGGGGTGGTGTTGCGCCGGGTCTTCGCCGCCCACCCCGGCAAGCGCATCGTCGTGGCGTGCTTCGCCAGCCACATGCACCGTGTGCAGCAGATCATCGATGCCGCGGTGGCGAACGGTCGCAAGGTGGCCACGCTCGGTCGCTCCATGGGCAAGAACGTCGAGCTCGGCTCGCGGCTGGGCATCATCAGCATCCCCGACGGGGTCCAGATCGACATCGAAAACGTGGACAGCGTGCCGCCGGGCGAAATGTGCGTGATCTCGACCGGCTCGCAGGGCGAGCCGATGTCGGCCCTCTCCCTCATGGCCACCGGGCAGAACAAGTGGCTCAGGATCACCGAGGAAGACGTGGTGGTCATCAGCGCCCACCCGATCCCGGGCAACGAGTGGTCGGTGGGGCAGGTCATCGACGACCTGCACCGGCGGGGCGCCGAGGTCGTGCATTCGGGTGCCGAGGCCGTCCACGTCAGCGGGCACGCCCGCCAGGGGGAGCTGCGCACGCTGATTTCGGTGACCGAGCCGGAGTGCTTCGTGCCCGTGCACGGCGAGTTCCGCCACATGGTGCACCACGCTCGTCTGGCGCTGTCGATGGGTCTCGACCCGGCCAAGGTGCTGCTCTGCGAGGACGGTGACGTCATAGCGCTCGATGCGAAGGGGATCTCCCGTGACGGCAACGTCCCAGGGGGTTACGTCTACGTGGACGGCACTGTGGGCGATCTGGAACATGGCGTGTTGCGCGACCGCAAGAAGCTCTCCGAGGAGGGTGTCGTCATGGCCGTGGTCACGGTCGATCGCCAACAGAACGTGCTCAGCTGCCCGCCGGTGATCGAGACACGGGGATGGGTCTACGCCCCTGAAGCCGAAGAGCTCCTCGAGGAAGCCAGCCAGGTGGTCTCGGCGGCGGTGACGCAGGCGCTGCGTGACGGCGCCCACGATATTGAGGTGCTCAGCCGCCACACACGCAAGGCACTGGGCAAGTTCGTCAGTGAACGAACCAGGCGACGCCCGATGATCGTGCCCGTCGTCCTGTTGGTCTGAGTCCCGGGGACGGTTACTCGGCCTGGGCGCCCGCTCCGGTCCCCCCTCCCTCTCCCTCTCCCTCTCCCTCTCCCTCGTCTGGCCCGTCTGTACCGTACGTTCCGACGGCTCTGGCCGCGCCATCTTCGGATTCACGCCCAATCTCGTGGGCCCAGCGGAAGGTCGGGGTGTACATCCCCACCAGGCGGGCGACCAGCACGACCAGGAAGATCTGGCCGATCAGGGCCTCGAGGACCGCGTTGGTGCGGGGAAGGCCCGTCGCCGGCGACAGATCCCCGTACCCGACGGTGGCCATGGTGATGTAGCTGAAGTAAGCGAAGTCGGCGGGGCCATGTTGCCCCGGCTGTGCAAAGAACGAGTTCCCCGAGACCAGTTGCACTCCATAGTCGAAGTTGGCGAAGACCAGTCCGATCAAGACGTAGATGCACAACGCTCCGAGAACGGTCTGCGTCGTGACGCGCCTGTGGTGGAGCACCCGCCAGCCGATGGCGATCGGGCTCGCCAGCACCAGCAGCGACCACAGGATCACGATTGTGCCGTAAGCCCGATTGCCGCCCCCGAACGCAACCGCCACCGCCGCAACCACGATCGCGGCGACGGCCCCCCGAACGACGAGCATGAGCCGGTGCGGGACCTCCGACGTGCGAAACGCCAGCAGCACGGTGAGCCCGAGCCACATGGCGGTGACGATGATGGCGACGCGCCCGGTCCATCCGACCGTGAGGAACACGTAATCAACGACGAGGAACAGGAAGACGATCCCGTAGGAATCGGGTCCCAGCGCAATGGCCCACAGGGCGGCCAGTCGGCCGCGCTTGACCTCTGGCTGGGGAGTCTGGGGAGTCTGGGGAGTCTGGGGAGCGCCCGGGCTTGCCACGCCGTCCATCATGGCCAACCACCACTCCCCGCAAGCGGATGTCGCCGACGACCCGGACCTGGACCTGGTCGGATCCACTCCGTTGTGGTCGTGCACGCTGCCGCCCACCCTCATCGTGCACCGGCGACCCAGCCGTCCTATGGGTCGACGGTGTGTACCGTGCTCCGGGCCACCGCCAGGCTCGACCTCGGGCGACGCTGACTCCGCGCCCCGGTTCAGTCGTCGACGTGCGTCCAGGCCGGATCCGATCGACCCGACACGTGGCTCACGACCGCAATGGCGACCACGAGGACGAGCGCAATGACGATCGGCAGCGCCACGTGCACGTGGAGGATGAGCGCTGCACCGGCCAGCGCTCCGAGGAACATGGCCATGACGGAGACGAGGCGCCGGCCCGACTTGGAGCCCGTCCCACCACCGATCGCGCTGTCGGCACCGATCCCGGTGACCGTCAATGTGAGCACCGTCGTGGTCAGGTCGGGCACGGCCAACCGACGGACGCTGGAATTCTGCACACCCATCGCGATGGCGAGCAACGTGATCAGCGCGTAGCGCACGCCGGAATCAAACGGTCGTGCGCCCACGAACGCCAGGACCATGGCGACAACCAGCAGCAGTGCCTGCGTGGCGGTCGCCACGGCAACGTGATGGCCGCGGTGACGGCCGAAACGTTGAACGATCCGGCCGCCCAAAACGGACCCGACCGTGAACGAGACCAACGCCACCAGCGATGCCGCGATGGAGAAGCCCGACGCGCCTGCCACTGCGAAGCCCAGGAAGACGACGTTGCCTGTCATGTTGGCCACGAAGACGTGGCCTAGAAGCAGGTAGCTGAACGCATCGACGAGACCGGTGACGACCGTCAGGCCCACCAGCAGTGGCGGCAGTGGTCCGAAGCGGTCGTTCCGACCAGGGATCAGGGTCTCACGGACCTCGGTCAGAAATGTCTGCATGTGCAGGCTCTCCTTTCGAGTTGCAGGATCGTGGATCTGAAAGCGAGCCAGCACGGCAACGACGCTGGGGAGCCCGCACCCCAAGTCAAAGCGTCTTGATGACCCCTCCGTCGGTGGCGAAGTCGGCTCCGGTGACGTTTCCAGCCCGCACCGCAACCTTGTGATCGAGCTCAAGCGGCATGAGTTCCCCTCCAGGCTGAGAGCCGGCAGACCCGAACGCCGTGACGCCGTGACGCTGCGCAGCCTAGAGCGAGATCCCCCGAGGGCCACTGAGCAACGCTGCCACCGCAGGCTCAGGGCGCCAGAACACTAGGGTTCAGCGCCATGAACTACTGGGTCACGTATCCGCTCACGACGCATCCCTACAACCCCGAATTCACGACCAAGGAGGGGCTGACCCGGTTCTGCCAGGTCGCCGAAGCAGCTGGATTCGCAGGCATCGGATTCACCGACCACCCCGCCCCTACTGAGCGTTGGTTGAAGGCCGGCGGCCACGACGCCCTCGACCCTTTCGCCGCACTTTCGTTCTGTGCCGCCGTGACCGACCGGATGCGCCTGATCCCCAACATCCTCGTGCTGCCCTACCGCAACCCCTTCATCGTGGCCAAGGCAGTGGCGACAATCGACGCGCTGTCGGGTGGCCGCTTCACCCTCGCCGTTGCGACCGGCTACATGCGTGGCGAGTACAAGGCGCTCGGCGTCGACTTCGACGAACGCAATGCACGCTTCGACGAGGCGATCGAGGTGCTCCGCGGCATCTGGAGCGAAGAGGACTTCGTCTACGAAGGCTCGACGTTCGAAGCGAAAGGTCAGACAGCGAACCCCAAGCCGTCACCGCACCCACCGATCTGGATCGGTGGCAACAGCCGCATGTCGCGGCGCCGCGTCGCCCGTTACGGCGACGGCTGGAGCCCGTTTCCCGCCCCCAGGGTCCTCTCGAACACAGCGAAGACACCGCCGCTCGAGTCGGTGGACGACCTCCGCGTCATGCTCGATGAACTCCGTGGCTTCATGGAGGAGGCCGGCCGTGACCCGGCCAGCATCGACATCGCCTTCGGCACGAACGCCGGCGGCAGCCCGGGCAGCGACGCCTTCAACCCCGAGGCACAGCTCCAAGGCGATGCAGAACTGGCGGAACTGGGCGTGACCTGGTCCGGAGCCGGCGTGCCTGGCGACTCTTTGGCCCACGCCCTCGAGGCCCTGGAGCGCTTCGGAGAGTCCGTCATCCGCTGACGCGCCCTCCCGGAGCCACTCGAGCTTCGAGGCGCCCGCGGCCCTATATTGACGCCGTCCCGTCCGTCCGGACGGGTCCAGCACCACAAGCCGGGACATGGCGACAAGGCGACATGGGGGCAGGACACGACACGGGGGAGGGATCACATGCGTGATCGCACGTTCGAACGTATTGGCGCACTGAGCGGTCTGGCCTTCTTCATCCTGGCCGTCCTGTCTGGTTTCATCTATCCCCAACAGCCCCGGGTCGACTCCGCCCCGGTCAAAACGCTCGACTGGGTTCGTGATCATCACGCCGCGCTCGAGGCCGGCATGATCTTCGACTTCTTCGCCGCCGGTGTCCTGCTGTGGTTCGCCGGCTACCTCTACCGAGTGCTCCGGCACGCCGAGGGTGACCAGGCCACCTTCGCGCCGATCGTCCTCGCCTCGGGCATCGGCGTGTCCATCACTTCTGCGATCGCCGCGCTCCCCACGGTGTTGCTCGCCTTCATGGATGCCCAACCTGGCGGCCTCACCGATCTGTCACTGGTGCGCGCCCTCGGCGACCTGAACACGATCTTCTTCTCCGCCACGTCCGTCACGACCGCGGTCTTCACCGCCGCCCTGGGGTGGGCCATGTTGCGCGGCGAGCTCGCCACCCGATGGCTCGGCTGGATCGCGCTCGTCGTGGCCGTCTTCAACTGCATCTCCGTCTGGATCGGCGTGACGTTCAGCAGCTACCACGGCCACGCCTGGCTCATCATCGGCTGGGGCTCCTATGTCGGCTTCCTCATCGTGATGCTCATCCTGAGCGCCATGATGCTGCGCAGGCCATCCGCTGCAACCACAACCTCCAACCCGGCGGCCGCCCCTGCAGTCGTCGTGCAGTAGCCGCCCGACACAGAACGGTCTGGTGCGGCGACCGTTCATCCATATGGCATCGACCGCCCGAAGTGCTCGCTCGGTTCGTTCCGGCGGGGCCACGCCTTCCCGCCGCAGCCGACCACTGAGTCGCGACTACGGCAAGGACGCCCGCTCGGCCGAATTGGCGGAGAGCATGGGCATGCATCAGCGGACCATCTCCGAGCACGAGGGCGCCCTGATCGGCGACATCGCCGAGTTCGATCGCACGGAGGCCTGGCGCGGTGACGGAGCACTGTCCATGCGTGACTGGTTAGTCGCTCGCTGTCACATCAGCCGCGCCCGGGCCCGCACGCTGGTGGATGCCGCGGCGAAGGTGAAGGACCTTCCTGCACTCGCCAGCGCCCTTTCCGACGGACGCCTGACCCTCGATGTGTTCGCCCCCCTCGCCGCGGTCGCCACGTCCCAGACGGACGCCGGCCTGGCGCAGGCGGCGGAGCACTGGACACCCCGCCAGGCCCGTCAGTACGTCGACGAGCTCAAGGGCGCCACGGATGCCGAGGCGGCGGCGCAGGTTCTCCGCCGCTTCGTCCGGTTCGACGACCAGCGCTGCCTCATCTGGGCCCAGATCCCCGGGGACTCCTACGCCCTGGTGAAGTCCGCACTCGTCGGCCGAGCCCGCCGTCACGACCATCCGAGTGCCAGCGATCCCGACTACGAGCGGTTCGAGAGCCGTTGCGCAGACGCCCTGGTCCAGATCTGCGTCGAGCAGGGCCAGGTCGCGAAGCCTGGGACGGGACAGGATGGGTCGTCACCCACCCGCACGGGCAGCAACTCGACCCCCGTCCATGGTGGCGCCCGGACGACCATGATCGTGCACACCGACCTGGACCGACTCCTCTACGGCGATGGCTATGGCCATGCCTCAATCCAGGGCGTCGGCCCGATCTCGGCCGAAGTCGCCCGGCGCCTTGCCTGCAACGCGCACATCACGCTGTCGTTCGACACGCCCGACGGCACCACTCTCGACCAGAAGAAGCTGGAGCGCGACCCCAGCGAGGCCCAGCGAATCGAGATCCGGCGCCGGGACAACGGCTGTCGCTTTCCGGGTTGCGGGTGCCGGAACGTCACCGATGTCCATCACATCGTCTGGGCCTCGAAGCAGGGACCGACCGTCATGTCGAACCTGCTCACCCTCTGCGTCGGTCACCACAGTCGAGTCCATGAACTCGGCTGGAAGATGGACGGCGACGCCCAGGCCGAGGTTCGGTTCGTGAGCCCGCACGGAAGGGTGTTCGTGTCATCACCCTCACCGACCTGGCGCCGGCCGCGGAAATGAGCGCCTGAACGACGTCGCGCTTTACCCCTTGACCGCCCGCACGATCTCGTCGGCAACGGCGTCAGGGTCCTCGAGCGGAAGCATGTGCCCCCTGTTCTGCAGGGTAACGAGTCGCGCCCCGGGAACGGTTGCCACAATCTGCTCCGCCTTCTTCGGCAGCGTCAGGGCGTCGCGTGTCCCGACCATGACCGTCGTCGGCACCTCCATGGTCGCCACTCCCTCCAGCAGGTCCATGGTGGACATCGACGTCAGGAAGTCGCCGCGCACGGTGCCGTGACAGCCGCCGAACAGGTTCCGGGTCAGATCGACGTGTGAACGGACGGGGTTCTCGCCGAATGCCGACCGCACGAGGAGATGCCCGTTCTTCGACCGCATTGCCCTGGTGACAACCGGCGACGCCACCATCGCCGTGGCGACCCGTGTTCCTTGTGGCGGCCCACCCCGCAGCCGCGTGGCTGCGGTGGACACGAGCACGGTTGCCTTCGCCCGATCCCTCAGGACCTCTGGTCGGTAGGTGGCCAGCGACATGATCGTCATGCCGCCCATGGAGTGGCCCGCGAGCACAGCGTCGCGCACGTCGGTCGCGTCGAGGACGGCCGCCAGATCGTGCGCCAGCGTCTCAATCGCAAGTGGCGCCGTCCCCCTTGTGCTCGTCCCGTGTCCTCGCTGGTCGTAGAGCACCACGCGGAATCCCTGCGACCGGAGCCGGCGGGCGACGGGCAACCAGATCTCGTGGCTGCAGCCCCAGCAGTGGGGGAGTACGACGACTGGCGCATCGGGCCCGTGCGCCCTCGAGATCCCACAGCGCCAGCTCGGCCCCGTCCGGCGTCCGCACAATGGCGTGGTCCGGTCTGCTGATTCCATCGCCCCAACCCAGCGACAGGCTCCCGTCTTCGGGTTCGTCGCCGCCCGCGCCGAGGGTCGCCAGGCGCCGGTAGGCCACTGCGGCGGCACCGACGGCCGCAACAGCCGCACCGACGAAGACAAGGCGGGACCCATGCCTCCTGGACCGACCCCCGGAGGAGGCGGAGGAGGAGGACGATGAACTGGAGCGGGACGGGGGGACCTGAGGCATACCTCCCGAGCGTATTGGCCGCATTGGCAGTCATGCGACCCCTCGGGCCGCAGAACCTCCATTGACTCCGAGCACCGACCCGCCGAACCCGTCCCACGGTCCTAGCGTCTCTCTCCATATGAGGCACCGCGCCGCCTCCTCCCGCGCCACCGTCTTGCTCTGGGCCATTGCGCTCGCCGGCGCCGCTGCATATGCGGCTTCCGCCGGGCGCCAGCCCGCCACCGCGTCGACCGGGACCCGCTCCGCCCACGTCGCCTTCGGGAACTGCAACGCGCAGCACATCACGCTCAGCGTCACCGTCCCGACGCACGCCTTCGGTCCCGCCGATGAGGTCGCCGTCTCCGTTCGGCTGCGCAACACCGGCAACACGACTTGCGGGAGTCCGCTGGCGGAGCACGTCCCCGAGGCGCATCACACCCTGATCCTCGGCCCATGCGGCAGCATGCCCGTCACCGTCCGCACCAGAAGCGGGCGTGGAGGTGTACCCCGGCACCGAGGTCCTGTTCTGCCCCAACGACACGGGATTCCGCCTCGGACCTCACAGCGCAGTCCAGGCCACTGCCCGCTGGGACCAGGTCGCCTACGAGAACGGGGCACAGGGCTCCGGGACCCAGCCGAAGGCGCAACATGCAGCGGCCGGCACCTACCGGTTCACGGTCGACGGGGCCGTCACCGTCCCTGTCACCTTGACCTCAAGCTGAACCCCGACCAGCCCCGATACAATCGCCTTTTCCCTTCTGGCCGACCCAAACAGCCCAAACAGCCCAAACAGCCCTAACAGCCAAAACGGCCCAAACGGCCCAAAACGGCACATCGGCCACGGGACAGACGGACAGACGAGCAAGCAAGGAACGAGGGCAACACATGTCGGGTCACTCGAAGTGGGCGACCACCAAGTACCGCAAGGGCGCCCAGGACAAAGCCCGCGCCAAGATCTTCGCCAAGTGCATACGTCTCGTCGAGGTCGCGGCCAGGGAGGGCGGCGGCGACATTGAGGCCAACGCCACCCTCAGGACCGCGTACCAGAAGGCGAGAGCGGCCAGCGTCCCCCTCGACACCATTGAGAAGGCGATCAAGCGGGGGACCGGCGACCTCGAGGGCGTGCGCTACGAGGCCATCAACTACGAGGGCTACGGCCCCGGCGGCGTGGCCATCATGGTCGAGACGCTGAGCGACAACCGCAATCGCACCGGCGCCGAGATGCGCAACCTCTTCAGCCGCAACGGCGGCAACATGGCCGAGCCTGGCGCTGTCGGTTGGCAGTTCGAGCGCAAGGGGATCGTGACCGTCGGCCTGACCAACGACGAGGACAAGGTCATGGAGATCGCCATGGAGGGCGGGGCGGAGGACATGACGAGCAACGGCTCCGCCTGGGTCGTGACCAGCGCGCCGGCCGACGTCGAGTCGGTGCGCCAGGCCCTCGACGACGCCGGTATCCCGCCCGAGTCGGTCGACCTCAGCCTGGAGCCCACGCAGCTGGTCCCCGTGCCCGACGAGGGTGAGGCCAAGAAGGTCCTGCGCCTCCTCGAGGCCATCGACGACCACGATGACGTCCAGGCCGTCCACTCCAACGCCGACATCCCCGACGAGGTCCTGGCCGCCTTCGAAGGCTGAGCGTCCCAGGGTCCGCCAGGTCTCATTGAGTCCCGCAGTGCGGCCCGGCTCGCCGCCCCGGCTCCGGCGGCATCGGCGCGGCGGCCTCACCCGGATCCGCCCACTGCACAGCACCCCCGACTATCCTGCGAACGCATGTTCGTATTGGGCATCGACCCCGGCCTGTCACGCTGCGGCTACGGGCTGGTGTCCCGGGCCGAGGGCACGGCCGGGTTGCGGGCGCGTGCGGCCGGCGTGGTGGAGACCGACCCGGCGGCGCCCCTGGCCGAGCGGCTGTTGATCCTGCATACGGAGCTGCGGGCGCTGGTGCAGGAGCTGCGGCCGGCCGCCGTCGTCGTCGAGCGTGTCTTCTTCCAGGTCAACGCCAAGACGGCCATGTCGGTGGGCCAGGCCAGCGGGCTGGCCCTGCTCGTGGCGGCCGAGGGCGGCTGCGAGGTGGTGCAGTACACCTCCAACGAGGTGAAGCTGAGCGTCGTCGGGTACGGCGGGGCCACCAAGGACCAGGTGCAGCACATGGTGGCCCGGGTGTTGGGCCTGCCGACGATCGAGGGGCCGCCGGACGTGGCCGACGCCCTGGCCCTGGCGGTGTGCCACCTCACCACGGTCCCGCTGCGGCGGGCTCTGGACGCGGCGCTGCGTCAAGGAGGGAAGCGGACTCTTGAAGGAGGGAACACGGTGATCGGACTGCTGCGTGGCGCGGTGGTGGTACGGACAGGTGAGGGCGAGGTGATCATTGACGTCGGGGGCGTGGGCTACCGGGTCTCGGTGACTCCCGCCACGGCGGCCGCGTTGGTCGTGGGCGGGACTTCGGAGGTCGCCACGCTGTACGTGCACACCCATGTGCGCGAGGACGCCATTGTGCTCTACGGGTTCGTGCACGACGACGAGCGGCGTTGCTTCGAGGTGCTGTTGGGTTCGCACGGGGTCGGCCCCGCGCTGGCGCTGGCCATCATGGCCGCACTCTCGCCGGCCGCGTTGTCCACCGCCGTGCTCGAAGAGGATCTGGACACCTTGTGCACGGTGCCGGGCGTGGGCCGCAAGACGGCGGCCCGGCTGCTGATCGAGTTGAAGAGCCGTCTGGATCTGCCGGACCTGTCGTTGCAGGGCGCAGGTGCCGGAGGTATGGGGGTCGGGGGTGGTGCGGGCCCCGGTGGTGGCGCCGGCGGGCGGCGCGGCGATCCGGGGTTGCGGCCTACGCGGACGTCGCGTTCGGAGGCGCGGGCGGCGTTGAGCGAGCTCGGCTACGCCCCCGACGAGATCCGCGGTGCGCTCGACGGCCTACGCGACGATGTCGGGGTGGAAGAGATGCTCCGTCTGGCGTTGCGCGAGCTGGCCTCGCGGTGAGCCGATGAGTCCGCGCGCCCGGCGGGAGGTGCTGGCGGTGGAGCCGGAGCCCGGCGGCGGCGGCGGGTCAGCGGACTCCGACAGTGGCTCGGGGCCACGCGTGGTCGATCCGGTGGCGTCGGACGTCGTCGAGGAAGCCGAGGAGGTCGGGCTTCGGCCCCGGTCGTTGTCCGAGTTCCTGGGTCAGCCGCAGTTGGTCGAGCACCTGGGGATTGTGCTGCAGGCGGCCCGGCAGCGGCGCCAGCCCGTCGACCACATCCTCTTCGCCGGACCGCCCGGTCTGGGCAAGACCTCTCTGGCCGGGATCGTCGCCACGGAAATGGGCGCCGGGTTTCGCATCACCTCTGGTCCCGTCCTGACGCGGGCCGGCGACCTGGCCGCGCTCCTCACGGACCTGCAGGACGGCGACGTGCTGTTCATCGACGAGATCCACCGGCTGCACCGGTCCGTGGAGGAGATGCTCTACTCCGCCATGGAGGACGGCCGCCTCGACATCCTGATCGGCAAGGGTCCGACCGCCCGCTCCATCCGACTGGAGCTCCCGAGCTTCACCCTGGTCGGCGCCACGACGCGGACGGGTCTCGTCGCCGGCCCGCTGCGCGACCGCTTCGGCTTCGTCGGCCGCTTGGACCTCTACGAGCCGGCGGACCTGCGGGCCATTGTGGAGCGGTCGGCTCGGATCCTGAAGGTGCGCATCGACGAGGAGGGCGCCATCCGGATTTCGGAGCGCTCCCGGGGCACGCCCCGAGTGGCCAACCGGCTCCTGCGCCGGGTGCGTGATTTCGCAGAGGTGCGTGGAGAGGGCTTCATCGACGGTGCCATCGCCAGTGACGGCCTGGAGCTGTTCGGGGTCGACGAGCTGGGCCTCGACAAGGTCGACCGGGCCATTTTGGCCACGCTGTGCGGCCGCTTCGGTGGGCAGCCGGTGGGACTGACCACGCTGGCGCAATGCGTCGGTGAGGAGACAGACACGATTGAGGACGCCTACGAGCCCTTTTTGCTCCAGAGCGGCCTCATCCAGCGGACTTCGAGGGGCCGTGTGGCCACGCTGCGGGCCTGGGCGCACCTCGGTCTGGAACGGCCTGCTTCGGCCGCCGACGCAACGAACACGCCTCCGCTCTTCTGACGGGGCGCCCGTGGTGCGTCGCGGGCGCGTCAATTCACGAATCTTGCGCCATTCGCCAGCGCCGTGGGCTACCTTTTTGGGGTTGCACCACAAGACGGAAGCGAGGTGACCACATGGCAGGAACGACTGGCTCAGCCGATTCGACAGGCTCAATGAGCGTGACGCTGACCCCGTTTGCCGTTGTGGCCCGGCCGCCCCTCTTGCCCATTGGTGCCGTTGGAGGGGGGTCCCGGATCGCCGGGCCTCTCCTCTGCCCCGCTGGTCACTGACGCAGACCACGACACCGCCGGGCTGACCGCCCGGACGCAATCCGAGGACCTCCACCGAGCTCCGCACCGCGTCTGCGGCGCCGCGTCGGGGCCTCAACCCTGCTCTTCCACTTTCCTCTTCCACTTGGAGATTCCCATGGGTGAACGCACCCTCTTTCCCAATGCTTCGACCAGAGACACGCTGGCGTATTGCTGGCGCCAAATGCAGCCCGACCGGGTCGCCTTCACGGGCGCCTGCACCGCGATCGTGCTCGGCACCCTGGCCAACGCCGTCGCCGCGCCGTTGATCTTCGCGGCGCTGTTGAGCCGCATATCGCAGCTCGGACCGCACGCGCACGAGGGTCTCTGGCAATCCTTCGGTCCTCTCCTGGTCGCCTACGCGATCGTGCTGGCCGCCGCCACGCTCTTCGGGCGTATCGGTGGCTGGATGAACTGGGGCGCCACGCTGCGTTCGTTCGGTCGCGCCATCACGAGCGGCTATGCGCACCTCATGAGCCTGAGCCACTCCTGGCACACCGACAGGCCGTCGGGCGAGGTCATCGCCACGCTGGAGACGTCGACGTGGGCCTTCGCCGACATGATCGACGCCACCGTCTGGGGCATCCTGCGCATCAGCGTCACGACGATCGGGGCCATTGTCGTCCTCGGGATCGTGGCCTGGCCCGTCGCACTCGTGATGGCCGGACTGGTCGCCGTGTTCGCCTTCGTGTTGCACCGCCGCATGGGCCGCGTCGTCGCGGCGGAGAAGGAGTTCTCCGACGCCCACTCGCGGGCCACCGGGGTGATCGCCGACACCATTGCCAACCTCACCACGGTGCGCTCCCAGGCGGCCGAGGAGCGGGAGAAGGACCATGTGGGTGCGCTGGTCGCCGACTCCCTCAGCGCGGACCTGCGGGCCCGCAAGGTCTTCACGTCGACCCGGATCCAGATGGAGTCGGCCATGGCCTTCTTCAACTGGGCCGCCATCCTCGTGGGCGTGGTGCTGGCGCTGCATCACGTGGCGGCGGCGGGCGCGGTCTACCTGATCCTCTTCTACGCGACCTTCGTGGGGACGAGCCTGGAGGAGTCCTTCGAGTTCATCCGCCTGATCTCACGCGCCATCGGTCGTTGCGCCAAGTTCGCCGGGATCGCCGCGACACGGCCTGATATCGTCGACCGCCCGGGCGCACCCGACATGGTCGTGCCGCTCGGGCGGGTGGAGTTCGGAGATCTGCAATTCGCCTACCGCGCCGGCACCCCACTGTTCGAGGGGCTCGATCTCCGTATAGAGCCCGGAGAGCACGTTGGTCTGGTCGGGCCCTCGGGTTCGGGAAAGACGACGCTGACCAAGCTGCTGCTGCGCTTCGCCGACCGTGACGGCGGAGTGATCGCGATCGATGGCCAGGACATTGCCTCCGTCACTCAGCATTCGCTGCGTGGCCACATTGCCTACGTGCCACAAGACCCGCAGATGCTGCACCGCACAATCGCGGAGAACATCTGTTACGGCATGGAAGCGGAGCGACGGCGAAGGGGTCGACATGGATCTCGTGCGGAGGGTGGGTCGTGCCGCATATGTCGACGAGTTCGTGGATCGGCTCCCGGAGGGCTACGAAACCATGGTGGGGGAGCGCGGCTTGAAGCTCTCCGGTGGCCAGCGCCAGCGCGTCGCCATCGCGCAGGCCATGGCCAAACAGGCCAAGGTCCTCGTCCTGGACGAGGCCACTTCGGCACTGGACTCCGAATCGGAGTCGCTCGTACAAGACGCGCTGTGGCACCTCATGGAGGGCACCACGGCGTTGGTGGTGGCGCACCGCCTGGCCACCATCGCCCGCCTCGACCGGATTGTCGTGCTCGATCGCGGGCGCGTCGTGGAGCAGGGCACGCACGCCGAACTGTTGGCCGCGGGGCGCAGCGGTGTCTACGGGCGGCTCTGGGCGCACCAGTCGGGTGGCTTCCTGGCCGCCTGAGCGGTGCGGGTGCGGTGCGGTGCTCAGCCGGTGCGGACGACTGAGGCCACCGACGCGCCCAGGGGCAGGTACACGCGGAAGGTGGTCGACCACCCGGGCGTGTCGACAATGTCGACGAAGCCCTCGTGCGCCTCGGCCACGGACTTGGCGATGGCCAGGCCGAGGCCCGTCCCGGGTACGCCCATTTCTGTGGACGAGGCCAGCCGATAGAAGCGCTCGAAGAGCTGGTCTCGCTCACTCTCGGGGATGCCCGGCCCTTCGTCGAGGACCTGTACCCGGGCGTAGGAGTCGACGTTGTCGACGATGACGTGGACCCGGCCACCCCGAGGGGAGAATTTGATGGCGTTCGAGAGGAGGTTGCCCAGGAGCTGGTGCAGCCGGGTGGGATCGCCGAAGATGGGCACCTCCTCGCCCGGGTCGATGGTCAGCACGACGCCCGCCACGGTGGCCGAGGTCTGGATGGCATGTACGGCGTCTTCGGCCAGACGGCTCAGATCCAACTCGGTGAAGGCGACCCGCAGCCCGCGCCCCGCGCCCGGATCGGTCAGCAGGTCCTCCGCCACGCGCTGCAGGTGTTCGGCATTGCGCTCAATGGTCTGGAGCATCCGCATCTGGCTCTCCGTCAGGTCGGCGGTGGCGTCGAGCAGCAACTCGACGAAGCCCCTGATGGAGGTGATCGGGGTGCGCAGTTCGTGGGACACCGTTGCCACCACGTCGTCCTTCATCTGGGTCAGCTCGCGCAGCCGATTGTTCTGCTCAATGAGCGACTGCGTGACCTCTTTCTGAATGGCGTAGAGCCGCTCGCGGTCAGTGGCCAGCTCTTCCCGCTCGGTGACGTCGATGGCCACCACGACGTAGCCGCCGTTGGTTGGCGCCAGGTCGTCTCCCTGGGCCATGAAGCCGTCCGGGTGGGCGTCGTCGTTGTCGCCGTGCTCGCTCTCGTCGACCCACTCCTCGTCGAGCGCGAGGTCGGGCGTCGGGACCGGGAGCGCACGGACCCGGACGACGCAGCGCCTCTGTTGCCCGTCCTTGCGGGTAGCGGTCCAGGGCACCTCCGCCGCGGTCTCCGCATCGACTGGCTCGAGCGCGGTACGCATGGCGTCGATGGTCTGACGGCGCTCGTCGATTTGGGCCGGGTCGATGAAGTCGGCAATGGAGTGGAACCCGACCACCTCGGCGGCTCGATAGCCGAGCAACTGCTCGGCGCCGGCGGAGAAGAAGGTCACGGTGCCTGCCGGGTCGACGCCCAGAATGGCGCTTCCCGTGGCGGCGCGGAGCAGGGTCTCGAGCCGATCCCGGGCGTAGTCCGCTTCGCGCGCATTGCGGCGGGCCATCCGGGACTGCTGTGCGAGGTCGGCCAGGAAGGCACGGTCCCGGGAGACCATCGTGTACACGGTCGACGCCACCAGGGTGGTGACGGTGACCATGACGGCCACCTGGCGCCATTCGAGCGTGGGGTAGTCGGGCGGTCCAACGAGGAACACCGGGACGAGGAGGGCCAGATCCATGCAGAAGAGCCCGACCAAAAGATGGAGGCGGCGTCCGTAGAGCGAGAGCCAGACGATCGGGAGGAGGTACACCACCACCAGACCGGAGTCGGCACCACCCTGGGCGTCTCGGATGATGGCGATGACGGCGATATAGCCGATCGGGATGATGAGCCAGGCCCAGTCGGGCAGTCGTTCCCAGGGCAGGAGGAAGGCAGCAGCCACGAGGCAGAAGAAGATGACGCCGGCGATGGAGATCTCCCGCCGGGAGTCGTGGGGGAAGGGGATGAGGGCAATCAGGATGGTGCCGACGGCCACCAGGGCAAAGACCGGCAGCCGGACCCGCATGGAGCCCGAGAACCCGATCGGGAGGGTGGACCCCGGCAGTTGTGGGTCGCGGCGCCGTTCGGCGTCGGGTTGGGACTTGAACGACTCGCTCACCGGGTCCGCGAGCGGTAGCGGTATCCGAAGCCCCTGACGGTCTCAATTGGCCCCTCGTCGCCCTCGTCCCAGCCCAGCTTGCGCCGAAGCCGCAGCACGGCGTACTTGACCCGGGATGGAGCCAGACCGCTGGGGTCGTCCCAGGCCAGCTCGATGAGCTGGTCGGATGAGAGGACCTGGCCCTGGTGGCGGGCCAACGTGGCGAGCAGTCGGTACTCCGTCGGGGTCAAGATGATGGTCGCACCGTCGACCGTCACCTCCTGGTGGGCAAAGTCGACGTGCAAGGTGCCGTCGTCGAAGGTCGTCACCGGCTCACCCTTCGAGACCTGGCGCCGTCCGACGGCCTGCAGGCGGGCCAGCAGCTCGACGCGGCTGAACGGCTTGGTGAGGTAGTCGTCGGCGCCGGAATTGAGTCCCCGCACCTTGTCTCTCTCGGTCCCGAGGGCGGTGAGCATGAGGACCGGCACGTCGCTCATGTCCCTGATGCGCTCCAGGACCTGCCACCCGTCCAGGTCGGGGAGCCCGACGTCGAGAATGACGATGTCGGGGTGGCTCTGGTGGAATTGACGCACGCCGTCACGCCCCTCGATGGCCTCCGCGACCGAGTAGCCCTCGCGTTCGAGGAGGGTTCGGAGGAGTTGCCGGATGTCCGCCTCATCCTCAATGACCAGCACTGAGATATGACCATCTCGCATCAGGGTGCAACTGTACTGGGCAATTGGTCATTCTGAGTGAATAAGAGATCCCCTAGCTAATTGGAAAAGCGCAGCTCAGTACGGCAATCGCGCCACGGATCGACAAAAGTCAGCCGTCGAGGGGTGCGCGGGCGGCTCGACGAGGCCTCCCAGGTCAGCCGGGTGCGATGAGGAGACGGGGGGTGCCGAGGCGTCCCGAGGGGCCCTGACAGGCACGTCGAGGTGCATTCCAGCAGGTGGACCAGCAGCTTCAGGGAGCGAAAGGTGCGCCGGTTCGGGTCGTCGGTTCCCCCGGAAATCTCCGTTCGACGGCCTCATGACGCCGGCGCACCTTTTCGCTACTCCTGTTGTCCCCCCACCGTGTCCCCCCTCGTGAAAATCCGCTCCCCTTCGTCGGACTTCCACTCGGTCGACCCCCTCGACGACCGTCACCGTGTGGTTGCTCTACTGATGGTCCGTACTTTGGGGAACGCCTGTGGCAAATCGGGGCCGCATTGGGTTGCGGTCGGGTTGCCCGCCTCGGAGGCAGCGCCAGAAGGCCGGCCGGGGCAGTCGTTCATCCCGCCGGGAGGCGGTTCGGCTGTGCTGGGCAGGGCTCGGCCGTGCTCGGGAACTCGGCAGCTCGGCAGCGCTCCATGAAGCCCGTTCGGAGCTCCATCCGCCCGCCGTTCGCCGCCCGAGCACCCACCGGACCGGGACGGAGGTGACCCAGCGCGCGGCCCAGGGCGAAACGCGGGGCCGCGGAGCAGGGCGCCATGGGTGGGCCGGAGCAAGGGAACGCCGCTGCCCAGGAGACCCGGAAGTCACGCACTAGGGTGGCTCCTCGCAACCGATTCCGGTCCAAGGATCTCTCATGACATCAACCCTCCTGGCGGCGACGCATTTCCTTGCCGCATCATCGAAGTCCAGTTCCAGCGGCTTAATCACCCTGTTGCCCTTGGTGGCGATCGGACTGCTGGGCTATTTCTTCTTCATCCGGCCCCAGCAGCGAAAGGCCCAAGCGGCCCGCCAGAGCCAGGGTTCGGGCTACGACGTCGGCGACGAGGTCCAGACCGTCGGCGGGGTCATCGGCACCGTCTTGGAAGTGCACGGCGACCGCTACACCCTTCTGACCGGCGCGCTGGGAGACGACGGCAACCTCGACGGCCCCCAGCCAACCCGGATCGTCTTCGTTCGCCAGGCCATCGCCAAGAAGATCGATCCGATCGAGGACGTGCGGGTAGACGATGAGCCCGTCCAAGACGTCAGGCCGGCCCGATCGTCGGGGAGCAGCAACGGCAAGAGCAACAAGACGAGCGACGCCAGTGGCAGCAGCCACGATGCTGACAACGACATAGACGATGTGGGTGGGGACGGCGCCGCAAGCAGCGGCGACCTCGGTGGGGAGGCCGAAGAGGCGTGAGCCCGAAGTCGGGGGGTCGGGCCCAGCGGCGTCAGCGACGCAATCTGTGGATCAGCGTGATCGCTGTTGTGGTGATCTCGCTCGGTTCGTTCGCGGCCGTCTTTGCCGCCAAGTGGTCGCCCCGGCTCGGGCTCGACCTCGCCGGTGGTGTGTCGGTCGTCTACACGGCGCAGGGGAAGCACGTCTCGCAAGCTGACCTCGACGAGACCGTCGACATTCTGAATCTCCGCGTCAACGGCCTCGGCGTGTCGGGCGCGCAAGTCCAGACGTCGGGCCCGAATCAGATTTCGGTGTCCATCCCGGGCGTGACCGATGCGCAGCAGGTGCTGAATCAGATCGGGCAGACGGCACGCATGTACTTCCGTCCGGTGGAGTGCTGGGCCTACCCGGAAGGCAAACCGAAGAACTCCAAGGAGAAGCTTCCGACCACGGGAACCGAGTCGATCCCCGCCTGTACGTCGTCATTGCAGTTGACCGCGGCCAACCTCAACGTCACGCCCAACAGCGGACCGCAGGGCTACACGTCGAACTCGATCAATCCTGACCCGCAGTACGAGGCCTACCCGACGACGGATGTCGACAAGAGCAACTACGCCACGAGCACGGTGCTCCTGCCGGGCATCAGCGGTGCCTGCGACGGAACCGCCGAGGTGCGTTGCGTGCTCGGGCCGGCTCAGATGACCGGTCGCTCCATCGGCAGTGCGCAGGCCACGCAGAACCAGACCGGGCCAGTGGGTGGTCGACTACACGTTGGCCGGGGCGGCCGGCTCGGCGTTGTGGGACAAGGTGGCGCGAGGCGAACTTCCACCAGTTCCTCGGCATTGAGCTCGACGGGAAGGTGTATTCGGCCCCCATCATTCAGCCGACCCAGACGAGCTTCACCTCCTTCGACGGCAAGGGCGAGATCTCGGGGAGCCTGACGCAGGCGGAGGCGCAGCAGCTGGCGCAAGCGATGAACTTCGGTGCCTTGCCTGTCGTGCTGAAGGCCGCGACGTCGGAGACGGTTTCGGCCACACTGGGTCACTCCGCACTGGTGGCCGGCCTCGGGGCAGGCATCGCGGGATTGGCGCTCGTGCTGCTCTACGTCCTCTTCTATTACCGGGGCCTCGGATTGGTCGTCATCTCCGGTCTGTTGCTGACTGCCTTGTTGCTGTGGGCCATCATTTCGGCGCTGGGCCATACATCGGTGGCGCCGAGCTTCGACCTCGCCGGCATCACGGGCCTCATTGTGTCCATCGGTATCACCGTCGACTCGTACATCGTGTATTTCGAGAGATTGAAAGACGAGACCAGATCGGGCCGCTCGGTGCGGACATCGGTCGATCGCGGCTTCAAGAGCGCATGGCGCACGGTGTGGGCCGCTGACTTCGTCTCTCTGCTGGCGGCAATCGTCCTCTACCTGGTGGCAGTCGGGAACGTGAAGGGCTTCGCCTTCTTCCTCGGGCTCTCCACCATCATGGACATGGCGATCACCTGGTTCTACACGCGGCCACTGGTCATCATCATGGGCCAGAGCGCGCGCCTGCAGGGCTCGGGTGCCTTCAGCATCGCCACTGGTCTCGGGGCTGGTCCGCAGGCGTCAGCGGGAGCGCCGCCGGGACAGGGCCTCCCGCTCGGTGCCGGTGCCGGTGGGGGTGGCTCGTGAGCGACAACGACCGCGCCAGGGGCAACGGGAACGGAAGCCGGAACGGAAAAGGGAGCGGCAGTGACGGCGATGACGGAAGTTCGCTCGACGACGTGCCCGAAGAGGATGTCGCGCAACTCGAAGAGAGCGTCGACACGAGCAATTTCGGCGAGGAGGATCTGGTCACCCTCGACGACGCCGCCCGCGCCCTCCTGGCTCGGGAGCCCAAGGGACACGGTCCGCTGGCCCGCCTCTACCGGGGCGAGACGCGCTTCGACTTCGTCGGCAAGCGCAAAATCTGGTTCAGCATCTCGACGGCCATCATTGTGCTCGGGATCATCTCCATTGTGCTGCGGGGCGGCCTGAACCTCGGGATCGAGTTCAAGGGTGGAACCGAGTGGACCATTGCGGCGCCCGGGGTCACGCAGACGCAGGCGACCGATGCCCTGAGCGGCACGGGCCTCATCGACCCGACGGTCGAGCTGCTCGGCAGCGGGAGCAAGCAGACGCTCAACGTGCAGTCCGATCTGAACAAGCTCTCTGAGAGTCAACAGCAGACCATCAACGAAAATGTGAAGAAGGCGCTGCTGGAGGTGACAGCGGCCCACGCGCCGAAGTCGACGCCGACCACGACCACCTCGACCACGGCCAAACCGGCAACCACGACCACCGCTGCGGCCAAGGCGGGTACGACGGCCACGACAGCGGCATCGACGACCACGACCACCTCAGCGAACGCCGGACAGACCCAGGCCACCCCCGCCGCCGACAAGATCAGCATCACCAACGTCGGCCCGACGTGGGGCTCCTCCATCACCAACAAGGCGATCGAGGCGCTCATCATCTTCTTCATTGTGGTGGCGATCTACATCAGCATCCGGTTCGAGCCGAAGATGGCTCTGGCCGCGTTCATCGCCATGATCCACGACGTCCTGGTGGCGATCGGCATTTACTCGATCTTCAATTTCCAGGTGACGCCGGACACCGTGGTGGCCATCCTCACCATCCTCGGCTACTCGCTCTACGACACCGTCGTGGTGTTCGACCGTGTCCGGGACAACACGAAGGGGATCGGGAGCAGCGGCCGTCTGACCTACCCGCAGCTGATCAACCTGTCGATGAACCAGACCCTGGCCCGCTCCATCAACACCTCCATGGTCGCCATCATTCCGGTGCTGGCCATCCTCCTCATCGGCGCCGGGCTCCTGGGTGCGCAGACACTGCAGTCCTACGGGCTGGCCCTCTTCGTCGGCCTGCTCTCCGGGGCGTACTCGTCGATCTTCATCGCCTCGCCGGTGCTCTGCATGATGAAGGAGCGCGAGGACCGTTGGGTGCAGATCGCCAACCGTCTGGCCAAGCGGGGGAACACCAAGGAGTTCTACTCCGCGGTCGACGCCGCCAACCTGAGCACGGCCATCAGCGTCGCCGCCTCCGGGCAGGGGACCCGTGCTGCCGCTCCGCCGAAGGCCCGCAACAAGCGCAGTGGACCGATCCGGCCCGGCTCCGGCAGCGGCTCCGGCTCCGGCTCCGGCAGTGGTGCGAGCGGCGGGGGAGCCGGGGGAGCCGGTGCGGGGACTGCGGTGATGGACAGGCCGTCCGGCGGAGCGGCGGCCAGCTCCGGTTCTGCGTCGGGAACATCCGGAGGCGTCGTCTGCGTCGGGGGCGTCGGGGCTATCGGGGGCGTCGCGGGACGTCGGGGACGTCGGGGACGTCGGGCCAACCAGCCGGTGGCCAACCAGCCCAGAGCCCCCGCCCACGCAAGGGCAAGGGCAAACGCAAGCGCTGAGAGCGACTGCGGCATCGGTGCGCCGACGCGCCGCAGCACTGCAGTGACAGCCCGGGTGCGTCGAAGCATTTCCCCAGGCGGGTAGCCTGTATGGATGGTGGCCCTGACACGGGTGACTCCATCATCCGGCACCGACACAGACACCGAGACGAAGGCTCGAGACCTCGAGCTGGAGCACGGGGACGGACCGGTCCTGCGCGATCTTCTGACCCCGCTCCTGGCCGAGTTCGCCCGCCACCGACCCGAGGACGACACCTCCCTCATCGTGGCCGCCGGTCGGACCGCTGCCGCTGCCCACGAGGGCCAGTTCCGGCGCTCGGGAGAGCCGTACATTACGCACCCGGTCGCCGTGGCGACGATCGTGGCGGAGCTCGGGCTGGACGGCCAGACGGTGGCCGCCGCCCTCCTGCACGACGCTGTCGAGGACACCGGGCTCACGCTCGAGACGATTGAGGAGAACTTCGGCGAGGGGGTGGCCCGCGTCGTCGACGGGGTGACCAAGCTCGACCGGCTGCAGTTCAACTCCAAGGAGGCGCAGCAGGCGGCCACCATCCGCAAAATGCTCGTCGCCATGGCCGAGGACTGGCGCGTCCTGCTGATCAAGCTGGCCGACCGATTGCACAACATGCGCACGCTCGCCGTCATGCCCGAGTGGAAGCAGCGGCGCACGGCGCAGGAGACCTTCGACGTCTACGCGCCGCTGGCCCACCGTCTCGGGGTCCAGCAGGTGCGCTGGCAGCTGGAGGATCTCGCCTTCGCCACCTTGCACCCGAAGCGCTACGCCGAGATTGAGCAGATGGTGGCGGCCCGGGCGCCCCAGCGCGAGGAGTATCTCGAGCGGGTGCTCGTCCACGTACGACAGCGCATGAACGACATGGGTGTCGTGGCCGACGTCACGGGACGGCCGAAGCACCTGTGGTCCATCTACGAGAAGATGGTGGTGCGGGGCAAGGAGTTCGACGACATCAACGACCTGGTGGCCATCCGGGTGGTCGTCGAGTCCGAGAAGGACTGCTGGGCGGCCCTCGGTGCCATCCACGCCATCTGGGCTCCGGTGCACGGGCGCTTCAAGGACTACATCAACACGCCCAAGTTCAACATGTACCAGTCGCTGCACACGACAGTGATCGGGCTGGACGGGAAGCCGGTCGAGGTGCAGATCCGGACCTCGGAGATGCACCACCGGGCCGAGTACGGGATCGCTGCCCACTGGGGCTACAAGTCCAAGGAGGACCACTCCTCGGAAATGGCGTGGCTCCAGCGCATCGCCGACGTCGACCGCCAGACAGACGACCCGATCGAGTTCCTCGAAGCGCTCAAGCTCGACCTGGAGCAGGACGAGGTCTACGTCTTCACGCCCAAGGGCAAGGTCATCGCGCTGCCGGCACGGTCCACGCCGGTGGACTTCGCCTACGCCATCCACACCGAGGTGGGGCACCGCTGCATCGGGGCGCGGGTCAACGGACGTCTGGTCCCGCTCGAGACCCAGCTGGCCAGCGCCGACACGGTCGAGATCTTCACCTCGAAGTCGCCCACCGCCGGCCCCTCGCGGGACTGGCTGCAGATCGTCGCCTCGACCCGGGCCCGCAACAAAATCAGGCAGTGGTTCTCACGGGAACGCCGCGAGGACGCCATTGAGAACGGTCGGGAGGACCTGGCCCGGGCCCTGCGCCGCGATGGCTTGCCGCTGCACAAGCTGCTCGGCTCGAGCGCCCTGCAAGAAGTGGCCGACGCCATGAACCTGGCCGACCTCGATGCGCTCTACGCCTCCATCGGCGAGAACCAGGTCTCGGCCCAGTCGATCGTGCAGCGCCTCGTCAAGGCGCTCCGCGGCGGCGGCGAGGCGGACGAGCAGCTCCCCACCGTCGCCCTGCCCGGCACGAGCCGCCCGCGCCAGAGCCGGCGCACGGGCACCGGCGTCTACGTCGAGGGGCTCGACGACGTCATGATCCACCTGGCCCGCTGCTGCACGCCCGTGCCCGGCGACCAGATCGTGGGCTTCGTGACCCAGGGTCGGGGCGTCTCGGTGCACCGGGCCGACTGCGCCAACGCGGCGGCGCTGGCCGACCGCTCGCGTGAGCGCCTCATTGAGGTGGAGTGGGACCGGGGCAACGACGGTGTCTTCGTGGCGACCATTGAGGTCCAGGCCTTCGACCGGGCCCGCCTGCTGGCCGATGTGTCCCGGGTCGTCTCCGAGCACCACCTCAACATTGTGGCCGCCCGCACGGCGACGACGCCGGACCGGGTCAGCCGGATGGCCTTCGACGTGGAGCTGGCCGACCCGACCCACCTGCATTCACTGATCAGCGCGCTGAAGCACCTCGACGGTGTGTTCGACGCGTATCGTCAGCTTCCTGGCAAGAAAGTCTGACCCCGACCAGTGAGGAGCCTTCTGTGAGCCCGGGATCGTCCGCGCCCGAACCCACGCCCGCACCGCGCACCCCGAAGGGCATGCACGACGTCCTCTGGCCCGAATCGGTCCGCTGGGAGGGAACGGTCGCCCGCTTCGCCGGTCTGGTCGAGGGTGCCGGCTACGGACTGACGATCACGCCGATTCTCGAGCACGCCGGCGTCTTCTTGCGCGGGATCGGTGAAGGCAGCGAGGTCGTCGGCAAGGAGATGTACGTCTTCGAGGATCGCGACGGCCAGCTGATGGCGCTGCGTCCCGAGGGGACGGCCCCCATTGCGCGGGCCTACGTGCAGCACCACCCGGTGCCGCCATGGAAGGCGTGGTACGTGGCGCCTTCGTTCCGGCACGAGAACCCGCAGCACGGGCGCTACCGCCAGCACCACCAGTTGGGGGTCGAGGCGCTCGGTCCGGCCGACGCCGACCTCGATGTCGAGGTGGTCTCGCTGGCCCACAATTTCTTCGCCGGCCTCGGGCTGAGGCAGGTGACCTTGAAGTTGCACTCCATGGGCGACAGCGTGTGCCGGCCGGGCTATGTCGCGCTGCTGAGCGAGTATCTCGCCGAGCGGGCCGACCAGTTGTGCCCGGCCCACCGGGAGCGGCACCTGGAGAATCCCCTGCGGGTGCTCGACTGCAAGTCCGAGGAATGTCGAACCGCGACGGCCGACGCCCCGCATCTCTTGGACCACCTGTGCGACGCCTGCGCGGCGCACTTCGCCCGGGTGCGGGCGGGACTGGATTCGCTCGAGGTGGCCTATGTCATCGATCACCGCCTGGTGCGGGGCTTCGACTACTACACGCGCACCACGTTCGAGTTCGCAGCGGACGCCTTGGACGCGGCGCAGAACGGCGTGGGGGGTGGTGGCCGCTACGACGGCCTGGTCGAGCTGTTGGGGGGCGATCCCACGCCCGGCATCGGTTTCGGCATCGGGGTCGAGCGGGTGCTGTTGGCCTGTGATGCCGAGGGTGTCTTCACGCTCGAGTCGGCCCTGGCGGCCCACCCGCTCCACGCCTACGTCATCGACACCGCCGGCGGTGAGTCCGCCGTGGCCCTGACCGCCGAACTGCGCCGGGCCGGCCTGCGAGCCGACCGCGCCTTCGACGGGCGCTCCATGAAGTCCCAGATCAAGTCGGCGGATCGATCCGGCGCCCTGGTGGCACTGGTCGTCGGCCCCCAGGAGCTCGAGGCCGGGACCGTCGGCCTGCGCCCCCTGCGCAGCGACGCCGGCCAGCGCAGCGTGCCGCGGGCTGCCATTGTGGAGGAGTTGAAGGCCTTCCTGACAGAGTCGGAGCCGGGCCTGACGCTGACCGCATCGACACGGCGGGCATCGACCCGCCCGATGCCCTTCGAAGGCCCTCACAGAGCACCGGCACCGCACCATCAGATTCCGCCGAGATCACGCCCACATCGCACGCCCACAGCACGCACCCCGTCCACACCGACCAGACTGAGCGCCGAGACCCTCCCACCATGACGACCGAATCCGAACACCCGCACGAGACCACCGAGAACCAGCCCACCGCGCTGCGCACCCACCTCTGCGGCGTCCTGCGCACCACCGAGGTGGGCCAGACCGTCACCGTCTGCGGTTGGGTGGCCCGGCGCCGGGAACACGGCGAGCATCTTGCCTTCGTGGACCTGCGGGACCACACCGGCATCATTCAGTGCGTCATCGACCACGCCACCGACGTGCGCTCCGAGTGGGTCATTGCCGTCACCGGCACCGTCCGCCACCGACCCGAGGGCACCGTCAACCCCGCCATCGGCACGGGCGAGGTCGAGATCGGCGACTGCACCGTCGAGGTCCTCAACGAGGCCGAACCGCCGCCCTTCTCCGTCGACGACCGCGACGAGTCCGACGAGCCCGTCCGCCTGAAGCACCGCTACGTCGACCTCAGGCGGCCGCGTATGCAGCGCAACCTGCGGCTCCGGGCCCGGGTCAACGCCGCACTCCGGGCGGCCATGGACCAGCAGGGCTTCGCCGAAATTGAGACACCGCTCCTGTGGGCACCCACTCCAGAAGGTTCCAGGGAGTTCTCCGTCCCCTCGCGGCTGCACCACGGTGAGTTCTACGCACTCCCGCAGAGCCCCCAGCTGGCCAAGCAGCTCCTCATGGTGGGCGGCTTCGACCGCTACTTCCAGATCGCCCGCTGCCTGCGGGACGAGGACCTCCGGGCCGACCGCCAGTTCGAGTTCATGCAGCTCGACATGGAGTGCTCCTTCGCCTCCCAGGACGACGTCATGGGCTACGTCTCCGAGGCCGTGCTCGACGCCGCGGAGGCGGCGACGGGGGAGCGCCCGCCGCCGATTGAGCGCATCACGTGGGCTGAGTCACGCGACAGATACGGCACGGACAAGCCCGACCTCAGGTTCGGCCTCGAGCTGATCGACCTGTCCGAGACGTTCGCAGACACAGAGGTGAAGGCCTTCTCGTCGCCGACCGTCAAGGCGATCGTCGTACCCGACGGCGCCACGTGGCCCCGCAAGCGACTGGACGAGGTGACCGAGCTGGCCAAGCGACACGGCGCCGCCGGCCTGGCCTGGTTCCGTGTGGTGGAGAACGGCCCCTCGCTGGACGGTCCCCTGGCCCGGCACCTCTCGGAGCAGGAGGCAGCGAGCGTCCTGCAACAGACGAAGGCGGCACCAGGCGACCTCATCCTCGGCGTCTCGGACAGCTACGCGACGGCCTGTGAGGTGCTGGGTGCGCTGCGCGTGGACATCGCGGCGCCCCCTGTGGGCCAGGGCCCGCATCGATACGTGTGGGTCGTCGACTTCCCCATGTTCGACGGCACCGGGGCCGACGGCAACCCGCAGCCGGCACACCATCCGTTCACGATGCCCTACCCCGAGGACCTGCCGCTGCTGGCGACGGACCCCTTCGCCGTGCGCTCGCAGGCCTACGACCTCGTGCTGAACGGTTGGGAGTTGGGGTCCGGGAGTGTCCGTATCCATCGCCGGGACATTCAAGAGCAGGTGTTCGCCGCGCTGGGCATCAGCGCTGCGGAGGCCGAGGCCCGCTTCGGTTTCCTGCTGGGTGCCTTCCGTTACGGGGCGCCGCCGCACGCCGGGTTCGCGGTGGGAGTGGACCGGCTCGTGGCGATTCTGGCCGGCGAGGAGAACATCCGCGAGGTCATCGCCTACCCGAAGACCCAGTCCGGGGCGGACCTCTTGACGGGCGCACCGACGGCGCTGCCCCCCGCCAGCCTGGCCGAGTTGGGGATCCGGGTCGTGGTGCCGCCGAGCCCGCCGAGTCCCGCCGAGCCCGGGCGCCACACCGAGCGCGGGACCCCCGCCCTGAGCCTCTTCGCCGACGCCGCCGACCGCCGCCTCCGGAGCCAGGCGCCGCTGGCAGCCCGTCTCCGCCCCCGCACCCTCGATGAGGTCGTGGGCCAGGAGCACCTCATCGGCCCCGGTGCCCCCTTACGCCTGCTGGCCGAATCCGACCGGGTCGGGTCGTCGATCCTGTGGGGCCCCGCCGGCACGGGCAAGACCACGCTCGCCCGCCTGCTGGCCGACACGACGTCGAAGCACCTGACCACCCTGTCGGCCACGGCCGCCGGCGTGAAGGACGTGCGCGAGGCCCTGGCCGAGGCCCAGCGCCGCCTGGGCGAGCAGGGCCAGGGCACCATGCTCTTCATTGACGAGGTGCACCGCTTCAGCAAGTCCCAGCAGGACGTGCTGCTGCCCGCTGTCGAGGACGGGCTGGTCGTGCTCATCGGCGCCACCACGGAGAATCCTTTCTTCGAGGTCAATCCGCCCCTGTTGAGCCGGGCCTCACTGTGGCGGCTGCACGCCTTGTCGCCGGACAACCTGCGCACGCTGATCCGGCGCGGGTTGGAGTTGGAGGGGGCCGACGCCGAGGACGACGCCATCGATGCCGTCGTGGCGGCCTGCGAGGGCGACGCCCGTGCCGCCTTGACGACGGTGGAGACCGCGGTGGCCCTGGCCCGTGGCGCCGGGGGTGCGGGTGCTGCCGACGCCCGGGTGTTGCTCACCATGGACGACATGGCGCGGGCCCGCGACGGCCGGCTCTTCCACCAGGGCGCTGACGAGCACTACGACCAGATCAGCGCGCTGATCAAGAGCGTGCGGGGCTCGGACCCCGATGCCGGTCTCTACTGGATGGCCCGCATGATTGAGGCAGGGGAGGATCCCCGTTTCCTCGCCCGCCGCATGGTGATCCTGGCCAGTGAGGACATCGGGCTGGCCGATCCCCAGGCCATGCTGGTGGCGGAGGCCGCCGCCCGGGCCGTCGAGTACGTCGGCCTGCCCGAGGCGGCCCTGAATCTGGCCGAGGCCGTGATCTATCTGGCCCGGGCACCCAAGTCCAACGCCGTCACGGTGGCGCTGGGTCGGGCCCAGGCCGACGTGCGCTCGAGCGTCACGCAGGAGGTCCCGGCGCATTTGCGCGATGCGCACTACAAGGGCGCCGCCACTCTCGGCCACGGCGACGGGTACGTCTACCCCCATGACGACCCCTCCGGGGTGGTCTCTCAGCAGTATCGTCCTGACGCGCTCGAGGGTCGGGTGTACTACGAGCCCACGCCGCGTGACGCCGTGGGCGGCGGCAGTGCCGAGGGAACCTCGGACGGGGAGGCCGATTCGTGAACCGGATGGGGCGACGAGCCTCTGCTGCGGTGGCCGGTGCGTGTGCGGCGGCAGTGCTGGTGGTGGGCGTTCTGGTGCCGGCTGCGTGGAGCGCCCCTCCGGGCGCGTCGGGCGGCGTCGCCGGAGCGGCCATGCCGGGGCACATTTTGCTGCCCCAGGCCGCGCCGCACCTGCCGGACGGCTCCACCGCGTTGGGCCCCGCGCCCGCCGGCCAGGTGCTGAACCTCGACGTGGTTCTCGCCGGGCAAGACCCGTCCGGATTGGCGCAGGCCGTCGCCGCCGTGTCGACTCCGGGCTCGCCCGAGTACCGGCACTACCTGACTGCGGCGCAGTATGCGGCGCGACTACGGGCCGAGCTCGTCGGACGTGGCCCAGGTCTCCTCCGCCTTGCGCAGCGAGGGGTTGACGGTGGGTGCACCCGAGCCGGGGAGCGCGCTGCTCCCGGTGAGCGGCACGGCTTCGGTGGTCTCGGCGGCGCTCGGGACGCCCTTGGAGTCGGTGCAGGCACCGGGCGACGCCGCCCGTGCCATCGTCAACACCGCCTCACCGCAGATCCCGGCCTCCCTCTCCGGCGTGGTGACCGGCGTCGTGGGTCTCGACGGGCTGGTCAAGGAGCACTCCATGCTCAAGCCGGGCGGCCAGGGCCAGGGGTCGGGGTCCCCGATCCCGGCGGCCACCGGGGCGATGCAATCCCCTGAGGTGCAGGAACCGGCACCCGGCCCGGCGGCCGAGAGCCCGGCCGCCATCGCCCATGTCGGCACGCCGCAGGCCTGCACCGCCGCCAAGGGCGCCGCCTTCGGGGGCATCTACACCTCGACCGAGATGGCGTCCGTCTTCGGCCTCGATCAGCTGTTGGGGCAGGGGCGCACGGGCATCGGCCAATCCATCGCCATCGTGGAGTTCGAGCAGTACGCCGCCAGCGACGTCGCCGCCTTCCAAGCCTGTTACGGGTTGTCCAACCCCGTCCGCAATGTGGCGATCGACGGGGGCCCGGGCGGCTCGCCCCAGGGCAGCGACGGCGAGGCCGCGCTCGATACGGAACTGGCCGCCGTCAACGCCCCCTCCGCCTCCCTCGTCGTCTACGAGGCACCCAACGGGGACGACACGCAGGCCTTCGACCTGTTCAACCGAATCGCCAGTGACGACAGCTCCCAGGTCGTCTCGACGAGTTGGGGCGTCTGCGAGGCCGCGATGCCCGCTTCGGACCGCCAGACCGAGAACGGGATCTTCCAGCGGATGGCCGTCCAGGGGCAGACCGTGATCGCGGCGTCGGGCGACACCGGCTCCGAGGACTGCTTGCCGACCAACGGCTCGAGCGCGCTGGCCATCGACGACCCCGGGTCGCAACCCGACGTGGTCAGTGCGGGCGGCACCTCCCTGACCAGCGGGTCCGCCTCGTCGCAGCTGGTCTGGAACGACTGCGAGGGCGAGTCGACCGAGTGCGCGCACAACACGAGCCTCGGCGCCGCCGGCGGCGGCTACTCCATTGAATGGCCCGCCAACCCGGGGCAGCCGACGGCGACGGGGCCGGAGACGACCCCCTGCGGGCTCGGCACCTGCCGGGCGGTGCCGGACTTCTCGTATCCGGCTGACCCCTCGGCCGGCGGGGTGGTCGCCTATTGGGAAGGCCGCTGGACCGGGTTCGGTGGCACCAGTGTCGCTGCGCCCACCAACGCCGGACTCTTCGTCGACACCAATCAGGGCTGCTTCAGCCAGCTCGGCCGCGTGGGTCCCGCGCTCTATGCAGCCCAACAGGCCAACGGCGACACCTTCACCGACGTCACCCAGGGCGACAACGACTTCACCGACACCAACGTCGGGCAGTTCGCCGCCACCACCGGCTTCGATGCGGCCAGCGGTCTCGGCACACCCGTCGATCCCAACCTGACCCTGGCGCTGCAGGGCGCACAGGGGTGTCCGTCGGTCGCAGCTGTCAGCCCCAACACGGGTCCGATCAGCGGCGGGGGCGCCATCACGATATTCGGGGGCGGCTTCGCCAATGCCTCCTCGGTCACGTTCGGCTCGGCCGGCCCCGGGCGCATTGTGGCGCAGTCGGCCACCTCCGTCACCGTCGTTCCGCCGAATGCGACCTTCGCCCAGTGCGTCGACGTGACCGTCGGCAACTCGCAGGGCTCGTCGGCCCAGTCCACCGCCGACCACTACGGCTTCGGCGGCAACCTCAACTGCGGCGAGGGCTACCGGTTCGTGGCTTCCGACGGGGGTGTCTTCAACTACGGCGACGCCGGTTTCTCCGGCAGCGCGGGAGGCACACCGTTGAACGCACCGGTGGTGGGCATGGCCGACACTCCGAGTTCGAACGGCTACTGGCTCGTCGCCACCGACGGCGGCATCTTCTCGTACGGCGACGCGCAGTTCTACGGGTCCACGGGCGGCATGAGGCTCAACAAGCCGATCGTGGGGATGGCGGCGACACCCGACGGCGACGGCTACTGGCTCGTCGCGTCGGACGGCGGCATCTTCTCCTACGGCGACGCGCAGTTCTACGGCTCCACCGGCGGCAAGCTCCTCAACAAGCCGATCGTGGGCATGGCGACGACGCCCGACGGCAACGGCTACTGGCTCGTCGCCACCGACGGCGGCATCTTCTCCTACGGCGATGCGCAGTTCTACGGTTCCACGGGGTCGCTTCACCTGAACTCACCGGTGGTGGGGATGGCGAGTGGCCCGGGCGGCGACGGCTACTGGCTGGTGGCGTCCGACGGTGGGATCTTCAACTTCGGCAGCGCCGCCTTCTACGGCTCGGCCGGCTCCCTCCACCTCAACAAGCCGGTGGTGGGCATGGCCGCCGCCCCGAGTGCGCAGGGTTACTGGCTCGTCGCCTCCGACGGGGGGATCTTCACCTACGGCAACACGCTCTTTTACGGGTCGACCGGTGGGATGACGCTGAACAAGCCGATTGTGGGGATGTCGTCGGCCTGAGCTGCATGAGTCCGGCCGGAGTCCGCCTGAGTCCGCCTGAGTCCGCCTGAGTTCGCTCGTGGTGCCCGGGCCCCTGGGCCACCCGGGCACCAGCCCGGCCCTTTTCGGACCCCAGGGCGGCTTCGGATCCGTTTTTGCCCCCGGTAAGCTGCAGAGATGGACGCCAACGGACTTCGGGCGGCCTTCACGCGCTTCTTTGCGGACAGGGGCCACACCATCGTCCCCTCCGCCAGCCTGATCCCGCATGACCCCTCGGTGCTCTTCACGATTGCGGGCATGGTGCCCTTCAAGCCCTACTTCCTCGGCGACGAGCCGGCGCCCTGGCCGAGGGCCACCTCCATACAGAAGTGCTTCCGGACCCCCGACATCGAGATCATCGGCACGGACACGTACCACTGCACGTTCTTCGAAATGCTGGGCAACTTCAGCTTCGGCGACTACTTCAAGGCCGATGCCATCCCGCTGGCCTGGGAGCTGCTGACCGAGGTCCTCGGCCACGACGGTGACCGTCTCTGGATCACGGTGCACGACGGCGACGACGAGGCGGAACAGATCTGGATCGACAAGGTCGGCATTCGCCCCGAGCGGGTCCAGCGCATGGGCGACGAGGACAACTTCTGGGCCATGGGCGAGACCGGGCCGTGCGGTCCCGACTCCGAGATCTTCATGGACCTCGGTCCGGCCTACGGGGACGACGGCGGTCCCAAACACGGCGGCAGCGACCGCTTCGTCGAAATCTGGAACCTCGTCTTCATGCAGTACGACCGGGATGCTTCGGGCGTTCTGACCGACCTGCCGCGCAAGAACATCGACACGGGCGCCGGCCTCGAGCGGAACCTACCGATCCTCCAAGGTGTCGATTCGGTCTTCGACACCGACCTGTTCGTGCCCCTGATCGACACGGCGGCCTCCATCATCGGCACCGGGTACGGAGTCGATCCGGGGACCGACGTCGCACTGCGCGTGCTCGCCGACCACGGACGCGCCTTCTCCATGCTCGTGGCGGACGGTGTCCTGCCGGCCAACGAGGGCCGGGGCTACGTCTTGCGCCGGGTGGTGCGCCGAGCCGTTCTGGCCGCCCGCCGGGCGGGCGTGGACAAGCCCGTCACGCCGGCGCTGGTCCAGGCGGCCGTCGAGGTGTTGGGCGAGGCCTACCCGGCATTGCGGGCTCAGCAGGACCTGATCGTCAATGTGGTGGCGCGTGAGGAGGCCGGGTTCGATCGCACGCTCAAATCCGGATTGAGCCGGCTGGAGGAGGCGTTCGCCACCGGGACGAAGGTGCTGGAGGGCGACGTGGCCTTCACTCTGCACGACACCCATGGCTTCCCGGTCGAGTTGACCGAGGAGCTGGCGCATGACGCGGGCGTCGAGGTGGATCGTGCCGGTTTCAATGCCGCCATGGCCGCCCAGCGCGAACGGGCGCGTGCGGCGGCGAAGTCGTCGCGCGCCGGCGACGAGGCGGTCTACCGGGAACTGCTCGAGGCCGAGGGGACCACGACGTTCGTCGGCCGGGGCCGGGAGAATTATGAGGTGCCGGCACGGGTGGTGGCCGTCCTCGAGGTCGAGGCCGAACCGGCTTCCGAGAACGGCGACGGTTCCGAGAACGGCGACGGTTCCAAGGGCGGCGACAGTGCAAACCCCCGGGGCGGCGAGCGCATCGTCGAGATCTTCTTGGACCGTACGCCCTTCTACGCCGAGAGCGGCGGCCAGGTGGGGGACACCGGCACCATCGTGACCGAATCGGGCATCGCCGAGGTCGAGGACACCGTGCTCGCCGTGCCCGGGCTGGTGGCGCACCGGGCGCGCGTGAGTGGCGAAGTGCGGGCCGGACAGGATGCGCTCGCCACCATTGACGGCGATCGCCGCGAGGCGATCCGGCGCAACCACACGGCGACGCACCTCCTGCATGCGGCGCTGCGGACCGTGCTCGGCGACCACGTCCGGCAGCAGGGCTCTCTGGTGTCGCCTGAGTACCTGCGCTTCGACTTCTCGCATCACGCCGCGCCGACGAGCGAGGAGCTCGACGAGGTGTTCACGCTGGCGAACGCCGCCGTGCTCGAAGCCGGTGCGGTGGAGACGACCGAGACCTCGCGCGACGAGGCGGAGAGCATGGGGGCCATCGCCTTCTTCGGCGACAAGTACGGCTCGTCGGTGCGCGTGGTGCAGGCGGGACCCAGCTCGCTCGAGTTCTGCGGCGGCACCCACGTGGATTCGCTGGGGCAGATCGGCATGATCACCTGGCTGTCGGAGAGCTCCATCGGATCGAACACGCGACGGCTCTTCGCCGTGACCGGGTTCGTGTCGTTGGACCGCGCCCTCGGGCGTGAGCGGTTGGTGCAGTCGGCGGCCGAGCTCTTGCGCACCGAGCCTGACGAGTTGGTGGCTGCCATCGGCCGCCTGAGCGAGCGTCAGCGCGAGGCCGAGAAGGAACTCGCCCGCTTGCGCCAACAGTCGAGCGCGGCGGAGGCCACGACCCTGGCCGAAGGGGCCGCCGCCGACGGCGGGGTGGTGGTGGCCCGCCGCGACAAGGTGGAGGTCGACGACCTGCGCAATCTGGCCCAGGCCATTCTGCGCCATGAGGGCGTCAGGGCTGTGGTGCTGGGCGGCTCGCCCGACGGGGCCAAGGCAGCCATTGTGGCGGCGACCGGTGGCACGCCCGACGCCACCCAGCTCGTGCGTACTCTCGGCAAAATGGTCGGCGGGGGCGGGGGCGGCTCGGCCGAGGTGGCGACGGCGGGTGGCAAGGATCCCTCCCAGATTGAGGCGGCGCTGGCCGAGGCGCAGCGGCTTCTCTCGGCGTGAGCGGCGGAGAAGCGTCCGGGCGCGGCCCGGGCCGGGTCGCCGCGCTCGACCTCGGGTCGCGGCGTATCGGCGTGGCCTACAGCGACAGCAGGCGGAGCCTGGCCAGCCCCTGGGGGACGATTGAGCGCAGCGGTGACCCGGCACGGGACCGCACCGCCGTGGTCGACGCCGTTCGTGAGGTGGAGGCGCTCACCGTCGTGGTGGGACTGCCGCTCAGCCTTTCGGGTCAGGTCGGCCCCGCTGCCCGTTCTGCGCTCGACGAGGCGGCCGCCCTCCGCGAACTGCTCGAACCCCTCGGCGTGACGGTGGAGACGGCCGACGAGCGCTTCACCACGGTGGAGGCCGAGCGCTCGCTGCGCGCATCGGGGCGGACCGGCAAGGCGGCGCGCAAGGTGGTCGACAGCGCGGCCGCCATGGTGCTGCTCCAAGCCTGGCTGGACAACGCGTGAGCGGCCCGAACGGGCCCTTCGACGGGGACGACGACAGCTCGGACGGCAGCGACGAAGTGCCGCCTTGGCCGCGGCCCGGACCCGAGCCGGCGACGCCACCCGAGGGCACGTTCACGGTCGAGGGAGATGTCGCCGAAGTCGTTGTCGATGCCGAACCGGCGTCCGAATCTGCATCCGACGAGCCCGAGAGCCGTGCCGAGCGCCGGGCCGCCCATTCGGCCCGGGTGCGCCGTCGGCGCCGGGTCCTCCTGGGCATCGGAGGTGCTCTGGTCGTCATCGTCTTGGCCTTCGTCCTCTGGTACGAGCTGGAGTCACACGCAATCGGTGCACCCGGGCCACAGGTCGTCGTCACCGTGCAGCAGGGGGAGTCGACCAGCTCCGTCGTCAGTGCGCTGAGCCAGCACGGCGTGATCGGCAGCTCGTTCGCCTTTCAGATCTACGAAGTGGTGCACGGGACCCCGACGGTGCTCCCGGGGAGTTACGCCCTGCACCAGAACCTGTCGTTTTCGGCTGTGCGCCAGATCCTGGCGGCCGGACCCAACATCTACCCGGTCAACGTGCGGCCCGGCTTCACACTCTCCGAAGTGGCGCAAGAGGTCGACAGCGTGCCCGGCCACAGCCGCGGTGGCTTCGAGAAGGTCGCCGCCAGCGGCGCCGTGCACTCGTCGGTCTCCCCGCCGGGATCGGACAACCTCGAAGGCATGCTCGGCACGGGGATCTACAACATCCTTCCCGGCGAGAGCGACACGACGATTCTCACGGACATGGTGCAGCGATTCGATCAGGATGCGCAGGCCGCCGGCCTCACCGTGGCCTCGGCCAATGCGTTGGGAATGACGCCGTACCAGGTCCTCACGGTGGCCTCCATTGTGGAGAAGGAGGGCTACATTCCGGTCAACATGCCCGACACGGCGCGGGTCATCTACAACCGCCTGGCCCAGGACACTCCGCTGCAGATGGACTCGACGGTGCTGTACGCGCTGGGGCAGGACGGGGGACCTGTGACCTCGCAGGACCTCAAGATCCAGTCCCCGTACAACACGTACCTCAACAAAGGGCTGACGCCGACGCCCATCTGCATGCCGTCCGAGGACGCGCTCAACGCCGCCGTCCATCCCCCGGCCGGCTCCTGGCTGTACTTCGTGCTGGTCAAGAAGGACGGGACGATGGCCTTCTCCGACACCTACGCCGAGCAGCTGGCCAACGAGCAACTGGCCAAGAGCCGTGGCCTCCCCTGAGCCCGGCGCGGGGCCGGTCGTGAGCATCGAGGGCGCGCGGGCCGAAGCCGGCCCCGGGGTCCACCTGGTCGGGGTTATCGGGAGCCCGATCGCGCATTCACTGTCGCCCTTGCTGCACAATGCCGCCTTCGCTGCGCTCGGGCTGGAGGACACCTGGCATTCGCGGGCCTTCGAGGTGGCCCCCGGTCAAGCCGCAGCCGCGCTCGCCGCCATGCGCCGGGCCGATATCAGCGGCCTCTCGGTCACCATGCCCCACAAGGCCGATGTCGCCTCGCTGGTCGACGAGTGCAGCGAGGTGGCGCGTCGGCTCGGTGCCGTCAACTGCATCGTCAATCGCGACGGTCAACTCCTTGGGACGAACACCGATGGTCAGGGCTTCGTGGCGTCTCTGGCCCGCGGTGCGGACTTCACCCCGGCAGGGCGGCGCTGCCTCGTGATCGGCGCGGGCGGGGCGGCCCGGGCCGTGGTGCTGGCCCTGGCCGAGGCCGGGGCCAGCCAGGTCGCGGTCCTCAACCGGACGCCCGAACGGGCCGCCACCGCGGCGGCGTTGGCCGGGGCGGTGGGGTCGGTGGTGTCGACCGAAGAAGGTGCCCGGGACGAGGCGGTGCGCTTTGCCGACCTGGTGGTCAATGCCACCCCTTTGGGAATGGCGGGCGCCTCACCCGAGGGCGCGACACCCTGGCTCGTGCCTCCGGAACTCCTGCGTGCAGGGCAGGTGGCGGCTGATCTTGTCTACGTGCCCCGACCGACACCCTGGCTGGACGGGGCGGCCGCTGCCGGTGCCGTCCCGGTCGACGGGCTCGGCATGCTGGTCCACCAGGCGGCGGCCCAGCTGGTGCTGTGGACGGGGCAGACGGCACCTGTCGAGGCGATGTGGCAGGCCGCTGAGGCCGTCGATCCCTCCGGCCCCTGACGACCCCGGGGCACGTCGGCCGACCGGTCAGGCGTGACCGTCAGGCGGTCGGCGTGGTCGGTGGTTGCGCCTCGGCCGGCCAGAGTCCGGCCCTTGCCAACGCCTCCAATGTCGCCTCACGCAACGCCCGGGTCAGCGCGTCGCGCTGCGAGGGGACGGTGAGCAGCATTACTCGCATCGTCACGGTGGTCGAGTCGGCTGATTGCAACCCCACGACGGACGGGCGGCTCGGTGCAGTGGCCGGTGAAGGTGGGGCTCGTCGCCACCTCGTGCGCCGCGGCGGCGATGACGCCTCGCAGTCTCTCCATGTCGGCCGCGCTGGTGCCAGGCAAGGTGAAGTCGACGATGGCGCGGGCCCAGCCGCGCGAGAGGTTGCCGACGAGTCGGATGTCCCCGTTGGGGATGACGAAGATGGTGCCGTCGACCCCGCGGAACCTCGTGAGGCGCATGGTGACTTCTTCCACCACGCCGGTCACGCCGCCGACGGTGACCGAGTCGCCCACGTTGAACTGGTCCTCCACGGTCATGAGGATGCCTGAGAAGTAGTCACGCACGATCTGTTGCGCGCCGAAACCGAGGGTGGCGCCGATGATGGTGGCGCTGGCGAGCAACGGCGTGAGGTTGATGCCGAGCATGCCCAGCACGATGGCGCCCGCCACGACGAAGACGAAGAAGCGCCAGATGTTGGCGACGACGCCCGACATGGTGGTGACCCGGGCTCCGGCGCGTGTGGTCCCGGAGCGGTTGGCGGCCTGGTTGGCGACGCGTTCGAGGAGGCGTCGGATCACCCGGCTGCCCAGGCGGGCCACGACGAGGGCAATGAGGACGACGATCAGGATGCTGAGCGGACGCACAATCAGGTCCGTGACCGTCGACGCCGTGTCCGGGCTGACGCCCGACTTGGTCAGCAGGTGGTACAGCCAGCCCCCGCCCTGATCGACCTGATCGGTGTTGCTCGTTGCCCGCAGGGTGCCCACCAGGGCAGGAAGCGGCGCCAGGGGAAGTGAGGTCACGGCCGGTATTCTGTCCCCGAATCCGCTTTATGACCACACTCGCCCGAACACACGTTGCCACCCGCCGCAAGCGTCCCCCCGTTCGACCTGATTCTGGTCATCGCCACTCTGCTGGTGTCGTTCATCGGCGTCGTGATGGTCTACACGGCGACCCGCGGCCCCCTTTTGGCGGCCGGCGACGACCCCAAGACCTTCCTGAAGAAGCAGGGCCTCTTCGTCGTGCTGGGCATCATCACCATGGTGGTGGTGGCCCTCATCGACTACCGGCGGCTCGAACCGATCGCCAACGTCCTCTACTGGTTGATCGTGCTGGCGCTCCTGGGCGTGTTCGCGGTCGGCAGCAGCGCGCAGGGCGCGGCCCGCTGGTTCAGCGTCGGTCCCTTGCAGTTACAGCCTTCGGAGTTCGCCGTGCTGGCGCTCATTCTGGCGGTGGCTTCGTACTGCGCACGTCGAGAAGAAGAGGGCCTGGCCTGGCGTGACGTCTTCCGGTTGCTGATCATGGCCGGTATCCCGATCGTCCTGGTGCTGCTGCAGCCGGACCTCGGGACGGCGATGATCATGGTGATTGTGCTGCTGGTCCTGCTGGCGGTCGCCGGCCTGCCCATCCGGATCCTGGTCATGCTGATCGTGGGCACCGTGCTGTTGGCCGTGGTGGCGGTCGAAGCTGGCTTGTTGCACCACTATCAGATCGCCCGGCTCACCACGTTCTTGAATCCCAACTCTCACAGCACGAACCCGTTCGTGCAGGAGGCCATCTACAACGGCCAACAGGCCAAGAACGCCATCGGGTCGGGGGGCCTGTTCGGGTCGGGCATCGGGCACGGCGTCGAGACGAATCTCGGCTACGTGCCCGAGCAACAGACCGACTTCATCTTCACCGCGGTGGCCGAGCAATTGGGCTTCGTCGGTGCCGTCGGAGTGTTGGGGCTCCTGGGGGTGATCGCCTGGCGGGTCCTGCACGCCGCCGTGGTGGCCCGTGATTCCTTCGGTCGCCTCATCTGCGCCGGCCTCTTCGCCTTCATCGCCTTCAGCGTCTTCCAGAACGCGGGCATGACGATGGGGATCATGCCGATCACCGGCATTCCGCTTCCGTTCGTCAGCTATGGCGGGACGGCGGTCCTGGTGTTCTTCGGTGCCGTCGGCCTGGCCCTCAGCGTCGGTGCCCGGCGGAAGTTCCGGTGACCGACCTGCAACCCCAAGCCGCAGCCCGAGCCCGAAGTCGTGGTGGGCCCGGAGATCGACCTCGATGCGGCGGTCGACCCGCCGCTCCCGGCGTTCCGGGTCATGGACGTCGAAGACGTGTCCCTCGACCTGCCCTCGCCCTACCCGGCCGTGACGCTGGTGGAGTCCGAGCCCCCGATGCGGGCGCTGGTCTTCCCCATCGGGCTCCCCGAGGGGACCGCCCTGGCCCAGGCCCTGCGGCGCATGAACTCGCGTCGACCGATGACCCACGAGCTCTTCATGCAGGTGCTGCAGCAGGCGCGCATTGATGTGATCGCGCTTCGCCTGGTCGGGCGCGACGAGGGCAACCTGCTGGCCGAGTTGGACCTCATGACCCCGGAGGGCCGCGTGCGGATCGACTGTCGGCCCTCCGATGGCATTGTGCTGGCTTTGCGCATGCCGGTGCCCGCTCCGATCCTGGTCGACGAGCGCCTCCTCGACGAGGCGGGCGATGTCTTTCCCGTCACCGACGACGGCCCGACGCCCGACATTCCCGGCTCGCCGTAGCGCCAGGCCGTGGCGCCGCCTCGCGGCGCCGCCTCGTGGTGCGGACCTCGATCAGCCGATCTCGTACGACCAAGCGTCAACCCATGGCAGTGGCGTGCACGACGCTGCGGTGGATCGCTGCATCCGTGACCACCGCGGTGCAGCCGGGACGCACGGTCCAGTGGGAATCGCCCGTCGCGGGTCGTGTCGGCACGCTGCCCGGTTCGCCCTGCCGGTGCGGGCCAGACCCGTGGTGGCCGTATCTCTGCTGATGATGGGTGGCAAACACCAGCGGGACCGTCGCAATCGCGACTCGGACGGCCATGAGTGGAAGGCAAATGGCAAACCAGGCCATGGCTCCTCGTGTTGACGGTACGGCTGCCCGTGGCCGTACCGAATAAACCCAACCGCCATTGCATCGCCCAATGACGACCCCTCGAATTCAACCGTCGCGTCTCCGGGAATGCGGGCTTCGCCGGTCGGCGACGGGGTTCGGGACCCGTGAGGCTGAAGAGACCGGACCGCAATTCGGAAACAGAGTGGACCTGGCAAGATCTGAGGATCCGTCTGCCCTGGTGAGGTGTCATGAGTTCTGGCGCAAGTCCCACAGTCATAAAGATCAACGCGATCACCGTGCCCGAGAACTCGGGCGACGAGCTCGCCCGCCGATTTGCCGCCCGCGCCGGTGCCGTCGACGGCCAGGAAGGTTTCGAGGGCTTCGAGCTGCTGCGCCCCACTGACGATCGCCTCCAGTGGCTCGTGGTCACCCGCTGGCGTGACGAGGAGTCGTTCCAGAAGTGGGTGTCGTCACCGGCCTTCGCCCACGGTCATGCCGGCGCAGACCGACCTTCGCCCCATGGCGGTCCGGTCTCGGTTTCGTCGGAGTTGTGGTCCTATGAGATCGCCGGGGGATCGGAGGACGGCGACCAGTCGAGGTCATGACTTCGTCGACCTCGTGGCTCGCGGCTCGCGGCGTCGTGACTGGTGACCTCATGACCGCCGAGGGCCGACCCGGCTCGTTCAGCGAGCGGGGACCATGGGCCGTTCGCCGGGCCCGGCCGCCGCACCGGCAGCCCGCATTTCGGCCTGGGCCTGCGCACCCTCGTCGGAGATGCGCAGCATCAACGCAATGAGTACGTAGTTGGCGAGCAGGGACGACCCGCCGTAAGCCACGAAGGGCAGCGTGACGCCGGTAAAGGGCAGCAGCCTCACCACGCCCGCCATGATGAAGAAGGCCTGGAAACCCAGAATCAGCGTCAACCCGGTCGCCATGAGGCGCGAGAAGTCGGATCGTGCCGTCTGGGCGACCCGGAAGCCCGAGCCCACCAGAAGGATGAAGGCCATGACCACGGCGGCACAGCCGATGAGGCCCATTTCGGTGCCGATGCCGGCGAAGATCATGTCGCTCGTCAGTTCCGGCACCGTCCCGACGTAGAGCGGGGCCTGGCCGAGCCCCGTCCCGCCGACCCCGCCGTCCCCGAGCTGAACCAGGCGATACTCAACTGGCTGTTGTCGGGATTCTTTGCGGTCGGCCACGGGTTCTGCCACTGCTCGACCCGCACGTGGACCTGGCCGAAGTACCGCGCCGCGATGTAGGCGCCGACCCCGAAGAGCACCAGGCCGAGCACCAGGTAACCGACCCGCCCCGTGGCGACCCAGAGCAGGCCGATGAAGAGGACGAACAGCAAGGCGGCGAAACCGATGTCGTCCTCCAGTCCGATGACCGCCATGGCGGCCCCCCAGGCCACGAGGATCGGGACCAGGGGCCGTGGGTCGAGGTAGAGACGGTTCCCGATCTGCGCTGTCGGGATGGAGAGCATCTCCTTGTTCTCGGCGAAGTACGAGGCGAAGAAGATGCAGAGGAGGATTTTGGAGAACTCGATCGGCTGGAACGAGAGGCTGCCGAAATGTACCCACAGGCGCGCCCCGTAAATAGGGGAGAAGAACAGCGGGGCCACCAGGAAAATTCCGGCCACCAGCAGCAACAGATAGCGATACCGCTCGAGGTCACGCGAATAGCGCACGACGAGCAGGGTGAAGAAGTAGAGCATTACGCCGAGGGCAGCCCATGCCGCCTGCCCCTGCGCCTGCCCCGGATTCCAGCGGGCGATGACGACGTAGCCGATCCCGTTGAGCAACACGGCCAGTGGAAGGATCACGGCATTGGCGTTGGGGGCGAGCCAGCGGTTGGCCATGTGGGCGAGCATCGCCAGGCCGAGCACCACGCCGAGGAAGGCGCCGATGTTGTCCGGGATCTTCGACTTCTGCCCCAGGACCGCAATGACGTAGAGAGCGACGATCAGGAACGAGCCGAAGAGCAGCAGGCCCAACTCCGTCCGCCGCTTGGGCTTGGGGCCGAAGACGTAGCGCGGAAAAGGCGTGCGGCGGGCGACGGACGGCACGAGGCGAATCGTAGTGGTGGGGGGTAGGATTCGGGGTGACACACCGCCTCGGATGCAGCACGCCGCACCCTCTCCCATGACCCAGACCCAGCCTCAGCGCCAACCCCAGGGGCAACCCGAACCCCAGGTCACGAGGTGCTGGACCCGGTGCCGAAGAGCGGATCGGAGCCGAGGTCGAGCACCGGACGCCACCGACTTATCAGCAGATCGAGGCCTTCGGGTATCAGCGTTTCACCAACCGTGAGCAGTCACGCCTCGACTTCGGTTCACGCCTGCTCGATCTGGCCGAGGACGACGGCGTGCCCCTCTTGGAGCGGGCCAAGTTCCTGGCGATCTTCTCCGAGCTGCTCGACGAGTTCTACCAAATACGCGTTGCGGCACTCGAGGACCAGGTCGCCGCCGGCGTGCGCACCCGCTCGGTCGACGGGCTGCGTCCCGGCGAGCAGCTCACGATGATCCGGTCCCGTGTCGAGGAACTCGTGCGGCGCCAGGACCACATCTTCCTCGATCTCATTGTGCCGGGGCTGGCAGAGGCGGGCGTCCGCTTCGCCAGCTGGTCCTCGCTCAACGACGAGGACCGCCAGCACCTCGTCGATGTCTTCCAGCGTCAGATCTACCCCGTGCTGACGCCGTTGGCGGTCGACCCCGGCCACCCGTTCCCGTACATCTCGAACCTCTCCCTCAACCTGGTGGTCGAAGTGGAGGACCCGGTGTCGGGCGAGGGACGTATCGCCCGGGTCAAGGTGCCGCAGGCCCTGCCCCGTTTCGTGATGATGCCCGACGGCGAGCGCTTCGTGCCGCTCGAGCAGGTCATCGCCGCCCACCTGGACTCGTTGTTCCCGGGCATGACCATCGGCCACCATCACGCCTTCCGTGTCACCCGCAACGCCGACCTCGCCCTCGAAGAGGACGAGGCGGACGACCTGCTGGTCGCCATCGAAATGGAGCTGCGCCGCCGCCGCTTCGGCAAGGCCCTCCGGCTGGAGATCGAGGCCGACATGGGCCAAGACCTGGCCGACCTGCTGGCGACCGAGCTGGAGGTCGGGGCCGACGGGGTCTTCCGTGTCGGGGCCCCCCTGGACCTCAGCGGACTGTGGGGGGTCTACGCCCTGGACCGCCCCGACCTGAGCGGCGAGAGCTGGACGCCCATGACGCCGCCCCGCCTGGCTCAGGCGGCACACGATCCGGCCGAGTTCTTCGCCATGTTGCGCGAGCGCGACGTGCTGGTCCATCACCCCTACGACTCCTTCGCCACCTCCGTCGAGGCCTTCGTGGCGCAGGCCGCCGAGGACCCGGCCGTGCTCGGGATTAAGCAGACGCTCTACCGCACGGGCGGCGACAGCCCGATTGTGGCGGCGCTGATCCGGGCCGCCGAGAACGGCAAGCAGGTGGCCGCCATCATTGAGCTCAAGGCGCGCTTCGACGAGGAGGCCAACATCGGCTGGGCGCGCGCCCTCGAAGAAGTGGGCGTGCACGTCGTCTACGGCATCGTCGGGCTCAAGACACACTCGAAGACCGCGCTGGTGTTGCGCCGCGAGGATGACGGGGTCCGCCACTACTGCCACGTCGGCACGGGCAACTACAACTCCAAGACGGCGCGCATTTACGAAGACCTCGGACTGCTGACGTCGGACCCCGCCATCGGCGCCGATGTCGGCGAGCTCTTCAACTACCTCACGGGCTTCTCGCGCCATTCCGACTACCGCGAGATCCTCGTGTCGCCGGTGACGGTGCGCAAGCGCATTCACGCCATGATTGAGGAGCAGGCCGAGGCGGGACCGGCGGGTCGCATCGTCCTGAAGCTCAACGGCCTCACGGACGCCGACATGATCGACGCGCTCTACCGGGCCTCGGGCGCCGGCGTCCAGATCGACCTGGCGGTGCGTGGCCTGTGCCGCCTCCGCCCCGGCATCCCCGAGCTCTCCGAGAACATCCGGGTGCGCTCCATCGTCGGCAATTTCCTGGAGCATTCGCGGATCTACCGCTTCGGTGGCGCCCCCGCCGACCCGGCGGCCGGACCCGGTCTGCCGCTGAAGATCTTCATCGGCTCGGCTGACCTCATGGGGCGCAATCTGGACCGCCGTATTGAGGTCGTCGTCCCCGTGCGCGACCCGGAGCTGCAATCCCGGCTCTTCGAGATGCTCGATCTCGTCTTCGCGGACGAGACCAACGCGTGGGAGCTCGGCTCGGACCGGCGCTGGCGCCGCGTGATCAACCGGCACGGGGTGAGTTCGCAGGAGCGGCTGAAGGAACTGGCAAGGGAACGGGCCCGCCGGCGCCTCGACACGGATCTCCGCGTCGGAGAGGGTGACGAGCCCAAGCTCCCGGCGTAGCGAGGCCCGGGCCACGTTGGGTCACACGCAGGGAAATCGGGGCGATCAGGGGGGCGAGGCGCGGAGCCATCGCTCCATGTCGCTCCCATCGGGCTCGCCGACGGCCGGCGACTTGGCGGTGCGCATGGGTGCCATCGCGTCGGACCGTGGCTGGGGCTGGCCGGTCCTGGCCGCCGCGGTCGCCTTCGTCGGGGCAACCGTGCTGGCACTCTTCCACCAGCAACTGGACCTGAGCACGTACCTGCTGGGCGGAGCGCACGCGTCGTCGAACGACCTCTTCACGGTCACCTACCCGACCGACCACCTCGGCTTCACGTATCCGCCCTTCTCCGCGCTGTTGTTCGCACCGTTCGCGCACCTCCCCTTGCGGGTCTGCGAGGTGGCGTTCTCCTGGGTCAACCTGGCCGCGCTCTTCGGGATGATTGTGGTCAGCCTGCGCGCCGTGTGCCGCTCGCTCGACAAGCGGACCGTCCTGTGGTGGAGCCTGGCGCTCGTCCTCCCGGTGCTGTTGTTCGACCCGGTGCGCCAGAACTTCATGCTCGGGCAGGTCAACATCATTCTGGCCCTGATGATCGTCGCCGACCTGACCATGGACCTGCCGTTGCCGCGCGGCATCCTCGTCGGGCTGGCGGCCGCCATAAAGGTGACGCCGGTCATTTTGATCCCCTACCTCTTCCTCACCCGGCAGGGTCGTGCCGGTGTGCGATCCATCGCCTCGTTCTTGGCCGCCGCGCTGCTGGCGGTCTCCTTCAACGCCTCCACGTCGTGGTCGTACTGGACGCACTACATCCGTGACCCGCAGCGGGCCGGCATGCTGTCGTGGGTCGGCAACCAGGGCGTCCTCGGGGCCACCGAGCGCATGCTCGGGCACACCGTCACGACGCCCACGACCTTCGTGATCGTGGTGACCGTCGGCGTGCTGGGGCTGCTCGTCGCCGCCGGCGCCTACCGCCGCTCGTCGCCCGTCCTCGGCCTGCTCGTGGTGGAGGCCACCGAGTCGCTGGCCAGCCCCGTCTCGTGGTCGCACCACTTCATCTGGATGGTCCTGCTGGTGGCCTGGCTGGCGCTGGCCGAGGACAGGCCCCGGGCCGGCGAGTGGTACGCGCTGGGAGTGGCCGTGCTGCTGTGGGCGGCGCCGTACTGGTGGGTGCCGCACGGGCCGTCCGTCCGCTTCGCCGGACGGGGCTGGCTCCTCCCCGTGGGGAACGCCTACGTGCTGGTCGTGCATCGTGCTCCTGCTCGGGGCCGCGGTCCGGGTCGCCCGCTCGTCCATGAAGCGTCCCGTGCGCCTGGGACGGCGGACCATGGCGCCGTCCGGAGCCGGCTCCTGAGCTTGTCGGTGCGCGTCGGTGCCCCGGGCCGGAGGGCGGCGGTCGCCTATGGCCCCGTCCGGGTGGGATCGGGCTCGCAGACGACGATGACCGTGTGGGCACCCGGGTCGAGCCGACGCCCCGGCGAGGATTCCGCATGGGTGATACGCCAGCCCGTGACGACCATCAGCTTCTGAGGGTCACCGGGGCGAAGGTCGCTGCGCCGGGGCTCGTCGGCGACCTGACGCAGCAAGCCGGCGGCGGAACGCAACGCCTGCGCGGTCGGGCTCCCCTCGGATGCCACCGAGAAGGTGGCGACCAGCACGCTGCCCGCCGCCGCCCCGGCCTGCTCCCGCAGCGCGCGACAGATCGACGCGGTGGCTCCGAGCGACAAGGTGTCGAACACCGTCTCGGCGATGCACACCGACGGCGCCGTGGCGTCGTGCCCGGCTGCCCGCAGTGCCGGGCCGAGGTCGTCGTGCCCGAGGTCGAGGCCGATGAAGTGCGTGGCGGTGGTCGCGATGCCGAGCGAGTTGAGGCGGTTGCGCTTTTCGGCCTGCGCCTGCGGCCGGTCGACCTCGAACCAACGGGTGGGACCGCCGCCGAAGCGCAGGGCGCGGCCGTCGTCCCCGGCGCCGACGAGGACCACCTGGCGGGCGCCCCGGCCGAGGCCGCTGGCGATCTCGGCGTCGATGACCTGCGTGCGACGGGCCAGTGCCGCGGCCCGGCCGAGGGGGGCGCTGAACGACCCGGCGATGCTGCGGTAGAGGCGGCGTTCCGCCTCGACGTCGCCGCCCGGGGTCGACGGGCGCGTGCGCTCCAGGCGGAGTCGTTGCGCGGCGATGAGGCGGGCCGCCAGAGAGGGATGTCCGGTGTGTGTCACCCGCGCCGCCGGCGCGCTCAGGACGGGATCGCCTTGGCGGTCACCGTGCGGGGGTGGCCGAAACGCAGCGACAGGTAGGAGGCGCCGCCGAAGGGGATCGGCAGCCAGAAGTTCACCAGGCGCCAGGTCAGGACGCCCGCCGCCGCCACGTCGCCGGGGACGCCGAAGCCCTTCAGGATGGCGATGACCGTGATTTCCACCACGCCCAGTCCGCTCGGTGTGATCGGGATGACCGCCAGAATGTTGGCCAGTCCGTAGGCCACCAGCGTGTCGATCGGATCGACGTGGGCGCCGAAGGCCCGGAGGAAGACCCAGAGGGAGGCGCAGTCGAGCAGCCAGTTGGCCGCCGCCCACCCGCCGGCCTTCATGAGGAGGTCCGAGCTGGTGAAGAGAATCTTCATGCGGTCTGCCACCTTCTGCACCAGCGAGGTCACCGTCTCGGCCCGCACGAAAGGCAGCCGGTCGGCCACTTTCCTCAAGAAGACGGCGGCATGCTTCTCCCCCCGGGTGAGAAAGAAGATCACGCCGCCGAAGATGGCGATCAGGAGCACGCCCAGAATGGCGGCGAAGCCGTACAAGGGGTTGTACCCCTGAAGAGGGATGGAGATCAACAGAGCGAGCCAGAAGATCACGTTGAGCACCACGGCCGAACCGATGCCCTGGGTGGCCAGGCCGAAGGCAGCGGTGCTGCCGGACACGTTGGCTTCGGTGAGGAGCTTGTAGCTGGCGGCGGTCCCGGGGACCTGGCCGCCGGGCAGCGTGTGGCTGATCGCCAACGCCCACATGTTGATGCGGAAGAGACGCCAGCGGTCGGGCGCGCCGGGGGACAGGACGGTATGGGTCAGTTGGGTGTAGGCCACGAGCGCGGCCAGCTCCAAGAGCGCGCCGAGGATCAGCCAGACGACGTTGAGGTGACTCAGTTGGTGCGCCTCGCGACGGGCGCTGGCGAGCTCGGGGAGCAGGATGTATTCGCCCACGAAGAAGAGGCAGCAGCACCATCAACGCGATCTTCACGTTGCGCGGCAGGAACCTCCGCCGGACCCGGGGTTGCACGAAAGGCTCCTGCGGGGGCTGGTCCGCCGCTTGTGCCGGAGGGTTCTCAGGTGTCTCAGAGGTTGTCGCCGGCCGGCCTTCGAGCGAGTCGCCCGCCGCATGGTGCAGGGCTCCGTTGCGCACCTCTGGCGTGACCTGGTGGGTCGCCTCGTGCGCCGGTTCCTCTGTCTGGTCCTCCTCGGGCATCGGATCTCATGCTTGCACGTGGACCACCCGGATCCGAGGAACCGCCGCTTGAGACTCCGAAGCTGCCAAGCTGGTCGCGATGGCCCCGAAGCCCCAGGAGACATGGCGCTCGAGATTTTCGGGTAGTGCGGACCGGCGCGGCATACCGCTCGGGACGATCGTGGTGTCGGTCGCCACCGTCATTCTGATGCTGGACCTCAATGCAGCGCTCATTCTCGGGTTATGGGTGCTGCGCAACATCGTCGTCTACGCCATCATCGCCTTCTTCTTCACGCTCCTCCTGACGCCCGCCACGCGCTTCCTGCGCCGCCGGGGCCTGAGTCACGGTGGCGCGACGTTGCTCGTCTTCCTCATTGGCGTGCTGGTGCTCGGCGGGCTCATCTTTCTGTTCACCGAGCCGCTGGTCACCGCCGCAGTGCACTTCGGGCACCAGGTCCCCGAGCTCGTCCGCGAGGCCAAGAAGGGGCACGGACCGATCGGCCGTCTCGTCTACCGCTTGCACCTGCAGAAGTACCTCTCGGAGGGTTCGAGCAAGCTCACGACGCAGATCACCAAGGTGCTGAAGCCGGCGACCGCGCTGTCGGTCGGCGCGGCCGCAGCATCGACCGTCATCACGATCGTGACCATCGCCATCCTGACCTTCTTCACCATGCTGGAGGCACCCCGCATGTGGCGCGGCTTCCTCAGCATCTTCCAGCCCAGCACCGCCGACCGCCTGCACCGCGTCGTCGACGAGTCCATCCGCTCGGTGACGGGCTACATGCTGGGCAACGGGGCCACCTCGGTCATCGCCGGCATCATCGTGGGTGTGACCCTCGAGATCCTCGGCGTGCCCTTCGCCCTGCTCCTCGGTGTCTTCGTGGCGCTGGTCGACCTGCTGCCACTCGTGGGGGGCCTGCTGGCCGGGTTCCCGGTGGTCGTCATCGCCGCCATCCACTCGGTGCCGGCCGGGATCACCATGCTCATCGTCTTCATCGTCTACCAGCAGGTCGAGAACCACGTCCTGAACCCGGTCATCATGAGCAGGACGGTGCAGCTCAACCCCTTCTGGGTCCTGATCGCCGTGCTGGTCGGGGCCACCCTGGGGGGCCGGGTCGCGGGCGGGCTGGGGACCTTCGTGGGGGCCCTGGTCGGGATTCCCGTCGGAGGCGCCATCCAGGTGATTGTCAGAGAGTTGCGCCGGGGTCCTGACGCGGTGGAGGACCTGGCCGACGAGGAGGTCCCCCCGGCCGTGGAGCCGGTCGAAATCTGAGCCACGGGTGGCGCACGGGCGGCAACAGGTCCGGCCGCCGCCCCGGGCCCTGCCGGAGCCGGCGCGGCAACCTCACCTAGAATGCCTGCATGCGACCGCTGGTGGTCATTCCGACCTACAACGAGTCGGAGAACATCGAGCGAATGTTGCGCCGGATTCACGAGTGTTTGCCCGGCGCCGGCGTGCTGGTGGTCGACGACGGAAGTCCCGATGGCACGGCCGACCTCGTGAAGAAGGTGGCGGCCGAACTGCCTGACATCCACGTGCTCGAGCGGGCTTCCAAGTCGGGGCTCGGCAGCGCGTATCGGGCGGGCTTCGCCTGGGGTCTCGAGCGCGGCTACGACGCCTGCGTCGAAATCGACGCCGACTTCTCACACGACCCCGCCGCGCTGCCCGCGTTGCTCGCACCGCTCAGCGAGGGCTTCGACGTCGTCATCGGTTCGCGTTACGTGCAAGGCGGCTCCATCCCCAACTGGGCCTGGCACCGCCACATGCTCTCGCGCGGTGGAAACCTCTACGCGTCGGGCGTGTTGGGCCTCGGGGTGTCCGACTCGACGGCGGGCTACCGGTGCTACGCGGCCGGCATTCTGCGCCAGCTCGACCTCGACCGCATCCGCGCCGAGGGCTACGGCTTCCAGATCGAAATGACCTACCGGGCGCGCCAGCACGGTGCCGCCATCACCGAGGTGCCCATCAAGTTCGTCGACCGCGAAGCCGGCGAGTCGAAGATGTCCTCTTTCATTGTGGTCGAGGCGCTCGGGCTGGTCACGTTCTGGGGCCTCGGCCGCATTGTGCATGGCACGCGGCATCTGTTCGACGGATCACGCAAGAAGGCGAAGGGGGAAGCGAAGGCGAGGGCCTCGACGAGTACGGTGACGCCCGTGAAAGCGGAGGCCGCGACCGGCGCCGAGGACTCGGTGCGGTCGGCATGAGCCGGGGAGCGTGGGCGTGACGGTCGAGGCGCCCCCGGCCCGCATCCTCGTCGTCGACGACGAGCCCAGCATCGCCGAGCTGCTGTCGGCCGCCCTGACCTTCGAGGGCTACCAGGTGGGTGTGGCGGGCACGGGCGCGGAGGCGCTCGAGCAGGTGCGTGCGTTCCGGCCGCATCTCGTCATGCTCGACGTCATGCTGCCCGACTTCGACGGCAACGAGGTCTGCCGCCGCCTGCGCAACCAGGGCGAGCAGATGCCCATCGTCTTCCTCACCGCCCGCGACACGACCGAGGACAAGGTCGAGGGCCTCAGCATGGGCGACGACTACGTGACCAAGCCCTTCAGCATTGAGGAGCTCATGGCGCGGGTCGGGCGCGATCCTCCGCCGTGCCGGCGAGATGGCCGCGGCCGACACCTCCACGCTGCGCTTCGCCGACCTGTTGATGAACGTCGACACGCACGAGGTCTGGCGCGACGAGCTGTCCATCGACCTCACCGCGACCGAGTTCAACCTCCTGCGCTACCTGCTCGAGAACGCCCGCCGGGTGATTTCGAAGTCGGAACTGCTCGACAACGTGTGGGGCTACGACTTCCACGGCGACCCCAACATCGTCGAGACGTACATCAGCTACCTGCGCAAGAAGATCGACGATCGCGAACCGGCGCTGATCCACACGATCCGACGCGTCGGCTACACCCTGCGCCTACCCCGGGACGGATGAGCCTCCAGAAGCGGCTCGTCGCCGTCGTGGCGCTGCTGCTCGTGGTCGGCCTCGTGGTCGCCGACATCGTCACCTACACGTCGGTGCACTCGTTCCTCTACGGCCAGGCCGACAACACGCTGGCCCAGAACGAGTCCCTCGGCTTCAACTACGTGACCTACGCCGCCGAGCGAGGCCTGCCGGTCACCCAGGCCGACCTGTCGCGCCGCGTCTCGGCCGACGTGTACGTGCAACTGCTGAACCGCTCCGGCAAGGTGATCCTCGCCCGACCCTCGGGTCCGCTGGAGCATCCCGACCCGGCCCCGATCCTGACCAAGGACATCCCCGTGCAGCAGGTGCCCGATATCGGGAGCCGGGTGCGCGTCGGTCGCTTCGCCGGCACCGTTCCACCCCGACCCCGACGCCGTGGTGCTCGCGCAGCACGGGGGATCCCGATGGCCAGTACCGCACGGTCGCCGTGACCGTGCCCCAGGGGACCCTGGTGACCTCCCTTTCGCTGAACCCCACCAACGACACGCTGGCCTCGCTGCGCAAGGTCGAGCTCACTGCCACTCTGGCCGTGCTGCTGGCCATGGGCTTGCTGGTCTTCTTGGTGGTGCGGCGGGGCCTGCGCCCCTTGCGCCAGATGGCGGGCACCGCCGACGCCATCGCCTCGGGAGACCTGACCCGGCGTGTGCCCGAAGGGCGCCCCGGCACCGAGATCGGCCGTCTGGGATCGGCCCTGAACGAAATGCTGACCCAGATTGAGGTGGCCTTCGACGAGAAGTCGGCCTCCGAGGAGCGCCTGCGCCAGTTCGTGGCCGACGCCTCCCACGAGCTGCGCACGCCCCTGACCTCCATCCGGGGCTACGCCGAGCTCCTGGGCCGGGGCGGCTTCTCCGACGAGGCCGGGAAGAACAAGGCCCTCAAGCGCATCGAAGAGGAGGCGGCGCGGATGGGCGGCCTGGTCGAGGACCTCTTGTTGCTGGCCGAGCTGGACCGCGGCCGGCCGCTTCGGTCGGAGCGGGTCGACCTGCACCGCATCTGCACCGACGCGGTGGACGACTCCAACGCGGTGCCGCACGCCCATGACCTGACCTTGCAGCCCGGCCCGCCCGTCGTGGTGGTGGGGGACCACGAGCGGTTGGCGCAGGTGGCGCACAACCTGGTCCGCAACGCGCTGGCCCATACGCCGCCCGGGACCGAGATCGTCGTGTCGACCGGTCGGAACGGGACGATGGGATACATCAAGGTGAGCGACAACGGCCCGGGCATCCCGCCGGCCGTGGCAGGCCGGGTCTTCGACCGCTTCTACCAGGGCGACCCCTCGCGCTCCGCCTCGGGCACCGGACTCGGGCTGGCGATCGTGCGGGCCATTGCCGAAGCGCTCCACGGCACGGCGGAGGTGGCGGCCTCGCCGCAGGGCGGGGCCAGCATTGTGGTCAGGATCCCCCTGGCCTCGAGCCAGGCCGACCTGGCCCTCGGTCCTCCGGCGCCGGAGCGCTCACCGCAACTGCACTGAGGCGCCGGGCAGGACGGCGTCGAGCACGGTCGCCAGCTTGACGTCGGCCTCGGCCGCCTCGGCTTCGGGGTCTGAATCGGCCACGACGCCCCCTCCCGCCCGCAGCCTGAGTGTCGCCGCCTCGGGGTCGAGATCAGCGCTCCGGATGCCGATCATCCATTCCCCGTCGCCGTCGGCGCCGACCCACCCGACCGGTCCGGCCCAGTAGCCCCGCTCACCCGCCTCGTGGGCGGCGATGAAGGCCAGTGCTTCGGCGCGGGGCGTGCCGCCGACCGCGGGCGTGGGGTGGAGTTGTTGCAGGAGGTCGAGCACGCCGACCGGCTCGGTGCCGCGCAGGCGCCCCTCGATCCTTGTGCCGAGATGGGCGACAGAGCGGAAGGCCACGACCGAGGGTTCGGGCGGGACCGTCAGCTGGGCGCAGAACGGCGCCAGGGCGGCCGCAATGTCCTCGACGACGTAACGGTGCTCGGCCCGGTTCTTGGCCGACCCGGCCAGGGCGCGCTGCGCGTCGGCGTCGGCCCGTGCGGTCTCGCCCCGCGGGATGGTCCCGGCCAGGGGGTGAGCACGACACGCGGGCCCCGTGCCGGGCCACCAGGAGCTCCGGGCTGGCGCCGAAGAAGGAGCCGTCGGGTACGGGCATGGAGAAGACGGTGCAGTTGGGCTCGCCGGCCCGCAGCCGGCGCAGGACGGCCGACAAGGAGAGCTGCCCGCGCAGGCGCACTTCGATCGGCCGCGACAGCACGACCTTGCGCAGCGCCGCACCGGGCTCGGCCATGACGGCGACGGCGTCGGCGACCATGGCTGCGTAGCCCGCGGCGGTCATGGGCGTGGACAGGTCGGCCACGCCTGCGTCGGCAGCGTCGGGGGAGGTGGGCGTCGTGCCGTACTGCCAGATGACGGCGTCGAAGAGCTCGGCGGTATCGGGCAGAGCCACGTCGGCCGGCCCGACGGCGGTGGCCCAGCGGTGGGTCACGCCGTCGGCGTCGCGCGACGTCCCCAAGGTGAAGCGCGGCACCACCAGGTGGCCGGCGAAGGTGTGGTGGAACGGGAGCGCGCCGAGGGCCACCGGCCCCGAACCGAGATCCCCCACCTCGTCGTCGCAGGGGATGGCCGCCAGTGCCGCCGCCGCCTCGGTGGCGGGGACGAGCAGCGCGGTGCCCCAGCCGACCAGGGTCAGCCCGGGGCGGTCGAACAGCACGGTGGGGCTGCCGTCGAACTCGAGCGCATCGGGCCCGTAGTCGAGCGGGACGGTGCGGGCGTGCAGAGCCGCCGGCGGTGCTGCCGGCGTCACGGTGCGCCGGTGCGGGTGGCCACCACCATCTGGCTCAGGCCGCCGGCCAGCGGCCGGATGCCCACGGCCGAGAAGCCGGCCTGGAGCAGCATGGCGCGGAGCACCGGCGTGGGTGGCAGGTAGGCCACCGACTGCGGGAGGTAGCGATAGGCCTCCTTGTCCGAGAGGGCCGCCCCGAGGGCCGGGACGGCCTTGGTGAACCAGAGGTCGTAGCCGGCGCGCCAGAGTGGTGCGGTGGGCGTGTCCACCTCCAACACGCCCAGGCGGCCGCCGGGTCGCAGGATCCGGGCCGACTCGGCCAGGGTGGCGGCCAGGTCGGTGAAATTGCGCAACGCGTAGCCACAGACGAGGCCGTCGAAGGCACCGTCGACGAAGGGGAGGCGGCTGCCGTCCGCCTCCACCAACGGCGTGGAGGCTCCGTTGGCACGGAGCATGCCCGCGCTGAGGTCGGTCCCCACGACGCGGTAGCCGCTGACGCAGCGCGAGCCGCGAGAGGTCGCCGGTGCCGCAGGCGAGGTCGAGGACGAGTGACCCTTCCGGCAACGCCAGCGCGGCGACCGTGCCGCGCCGCCACGCCTGGTCGAGCCCGAACGTCATCAGGCGGTTGACCAGGTCGTAGCGCGGCGCAATGGTGTCGAACATGGCGCGCACGCGCGCCGTCTTCTCTTCTCCGGTGGGCAGCGGCGGCGGTGACCCGTTCCGTCGTCTCGCCATGGCGTCAGTCGGTGGCAGCGGGACTCAGCGGTAGTAGCGGTAGACGACCTGGGCCACACAGGCAGGCTTGGGCGCGTCCTTGACCTCCATCACGAGGTCGTAGGTGACCTGCACGCCGCCCTCGGTCTCGTCGACCGCGGCGATCGTGACGCCCATGCGGAGCTCCGAGCCGACCGGGACGGGGGAGGGGAAGCGCACCTTGTTGCAGCCGTAGTTGACGCCGAACTTCGTCTTGTCGACCCGGATGACCTTGTTCAACAAGACGGGGGCCAACGAGAGCGTGAGGTAGCCGTGGGCGATGGCCACGCCGAAGGGACCGTCCTTGGCTCGTTCGGGGTCGACGTGGATCCACTGGTGGTCGTCGGTGGCATCAGCGAAGAGGTCCACCCGCTCCTGGGTGATGGGCTGCCATTCCGAATGCCCGAGGTCCTTGCCGACGAGTTCGGCAAAGGCATCGACGCCGTCGATGATGGTGGTCATGGTGCGCTCCTCGCTGGTCAGGGTCTGATTCCGCAGGAGGACGCTACCCGCGTGGGAGGGCCTCACTACGCTGGCGGCGGTGAGCTCCATCCATGAGCACGAGACGACGCCACCGCATCAGCACCGGGACTTCCGGGGCGGCGGCGCCCGGGCGGCTGTCTTCGGGGTGAGCGACGGCCTGGTGACCAACGTCTCGCTGGTCCTGGGCATGGCGGGGGCCAACCCGGGTGGCTCGATCGTGCGCTTGGCGGGAGTGGCCGGCCTGGTGGCGGGGTCCTTCTCCATGGCGGCCGGCGAATATCTGTCCATGACCGCCCAGCGCGAGCTGATGGAGCGAGAGCTCGAGGTGGAGCGCCGCTCCCTGAGCCGGAGTCCCGAGGGCGAAGCGGCCGAACTGCGCGGCGTGTACGTGCGTCGGGGCATCGACCCGGCGGTTGCGAGCGACATGGTCAACGAGGTCATGCAGGATCCGGAACTGGCGCTCGAGACCCATGCCCGCGAGGAGCTCGGGATCACCCCGCAGAACCTGGGCTCGCCCTGGCAGGCCGCCGCCGCCTCCTTCTTCACCTTCGCGTTGGGTGCCTTCATTCCTCTGGCTCCCTGGCTCTTCACCTCGGGGACGGTCGCCATCGTCCTCTCGGTGGTGCTGGGCGCGGTGGCCTCGCTCGTCGTCGGCGTCGTCCTGGCGCGCTTCACCGAGCGACCGGTGCTGGTCTCCGCCTTGCGTCAGTTGGGCGTGACGGCGGTGGCCGCGGGGGTGACCTTCGGCGTGGGCAAGGCGATCGGTACCGGGATCAGCTGAGCGCGAGCCGAGCTGAGTGGAGTCGAACCGGGCCGGGGCGTTTGAGTCGGGCCGTCCCGGGCGCCCGGGCCGGTCGGGCCGGCGTCGAGCAGGTCGAGCAGGTCAGCCTGTCTGGCCGGGGCCTGCGAGTCGGTAGGACCGGTCGATGTGGTCGACCGTGAAGCCGAGCGACCGGTAGAGCCCCACGGCGGCCACGTTGGAGGCGTCGGTATAGAGCATGCCGACCGTGATGCCGCGCCCGGCCAGGTGGACCAGGCCGGCGACGGTCAGGGAGCGGCCCCAGCCCTGCCCGTGGTGACGCGGGTCGACGTCGATCACGTAGATCTCGCCCAGGACGGGCGTGCGGTCGCGGTGGACCTTGGTCCAGCAGGCCCCGATGAGACCCGAGCCGTCGGGATCGTCGGCCACGAGGAAGTCGTCGAGGTCGACCCAGTCGGCGGCCATGCGCTCGCGCAGCTCGGCGACGGTCCACTCACCTTGCTCGGGGTGGCCGGCGAAGGCCCGGTTGTTGGTCTCGACCCACGTCTCCTCGTCGCGGCCGACCACGAACGGCCGGGTCGCCAGTGGTCGCGTGGCGGCGACCACGTCGTCGGGCAGGGGGAGGGCGATGCGCATCTGGAGCAGGTCGCGCTCAGGGGCGAACCCCTCGGCGGCAACGCGGGCGTCGTCGGCCGGGGTGGCCTGCATGACCCAGAGGTGGATGCCGGAGCCGGCGGGCGTCTCCTCGACCGCGAGCCGCAGCAGTGCGGTGTCGACGTCGTGTTGCGGCGTGGCGACGGCAGGGTCGACCACCACGTGCACCACGGTCGACCCGTCACGGGCCGGGGAGAGGACGGCGAAGCCGAGGAGTTCGGTTTGGTACCGGACGAGGATGACGCGCTCACCGGGGGGCGCCTCGGCGTGCTGGGTGACCGCCAAGGACTGAGGTTCGGGCAGCGCCGGATGATCGCCTGCCGTGCTCGCCCGGTCGAGCAGCGCAACGAGCGTCGATCGTTCCCGCGCCGGCAGCTCGCGCAGGTCCACCACCGTCATGTCCAGAGCGTCCACTGCAGCCAACGTAACCCGGTACCGTGAATCGGTGGCGAAGCCCAGGACAGCGAAAGGTCGGACCCGCCTCACCGTCGAACGTCTGGCCGAGGTCTACCCCGGCACCGCCGCTGAGCTCTGCGCGTTGAATTTCAAGGATCCGTTCCAGTTGCTGGCGGCCACCATCCTGTCGGCGCAGAGCACCGACGCCCGGGTGAACATGGTGACGCCTGCGCTCTTCGCGGCGTATCCCGATGCCGCCTCGCTCGCCGCGGCCAACCCCGAGCACGTGGAAGAGCTCGTCCGCTCCACCGGGTTCTTCCGGGCCAAGACTCGGAGCCTGATCGGCATGGCGAGCGCCGTGGCGGAACGCTACGGCGGTGAGGTACCGACCGACCTCAAGGAGCTCGTGACGATCCCGGGGGTCGGACGCAAGACGGGCAACGTCGAGCGCAGTGTGGCTTTCGGTTTGCCGGGGCTCCCGGTCGACACCCATGTGCTGCGGGTGAGCGAGCGTCTCCACCTCACCGAGGCCCTGCCGCCGGCTGCCCGCAAGGACGCGGTGAAGGTCGAGCTGGAGCTGAACGGTTTCATTCCGGCAGCCGAGCGGGGTGCATTCAGCCTCCGAATGATTCTGCACGGACGGAACACGTGTGTTGCTCGGAAACCCCGTTGCAGCGCATGCCATTTGGCTGATTACTGCCCTTCAGTACGGTAATCGGCGTGCCGGGGGCCATTCACCCCCCTTTCTGGCAATTCGTTGTACTCAAGGTGAAATCGGAAAATGGAGGCGCTACGATTGTTTTTGGAACCGGTTCCCGCCACCTGGTTCCAAAAGAGTCGTTACTGGGATCCGCCTCCCGGACGGCTCGCCCAATGCCGGCCTTCGGGCCGGCATTGGTGTTTCCGACGCAGGTCGGAAGGGGTGTGGGCCGATGGGTACTACTTCAGGTGCTACCCTTGTGCATGGTCACGAAGCGGTCAGTTTCGCTCGATGACGAGGTGGCATCGTCGGTCGAAGAGGCTGCGAAACAGGATGGAGTCTCTTTCAGCGCATGGCTGTCCTCGGCTGCTGAGAAGCAGCTGAGGGTACGACAGGGTCTGCGCGGAGTGGCCGCCTGGGAGGGCGAGACGGGGTCCCTGAGTGCCGAGGAGCTCGCCGCCGGTGAGGCGTTGCTGGCCCGCCTGCGCTCGGGCGTTTCCGGAGTGGCCTCGCGCGTCCGGCGCCGGTGAGCATGGCGCGCCGGGAGGGCCTCGTCTACGGGCTGGGCGCGCTGCATGCGGCAGCCCGCGGTGACCGCATGATGTGGGCGCTGCACAGAGCCGCACTCTCCAACGGCATCGTCCCGGTCGTCCCGGCGGTCACGGTGGCCGAGGGTTACCGGAGCGAGGCGCGCAGTGATCGCATCGGCGAGCTCCTGGCCGGGACCGAGGTGGAGCCGTTCAACGGAGACGCGGCGAGGCGCTCAGGTGAGATCGCGGCGCGTTGCGACACGTCGGACCTCAGCGTCGTTGCCGTGGTCGAGGTGGCGGAGCGGCGCAATTGTGCGGTGGTGGCGCAACGACAGGCCGTGCTGCGAACCGCGGCGTCGCTCCTCGGCCACGAGCTCGTCCTCTACGCGGTGTGACGCCCCGGGTGCCGGGTGCCGGGTGCCGGTGCCGGGTGCCGGTGTCGACCCTGACGCCGACGCCACGACGCGCATGAGCGCCGGCGGGCCGGCCGAGGTTCACCGCCGAGAGCTCTGACCCTGCTCGAAGCGCCGCAGGCGCCGGAGCGCCCCGCCGAGGGCGCGCTCGACGGCGATCAGCTCGTGCGCCATGTCCTCGTCGCCGCTGGCCAAGGAGTTCTCAGCCAGGGCGGTGACCCTGTCGTGCAAATCGGCCAGCGTGGAGGAGAGCGAGGAGATCTCGGCGGCGGAAGTCATGCCCCGATGATGGCGCATGGGCGGGGCCGGCCAGGTGCCCCGGGGTTCAGGCCGGAAAAGACCCAGCGGGGACCGCCGGTAGCCTTGAGACCTCATGTCCCTCCGCACCCTGGACCTCCGCGGCACTCCGCCGCCGTTCGAGGCGGTCCTGCCGCGCCCGTCGGACCCCGGTTCCGACGTCCACGACGCGGTGGCCGACATCCTGCGCCACGTACGGACCGAGGGGGACGAGGCCCTCGTCCGCTACACGGCCGAGTTCGACCGCGTGGACGTGTCCGACGGCATCCGGGTCCCCGAAGCCGAGATTGAGAAGGCGTGCGCCGAGGCCGACCCGGCCCTGTGGCACGCGCTCGAGGTGGCCTTCGGCCGCATCCTGACGTATCACGCGCACGAGGGCACGCCCCCCGGCGATCTGGTCGACGGCGGCATCACGGTGAGGCATCTGACGCGGCCCGTCGCGCGCGCCGGCATTTACGCGCCGGGCGGGCGCGCCCGCTATCCGTCGACGGTGTTGATGTGCGCGGCGCCGGCCCGGGTGGCCGGCGTGGGGAGCATTGCGCTCTGCGTGCCGCCGGCCGCCGACGGAAGGATCGACACGGCCACGCTGTGTGCGGCCTCCATCGCCGGCGTGGACGAGGTGTACCGGATCGGCGGCGCCCAGGCCATCGCCGCCATGGCCTACGGGACCGACAGCGTGCCGGCGGTCGACGTCATCGCCGGTCCCGGCAACGCCTACGTCGCCGAGGCCAAGCGCCAACTGTCCGGTGTCGTCGGTGTGGCGTCGGCCTTTGCCGGGCCCTCCGAGATCGTGGTCGTGGCCGACGCCAGCGCCCCACCGACCTTCGTCGCCATCGATCTGGTCGTGCAGGCCGAGCACGGGCCTGACGGGTTGGCCTGGTTGGTGACGTGGGACGCCGAACAGGCGGAGAAGATCTCCGCCGAGGTGGACCGCATTGTGGCCGCGTCGAGCCGGAGGGCCGACCTGGAATCCACACTGGCCGGCGCGGGGATCCTGTGCCTGGTCGATGGGCCCGAGGAGGCGATGGCCGTCGCCAACGCCATCGCGCCCGAGCACCTGCAGCTCATGGTGGCCGGGACGGACGGGTCGGGCCTGCTCGACCTCGTCCAGAACGCCGGTGCCGTCTTCATCGGTGACTGGTCGCCGGCCAGCATGGGCGACTACATCGCGGGGCCGAACCACGTGCTGCCGACGAACCGGACGGCGCGTTTCTCCTCTGCGCTGCGCGCCGACGACTTCCGCAAGCACGTGCACGCGGTGGCGGTGACACGCGAGGCGCTGCGCGAGCTCGGGCCTCTGGTCGTCGCGTTGGCGGAGACCGAGGGACTGCCGGCCCACGCCGACTCGGTGCGTCTCCGACTCGAGGCGCTTGAGGGGGAGGGCCCGTCGTGAGCGCAGTCCCGCCTGTCCGGCCCGACCTGCAACTCACCGAGGGCTACCACTCGCCGCAGGTTGAAGCCGAAGTTCGGCTCAACACCAACGAGTCGCCTTTCCCTCCGCCCGATGCCTGGCGCGAGGAGCTGCTGGCCGCCCTGGCCGAGGTGTCGTTCCACCGGTATCCCGACCGACCGGCCACCGAGCTCCGTCAGGCCGTGGCCGATCTGCACGGCGTCACGCCGGACGAGGTGTTCTGTGCCAACGGCTCCAACGAGGTGCTGCAGAGCCTGCTCCTCGCCTTCGGCGGGCCCGGCCGGCGCGCCCTGGTGTTCGAGCCGACCTACGCCCTGCATTCCCACATTGCGAGGATCGCCGGCACGGAGGTGGTGGAGGGGCGCGCGCGACGACGACTTCCTGATCGACCCGCGCCACGCCCTGGAGCTGCTGGCGAACGCAGCGCCCCGACGTCACGTTCCTCTGCTCGCCCAACAATCCGACCGGGCGGGCCGAGCCGCCCGAGACCGTCGCCACGGTCAGCTCGGCCGCGCCGGGCCTCGTGATCGTCGACGAGGCCTACGGGCAGTTCTCACCCTGGTCGGCCCTGGACCTGCGCGGCCCCGAGCAACGGGGTCTCGTGGTGACCCGCACCTTCTCCAAGACCTGGGCCATGGCGGGGGCGCGCCTGGGGTACATGGTGGCGGATCCGGACGTGGTGGCCGGGTGCGAGTCGGTGGTGCTGCCGTACCACCTGTCGGCGCAGACGCAGGCCGCCGGCCTCATCGCCCTGCGGCATGTGCCCGAGATGGAAGCCAGGGTGGCCCGCATTTCCGAGGAGCGGGGGAGGGTGGCGGCGGCACTGGGTGATCTGCCGGTGGACAGCTGGCCCTCTGACGCCAACTTCATTCTGTTCCGGCCCCGGGGCCGCGACGCCACGGAGGTCTGGCAGAGCCTGTTGGACCACTCCATACTGATCCGCAATTGCGCCAGCTGGGACGGGCTGCGCGGCTGCCTGCGTGTCACCATCGGGACAGCCGACGAGAACGACCGCTTCCTCCAGGCCCTGAAGGAGTCCCTGTGACCACCGATGCCCGCCGCGCCAGCAAGACACGTGCCACCAAGGAGACCACCATTGAGGCCGAGCTGCACCTCGACGGCACGGGCCGCACGGAGGTTTCCACTGGCCTGCCCTTCTTCGACCACATGGTCGAGCAGCTCGGGAAGCACGCCGGCTTCGATCTGACCGTGCGTGCCACGGGCGATCTGCACGTGGACGCGCACCACACCGTGGAGGATGTCGGGATTGTGCTCGGCTCCCTGCTGGCTGAAGCCCTGGGCGACAAGGCCGGCGTGCGACGTTTCGCCTCCATGTTGTTGCCCCTCGACGAGGCGCTCATCGAAGTCGCCCTGGACCTGTCGGGGCGGCCCTATTTGGCGTACTCGCTGGAATTCGCGCCGGACACGCCCGGACTGGGCACGCCGCCCTTCGACCCGCAGCTCGCCGAGGAGTTCTGGCGTGCCTTCGCCACCGCGGGCGAACCTGACGCTGCACATCCGTCGGCTCGAGGGCAAGAACACGCACCACATGCTGGAGGCCAGCTTCAAGGGGGTGGCCCGGTGCCTGCGCGACGCCGTGCGCGTCGAGGGGGGTGGCATCCCCTCCACCAAGGGCAGCCTGTGACGGGAGCGCCGCGGATCGCCGTGCTCGACTACGGCATCGGCAACCTGCGCTCGGCCGAGAAGGCGCTGCAGCACGTCGGGGCCGCGGCACGCCTGGTCGACGACCCCGGGGACGTCGCTGCGGCCGATGCCGTGGTGTTGCCCGGCGTCGGAGCCTTCGGTGCCTGCGCGCGGGCGTTGCACGACAGCGGTCTGGGGGACGCGGCACGGACGGCCATTGAGGCGGGCGTGCCCTTCTTCGGAGTGTGTATCGGATTCCAGCTGTTGTACGAAAGCTCCGTCGAGAGCCCGGGTGCGGCGGGTCTCGGGATCTTCCCCGGCGTGGTGGCGCCGCTGCCCGCCGGCGTGAAGCACCCGCAGATGCAGTGGAACACACTCCAAGCGTGTGGCGCCGAGGACCAGGAGCCCGAGCCGCTGCGGGGGCTGGGCCCGCGGCCCTGGGTCTACTTCGTGCACTCCTTTGCGCCGCCGGTCGGGCCCGAGACGGCGGCTGTGTGCGACTACGGCGGCGACGTGGCGGCGCTGGCCACCCGCGGCGCGCTGTGGGGCGCCCAGTTCCACCCGGAGAAGTCCGGCGCCACCGGGCTGGCGTTGCTGGGGAACTTCGTGCGCGCCGCCAAGGTGGCGGCCTGATGGAGCTGCTTCCGGCCATCGACCTGCGCGCCGGCACGGCGGTGCGCCTGACCCAGGGCGACTTCGGGCGCGAGGATCGCTACGGCGACCCGGTCGAGCTGGCGGCCAGCTACGTGGAGGCCGGCGCGCGCTTCATCCACGTCGTCGACCTGGACGGGGCCCGCACCGGCGTGCCGCACGAGCGGGCCGTGCTCGCGTCAGATCGTCCGCTTGGCCCGCGCGACCGGTGTCGACGTGGAGTTCGGTGGTGGCATCCGCTCGGAGGACGATGCCGCCGAGGTCCTGGAGTCCGGAGTGGCAAGAGTGGTCCTCGGCACGGCCGCGCTCGAGGAGCCCGCGTTGGCCGGCCGCTGTGCCCGCCGCTGGCCGGGCCGGGTCGCCGTCGGGCTCGACTACCGGGTCGGCGAGGACGGGGTGGCCGAGGCGCAGGCGCAGGGGTGGCTGGCCGGATCGGGCCAATCGGTGACCGATCTGCTCGAGCTGTGGCAACACGATCCCATCGGCGCGGTCGTGGCGACGTCGGTGGCCCGTGACGGCATGTTGTCGGGCCCCGACCTGACCGGTCTGGAGGCACTCCTCCGGGCCACGTCGTTGCCCGTGGTGGCCTCGGGCGGCGTGTCGAACGTGGGGGACCTCGTTGCGCTGACCGGGCTGCAAGGCCGAGGGCCGGCGACTGTCGGGTGCCATTGTGGGCAAGGCCATTGTGGAAGGGCGCATCAGCGTGGAGGAGGGGATCGCCGCGTGCGCAGTGTCCGATTGATCCCCTGTCTCGATGTCACCGGTGGACGCGTGGTCAAAGGCGTGCGGTTCGTCGACCTCACCGACGAGGGCGACCCGGTGGAGCTGGCCGCCCGCTATGACGCCGAAGGTGCCGACGAGGTCACCTTCCTCGACATCACGGCGTCGTCGGACGAGCGCGACACCATGGTCGACGTCGTGACGCGCACGGCCGAGCAGGTCTTCATCCCCCTCACGGTCGGGGGTGGCGTCCGGGTGGCGGAGGATGCACGCCGCCTCCTCCGGGCCGGCGCGGACAAGGTCGCGGTGAACACGGCCGCGGTCGAACGACCCCAATTGGTGCGTGACATCGCGGACGAATTCGGCGGCCAGTGCGCCGTCGTGGCCATCGACGCCCGGGCCCGCACCGACGGCACGACCGGTTGGGAGGTCCACACCCACGGCGGCCGGACGCCGGTGGGACGCGACGTGGTGGCCTGGGCCGTCGAGTGCGCGGCCAACGGGGCCGGCGAAATACTCCTGACCTCCATGGACCGCGACGGCACCCGGGACGGCTTCGACCTGGCGCTGACACGGGCAGTGGTCGAGGCGGTGGACATCCCCGTCGTGGCCTCGGGCGGCGTCGGCGAACTGCAGGACCTGGTCGACGGTGCGGTGGACGGCGGTGCCGACGCCGTCCTGGCCGCCTCCATCTTCCACCGGCGCGAATTCACCATCGGGGAGGCCAAGGTCTACATGGCGGCGAGGGGGGTCAACGTCCGTCCGGCCTGAGCCACGTCAGCCGAGCCGCTGACCTGGGGCGGCACCATCGTGCGGTACCGTGCATACGTGGCCACGTCAACGACGAAGAACGGGTCCGGCCGCACCAAGAGCGAGACGCAGTCGGCCGCTGAGGACAAGCAGCCGATTTCGGTGCTCTTCGACCGGGTGATGGTGCAGATTTCGCAGACCGATGGTGAGCGGCGCTCGCGTGCCGGCATCCTGATCCCGGCCACGGCCCAGATCAGCCGCCGCCTGACCTGGGCCGAGACGGTGGCGGTCGGGCCGCACGTGCGGAGCATCAAGGTCGGCGACACCGTCCTGTTCAATCCCGAGGACCGTTTCGAGGTCGAGGTGCACGGTGAGGAGTACGTGATTCTGCGCGAGCGCGACATCCACGCCATCGCCTCGCCCCGCAACGACAGCGGCACGGGGCTCTACCTTTGAGCGCGCCCGGAGCCGGCGCTGCTCCCTCCGCTGCTGCGCCCGAGGGCGTGCCGTTGACGTTCGACGACGCGCTGGCGCGCCTCGTCGACTTCGACAAGGACGGCGGCCTCGTGCCCGCTGTCGTGCAGGACGCCGCCGACGGGACCGTCCTCACCGTCGCCTACATGGACAGCGAGGCGCTGCGGCGCACGCTCGAGACCGGGCGGACGTGGTTCTACAGCCGCAGCCGCCAGGAGTACTGGCAGAAGGGTGAGACGTCCGGGGACCGCCAGTACGTGCGCGAGGTGCGCATGGACTGTGACGGCGACGCCCTGGTCGTCCTGGTGGACCAGCACGGTCGCGGGGCCTGTCACACCGGGGAGCGGACCTGCTTCTACCGAACCGTCGGCAGCGGCCCGGGAGTGCCCGCGCCGTGACCAGCCGGGGGCGGTCCCGGCTCCGAGCCGTCGGCGGGCGGCCTGATCTTCCACCCCGACCCCGCCGAGTTCGCCACGCTGGCCAAGGGGCACAGCATTGTGCCGGTCTGGTGCGAGGTGGTCGCCGACACGCTGACGCCGGTCACCTGCTTCGGCAACGTCGTGGGGGAGGAGGACGGCTTCCTCTTCGAGTCCGTCGAGGGCGGTGAACGCTGGGGCCGCTACTCCTTCGTGGGGCGCCGACCCCTGGCCACGCTCACCGCGCGGGGCGGGCACGTCGCCACCACCGGCCGGCTGGGCCTGTCCGACTCCGAGGACGGAATCCTGGCCGCGGTGGAAGCCATGGTGGCGCGCTTCCAGTCGCCGTCGTTGTCCGGGCTGCCGCCGCTGCACGCGGGGCTGGTCGGGTATCTCGGCTACGACGTGGTGCGCGAAGTGGAGCGCCTGCCCGACGTTCCTTTTGACGACCTGGGGCATCCCGACGCCGCGCTGGTCGTCATCGGCCAGTTCTGCGCCTTCGACCACTGGCGCCAGCGCATTGTGCTGGTCGACAACGTCGTCGTGCCCGGGTCCGTGCCCGGCGGCGACGCGTCGGGCCGCGCGGACACCGAGGCGATCAGCGCGGCCTACGACGCCGCCTGCACCCGGCTGGTCGAGTTGGCGGCGGACTGCGCACGGCCGGCCGACGGCTCGGACCCGCGGCCGATGGTGGCCGCACCGCGTCCCGGTCTGCCCAAGGCAGATGCCGAAAGGACGGTCACGTCCGAGGCCTACAAGGCCTCCATCGGCGCGGCGAAGGACTACATCCGCGCCGGGGACATCTTCCAGGTGGTCTTGTCGCAGCGTTTCGACCTCGACCTCGAGGCCGATCCCTACGACGTCTACCGGGCCCTGCGGCTGCTCAACCCGAGCCCGTACATGTACTTCCTGCGCTTCCCCGACGTCACCGTCGTCGGTGCGTCGCCCGAACCGATGGTGCGCCTGCGCGACAACGTGGTCATCTCCCGGCCGATCGCCGGCTCACGTCCGCGTGGTGAGAACGAGCAGCACGATCGGCTCCTGGAGAGCGAGCTCGCCGAGGACCCCAAGGAGTTGGCCGAGCACATCATGCTGGTCGACCTGGCCCGCAACGACGTCGGCCGCGTCGTCCGTTTCGGCACCGAGAAAGTGGACGAGCTCATGACCATTGAGCGCTACAGCCACATTATGCACATCACGTCGCAGGTCTCGGGGGAGCTCGCCGAGGACAAGGGCCCCATCGACGTGCTGCGGGCGACGCTGCCCGCCGGAACGCTCTCGGGCGCGCCGAAGGTGCGCGCCATGGAGATCATCGACGAGCTCGAGCCGACCAAGCGGGGGGTGTACGGGGGTGTCGTCGGGTACATCGACTTCTCGGGCAACGTCGACACGGCCATCGCCATCCGGACCATGGTGGTGTCGCCGGGCGGCCGGGCCAGCGTCCAGGCCGGCGCGGGGATTGTGGCCGACAGCGACCCGCAGAGCGAGGACGAGGAATGCGCCCACAAGGCCGGCGCCCTGCTGGTCGCCGTCACGGCGGCGCGGGGGATGAGCGCCGCCCGCCTGGCCCAGGACCGCACAGTGAGCATGGCGCCGTGAGGACTGCCGCCGACCCGCGCAATGCCGAGACCGAGGCGCTGCGGCACGGAGCCGGGGCCTTCCGCGCCGGCCGTGACGTGGTCGTCGTGCGGGGGCCCGATGCCGAGGCCTACCTGCAGGGCCAGCTGAGCCAGGACGTCGCCGCCTTGGCCGTGGGCGCGACGGCGGACTCACTGCTTCTCGAACCCGACGGCAAGCTGTCGGCTCTGTTGCGGGTCACCCGCACCGACGGACAGGGATTCGTGTTGAGTGTCGACCGGGGCTACGGCGACGCCGTCGTGGCGCGCCTCCGCCGCTTCCTCCTGCGATCCAAAGTGGAGCTGGAGCAGCCGGCCTGGCGCGACCTGTCCCTGCGGGGGGCCGGAGTCGAAGCCGCGGCCGCCGGCCTGCTCGCCGTACTGGCCGAGCGCGGTGTGCTCGCCCTGCCCTTCGAATGGAACGGCTGGACCGGCGTGGACCTCCTTGGTCCCGAGGACGTGGTGCTCGCGCCCGGCGACGGTGCACTGCCCGACGGCATCATCGCCTGCGGTGCCGAAGCGGTCGAGGCCTGCCGCATCGTCTCGGGCATCCCCGCCATGGGGACCGAGCTCACCGGCAAGACCATCGCCGCCGAGGCGGGTCTGGTGGAGCGCACCGTGAGCTTCACCAAGGGCTGTTACACCGGACAGGAGCTGGTGGCCCGTCTCGATTCCCGTGGCTCGAACGTGCCGCGCCGCCTGGTCGGCGTGGTGGGCCCGGCCGGCGACGAGAGGGCGCTGGCCCGTGGCATGACCCTGCACGACGGACAGGCGCCCGCCGGCGACGGCGCGGCCGACGACAAAGTGGTGGGGACGCTCACCTCCACCGCCTGGAGCGGCGAGCTCGGGGCCTGGGTCGCCCTTGGCTACCTGCATCGCAGCGTCGAGGCACCCGGCCCGGTCCGGGTGCGCTCCGGCGACGGCGTGGGGGGCTCGCGGCCCGTCCGGGCGGCCCTGCTGCCGCTGACCGCCGGCAGTGCCGAGCCCGACCCCGAGCCCGAACCCGGCTCCGGCTGAGAGGAAGGGCCGCACCGGTGCCTGCAGAGCCGCTCCCGGGCGGCCAGCACCGGATGCGGACGCAGCACGCCGCACTCGTCGCGGCCGGAGTTGCCTACGCCCTGGTGGCGGCGGGCTCCACCGCCTTCACCCGGTCCGCCGACATCGTCACGGCCATCCCGATCATTCTCCTCGTGGTGCTGGTGGCCTTGCGGTGGCCACTCCGGGCCCGGCCTCTCCGGGCCGGTTCCGTGCCGGGGGAGGTGCCGCACCCCTGGCAGGCCTGGGTCGTGCTCTTCAGTGCGTTGGTGGTGTGGGAGCTGCTCGACTACGCCGCCCGGGGCAGTCGGGCCGACCACCCCACGCTGAGCTCCATGACCGACGCTGTCGACCGGTACTTCGTGTTGAAGGCGCTCGTGTTCTTCCTCTGGCTGGCCCTCGGTCTCGCCATCGTGCGCAAGGGAGCCCGCCATCCTCACCGGCCCGAACGGGCCACCTCGGCCTCGGACGGCAAGGCGCCGTGACCTCGGCGATCTCCTACGCGGTCTGGGCCGTCCTCGGGCTCGCCGTGCTCGGCCTGTGGGTGCGTGCACGCGCTCCGGAGCGCTCGCCCGCCCGTCCCGCCCTGGTGCTCGAGCGGCTGGCCACGGGGCCCGTGCTCCGCGTGGTGTTGGTCCTCGGCTGGATGTGGGCGGGGTGGCATCTCTTCGCCCGCTGAACGCCCGCTGGACCCCGCGGGCGCTCTGACCTGGACTGACGCATCTGCCGACGTGCGTCGGGGCAGCACCCCGATTGCAACCGGACGTCACCGGAGCTGAGACGACCGGGGCGCAGGCTCTGGGCATGCAGGACTGCGAGAGCGATTCGGACGGGGTCGGCACCGGGGACGAGCGGGTGCGGGCTGATCTGAACCCTTGGCGCGCCGCCGGCTGGTACTTCCGCCACGGCGACTGCATTGAGATCGAGCGGCACAGTGAAGATGCACCGACGCGGGTATTGGCGGACTGATGGTCAAGGTGACCCACCTCTCCGACGACGGCACCGAAATGGCGTCCATCGAACTCGATGACTTCACGATCGAAGTCATTTACGCCGGCCTGGCGGCCATGCTGCGCGATGCAGCGGCGGCCCGCCCCGCGGACCCCGCTCCCACGGGCGAGCTGTCCCGTGAGGCCCTCCAGCGCCGACAGCGCGTCCTCAGCCGCCTGCGCGACTGACGACGAGGTGCCGGCCGGCACCCGGCGCCGCACCGAAGAGGGGAGTGGACCAGGACCGAAAGGGTCCACCGCTACGCTGAAGCGTCATGCCCACCTACCTGGCGGACATCCTCGTTGCTCATCGGGCCCGCGCCCAGGCTGACGGCCGCGCCCTTTCCGACCTGGTCGAACAGGCGGCGGCCACCCCTCTGCCCCGGGACTTCACGGGTGCGCTGCAAGCTGACGGCCTGACCTGTATTGCCGAGATCAAACGCCGATCTCCTTCCAAGGGCGACCTGGACCCGGGCCTGCAGGCCGATGTGGTGGCGAAGGACTACGTCACCGGTGGCGCCGCCTGCCTCTCTGTGCTGACCGACGTCGACTTCTTCGGGGGGTCGGTGGCCGACCTGACCGCGGCACGCCAGGCCTCGGGTCTGCCCGTGTTGCGCAAGGACTTCACCGTGCAGGAGGCCGATGTGGCCGACGCCCGACTGATGGGTGCGGACGCCGTGCTGTTGATTGCGGCCGCACTCTCGGACGCCGAGCTGGCGTCCTGTGCCGCGTTGGCCGAGGAGCTGGCACTGGCCGCGTTGGTCGAGGTGCACGACGAGGAGGAACTCGCCCGCGCCCTGCAGGCCGGTGCATTGCTGGTCGGGGTGAATCAGCGCGACCTGCGCACGTTCGAAGTCGACCACGAGCGGGCCTGCGCCATGGCGGCGCGCATCCCGCCCGAGGTGGTGGCCGTGGCCGAGTCCGGCATCCGTGATGCGGCCGACGCCCGGCGGCTGGCCGACGCCGGCTACGACGCCATCCTCGTCGGGGAGACGTTGATGCGGGCGGCCGACCGCCCCGCCCAGCTGCGTGAGCTGGTCGGTCACACGGTCGGGACCCGATGAGCGACGACCTGTTCGTCAAAATCTGTGGCATCACGTCAGAGGCCGACGCGCTGCTCTCGGTCAGCCTCGGGCGCGTCGGCGGTCGGTTTCATGTTCGCCCCATCGCCCCGCCAGATTTCCGTCCAGCTGGCCGGGGACATCGCCAAGCGTCTGCCCGAGGACGTTCTGACGGTCGGCGTGTTCCGTGACGAGGCGCCACAGCGTGTCGTCGAGGCCGTCCGCCTGGCCGGTCTGGGTGCGGCGCAGATGCACGGGCACGAGACCGCTGAGGAAACGAAGTGGGTGCGGGCCCGCGTCCGCACGGTGATCAAGGCCTTCCCGGCCGGTGACCCCACCATTGCGCGCTTCGAGGACTTCGGCGCAGACTTCCTTCTCGTCGACGGGCCGAACCCTGGTTCAGGCGAGGTGTTCGACTGGCGGCTGGCCGAGGGCGTGGCCAACCACCATCGCCTTCTCGTCTCGGGCGGTCTGCGCCCCGAGAACGTGGCCCAGGCCGTGACGCACCTGCGCCCCGGCGGCGTCGACGTCTCGAGCGGGGTGGAATCCGCACCGGGCCGCAAGGACCCGCTCCTTCTCCGTCAGTTCATCGCCAACGCGCGGGAGGCCGCTGCCGGTCTCGCGACACGCGACCCTCTGGACTCCGCCGCCATGGCTGGGGAGCCTTACGACTGGAGGGACGCGTGAGCGACGAGAGCCCGAGTCTCATGGGCCACCCGGGCGCCGACGGTCGCTTCGGCGAGTTCGGCGGTCGTTTCGTCCCCGAATCGTTGATGCCGGCCTGCCTCGAGCTGGAGAAGTGGTTCGACGACGCCTGGAACGACCCGGCGTATCGCGCTGAGCTGGACGGAATCCTGCGCCACTACGGGGGCCGTCCCACCCCGGTGACCGAGTGCACCCGGCTGTCGGAGCGCCTCGGCGTGCGCGTCTTCCTCAAGCGGGAGGATCTGGCGCACACGGGCTCGCACAAGATCAACAACGTGGTGGGTCAGGCGCTCCTGACCAAGCGCATGGGCAAGTCGCGCATGATCGCCGAAACGGGGGCCGGCCAGCACGGCGTCGCCTCGGCCACGGCAGCCGCGTTGTTCGGCCTCGAATGCACGGTCTTCATGGGCGAGGTGGACACCCAGCGCCAGGAGCTCAACGTCTTTCGCATGGAGTTGCTGGGAGCAGAAGTCCGGACGGTGACGTCGGGGAGCCGCACGCTCAAGGACGCCGTGAACGAAGCCATGCGGGAGTGGGTCGCCACCGTCGACACCACCCACTACTGCCTCGGCTCGGTGATGGGACCGCATCCCTTCCCGTACATGGTGCGCCAGTTCCAGCGCGTCGTGGGCGAGGAGGCCCGCGGGCAGTGCGCCGAACTGCTCGACGGTGCCGCGCCGGACGTCGTCGTCGCCTGCGTCGGCGGCGGCTCGAACGCTGCGGGGACCTTCGCGGGCTTCGTCGACACCCCGGCGCGACTCGTCGGCGTCGAGGCAGCCGGCGGGGCAGCGGTCACCAACGGCATTCCGGGCGTCCTGCACGGCATGCATTCCCGCTTGTTGCAGGACGAGGCCGGGCAGATCCAAGAGGCCGAGTCGATCTCGGCCGGGCTGGACTACCCGGGCCTCGGCCCCGAGCACGCCCACCTGGCCGCGATCGGGCGGGCCGAGTACTCCCTGGCGTCGGACGACGAGGTCCTCGACGCCTTCCGCCTGCTCAGCCACACGGAGGGCATCATTCCTGCGTTGGAGTCCTCGCATGCCGTGGCGTGGGTGGCCAAGAACGCGGGCACCGACACGCTGCCGGCGGGATCCACCGTGCTGATCACGCTGTCGGGCCGGGGCGACAAGGACGTGGCCCAGGTGCGCGAGATCTTCGGTCGCCAGCGCAATGCCTGACCTCGAGAAGGAGCTCCGGTCCCGACGCGACGAGGGTCGCAAGCTGTTGATCCCCTATCTCATGGGGGGCATGACGGATGACTGGACGCAATCGTTGGCCGCGGTGATCGCGGCGGGGGCTGACGCGGTGGAGGTCGGCATCCCCTTCTCGGATCCCATGATGGACGGGCCGGTCATTCAGGAGGCGGGCCTGCGTGCGCTCGGGCGGGGCACGGTGCCCGACCAGGTCCTCGACGGCATTGCGCGGGCGGAGGCCCCGGTGCCGATTGCGGTCATGACCTATTACAACCTCGTCTTTCGGGCCGGCCACAAGCGCATGGCCCGCTCCATGGCCGCCGCCGGCGTCACCGGGTCGATCATCGCCGACCTCCCGATTGAGGAGATCGGCGCCTGGGCCGCCGAGTCCGACGCCGCGGGCATCGACACCGTCCTGCTGGTGGCACCGTCGTCGCCTCCCGAACGGGTGGAGCGCATTTGCGCCCGGGCCCGTGGTTTCGTGTACGCCGTCGCCCGCATGGGCGTGACGGGGGAGCGCGTCGACCTCGGATCGGACGTCGCCAAGGTCGTCGAGCGGATCCGGAGCTGCACGGACATGCCGGTCTGCGTCGGTGTGGGCGTGTCGACGCCGGATCAGGCGGCGCAGGTGTGCGAGGTGGCCGACGGCGTGGTGGTGGGCTCGGCCTGGTGCGCCGTCTCCTCGAAGAGCAGGGCCCCGATGGCGCCGCAACCTTCATCGGGTCGTTCCGCGACGCGATCGACTAGAACCCTCCGCTGACCTGGCGTTCCACGGCGACCGCCAGCGCACGTTGTCCCGCTGCGGTCGGGTGCGCGGCGCGCCACACGTAGTCCTGCAGATCCCGTTCGGCCGCTCGGGCGGACGCGCTCAGCGACGCGCACACCGCCGCCCCGTGGAGCACGTCCGTGCCCGAGCACGCCTTGGCCGCCAGAATGCGGTCGGCGTCGGCGGCGAGGGTGGAGTCGGGTACGGGCTCGCCCGAGAAGACCCAGGGGTCGGCCGTGCAGATCCCATGACCGTCGAAGGCCCGTGCCACGTCGACCAGGGTCACGTTGTTGACGTGGTGCGCCCGGGCGTCTTCGACCGCTCCGGCCACCGCCTCGTTCAGCGCGCCCAGCACAACCTGGGCGGCGGCGTACGTGCCGGCCGCATTGGGCTTGAGGCCGCTGCAGACCAGGTTCGTGTGCAACGAAGCCGTCGCCGTATCCGGGGCGATCTGTGACGGTTCGGGGATGGGCTGGTAGTAGTCGAGCACGGCGATGGTCGAGCTGTGCGGCGCCATGGCCTCAATGTCCCGGGCCAGGCTTGCCCGGACGCTCGCCAGCTCCGTCGCCAGTATCGGGGTCACGGACCCGTTGGCGACGCAGCTCTTGCCGAGGCCGATGCCGACGCCGAGGACGCGGGCGAGCTGGTATTCGAGGCAGGCGCTGAAGTCGATGTCGTCCGCCCCGTCCTGGAGGAGGACGAGGCGGGCCGGGTGCCGGACCAGGTCGGCCGCGGCGAGCTCGTCGGACAGGTTCCGGGCCTGCTGCGGCGGGACGGGGCACTGGCCATCTGTGGTGGTGTTGTCGGTACCGTCCGCCACCGCGCCGCTGATGGAGAGTTGATCACCGGTCAGGTGGCAGTTCGTCGTGCGCACGGTCATGGTGAGACCGAGGTCCGACGCCACCATGGTGGGGTACGCCTGGGTGGACGGCCCCTGCGAGACCGCATCGGCCGGCAGCCCGATCTGGGGTGTCAGGTAGGGGTTGGCCAGTCCGTGCCCGTAGGGGACCGAGTCCCCGAGGGCGACGGCTCGGGTCGAGAGCGCCGGTGCCGGCACGGGCGGGCCGGCAGGCGGCCCGGCGCTGCGCGTGACCAGCACGATGCTCCCCGCGACCAGCGCGAGGACCACAACGGCGGCCACCACCTGGAAGAGGCGGGAGCGGCGCGCCGCGGCACCCCAGGTTTGCAGCCTTCCCATCAACGGACCTCTCGAGTCGCTGCTCCGGCGGCAGCGGGAGGTGCGACCTTACCGGCTGGTCTCAGCCAGGAGGCAGCAGGACCACGCAGCCGTTGTGGCCGCCGAAGCCGAAAGAGTTCGAGAGGACCGCCGCCGGCACCCAGGGCCGCGGCTCTCCGTGCACAATGGGAATGGTGATTTCGGGGTCTGGCTCGGCGTAGCCGGCCGTGGGAGGGATGGTGGCGCGGTCGATCGTGAGGACGGCGGCGACCGCCTCGATGGCGCCGGCCGCGGCCAGCCCATGACCGGTGACTCCCTTGGTGGAGGTGACGAGCGGTCCGGGCTCGCCGAAGACCTTGGCGATGGCCCGCGCCTCGGCCAGGTCGTTGAGCGGCGTGGACGTCCCGTGGGCATTGATGTGCCCGACATCGGCCGGGGTGATCCCGGCGTCGCCCAAGGCCAGCTCCATACAGGCCACGGCGCCGGCGCCGTCCGGGGCGGGGGCGGTGATGTGGTGGGCGTCGGCGGTGCTGGCCGCACCGGCCACCTCCGCGTAAATGGTGGCGCCGCGGGCGACGGCGCGATCCCAGTCCTCGAGGACGAGTGCCGCGGCCCCCTCGGTCATGACGAAGCCATCGCGGCGGGCGTCGAACGGGCGCGAGTGGCCCGAGGTCGAAAGAGCCGTCATGTTGGCGAACGCGGCCAACGCCACCGGGTGCATGCTCGCTTCCGAACCGCCTCCGATGGCCACGTCGCAGCGGCCGCTGGCCACCAGCCGGGCCGCGGCGGCAATGGCGTGCGTCCCGGCCGCGCAAGCGGTGCAGATGACCTCGGACGGGCCGCGCCAGCCCAGTCGCATGGAGATGCCGGCGGCGCCCGCGTTGGCCATCATCATCGGCACGAGGCGAGGCGAGACCCGGTTGGCCCCCTTTTCGTTGTAGACGCCGACCTGGTTGGCCAGCGTCTCGAAGCCGCCCACGCCGGTGGCGAAGACGACGCCCGCTTTGGCGGGGTCGACGGCGAGTTCGCCCGCCGCGCCGACGGCCTGGTCGGCCGCCACAATGGAGAACTGGGCGAAGCGGTCGAGCTGACGCACTTCCTTGGGCCCGAACCAATCGGTGGGCTCGTAGTCGCGTACCACCCCACCGACCACGGTCGGATGGAGCAACCCGTCCCACAGCGCGTCCACACCCACGCCGCAGCACGTGACCGCACCCATCCCGGTGACGGCGACGCGCCGTCCCCGGATCGGTCCCTCGGCCCCGATCCCGATCTGCATCAGAGCTTGGCGGAAATCAGGTCGAACGCCTGCCCAATGGTGGTGATGTCCTCCAGCTCGGTCTCTGCCACCGTGATGTCGAACGCCTCTTCGAGTGCCATGACGAGCTCGACCAGGTCGAGGCTGTCGGCGTCGAGGTCGTCGGCGAACTTGGCTTCCTTGGTGATCTTGTCCGCCGGTACCTGCAGTACTTCCACGGCGCACTCGCGAAACTTCTCGAACGCTGCGTCGCTGTCCACAATCTGCTCCTTTGTCGTCGGTCCTCTGAACGCTACAGGCCCATGCCCAGCCCACCGTCGACCGGCACGACGGCGCCGGTCACGTACGAGGCGGAATCCGAGGCCAGAAAGCCCACCACGGCCGCCACGTCCGCCGGGCTGCCGGAGCGGCCCAGCGGCACCTGGCCGGCCATGAGGGCCACCCGGTCTGCACCGAGGGCGGCGGTCATATCAGTGTCGATCAGTCCCGGGGCCACGACGTTCACCGTGATCTGCCGGCTGCCCACTTCCCGGGCGATGGCCCGGGCCATGCCGACCAGGCCCGCCTTGGAGGCGGCGTAGTTGGCCTGCCCGGGCAACCCGACGAAGGCCCCGACCGACGAGACGAAGATGATCCGGCCCGTGTGCAGGCGCAGCATTTTGGCGACGGCACGCTTGGCCACCCGGAACGAACCGGTCAGGTTGGCATCGATCACGTCGTGGAACGCCTGGTCGCTCATCCGCAGCATCAACGAATCCAAGGTGATGCCTGCGTTCGCCACCAGGACCTCGACGGGACCCCACTGCTGCTCAATGTCGGCGAAGGCCGCATCGACCTCTTCGGCGTTGCGGACATCGCAGCGCACGGCGAGGAAGCGCTCAGGCTCGGCACCGGCGGGCGGCCCGGGAGGCTCGTCGGAGCGAAAGGTCGTCGCCACCTGGTCCCCGTTGGCCAGGAACCACGCCACGCAGGCGGCGCCGATGCCGCGGGTCCCACCGGTGACGAGAACGACGGCCATCAGCGCGCGTCGGGGACTCTGAGCCAGACGAGCGGCTGGCCCTCTTGGACGCGTTCGCCGTCCGCCGCCAGCCAGCCGATGACCTGCCCGGCGAAAGGCGTGCGCACCTCCGAGACGCCGACGCGTCCGACCAGTTCGCCGACCTCGACGACCGAGGACGGGTCCGCGCCACCGTCGGTCCCGGGCAGCAAGCCGGTCCCCGGTGCCTGCAGGGAGGATTCGGGGCTGAAGATGCCGCTCGAGGGGCTGACCACCACGCGCTCGGACATGTACAGGTGCTCGCCCTGGTGCAGGGCGGGCTCGGCCTTCCAGGTCCCGGCAGCGCTGATCTGGTCGATCAGCGTGTCCAGGTCCTCGGGCTTGGACACGGCCAGGGACTGGATCTCGGGCAGGCTGCGCTTGGCCAGTCCGCTCAGCACACCTCCGGGCCCCAGCTCCACGAGGGACGTGAGGCCGAGTCCGGCGAACGTCTCGAGCGTCTGGCGCCAGCGCACGGGGCTGCAGAGCTGCGCCGACAGCAGTCCGGGCCAATCGGCCGGATCGTCATGGACGTGCGCGTCCACGTTGGCAACGACACGCACCTCGGGGGTCAGGAACGTGACCTCGGCCAGCGCCTTCCTGAGGTCGGCGCGCGCCCCTTGCATCAACGGGGTGTGGAATGCGCCCGAGACCTGAATCGGCATCACGCGCTTGGCTCCGAGGCCCTTCGCCAGCTCACCGGCCAGGGCCACTGCTTCGGCGGTCCCTGCGATGACGACCTGACCGGGAGCGTTGTAGTTGGCCACCCAGACGTCCCCTTCGGCACGCATGCAGGCCGCTTCGGCATCGTCATCGGCAATGCCGAGCAGGGCCGCCATGGTGCCCGGTGCTTCCTCGCCGGCACGCGCCATGGCCTCGCCGCGGGCGACGACCAACCGAATCCCGTCGTCGAACCCCAGCGAACCGCTGGCCACCAGCGCGGTGTACTCGCCCAGGCTGTGGCCGGCGCAAGCCGCCGGGGTCAACCCGATGCGCTCGACCGCGTCCAGCACCACCAGACTCAGCACCGTGGTGGCCAACTGGGCGTTCTCGGTTTGGGTCAGCTCCTCAATGGGAGCGTGCAGGAGCAGGTGGGCCAGGTCGCGGTCGGCGGCGGCGGAGGCTTCCTCCACGACTTCCCACGAGGGATGATCGACCCACGGTTCACCCATTCCGGCGCGCTGTGATCCCTGTCCGGGGAAGGTGAAGACCAACACGTGTCCGACGGCTCCCATCGACGGCGGGCTGAGGAACCCACAGTGTGGCATGCCGACGTGCCACCGGGTCGCGCCGCGTCGCCAAAATCGCACCGCTGGTGCGACGCGACGCGCGCCGGGGCAGCGCAGTGCTGGTTACCGACTGGAAACCCGGTACGACGCGCGGTGCGAACCGGGACGGAGAAGAGGCTCGCAGCAGGTGCGGTGAACCGCTTTTCCGGTCAGGCGCCAAACCGCACCCCAGTGTTCGTCAGGTTGGGCCGAACACCTAAGGCCGTGCCGGTCGGCTGCCGATAGATTCAAGGACAAACGCCCGTTGGGCGCTCCCAGGCGCGCCCCAGGGGCGCGACCGGCGGCCCTCGGGACGAGCATTAGCCTTGCCCGACTGGGGGGCACCTGTGGAGGACGCACAGATGATGGTGGAACGACGTGGCGGCGGTCGGCGTCGCGGCGTCGCGGCGTGCGTGCTCGGCCTCGCTCTCGTCCTGTCCTTCGCGATAGCCGACGGGGCCGCCACGACATCGAGCGCCGTCGGCCGCCAGTGGCGGGCGCGAGAAGCTGCCCGGGCACCAGGGCCTCGTTCCCCCCGGCGCCACCCTTGTCGGTCCCGCTCCGACGTCGACATCGCTCCCGCTGACCGTGACGCTCAAGCCGCGTGACCCCGCGGCGCTGGCCGCAGAGGTGCGGGCGGTCTCCGATCGCGGTTCGCCCGACTACCACCACTTCCTGACGCCGGCAGAATTCTCCCAGCAATACGGGCCGACCCCTGCCGCCATCGCCCAGGTCACATCGAGCCTCCGCCGGGAGGGGCTCACCGTGGGCTCGCCGTCGGCCACCGGCTTGTCGCTCCCCGTCTCGGGCACGGTCGCCCAGGTGCAGACCGCCTTCTCCACGCCCATTTCGAAGTACCGCCTGTCGTCGGGAAGGACTGGCTATGACAACGCCACGGCGCCGGAGGTGGACGACACGGTGGCACCGCAGATCGAGGGCATCCTCGGCCTCGACACGCTGAGCCCACCGCAACCGTCGACGAGCGTCCCCGCGGCGAGCCAAGCCGGGGCCCACCCTGCCGCCGACCTTGCCGCTCCGACGCTCGCGCCCGGGCAGCCCACCCCGACCGGGAGCAGCTGCAGCGCCAGCATCGGCGGCGTGGCGGGCGCGACTGGGGCGCTCGAAGCGCCGGATCTGGCGCAGGCGTACGGCCTCGGTCCGCTGTACTCGTCGGGCGATTACGGGGCCGGGGCCACGGTTGCCCTCCTCGAGATGTCCGGAGCCGGCTATTCGTCGAGCGACATCAACACCTTCGCCGGGTGTTACGGGATCACACTCGGTCCCGGCCAGCTCACCCAGGTGTCCGTCGGCGGCGGCGGGGCCACGGGAGCCGGCACGGCCGAGGCGGAGCTCGACATCGAGACGGTGCTCTCCCTGGCGCCGAAGGCGAACGTCGAGGTCTATGAGGGTGGCCACTCCGACAACCTCTACGACGTCTTCAACCAGATCGTCAGCGACGACACGGCCAAAATCGTGAGCGCCAGCTGGACGAATGGCTGCGAGGCCTACGTCGGCCAATCGTTCCAGAATTCGGAGAACACGCTCTTCCAGGCGGCCGCCGCCGAAGGCCAATCCATTTTTGTCGCATCGGGAGACCAGGGGGCGCAGGGATGCAACATCAACGGAGAGATCGACGCAGGGACAGGCTCGAATCCCGTCGCACAGGCTGTCAACCCCTCGACGGGCACGCTCTACGTGGCCAACAAGTCGAGCAATACGCTCAGCGTGGACAGCGAGGGGAGCACGAGCAACCCCTCGAACTTCGCCACGGCCGGTTCGGTCTCGACCGGCACGGGCTCGGGCCCTGACGCCGTCGCCGTCGACGCCGACGGCCGGAAAGGTCTTCGTCGCCAACTCGAACAGCTCGTTGACCGCCGTCTCGACGAGCACCTGCAACCAGTCCACGACGAGCGGCTGTGGGACACCGACGCAGATCGCCTCGGCCGGTCATCTCAACGCGCCGACCGCCCTTGCCGTGAACGGGTCCACCCTCTACGTCGCCAACAGCAACGGCACGGTGGCCGTCTACAGCGCGACCACGTCGGCAACGACGTACGTGACGACGGTCACCCTCGCGGCGTCCACGGTACCGACGGCGCTTGGCCGTCGACACCGGTTCGGGCGGTTCGGTCTACGTGGCCGACGGGGCCAACGGGAGGGTGGCGTACTTCCCAGTCGCAACCTGCAATGCCACCACGACCACCGGCTGTACGACCACGCCCTCGTCCGTCTCCGTCGGGAGCGATCCCGTCGCGCTCACCCTCTCTGATGGATCCGGCGATCTCTACGTGGCCAACGCCGGGAGCGGTGGAGGCGTCTCGGTGGTGAGTTTGAGCACCAAGGCCGTCGTCAAGACCATCGCGACGACCCAACCTTCCAACGGCACTGGCCTGGTGCAGTCGATCGGGTTGTCTCCGGACGGGACCGAGGTCCTCGCCGTCCTCAACGGTTTGAGCTTTCCCGGTGACGTCATGGCCACCATCAATACGTCCACCAACACCATCAGCTCGACCGTCTCGCTCGAGACAGGCACGGACGCCATGGGGCAACTGGTCAGCGACGGCGCCCGCGGCTACGTCTGGGTGACCGACGAGACGAACGGTGGCGATGTCATTCAGAACCTGAACCTCGCCGTCTCCGACCCCGCCAGCCAGCCCGATGTCACCTCCGTCGGGGGAACGTCGCTCGGCCATGGGGCGAGGACCCTCGGGCCGCCGCCGACGGAGCAGGTCTGGAACGACGCGCTCTATTACTCGGAAGGAGCGGGAGGAGGTGGGATCTCCACCACCTTCACGATGCCGGCCTACCAGCAGGCGCTCGGGGTGATCAGTGGCAGCACAGGAACCCCCTGTGCGAACGCGGGCGGGGATTGCCGCGAGGTGCCCGACGTGTCGGCCGACGCCGATCCCAGCAGTGGCTACATCATCTTCGACAGCGTCAACGGGTTGAACTGGAACGCCTTGGGCGGGACGAGCGGGGCGGCGCCGCTGTGGGCGTCCGTGCTCGCCGTGGTCGCGTCGGCTGACGGCAACACTGCGGGCTACGGCCTGTTGAACCCCGCGCTGTACCTGTTGGCGCAGCAGTCTCCGGGCACCTACCTCAATGACGTCACGACGGGGACCAACGATTACAACGCCACAGCCGGCGGCGAGTACCCGGCCTTGGCCGGCTACGACATGGCCACGGGCCTGGGGACACCTGTGGCATCGGCGCTGGCGGCCGGTCTCTCCGACATCCCGCTGACGGTGGTCGTGTCCGGGACGTCACCCTACGGGGGGTCCCCGACTTTCACGGCAACGGCCAACTACGCGGGGTCTGGTGCGGCGCCGTTCGGCGTGACGCTCAACACCAGCGGGCTCACCTGTTCCACTGTGGGGACTGCGACGACCATCAATCCGTCCTTGGCCATTGGTCAATACACCCTGCTGGCCTCTTCGTGCAGTGGTCTCACGTTCGGTGGTCCCGACGGCCCCGACTATGCCGCCGTCTACAGCAGCGTGACCAACGACTTCACCGTCACCCAGGGTCCCGTCGACATCGCCGTCTCGGGCAGCCAGCGCTACGGAGGTGCTCCCACGTTCGCCGGTGCAGCCAACCCGCCCTCCGGCGTCACGGTGAGCACGTCGGGCTTGAGCTGCACCGAGGCGGGCGCCTCGACCATTGCGCCCACCTTGCCCGCCGGGAGTTACGCGCTCGTGCCGTCCTCCTGCAGCGGAGCCACGCTGTCGGGTACGAACGCGTCGAACTACACCATCGCCTACACGAGTGTGGCCGGGGACTTCGTCGTGACCCAGGCGCCCCTGACCATCACGGCCTCGAGCGGCTCCATGGCATACGCCGCCACACCGCCGACGATCACGCCGAGCTACTCGGGGTTCGTCAACGGGGACAACATTCCGTCCCTCACGACGCGTGCCACCTGTTCGACCGCGGCGACCTCATTGAGCTCCGTCGCGAACTCCCCGTACGTCTCTTCGTGTGCGGGGGCCGTCGACCCCAACTATTCCTTCAGCTATGTCGCCGGGTCGGTCGCGGTGATGCCCGTCGCCCTGACGATTACCGCGTCGAGTGCGACGGTGCCGTACGGGACTGTGCCGACGATCACCGCCGGCTACGCGGGCTTTGTCGGAAGCGACTCGGCGTCGTCGCTCACGGCTCAGCCGACCTGTTCGACCATGGACACCGGCTCCAGCCCGGTGTCGGCAATGCCCTATACGTCTTCGTGCAGCGGCGCCGTGGATGCCAACTACACCATCACCTACGTGAGCGGATCGGTGACCGTCACGAAGGCGCCCCTGACCATTACGGCCTCGAGCGAGTCCGTGCCGTACGGGTCCACCCCCACCGTCTCGCCGCTCTACAGCGGGCTCGCCGGAGGGGACACACCCTTCCTCCCTCACGTCGCAACCAACGTGTAGCACCAGCGCGACCAGCACCAGCTCCGTCGCGGGTTCGCCGTACTCGTCGTCATGCAGCGGCGCCTCGGATCCCAACTACTCGATCACGTACGATCCCGGCGTCCATCACGGTGACCCCGCTGCCCATTTCCGTTGCCGTGAGCGGCAACCAGGCCAACGGCGGAGCGCCGAGCTTTGCCGGAAGCTACGGGAGCTTGCCTGCCGGCGTGACTGTCAGCACGTCGGGACTCAGTTGCAGTCGCGTCAATCCCTCGACCTCCATCACGGGCAACCTGACCTCCGGGAGCTACACGCTCGCCCCGGCCTCGTGCACGGGGGTCGTCCTGGGCGGGCCGAACGGAAGCGACTACGTGCCCAGCTACACGAGCTCGGCCAACGACTTCACCGTGACGGGGGGACCCGTGACGCCCCCGTCCACGCCCACGCCGACCCCGGCGCCTCCTGCACCCACCCACGGCTATTGGCTGGTCGGATCCGACGGCGGCATCTTCACGTTCGGGTCCGCCCAGTTCTACGGCTCGACCGGCGGCATGCAGCTGCAGCGACCCGTTGTCGGCATCAGTCCCACGGCGAACAAGGCCGGCTACTGGTTGGTGGCCTCCGACGGCGGCGTCTTCGCCTTCGGCAATGCCGGCTACTACGGGTCGATTCCCGGCGCCGGTCTGGCGCCCGCCGACTCGGGTCTCCCGCACAGCCTCAACGCACCGATTGTGGGCATGGTGCCGTCGTCCGACGGTGGGGGGTACTTCATGGTGGCCTCCGACGGTGGGGTCTTTGCCTTTGGTGACGCCCGCTTCGAAGGTTCGTGCCCGGGAATGGGTGGTTGTTCGGGCGCTGCCGTTTCCGTGGTTCCGGACGCTTCGGGCAACGGCTACTGGCTGATCACCCAGACCGGGAGCGTCTACGCGTTCGGGGACGCCACCTTCTACGGTGCCCCGGGGAACCAGGGTTCCCCGGTGACGTCCGCCGTCCGCACCGCCGACGGGGGCGGCTACTGGGTCCTCCTGGCCAACGGCGCCGTGTACGCCTACGGCGATGCCGTCGGTCTGGGAGGCCCCGTAGGAGCGGTCGGCGGCTTCAACCCGGCATCAGCGATCTTCTCCGACGCCGACGGCGGCGGCTACTGGGTGGCCTCGGCGGCCGGGGCCGTGTTCGCCTACGGCGACGCGCCGAGTGACGGCTCCATGGCGGGGAGCCACCTCAACGGTTCGATCATCGCGGCCACGGGCTTCTGACCGCCCCGTTGCAGCGGCCTACCGTCAGGCTGCGGTCAGGCTCCCGCGGGCGGGGCAAAAGTGGCGATGCACCCCTGCAGCTGAGCGACGCCGGCCGCCTCCGCGGGCGCTGCGCTCGGCGTCGCCGGCACCGCTGCCGTTGGCGCGGGGAGCGTCGTGGTCGTGGTGGTCGGCGTCGGCGGCACGGTGGTGGTGGTCGTGGTCGTCGTCGGCGGGACCGTCGTCGTGGTCGTGGTCGGTTCGAGCGAGTCCGGCGGGAGTGTCGTTGTCGTCGTGGTGGTGGTGGTCGTGGGCGCCACAGTGGTGGTCGTGGTCGGCGGGACAGTCGTGGAAGTCGTGGTCGGAGCGACCGTTGTCGTGGTGGTGCTCGTCGACCCACCGACCGCCGGCGTGGCCGTCGGGGGTGGGGTGATGGTGACGGTGGCACAGGCTCCGGCATGTTCCAGCGTGCCCACGTCCTTGATGAGCTGGGTCAGGTCCCGGTTCTCCGCCGTCTCGTCCGACGTCAGCGTCACGGCGGCCTGGGCCAGACGCCTTGGCGGCGTCGCTGCGGTGCTGTTGGGTTCCCTTGTAGGCGCTCGCGGCAGCATCGCTGTGGTTGATGAGGTTGTTGGCCGCCACACCGAGATACTGCTGCGCCACCACGCCGTCCGAGTCCAGCGGCGTGCTGGCGGTGAGCGGCTGGGTGCCGCCGCCGCTCACGAGCGGCGCGCCCGAGTACAGCCCGCTGTTGACGTACTCGCTGATGGCGAACCCCCGTAGGGCGCGGGAGGCGGCGCCGAGCTTGTCACGGGCGGCGGACACCTGGTTCTCCGCGACCGCCAGTGCCAAATCGCGTACTGCGAACGCCTGCTGGTCGGCCGTCACCGTGGTGATGGCCTTGTTGGTACGACTGCAGGTCCGTGTTCACGTTTCCGTAGACGTCGAGCGCGGACGAGGCGGGCACGTCGAGCGCCAGGCTGCCGGGGGTGACCTCCATGGCGTTGACGTAGCACGGCACCCCCGTCGCCGACGGCGCACACCACGAGCTCTGGTCGACCACGGCGAGGAAGGCGGCCGGCGGAGAGACGTTCCCGGCCCGGAGTGCGGCGGTGATCACCCACATGTTCGGCTGGAAGAGCGTCGCCACTGTCGCCGAGCACCCGGCGGCCCACGACGGGAAGGCAGGGAAGCCGTTGCCCGAGTCCACGGTCCCGGGGATGGCCGCCCCCGTGCTGTCGGTCGTCCGCAGCGTGTTGTACGGGTTGAAAGCGGCCGAGTTGTTCGTCGATCCACCCTCGGCGGCCTGCCACTCATCGAGGTCGGCCACGTTGTTGGCGGTGGCGGGGGCCCCGACCCCCTCCAGGACGCAGAGCTCCCACCCTGGCGGCAGTGGCGTGAAGCCACCTCCTTGTGCCGCCACCGGGCCGCCCGAGGCGAGGGCGAACGCGCCGAGGCCAAGGCTCGCGGTTGCGAGGGCGAGGACGAATCCGACGCTTCGAAAGATGCGTGTCATGAGAGGTCGATCAGATTGGGTGACTCGGCCGGCGGAGCGCTGGGCCCTGAATCCGCACCACGACGGCGCCGAAGGGGCGCCCCAGGTTGACACGTTCTGGACCGTTCTCCGACGCGACTATCGGTCCCTGGGGCCTGCCAGGTGATCTCCGTTGTGCGAAACATGGGTGACCGGCCGGCGCCGAAGGTCCCTCTTGACAGGTTCATTGTGGTCCGAACGTGGGCGCAGGCGGTCGAAGGTGCTGGTCGCGGGGATGCGCAGGCCGCGGTGGCTCTCCCCAGTCGATCTCCGATCCTCGGGTCCGAAGGGGTCGGGATCCCGCGTGGATGGCCTGTCCGCAGGCCAGCGACCGGGCGGCGGGAGCGGGCCCACGTCGCCGCTCGCTCAGACGGCGACGATGGTCGCGGCCAGGGCCGTCCGGTGGTCCTTTCCCCAAGGCGGACCCAACGCCGCTCGTGGGCCGTGGAGTACGGCGTCGGCCCGGTCGCCCAACAGGCGGGTTGCCTCAGCTTCGACGTTCTTGGCATTGAAGCGACGGACGATCCAGTTGCGCTCGCGTGCCAGTGCGGCGAGGACTTCGAGGTACATGACCGAGTCGGCCCGGCTCTCGTAGGGCACGCGGCGTTGCACTGCGATGTCACCGGGGAAATCGTCGGGCCACGCCCGGAGGGACAGGGAGGTGACGGGCCGAGATACCGCTGCCTCTATGTCGTCCAGCGCAGCTGCCGTCGCCCGGCGTGCCGACGCTCGCACCCCCGCCACCAATGCCGCCAGGGCGGCGTCGTCGAGCTGGTCCCCGCTCTGTGGAGGGGAAAGGCGGCTCCCTCATGGTGAATCGGCGCCCCAGGGAGACCCGGTTCGACCAGCTCGATACGCCGACGATCGACGACCTCGTGCTCGGCCGTCGCGGTCACCGCGACCGCCCAGCCAAAGTGATGGGCGATGCCGATTCGCATGCCGCTCATTCTGCCAAGCGTGCCCGGAGCGGGACTCGAACCCGCACGCCCTTTCGGACAGAGGCTTTTGAGGCCTCCGCGTCTGCCATTCCGCCATCCGGGCGAGAACGCATTGATCGTACAAGCTGCCATCTACGGTGGCGGTGTGGGAACGCCCCCGCCAAAGACGCCGACGACAACGCCACCGACACCGTGCAGCTGACCGGCGTCGAGCTCGTCCGGGTCGACCTCCCGTTCCGCCAGGCCATCGGGACCGCCGCGGGCGTGCACCGGCTGCGGCCGCTGCTCTTCGTACGGGTCGTCGCCGCCGACGGCGAGGGCTGGGGCGAGTGCGCCGCCCTGGACGGGGGTACCGCGGTCGATCCGGCCCTGGCCACTGTCGAACAGGCGGCGGAGGACCTCGGCGTGCGCCGCCTGTTCGAGGCCACGGCGGCCCGGGGCGGTCAGCTCCCCTTGGCGGCGGGCGTGGCCCAGCTCTTCGGGGGCACGGCCGTGGACCGGATGCTGGCGTCCGCCTTCGAAATGGCCGTCGCCGACGCCGAACTGCGCGCCGCCGGCCGCTCGCTGGCGACCGACCTCGGTGTCACCGAGGGCTTCGAGGCCCTGGCCGTCGGAGCCGTCGTCGGCATCCCCGACGGCCACGACGTCGGCGTGTTGCGCCAGGAGGTCGACACCGTGGTGCGGGCCGGCGCGGCGCGGGTGCGGCTCAAGGTCGAGCCGGGCTGGGTCCTCGAGCCGGTGCGTGCGGTGCGTGCCGACCACCCCGACGTCGTGCTCCAGGTCGACGCCAACGGCTCCTTCAGCACCGGTGACGAGGACGTGGCGCTGCTCAGCCGGCTGGCCGAGTTCGACGTGTTGTGCATTGAGCAGCCGCTGCCCCCGGCCGACCTCGTTGCGCACGCCCTGCTGGCCCGGTTGCTGGCGGTCCCGATCTGCCTGGACGAGTCGCTCACGTCGCCCCGGCGGGTCACCGATGCCCTGCGAAACGGCTCGTGCGCCATGGCCTGCCTGAAACCGGCCCGGCTCGGCGGCCTGCGGGCCACCCGGGCCGCCCATGCCGCCTGCGCCGCTGCCGGCGTGCCGGTGTTCGTCGGGGGCTTCTTCGAGGCCGGGCTCGGGCGGTCGTCCAACCTGGCCCTGGCGGCCCGTCTGAGCCAGGACGCGACGGGCCTGGTCAGCGATGTCGGGGACCCGGCCGAGTATCTTGCCGTGGACCCGTGCGGCTACCCGATGGTGCGCGCCGGTTGGGTCCGGGTCCCGGCCGGACCGGGCGTGGGGAACGAGCCCGACACCGAGGTGCTGACCGAGTTCTCTGCGCAGCGTCGCTGGTTCCCCGCCACCTACACTTGACGCTCCATGCATCGCGTCCTCTTGGAGCGGCGGATCAGAGATGTCCACACCCGGCTGGTCCGGGCGCGGGAGGAGTTGGCCGTGCTGAATGAGCAGTTGGCGGTTGTCCAGGAGTCGGCCGACGAGGCGCGAGTGCGCGCCCTCGTTTCGGAGACCCCGCTCGCCAGCCAGGAGCACAACGAGGCGGCGCGTCACGCCGACGCCATGCTGCGGGCGCGCGATGCGCTCGACAAGGTCGTCGGCGACCTCGAGCGCCGCCAGGACGAGCTCCTCGCCGCCGTGGCCACGGGCAAGCAGTGACGGCACCCGCTCGCGCGGCCTCGCTGGCCCGCGTGGTGATCGCAGAGGACGAGGCCATCGTGCGCCTGGACCTCAAGGAGATCCTGGTGACGGCCGGCTACGAAGTCGTGGGGGAGACCGGCCGCGGCGACGAGGCCGTGACCCTCGTCGAGGAGCACCAGCCCGACCTCGCCATCCTCGACGTGAAGATGCCCGGGATGGACGGCATCCGGGCCGCCCGCGAAATCACGTCGCACCACCAGGTGGCGGTGCTGCTCCTGACGGCGTTCAGCCAGCGCGACCTCATCGAAGAGGCCCGGGACTCGGGGGTGTCGGCCTACCTCATTAAGCCGTTCCAGCCCCGGGATCTCCTGCCGGCCATCGCCGACGTCCTGGCCAAGGCGCGCCAGGACTGGGCCATCGCGGCCGACGAGGCCGAGCACTCCTCCGGCGGCGACGGGGCCGAGGACAAGATCGCCACCCGGCGCACCGTGGACGAGGCCAAGCAGGTCCTGATGGACCGCGACGACCTCGCCGAGGACGAGGCCTTCAGCTTCATTCAGCGCACCGCCATGCAAACCCGCGCCCGCATGCGCGATGTGGCGCAACAGGTCGTCGACGGCACGCTGACCCCGTAGTGTCGACGGAATGACGTCGACGCCGGCGCAGGAGCGATCAGGGCCGCTGCTGCTGCTCGACGGCATGTCGCTGGCCTTCCGGGCCTACTACGCGCTCCCTGACACGCTGGCTACCTCGTCCGGCGTCGTCACCAACGCCGTGCACGGCTTCACCTCCATGCTGGTGTACCTCATCCGGGAGCAGCGCCCCTCGGCCCTGGCGGTGGCCTTCGACGCCCCCGGCGCCACCTTCCGCGACGAGATCCTCGAGGACTACAAGGCCGGCCGGGCCGAGACACCGTGGCTGTTGCCGCCGCAGTTCGACATGATCCGCGAGGTGATGGAGGCGCTGGCCATCCCGGTCATTGAGGCGCCGGGGTTCGAGGCCGACGACGTCCTCGCCACGCTGGCCACCGAAGCGGTCGAACGGCAGACCGAGGTGGTCATCGTCACGGGGGACCGCGACAGCTTCCAGCTCGTGCAGGACCCCTACGTGCGCGTCCTCTACAACAAGCGTGGCGTCAGCGACTACACGCTCTACGACGAGGCGGGCATCTTCGAGCGCTGCGGGGTGCCCCCGTCGCAGTACGTGCTCCTCGCCGCGTTGCGCGGCGACCCGTCGGACAACCTGCCCGGCATTCCCGGCGTGGGGGAGAAGACGGCGGCCAAGCTGCTGACCAAGTACGGAGACCTCGACGGCATTTTCGCCCACCTGGACGAGCAGACACCGAAGCTGCGCGAGAACCTGGCGGAGAACGAGGAGCTGGCCCGTTCCAACGCCCGCATCATTCCGCTCGTGCTCGACGTGCCGCTCGATGTCGACGTCGCGCACCTGACCCTGGGCGCCTGGGACAGGGCCAACGCCGCCGCCACGTTCGACCGTTTCGAAATGAAGACGGTCTGGAGCCGTCTGGAGGAGCTGCTCGACGCCGGCGCTCTGGGCGAGCCCGTCCCCGGGAGTGCCGGCCCTCCGGCCAAGGGTGCCGAGGCGCTGATTGCCGCCGAGACCAAGGGACTCGACGTCCCGGCGGAACACGCCGTGCCGCCGTTCGACCTGGGCGAGGTTGCGTTGCCCACCACGGCGAGCGAAGTGACGGCGGCGCTGGGCACGCTCGGGACCGGTCGCCTGGCGTTGGCGGCCCGCTGGGACGGTATGCCGGGCCGCAGCGACCTGCTGGCGCTTGTCCTGGTGGCGACCGAGGGCGAGGAGGCCGGTCTCGGGGTGCTGGTGCCGGCTGACGTGCTCGGTACCGCGTCGGTCGTCAAGAAGCTCAACAGCGTGTTGGCGCGTCCTTTCGTGGGTCACGAGGTCAAGGAGGCGATGCGGTCGCTCCTGCCGCTCGGCATCGACCCCACCGGCCTGGAGATGGACACGGGTGTCGCGGCCTACCTGCTCGACGCCTCGACGGGCGAGTACCGGCTGTCGCAGCTGCGCGAGCAGACCGGACAGCTGAGCCTCGACATCACCGAACCCGGTGAGCCGGAGCGGGACCTGGCCGAAGACGCCGCCGCAGAGGCGGCCGACGTCGCCGGGATGGCACTGGGTTTCCGGCACCGCATCGACACCGAGGGCATGGTCGAGCTGCACGACGAGATTGAGACGCCGCTCGTGCGCGTCCTGGCCAAAATGGAAGTGGCCGGCATCGGCGTCGACCGGGCCGAGCTCCAGACGATCACCGACGCGTTGAAGGAGTCGGCTGCCGCGCTGCAGGCCGAGGTGCAGGAGCACGCCGGCCGCGAGTTCAACGTCAACTCGACGCCCCAGCTGCGCACCGTGCTCTACGAAGAGCTCGGGCTGACCCCGGGCAAGAAGACCAAGACCGGCTTCTCGACCGATGCCCAGACGCTCGAGAGCCTGCGGGGGGATCATCCGATCATTGATGCGCTGCTGGCCTACCGCGAGGTGGAGAAGCTCCGCTCGACCTATGGCGAGTCGCTGCTGGCCGAGATCGCCCCGGACGGGCGTATTCACGCATCGTTCGGGCAGACGGTGGCCCGGACCGGCCGCATTTCGTCGGACCGCCCCAACCTGCACAACATCCCGGTGCGCACCGAGCAGGGCAAGCAGTTCCGGCGCGCCTTCGTGCCGGCGGAGGGCTGCACCTTCCTGGTGGCCGACTACGACCAGGTGGAGCTGCGCTGCATTGCCGACCTGTCGGGCGACCCCGGGCTGATCGACGCGTTGACGACCGGGTCCGACGTGCATCGCACCGTGGCGGCGGCGGTCTACGGGATTGCGCCCGACGGGGTGAGCCATACCCAGCGCGAGTACTCGAAGATGGTGTCGTACGGCTTGGCCTACGGCATGGAGGCCTACGGCCTGAGCCAGCGTCTCGGCGTCCCCGTGGAAGAGGCGGCCGCCATCATGGAGAGCTATTTCGGTGCCTTCCCGCTCGTCAAGCAGTACATGGACCACGCCGTGGCCGACGCCAGGATCGAGGGCCTGACCCGCACCCTGTTCGGCCGCATCCGGCCGCTGCCCGATCTGCTCTCCTCCAACTACCGGGTGCGCCAGGCCGCGGAACGCCAGGCCATGAACGCCGGCATACAGGGGCTGGCCGCCGACATCTTCAAGCTTGCCCTCGTGCGACTCGACCGCGACCTCGAGGCCCAGAAGCTGGCCAGCCGGCTCGTGCTCCAGGTGCACGACGAGGTCATCGTCGAGGTGGCGGCCGGGGAGGAAGCCGAAGCACGCCGCCTCACCGAGTCCGCCCTCACCGGGGCGGCGAACCTCAAGGTCCCGCTCACCATCTCCTTGGCGGCGGGTCCGAGCTGGGCCGCCGCCAAGGGTTAGACCGCAGGGTTGGTCGGTCAGGGGTGATCGTCGGGGGTGAGCGGCGGGGGAGAACGCCCCTGAGCAGCTGCTACGCTGGCAGGCCTTGCCCGCCGGCTCCGGTGGCGGCGCAAACCGTATTCCCCGAACTGACCCCGGCGCGGTCCTGCGGGTGCAAGTCGCACCTGCTGCAAGGAGCTTCACAATGGCTGACGCACGTACCTCCCTCCTCTCTTCCGAAGCGATGGGCAGCTTCGACGCCGAGGGCAACTACACGCCTCGCACCATCGTTGACGACGACCTCGGTGACGCCGATCTCGAAAAGGCGATGGGTGACTCCATCATCGAGTTCGACGACGGCGACGTCATTGAGGGAACGGTCGTCAAGATCGACCGCGACGAGGTCCTGCTCGACATCGGCTTCAAGTCCGAAGGGGTCATCCCCGCCCGCGAGCTCTCCATCCGCAACGACGTCGACCCGTCCGAGATCGTCTCGCTGGGCGACCACGTCGAGGCCCTCGTCCTCCAGAAGGAGGACAAGGAAGGCCGCCTGGTCCTGTCCAAGAAGCGCGCCCAGTACGAGCGGGCCTGGACGACCATCGAAGAGAAGAAGAACAACGGTGAGATGGTGTCCGGTCCTGTCATTGAGGTCGTCAAGGGCGGCCTGATCGTCGACATCGGGCTGCGTGGCTTCCTGCCCGCCTCGCTTGTCGAGCTCCGCCGTGTGCGTGAGCTTCAGCCCTATGTGGGCAAGGTCATTGAGGCCAAGATCATTGAGCTCGACCGGAACCGCAACAACGTCGTGCTGTCACGCCGGGCCTGGCTCGAAGAGGCCCAGAAGGAGCAGCGGGGCGACTTCCTGCAGAACCTCAAGCCGGGCGAGCGCCGCAAGGGTGTCGTCTCCTCGGTCGTCAACTTCGGTGCCTTCGTCGACCTGGGCGGCATGGACGGCCTCGTCCATGTGTCCGAGCTCAGCTGGAAGCACGTCGACCACCCGTCGTCGGTGGTGTCGGTGGGCGACGAAATAGAGGTGGAGGTGCTCGACGTCGACCTCGACAAGGAGCGCATCAGCCTGTCGCTCAAGGCCACGCAATCGGACCCCTGGCAGGAGTTCGCCGACTCGCACGCGGTGGGCCAGCTGGTCTACGGACGCATCACCAAGCTGGTGCCCTTCGGAGCCTTCGTCCAGGTGGGTGACGGCATTGAGGGTCTGGTGCACATTTCAGAGATGGCGGTCCACCACGTGGATCTGCCCGAGCAGGTCGTCACGCCCGGTGAGGAACTGTGGGTCAAGATCATCGACATCGACCTGCAGCGCCGCCGCATTTCGCTCTCGATCAAGCAGGCCGCCGAGGGTGGCGAGGTCTCCGAGGAGTACCGCGAGGCCTTCGGCGAGCACGCCTACGACGAAGAGGGCAACTACATCGGCTTCGACTACGCCGAGGGCGAGTTCACCCCCGAGACCGAGGCCCAGGCGGCCTGGGCCGACTTCGCCGAGGAGACGGGAACTGTCGTCGTTCCCAAGGACGAGCACGGGAACGACATTGCGCAGGTCGAGGGTGAAGCTCCCGTTGAGGGTGAGACTGCTGCGGCGCCCGAGGCTGCGGCGCCTGAAGCTGCGGCGCCCGAGGCTGCGGCGCCTGAGGCTGCGGCGCCCGAGGCTGCGGCGCCCGAGGCTGCTGTGCCCGACGCCGCGGCTCCCGAAGCTGCAGCGGAGCCTCAGCCCGAGGCCTAGCGTCATCTGAGGAGCACCGCCGAGCGCCGGAGCGCCCCGGGCGGTCAGGGCGGTCAGGGCGATTTGAGCTGCTCGGCCAAGAGTCGGGCGAACGTCGCCGCGCCCTCCGGATGCTCCGTGAGGAACAGCACAGGGTCGAGTAGTTCGAGCTCGAGGAGCGCCGGCCCGCTGGTCAGTGTTTCCACCATGTCGACCCGGGCATAGGTGGTCGGGCCGAGGAGCTGCTCGGCCGCGCCCAGGGCCTGACTCGCCGCGAGAAGCTGCTCTGCCGTTGCGGTGGTGCGGGTGACCACCTGGTTCGCAATCAGATTCTCCACTGGCCCTATGCCGCGCCGGATCATCGGGTCTTTGTGCACGGCGTGAGTGAAGTGGCCTCCGATGTAGATGAGGGCGGTCTCTCCTTCGGCGTCCACCCGCGGCTCGTAGGGCTGCACCATGGCTGTCCGCCCCGCCGTGAGGAGCTGCTGCACGTGTGCCCGCGCCGCCCGGTGTTCGTGCGATTCGTAGCGCGCTGTGCTGAAGCCGCCGCCGGACACGGACGGCTTGACGACGATTTCGACGCCTGGCAGGGCCAGCGCGGTGACGTCGACGTCGGAGTCGTCGCCGTGTCCATGTTCGACCCACTGCGTCGGGACAATCGGGACACCAACCTCTTCGAGGTCGCGCAGGTAGTGCTTGTCGATGTTCCAGCGCAGCGTGGCGGGGGAGTTACGCACCGGCACACCGGCGGCGACGAGGCCGTCCACCCAAGCCAGGAACGCGTCGACATGATGGATGTTGTCCCAGGCGCCGCTGACCAGCACCAGGTCGAACGCGGTCCAGTCGACGGCGGGGTCATTCCACACCGCCGTCGTGCCGTCGACCCCTTCCAAAGCCAGGGCGTCCCGCAGCAACTGCCAATCCTCGAAAAGGTCGGGATACTGGGCACTGGAGGCCGCGGCCAGGCGCGGCCGAGACCGGCTCCCGCCCGAGACGGCGTTGCTCAACTGCCGATGGGGAAGTGGCAGGCCACCTGGTGGCCGGGGGCGATCTCCCGCATTTCGGGGACCTCCTCGGCGCAGCGGGCCTCGGCCCGCGGGCAGCGGGTGCGGAAGCGGCAGCCTGACGGCGGATTGATCGGGCTCGGGGGCTCTCCGGTCAGTGCGGCGGTCGTGCGAGGCGCCTCGGGGTCGGGCTCCACCGCCGAGGCGAGGAGGGCGGCCGTGTAGTGGTGTGCCGGCGTCTCGTAGAGCAGGTCGGAAGGCGCGATCTCACACAGCCGCCCGAGGTACATGACGGCAACCCGGTCGCTCACGTTCTTGACGACGGCAAGGTCGTGCGCAATGAACAGGACGGTCAGGTCGTACTCCCGCTTCAGGTCCTGTAACAGGTTGATGATCTGCGCCTGGACCGATACGTCGAGGGCGGAGACAACCTCGTCGCACACCAGCAGCTTCGGCTTGAGGACCAGGGCACGGGCGATGCTGATGCGCTGGCACTGTCCGCCGGAGAACTCGCGGGGACGCCGGGAGCCGTTGACGTAGGGGTCGATGCCGACCTGGTCGAGCATGGCGCGGGACGTCGCGACCCGCTCCTCCTTGCTCCCGATCTTCCAGATGGTCAGCGGCTCGGACACGATGTCGATGATGCGACGGCGGGGGTTGAGCGAGGAGATCGGGTCCTGGAAGATCATCTGCACCTGCGTACGCAAGGTGCGCAGGTCGCTGCGGCTGAGCGACGTCAGCTCCGTGTCGCCGAAGGTGATCCGGCCCGAGGTGGCCTTCTCGACCTGGACGATGGCCCGTCCGGTCGTCGATTTGCCGCAGCCCGACTCGCCGACGAGTCCGAGCGTCTCGCCCTGGCGCATGGTGAAACTGATGCCGGCGACGGCTTGGACGGTCGCATTGCCGCGGCCGAAGGAGACGTGGAGGTCCTCGACCGAGAGGATCGGGTCGGTGGCCACCGACGGCGTGTCCAGCGCGGTTTCGGTCACGCCGGCACCGGATCGGGTTGGGGTGGCGTCGAGGGTGCCGGGTCACGTGCCGTCAGCGGGTACCAGCAGGCGTAGCTGTGACCCGGCGCCGCCTCGACCAGCGGCGGCTTCTCGAGGTGGCACTTTTCCTGCGCATAGGGACACCGGGGGGCGAAGGGGCACCCCGGTGGCGGGTTGAGCAGATCCGGTGGCCGGCCCTCAATGGCGGTCAGCCGGGTGTGGCTCGGCTCGGCGATGCGGGGCGTCGACTTGAGGAGTGCCTCGGTATAGGGCATGGCCATGCTTTTGAAGAGCACGTTGGTCGGCGCCCGCTCCACCACGTTGCCGGCGTACATCACGATGATCTCGTCGGTACGCGTGGCGACCACGCCGAGGTCGTGCGTCACCAGGATCATGGCCATTTCGCGCTCGTGCTGGAGCTGGCTCAAGAGGTCGAGGATCTGCGCCTGGACCGTCACGTCCAGACCCGTTGTGGGCTCGTCCGCCATGAGCAGGCGCGGCGCGCAGGCCAAAGCGATGGCGATCATGACGCGTTGGCGCATCCCACCCGAGAGCTCGAAGGGGTAGGCCTCGTACCGCTCGACGGGAGAAGGGATGCCCACCTGCATCAGGAGGGACAGCGCGGTCTCCTTCGCCTCACTCTTGGAGAGCTTGAGATGGATTTTCAGCGGCTCGGTGATCTGGTGGCCGATGCGCTGGACCGGGTTGAGCGACGTCATCGGGTCCTGGAACACCATGGCGATGTGCGTGCTCCAGAGCTTGCGCAGGTCGTCGTTCGGCGCGTTGAGGATTTCGGTGCCGTCGTAGCGGACCGAGCCGGTCTGCGTCGTCGAGGCGCGGGGGAGCAGGCCCATGATGGCCCGGGAGAGCACCGTCTTCCCGGAGCCGGACTCCCCCACAATCCCGAGCGTCTTGCCCTGGTCAAGGCTGAGGGAGACCCCCTGGACGGCCTCGAGCGGGCCACGGCTGGTGGCGAAGGAGACGTGGAGGTCCTCGACGTCGAGCAGGCGCCGGCCGGTCACAGCTTGATGTCCGTGACGTCGAAGTACGCCCGCAGCTTGTCGGCGATGACGTTGAGGCTGATGAGCAGCAGGAACATGGCGGACGCCGGGAAGATGACCAACCACGGGTTCGTCTGCCCCTTGGCTCCGCTGAGCAGGCTGGACCCTTCGTTGAGCATGTTGCCCCAGCTCGGCGTCGGGGGCGGCACGGAGAGCCCGAGGAAGGCCAGCGAGCCCTCCAGAACCACGATGGTGGCCACGGCGATGAGCCCGAAGGACACGATGGTCGGCATGATGTTGGGCAGGATTTCGCGGGTGAGGATGCGCGTGTCGCTGGCTCCCAGCGCCTTGGCGGCCAACACGAAGTCCCGGGTGGCGTACGACAGCGTCGAGGCCCGTACCACGCGGAAGATCAGTGGCGCCGCAAAGAGGCCGATGATGAGCGTGATCTTGAAGAGCGACTTGCCCCAGAACGACACGATCGCAATCACGGCGACGATGGCGGGGAAGGCCAGCACGACATAGGAACCGGTGTTGAGGGCGGTGTCGATCCGGCCCCTGCGGTAGGCCGAGATCATGGCGGGGACACCGCCCACGACGAGGCCGATCAACGCGCCGCCGAAGCCCACGACCAACGAGACGCGCGCGCCGTAGACCAGGCGGCTGAAAATATCTCGGTAGAGGTCGTCGGTGCCGAGGAGATGGCTCCAGCCGGGCCCGGCGTTCTGCACGCTGTTGTAGTTGCCCAAATTCGGGTTGGGCAGTGGCAGCAGGTTGGCGAAGGTGGCTCCAAAGGCCACCAGGACGATCCAGCCCACACACAACCAGAAGAGAAGACCCAATTTCTTCTTGGTGGGATCGGCCGCCGCTTCGGCGGTGATCTCCTCTTTGATGTCGGCGAAGGCCTCGTTGCTTGGGTTCGTCAGGCTGACGCTACTCACGGGCAATCCTCGGGTCGACGATGGTGAACAGGAAGTCGAAGATGAAGTTGATCAACACGATGGCCACGGCCACGAACAAAGTGATGCCCTGCACCACGGTGTAGTCGTCCTGATTGACGGCCGAAATCAGCTGATACCCCAATCCGGGCATCTGCAACAGCAGCTCGACGATGAACGTGCCGGCGATGAGGCCCCCGATGGTGACCCCGGCCGACGCCAGCAATGAGATGGAGGAGGGCCGCAGGGCGTGGCGCCACATGATGCGCCGATCGGAGAGGCCTTTCGAACGGGCCATGGTGATGAAGTCCTCTTGCAGCGTGGAGATGAGGTCGTTCCTCAGCAATCGGAAATAGACGACGATCCCCCCGAGGGCGAGGACGATGGACGGCAGCAGCATGGTGTGGATGTTCGACCAGAAGTCCTGGCCGAGTGGCACGTAGGACGCCGGTCCGGGGAACACGTGCCAGTGCACTGCGAACAGCAGGACCAGGACCGGCGCAATCACGAAGGGCGGCAGCGCGAGCATGGCGAAGGTGCCGCTGTTGGACGCCTGGTCGAAGAGCCCGTTGGGCTTCCGGGCCGAGCGCATGGCCATGGGGAAGGCGAAGGCGAAGGCGATGATCTGGGAGAAGATGATCAACTCCAGGTCGATGGGGAACGACTGGCCGATGATGGTCGTCGTCGACTGGTGTGTCGTATAGGACTGGCCCAGGTTGCCCTCGAACACGTGGCCGATCCAGATGAAGTACTGCTGCCACAGCGGTTTGTCGAGCCCCAGCTGATGATTGAGTGTGGCCACGTTCTGCGCGGTGGCATTGGGACCCAGGATGGTGTCGGTGGGGTTGCCCGGAAGGAGGTGGACCAGGAAGAAGGTCGCGATCGACACAAAGATGATGATGATGATCAGCAGCACCAACCGCTTGATGATGTAACGGGTCACGGCGCCCCTTTCCCCCCTTCCCTGTGTCGATTCCCTGCCCCCGTGCCGACCCTCCCCCGGCGGCGGATGATCCTAGACCTCAGGCCCCTTGTCCTACCATGCGCCCAATGTCTGAGGAGGTTCCCGCTCTCACGGGTCGTTTGCGCATCGCCGTCGGGGTTGCAGTGGGGCTGGCGATTGCCGCCGGACTTTTCCTCCGGTTCTGGACTCGCTCGGGGCTCTGGCTCGACGAGGCCCTCACGGTCAACATCGCCCGGCTCCCGCTGCATGACATCCCCGATGCACTGAAGCACGACGGGGCGCCGCCCCTCTACTACTACCTGCTGCACTTCTGGATGGTCGTCTTCGGACAGTCCAACAGCGCTGTGCGCGCCCTCTCGGGTGTCTTCGCCGTCCTGACCCTTCCCGTCGGGTGGTTCTGCGGGCGGCGGCTCGGCGGCCGGGCCGTGGCCTGGACGATGGTCGTGCTCCTGGCCAGCGCTCCCTTCGCGGTGTACTACGCCACCGAGTCCCGCATGTACGCCTTGGTCATCCTCCTGACCGGCTGCGGTTTCCTGGCCCTGGGCCGTGCCGTCGACAAGCCCCGCCCCGGCAACCTCATCGCCGTCGCCGTCGTGACTGCGGCGCTCCTCTACACGCAGTACTGGTCCGTCTACCTGGTCGCACTGGTCGGTCTCTGGTTGGTGGTCGCCGTGTGGCACAGCCGGAGGGGCGGTCGATCCGGGGAAGCGCCCTGGGCCGCCCTGTTCGCTGTGGCGGCGGGCGTGCTGCTCTTCGTCCCGTGGGCGCCGACGTTCGTCTACCAGGCCAAGCACACGGGCACCCCGTGGGCGGCGCCGCCGAACTTCTCGGCCGTGATCAACGCCCTCACCGGCTTCACGGACAACCAGGGCTCCACGCTGCAGACCGGGACGAACCAGGGCCGGCTCCTGGCCGTCATCTACTTCGCCATGCTGGCGCTGGCGGTGTTCGGCATCGGCAAGTCGGGCCGCATCATCGAGCTGGACCTGCGCACGCGCCCACGGGCCCGCAGTCTCGTCTTCGTGGTGCTCGGCACACTCTTCGCCGCTATTGCCGGTGGGATCCTCACCGCCAGTGCGTTCTCTTCGCGCTACGCCGCCGTCGTCTTCCTGCCCTTCGTGCTCCTTGTGGCCCTGGGCACGGTGACGCTGCTCAACCGCTGGGTCCGGGTGATCATCGTCGGATTGGCCGTCCTGGCGGGGCTCGTCTCTTCGGCCCAGAACGTCACGACGCAGCGCACGCAGGCCAACAATGTGGCGGCCGCCATCAACGCCGAAGCCAAGCCCGGCGACGTGATCGCCTTCTGCCCGGACCAGTTGGGCCCCTCCGTCTACCGCCAGATCGACAACCCGGCCCAGTACAACATGCTGACCTTCCCGCGCCGCACCGGTCCGGACATTGTCGACTGGGTCGACTACGCCGATACCGTGCACCGGGCCGATCCCAATGCCTTCGCCGCCGACTTGGTCCAGCGGGCCGGGACGACGCACCACGTCTGGCTGGTCTGGGAGCCGATGTACCAGACCTACGGCATCAAGTGCGAGACGATCGCCACCGACCTGCTCCAGACGGCCACCAAGAACGGCGGGGGAGGGCGCAACGTCGTGACCAGCCACCCTGCCCTCTACTACGAGCCGATGAACCTCACCGAGTACACCACCTCGGGCTCTTGATCCCCGCGGGACCGTTCCGCTGGGCCGTCGACGACCTCCCACCCTCCCTGAGGCCTCCTGGGGGGTCCACTAACCTGCCTTCTTCGTGACCGCCTCTGGAGAAGCGCCCGTCGTCATTGCGGGCGCGGGCCCCGGGGGGCTGACGGCGGCCTATCTCCTGACGCAACGGGGGGCGCACCCGCTGGTGCTCGAGGCGGACGACGTGGTGGGCGGCATCAGCCGCACTGTCTTGAAGGACGGGTGGCGTTTCGACCTCGGCGGGCACCGCTTCTTCACCAAGGTGCCCGAGGTCGAGGCGCTCTGGCACGAGATCCTCCCCGAGGGCGACTTCATGCTTCGTCCCCGGATGAGCCGGATCTTCTACAAGGGCAAGTTCTACGACTACCCCCTCAAGGCACTCAACGCGCTCAAGAACCTGGGCCTGTGGGAAGCCATCCTGTGCGGCTTCTCCTACCTGTGGGCCCGCATCCGTCCGCCCAAGGACGAGTCCAACTACGAGAACTGGCTCGTCGCCCGTTTCGGCTGGCGGCTCTACCGCACCTTCTTCAAGACGTACACCGAGAAGGTGTGGGGCGTGCCGGTCTCGGACATGCCGGCGGACTGGGCGGCCCAGCGCATCAAGAACCTGGACCTGCGCAAGGCGGTGGTCAATGCCATTTTGCCGAAGCGGGGCCAGACCGAAATCACGACCCTCATTGAGGAGTTCCAGTACCCCAAGTACGGCCCCGGCATGATGTGGGAGGTCGCGGCGGAAAAGGTGCAGGCCGCCGGGGGGAGGCTGGAGATGTCGGCCCGGCTGACCGGCATCACGGTCGAGGACGGGCGGGCGACAGCCGTCACCTACACGCAGGACGGTGTCAGCCACAGCGAGCCTGCGAGCCATGTGATCTCGACCATGCCGATGCGCGAGCTGGTGCACACCATCACCCCGCCGCCCCCCGTCGAGGTGGTGGCCGCCGCCGACGATCTGCACTACCGCGACTACCTCACGGTGGCCCTCATCGTGCCCGAGTCGCGCAGCTTCCCCGACAACTGGATCTACATCCACGCCACCGACGTCGAGGTGGGGCGCATTCAGAACTACGGCTCGTGGTCGCCGTACCTCGTCAAGGACGGGCGCACCTGTCTCGGGCTCGAGTATTTCGTCTTCGAGGGCGACGCCATGTGGAACATGCCCGACGACGAGCTGATCGCGTTGGGGACCCGTGAGCTCGTCCACCTCGGCCTGGCGGCGGAGGGTGACGTCGAGCACGGCTACGTCGTCCGTGTGCCCAAGGCCTACCCCTACTACGACTTCGCCTACAAGGACAACGTCGAGACCATCCGCAAGTGGCTCGAGGCCGAGGCGCCCAACATCCACCCGGTCGGACGCAACGGGATGCACAAGTACAACAATCAGGACCACTCCATGTACACGGCCATGATGACCGTGGAGAACATTTTCGGCGCCGACCATGACGTGTGGTCGGTCAATGTCGAAGAGGAGTACCACGAGGCGGGGTCGACCGGACGGGACGCCCCGGTGCTGCCGCGGCGCACGAGCGCCACGGCAGGCACGCTCGAAACTGGCTAGCCATACGCCGAACCCGGCGCGGCGGTGGCGAACATGGATGACCCTCGTGGTGGCCGGCGTGTTGTATGTCGCGCTCGGGTTCCTCTTGTGGGTGCACGCCTGGGCCGAGGGCGCCAGCACCCACACCCTGTGCGGCTGTGGCGACCCCGCGCTCTTCCTGTGGTTCTTCCAGTGGCCGGCCACGGCGCTGGCGCACGGCCAGAACCCGTTCTTCTCGACGGCGCTGTTCCATCCGCACGGCATCAACCTCTTGGCCCAGACATCGGTCACCGGCCTGAGCCTCCCGCTGGTCCCGGTGACGTGGATCTGGGGCCCGGTGGCGTCGCTGAACGTGGCCTCGACGATCACGCCCGCGCTCACCGCCTTCACCGCCTTCGTCGTGATCCGGCGTTGGGTCTCCTGGACGCCGGCCGCCTTCGTCGGTGGCCTCCTCTACGGCTTCTCACCCTTCGTCCTGTCGAGCCTGGAGTTCGGCCACCTGATGACGGCGGCGCTCATGCTGCTGCCGCTCATCCTGGCCGCCCTCGACGAAATTCTGATCCGCCAGCGCCACAGCCCCCTCTGGACCGGCGTCCTGCTCGCGGTGTTGCTGTTCGCCCAGTTCTTCCTCTCCTCCGAGCTCCTGGCCATCGTCGCGGTCGTCGTGGTCATCTGCGGGGTGGCGTTGGTGGGCGCCGCTTTGGTGACGAAGCCCGCGGAGGTGCGCGCCCGGGCACACCATGCCGCCAAGGCGCTGGCCATCGGCCTGGTCCTCGGGCTGGCGCTGCTGGCCTGGCCCGTCTGGTTCGCCCTCAAGGGGCCGGCCAGCCTCACGGGGCTGGTGTGGCCCAACGTCGGCGTCATCGGTGGCTTCATCCCCTCGAGCTTCGTGACGACGGGATACCCGCCGCGCTCGAACGTCTTCTTCACCCTCGGCGGTTACGAGGGCGCGCCTCTCGCCTCGGCCGCCTACATCGGCTGGAGTTTCTTCGCCGTCATGGTGGCGGGACTGGTGGCCTTCTGGCGGGACCGCCGCCAGTGGTTCTTCGGTTTCGTCTTCGTCGCGTGTGCGGCCTGCTCGTTGGGCGAGCGCCACGGGCAGTGGGAGCCGGCCTGGGTGTTCACGCGGATACCGGTGCTCGAGAACATCATTGAGCAACGCTTCATGGCGGTCGGGTACCTCGCAGCGGCGGTGCTGCTCGCGCTCATTCTCGAACACGTCCGGCGCGCGCTGCCCCAGTGGCGCGGCGTGGTCGGTTCGCTCGGCGCGCTGGCGGTGGCTGCGGTCGCACTCGTGCCCATGGGATTGGTCTTCGGTGACCGCTTGCCTTTCGCCATGGAGGCGGTCACGTTGCCGCGCTGGTACAGCGAGGTGGCACCGACCCTGCCCTCGGGGCGGGTGCTCCTCTCGTATCCGGCCCCGTTCTCGGGCCTGCAGTCCGCCATGGCCTGGCAGGCCGTCAACCGCATGCACTACAGCCAGGCGGGGGGCGGAGGCCCGCAAGGCGTCGAGGCCAGGGCCGGCTCGGCCAAGGCAGGGTTCAAGGTGCTGAGCCGGCTCGATTTCGGTGTCGGCGAGCCCGAGCCGTCGGGGACCCCGGCCCAGTACGCCGCCGTGCGCCATGCGCTGGCGGTGTGGCAGGTCAACACGGTGGTGATCGCCACCGACCCTGCCGCACCCCGGGTGGAGCAGGGGCACGATCCCACGTATGCCGCGGCCTTCATGACGGCGGCACTCGGGCGCCGGCCCACCATTCAGGCCGGCGCATGGGTCTGGGACAACGTCCAATTGGGGCTGACCCGACCCCTTGTCTTGACGGCGGGCACCCTTGCGACCTGCACCGGGGCGGCGGAAGGGACCCGGATCGTCTTCCGGGCCACCATGCAGGTCGTGGACTGCGTCAGCGGGGGTGCGCTGCGGGCGCCCTGACGGCCCGCGGTGGGATACTCAAGCGCCGGCCGGGATCGGCCGACGAGGACGAGGAGGAGTCGGGCGCGGGGTATCCGATTCTCCTGCGGTGGACCGGCCCACCAGGAATGGCCTGCCGTCCAGCGAGGGTGGAAGGGGCGAGAGGACGGTGCTGGCGTGAGCGGTTGGGGTGTGCGAGGCCTCTTGGGGACCGCCTGCCTCGTGCTGTCGTGTGGGGCGCTGACGGCTCTGTCGGCGGCGCCGGCCGGGGCCGGTCCCGTGGCCCGGGCCGACGCCTCCGGCGGTGCCAGGGTGGCTTTCCCACTTCCGGCCGGCCTGACACTGTCGGAGCACGCCGCGCTGCAGCACGCCGGGGCCTACGGCGCCCACCCGGTGCGGCTCCTCGTCCTCGGCGATTCCATCGCCATGACACTGGGCATGGGGCTCTCGGTGGACGCCCGGCAGGAGTACGGCGTCAACGTGACCGACGACGCCACGGTGGGATGCGATCTCGACCCGCAACTCCAGGTGTTCACGTCGGGTGCGGCGGGTCCGGCCACGCCGGGCTGCGACAACTGGCGCGGCTTGTGGCCGTTCATCGTCGCCGGGCAGCGGCCCCAGGTGGTCGCCCTGGGTCTGGGGCGTTGGGAAGTCGCCGACCACCTCCTCGACGGCCACTGGGTGCACATCGGCGAACCGGTCTGGAACCACCACCTCACGCTGGATCTCCAGTCCGCAATCGCCATTCTCCACTCGTTTGGTGCCAAAGTGGTGCTCCTCACCATGCCCTACGTCGACCCGAGTAACCGCCAGTCCAATGGCCAGGCCTGGTCCGAGAATTCGCCGGCCCGGGCACAGGCGTACAACACGTTGGTGCGCCAGGTGGCGGCGACCCACCCGGGAGTGGTCAGCGTGATCGACCTCAACCGGATGCTCAGCCCTGGTGGCGTCTACACTGCATCGGTGTCCGGGGTCGATGTGCGCTCCGCCGACGGCATCCACGTCAGCGTGGACGGGGGTGAGCTGCTGCAGCGCCAGATCCTGCCCACGGTCGACCGGATCGGAATGGAGGACGAGGCGGCAAAGGCGCCGGCATGACCGACCAGGAGGCCGCGGAGACCCCCGCGGCCGAGGTGGTGGTCGAGTCGGTGCCCGCCGCCATGGCGCTGGCACCGAACGCGGTCGGGCCCAATCTCGGTGCGGAGCTGCTCCTCGGCTCCGAGGCGCGACCGGGCGTCGAGTCGGTGCGGGCCGGCCTTCTGCAGGCCGGCCCTCTGGCCGTGGCGGGCGTCCTGGCCAATGGCGCCAGCGTCGTCCTCACCGTTGCGCTGGCCCGACTGCTCTCACCCCACAGCTACGGAGTCCTCAATCAGCTGACCGGTTTGTACCTGATTCTTTCCATGCCCGGTTCGGCCGTGGTGGTCGCCGTGGTGCGGCGCGTCACGGTCTGGCACGAGGACGGCACCGGCCACCTGGTGCGGCGTTGGGCCGGGCGGGTGCACCGCCAATGCACCCTGATCGTCCTTGTCTGGGCGGCCGTGGTGTTCACCAGCCGGCACGGCGTGGCGGTGCTGCTCAACCAGCACAGCGACGTCGGCATTGCGGCGATCCTCACGGCGGCCGCCTTCTTCGTCCTGCTTTCACTCGACCGCGGTCTCTTGCAGGCCCACCGTTCCTACGTGCCGCTGGCGGCCAACCTCTTGGTGGAGGTCGGCGTTCGGGTCGTCGCCGTCGTGGGCCTGGTCGCGGCCGGATTCGGCCCATCCGGGGCGGCGGTCGGCGTGCTCATCGCCGAAATCGCAGCGGCGGTCCACGCCCGCTGGGCCTCGGTGCGGGCCTGGTCGAACGGCCAGACACCCCGCCTGCCTCACGCCAGGAGCTGGGTGGCCGCGGTCCGCCCCGACGCACTCCTCGCCGGCCAGCGCTCGGTGCGCCGCACCGTCGTGGTCGACCTGGTCATCGCTTCGGTATGCCTGTCGATGGTGGCCGTACTGCAGAACATCGACGTGCTCGTGGTCGGCCGGGACAACCCCACGCACAGCGGCGCCTACGCCGCGGTCTCCGTGACGAGCAAGGCCATCGTCTTCGGTGCCGTCGTGCTGGGCGGCTACCTGCTCCCCGAGGCCGCCATCCGCTGGCGCCAGGGCGGGCACGCGCTGCGCCAGCTGGCCGTGGTGCTCATGCTGCTGGCCGTCCCTTCGGCGCTCCTGCTCGCCGTCGCCGTCGTGGCGCCCGAGCAGTTCCTGCAGATCTTCTTCCACCACGACTACACCTCGGCCGCCGATGCGTTGGCTCCCCTGGTGTTCGCCATGATTCTGCTCAGCGTCTCCGTGGTGCTGACGATGTACCTGCTCGCCGTCGGCCGGCGCTGGGTGGCGATCGTGCTCGTCGGTGGGGCGGTCGTGCTCACGCTGGCCGTTCTGGCCGTCCACGGAGCACCGAAAGCGACGGCGTGGGTGGACGTCGTGGTGCAGGCAGCGGTACTGCTCGTGATCATGTGCGGATTCGTCATTGTCCACAGGGTCCGCCGATCAGAGCAGGTCGTGGGGATATCCTGAACCCGATGGCTGACGATCTCGGGCCGGTGCCGGCCGCGCCCGTGGAGGGTCGCGCCGACACCGGGCACAGCGAATCTGAGGTCCTGGCCTCCATAGCCGCCCAGGCCGGCATCCGGCGCATCCACTTCGTGGCCTGGCGGGACCTCGACGACCCCGAAGCTGGCGGTTCCGAGTTGCACGCCCACAAAATCGCGTCGCGTTGGGCCGCCGCCGGGCTCGACGTCACCTTTCGTACTTCGGCCGTACCCAATGCCCCTGCGGCGCTGACGCGAGACGGCTACCGGGTGGTGCGGCAGTCCGGTCGGTACGCCGTCTTCCCGGGCGCGGCCTGGGAGGGTATTCGCATGGGACACCGTCCCGGTGACGCTCTGGTGGAGATCTGGAACGGCATGCCATTCCTGTCGCCCATTTGGTATAGAGGGCCGCGGATCGTGTTCCTGCATCATGTCCACGCCGAAATGTGGGGCATGGTGCTGCCCCCGATGCTGGCCCGCATGGGCAACGCCGCCGAGCAGCGGATCGCCCCGCGCTTCTACCGCTCGAGTCGCATCGTGACCCTGTCCGACTCGTCTCGCGACGAGATCGTGGAGCTGCTGAAGCTCCGGGCTGACCGGGTGACGGTGGCGCCGCCGGGGGTCGACGAGCGATACGCGCCGGGTGGCCAGCGCCTGGCCACGCCGTTGGTCGTGGCCGTGGGCAGACTGGTTCCGGTGAAGCGCTTCGATGCGCTGCTTCGGTCGCTGGCCGCGCTGAAGCCGGACTTCCCCGCTCTGCGGGCGGTCATCATCGGCGAGGGATACGAACGAGCCGCTCTGGAGGCGTTGCGCGACGAGCTCGGGGCGTCCGAATGGATCAACCTGCCCGGTCGGGTGGACGACGCCGAGTTGGTGGAGTGGTACCGCCGGGCCTGGGTCGTGGCCAGCAGTTCGCAGCGGGAGGGGTGGGGCATGACGCTCACCGAGGCGGCCGCGTGCGGCACCCCGGCCGTGGCCACAGCGATCGCCGGCCACGCCGACGCCGTCCTCGATGGTGAATCGGGCCTGCTGGTGGAACGCCTGGACGACCTGGCGGGCGCGCTCGGCCGGGTCCTCGGCGACGAGGTGTTGCGCAGCCGGCTGTCGAAGGGCGCATTGGCACGGGCGCGCTGGTTCACCTGGGACGCCACCGCCCGCCGCGCCCTCGAGGCGTTGGCCGAGGAGGCCGCACCGGCGCCGTAGCGCGGGTGCCCGGCGACTCGGTATTCGGTATTCGGTATTCGGTATGTATTCGGGAGTTGTAGTTGGGAGTTGGTTCCTTCGTTACCCCGAGATCCCCACGATCGGTGCGTTGAGGACGATGGACCCGGTCGACCCGTAGAATGTCGGACCGTTCGTGGTCGGGTAGGTGAACACCCCACCATCGGACCCGCTCAGGTAGTAGCCGTTCGACACTGCGGTCATGCCCACGATCGGCTTGTTCAGCTTGATGGAACCGGTTGAACCGAAGAAGGGGGGTCCGCCGGTCGTCGGGAAGGTGAAGATGCCGCCGTCGGTGGCCACCAGGTAGTAGCCGCCGGTGACGGGGGCGGCCATGCCGACCACGGGCTTGTTGAGCGTCATCGATCCGGTCGAGCCGTAGAACTGGGCGTCGCCGTAGCTGAAGATGCCGCCGTCGGAGGCCACCAGCCAGTAGCCCTTCCCGTCGGGCGTGGCCGCCATGCCGACGATGGGCTGGTTCAACTTGATACTGCCCGTCGAGCCGTAGAACTGCGCGTCGCCGTAGCTGAAGATGCCGCCGTCGGAGGCCACCAGCCAGTAGCCGGCACCGTCTGCCGTCTCTGCCATGCCGACGATGGGCTGATTGAGGTGGATCGACCCGGTCGAGCCGTAGAACTGCGCACTGCCGAAGTTGAAGATGCCGCCGTCGGAGGCCACCAGGTCATAGCCGTCACCGCCGGGCATGACCGCCATGCCGACGATGGGCTTGTTGAGGCGGGTGCCGCCCATGGAACCGAGGAACGGCGCGCCCGACCCGTAGCTGAAGATCCCTCCGTCCGAGGCGACGAAGCGATAGCCGGTACGGGCGATGGGGGCCGACATGGCGAAGGGAACGTCACTGCCACCGATTTCGGCCCAGCCGGAAGCCATGCAGGCCCAGTCCGTGATGCAGGACACACCCGTCGTCTGGGTCTGCACCGTGCCGCCGTTGGGCGTATTCGGCGCAATCGACCATGCGGTGCCGTTCCACGACAGTGCCAGGGTGGCCGGGGACGGCCCCGTGGCAGCATTGGCCTGGCCGACGGCGCTGCACGTCGTGGCACTGAAGCAGGACACCCCGCTCAGCTCCTGACTCAAAGAAGCGGAGGTGTCCGGGCTCGGCGTGACGGCCCACGACGTGCCGCTCCAGGTCTCAATGAGGTTCTGGTTCATGGGGCCGGCGAAGGTGGCCTGCCCGACCGCCGCGCAGAAGTTGACGCCGGCGCACGAGACCGAACGCAGCAGGCTGCCCGTGGCGGTGCTCGGTGCCGGCGTCGTCGCGAGGCTCCAGCTCGTCCCGTTCCACACCTCGCTGAAGGCCGAGGCGGTCGCCGTCACCTGCACGTCGTTCACGCCGACGGCGAGGCACCAGGTGGTGCTCACGCAGCTGATCCCCAACGCCTCGGGGATGGGGGTGCTCGCCGAGGACGCCGGCGTCGCCGCAGGCGTCAGCGACAGCGAGCTGCCGTTCCACTGGTTTCCGAAGATGGAGCCCATGCTCCCGGTGACCGAAGTGCCGAGCACCTCACACACGTTGGTGGCCACGCACGAGACCGACGTGAGGCTGGCCGAGGTGACACCAGCGGGCGTGGGCGCCGTGACGAGCGTCCAGGCGCTCCCGTTCCACGTTTCGGCGATGGTGTTGGCGCCGCTCCCACCGACGGCAAGGCAGAAAGAGGGCCCGACGCACGAGACGGACAGCAGGGCGTCGCTGCTGCTGGCCGGGGGGTCAACGCTCGGCATCACGCTCCACTTGGTCCCGTTCCATGTCTCGGCGAGCGTTCCGCCACCGGTGGTGAGGTTCTGCGAACCGACGGAGACGCAGAACGAGGCACTCGTACACGAGATGCTGTTGAACTGGCTCGACCCGGTGCCGGCTGGCGCATGGGTGTCGGCCCACTGCACGGCGCTCACCGTCGGGGGACCGGTGGGGTTCGCCGCGCCGGCGTGCGCTGCTCCCAAGGTGGGGACCGTCAGAGCGACCAATGCCCCGGCCGTAGCGATCAGAAGTCCGATTCGCGCCATTGTCCGCTCCCCTCAGAGGCCAATTCATCTTGACGCAAACCGGTCCTCTTGGCCATCGGTTTTCGGTCTCGCGTGGGCACCGCGCGTTGCAGTTTGGACGTGGCGTGCGCCCGCGTGCGCTGGCGTGCGGCCACGCAAGAGTTGTGCCGTCTGCGGGACGACCCGCGGCGTCAGCCGTCGATGCCGACGATGACGGGTGGTTTGTCCGGCGGGAGTACGTCGCTCCTCGCCCTGGCGCGCAGTCTGCCGCGGCGCAGGGGTTTCGCCACCCGAAGACCGAGCGCGGAGATGACGCCGTCGGCCAGGAGCAGCACCGCCCCGAGCCAGATCAGGTTGCCGGCGTTGACGAAGGCCGCGTCCCAGTTCGAACCGGACAGGAAGTGATGCACGTTCTGGCCCTGCACGACGTTGATGGAGCCCGCCACGATGCATGCGATGCCCGCCACGCTGGCCAGGGCACGGGCCCAGGGCACGAGCAGGCCGAGCACCACCGCCGCGGCGACGACGAGGCCCGCCAGGGGTGGGGTCACCAACAGGGCGGCAGCCCCGCAGACTGCACCGATGAGGAGCGCCCGTGGGAAGCGCAGCCAGCCCCTCTGCCGTTGCGCCTTGGGGGCGGGCGCGCCGGGCAGGGCGAGGACCGCGGCGTCGAACGGCACGGCGGGCCGCTCGGGGGGCTCGGGCCCCTCGGGTCCCCGCAGCCGGCGGGGGAGGTGCGCCCGCACCCAGCGCCGTCCCCTCAGGGGCAGGAAGCCCAGAACGAAGCACAGGAGCAGGGTCGCCCCCGAGACCGCCAGCGCGGCCCAAATCACCTTCTGGGGGGTCCAGGTGATCTGGACCGTGAAGTCAGAGCCGCCGAGGGCCTGGAGGTCCGCTGCGGTCACCTGCCAGCCGTTGGCGAAACCGTCCACCAGTTGTGACTGCCCCAGATCGACGGCGCGGGACCCCGGAGCCGCCCCGGGCCCCGGGGTCGCCACCGCCTTCCAGCCCTTGTTGACGCTCTGGCCCAGCACGAGCTCGAAGGGCTCGGTAGCTCCCGTCACCTTCGCCCCGTGGTCGTCGATGTGCACTGCTGTCGTCGTCACGGCGGGGGCCGGGCCCGGTTGTGTGGCCTGCAGTTGGGGGGTGCCGGCCGCAGTGGGGAATGCTCCCGATCCGGCCGCCGCCGCCGGGCGCCGAGTCGAGGGCCAGCTGGTCGATGTTCCACCCCGTACAGGTGGTGGGTGTGCTGGCGCAGGGCGGGTTGTGACCGGGCACCGATTCGATCAGGTGCGGCCCTGCGCTCAGCCTGATGCCCTTGGCGTCGGGCCCGCACGGCACCAGCTGGGCCTCGCCCCCGTCGAGGGCCTGCTGCGCCGGCCCGACCACCGAGACGCTGATCGGCCGGCCGTCGATCGTCAGCAGGTTGGACACGCAGTTCCCGGGCAGGGCCGCCGGCGTGGGGTTTGCCTTCACCCCGGGGATGCCGATCTCGGCGATGCCCAGCGGAAGCTCGAGCGGCCCAGCCGAGTAGTAGTTCGCCGCGTACTCGGGGCGCACACCGGTGAATGTGACCACGAAATGCGAGCCGGTGAGTGCAGGGAAGGAGACGGGCACCGTCGTGACCGCGCCCGGCACCGTGCTGTCGGCGATCGGCGGCACGGCAATCGTGCGCGTCTGCGTGCCCGACGTGATCGTCATGGCCGTCGGGACCGAATGGCGCCCGTCGGCGATGACCTGCATGTCGAGCCCGGTCAGGGTCTGTGGCCTGGCCAGGTCATAGGTGAGCGTGGAGCCGACCTGGGCCTTGCTCCCGAGGCCGGGCTGCCACGCAGTCGCCGGGTTCCCGTCGACCGTGGCCGACGCCGTGGCGTCGACGTCGCCGGGCAGGCGACCTGACGAGTAGGCGTCAACGACCGTGCTCGAAGGGGTTGTGGCCCGGCCCACCAGGCGGTCGACCTCATCGTCGGGGATGAGCGCCGACAGGCTGGCGCTTCCCGCCAGCGTAAAAGTGCGGGCGGTCGGCAGGCTGAACTGGCGCGAAATCGTCGTCTCGGGGTCGCTGCGCGGTGGGTACTGCGACGTGCGCTGCCGCGTCATGACGACCGTGAGCCGGTCGGCGGCCGAAGCGTCACCCAGGCTGGTGAGCATCTGCGTCGGCATCTGCACGACCTGGTGCACCTCCTGGCCCGGGATCTCTATTTCGGAGAAGCCCACGGCGGACGCGGCGGGTGGCGGTGCCGTGTTGTTCGTCGTCGAGTCGATGGTGACGCGCATGGTGTGGAAGGTCCTCGCCGGGAAGGTGATCGTCTGCCCGGACGTGACGTGCGACGAGGCGTTCAGCTCCGCGGTGACGGGATCCTTGCCGTCGAAGGTGAGCGTCACCTTCGACACCCAGCGCGAACGGTCGCCGCGCTGGGGTTGTACCAGCGTGATGTGGTCGGTGCTGACCGGGTTTGCGAACTGCGACTGCCACCACTCGCCCTTGGGGTCCGGCACGAAGGTGCCGGTGATCCACGCCGTATCGAAGTTGTTGTCGATGGCGCTGTACGCCTGGTCCTCGGGCGTGTAGGAGACCGAGTTGCCGTAGCTGCTCGCCGTCACGTTCACTGCGCCCACGTAGCTGGCGTAGGACTTGCTCGTGATGTTCGTGCCCGGGAACAGTTCGATCGGACTGTCACTCAGGTCGGTCTTCGCCGGATTGTCGCTCGGCGTCTCGGTGTAGCCCGAGTTCGCCGTGAGCGTGTCCCAGCGGAAGGCCTCCTTGCGGTTGGTGTCGGTGAGCACGAGTTGCGCGCCCTGCGAAGCCAGGCCCTGCAGCCGGACCGGCTGATTGGCCAGGGTGCCCGCGTAGTAGATGGCGCTGTCCGTGTTGAGGAGCCCGAGTCCGGCCAGGTTGTTGAGGCCGGTGGCGTCGCCTTCCATGACCACGGCTCCCGTATCGGACTCGCCGCGCACCAGCGGCCGGGGATTGGGAACGGTGTAGGTCACTATGGGGGAGGGCCAGGTGACGTTGCCCGAGACCGACAGGTCCTGCTCGTTCAACGTCGAGTCGATGGAGGTGTTCGGCCGCGGTATGCCGAAGGACATCGGGTCGGTCAGCCCCAGTGGGGTGTGGAGCAATTGCAGGGCGAGGAGTTGCGGCTGCGGGACGCCGTAGCGCTCGTATTGCTGGTCGTACTCGACCATGAGGTCGCCGGCGCCCATCAGCCGGGACATGGGCGCCAGCGCGTTCAGGTTGGCCGTGCCGTCCTGGAGCGGGGCGTCCGTGGCGTAGAGCGTGTCGGCCGTGGCGATCGATCCGAGGATCTGCTGCTCGCGCGTGACGAAATCACGGTCGAGGTAGGCCGCTTGCGGCGTGTCGACGGTGTCGCCCCACCGGTCGGCGGAGAAGTCGTTCCCCGGAATGGCGAAGACCCGGGTGCCGGGGTGCGTGGCGTTCAGGTGTTTGATGGCCGCCAGTTGGTACGGGGGCAGTGCGGCCGGCTGGGTGAAGTTGTTGGCGATGAAGTCACCGAGGAACAATGAGGGGTTGTTGGCTACCACGAGCCCGGCGACCAGCAGTGCGGTCACGAGGCCGCCGATGTGGAAGCGGGACCATAGGGCGGACAGCCCACTGCCCAGCAGCATGAAGAGCGCCAACAGGACGACGGGCGTGGCCCGGTCGGTCGAGCGCAGGGCCAGGCCCGCTGTCGTGTCGGTCATGAAGGACTTGAGCCAGCCGCCCACGAGGGTCGGGTTGGAGAACGGGAAGGGCCCCACCGAGAGGATCAGCCCGACGAAGAGCAGCACCAGGAAGAAGGCGCGCTCGCGCCAGCGGACGAACGCGGCCGCCACCAGCGCCAGCACCGGCACGGCGTAGGAGGTCGCCAGCAGCGAGATGCTCTGGGTGTAGCGGACGGCCGCCGTGGTCCACGGTCCCAGGTGGTCCGTGCCGTAGAAGTACCAGTAGCCGAGACCCCGGAGGATGTCCGCCGCGTTCGAGGTTTGCGACGTCGAGGGAACCGTCTCGGTGTACTTCAAGACGTTGACACCGAAGGCAGCCTCGACCTCGAGTCCCGCCATCCACCAGAGACAGGCCCCCAGGGTCAGGACTCCGATGCGCAGGGTGGCGCCCAAGGCGTGACGCCAAGTCGACTCCCGCAAGACCACGACCGCGTAGAGGATCCATAGGACGGGCGCCACGCCCACGTAAATGATGGAACTGGCGTTGATGCCGCTGACGAGTGCCACGACGATGGCGAAGAGCGCCGGCTCGCGCCACCCGCCACGGCGCAGCGCCACGATGGTCAGGCCCAGCATGAAGGGCAGCCCCGCCCAAGGGAGCAGGATGACCGAAATGCGACCGGCGTACTGCAGGAAGTAGGGCGACAGCATGTAGGCCAGCGCGGCTGCGGTGGGCCCGGGCCCGCGCAGGCCGAGGATGCGCGACAGATAGAGGACACCCACGCCGGCGCACATCAGGATGGAACCCAGCCACAATCGCTGGGCCACCCAGACCGGCACGCCAAGAAGGTGGAAGACGGCGAAGAACGGCCCCATCGGGAGCAGGTAGCCGATGTATTCGTGCGTCACGGTGCCCAGCCCGACCGTGGGGTCCCACATGAACGCGACCTGCTTGAGGAAGCGCACCGGGTCCAGATAGAGGTAGGTCTTGGTGTCGGGCGTCACCACGCCCGGGCGCACCGCCAACAGCGGCACGTAGGCGAAGACGGCGAGGAAGGCCGCGCCGCCGATCCACCACCATTTGCTGCCGATCGCCCGCACCGGCCGGGGGGCCGCGTGCCGCCCTCGGGGGGCGGTGACAGTGGGGGACGTGATGGTCATGAAGGGGGCGAAGGTCGCCGGGTAGTGTAAGCAGCCAGCGGCACCCCGGAGTGTCACACGAAGGGAGAGCGTCCGTGGTGACCAGCACGAAGAGCCGGCTGACGGGCGAGCGGCCACAGCAGGGCGTCACGCCCGACTCCCTTCTCGCCCTGCACGAGGCGGGCTACCGCGCCGTGCTGGACCGCATCGGCCAGGGGCGCATCCTCGATGTGGGCTGCGGCCAGGGCTTCGAGTCGGCCCGCTTCCTGAGCGAGGACCGCCAGGTCGTGGGGGTCGACTACTCCTCCGAGGCGGCGGCCACCGCCTCGGCCCGATACGGGCCTGAGGGCCTCCGGGTGGCGCAGATGAACGCCCTGGGTCTCGGCTTCCTTCCCGCCAGCTTCGACGGCGCCTGCTCGTCGCACCTCATTGAGCACTTCACGGATCCCGAGCCGCACGTGGCCGAAATGGCTCGGGTGCTCAAGGACGACGGCGTCGGCTGCGTGCTGACCCCGAACAAGCCGGCCGACTTCGAGAACCCGTTCCACCTGCACCTCTTCGAGCGGGAGGAGCTGCGGTCCATGCTGGAGCGCCACTTCGGCGACGTCTGGCTGGGCGGTGTCGACGCCGCGCCCCACGTGAAGGCCGACCTGGCCGCCCGGCGGGTCAAGGCGAACAAGCTGCTCAAGCTCGACGTGTTCGACCTGCGCCACCGCATGCCGCACGACTGGTACGTGTGGGCGTACACCCGGCTGTTGCCTGTCGCCTACAAGCTGATCGCCAAGGAGGACTCGGGGGGCGTGACCGGCATTACCGCCGACGACTGGTTCGTCACCGACGAGCTCGACGACACGACCCTGGTCCTCTTCGCGGTGGTCCGGGAACCGCGCCGGGCGAACCTGGGCTGATGCTCGCCGTCGGCCTCACTGGCGGCATCGGCTCGGGGAAGTCGGCCGTGGCCGACCTCCTGGTCGAGCGGGGCGCCGTCCTCATTGACGCCGACCAGGTGGCCCGCGACGTGGTGGCGCCCGGCGGTCCGGCCTACCAGCCCCTCATCGACCGCTTCGGGACCGGGATCCTCGACGCCGACGGCACCATCGACCGCAAGGCCCTGGCCGCGCTGGCCTTCGCCAACGAGGAGAACCGGCTGGCGCTCAATGCCATCACCCATCCCGCCATCGGCATCGCCATGATCCAGGCCCGCGACGCGCTGGCCGACACCGACGACATCGTGGTCCTGGCCATCCCGCTCCTGACCGCCCTGCACCGCGAGACGGTCAAGCTGCACAAGGTCGTCGTGGTGGACACCCCCACGGACGTCGCCCTCGAGCGCCTGCTCTCCCAGCGCGGCTTCGACCGGGCCGACGCCGAGGCCCGCATCCGGGCCCAGATCTCGCGGGAGGAGCGGGTCAAGGAGGCCGACTACGTCCTCGACAACTCGGGCGACCGGGAGGCCCTCGCCGGCGAGGTGGCCAAGTTGTGGGACTGGCTGGTGGCGGCGGCTGACGAACAGCGCACGCACGCCTGAACGGTCACACCCCACGGGTAGCCTCGCTAGGTCATGCCTGAATTCGAGGTCGTCTCCCCCTTCCAGCCCTCCGGTGACCAGCCCACGGCCATCACCGGGCTGGCCAAGGGCGTGCGCCGAGGCGACGCCTACCAGACGCTGCAGGGAATCACCGGCTCCGGCAAGACGGCGACCATCGCCTGGATGATCGAGCAGGTGCAACGGCCCACGCTCATCATTGAGCCCAACAAGTCGCTGGCCGCCCAGCTCTCCTCGGAATTGCGGGAACTGTTCCCCAAGAACCGGGTCGAGTTCTTCGTCTCCTACTACGACTATTACCAGCCCGAGGCGTACCTGCCGACGACGGACACCTACATAGAGAAGGACTCGTCCATCAACGACGAGATCGACCGGCTGCGCCATGCCACGACGTCCTCGCTCCTGATGCGGCGTGACGTGATCGTCGTGGCCTCGGTCTCCTGCATCTACGGCCTGGGGTCGCCCGACGAGTACCGCGACCGCATCCTCGGCGTGAAGGTGGGGGACCAGGTGGACCAGCGCGACATGCTGCGCCGCCTCGTCGACCTGCAGTACTCGCGCAACGAGGTGAACCTGGTCCGCGGCACCTTCCGCGCCCGTGGCGACACGGTGGAGATCCACCCGGCCTACGAGGAGCAGGCGTTGCGCGTGGAGCTGTTCGGGGACACCGTCGAGCGCATCGTTCCCTTCGACGTGCTGACGGGGGAGATGGGCGACGAAATGGAGGACGTGGCCGTCTACGCCGCCACCCACTACGTCACCGGCGACGACATTGTGCAGCGGGCCGTCGGTTCCATCGAGGTGGAGTTGCGGGAGCGCCTGCAGGAGTTCGAGAAGGAGGGCAAGCTGCTCGAGGCGCAGCGCCTCCGGGTGCGCACGGAGCACGACCTCGAAATGCTCGCCGAGACCGGCGTGTGCTCCGGCGTCGAGAACTACAGCCGCCACCTCGACGGCCGGGCGCCGGGCGAGACCCCGTTCACGCTGTTGGACTTCTTCCCCAAGGACTACCTCTGCGTCATTGACGAGAGCCACGTCGCCGTCCCGCAACTGCACGGGCAGTACGCCGGCGACAAGTCCCGCAAGGACGTCCTCGTCGAGCACGGCTTCCGGCTGCCCTCGGCCAGGGACAACCGCCCGCTCCGCTTCGAGGAGTTCATTGAGCGGGTACCCCAGTGCGTCTTCGTCTCGGCCACACCCGGGTCGTTCGAGCTCGAGCACTCCGACCAGGTGGTGGAGCAGGTGATCCGGCCGACGGGCCTGGTCGACCCGGAGGTCACCGTCATGCCCACCAAGGGACAGGTCGACGACCTGCTGGCCCGCATTCACAGCACGGTGCAGGCGGGCGGGCGCGTCCTGGTGACGACGTTGACCAAGAAGATGGCGGAGGACCTCACCGACTACCTGGCCGACGCCGGTGTCCGGGTGCAGTACCTGCATTCCGACATCGACACCATCACCCGCATTGAGATCCTGCGCGAGTTGCGGCTGGGTTCCATCGACGTGCTGGTGGGCATCAACCTCCTGCGCGAAGGCCTCGACCTGCCCGAGGTGGCCCTGGTCGCCATCCTCGATGCGGACAAGGAGGGTTTCCTTCGTTCCGCCTCCTCACTGATCCAGACCATGGGCCGCGCCGCCCGCAACGTCGACGGCATGGTCGTCCTCTACGCCGACACCGTCACCGACTCCATGCGCGAGGCCGTCTCCGTCACCCAGCGCCGGCGCGAGGTGCAGATCGCCTACAACTTGGAGCACGGGATCAACCCCCAGACCATCCGCAAGTCCGTCACCGACATCCTCGAGCGTCTGCGGGGCAGCGGCGGCGGGCGGGCGGCCACAGCCGGTCGCAGCCGGGCCGAGGTGCGCAAGAACGCGGCGGTGCGGGGCAACAAGCGGCCCGCCCTGCTGGCCGACGGCGATGCCTCGACGCCGGCGGAGGCGATTGAGCTCATGAGCCAGCTGGAGGCGGAAATGAAGGCGGCCGCCGCCGAGCTCCGCTACGAGGAGGCGGCCCTCTTGCGCGACGAGATCGCCGACCTGCGCGCCTCCGTCCCGAGCTGACCTGGCCCGAGCTGACCCGGCCCGTCTGACCCGGCCCGTCTGACCCGGCCCGTCTGACCCGGCCCGCCGAGAGCTAGCGTCTCGGCCCGTGCCCACCACCGCCCAACTCCGCCAGGCCATGGAGCGCTACGCCGCCGTCGTCAGCTCGAAGGACGCCGAGGCCTACGCCGCCCTCTTCACGCCCGATGCCGTCCAGATGGACCCCTACCCGAGCGGCCTCCACACGGGTCGCGACGAAATCAGGGCCTTCATTCAGTCGGGCTTCGACGGTTGCGAGACGATGCTCTTCGAGGTCGAGGAGGTCCACCCGGTGGCCGACAAGGCGGCCATCCGCTTCCAGATCACGTTGACGCTGGCCGGCGACGCCACCATGTACATCCGGGGCGTCGAGATCTTCACCGTCGACGACGACGGCCTCATCAGCGCAGTCGAGGCCTACTGGGGCGAAGAGGACGTGACCTTCGCCTGACGCCTGGCCGCCGGTCCGACCCCGCCGTCCGACCCCGCCGGTCCGACCCCGCCGATCCGGTTCCGGCGGTCCCGGGCGGTGCATCCGCCGCGGTGACCAGGACCTGGATGACGTGACACACCCCACCGGTATCCTCACCGGATGGCCGACCGTCTCGTCGTTCGCGGCGCACGCGAGCACAATCTGCGAGATGTCTCCCTCGACCTGCCCCGGGACCGGCTGATCGTCTTCACCGGCCTGTCGGGCTCGGGGAAGTCATCCCTGGCCTTCGACACCATTTACGCCGAGGGCCAGCGCCGCTACGTCGAGTCCCTCTCGGCCTACGCCCGGCAATTCCTGGGCCAGATGGACAAGCCGGACGTCGACTTCATCGAGGGCCTGTCCCCGGCCATCTCCATCGACCAGAAGTCCGCCTCCCGCAACCCGCGCTCGACCGTCGGGACGATCACCGAGGTCTACGACTACCTGCGCCTTCTGTATGCCCGCATCGGCCATCCGCACTGCCCGGTCTGCGGACGGCCCGTGGCGCGCCAGACCCCCCAGCAGATCGTCGACCGGGTCCTCGAACTGCCCGAGGGGACCCGCTTCCAGGTCATGGCCCCGGTGGTCCGAGGGCGCAAGGGCGAGTACAGCTCCCTGCTCGACGACCTGGCCAAGCAGGGCTTCGCCCGGGTCCGGGTCGACGGGGTGCCGCTCGAGCTCTCCGAGCGGGCCGACGTCAACCTGGCCCGCTACGAAATGCACACGATCGAGGTCGTCGTGGACCGCCTGGTCAGCCGGGCCAACATGCGCCAGCGGCTGACCGAGTCCATCGAGACCGCGCTGGGCCTGACCGGCGGCACGGCCGAGGTGCTCGTGATGAACGGGAAGGGCACGGGAGGCGACGGGGCCGACGGGGAAAGCCGACGGGGAAGAGGCCGACGAGGCCATCACCTTCTCCCAGCACCTGTCGTGCACGCATTGCGGCATCAGCTTCGAGGAGCCGGCTCCGCGCAGCTTCTCCTTCAACTCCCCCTACGGGGCGTGCCCGGTCTGTCTCGGTCTGGGCACCAAGTTCGAGGTCGACCCCGAACTGGTCGTGCCCGACGACTCCCTGTCGCTGGCCGAGGGCGCGCTGGCGCCGTGGGCGGCCGCCCGCAGTGAGTACTTCACCGGCCTGCAGGTCGGTGTGGCCGAGCTGGGCGGCTTCGACTTCGACGCGCCGTGGAAGTCACTCAAGGCCAAGGACAAGAAGCTCGTCCTCTACGGGACGGGCAACCGCTCGGTGCATGTCACCTACAAGAACCGCTTCAACCGCAAGCGCTCGTACGAAGCGGTCTACGAGGGGATCATCCCGTGGCTGCAGCGCCGGCACGGCGAGTCCGAGTCGGACTGGTCGCGTGAGCAGATCGAGAACTACATGCGCGAGGTCGACTGCCCCGCCTGTGGTGGTGCACGCCTCAAGCCCGAGTCGCTGGCCGTCACCGTCGGGGGCCGCAACATCGCCGAGCTGTGCAACCTCTCCATCGCCAACGCCGTCGAGGCCATGGCGACCCTGGAGCTGAGCGACCGCGAGCACATGATCGCCGACCGCGTCTTCAAGGAAGTGCGCGAGCGCATGCAGTTCCTGCTCGATGTGGGGCTCGACTACCTGTCCCTCGGCCGCTCCGCCGGCACGCTCTCGGGCGGCGAGGCGCAGCGCATCCGTCTGGCCAGCCAGATCGGCAGTGGCCTGGTGGGTGTGCTGTACGTGCTCGACGAGCCCTCCATCGGCCTGCACCAGCGCGACAACCAGCGCCTGATCGCCACCCTGGAGCGGCTGCGCAACCTGGGCAACACCGTCATTGTGGTGGAGCACGACGAGGAGACCATCCGCACCGCCGACTACGTCGTCGACATCGGGCCCGGGGCGGGGGAGCACGGCGGCAACGTCGTGCACGCCGGTCCGGTCACCGGGCGCGGTGGACTGCTGACCAACAAGGCGTCCATCACCGGGCAGTACCTCTCGGGCAAGAAGTTCATCCCTCTCCCGACCCGGCGCCGCCCGGGCACCGGCGACGTGGTGACCGTCCGGGGCGCCAGGGAGCACAACCTCAAGGACGTCGACGTCTCGTTCCCGCTGGGCTGCCTCATCGCGGTCACCGGCGTGTCGGGCTCGGGCAAGTCGACGCTCGTCAACGACATTCTGCTGCGCTCGCTGGCCCAGCACCTGCACCGGGCCAAGGCGGTCCCCGGCCTGCACCGCAAGGTCGAGGGCATGGCCAAGCTCGACAAGGTGGTCGACGTCGACCAGGCGCCCATCGGTCGCACCCCGCGCTCGAACCCGGCGACCTATACGGGCGTCTTCGACCACATCCGCAAGCTCTTCGCCCAGACCGCCGAGGCCAAGGTGCGCGGCTACCAACCGGGCCGCTTCTCGTTCAACGTGCGCGGTGGGCGCTGCGAGGCCTGCGCCGGCGACGGCACCATAAAGATCGAGATGCACTTCCTGCCCGACGTCTACGTCCCCTGCGAAATCTGCCACGGGGCGCGCTACAACCGCGACACGCTCGAGATCACGTTCCGGGGCAAGACCATCGCCGACGTGCTCGACCTGTCGTGCGAAGAGGCGCTCGGATTCTTCGCCAAGCAGCCACCGATCGCCCGTCACATGCAGACGCTGGTCGACGTCGGGCTCGGCTACGTGCGACTGGGCCAGCCCGCACCGACGCTGTCCGGTGGCGAAGCGCAGCGGGTGAAGCTGGCGTCTGAGCTCAGTCGCCGCCCGACCGGCCACACCTTCTACATCCTCGACGAGCCCACGACGGGACTGCACTTCGAGGACACCCGGCGCCTGCTCGAAGTGCTCGGACGGCTGGTCGAGCAGGGCAACACCGTCGTCGTCATTGAGCACAACCTCGACGTGATCAAGACCGCCGACTGGATCGTCGACCTCGGCCCCGAAGGCGGCGACAAGGGCGGCACGGTGATCGCCGAGGGCACGCCGGAGCAGGTCGCCAAGACGGCGGGCAGCTACACCGGCGAGGTGCTCAAGCCGGTGCTGGCGAAAGCCAAGTGACACGCCGCGACAGCACTAGGCGTCACGGCTGAGCGTCCACCACCAAGCAAATCCGGTCGAAGCCAGTGCAAGCACCAAGAACAGCGCGGCTTCGATGCCCTGAAAAGCCCAGAACCGACTGTCGGGCTGGTACGTGACCAATTGATGGAACCCGTGAGAAGTCAGACAGCGGCCGTTGACGCCGGTTCCCTTCAAGAGCGCAGTGCGGCACTGCGCCGGCATACTCCAGGACCGGGAATCCCGCGCCGAGATTCTGTCCGTGGCCGTTCACGAAACTGGTGGCGAGGACCCACGCTCCGGGCGGTGCGAAGACGATCCCGACCAGCGGGAACAGCTTGGTGATGGGGGAGATGTAGTGAGGGCGCAGGTACACCCCGACCAGGGCGCGTAGACCGACGAAGAGGCCGAGCGTGACCGCCAGGCTCGGGAGAACCCGTCGGACGACCGAGCCGACCGCGATGCCGAGCGCCACGGCGAAGATCGCATATGCGACCGGCACGATGCCCTGCACATCGAATCCCTGGAATCGTGAGTACAGGGCGTTCTCGGGGTAGCGCCAGTAGCTCACGAGCGCCGTGAGAGCGGCGCCCCAGAAGGTGGCGGCGAGCAGCGCCCATCCGATGTTGGCGCGCAACCACCGACGCCGACTCACGCCTTGCGTCCAGGCCCAGCTGTGCGTGTCGTCCTCGAATTCCTTGGACAACAACGGTGCGCCCCAGAACAGCCCGAGCAACAGCGGGACCACGAGAGTGAGGTCGACCAGGTCCTGAATGGCGCCGTCGCCACGGAACAGCTGACCGACCAGGTCCCCGCAGCTCTGGGTCGCCTGGCAGGACCCCAGCGCGGAGCGGTATTCGTTCGCCATCACGGTGCCCGTCACGAGAAGAAGGACGCCCAAGAGGACACAGCGCGCCGAGAGCAAACCAGACTTGATTGCGGTGCAGCCGCCAGACCAAGGAGTTCATCGGCCGACCGCCGTCAATCCGACGCGCGCCGTCGTCGACATCGCCTCGCCCTCCATGTAGGCCAGGACCACATCCTCCAAACCCACCTCGCTGACGTGCCAAGTCGGATCGAGGATCGGCCCGGTGGTGCGCACGAGGAGTCGGGTCTGTCGTTGCGTCTGCACGGCTCGAACAACGCTGAGTCCGGGCTCGACCTCTCGCAGGTCTCGGCGTGGTCCGACCAGTGCCCGATGTGAGGCGAGGAGAACCTCGATGTCCTCGCAGAGCACCGTTCGCGAGGCGCTCAGGAAGATGAGATGGTCACACACACGTTCGAGGTCGTGGAGGAGATGGGAAGACACCATCACCGACATGCCGTTCTCGGCGACTGCCTCGCTCAGGGTCCTCAGGAATTCACGTCGCGCCAGAGGATCGAGTGAGGCGACAGGTTCGTCGAGCAGCAGGAGGTCAGGCTGCTTCGCCAGGGCGAGGCCGAGGCCGACCTGGGCGCGTTGCCCGCCCGAGAGCGTCTGCACGGGCCGATCTGCGGGGACTCCGAGCGCTGCAAGCCTCTGCCGGGCCCCACGGCCGTCCCAGCGATGGTTGACATGTGCCCCGACATCGATGTGGTCGTTGGCACTGAGGCGCCGATAGAGGGGCACGTCCTGGGCGAGGTAGCCGATCCTCGCGAGGATCTCCTCCGAGCCCCCCGGAGTTTCGCCCAGGACGGACGCCGACCCGGTCGATGGCCGCACGAGGCCGACGAGCAGGCGGAGCAGGGTGGTCTTGCCCGCCCCGTTCGCCCCCACCAAAGCGGTGACGCGCCCGGGCGGTACGGCAAGGGAGCAGTCCTGCAGCGCCCAGGTCGAGCCGAAGCGTTTCCCCAAGGCGTGGGTCTCGACGGCCAGCGCGCTCATGCGGTCCGCGATTGCGACGGCGCGCGCAACGTGTCACGCAACAGGGCCTCCATGGCGTCGTCGTCCATGCCGGCCGAGCGAGCGGATTGCACCCACTTCGACAGGCTCCGTCCGAGTCGGAGCTGGGTGCCGGGCGGCGGGCCGTCGGGCCGTTTGCAGACGAATGTCCCCACGCCTTGACGACCCTGGACGATTCCCTCGTGCTCGAGTTCCCGATAGGCCTTGTGGACGGTGTTCGGATTGACCGCAACCTCCGCCACCACCTCCTTGACCGTGGGAAGCCTGTCGCCCACCTCGAGCACGCCGGTCCGGACCGCCTGGCGGACCTGTTCCGCGAGCTGGAGGTACGCGGGCACACCGGAGTCAGACCGGAGCTGGAAGGTGAGGAGCTGGCTCAGGTATGATGCTTCTCTAGTCATCTAGTGAAGTAGAGCACGGTCCGAGTGAGAGGTCAAGACCTCTCGTGTGTGACCCGGGGAGCCCGTCAGGCGCACCACGCCTCATATCGGGAGCAGGGAATGGTCGCCGTTTCGGGTGGAAAGTCACTGCAATTCACTTGGATTCTCGCTGCGCGCTGTGTGACAACCCCGTGCTTGCATCGACCCATGGAGTTGGAGAACTTCGACGACGCACTCGAGGCACTGATCGCCTCAGGAGCCGAGAACTACGGCGACGGCGAGTCCATGGAGAGGCTGCACCACCTCGACGGCGCGCTTGAGTCCTTCATGACCGAGGCCACCGCCGCCTTCGAGAAGGGCGAGGAGTGGGCCGCCGACGGGGCCAAGACGGCGGCGTCGTGGATCTCTTCGACGTGTCGGGTCCCACGGGCCGGCGCCAAGCGCCGGGTCCGTCTGGGCCGGACGCTGCGCCACCTGCCCGCTGTGGCCGAGGCCTGGCGGGACGGTGACATCGGCCAGGATGCGGCCCGGGCCATCGCCTCGGCCCGCCGGCACCGCACCGAGGCCGCCATGGCCCGCGACGAAGAGGTGCTGGTCTCCCAGGCCAAAGAGCTGGGCTTCGAGGACTTCTGACCCGGGTGCTGGCCTATTGGAAGCAGCTGGCCGACCCCGACGGGGCCGAGGCCTCAGAAGAGGAGAAGAAGGCCTCTCGTGACGTCTTCTTGACGTCGAGCTTCGACGGCATGTGGCTGGGCCAGATGACGCTCGACCCCATCAACGGCGCCATTGTCTCCGACGAGCTCAACCGCTTGGAGCACGACCTCTTCGAGGCCGACTGTGCCGAGGCCAAAGAACGCCTGGGCCGCACCGGCCCGCATCGACGAGCTGGCCCGCACCTCGGGCCAGCGCCGGGCCGACGCCCTCGTCGAGATGGCCACACGCAGCCGCACCGCCCCGGCCGAGGGCATCCGCCCTGCGCCCGCTCTTCAGTGTCCTGGTCGGCTACGAGACGCTGCACGGGCGCATCTGTGAGCTCGAGAACGGCACCGTGCTCCACCCCTCGGCCCTCGAGCCGTGGATGGACTCGGCCTACTTCGAGCGGGCCATCTTCTCGCTCGGCACCCGCATCGACGTCAGCGTGCGCTCGCGGTTCTTCACCGGCGGGACCACGGCGGGCCATTGAGCTGCGTGACCGCATCTGCACCCATCCCCATTGCTACGAGCCCGCCGAGACCTGCCAGGTCGACCACATCGAGACCTACGCCTCAGGAGGGCTCACCACCCAGGACAACGGCCGGCTGCTCTGTGGCTTCCACAACCGCCTGCGCAACCAGCACGAGAAGCAGCAAAGGCGAGCAGCGCCAGCGGCCCCCACCGAGTCGCCGCCTGAGGGGCCGGCCCGCCGCGAGGTTTCGACCACGTCCGGCGCCCCGCCCCCGCAGCACCCCGGCTGTCTGCATGGCCGGCATTTCGAAAAGCGAAGCACCCCGGGCGCTTTGGCGCGCCCGGGTTTCGGCGCGCCCGAAGTCACGGCACCCGCCGGCACCCGCCGCACCTCTACGACAAGTGCGTGTGCGGCCTCTCGAGCTCGACGCCGTCGAGGAACAGATCGATCTTCTCGTTGTAGAAGGCGATCAGCCCGGCGATCGGCTGGAGCTCCCGGGTGGGGAAGTCGTAGGTCCAGGCGATGTCGGGATGGATGCGCAGCTCCACTGCGGCCGACCAGTAGCCACTCGTCGTCCCCTTGTACGGGCAGGCCGTTTGCGTGTCCGACGGCACCAGGTGGGTGAAGTCCACGTCGGTCCGGTCGATGTAATAGCGAGTCGGGAGCCCGGTCTCGAAGCACAGGACGGGCGAGGAGGTCTCCGCCAGGACGACACCCTTCGACTCCACGCGCAGGTGCCGGCTCGAACGCAGCGAGTCCACCCGCGTGTACGGGTTGCGAGGGTGGACGAAGACCTGCTCGTCCTCCTCGAACCAGGCATCGAAGGCCGACCAGGAGAAGCGGACCGTGTCGTCGAGCCCTTCGACCTTGGCGGCGGTCAGGACGGAGGCCGCACTGGGACGGTCGACGTCGCCGACCCGCACGCCGAAGCGCCTGGCGTCACCCCGGGACGTTTCCGTCGTGGCGCCCTCGTCGACGAGCGCCGTGGTGTCGACGTCACGAAGTGGGATGTAGTACTGCGGATACGAGGTGTTCTCCCACACGTAGCGGGCGTCGGTCGTGTCGAAGACGGGGCGGCCGGCGAGAAAGGCCCGGATGCGGCGGGGAACCGGCTGCACGTGGTTGACCGGGACGGGTGGGGCGGGAAAATCACTCACTGCATCGGCCTCCTGTTGCCACGGCACCACATCACCGGGACCCTACCGGAGCTTCAAAAGGCCCCGTTCCCGTTCCCGCCCTCCGTTCCCGCCACCGTTCGGGTTCTGCGCGGGCGCCGGCGCCGGCGCCTGCGCCATCGTCTCCGTGACGTCTCTGCCGACAGCGTGAGGCGGTTCAGGTGATAGCCAGCATCCGCTCGAGCGCCACCTTGGCCCACTCGGTCGTCTCGGGGTCGACCACTATGCGGTTACGCACCTCGCCGTCGACCAACCCCTCCAGGACCCAGGCCAGGTGCTGCGGGTCGATGCGCGACATGGTCGAGCAGGGGCACACCAGCGGGTCGAGACAGACGACGGTCTTGTCGGGCGACTCGTTGTCGAGCCGGTTCACCAAGTGGATCTCGGTCGCGACACCGATGACCGAACCCGCCGGTGCGGCCGCCACCGCCTTAATGATCGCATCGGTCGAACCCGTGACATCGCCCATCTCGACGACGTCGTGGGCGCATTCGGGGTGCACCATGACGATCCCGTCGGGGTACTCGGCACGGAACGCGGCCACGTGGGCCGGCCGGAAGCGCTGGTGCACCGAGCAGTGCCCCTTCCACAGCAGCAGCGTCGACTCCTTCACTTCACGGTCTGACAACCCACCCAACGCCAGGCGCGGATTCCAGACCCGCATGTCGTCGGCGCCGAAGCCCAGTTCGAAGCCGGTGTTCCGCCCGAGATGCTGGTCGGGGAAGAACAAGACCCGCTCGCCCTGACCCTGCGAACGGTCGAGAGCCCACGTCAGCACGGCCCGGGCGTTGGACGAGGTGCAGACGGCACCGCCGTGGCGGCCCACGAAGGCCTTCAAGGACGCGGCCGAGTTCATGTAGGTCACCGGGATCAGGCCGTCCACGTCGATCACCCGCCCGAGCTCGTCCCAGGCCTCCTCCACCTGGTCGATGTCCGCCATGTCGGCCATGGAGCAGCCGGCGTTCAGATCGGGGAGCAGCACCTGCTGGTCGTCACCGGTCAGGACGTCGGCCGACTCCGCCATGAAGTGCACCCCGCAGAACACGATGTACGAAGCCTCGCTCTGACCGGCGGCAATCCGGGAGAGCCCGAAGGAGTCGCCCCGGGCGTCGGCCCAGCGCATCACCTCGTCCCGTTGGTAGTGGTGCCCCAGAATGAAGACCCGGGATCCCAGCGCAGCCTTGGCGCGCTCGATCATCGCAGCCAACTCGTCCGGGTTTGCGGACGTGTAGCGCTCCGGAAGTGGCGTCTGAAGCCTGAGCATGTGGTGTGCCCCCTTGTCGGGAGTGCATCGATTTGGCCGGCGGGGACAGCCTGGTCGCCCATCCGCGGGTATGTCGGCCTCGATGCGAGGTTGTGTGCCGGAAACCAGGCCGGCGCTGCCAGTGTAACCCCCGCCACCAGCGGCTGCGCGAAAGCCCTGAAAAGTAAACTGGACCCAGTGCACGACCGCCCGCCGACCGGCTCCATCCCGGACGCCCCGGGCTCGTACCAGTTCTACGACGCCGAGGGCCGGGTCCTCTACGTCGGGAAGGCCAAGTCCCTGCGCCACCGCCTGCCCAATTACTGGCAGGTCTCGGCCAAGCTCATGCCCCGCACGGCCCAGATGGTGGCCCAGGCCGACCACGTGGAGTGGGTGGTGGTCGACAGCGAGGTCGACGCGCTGATCCTCGAGCACTCCCTGATTCAGGCCCACCTGCCCCGCTACAACGTCCGCCTCAAGGACGACAAGAGCTACCCCTGGCTCGCCGTCACCCTCAACGAGGAGTGGCCGCGCCCGGCCGTCGTCAGGGGCCGCAAGCGCAAGGGTGTCCGCTACTTCGGCCCCTACGGCAACGCCGGCGCCATCCGCTCCACCCTCGACCTCCTCGTCAGGAGCTTCCCGGTCCGCACGTGCTCGGACACCAAGTTCACCCGCCACGAGCGCCTGGGACGGCCCTGTCTGCTCTACGACATCGACCGCTGCTCGGGTCCGTGCGTCGGCGCCGTCGACCACGAGGCCTACGACGGCTACGTCCGGGACCTCATGGGATTCCTCTCGGGCGACACCGAGCCGGTGCTGGCCCGGCTGGAGACCGAGATGCTCGCCGCCAGCGAGGACCTGCAGTTCGAGCGCGCCGCCCGGCTGCGCGACCGCATCGTCGCCGTGCACAAGGCGGCCGAGTCCCAGCAGATGGTCTCGGACCGGGCCGAGGACTTCGACGTCGTGGGTCTGGCCGAGGACCCGCTCGAGGCGTCGGTGCAGATCTTCCGGGTCCGGCGCGGCCGGGTGGTCGGGCACCGGGGCTTCGTCGCCGAGAAGGTGGAGGACCTGTCGGACCCCGAGTTCATGGCCCAGGTGGTGGCCCAGGTCTACGGGGCCGACGGCGCCGAGGTGCCGCGCCGGATTCTGGTGCCCGGGGAGCCGGCCGACCGGGAGCTGCTGCAGAGCTGGCTGCACACCATCCGGGGCGGGCCCGTCGACATTGCGGTGCCCCAGCGCGGCGCCAAGCGGGCCCTGCAGGAGACGGTCACCCGCTCGGCCGGCGAGGACCTGGCCCGGCATCGTCTGCGCCGGGCCGCCGACCACAACGCGCGCTCCAAGGCCCTGACCGAACTCCAGTCGGCGTTGTCGCTGCGCGAGGCGCCGCTGCGCATTGAGTGTTACGACATGAGCCACCTGCAGGGCACGGACTACGTCGGCTCCATGGTCGTGTTCGAGGACGGCCTGTCCAAGCGGTCGGACTACCGGCGCTTCAAGGTCAAGTCCGTCCCCGGCAACGACGACTACGCCGCCATGGAGGAGGTGCTGACGCGGCGGCTCACCGCCCTGAAGGAGCCGACCGAGGTTCCGGCGGACGGACGCCCGCGCCGCTTCGCCTACCGCCCCAACCTCATCGTCGTCGACGGCGGCAAGGGCCAGCTCGGTGTGGCCGAGCGGGTGGTGCGCGAGCTCGGCCTCGAGGACCAGGTGGAGCTGGCCTCGCTGGCCAAGCAGTTCGAGGAGGTCTACCGGCCGGGCTCGCCCGACCCGGTCCGGCTGCGCCGGGGCTCCGATGCCCTGTACCTGCTGCAGCGGCTGCGCGACGAGGCCCACCGCTTCGCCATCACCTTCCACCGGGAGCGCCGCGGCAAGCGGATGACCAGGAGCATTTTGGACGACATCGCCGGCCTGGGGCCGGCCCGCAAGGCCCGGCTGGTCAAGGAGATGGGAGGGGTCAACGCCGTCCGGGCCGCCTCCCTGGAGGAATTGATCTCCCGCTCGTGGCTGCCCGACGAGGTGGGCCTCGCCGTCTACGAGTCGATCCACCGGCCCCGATGACCGGGAGACCGGGCGGGCGATGAGCGAAGCTATGGGGCGATGAGCGAGTTCGTGGTGGTCACGGGGATGTCGGGCGCCGGCCGGTCGACGGCGGCGGCGGCGCTCGAGGACGTGAACTGGTTCGTCATCGACAACCTGCCGGCCGGCCTCATCATGAAGATGGTCGAAATGGTGGACCGGCCCGGTTCGGGGATTGAGCGGGTGGCCCTGGTGATCGGGCGCGGCGGCGCCAACACCGGCTCGGAGTACTTCGACGACCTGCCCGACGTGCTCGACGAGCTGCGGGCGACGCGGCGCCGGGTGCGGGTCGTCTTCCTCGATGCCCCCGACGACGTCCTGGTGCGGCGCTACGAGGGGACGCGGCGGCGCCACCCGCTGGCGTCGCGCGGGGTGGAGGAGTCGATCGCCGACGAGCGCAAGCTGCTCGAGCCCGTACGCGAGCGGGCCGACCTCCTCATCGACACGGGCGACCTCAACTCCAACCAGCTGCGGATTCGCATTCTGGAGGCGTTCGGCGACGAGGAAGCGCCGCGCATGCAGACCTCGGTCATCTCGTTCGGGTACAAGCACGGCATCCCGCTCGACGTCGACGTCGTCTTCGACTGCCGCTTCTTGCCCAACCCGTTCTGGGTGGAGGAGCTGCGGCCCTACAGCGGGGAAGACCAGCCCGTGCGCGACTACGTGCTGGGGCAGCCCGAGTCCCAGGACTTCTTGGACAAGGTGGACGACCTCCTCACGAGCATCCTCCCGGCCTTCAACCGGGAGGGGAAGTCGTACCTGACCATCGCCATGGGCTGCACCGGTGGCCGGCACCGCTCGGTGACGCTGGCCCGGGAGCTGGCCACCCGGCTCAGCGCGCACGGCGAGCCCGTGTCGGTCTTCCACCGGGACATCGACCGGTGAGCGATGCCGGGTCGAGCGGCGCCGGGCAGAGCGGTACCGGATTGAACCGTTCCGGACGCAGTGCAAGCGGACGCAGTGCAAGCGGACGCAGTGCAAGCGGAGCGGAGCAGGCGGAGTGGAAGCGGGTCGACGGGGAGCAGGACGCAGGGAGCGGACGGCGCGGCGGGCGCCCGTCGGTGGTGGCCATCGGTGGCGGGCACGGCACCGCCGTCACGCTGAAGGCGGCGCGGCGCTACGCCGGGCTGATCACCGGCGTGGTCTCGGTGGCCGACGACGGGGGGAGCAGTGGCCGGCTGCGCGAGCTGCTCAACGTCGTGGCCCTGGGCGACATCCGCAAGTGCCTGGTGGCACTGGCCGACGAGGACTCGGCGCTGGCCACCGCCTTCGAGCGCCGCTACGACGAGGGCGAGCTGGCGGGCCACGCGCTGGGCAACCTGATTCTGGCGGGGCTGATCGACGCCACCGGCGACCTCGTCGCGGGGGTGGCCGAGGCGGCCCACCTCCTCGGGGCCTCCGGCGACGTGCTGCCCGCCACCTCGGAGCTGGTCGTGCTCAAGGCCGAATCGAGCCACGGGACAGTGGCGGGGCAGGTGGCGGTGAAGGGGACCTCGGGCATTGAGCAGGTCTCCCTGGTGCCCGGGGACGCCCAGCCGCCGGCCCTGGCGGTGGAGCGGATCCTCCAGGCCGACCAGGTGGTGATCGGGCCCGGATCCCTGTTCACCAGCGTGTTGGCCGCCGTGGCGGTGGGAGGCATCGCCGAGGCGGTGGACTCCACAAAAGCCCAGGTCGTGTACGTGTGCAACCTCCGGGGGGAGGTCTGCGAAACCGAAGGATTCGACGTGGCGGATCATGTGGCCGCTCTGGCCAGGCACAATGTCACGGTGGACGTCGTGCTCTGTGACAGCATCCGGGGTGTGGGAATCGGCGAAACCGGGGCGCCGGTGCACGTTGCCCCCCTGACGGGTGAGAACACCCTGGTCCACAGCCCGGCCAAACTGGCGCAGGCGCTGTCGGGTCTGCTGGCATAGCGGGATGGACCAGATGACGGTACGGAACAGATGACGGTGCGAACAGATGACGGTGCGGGTCGGCATCAACGGCTTCGGGCGCATCGGGCGGAACTATCTGCGCGCCATCCTGGCCTCGGGTGCCGATGTGGAAGTCGTGGGAGTGAACGACCTGACCTCGGCCGAGACGCTGGCGCACCTGCTGCGCTACGACTCGACCCACGGGCGGCTGTCGGTCCCGGTCCAGGTGGAGGGCGCCGATCTGCTGGTCGGGGAGCGCCACATCCGGGTCATGGCCGAGCGCGACCCGGCCCAGCTGCCCTGGGATCTGCTGGAGGCCGACGTCGTCGTCGAGTCGACGGGGATCTTCACCAGCCGGGAGCAGGCGGCGCAGCACCTGGGCGGCACGGTGCAGCGGGTCATCATTTCGGCGCCGTCGGGCGACGCCGACACCACCATCGTGATGGGCGTCAACGACCAGGACTACGACCCCGGGAAGGACGTCGTCATCTCCAACGCGTCCTGCACGACGAACTGCTTCGTCCCCATGGTCAAGGTGATCGACGACGAGTTCGACATTGTGAGCGGGCTCATGACGACCGTGCACGCGTACACCAACGACCAGAACCTGCTCGACCTGCCGCACAAGGATCTGCGCCGGGCGCGGGCGGCGGCCACCAACATTGTGCCGACCTCGACCGGCGCGGCCCGGGCCACCGGGCTGGTGCTGTCGGCCATGAAGGGACATCTGGACGGCTACTCCCTGCGGGTACCGCTGCCGGCCGGCTCCATCACCGACTTCACCGCCGTGGTGAAGGGCAACCCGTCGGTCGACGACGTGAACGCCGCCTTCGCCACGGCCGCCGCCAAGCCGCCGCTCGACAAGTACCTCGTCTACACCGAGGACCCGATCGTCTCGAGCGACATTGTGGGCTCGCCCGCCTCGTGCACCTTCGACTCCGGGCTGACCATGGTCATGCCGGTCAACGACGAGCTCGGGCTGGTCAAGACCTTCGGCTGGTACGACAACGAGTGGGGCTACTCCAACCGGCTCGTCGACCTGACCGTGCTGGTAGGGGCCTGACCCTGATGGACCCCCTCCGCGGCATTCCGCTCCTGGGGGACCTTCCCCCCGTGGCGGGGAAGCGCGTGCTGGTGCGGGTGGACTTCAACGTGCCGCTGCACATCGGCGTGCGGGGCCGGGCCACCGTCGCCGACGACTTCCGGATTGCCGCCGCGCTCCCGACACTGCGCTGGCTCCAGGACGCCGGTGCCGACGTGGTGGCCGCCTCGCACCTGGGGCGCCCGGGCGGCTCGCCCGACCCGCGCTGGGAGATGGACCCGGTCCGCGAACGGCTGCAGTCGCTGTGCCCGGGCGTGGAGCTGACCGAGAACCTGCGCTTCGACCCGGGCGAGAAGGCCAACGACCCCGCCTTCGTGCAGCGCCTCATCGCCGGCTTCGACGCCTACGTCGACGAGGCCTTCGGAGCCGCCCACCGGTCCCACGCCTCCATCGTCGGACCGCCCCAGTTCCTGCCGAGCGCGGCCGGGCTGCGTTTCGCCAAGGAGATCGAGGTGCTCGGCGGCATTCTGGAGTGTCCGGCCCGCCCCTTCGTGGCCGTGGTGGGCGGGGCCAAGGTGGCCGACAAGCTCGAGGTGCTCAAGGTCCTCGCCACCAAGGTGGACACCCTGGTCGTCGGGGGCGGCATGGCCTACACGTTCCTGGCCGCCAAGGGCGTGGCTGGTCGGGAGCTCGCTGCTGGACGAGACGCACCTGGAGGCCTGCCGGACCCTGCTCGACTCGGGAGTCGACATTCTGCTGCCGACCGACACCAAGGCCCTCGAGCCCGGCGGCACCTTCGGACCCCCTGCTCTGGGGCACGGGCCGCGGGGGAGCGTCAAGGTGATCGAAGGCGACCTGCCCGACGGCTGGACCGGCCTGGACATCGGCCCGGACTCGGCTGCCGCCTTCGCCGAGGTCGTCATGGGCGCCGGCACCGTGCTGTGGAACGGGCCGCTCGGCGCCTTCGAGGACCCCCGCTTTGCCGAGGGCACCCGCATTGTCGCCGAGGCGGTGGCCCACAGCCCGGGCTTCTCGGTGGTCGGCGGCGGCGACAGCGCCAGCGCGCTGGAGGAGCTCGGCCTGTGCGAGCAGATCGGCTACCTCTCCACCGGGGGCGGCGCCTCGCTCTCCTTCATTGAGCGCGAGGGGCACCTGCCCGGCATTGACGCGTTGCGCCGGGCCCCGAACGCACCCCGAGGGTGAGCGCCCGCGAGGTGAGCACCCGCCGCCCGCTGGTGAGCGGGAACTGGAAGATGCACCACGACCACATTGAGGCGCTGCACACGGTGCGCGACCTCGGGCTGCGTCTGAAGCCCGATGACGTGGCACGGGTGGACGTGTCGGTCCATCCGCCCTTCACCGACCTGCGCACGGTGCAGACGCTGGTGGAGAAGGAGCACCTCCCACTGGCGCTGGGCGCGCAGCACTGTTCGGACGAGGACGCCGGCGCGCGCACGGGCGAGATCAGCCCGCGCTTCTTGGCCCGGCTCGGGACGACCTACGTCATCGTCGGCCACTCGGAACGGCGCACGCTCTTCGGCATGGACGACGCCGCCGTGGCCCTCACGCTCCGTGCCGTGCTGCGCAACGGCATGACGCCGGTGCTCTGCATCGGCGAGTCCGAGGAGCAGCGTGACGCCCGCCAGACCGAAGCCATCCTGGAGGAACAGGTGCTGGGCGCGCTGTCCGGCCTGGCCACCGACGTGGTGGCCGGCCTGGTCGCTGGCCTACGAGCCGCTGTGGGCCATCGGGACCGGCAAAGCCGCCACCGCCGTCGACGCCGAGGACGCCTGCCTCTTCATCCGCTCCCTGGTGGCCAAGGTGGGCGGGGACGAGGCGGCCGCTTCGGTGCGCCTGCAATACGGCGGCTCGGTGAACGCCGAGAACGCGGCCGACCTGATGGCCGAGCCGGACGTGGACGGCCTGCTGGTGGGGGGTGCCAGCCTGGAAGCGGCGGCCTTCACCGACATCATTCGGGCCACCGCCGCCTGCTACCGTTCCTAGGCTGAACTCGCAGGTTCGGCCGCGAGTTCGCGAGTTGGAGGCTCACCCGTGCTGGCAACCCTGGACACCGTCACCTGGATCTACATCGTCATTGAGGTCCTGGCCGCGCTCGGGCTCATCTTCCTGATCCTGATGCACAGCGGGAAGGGCGGCGGCCTCTCGGACATGTTCGGTGGGAGCGTGGGCGCGGCGGCCCAGGGCTCCACGGTGGTGGAGCGCAACCTGGACCGCATCACGGTGACCGTGGCCATCATCTTCGCCCTCACCACGGTCGTCTTGGATCTCCGGCTGCAGTGACGGGCCGGGGCCGACGCCCCCGGCGCTGGCGCTGGCTGGTCGGGACGAGCACGCTGGCGGCCCTGTTGGCCTCCGCCTGCAGCAACAACGACGGGGGAGGCGGGACCACCGTCACCTACGTCGGCGTGGCGGGCGGGACGATCTCGTTCGGCACGACCGAGAGCCCGACGGGCTGCAATCCGAACACGCCGACCGGCGAACACGGTGGGCACCCAGACCGTGCTGGCGGGAGTGCTGCCCAGCCCCTTCGTGACCAACGCCGCCGGGGCCTCGACGCCCAACGGTTCGCTGATCGTCTCGTCCGAGCTCGTCGACATCAAGCCCGAGACGATCGTCTACACGCTCAACCCCAAGGCGGTGTGGTCCGACGGCGTGCCGATCTCGGCCGCGGACTTCAAGTACGCCTGGGAACAACAGAGGGGCGATCCCGATGACGCCGCGGCCAACGCGGACGTGGCGAGCATTGCCGGCTACCGCGACATTGCGTCGGTCACGGGCTCCAACGGCGGCCACACGGTCACGGTGAAGTTCAAGACCACCTTCGCCGACTGGCAGATGCTGTTCGCCAACCTGGTGCCGGCCCACGTCATGGAGAAGGTGGGCTGGAACCCGTCCTGCACCACCGTCGATCCGAACATCGATCTGTCGGGCGGCCCGTTCATGCTCGGCGCGGTGACGCCCCAGACCATCACCCTGGTGCAGAACCCGAAGTGGTGGGGGACGCCGGCCAACGCCAAGTCGATCGTCGTCCACCTCGCCTCCTCGACGGCGCAGCTGGGGCAGTGGATGGCCTCGGGCTACGTGCAGGTGGCGGCGCCCACGACGGTGACCCAGTCGTTCCTGACCCAGATGACGGGGCTGCCCGGGGCGCAGAGCGAGGTGGACTCCTCGGCCAACCTGCTGCAGCTCGACATGGCCAGCTCGCTCGACTCGGATCTGCCGCCCGATCTGCGGGTGGCCATCGCCCTGTCGATCAACCGCCAGGACCTGGTCAACCAGCAGGTGAGCTGGGCCTCACCGAGCATTGTGCCGGGCAACAGCCACCTCGTCGTGCAGGGCCAGCCGAACTACAAGCCGCCCACGACCGGCTCGCCGACGACGACCGTGCCGGCGCCGACCTCGTCGACGTCGACGACGGTGATCGGGTCGGGCGGCAGCGTGAACTTCCCGGTGACCCCGGTGCCGGCGCAGGCGGACGGCCTTCATTGCGGCGACGGGCCTGCGAGCGCACGCTGGGCGACCCGTACTACCACTCGTCCTTCGGCGCGCCCTTCCAGCTGCACATGGTCTACGACTCGAGCGACCCCTGGGCGACGGCGGCCGCGCCGGTGATCCAGTCCGAGCTGCGGGCGGCGGGCCTCGACACGACGCTGCTCCCGGTCGCCGGGGCGGCCCAGACCGGCCAGGTGCTGGCGGCGGGCTTCGCCGACCTGGCCGTGGTGCCGCAGACCTTCACGCCCTACATGAGCCAGACCATGGCCTGGTACACCATGCTGCTGGGGCCGCCGGGGAAGAACGGCTCACAGAACTGGACGAACTACTCGAACAGCAAGTTCGACTCGCTCGGTGACGACCGCATCGCAGCAACTCAACCCGAACACCGCCATGACCTACTACGACCAGGCGGACACGCAGCTGTGGGACGACATGGTCTCGCTGCCCCTGTTCGCCGAGCCGACGGTCCTGGTCTGGAGCCGGACCATCGGTGGCGTCAACGCCATGCCGCGCAGCACCAGCCTGCTCTGGTTCGCCCAGCTCTGGTCGGTCCGGGTGCCGCGAGTCGACCAACAACACGACACCCTCGCTGCCCGGGCAGTAGGGACGGGCGGCCGGCGCCCGCGCGGGCGGCCCGGGCTGGCGAGGGTCAGACCGCCTCGGGCCCAGGTCAGGGCACCGGCGGGGGCTCAGGACGGCGGCACCGGCGGCACCGGCGGCACAGAAGGGGGTCGATGGGCACGCGCTACGATCTCCGGACGCTGCTTTCCCATTGCATGCTCGTCGGAGTGGCGGAATAGGCAGACGCGCCAGCTTGAGGGGCTGGTGCCCGCAAGGGCGTGGGGGTTCAAGTCCCCCCTCCGACACCAACTTCTGAACTGGGTTCATGCCTTACCCGTCGTCAGCGGTAAGGCGGGACCTCTTGGCGTCGTTCAAGCGACGCCTCGGCCCCTACCGTCGCCACCGCCACATCGGGCCGAGAGTCGTTCTCGCAGGGAGTGGCGGGTGACGCTCCGTGGCCAATGACCTCAGTTACTGTGCCAGCCCGAACCGGCCGGATCGCCGCTCCTGGGGGGATTAGGGGCGCTGGGGGCAGTGGCGTCCGGCCGGTTCGCCTGGTCGATTGAAGACTCGAGCCGGGTTGTGTATCAGCGACGGGCAGCGTGAAAGCAAAACGCGGATCCGGTGCAGCGCAACTAGGCCAGCAGCTTCGCCTTCTGCGCGTCGAACTCGGCGTCGGTGAGGATGCCCTGCGACTTGAGTTCGGCGAGATCCTTGAGCTGGGCGACCACGTCCCGCGCCGGGGGCGCAGCCTGGGGTGGCGGTGCGGCCTGCGGCTGTTGCTGGGCGTACTGCTGGTCGTCTTGCTGAGCCCAGCGATTTTGTTGGCGGCGCGAGACGCGGTTCGACACAGCAGTGGCCGTTCCGGCGATTGCTGCCGTGCGTGCGATACCTCGGAGCAGGGGCATGATTCTCTCCTTTTCAGCCTTCGGCCGCGTCAAGTGCGGCCGCAAGTTCATCCTGTGGGATGTAGCCGGCGGCAACGAGTTGAGCTTCACCACGACGCAGGGCCTCGACAAAAGACTTGGCCCAACGGTTCTCGAAAATCAGTATGGCGGCAGACGACCCGGCTGCGATCACTGGTGCCGCGTCGGCAAGGTCCTCCTGGCTCACCAGACCCGAGGACACCCCTTCGAAGACTGCGAGGTCGATCGTCCCGTCGTGGTCCAGATCAGCGAGGGCGATAATGCCCAACGAACCATCTTGGCCCTTGGCGACGAAGACCAAGTCCAAGATCCGGATCACTCCGTCATTGACGAGATCAACCAAGATGGGCAAGCCCTCTCCGGTCATTTTGCTCCCTGGGAATTCGACGACCAGGTAGCTGATCGGACCCAGGGATTCCTTGTTTTCGGCCATATCCGACTCCCTCCTCGTGGATACGCTCGTCCTCGGTGTCAGCCTGCGGCCAGAACCTTGGCCTTTTGCGACTCGGACTCTGCGTCAGAGGCTCACGAAGCGTTTTAGTCTGCCTTTCGCAGAATTGCTAGTGGCTCGTGAACTCAGGGTCCATTGAAGTACGTCGGCGTGTTCCTCCACGGAGCGACAACTCGTGCTTGGATTCGTTCACGCTCCTCCATTCCCTCGTCGACACGCTCGGTGCCGACGCCGGTCCTGTTGAACGACTCTGGTCCACTGGAGCGAAGCCGCCTCTGACGCCGAAGCCCAACTATTCTGAAGCGACCTCGACCTGATAGGAGCGCTGCTGTGGCCATCGATACTCTGTTCGTGTACTCCGGCGTGTACGGCAATACGGCCGACGCACTGGCGGACTACGAGCTCATCAAAGACCTCCACACAAAGGCCAACTTGATCGACGCCTATGACGCGGCAGTCGTTGAGCGCGATCACAAGGGCAAGGTCAAGATCGTCAAGAAGCATGAGACCCCGACCCGGGTCGGGGGTGTGCTCGGCGGCGGGGTCGGCCTGGCGACAGGTCTGGTGATCGCCCTGTTCCCCGCCGCCGCCATCGGTGGTGGTCTGCTGCTGGCGACCACCGGCGGAGGGCGCGTTCCTCGGCGCCGTGGCCGGACACGCCGCTGCGGGCATGAGCCGCGGCGACCTCAAAGACCTGGGCGAATCCCTCGACGAAGGTGAGGCCGGACTGGTCGTGGTGGCCGTCTCCGACATGGAGGGCAAGGTCCGTTCCGCCATGAAGCGGGCGCAGAAGATCGAAGAGAAGCAGCTCAAGGCCGACCAGAAGGCCATCGAAGCGGACGCCGCCGAGGCGCAAAAGTCCTAGGCCTGCCTCCACGGCGAGACGACCGAGCCTTCAAGGGACGGACGTCTACGGCGTGATGCAGGACAGCGGAGAGAAGCTCTTGACCAAAATGCGACGAAAAGAGTACGAGGAGGATCTCAGGCGCCTACAGGTCGAACTCGTGCAGATGCAGCGTTGGATCGTCCAAGAACAGGCCAAGGTCTGCATCGTGTTCGAGGGCAGGGATACGGCCGGAAAGGGCGGCGTCATTAAGCGGATCACCGAACGCGTCAGCCCTCGCGTCTTCCGGGTTGTGGCGTTGCCGGCCCCAACGGACCGCGAACGTTCACAGATGTATTTCCAACGCTATGTCCCTCATCTTCCCGCAGGCGGTGAGGTCGTCATCTTCGACCGAAGCTGGTACAACCGCGCCGGAGTGGAACCGGTCATGGGGTTTTGCACCTGGAAGGAGTCAGCGCGGTTTCTCGAACTCGTTCCGATTGTCGAGCAAGCCATGATCGACTCGGGCGTGATCCTGATCAAGTATTGGCTCGAGGTCAGCCAAGAGGAACAGACACGCCGCTTGACGGCTCGCATCGACGACGGCCGCAAGACCTGGAAGCTTTCGCAGATGGACCTCGACTCCTATGGCCGCTGGTACGACTACTCCAGGGCGCGCGACAACATGTTCGCCGCCACAGATACGGAGGCGGCGCCGTGGTACGTGGCTGACTCGAACGACAAACGTCGAGCCCGCCTCAACATCATCAGGCACATCCTCGACCTGGTTCCCTATGAGCGCGAAGAGCCGTCCTCGGTGACTCTGCCGGCTCGCCAGAAGAAGGGTGACTACCGGGAGCCGAGTGCGCATCCGCACATGGTGCCGCTGCGCTTCTGACCCGGATCACTTACGCGCCGTGACGAACGAGTCGTTACACCCGAGGAGGATCCGGTGCCGCACGGATGCGGACAGCGCGATCCCCGTTTCCTGGTCTTGTGTTCGGCCGCATTGTAGGTTCTCTTCGACGACATGACGTGGCCGAAAAGCGCATATCGATGGGGGGCACCATGGACGAAGGCCCCTCGGGGGTAGCCAAATGGATACCGGGCCTCCGGACCGTTCGGACCTACGACCGAAGGTGGACACGGGCTGACGTCGTTGCCGGTGTAGTGCTGGCCGCCATTTTGGTGCCGCAGGGTTTGGCCTACGCGGAGCTCGCCGGACTCCCGCCTGTCACCGGCCTGTACACGTCCATCGGATGCCTGGTCGGCTATGCGGTGTTCGGCCCGTCGAAGATCCTCGTCCTGGGACCGGATTCTTCGATCTCACCGCTGATCTTCGCGGCACTCGTGCCCCTCCTCGCAGGCGGAGACGAGCACCGAGCGATCGCTCTGGCCGGGATGTTGGCGGTGATCGTCGCCATCATCGAAATCGGATTGGGGATCGGACGGCTCGGTTTCGTCGCTGACCTGCTCTCGAGCGAGGTGCAGGTTGGCTACATGAATGGTCTCGCCCTCATCATTATCGTCGGCCAGTTGCCCAAACTCTTTGGATTCTCGACAGACGCCGAGGGTTTTGGCCCAGAGATCAAGGCATTTGTGCTCGGGCTCCATGGCACCGTTGGGGCGGCACTTCTGGTGGGGTTGGGGGTGTTGGCCATCTTGTTGGTGCTGTCCCGTTTCACCAAGGTCGTCCCCGCGGTCCTCGTCGGCATTGTGTCCGCGACTGTCGTCTCTGCCATCTTCAACCTGCACGCTCACGGGGTCGCGACCGTCGGGACGCTTCCGCGGGGCGTTCCGACGCCTTCGGTCCCATGGACGAAATGGGCCGATGTCGGCCCTCTCATGGTCGCCGCCGTTGGCATCACGCTCGTGTCGCTGGCGGACACCATCGCCACATCTTCGAGCTTCGGTGCTCGCCGAGGCGAAGAAGTGGATCCGAACCAGGAGATGATCGGGATAGGAGCGGCCAACCTGGGCGCAGGGCTCCTGCAGGGATTCGCGGTGTCGACGAGCGGCTCCCGCACGGCGGTCGTCGAGCAGGCCGGCGCAAAGTCGCAACTCGCGTCCTTGGTTGGTGCTGGCATTGTGGTCGCACTCCTGCTGTTCTTCAATTCTTTGCTCGCCGACCTCCCGCAATCGGCCTTGGCTGCCGTGTTGATCGCCGCCGCGCTTTCGCTCCTCGATCTTCAGGCTCTGGTCCGCTACGCAAGAGTCCGAAAGAGCGCCTTGGTTCTCTCAGTGGTGGCCAGCTTGGGCGTGATCGTCTTGGGAGTACTGCCCGGAATCGTCATCGCCATTGCTCTCGCGGTGCTGCTCTTCTTCCACCGCAGCTGGCAGCCTCACGGGGCAGTCATCGGCGAGGTGCAGAGCCTGGGGGGCTGGCACGACATTGAGCGATACCCCGATGCGAGGGAGTTCCCTGGGATTGTGGTCTACCGCTGGGAGGCTCCGCTGTTCTTCGCAAACTCCTCAGCCTTTCGGACGCAGGTCCGCCACGTCGTCGGCGAACGACATGCCACCTGGGTT
>CAWACN010000028.1:0-14520 GCA_963780525.1 uncultured Acidimicrobiaceae bacterium | reverse complement strand
AGGCGCACGGCTCGTGCGCGGCACCTCGGTGAACCAGGTTCCCGACGTCGAGCACGTGGTCGTGACGGCGGGTACCGGCGTGCCGACGAGCGGCCTGGTCCTCGGCGTCGATCGCTGAACCTGCCGCACTGAACCTGCTTCGGCGGGCGGTGCCCATTGGCAGCTCTGGCGGCGTGGCCGCCGCAGGACCTCAGATGGGTCGGTCGCCCACTGCAGCTTCGAGCGTCGCCGCCGTGTCGGCGCTGAGCAGCCGGTACGCCCGGCCTTCTCGGCCTGCCACAGCACCGGGTCGTCGCAGTTCCAGCGCTCGGCCCGCAACGAAGCGCTTGAGTACCTTGTTGGTGGCGGTGGCCGGGAGTTCGGCGCTCATGCGTACGAAGCGGGGCGTCCACTTGGTGCCCAGATCACCCTGCGCGGCCAGGAAGGCGAGCAGCTCCTCGCCGTCGAGGGCTTCCAGACCGGGCCGCAGTTGGACCGCCGCCATGACCTGGTCGCCGACGACGGGGTCGGGCACGGCGTAGACGGAGGCCAGCACGATGTCGGGGTGACGCTGCAGAATGCGCTCGACCGGAGCCGAGGCGAAGTTCTCCCCGTCGACACGCAGCCAGTCGTGGTCCCGTCCGGCGAAGTAGAAGAAGCCGGCGTTGTCGCGATAGGCCAGGTCACCGGTCCAGTACCAGCCCTCGCGTAAGCCGGGCCGTCTCCGCATCACCGTTGCGCCAGTAGCCCTCGAACCCTGCGGCGCCTGCCTTGGAGACCAGTTCGCCGATGGCCTCCTCTGCGTTCAGCAGCCGGCCGCGCTCGTCGAAACGGGCCGGCGGGCACTCGACGCCGTTGACCGGGTCGAGGACGACGGTGCCCTCGGGCGCCCGCCCCAGTGCACCCGGGGGCGTATCGGGTGTCCGCTGCACCGTGGCGCCCCCCTCGGTCGAGCCGTAGGAGTCGGTGACGGCGACGCCGAAGCGTTCGGCGAAGCGCGCCACGTCGTCGGTGGTCCCCTCGTTGCCGAAGGCGCGCACCAGCGGGTTGTCGGCGTCGTCAGGCTGCTCGGGGGTGGCGAGAATGAAGGACAGCGGCTTCCCGACATAGTTGAAGTAGGTGGCGCCGGCAGCCCGCACGTCGGGGAGGAAGCCCGACGCCGAAAAGCGGCCCGAGGAGGGGAGCGCGGTGGCCGAGCCGGCCATCAGTGCCGGTCCCCAGCCCGCCATGAGCGTGTTGGAGTGGAAGAGAGGCATGGAGAGGTAGCAGACGTCCTCGGGTGCCAACGTGTACATCTGGGCCACAATGGCCCCGATGCGTGCCAGCCGGCCTTGGCTGCACAGGCAGGCCTTGGGCGCGCCGGAGGTGCCCGAGGTGAAGAGGAGGTAGCCCAGCGTCTCGGGGGTCACCGATCGATCGGCCACCTCCTCGGCGTCGGCCGATGTGTACGCCTCGAGTGTGCGCTGCGCCTGATCGGTGTCGAGGACGAGCACACGCTCGTTGGCATGGCGCACCTCGCCCAATGCATCGCCGATACGGGCCCCTTCCACCAGGGGCAGGTAGGCGGAGTCGGTGATCAGGAACTGGCATTCGGTGTGGGACAGGTCGCGGACCAGCTCGTCGCCGCGATGCGTGGGGTTGGCGCCGACCACCACGGCGCCGGCCAACGCCGCCGCCTCGAGCCAGAAGATGAACTCGGGCACGTTGTCGAGCATGAGGGCGACGTGGAAGGGGCCGTCCTGGCGCCCGGCCTGTAGCCAGGCCGCCCGCGCCGCCGCCCGGGCCACTACTTCGGCATGGCTCAGCCGGAGGCCGTTGGCGACCAGCCCGAGCCTGTCGACGTCGGCCAGGGCCAGGACGGCACCGGTGATGGTTTCGTCAAGCGGCGCCGGAATGGCGCCGGGGAGGACCGGTTCGGCCGGATCGGCCTCAGCTGGGGTCACTGCATCTCCAAACGTCGCTGACCTGGGGTGAAAGTGGCATTACTGGAACACGTTGCACTTTAATCAGACCCGTGTTACCGTCGCTCAAGCGCCGGCGGAACGGACCGCGGCACCGTAGACGAGGACGTGCAACCCCATGGAATTCGGCATCTTCAACGCCGCGTGCCTGCTGCCCCGGTACGTCGAGCAGCACGGGGCATCGGCCGAGCACGACCGCATCATGGACGAGGTCGCCTTCATCGTGGCGGCCGACAAGGCCGGCTTCAAGTACACCTGGGCGTCGGAGCACCACTTCCTCACCGAGTACTCGCACCTCTCCGCCTCCGAGTCCTTCCTCGCCTTCTGTGCCGCCAAGACGAGCAACATCCACATCGGCTCGGGCATCTTCAACATCACGCCGCCGGTGAACCACCCGGCCCGCATTGCCGAGCGGGTGGCGATGCTGGACCACCTCTCCGAAGGCCGCTTCGAGTTCGGGACGGGCCGCGGCTCGTCCACCACCGAGCAGAAGGGCTTCGGGATCAACGACTCCGAGCTGACCCGTGAAATGGTGGCCGAGACCCTGCCGCAGATCGTGCGCATGTGGAAGGACGAGGACTACAGCTACGACGGCAAGTTCTTCTCCATGCCCTCGCGGAACGTGCTGCCCAAGCCCTACTCCAAGCCGCACCCCGCCATCTGGATGGCGGCCGGCAGCCCCTCGACGTTCGACCTGGCCGCCGAGCTCGGCGTCGGCGTCCTCTGCTTCGGCTTCTCGACCCCCGACCAGCTGACGCCGCTGGTGGCCCGCTACAAGGAGAAGATCGGGGACTGCAAGAACCCGGTCGGTGGCTTCGTGAACGACAACGTCATGATCACGACGACCATGATCTGCATGGAGGACGGCGCCAAGGCCCGCAAGACCTTCCTCGAAGCGGATTCGAACTACCACCTGAGCCTCGTCTTCCGGTACCTCGACACGTTCCCGAAGCCCCCCGGCGTGCCGGAGTGGCCCGAGATCGTGCCGGCCATGGACGCCGCCTCGCTCGACAGCGTCATCGCCTCCGGTGACGTCGCCGTCGGCACGCCCGAAGAGGTCAGCAAGGCGATGGACCGCTTTGTCGCCACCGGCGCCGACCAGCTTTCCTTCGGCATGCTGTCCAGCTCCATGTCGATCGAGTCCTGCGAGGAGTCGGTGGAGACCTTCGGCAAGCACCTGCTGCCGACGTTCGACAAGGATCCCATCCACCGGACAACCATGCTGCGGCTCGCCGCGGGCGGTTCCTGAGCTACTCAACCTCGGGCGTCTCGTCGATCCCCGGTCGGCCGCCCGCGTCCAGCCTCAATCCGCCCGTTGCGAGCCGGCGGTCGATCTCCTCGGCGAGGCTTGCCGGACTGTGGACACCCACATCCACCCGGTGGCGCGTCGCCACGCCGTGCTGCTCGAACTGCGTCCAGAGGTCGTCGACCACGTCGGCGTCGGCCAACGCCCCGGCATGTTGCGGTTCGGCCCTGCGGCCCTGCACCCGCTCCTGCACGAGATCGATCGGTGCCCGCAGCACCGCGTAGTCGATGGGGATGCCGTACCGGTCGCCGGCGGCGGCGAACAGGTCGAGCATGAACGGGTAGAGGATGCCCTCGGCCACCGTGAAGTAGCCCCCGGCCGCGAAGGCGGCCACGGCCTCGGCGGCGGCGTGCAGCACGACCCGGTTCTGGGCGTGCGCCTCCGGCCGCCACGGCTCGACGGATCCCCGGCGGAGCTTGGCGAAGAACCAGTCGAGGTCGAGGCAGGCCGAAGGATCGTGACGGTCCGCCACCAGTGGGGCCACGGTGGTCTTGCCACAGCCGGGGGAGCCGGTCAGGAGGAGGAGCTTGGCGGGCGGCACCGCTGCATCATCGTGTGCGCCCGGCGGGGCGGGAGAGGGCGGGAGGCCGCTCCCCGTCACGACGTCAGGCCACTCAGCTGGCCGAAGCGATGCCGACGACGGGCTTGTTGAGGGGCTTGCCACCCATGGAGCCCCCGAAGTTGGCATCCCCGTAGTTGAAGATGCCGCCGTCGGATGCGGCGATCCAATAGCCGCCGTTGTCAGGCGTGGCCGCCACGCCCACGGCCGGCTTGTTCAGCGGCGTGCCGCCGGCGGAGCCGAGGAAGCGTGCGTCGCCGAAGTTGAAGATTCCGCCGTCGGTCGCCACGAGCCAGTAGCCGAGGCCGTCCGACGTGGCCGCCATGCCGACGATCGGCTTGTTCAGCGGCTTGCCACCCATGGAACCGTGGAAGGCGGCGTCACCGAAGCTGAAGATGCCGCCATCGGAGGCGACGAGCCAGTAGCCCAGCCCGTCGGCGGTCGAGGCCATGCCGACGATCGGCTTGTTCAGCGGCTGGCCACCCATGGAACCGTGGAAGGCGGCGTCACCGAAGCTGAAGATGCCGCCATCGGAGGCGACGAGCCAGTACCCGCCACCATCGGGCGTCGCCGTCATGCCCACGATCGGCTTGTTCAGCGGCTTGCCTCCCATCGACCCGTAGAAGGCGGCGTCGCCGTAGTTGAAAATGCCGCCGTCCGAGGCCACCAGCCAGTAGCCCCCCTTGGATGCTGTGGGCGCCATGCCGACGACCGGCTGGTTCAGCCGGATGCCACCGGTCGAGCCGTTGAAGCCCGCATTGCCGAAGTTGAAGATGCCCCCGTCCGAAGCCACGAGCCAATACGACGAATTCGTTTGGGCCGTTGGGGCAGCCGTCGGTGGGGGTGACGGCGGCCCCGGGACACCCGCGGAGCCGGCGAACGCGATCACCTGTTTGCTGGCCGGGGCGAGGAGAAGACCGTCGCCGACCGAGGGGGTCGGGAAGTGATTGGCCTGGCCCCCCACGGTGAGCTGCTTGACCGTGGCCCCGGTCGCCGGGTTGATGCCGTAGAGCGAATTGCCGCCGATGGACCAGACCAGTCCGCCGGCGCTGATAGCAGGGCCCCCGGCGCCGCTGGCGTCCGTCCAGAGCACGGAGACCGACGCCGGCGACGCGTTGGTCTGCACGGCCTGGAGCCCGTTCTCGCACGGCACGTACACCACGCTCCCGACGACGGCATCGCCACCGCCGGCGATGGTCCCCGGGCACACCGACGCCGTGGCGATGCCCGTACCGGTGTTGCCCCCGAGGTCCGCCTGGTTCACGAGATAGGCCGTCTGGTTCTTGCCGACCTGCAGCGCGGTCCCGTTCGAGAGCAGTGCCGGTGCGGTCGAACCGAGGTCCTGGTCGTGTGAGTTCATGAAGGACCAGTTGCTCGGGGCGAAATACTGGGTCCGCGCCAGGCCCGGTGACAGCTGCAGGATCGAGTCGCTGAAGTCGTACGGAGTTCGATGGCGACCCGTTCCCCGTGGCGACCCAGATGTTGCCCGCCCCGTCGACCTCGGGAGCGGCGCCTCCCATCCACACGGCCCCGTCGTTCCCGATCGGTACCGCCTGGTAGTAACCCGGCGTTCCGCCGCCCTCGGGCACCGACGCGACCCAGCCGCTGTAGGTCGAGCAGTCCCCGTCGTTGCCGCCGTACCCGAACACCACGTTTCCGTTGCTGAGGTTCAAGCCGGTGCGCTGCAGAATCGCCGACGGCGGCTGACCAGGGGGGTCCACGTCCTCGTCCAGCACGGTCGCACCGGTGTACATGTTCAACCCGACGAGCATGTGGGTCTGCGTCGTTCCGCTGAGCTCGTCGGCGACCGCGAAGATCTCACCGCGGGCGACGTCGAGCACGGGCGTTCCGGTGATGCCGACCGTCGGGCTGATGTCGCCACAAGGCAAATCGCCCGATGGAACGGGTGTTCCCAGGTGGTTGGACCACAGGACGGCGCCGGTATTGGCGGCCAGTGCATAAATCGTGTCGTTCTCGGTTGCGACGTACACGCGCCCGGTGGCTTCGAGCGGCTCCCCGTAGTTCTGCCCGTCGAGCACCGGCGAAGACCACGCCGTGGTCGCCGAGGTGAAGGAGACGCCCGATGTGTCGACGCCCGGAGCCGAGCGGGTCGCCGTGGTAGACGGTCCACGAAGAGGTTGCGTCGACGTGGGGTGTGGCCCCGGCGGCACCGGCGCCCGATGGGTCGACCGAGCCGATTGCTCCCGTCACTCCCACACCGACGAGGAGCAGGCTGACGCCGGCGCACAGGGTGAGAGCCCTCCGCCGCACGCGCTGTTGCCGGTCCGTTCACCGGTCTGCCTGGGCGTGAGCCTTCGAGGTCCCTGGAATGTCTGCACCGTAACCCGCTGGGTCACGGGTGTCGAAGGGAGTTGTGTCTCCGGTGTCCGACTAGGGCTGCTGGCCGGCGTTCACGATGGCTGCAGCCCACGTGTAGTCGGGCTTGCCCGAGGGCGAGCGCTCCACGGCGTCGACCACGTAGAGCCGGCGCGGCAGCTTGTAGCCGGCGATCGACTCGCGGCAGTGCTCCTGAATGGACTCGAGCGACGGCGCCTCGTGACCAACCCGGGGTTGCACAATGGCCGCCACCGTCTGCCCCCAGCGCTCGTCCGGCGCGCCGCACACAATGGCGTCCATGACGTCGGGGTGGGAGCGCACGGCCGACTCGACCTCTTCGGGGAAGATCTTCTCGCCGCCGGAGTTGATGACGATGGAGCCCCGACCGAGCAACGTGATCGATCCGTCCGCTTCGACCGTGGCGTAGTCGCCGGGCATGACGAAGCGGGTGCCGCGTACCTCAATGAACACCTCGGCCGTCTTCTTCGGGTCGTTGTAGTACCCGAGCGGGATGTCGCCCGAGCGGGCGATTTTGCCGATGACGCCCGAGCCGGGCTCGACGAGGTCGAGGTTCTCGTCGAAGACGACCGTCTCGCCCAGCAGGTGCACGGTCGGCCCGCTCTTCATGGCCGTGTTGCCGGCGGTCACGACCGTCATGCCGTTGTTGCCGCCCTCCGAGGAGCCGATGGCGTCGGTGATGACCAGGTTGGGCAGATGCTCGAAGAACTGGTCCTTGACGGGGGCCGAGAAGAGCGCAGCCGACGAGACGACGGCCAGGAGCGACGACAGGTCGTGGTCGAAGTCCTCGTCGTCCAGCGACTCGATCAACGGCTTGCCCATGGCGTCGCCCGTGATCATCACGGAGTTGACCCTCTCCTCACCCACCAGGCGCCAGACGTCGTGCGGGTCGAACTTGGCCATGAGAACGATTTTGGCGCCGACGAAGCTCTGTCCCATGACGCACCACTGGGTGGCGCCGTGCATGAGCGGCGCGACGGGCAAGTGGACCAGCCCGCCGTTGGCGCCCTTCTCGACCATTTGTGCGGGGTCGGTGGCGCGGACGTTCGTAACGGGGTCGGTGCCGCCGCCGAGGGCGTAGAAGACGTCTTCGTGCCGCCACACCACGCCCTTGGGCATGCCGGTCGTGCCGCCGGTGTAGAGGATGTAGAGGTCGTCCGCCGAGCGCGGCCCGAAGTCCCGCTCGCTCGACTGGCCGGCGAACACGTCTTCGTAGTTGACCGCGCCGGGCGCCGGCTCGACGTCGCTGCCGTCCTCCTCGTAGTTGACGGCGCCGGGCGCGGGATCGACATCGCTCCCGTCCTCGATCACGATCACGTGGCGCAGTTGGGGGAGCTCGGGGAGCAGCGCCGCCACCAGTGGCGAGAACTCGCGCTGGTAGACGAGCGCCTGCAGGTTGGCATTGGTCAGCAGATACCGCAGCTCGTCTTTGACATAGCGGTAGTTGATGTTGATCCAGATCGCCCGCAACTTGAAGACGGCCCACGCGGTCTCGACCCACTCCACCGAGTTGTAGGCATAGATCCCGACATGGTCGCCGGGCCCGATCCCTTGCGCGGCGACTTGACGTAGCGGTAGTTGATGTTGATCCAGATCGCCCGCAGCTTGAAGACGGCCCACGCGGTCTCGACCCACTCCACCGAGTTGTAGGCGTAAATCCCGACATGGTCGCCGGGCCCGATCCCCTGCGCAGCGAGATGATGGGCGAGCTGGTTCGCCCGGGCCTCCATCTCACCGTAGGTGCGTCGCTTGCCGTCGGCCACGAGGTATTCCCGCTCGGGATAGGCGTCGACGGCCGCCTCGAACAGGTCGGCGAGGTTGAACTCCATCCGACCGAGATTAGAACACGTTCTTGTTCTGTGGGGAATCGGTCGTCCACGCCTGCTCAGGGCGGCTCGCCGACGCTTCCCGCCGGGACCGGTCCGGCGGGGTCGGCTCGGCAGCCCCCGAGTTACCCGTTGATCCCGACGATGGGCTGGACGAGCTTGATGGAGCCGGTGGAGCCCAAGAAGGCCGGCCCGCCGGTGGTCGGGTACGTGAAGACCCCGCCGTCGGAACCACTCAGGTAGTAGCCCCCGGCGACCGTGGTCATCCCCACGATCGGCTTGTTGAGCTTGATCGAACCGGTGGAACCGTAGAAGGGCGGCCCGCCGGTCATCGGGAAGCTGAACACGCCGCCGTCGGAGGCCACCAGGTAGTAGCCCCCGGTCACCGGGGCCGACATCCCCACGATCGGCTGGTTGAGCGTCGTGCCACCGGTCGAGCCGGCGAAGGTCGCGTTGCCGTAGTTGAAGATGCCGCCATCGGAAGCGACCAGGTAATAACCGAGGCCGTTCGGAGTGGCTGCCATGCCGACGACAGGCTTGTTCAGGTGCACCGATCCGGCCGAGCCGTAGAACTGGGCGTCACCGTAGGAGAAGATGCCGCCGTCGGACGCCACGAGCCAGTAGCCGCCGCCGTCGGCGGTCACGGCCATGCCGACGATCGGCGCATTGAGATGGATCGACCCGGTGGAGCCGTAGAACTTGGCAGAGCCGAAGCTGAAGACCCCACCGTCAGACGCCACCAGGTAGTAGCCGTCACCGGCGGGCATCACCGCCATGCCGACGGTCGGCTTGTTGAGCGGCATCCCACCCCTGGAGCCCAGGAACGGCGCGCCGTTCCCGTAGGCGAACACCCCACCGTCGGAGGCCACGAAGCGATATCCGGAGCGGGCGATGGGAGCGCTGATGACGTAGGGGTTCGGGGGGCCGGCCACAGCGAGGCCCACCGCCACGCACTGCCAATTCGTCACACACGAAACGTCCTGCAGCTGCGTGTCGGTTGCCGCCGGTTGGTTCGGCGTATTCGCCAGCTGCCAAATGCCCCCGTTCCACGTCAAGGACTCGGTGGTGTTGCCTGCCGCCGGCGAGGAGTAGCCGACCGCCGAGCAGGAGGTAGCGCTGAAGCAGTCGACGCTCTGCAGGTAGTTGCTGTCCGACCCTTGGCTCGGGCTCGAGACGACGCTCCATGCGCTGCCGGACCATATTTCGATCAACGTCTGATAGACGGTGCCGTTGTAGCCATAACCGACCGTCGTGCACCAGGCCGGACCGATGCAGGACACGCCGCTGAAGGACACGCTTGTCAATCCGGAAGGGTTCGGGCTGCCAACGGCTGACCATGCGGTGCCGTCCCACTGCTCAATCAGACCGCTGTCACCGCCGCCACCGCTGCCGACAGCGGTGCACGTGCTGGACGAGGTGCACGAGACAGCATTGAAGTATCCGCCACCGGCCGGGTCCGGCGGCGTGTCGAGGCTCCACGTGGCACCGTTCCAGTTCAATGCCACTGGCGCGTACACGCTGTTGCCGAAGTAGGCCTGTCCCACCGCCTTACAGAAGGTCGCGCTGGTGCACGAGACGCTGTAGAGAGACGTGCTCATGAATGCGCTCATATTCGGGCTGGCGACCACGGTCCAGGCGTTGCCGTCCCATTGCTCCACCAGGGTCAGGCCTCCTGTTTCGCCAACGGCCACACACGATGTGACGGAGCTGCAGCTCACGGACAGCAAAGCCGACCCTGTGGGGACCGTTGCGCCGGGCACCAGGGTCCATGCGGAGCCGTTCCACTGCTCAATGAGTGGCAAGGGGGCGCCATCGTTCTGCCCGACCGCGACGCAAAACGATGCGCTGACGCAGGAATCCCCGAAGAGGAGGCCTTGATCGACCGTGGGAGTGCTCGCCGCCGTCCACTGATCCGCGCCGACCGTCGCCGGAGCGGTGAGCGTCGTCGCTCCGGCCGACATCATGTCCGCGGATGTCACGCCCAAGAGGAGGCAGGCTCCCAGAAGAACGGTGATCAAGGCGGATGCGGCCCGGCGCGTCAAAGTCGTCACGGTTTCCCACTTTCCGGGCCCGGCGTCGGTCCCGTCAGCGGTTGACGCTAGTTGGATCGCCTCGCGACATCGGTGATGCCAGGCCGTCTTGCTTGCTTCTTGCGCCGCCCTTGTCGGGCCTCTGTCGCGTCGGGTTGTGCTGGCGGCAATCGACACATCCCACGGAGAGGGAGCGCCGATTGCCGCCGCATCAGTGCCCGTTTCTAGCTGGCGATGCCCACAATCGGAGCGTTGAGCTTTATGGAACCCGTCGAGCCGTAGAAGGTCGGGCCGTTGGTGGTCGGATAGGTGAAGACCCCGCCGTCGGACCCCGACAGGTAGTAGCCCCCCGCCGTCGTGGTCATGCCGACGATGGGCTTGTTGAGCGTCAAGGATCCTGTCGACCCGTAGAACGGCGGGCCCCCGGTGGTGGGGTAGGTGAAGATCCCGCCATCGGAGGCGACGAGGTAGTAGCCACCCGAGACCGGACTGGCCATGCCCACGATCGGCTTGTTGAGGGCGATGGAACCCGCTGAGCCCGAGAATGCCGCAGAGCCGTAGTTGAAGATGCCTCCGTCGGACGCCACGAGGTAGTAGCCCTTGCCGTCAGGCGTCGCCGTCATGCCGACGATGGGCTTGTTCAACTTGATGGACCCCGCTGAGCCGTAGAACTGGGCGTCGCCGTAGGAGAAGATCCCCCCGTCGGATGCCACCAGCCAGTACCCGGCTCCGTCGGCGGTGACCGCCATGCCCACGATCGGCTTGTTCAGGTGCAGCGATCCCGTCGACCCGTAGAACTGGGCCGATCCGTAGTTGAAGATGCCGCCATCGGCGGCAACGAGGTAGTAGCCGTCCCCGGCCGGCATGACTGCCATGCCGACGATCGGCGCGTTGAGGTGCATGCCGCCCGTCGAACCCAGGAAGGGAGCACCGTTGCCGTAGCTGAAGATCCCCCCGTCGGAAGCGACGAAGCGGTAGCCGCTTCGAGCGACTGCAGCGGACAACGCGTAGGGCTGCGGCTCGCCGGAGAGCGTCGCACTGCCGACGGCGAGGCAGGCCCAATCGGTCAGGCACGTCACGGCGTCGAGTTCGTTGCCGGTCGACGAACCGATTGACGGTGTCGTGGCGAGCGACCAGGACACGCCGTTCCAGCTGAGCGCCAGCGGGACCGCGTTGGCGTTGCCCGTACGGCCGACCGCGGTGCACGAGGTCGCGCTCACGCACGCGACCGAGTCGAGGTAATCATCGAGCGTGGTGCTGCCATCAGGGGTGGAGACGAGGGACCAGGTCGAGCCGTTCCAGACCTCGACCATGGTGCGGAACAGGAACCCGGGCCCGGGACTCTCGGTGCTCCCGACTGCGACACAGTTCGACGTGCCCGTACACGTCACGGATTCGAATCCGTCGTTCGTGGCCGGAGAGGGATCGGGAGTCGACTGGGCCGTCCAGGTCGAGCCGTTCCACGTCTCGGCGAGGTTGAGGTAGTTCGCTCCGGTCTGTTGGTAGCCCACCGCCGTGCACCAAATGGTGCTGACGCATGAGACGCCGTCGAAACCGGCGGACGTCGAGCCGGCCGGATCCGGCGTTGGCACGATCGTCCAATTCGTCCCGTTCCACCACTCGCTCAACAGGTCGTCGTTCCCGCCGATCCGCCCTTGACCGACGGCCATGCACGAGGTGGCACTCAGGCACGAGACGGCATAGAGCGAGGTTTCGGTCGAACCGGACGGGTTGACCGTTGGTACCACCGACCACGCGGCCCCGTTCCAGTGCTCGGCGAGAGGACCACCGTTGCTGTTGCCCACCGCCACGCAGAAGCTGGGCCCTGCGCAGGAGACGCCGCTGAACGAGTTGTCGTTGGTGCCGTTCGGCACTGGGATGTTGGCGACCACGGACCAGGCGGACCCGTTCCATTGCTCTAGCAGGGGAACGGTGGTGCCCGGCAGGTCTTCGTACCCAACGGCCACGCAGAAGGAGCTGGTGGCGCAGGCGGTGCCGAACAGCTGTGAGCTGTTGGATGCCGAAGGGGAGACGACGGGACTCGCCGTCCACGAACTCGGGGTCACCAGGGCCGGCGGGGTCGGGATGGTGGCACCAGCCGGTCCGCCTCCGAGACCGGCCAGCGTTCCTCCTACGGCGAGAAGTGCGGCCACCAAGACGGACGGGGCGATTCGACGCATTCGTTCTCCTCTGGACTCGACGCGAGGTTGGCCTCGTCGTCTCCATCTGTCGGTGCGCCCCAACCCCAGCACCGCAGACGCAGGCTAGGCCCCGATGGGCGATCTGTCACGGATATGCCGATCGACGGGAAGGAGCCCGCTGCTGCGTCGCCGTGACCACGTCCGACTTCGTAGCGACCTCGCCTCGACCTCGCCTCGACCTCGCCCGGATCCCCTGTGCGGCAGCCGCCCGGACCTCGGCCCGGGCCACGCAGTCAGTCGAACAAGTCGGGATCGCTCCGGCAGATCTCATCCCACAGCGGCTGGAACGAAAGCCAACCCGAGTAGGGCGAGGCCGAGAAGTCACGCGTGTAGCGCGCACCCTCGTCGTCGATGATGATTGGCGTGCCCGCCGCCTCGGCCAGCAGCTGGGCCTGGCAGGAGCGCTCCATGGTGATGAACCACCACGCGGCCTCGTCGACGGTGTGGCCGACGGTGAACAGTCCGTGGTTACGGTGGATGGTCGCCTTGTGTGGGCCGAGCGCTGCCGCCAGCGCCTTGGCGGCGGCCTCCTCCAGCACGACCGCACCCCCTCCTTCCTCGCACACCGTGTGATCTTCGTAGAAGACGCATGCATCCTGTGTGATCGGACTGAGCGGGCGTCCGAGCGCGGACCACGCCTTGCCGTAGACCGAGTGGGCGTGCGCGGCGGCCATCACGTCGGGGCGGGCCGCGTGCACGGCGGAATGGATGGCGAAGGCGGCGGGGTTGACCGGTCGGTCCCCCTCGACGACCTCACCGGTGTGGCTCACGAGGATCAGGTCGGAGACCCGGACGTGGCGGAAACTCATGGCGAACGGGTTCACCCAGAAGTGGTCGGTCAACTCAGGGTCGCGCGCCGTGATGTGGCCGGCCACGCCCTCGGAGAACCCGAAACGACCGAACAGCCGCAGCGCGCCGGCCAACTTCTGCTTGCGGTGCAGGCGCTCCTCCTCCACAGTGGCGAACTTCGGAGGGACCGGTGGCCGAAGCTTGCGGGCGACGTCGGAAAGAGCCTGTTCCATGCCTAGAAACTATCGTCTGGTGCATGGCCTACCCCACCGCTGCTTCGTTGGACATCGCCGCGCCGCCCGAAAGGGTCTGGGCCCTGGTATCCGACCTGCCCCGGATGGGGGAGTGGTCGCCCGAGAACGCCGGCGGCAAGTGGGTGAAGGGCGCCACGGGACCGGCTCTCGGGGCGGTGTTCGAGGGTGTCAACAAGAACGGCTTCCGACGCTGGTCAACCGTTGTGACGATTGTGGGTTGCGAGCCCAACAAGGTGTTCGAATTCGCCGTGACGTCCGGACCGTTGAAGGTCGCCACCTGGCGCTACGAATTCGAGGAGACCGACGATGGCTGCCGCGTCACCGAGTCATGGGTGGATCAACGCAAGAAGTGGTTCGCCGCGCTGGCCCGTGTCATGGGTGACCACAGCGCCGAGCACGCCGAAGGAGAGATGAAGGCGACGCTGGCGAACTTGGCCGCCGCGGTCGAGTAACCGGACGAGGTTCTGATGGTGGCGGGGTCAGGTTGGGGTCAGGTCCCGATCCCGACGATCGGCTTGTTGAGCTTGATGCTGCCGGTTGAGCCGTAGAACGTCGGGCCCGAAGTGGTGGGGTAGGTAAAGACCCCACCGTCGGAGGCCACGATGTAGTACCCCCCCGTCGTGACGCCCATGCCGACGACAGGCTTGTTCAAGGTGAGGCTTCCCGAAGAGCCCAAGAAGGGTGTGCCGGCCCCGTAGTTGAAGATGCCACCGTCAGAAGCCACCAGGTAGTACCCGCCCGCTGCGGTCCCTGCCATCCCCACGACGGGCTTGTTGAGGGTGATGCTTCCGGTGGATCCGGCGAAGACGGCGTTGCCAAAGCTGAAGATGCCACCGTCAGAAGCGACCAGGTTGTAGCCCAGTCCGTTCGGGGTGCCGGCCATCCCCACGACAGGCTTGTTCAAGGACGCGCCTCCCGTGGAGCCGTAGAACTGTGCGTCACCGAAGCTGAAGACGCCGCCGTCGGATGCCACGAGCCAGTAGCCGCCACCGTCGGCCGTGATCGCCATCCCGACAATTGGCTTGTTGAGGTGCACTCCTCCCATGGATCCGTAGAACTGCGCAGAGCCGAAGTTGAAGATGCCACCGTCGGAGGCCACGAGGTCGTAACCGTCACCAGCCGGCATGATCGCCATACCGACGATCGGCGCGTTGAGAGCGAGGCCGCCCATGGAGCCAATGAAAGGGGCCCCCAGGGCCGGTGGGTTCGGCCCGAAGGCGAAGATGCCACCGTCGGAGGCCACCATCCGATAGCCGCTGC
>CAWACN010000027.1:0-21812 GCA_963780525.1 uncultured Acidimicrobiaceae bacterium | reverse complement strand
GGGCTGCTCCCCCGCTCCGACCAAGCCAGCTCGACCCCGTTCACGTGGATCATTTCGGCCGAAGCCGCCGTCGCTGTCATGCGCCCTGTCTACCTGCTCCCACCGTCCCCGCGCTGGGGCCAGTGCCTCGCACAACCACGTCGTCGCCGGGTCACCCCGAGTCGGCCGACAGGGTCTGCTCGGCCGCGGCAGGCGCGGGTGCAATTTCGGTCTGGGCCGAGGCCACCGGCGCGGTGGGCGTCACCGAGACATTTGTGCACGCCCGGGCCTGGTTCCATGCCGCAAGCGCAGTCGTGGCGGCGTCACCCGAGAGGGGCTGAGGCAGGTCGTTGACGATCACGGCCGGTCGCCACGTGGCCTGATCGATGTGCCGCCCGGTGACCGAGATCACCAGCGAGCCGCTGGCGTTCTCCGGCGGCGAGTTGTCGTAGAAGGCGAAGTTGCCCAGCCCATAGTCGACATAGGCCGAACCGAGATACCCGCCTCCCAGCAGGACATGCGCATGCGTCCCCACAATGATGTCTGCGCCCGCCTGCACCAACACCTGGGCCAGCGGCTCCTGCAGAGGGTTGGGGCAGGCGTCGAGCTCGGTGCCCCAGTGGAGGTAGACGGCCACCGTGTCGGCGGTCTTGCGCGCCGCCTCCACCGCAGCCACGAGGTCGTCCACGTCGTAGGCCGATGCCAGCCCCGGCTGGGTGGCGGTCGCCGTCCACGCGGTCTGCAGGTCCGAGTCGATGACCTGGGTCGCAGCAATGATGGCGATGTGCTCACCGTGGATCGTCGTCGTGTACGGCGTGAAGGCCTGTGCCGCGTTCTGCCCGATCCCCAGGATGGTGTAGCCCGTCTGGGCCCGTGTCGTCAGCGCCATTTGCAGGCCCGGCGGGCCGCAGTCCTCGCCATGGTTGTTGGCCTCTGTGATGAGGGAAACACCGGCGCCCTTGAAGGCGCTGATGGCGGACGCCGGTGCGGAGAACACGAACTGCTTGGACTGGGGCTGGGGACAGGTGCCGTCCGTCAGAGCGGACTCGAGATTGACCATGGAGAGATCGACGCCCGACAGGAGAGCCGGCACGGTCGGCCCGAGGGCATCGGAGGGGTCAGCCGCCAGCCGGTCCCCCAAGGTGGTGCCGGCGGGGAAGTGGACGTCTCCCCCGAAGGCGAAGGTGACCGCCTGCCCGTTGCCCTTCCAATCCGGATCGAGCCGGGGGTTGGCCGCCTTGGGTGCCGGTCCGCCGTGCTGTGAGGCCGCCGCGGTGTGGCTCTGTCCGGCGGTGGTCGGTTGTCCCCCGCCCCCGCGGCTGAGAACGAGGGCCAGCACGAGGGCCAGCGCGACGAGGAGCCCGGCTCCCCAGAAGCGGCGGTTGCGCTTGACCCGCGGCGAGGTCAGCCCGGGCCGCTCCGGCGATGGCGCTGGCGCTGGCGTCGTCCGTCCCGGGGACCGGGCGTGTGAGCAGGTCGGTCGGGGACGTGCGGACACTTTAGGCACCCACCTGCGCCAGGGTGCCGCCTTGCGGAGGCGGTGAGAGAGAGGCCCAGGACGGGTGCTTCGCAGGTGGCGACAGCTGCGAGGGCACTCGTCGAGGTCTCGATCGGGCGCGACGGCCCGCGCCGACGATCAGTGGGCGTGCGGCATGCAGAGGTCGTCGTACTCGGCGATGACGATCTCCCCGGCGTCGGGACCACAGGCCGGGCAGGCCGGGTCGCGGCGCACCTTGAAGGTACGGAACGACTCCTCGAGTGCGTCATAGGCCAGCAGACGCCCGATCAGAGGGTCACCCAGCCCGAGGAGCACCTTGATGGTCTCCACCGCCTGGATCGACCCGATGATGCCGGGCAGTACTCCCAGCACGCCGGCCTCCGAGCACGACGGGGCCAGCTCGGCCGGCGGCGGCTCGGGGATGAGGCAGCGGTAGCAGGGACCGTTGTAGGGGTCGAAGACAGTGGCTTGACCCTCGAAGCGGAAGATGGAGCCGTGGATCACGGGGATCCGCTTGAGGAGCGAGGCGTCGTTGACCAGGTACCGCGTCGGGAAGTTGTCGGTCCCGTCCACAATGGCGTCGTAGCCGTCGATGATGTCGAGGATGTTGTCCGCTCCGAGGCGCACGTCGTAGGTCACGACGTTGACGTCGGGGTTGATGGCCGTGAGCGTCTTCTTGGCCGAGTCGACCTTGCGGTCGCCGATCCGGTCCATGTTGTGGAGGATCTGGCGTTGCAGATTCGACTCGTCGACGACGTCCATGTCGATGATGCCGATCGTCCCCACCCCGGCCGCAGCCAGGTAGAGGGCCGCCGGTGACCCCAGGCCGCCGGCGCCCAGCAGGAGGACCTTCGATCCGAGGAGCTTGAGCTGGCCGACCTCGCCGACCTCGGGCAACAGAAGGTGGCGCTGGTAGCGGTTGCGCTGAGCCGGGGTCAGGGTCAGGGGAGCCGACCAGGGGCGGTCGTCGTCCTTCCACTTGTTGAAGCCACCGATCATCGACTGCACGTCGGTGTAGCCCAGGTCGCCCAGGGTCTTGGCCGCAAAGGCCGAGCGCACGCCTCCGGCGCAGTAGACGACGATGGGCGCCTCCTTGTCCGGCAGCTTGCCCTCCACCTGGAACTCGAGGTGGCCGCGGGGCAGGTGGACGGCGTCGGGCAGGGCCCCCTGCTCGTACTCGTCAGGCTCCCGCACGTCGAGGAAGGTCACCCCACCGCCCTCCAGCAGGGCTTGCGCGTCCGCCTGGTCCACCTCGCGGATGGACGCCTTGGCCTCGTTGAGCAGATCTCGGGGAGTGGGCACGTCGAACCTCCGGGTCATCGCCAGCCCGTTCTGCGACTGGCATCAAACGGTTAAACACTACCAGTGGGGTCAACATTCCCGGAGGGAGTCAGCCGTGCAGGCAGACCAGCTCAATGAGGAGGCCGCTGCCGCCAAAACTCCGCGAACCGGACTGGCTGCAGTAGGCACCCCGAGCCACGGCTCGCATATCGCGCCCGAGCTCGGGTCCGGTGGTCCCGAAAGGGAAATACAGGAAGACCTGTGAGGGGTCGAGCCGGTTGACGAAGGCGGTGATCGCCGGCGAACCGTGATTCAGCGGGAACACGACACGGCTCAGCGGAACTGGGCGACCGTTCTGCGTCGACGTCCCCGAGTACTCGTAGCCGTAGTAGCGCCACCCGGGGTCGGACATCTCGCCACCGGTGACGACCACGGCCGCACCCGGCAGGGCCCGGCTCCGAACGGTCGCCACCACGGCCCCGATGTCGGAGCCGTATTGCGCCGCAGTGATCGACCCGCGGGTCTGGCGGTACGCGCCGACCTCGCTGGTGACAGCCAATCCGACACTGAGTACCACCACGAGGCAGAGAGCGACGCAGACAAAGCGGGCCCCGACGGTCCGCATCCATCCTCCCCCTCGCTCATCGCTCCGCCGGAGCAGGGAGATGCCCGCGCGCACCATGGTCACGCCGCCGATCCCTGCGAGCAGCATCAACAGCGGAATCAGGTAGTAGTTGGTCCGCACGAAGCCGAACGGCCAGTAGCGCTCGTACGAGGCGATCAGCGTCGCCACCTGTGACGCCACGATGGCGAACAGCAGATCCCGGCCCCGACGAGACCGCGCCGCCGTGGCGACACCGACCAGGAGCAGGACGCCGAAGGCGAGAGTCAGCGCCCAGTCCCACCCGGGGCTGAGACGAGCCCCGGGAGGGGCCACTGGGGCGAACTGGTGAACGGTCCGCTGACGAACCCGCGGAGCCCGTCCCAGACGAAGGATGCCTGGTTGCCGAACCCGTGATGAGGCAGGAACTGCGGATCCCAGAACGTGCTCGACCGCAGAAGGCTCTGGGGCAGGACGAACACATCGAGTTGGGCCAGGATGACCAGCCCGGACACGACGGCGCACACCATCCGAGGACTCAAAGGCCGGCGGATGGATCGAAACGCATCGAGGAGAAGGAGCGGGCCGGCGATGAACACGGTCGGGATGCTGAAGATGCATGCCACGGCGATGCCTGCGTACGCCAGGATGAGGCGCGTCGAGCGCCATGTCGGCTGCTCCACATTCCGCGCGACGTCGTGCAGGAGCACGACTGCCAGCGCCGCCGCGGCGTCCACCTGGTATTCGGACAGCTGGAGCGCGAAGCCGACGAGCGTTCCGGTCATGGTGCCGACGAGCGCCACGACGACGGCAGCCCACGTCGACATCCACCGACGCGCCAGCAGCAGCAACAGCACGCAGCCCCCGGGCAGGAACAGCGCCGTCGGAATCCGCAAAGCGAGCTCGGTACTCCCGAACAGCGCCCCCGAGATCCTCTCCAGGAAGAACCAACCGCCCGGGAACGGCGCGGGTCGCTTTTCAGCGTGCCCGACCAGTTCCCCGGGTTCGAGATGTAGTACGCCCTCCACTGCTCGTTGAACCAGAAGGGCTCGGTGAGGTTCTGCCACAGGGTGACGACCACAGCACTCGGGACAACGGCGCAGACGACGATCGCAGCCAGAAGACTCCGATTCCCTCGAGGCTGTGACGCTCTCCGCTCGCACGCGGGAAACCCGGGCATGCGTCAGCGTCGTGGCATCGACATCGGCGGCAACGTCGACGCCGTCGCCCGTGTCGGCGTCGGGCTCTGCGCCCGAGTGGAGCTGCCGTTCACCGACTGGGGTCTGGGTCAGGGTTTCACTGTCCATCGGCGATCAACCCGCGCTCATGCGGGTCGGGACATTGTCGCAGACTGGCGCCCCGCCCGCGCGGCGGCGCGAGACTGACATTCCGTGGAGTTCGACGAGGTCATCCGCCGGCGCCGCATGGTCCGGAGCTTCTCCCCTGAAGCGGTCGATCGCGTGGTTTTGGATCAGATCCTCCAAGCGGCCTTGCGTGCACCCAGCGCGGGCAACACGTCGGGTACGGCCTGGGTCGTCCTCGAGGGACCCGCGCAGACCGCGGTCTACTTCGACACCACGACCGATGCCTCGTGGCGGGCCCGCAACCCGGAGCGGGCGGAGGGGCTCAGCCGAGCGCCGGTCGTGCTCCTGGCCTATGCGTCCCCCGGGGCCTACCTCGACCGCTACTCGGAACCGGACAAGGCAGCTTCGGGTCTCGGCGCGGATGCGGCGGCGTGGCCCGTGCCGTACTGGATCGGGGACGCCGCCTTTGGCGTCATGGCAGTCCTGCTCGCGGCGGTCGATGCCGGGCTCGGGGCGTGTGTCCTCGGCGCCTTCAGGGGTGAGGGCGAACTGGCCGCGCTGCTCGGGGTCCCTGCCGGGTGGCACTTGTTCAGCGCGGTTGCCCTCGGCCGGCCGGACGGCAACGACCACCGGTCGGCATCGCTGGAACGACCGCGACCAGCACTCGCCGAGCGCGTCCACCGGGGGCGCTGGACAGCAAGGAGTCACTCTGCTTAGGGCCCTTGCGGGAGCATGTACCTGTTGATGCAGACGTACTGCCCGCCCGTGGGCTCGGGAACCGGCGGTCCGGAGAAGTTGGTCAACCGGGCACGGACCGCCCAGGCCCCTGGAAATGTCACGATCTTCGTGTCCTTGATCGTTCCCTTCAAGACTCGGAGGAACGAGTCCAAGACGTCCGGGGTACCCGGAGCGCCGACGAAGACGATCCAGAACGGCTGAGACGGCTTCAGCCATTCCATCTGCAGGTACGGGTTACACGTGGTTTTGTCACCGGGGACCAACCAAATTTCCCCGGTCGCCGTGAGGCCGGTCGTCTGGTGGTAATAGCTGTAGACGTTGGTCCCGCTCCCTTCCACCATCACGACGCCGTTCTGCCCACGATGGGCGAGCGCGTAGGTCAGCGCCTCACGACCTTCGTTCTTGGTGTACGGGTGCACCGCAGCAGCGACCGTCTGACTCAACAGCGAGATGCACACGAGGAACGTCAGGCCGGCGACGACCAACCGGCTGATACCGCGGATCGGCACCGTGAGCACAGAACCGAGCAACAGGCAGACGATCGGCACCAGAAAAAGGTCGAGCCGTCCCGTGACGGGATAGGCGCGCGCCAGGCCCGAAAGTGCCGTCACCACGATCACCGAGGCACAGAAAAGCCCCGCGGCGGGAAAGCGTCGGACGAGAAGCACCAGGCCGAAGACGGTGAGCAGCAGCGCCAACACCCCGTAGTCGAGGTTGAGCGGATAGGCGACCAGGCTGAGTGTGGTCGTCCAGAGCCAGTGGACCCCGTTGTGGAACCCCAATGGGCTCGGCGGGTAGCCGTCCAGCCAGTCGTTGACGAGGACCGAGCTCTGGTGGAGTGGGCGAAAGGTAATGAGATATTCGGCGACCAGGCTGACGACCCACACCGCACTGCCGGCCACCAGACGAATGCGGGTCTCCCGGTCTCGGGAACGCAGAACGAGGAGGACCGAGCCGACACCGGCGGCGAAGAGCGCTGTGAACGAGAACCAGTCCAGGACCGCGAGGGTGAGACCCCAAGCGAACGCCTGGCGCCAGGAGACCTCGGTCCCGTCCAATCGCAAGAAGAACAGGAAGACCAGAATGATCGCCGTGACATCGAAGCCGTAGGGCTTCGTCTCCGCCGAGTAGTAGATCAACGACGGCGAGAGGCTGAAGATGGTCAGCGCCACCAAGGACGGCCAGGTCGGGAGGACCCGGTTCGCCAGGAAGCGGAATGCGACCAACCCGACCAGCGCACAGAGCAGCGGAACGGTGCGAAAGGCGCGTTCGCTCGTGCCGAAGAGTTCTGTGGCGAGCTTCTCAATCCAGTTGAACCCCAACGGAGCCGTATCGAGGGGATCGGGATGTGCGAGAGCGATGTAGCCGCGGTTGAGGACCGCAATAGCGAATTCCGCCTCGTCGTTCCAGATGGAACGGTCGAAGAGGAATTGTCGGATCCGCAACAGCGAACCGACGACGACAACGGCCCAACCGAGAACGAAGGCCAGGCCATGGGTCTGCCCCGTCCTGCGGTGTCGAGCTCGGCCTAATCTCGGAACGACGGAGCCCCCAGGGGGCACCGTGTCGACTGTGGTCGAGATCGAGTCAGTGGTCACGCACTGTCACCTGTTCGGAAATGAGACCGGATCGACCCCTCGAAAGGCGGTTCCAGCACATGGCGGTCGGCGGCGAGCATAGCCCTGCGCCGGGCCATTTCGGGGTCACCGGACCACGCCGAAGACCGCGGAGCCGCGCACCGTAGCCCTGGTCATCGGCGACACGGGCAGCTGGAAGTACTCCACGCATTTCTACGATGACTCGATCATCTCAGCCGCCCGCACCTCACGAATCAAAAACTCACATTCGATCGGACCGGGGTGACGGACAGCCAGCTGCTCTGGCAACAGACAGAAGGCGTTGAACGCTCTCGGGTACTGCTCATCGGAATTTCATGTGCACCCCACCACCGCAGCCCCGCTCCCGCTGACCCAGGGCGACGCTCCATCACGACAGGGTCGTGACCTGGGGAATCACAGCCAAGACCCTGTCTCCGGGCTGCCTGTCAGGTCGACGGCGACTCTCGACGAACGCCCGGGCGGGGTGACGCCGGTGATGACCCTTCCGGCCTGCACTTCCCTGGCATGGGTATGCAAGAGTGCTCGGAGCAACTTTCACGCAGAGACCCCTGTGCCTGGCCCGAAGTAAGGAGCGTCCCAGACTTGGATAGGCCACTGGACGGACCGGACCATTCGGAGCAGGATGCCCCGAGCCCCTCATGGCTGCCCTCGGCAACAGCAGGGCTGGACTCCGCGCACATCGACTACACGAACAGTCAACACCGGTGGCGCGGTGTCATCACGCGCTTCAACATTGCGGGGAGAAAGAAGTTCTTCCGCGCCTTCATGGACTCGATGGCACCCACCGAGGAGACGACGATCCTCGACGTCGGCGTCACGCCGGATCAGACGGCCGCGGACTCCAACTTCTTCGAGAAGTGGTATCCCTGGTCGGAGCGCATCACGGCGACGAGCATTGAGGACGCCTCACACCTCGAGGCGGCGCATCCCGGTCTGACGTTTATTCGAACCGATGGAGGGTGCCTCCCGTTTGATGACCGGCAGTTCGACATCGCGTTCTCGACCGCCGTGATTGAGCACGTCGGCGACCGAGACCACCAACGGCTTTTCTTGTCAGAGCTGTTGCGGGTGTCCAGGCGGTTCTTTCTCACCACGCCCAATCGTTGGTACCCGATGGAGTTGCACACATACGTGCCGTTCCTGCACTGGCTCCCCCAGCAGCACCACCAGCGGGCTCTGCAACGCCTCGGCAAGGACGACTGGTCGACGACCGACAACCTCAATCTGCTGGGCAGCAAGGATCTGTTGGCCCTCTTCCCCCCTCAAGTCGACCCGGCCCTTTCGGGCATTCGCCTCTTCGGCATGCGCTCCAACCTCATCGCCTTCGGCACCTCGTCGCCGTAGCCAATTCATGTCGCCACGCGTGACAGGTCCTGTAGGAGCCACGCCTCATGGGCGTTCGCCGTCGCGTTGGTCCGTTATTCCTGCTCTTTCGAGAGCACGTGCTCGGGCCCTTCCTGCCAGCGCGCCATCGCCCACAGCAGGTCGGAGAGCCGGTTGAGGTACGCCACCACGAGCGAGCCGTCGCCGATGGGCTCGGCGACGGCGAGACGCTCGGCCCGGCGCACGACGGTGCGGGCCAGATCGAGCGCGGCGGCCACGCTGTTCTCGCCCGGCACGGTGAAGTCACTCGGCATGTCGAAGCGGGCCAACAGGTCGTCGATCCCGACCTCCAGCGCGCGCACCATGTCCGGCGTCACCAGGCTCGACCCCGCCGCCAGCTTCGAGCGGTTGGCCGGGGCGGTGGCCACCTCCGCCATCAAGACGTAGAGGTCGCGGGCCAGGGCGACCAGACGGTCGTTGACCTCGCTCGCCACAGGGGTCTGCGCCCGGGCGACGCCGATGGCGGCCTGGGCCTCGTCGACCACACCGTTGAGGTCGATCCGCCAGGAATCCTTGCGCACCCGACCCCCGTAGAGCAGCCCGGTCGTCCCGTCGTCACCCCGCTTGGTGTAGATCCGTGGCGCCATGCAGCGGGATGCTACCGGGGCCTGTTGAGAGCGCCAGGGAAGCCACCGGTATCCTGGTGAGGTGGTCACTCCCTTCTCCTGAACTCCTTGGTCGGCTCGACCGGTCCGCCTCCACCTACCTGCAGGCGCTGCACGAGCGCGTCCTGATCTTCGACGGGGCCATGGGAACGAACCTGCAGCTGCTCGGTCTGGGTCCCGACGACTTCGGCGGCCCCGATCTCGAAGGCTGCAACGAATGGCTCGTCGAGACGCGTCCGGACCTGGTGGCCCAGGTGCACCGCTCCTTCTACGAGGTCGGCTGCGACGTGGTCGAGACAGACACCTTCGGCTCCACGTCGGTCGTCCTGGCCGAGTACGGGCTGGCCGATCGCGCCCGTGAGCTGACCCGCCGGGCCGCCGAGCTGGCGTGCTCGGTGCGCGACGAGTTCTCCACGCCGGAGCGGCCGCGCTGGGTCGCCGGCTCCATGGGACCCGGCACGAAGTTCCCCACGCTCGGGCACATTTCGTACGCCGAGTTCAGCGACGCCTACGAGGAACAGGCCCTCGGGCTGTTGGAGGGCGGCGTCGACCTGCTGCTCATTGAGACGCAGTTCGACATGCTGTCGATCAAGGCCGCGGTCAACGGTGCACGGCGCGCCATGGTCGCACTGGATCATTACGTCCCGCTGCAGTGCCAGGTCACCATTGAGCTGACCGGGCGCATGCTGCCCGGCACCGAGATCGGTGCCGCGCTGACGGTGCTCGACGCCATGCAGGTCGACGTGGTGGGCCTCAACTGCGCCACCGGTCCCGTCGAAATGAGTGAGGCGCTGCGCCATCTTTCGGGGGCCAGCCGCGTCCCCATCGCCTGCGTCCCGAATGCGGGCCTCCCGTCGGTGGTCGACGGCCTGATGCACTACGACCTCACCCCCGACCAGCTGGCCGAGCACCTGCACCGCTTCGTGACCGAGTTCGGCGTATCGGTGATCGGCGGATGTTGCGGGACCACGCCCGAACACCTGGCCGCCGTGGTGGCGCGCTGCGCCGACGCCACTCCGGCCACGCGCCACCCGGTGCACGAGCCCGCCGCCGCCTCCATCTACACGTCGGTCCCCTTCGCACAGGACTCGTCGTACCTGGCGGTCGGCGAACGGACCAACGCCAACGGGTCGAAGGCCTTCCGCGAGGCGATGCTCGACGGCGACTGGGACACCTGCGTCGGCATGGCGCGGGACCAGGTCAAGGAGGGCTCCCACCTCATTGACGTGTGCGTGGACTACACGGGCGCCGACGGCGTGGCCGACATGACGCAGATCGCCAGCCGCTTCTGCACGCAGTCGAGTGTGCCGCTGATGGTCGACTCCACCGAGGGCCCGGTGGTACGGGCCGCTCTGGAGTGGCTGGGCGGCCGGCCCATCCTCAACTCGGTCAACCTCGAGGAAGGCGACGGGCCCGGGACGCGCCTCGACGTGTTCCTGCGCCTCGCCCGTGAGTTCGGCGCCGCCGTCGTCTGCACCTGCATCGACGAGGAGGGCCAGGCCCGTACGGCAGAGTGGAAGCTGCGGGCTGCCCGCAACATCCGCGACATCGCGGTCGAGCGCTACGGCCTCGCCCCCGAGGACCTCCTCTTCGACCCGCTCGCCCTGCCGCTGTCGACGGGCATGGAGGAGAGCCGGGAGGACGGGATCGAGACCATTGAGGGCATCCGCGCCATTAAGGCGGAGCTGCCCGGCGTGTCGACCGTCCTGGGTCTGTCCAACGTGTCCTTCGGCCTCAACCCGGCCGCCCGTCAGGTCCTCAACTCGGTCTTCCTCCACGAGTGCGTGCAGGCCGGGCTCGACTCCGCCATTGTGCACGCCTCCAAAATCCTCCCGCTGGCCCGCATTGACGACCGGGCCAAGGAGGTCTGCCTCGACCTCATCTACAACCGCCGCACCGAGGACTACGACCCCCTGCAGGAGCTGCTGGCGCTGTTCGAGGGCGTCAAGGCCGACACCGGACCGGCGGAGGACCACAGCGACTGGCCCGTCGAACGGCGCCTGTCCCAGCGCATCATTGACGGCAACCGCAACGGGCTCGAGGCCGACCTGACCGAGGCGCTGGAATCGGGCACGGCGGCGCTGGCCATCGTCAACGACATTTTGCTCGAGGGCATGAAGGTCGTGGGCGAGCGCTTCGCCTCCGGGGAGATGCAACTGCCCTTCGTCCTGCAGTCGGCCGAGACCATGAAGAGTGCGGTCGCCTTCCTGGAGCCGCACATGGAGAAGTCGGACCAGGGCGGCAAGGGTACCGTGGTGCTGGCCACCGTCAAGGGTGACGTGCACGACATCGGCAAGAACCTGGTCGACATCATTCTGACCAACAACGGCTACGAGGTGGTCAACCTCGGCATCAAGATCGGCATCAACGAGATGGTGAGCGCCGTCGAGGAGCACAAGGCCGATGCCATCGGCATGAGCGGGCTGCTCGTGAAGTCCACCTTGATCATGCGCGAGAACCTGGTCGAGCTGAACGACCGCGCGCTGTCGAACATCCCCGTGCTGCTGGGCGGGGCGGCGTTGACCCGCACCTACGTCGAGCGCGACCTGCGTGAGGTCTACGACGGCCGGCTCTTCTACGGACGAGACGCCTTCGAGGGGCTGCGCACCATGGACCGCCTCGTCGAGCTGAAGAAGAAGGGTGAGGACGACCCGTTGTTCGGGCGCGAGATTTCCGAGAAGAACGTGCCGCGGCGCAGCCGGCTGGACGACCAGGACACCACGCCCGTCGAAGGGCAGCCGGCCCGCTCCGACGTGGCGTCGGACAACCCGCTGTTCGTCCCGCCCTTCGTCGGGAGCCGGATCGCCGTGGGCGTTCCGATCGACGACGTCGCGGAGTACCTCAACCTGACCGCACTGTTCCGCAACCAATGGGGCTTCCGGCCCGAGGGCGGCGAGAACGACACCGAGTTCAAGGAGCGGGTGAAGGCCACCCTGCGCGAGCAGCTGGGCAAGGCCAAGGAGGCCGACCTGCTGGTGCCGTCGGTGGCCTACGGCCACTTCGCCGCCAACGCCGAGGGCAACGACCTCGTCATCTGGAAGGACGAGAGCCGGTCTTCGGAATGGATGCGCTTCGCCTTCCCGCGCCAGCGCAAGGAGCCGTGGCTCTGCATCGCCGACTTCTTCCGCCCGACCGGCTCGGGTGACGAGGACTTCGCCAGCTTCATGCTCTGCACCATCGGTGCCCGGGCCTCGGAGGAGGCGGCCCGGCTGTTCGCGGAGAACCAGTACACCGAGTACCTCTTCCTGCACGGCCTCAGCGTCGAAATGGCGGAGGCCACGGCCGAGTACTGGCACCGCCGGGTGCGCGAGGAGCTCGGGTTCGCCGACGAGGACGGCCCGAGCCTGGCCGGTCTCTTCAAGCAGAAGTACCGGGGCGGGCGCTATTCGTGGGGCTACCCGGCCTGCCCGGACCTGACCGACAACGCCAAAGTCGTGGAGCTGCTGGGTGGGGACCGTATCGGCGTGACGGTGAGCGAGGGTTTCCAACTCAACCCTGAACAGACGACCGACGCCATCATCTGCAGCCACCCAGAGGCCAAGTACTTCATCGCGTGACACTGCTGCGGGCCCCGCGTTGGGCCCGGAACGGTGCCCTCTCCCTCGCAGTATGTGCCGTCGCTCTGGTGGCGCCGGCCGGCGCCGGCGTTCCCGATGATGCGGCGGCGGCCACCGGGCCACCGCCGACCCTCGGCTCGGTGGTGATCCCCGACCTCGGTCCGGGCTACGCCGTGACCTCCCAGGGAGCGCTCCAGGCCTCGCAGTTCGCCTCCGACGCACCGGACCCGTCCGCCGCCGCCGGCGCGCTGGCCACCCTGGGCAAGACCATCTCGACGTACGAGCGGGTGTGGCAAGCCGATGGCGGCCTCAACCAGGTGCAGAACCTGCTGGTCCGCTTCCCCGACGCAGGGGGAGCCCAGGTGTTCCTGCAGGCGGCGCAGCACTCGCTCGAGTCGGGAGAGATCGTGAGCTCGGACAAGGTGCGATCCATCCCGGGTGCCCGCCGCGTCACCTACTTCGCGGCGACCGACCAGGACGGCGTCGGCGAGGCCGTCACCATGCGCGCCGGTGTCTACGTGGACCTCCTGTCGTTCTTCTCGGCAGCCTCGGGCAATGCGCAGCCCATCTCCCCGGCCGACGCCGAACAGGTGGCCCGGGCCCAGTACAAGGCCATGGCGCAGGCCCCCGGTGGCACCACGACCGCCGTGAGTGGTGCGCCCTCCAAGAAGGGCGTCCCGGTCGGCACCATCGTGGCGGCCGTGTTCGTCGTCGCTGTGCTGGCGCTGGCCGTGGCCACTCCCGCGCTGTTGCGGCGGCGCCGGGCCGGACAGGACGCCGCCGCGGCAACGGCAGGAGTCCCTTCTGTGGCGCGGTCAGGCGGCGACGCGGTTCACGATCTCGGCGAACAGAGCGGGTGAGGTCACGGGCAACAGGTGGCCCGAGTCGAGGCGGATGACCTCGACGGGAGGCCGCAGCCTGCGCACCATCGTCTCCTGCATTTCGGATCGGATCGGGCGGTCCCGCTCGTTCAGCACGTAGGTGACGGGGACACCGGCGGCGGCGGACCAGTGGACGGGCTGGAAATAGTGGTGCACCGTGTCCGCCACGGAGCGCTCGGGGTCCGTGACAAAGGCCAGGGTGGCATCGTCGAGCGGGTCGCCGCCGTACGAATGACGGAGAGCCTCGGGGTCGGCGGGCGCCGGCAGAATGATCGACCGTCCCTCCTTGTCGGCGGCCGCCACGGCCAGGCGGAGGCCCTCCCGGTGCCGCTCCTGCATGCACTCGATGCCGCACTCCCCCTCGGCCGGCACCAAGGCCGCGTTCAGGACGATCGCCTCCACGCGGCCGCCGAGGGAGGCGACCACGCCCGGCACGACCAGGCCGCCCGAAGAGTGCGCCACCAGTGTCAGCGGGCCCCGGGCCGCGCCCGCTTCGACGTCGGCCACGACCGACGCCACCTCCTCGTCGACGGTCAACGTGGCCAGGTTCGCCGGCCGTCCGCGGCGGCCGGGCAGGTCGACGACCAACGTCGGGGCGGCGAGGAACGGTACGAGGCGGTCCCAGAAGGCGCCCGTCGAGCCGCCGCCATGAATCAGCACCACGGTCATGGTGGTGGCGGGGGTCGACGGCACGGCGCCGGACATTAGTCGGCGCGTCTGATGAGCTTTGGCCTCGTGCGTCGTCAGCGCGACGCAAACGGCGGCATCAGTAGGATTTCGAAATGAGCTCGGTCGACGACCCGCACCCGAGCGCGCCCATCACCGGGCTGTCGCACGTGCAGCTGCTGGTGTCCGACGTCAGCGCCAGCGCGAAGTGGTACAGCGCCGTGCTGGGTCTCGTCCCCTTCGCAGACGATCCCGACATTGGCTACGTCGCGCTCGGGCACCGGGGCACGAAGTTCGTCGTGGTGCTGACAAGGGCACCGTCGCCCCGCGCCACGTCAACCGGACCAGCGGGTAACGGCCTGGACCATCTGGCGCTTGCTGTACCGGACGGTGCCGCGCTCGAAGCCTGGGCGGCCCACCTCAGCGACGTGGGCATCGACCATGCCGGCGTCGTGCTCGAAGGTGGTCATCCTTCGCTGCAGCTCCGCGATCCCGATGGCATCGCCATTGAATTGGTGGCGCCCTGAGGCGTCAGCTCCAGCGGGTGAACCTGCGGAGCCGCGACTTCTTCGTGGCGGGTGGCACAGGTTCGAGGAGCGCCTCCGCCCGGTTCGCCCGCAGCCAGGCCATGAGCCCCTCTGCGTCGTCGAAGATGATCTCCTGATCAGTCTCCATCACGTAGAGGCGGACAGAACCCTCCTCGACGGTGACCGAGAACTCGATCTTCCCGTTGAAGACGAAGCACCACAGCGGCGTCGTGCCGGGCGTCGATCGCGGTTCAAGACGCCACCCCGGCCTGCCAACGAGTACGTCGCGGATCTGGTTGGTCGACGGCTCTCCGCCAGCGTGCATGCTCAACTCCAAGTCTCAGTGCTCATGTCCCCAGGCCCGCCACCGACGCGCAGAGGCCCGTTCTCTGGCCGGCCGCCATTCAGGCCCTTTCGAGCACCCGGGGCGGCGCAACCGTCACGGGATCTTGTCGAGCCGGCAGCGGCCCGATGATGGCGGCGCCGGCCGTGACGACGCCGACGGACAGGAGGGTAGAGCCGATGTCGTCGAGGGGGGTGTGCCAGAACGCGCCGACGACGGCGACCCCCATCAGGAAGGTCCAGGCAGATCCGAGGACGAACGTGCTGACGCGGGCCCATCTCCCGAGAACGGGATGGAGCGCGATCCACATGGCCAGCGCTGTGGCGCACACGGCGGTGACGTGCCCCGAGGGGAAGCTGAGCGCCGGTCCGAATCTCTCCTGGACGGCCGGCTTCACGACGTACTCGTTGATCAGCAACGCGGCTGCGGCGAAACCGGCGAACGCGGCGACGCGCATCGGGATGTGCCGCACAGCGCCGAAGACCATGCTGACGACAATCAGGGTGCCGATCACCGGCACGGCGAGGAAATCGGCCAGATTGGCCCAACGGTCGACGGCCGCCCGGTGCCCCAACAGCTCGAAGGCATGCCACTCCAGGCGGTACGCGCGGTAGCCACGAGACACCGCCAGGCCGAGGAGGGCCGTCGCGAACAGGCTCACCAGCGCAATGACCGCCATTCGGGAACGCGACACGGCACCCACGCTACGCGGTCCCACGGGAGGATCTGACGTTGCCGAGCCGACCGATGGGCAGCGCTCGACGAGGCGCCCGCTGTGAGGGGCGACAGCGGCGACATCCGCGGGCGCCACCTGCGTCGAGCTTCGTCCTTCCTGCAGTGCCAGCGGACCGTGCTTGAGGCGACCTCCTGGGGCTTCGGCACCTCACGCGTGCGTACGGGGCGCAACCCGCTCACGGTGAAGGTGATGCCCACTCGCTTCGCCTTACCTGCCTGAGCCCGGGTTCCGGCAACGCGCAGCGGAGAATCCGTGCTTCACAGCGTCATCTCAGCACACGCACTTCCCCGAGGACCCGTACGAATGAGAGGGCTATCGTGACCATCACGCGTCCAAGGAGGAGATTGTGCCCGAATTCCCCGGCGTCACTCATGTGGCTCTCACCGTCACCGACCTCGAACAGAGTCGCCCCTTCTACGAGGCCCTCATAGGAAGCCCACCGGTGATCGACGAAGACACGGGGCTGTTCCACCACGTGGTGTGGCTGTTGGGAGGTCAGACGTTGTTGGGCATCCACCAGTTCCCGGATCCGCACGGATCGGATCCTTTCGACGAACGCCGGCCCGGCCTGGACCACGTGGCGTTCGCCTGCGGCAGTCGCAGCACACTCGAGGAGTGGGAGTCCAAGCTCAACGAATTGGGCGTTGCCAACGGTGGCATCGTCGACGCACCTTACGGATCGGGCCTTTCGTTTCGGGATCCCGACAACATCGCGCTGGAGTTCTTCGCCCCGCCCGGGTGACCCTCGACCGGAGTCGGCTCACATCGTCGGAGTGTCGTCGCCTTCAGCACGGAGTGCTGCCTCCAGGCCCTCGGCGTCGGCAACCGTCACCGTGAGCGCCGAGTGGCCGCTCCGCCCGAACGACGACCGCACCTTCTCGTTGAAGTGGACGCAGACACCGCGCCTGTTGTTCGTCCCAAAGGTCAACCCGTCGTCGGCCCTCGACATGCGCACTCCGCAGGCGGTCCACCAGCGATAGTTCTCGGTGATGTGGGCGCCCACCACGTTCGCCCGCGGCGTTGAGATGCTGACGAACCCGAAGGTCGCGACGAAGAGCCCGTCAGCGGTCAGGGTGACGCCGTCCCGCGACGGCCGCAGGAGGAACGGAAGCAGGACGGGCAGAAAGCGCCGATCGACCGCATAGCCGAAGTGCTGCGATGCCATCACTGTGCTCCCGGCGCGTCTAGCCCGGGTTGTTGGAATGCAGCACCGGCAAGGTGGTCCCGCAAACAAGGCAGTAGACGACGTACACCGAGAGCGGGGCTGCGTCTTCGGCGACGGACGGGACGACCATGGTGCGGAACCGGGCCGACTCGGCCAGGTTCGCCCTGCAGCGCGGACAGCTGGGCTCAAGCGGCTGCGGTTCGGGTGGCGCTTCGCGGGCCGGGTGCGCCGAGGACTCGCCCGCTTCCACCTCCGGCCCACCCGTCATGAGATCGTTGACCACCGAGCGCACCCGGCCCAGATCGACACCGAGATCGGCGAGCACCGAAGCGGCCACGCCGTGCCCCTCCCGCACGAGCCCGAGCAGAATGTGCTCCGTCCCGATGTAACTCTGGTTGAGCAGCAGCGCCTCGCGCAGGGCCAGCTCCAACACCTTCTTGGACCGGGGGGTGAACGGAGGCGAACCACCAGGCGTGCTCGTCGAAACCCCGACGATCTCCTGCACCCTCTCCCGGACAGCCGCCGAGGAGACGCCGAGTGAACGCAGAGCCCGGGCCCCGAGCCCCTCGCCTTCCTCAATCAGTCCGAGAAGGATGTGCTCGGTGCCGATGAAGCCGTGATTGAACGCGCGCGCCTCATCCTGGGCGAGGGTCAGCACCTTGCGTGCGCGGCCGGTGAAGCGTTCGAACACCGGAGAGAGGGTACCGTCCCGATCCCCTGCGTTGTTTTCAGGGCCTCCACGCTCCGAGGGCCTCCCCTGCCAGGTTCAACGGGGCGCCCGGGGCATCCCCAGGCCGATCATGGCGATGATGTCGCGTTGGACCTCGTTCGTCCCTCCCCCGAAGGTGAAGATGGTCTGGCTCCGGGCCTGGTTCTCCAGCCGGCCGCGCAGGACCGCCCCCGGGGACCCTTCGACCAGGTACCCGGCCTGACCCACCACCTCGAGCAGGAGCCCAGAGACCTCGAGGGCGAGCTCGGTGCCATAGACCTTCGTGGCCGATGCATCAGCGGGGTTCAATCCCTTGTCCGATGCCCACGCCACCTTCCAGTTCAAGAGCTTGAGCACCTCAATTTTTGCGTGCGCCCTGGCCAGGCTGATCTGGACCCATTCGTGATCCATCAGGGCGAGACCGTCTCCGAGTCGCTGATCCTGCGCCCATCGGCGCACCTCCGAAAGGCTCCTCAGCAACCCCGAGGCCGGGCAGATCGCCACTCGCTCGTGGTTCAGCTGGTTCGTGATCAGCTTCCATCCCTGGTTTTCCTGTCCGACAAGGTTCGCGGCCGGCACCCGCACGTCCTCGTAGAACGTCGAGCTGGTGATGTCGCCCGCGATTGTTGGCAGCGGTGCCCAGTGAAATCCTGGGGTGTCGAGCGGAACGATGAAGACCGAGAGGCCCTTGTGCTTGGGCGCATCGGGGTCGGTCCGGGCCGCCAGCCAGACGTAATCGGCGTACTGGATCGCGCTGGTGAAGATCTTCTGGCCGTTGATCACATACTCGTCCCCGTCGCGCACGGCTCGCGTCTTGAGGGAAGCCAGGTCGGTGCCTGCTGAAGGCTCGGTGTACCCGATGGAGAAGTGGACCTCTCCCTTGAGAATCCCAGGCAACAGTCGCTGCTTCTGCTCCTCGGTGCCGAGGGACATGATGGTCGGGCCCACACTGTTCAAGGTGAGGAGCGGAAGGGGGACACCCGCCCAGTGGGATTCCTCCACGAAGATCATCTGATCGATGGGTCCCCGGGCCATACCGCCGTATTCCTCGGGCCAACCGAGACCCAGCCAGCCGTCATGGCCCATCTGGCGGATATAGCGGGTGTACGTCGGCTCCTCCGAGGGCGTGTCCTCGACGGCGGCGACCAGGTCTTCGAAGTACTGACGGAGCTGGCGCTGCAGCGCCTGCTGTTCTTCCGTGAACTCCAGGTACACGTGGCCTCCGGCTCAGACTCGTGGGTCGACGAGAGCATTATGGCCATCAGCGGCCGCACGGGCGATCTGCCCTCTGCCCGGCCCTCAGGGCGGCCAGAACGATGCAGCCTCACGGGAGCAGGAGGGATGATCGGGCCCGGGATCCGAAAGAGAGCAGAATCTGCCCTGGTCATGGACGGCGGACGGAGAACCCAATCGGACGTCAGGACATGACGCTGACGATCATCTTCGCTCTGGCCGCGGCCCTGGCGAATGCCATCCACCTCATGACCCAGCACACGGCCAGCGCAGGCGTCACCCATGAGCACCGGAACTGGCATCTGGTCCGCTATCTGATCCGACAACCCCTCTGGCTCCTCGGATGGGCTGCCGCCGCGGGGGGATTCGCCTTCCAGGCTCTCGCACTCCACGGTGGTCAGCTCGCCGTCGTCCAGTCGCTCCTGGTCACCGAGTTGGTCTTTGCGTTGCTCCTCCGCCGGTTCTGGGTGCGCCAGCACATCGCAAAGACGGCGTGGACGGCCGCTGTGGTCACGTCTGGGGCCCTGGTGATCTTCCTCGCGACCGCTGAGCCCCACGGCGGACACCTGCGACCCGATCCTCCCGACTGGATCGTCGCCTCAGCAGTCTTCGGTGGGATCGTGGCCGTGTTGGCGCTGGCGGCACGCTGGGGGTCCCCCAGTCGACGCGCCGCGCTGTACGCCATTGCGGCATCGATCACCTGGGCCCTGATGGCCGCCTACATCAAGGCCACCACCGACGTGCTGGCCCACCGAGGAGTGCTCGGGACCTTTGAGCATTGGCCGCTCTATGCGCTGATTGCGGCGGCCATCGTCGGCTCGGTACTCCAACAGGCGGCGCTGCAGGTCGGGCCGTTGAGTGTCTCCCAGCCACTGATCGTCGTCGTCGACCCCGCGGTGGCCATCGTCTTGAGCGTGTGGATCTTCGACGAGCGATTTACTGTCAGTCCCCTCCAGAGGCTGGCGGCCGCAGCTGCCTTCTGCGTCATGGCGATCGGGGTCGTCGTCTTGTCGCGGTCGGCACCCACTGATCTCGACTCGACGATGGCAGACAGAACGTAGGAGCACTCCCCGTCTGACCTGCGCATCACGCGGGGAGAGGCGGACTCACCCCCCACTCCCCCCGGGAGCACATCGCAGAACTCGAAGCCGCCGCGGTTGACTCTCTCTCCGGTCCGGATCGGGATGGGAGAGCTGAACAACGGTGCATCCCAGACAAAGGTGTGGAACTCGCCTCGTTCCCCGCAAGGATCCACGGTCGAAGGAAGGTCCCGCAGCAGGTCCTCGTCGAACGATCGACCAACGAACGACGGAGAGAGCTGGGCCGGGTCCACGCACGTGAGGACGGCCCGGATGCCCGCTGCCACAATCTGGCGCGCCAATTCGTCGGTCGGCCGCGACCAGAGCGGGAACACGGGCACGATGCCGGTGGATGCCAGCGCGCGCTCCCTGTAGAGACGGACATCCTCGAGGAAGAGATCCCCGAAGACCATGGCCCTGACTCCGTCTCGCGACGCCACGTCCAGCGTCTCACCCATTCGGGCCTCGTAGACCTCGTTCGGGCACGGGGAAGGGATAAGGACGACATGCAAAGGCAGTCCCAACCGATCCGCTTGCTGTTCGAGGAGTGATGTCCTCACTGCATGCATGGCGACCCGGTCCGCTTCCTCGTTCACCGTCACCAACAGCCCCGTCACCTCAATGTCGGGCTCCACGCATTGCAGCGCCAGGGTGCTGTCCTTGCCGCTGCTCCAACTCATCCACGCTCGAGTCGCCATCTACAGATGGAAGCACGGCTCGTCGCGAGCGACAAGACCCGTCGACCGCCTTCGAAACGAAATCCGGGAGGCGGAGCCGGCAGTGGATCGGTTCGGCGGCCGCCACGGGCCGAGGGCCCGGAAGACCGCTCTCTCCGCCATTGACAACATACCGCGAGAGGGGGGTCTTGCCGCAAGCGACCCAAACGTGCTCATCATGACTCCTTCGCTGAGCCGGACACGGCCAGTACCTCGTAAGCCAGGAGTTGTGGGATGAATCTTTCGTTTTCGGCGTATGGGTCAACCGGGGAACGCCGATGAGCGATCACCAGGTGGTGATTGCCGGAGCGGGACCGACCGGGTTGACGCTGGCAGCGGAGCTGAAACTGGCAGGTATCGACGTCGTCCTCGTGGAGCGACGCGCCACGCAGAATCTCGAGAGCTCGCGCTCAAGAGGCCTGCACGCGCGGACGATTGAAGAACTCGATCAGCGTGGTATCGCCGATCGGTTTCTCGCGGCGGGACAGGCGGTGCAGGTCCAGCGCTTTGCCGGCGTCCCGTTGGATATCAGCGACTTCCCCACCCGGCACAACTACGGGCTCGCACTGTTGCAGCACCAATTCGAACGGATACTGGCCGACTGGGTGGACGAGCTGGGGGTGCCGATCATCCGGGAACGTGAGGTCACGGGATTCACGCAGGACGCCGACGGCGTCAATGTCGTAGTGTCCGACGGCCATTCCTTGCGAGTCATGTACCTCGTGGGCTGCGATGGAGGACGCAGCGTGGTGCGCAAGGCCGCCGGCATTGAATTCGCCGGCTGGGATCCGACGACCAGCTGGCTGATCGCCGAGGTCGAAATGGAACAGGAACCGCCTTTCGGCCTGCGGCCGGGCGGTGGCATCGGCCGCGTGGCAGACGGAGGCGAGGCGGTCGGAGGATCGCTCGGGGTGGTGCTCACCGAACCGCACCTCCATCACACAGGTCCACCAACCCTGCAGGACCTCAGCGAGGCGCTGATCGCCACCGACGGGACGGACTACGGGGTGCACAGCCCGACCTGGATCTCCCGCTTCAACGACATGACCCGGCAGGCGGTGTCCTATCGCGATGGACGCGTCCTTCTGGCAGGCGACGCCGCCCACATCCACGCCCCGCCGGGGGGGCAAGGTCTCAACACGGGTGTCCAGGATGCGACAAACCTCGGCTGGAAGCTGGCCCAGGTCATCAA
>CAWACN010000026.1:0-16513 GCA_963780525.1 uncultured Acidimicrobiaceae bacterium | reverse complement strand
AGTCCGATTCCACAACCCTCGATGAGGTGTCGGCCGCGATCAAGGGGCTACGCGAGGGGATCGGTACCCTCCGCGACGAGCTCGGCCACGACCACGGAGGGACGACCGAGGAGGAGGCCTGGCACATTCAGAAGAAGGATCTCCCGGCTATGAACACGGTTCGTGCCGCGTCTGACGAGCTGGAAACGCTGGTCGCCGATGACTTGTGGCCCCTCGCCACGTATCAGGAGATGCTCTACATCCTTTAGAAGACCCCATCCGAGCGACGCGACGTGTAGACCGAGGAGATGCGTATCGGCATCTCCATCGGCACGGCGTTCTCCACGAACGGGCCCCGAGGGCAGCGAGAGGGGCCGCTCATGGTGCTCGGCCAGACGCGGGCGGCCAACCGGGCCGGCCTCGATTCCCTGACCCTGGGGGACCACCACTCGACTGGTCCTGGTGGGTACGTGCAGAACGTCCCGATGCTCGGTCGTCTGCTGGCGGAATGGACGGACCGCCCTGCTGGCTGCCTGTTTCTCGTCCCGCTGTGGAATCCCGTTTTGATGGCCGAACAGATCGGGACTTTGGCTGCCCTGTCGTCCGGGCCGTTCATTGTCCAGGCGGGGCTCGGCGGGGGCGGCGCGCAATTCAAGGCCATGGGCGCTGACCTTGCCCAGAGGGCGGCCCGGTTGGAGGAGGGCATCATCGTCGCCCAGGCGTTGTTGCGGGGCGAGGCGGTCGAGAGCGAGCTCTGGGGCATTCAAGGGGCCCGGGTCGCACCGCTCCCGCCGGAAGGGACCGAATGGTGGATCGGTGGCGGCGTGGCCAAGGCGATCGACCGCGCCGCCCGGCTCGGTGATTGCTGGTACGGGAATGCCGACCTCACGCCGGAGACGGCAGCGCGCGACATCGCGCTCTACCGGGAGGCCTGCGCCCGCCACGGCCGCTCTCCGGTTCGCATCCCGATCCGCAAGGACGTCTTCATCGCCGAGGACCGAGCAGAGGCCGAGAAAGTGGGGGATGCCCTGGTCGCCGCCGGCTACCGGGGCTTCGAGCGCGGCGCCGTGGCGTACGGCGATCCGGAGAGCGTGGCGCAGCAACTCTCCGTCTTCGAAGAACTGGGATTCACTGACGTCATCATCAGGACGATGTCGCCCATCCCCGCCGAGCTCGGCGCCGATGCGGCGGACCGCTCGGTCGAGTTGGCGGCCGAGGTACGCGCCCGTCTCGCCTGACCCGGGGTTCAGTCGCTGACGACGGTCCGGGCCACAGGGTCGAGGGTGCTCTCCGACCGGAGCAGGAGGTCGGTGCATTCGACGTTGAGCGGACGACCGAGGTGATAGCCCTGGGCGAAACGGCAACCCAGTGTTCGGAGGGCGTTCTCCTGGGCCGGGTTCTCGACTCCTTCGCCGATCGTCTCATAGCCGAGGGTGTGCGCCAGCTGCACCATGGCGGCGGCCAGGCTGTGCGAGTCGTCACCTGATCCGAGCGTCTGCGTGAAGGACTTGTCGATTTTGACGATGTCGATCTGCAGTCGGTCCAGATGTGACATGGAGGAATAACCCGTCCCGAAGTCGTCGAGCGCGATGCGCACGCCGGTCGATCGCAACTCGACCAGGTTGCGCACGGTCGTTTCGTTGTCGGCCAGCATCGCGCTCTCGGTGATTTCGAGAATGAGGGAACGGGGATCGAACTGGCACGCCTCGACCTGGGCGGTGATGCGCTGGGCCAGGCCGGGGTCCATGAGCTGGCCCGGTGAGAGGTTGACGCTCATGACCAGGCCGTGGTTCCAGAGTCCTTGCTCCTGCCACTCTCGCGCCTGCAGGCAGGCCGATCGGAGGACGAAGGCGTCGATTTCGCCGATGAGTCCCAGCTCTTCGGCCAGCGGGACGAACAGTCGCGGATCGACCAGGCCACCGATCGGGTGGGCCCACCTGACCAAGGCCTCGAAGCCGATGATCCGCCGCGTGGCGAGGTCGTAGATCGGCTGATAATGCGTGAGGAGGTCGGCGTCGTGAATGGCCGCCCGCAGCTCTCGCTCCTGCTCAATGCGTGCCAGCACGGCGGCGTGCATCTCCTGGCGGTACACCTCGAAGCGGTCCTTGCCGCTTTCCTTTGCCTTGTACATGGCGATGTCGGCATTGCGCAGAAGCTTCTCGCTCGTGATGCCCGGCTCGTCGAAGGCGATGCCGATGCTGCCGGCCGAAGCGGAAATCCGGGTTCCCGGGGGGACGGCCAACCGCAGCGACTCGAGGATGCGTCCGGCCAGCAGCGGTGATGTCTTCCCGCGACGACACGTCCTCGATCAGGACGGCGAACTCGTCCCCGCCGAGACGGGCCGCCGTGTCGAGGGGCCGCAGGCACTCGGAGAGATCCGTCGCCACCCGCTTGAGCAGCTGGTCCCCTTCCCCGTGCCCCAGGCTGTCGTTCACCGTCTTGAAGTCGTCGAGGTCGATGAAGAGCACAGCCAGGTGGGAGCCCGTGAGGCTGATGCGGGCGAGGGCGTGTTCGAGGCGGTCCTGGAACAACGCCTTGTTGGCCAGTCCGGTCAAGGAGTCGTGGAAGGCCCGGTACTCGAGCTCGTCCTCCAGGCGGATGCGGTCGGTGACGTCGCGGAAGCTCCAGACCCGCCCCACGATGGCGCCGTCCACGGTCTGGGGTCGAGACGTCAGCTCAAGGGCGCGCCCGTCCTTGAACTCCAGTGTGTCGAAGCTCTCGTTCTCCGGATTGTGGTACGAGCTCGCGCTGTCGGGCCAGGAGCGATTGCGGGTTGAGGAGCTGATCGAGGACGAAGGTGAGCTTGGCGGAATCGTCACCGATGGCGACGAAGTTCTGGGCGATGCGCCAGATCTCGGAGAACCGTCCGTTGAAGCCGGTAATCGTCCCGGCGTTGTCGACGACGAGGATGCCGTCGGCGGTCGAGTCGAGCGTGGCGGTCAGGAGCGAGAGTGTCTCGCTGAGCTGGTTCTCGGCCGCCACCTGTGCCGTTGCGTCGTGCGCCGAGATCACGAAGCCTTCGACGGTGGGGTCTTCGATCAGGTCGACGATGCTCAGCTCGAACGCGACGGTGGACTTGCCGTCATGGCGGAGGAGATGAACCCTGATTGTGACGGGATGGGCGGCCGTCGCGCCCCCGGCCGCCTCGCTCAGGGCTGCCATGAGTGGCCGGCGGTCGGGCTCGGCGACGATGTCGGTCAGCGGGCGCATCTCAATGAGCTCGGGGTCGTGGCCCAACAGTCGGGTGATCGCGCCCGAAGCGGATTCGAGGAGCCCGGTCGCGGACACGAGCATGATGATGGACCCGACGTTGTGCACCAGTGACCGGAAGCGGGCCTCGCGGCCGCTGGCCAGCTCGAAACGCCGGCGCTTGGTCAGGTCGCGTAGGCACAACAGCACGAGGTTCTTTCCCGAGAGGCGCAGGGGCGTACCGACGATCTCGACCAGCCGCCACCCCGTGACGGATTGGACGCGGATCTCAATGGGGTCGCCGACGTCCTTGTCCTGAATGGAGGTGAGCGAGCGAAGCACGAGCTCGTGGTCGTCCGGGTGCACCAGGTCGAGGCCGGAGGTGCCGATGGTGTCGGCCAGCGATCGTCCGAACAGTTGCTGCGCCGACGAGTTGCCCCAGGTGACGTTGCCGTTCTCGTCGACGATGACGACGCTGTCGGGGAGCTTCAGCATGGCGCCGGCCAGCGATGTCACGTCCTCCATGGTCGGAGTGGGTTCGCCAGGCGGAGCGGCGTCGGCACCGGGCTCAGGTGTCGGTCCGTCTGTCACGCCGGCGTCACCACTCGTGCGCCAGCGCGGGCGTGCCCGCCCCTTCTCTCGCCATGGCATATCTCTACTGTCGGACAACTGAGGCTGCAGAGTTGGTTGCAATCTGGTTGCACAGGCACGGAGGATGCCCGTTGCAGCGCTAGAGAGTCTCAGCGACCGGAGCCCTCCCCATGGCCCCGCGAATGCCGTCGATGCGCACGAAGAGGTCGGACAGGGCATCGACCAGCGCGGCCCGCTCCACCGCCAGCGTCCCCCGGTGCCAAGCGAGGCACAGCTCGGTCAGCGTGCCGAGCTGCGCGTAGGCGGCCAGGCGTGCACTGAGGTCCGCCTGCGGATCCGAGCCTGGCGGCGCCATAGCAGCGACCGCCTCCGCAATGATCTGGTGTCGGAACGGGCTGAGTGCGCCGCCGTGGGTCTCGGCGAGAAGCACCCGGGCCAGACACTCGTCGTCGACGAGGGCCTCGACGAAGGCCTGGAGCCAGGCACGGGGCGGCGCCCCCGGCCCATCGGGCCGGAACGGCCGGACCCGTGCCGTCATGACGGCGATGGCGTGGTCGACGACAGCGCTCCCAAGGTCGGCCAGGGTGGCGAAGCTCTCGTAGAAGTAGCGCTTGGTGAGACCGGCGGCCAGGCAGACGCGCCCGACACCGAGCGCGCCGGCACCCTCGTTGCCGGCGATCTCGTAGGCGGCCTGCACCAACCGGTCCCGCCGCCCGATGCGCCGGTCGTCGGCGCTCACCCCTTTGAACGGCATCGTGACCTGGTATTCCATCGCTCCGCCAGCCTAGTTGACACCGTGTCGTATCAAAGCCTACGGTCCGATGACAAGAGGCCTGAGTCACGCAAGGAGGTCCGCCGTCGTGCCCTTGACGCCCGTGGATGTGCACCTCGACTTGAGCGATCCCGACCTGGTGGCCGACCATCTGCCGCTCAAGGAGTTCGCCTGGCTGCGTCAGCACCAGCCCGTGCGCTGGAATCCGCAGCCGGCGGTGGCGGCGTACGGCGACGGCGGGTATTGGGCGATCACACGCCACGCCGACGTCACGACGGTGACCCGGGGGACGGAGTGGTCCGCGGAGGCCCACTCCGCCTTCGTGCGCCGGTTGGACGAGTCCGACGCCACGGGCGAGTCGACCAACAACCTCTTGCTGTGCATGGACCCGCCCCGGCACACCAGGGTGCGTCGCGTTGGGAACCGGTGCTTCACGCCCAGGGCCCTGGCCGGCCTGGAGAACGAGCTGCGTGAACGGGCGCAGCGAATTGTGTGGGAGGCCAAGCAGGAGGGCACGGGCGACTTCGTGCTGGACGTGGCGCGCCACCTGCCCCTGCAGGCCATCGCCGGCCTCATGGGGATCCCGGACCACGATCGCCCTCAGCTCTTCCGCTGGAGCGATCAGATGGCGGGGAGCGAGGACCCCGAGTACGCCACCTCCGACCTCTCGGGTGTCGTCGAGATGTTCGCCTACGCCCATGCGGCCGCGGAGGCGCGGCTCCAGAACGATGTCGGCGACGTCACCAGCCGGCTCGTCCGACCCGACGCGGAGGGCCAGCGTCTGAGTAGCGAAGAGTTCGCGTTCTTCTTCATGATCCTCGCCGTCGCCGGCAACGAGACCACCCGGCAGGCGATCACGCACGGCATGCTGGCCTTCCTGCAGCATCCGGAGCAATGGGAGCGCTGGCGCCTCGAACGCCCCGTCACCATGGTCGACGAGGTGCTGCGCTGGGCCTCACCAGCGGTGGTGCTGCAGCGCACGGCCACCGAAGACGTCACTGTCGGCGAGCAGCTGGTGCGGCGGGGGGACCGGGTGGGCCTGTACTTCGCCTCGGCGAATTTCGACGAGGAGGTCTTCGACGACCCTGGGCGCTTCGACATCGGCCGCACGTCGAACCCGCACGTCACCTTTGGCGCCGGCGGCTCGCACTTCTGCATCGGGGCCAACCTTTCCCGGCTGGAGCTGCGAGTGATGTTCGACGTGCTGGCCGACGAGCTGGCCGACGTGCGGCTGCTGGCACCACCGCGCCGACTGCGCTCCTCGTGGCTCAACGGCATTAAGGCACTCCCGGTCGCCTATGGAGGCGCCCGATGACGGCGACAACCGCAACCGCCTGGGTGGTGCAGCGGCTGGCCGCGCCGACCCAAGCCTTGGAGATCCAAAGCCTCCAGATCGCTGAGCCGGGCCCCAACCAAGTGCAGATCAGCACGGAGGCCTTCTGTCTGGACTTCAACGACATCGACACCATCCGGGGCCGCTACGGACTGTTGCGCTTCGAGCCCCCGTTCGTCATTGGGATGGCGGCAGCAGGAACCGTCGAGGCGGCCGGCCCGGGCTGTGAGGCCCTGCTTGGGCGTCGGGTTGTCGGGGTGGCCGCGGGGGCACAGGGCGCTTACGCGTCGGCGGTCCTCCTCGACGGCGCCAGCGTCCAGCAGGTCCCCGCGTGGCTCGGCGCGGCCGAGGCCATCGCCATGTACTTCCCGTACCTGCTCAGTTACCTGGCCCTGCGCGTCCGCGGCCGCGTCGGACCGGGCGACGTCGTGTTGGTCCACGCAGCGGCGGGGGGCGCCGGCTCCGCCGCTGTGCAACTGGCCAAGGCGTTCGGGGCCACCGTGATCGGCACCGCGAGCACGGATGAGAAGGTGGCGCTCTGCCGGTCGCTCGGCGCTGACTACGGCGTGAATTACCGCAGCGAGGACTTCGTGGCCTTCGTCGACGATGTCACCAACGGACGGGGCGTCGATCTGGCCTTCGACACGGTTGGGGGTGCGGTGACAACCGAGACGTTCCGAGCCATGGCCTTCAACGGCCGCCACCTCATCATCGGCTTTGCGTCAGGTATTGAGGAAGAGGAGCGACCGTTGCCGATCCAGCCGAGCATTTACGGGAACTTCGATCTCGTCGGTGTCTGCTTCGCCTTCGTCGACTCGCCCCGGACGACGCGGCCGTTCGGCATGAACTTCCTGACGACCGGTCAGGGCGTGGACATCTGGAACCGCATACTGCAGCTCGCCCGGGCCGGCACAATCCGGCCGGTGATCGGCCGGGAAATTGGGTTCGCTGACGTCCCCGCCGCGCTCGAAGCGCTCGAGCGGCGCGAGACCACCGGCCGGGCCGTGGTGCGGATGCCGGCCGGCGCACGAGGTTGATCGCGCCTACGCGAAGGCGTCGTCAGGAACGGGGAACGGCAGCGCCGGGAGCCCGGGCATCGGGTTGTCCCACCACAGCGTCTCTTCGACCCGGTGGCAGATCCGCCAGCCCGCAGGCGTGCGGACGAGACGGTCATGGTAGGAGCCGCCGACCACGAACAGCCACGGCTCGCCGTCCACCAGAGCACCGTTGGGATTGGAGAAGTCCGCGTGCGAGGTCGCGGTGTCCGCTCCCGGCGCGAGGTCCACCGCCCGGTTGAGCACCAGGTGCTGGGTCCAGGTGAAAAAGGGGAGCACGGTGGAGAGCCACTCGCTCACCTCAATGAATGAACCGCGGATGCCGCCGGCCGAGCGGTAGTCGAGAGTGGCATCGGGCGTGAAGACCGTCCCGAGGTCGCCCCAGCGGCGGCTGTCGAGGACATTCGCGTAGCGAGTCAGGAGGTCGTCGATCTCCCGACGGTCCAGGAGGTAGGCCAGTTCGTCAGTCATGGCCCGACCGTAACAACGACCGCGAGAGCAGGCGAACGTGGTGGGCGCTGGGTAGGGTCGGGCGATGGCACGCGACGTGGTCACGGGTTACTGCTGGCCGCAATCAGTCTCAGTCGGGGGCGTGGTCGGCCTGCATATGTCCTCGTCGGGTGGCCGGCCGGTGCGGGTCGAGGTGGCCCGCATCGGGGCCAGGCGTGACGTGGTCTTCAGCGCCGACGCGGTCACGGTGGGTGCGCACGAGACCCCACGAGACGCCTCCTCCAGCGGGTGCCGGTGGCCCGCCGCTCTGACGTTGGACATCGACCCGGAGTGGCGCTCGGGCTACTACGAGGTCGTCATGGAGATCGACGTGGGCGACAAGGTCCGGCGGGACTACGCATTCTTCGTCGTCCGTCCGACCGCAGGGACGCGCATTGTGGTCGCGCTGGCGACCAACACCTGGCACGCCTACAACGACTTCGGCGGTCCGAACCTGTACACCGGGGGGACCCACGTCTCAATGCAGCGGCCGATGGCAGCGGGGTACCTGTACAAGCCGCCCGGCAAGGGCCGGCGCGTCACGGGCACGGGCGCGCCCGATCCGCAGAACGCCGCCCACGTCGGCTACATCACGATCAACCACCTGTCGGGCTACGCCGGGTCGGCGGGATGGCCCGACTGGGAGTTGCCGTTCCTCGAGTGGGCCGAACGTCAGGGGTTCGAGGTCGGCGTCTGCACGAATGCCGATCTGGAGGAGCATCCTGAGGTGCTGCACGGCGCCAGCCTGTATCTCTCGGTCGGTCATGACGAGTACTGGACCAAGGGCATGCGGGACACGGTGGAAACGTTCGTCGCCGGCGGTGGGAATGCCGCCTTCTTCTCCGGGAACACGTCCTTGTGGCAGGTGCGGATAGAGGGGGACGACCACGACGTCATGGTCGGGTACAAGGCCTTCTTCAAGAACGACCCGCTGCTGGGGACAGCGCGGGAGGCGGAGGTGACGACGTTCTGGTCCGATGTCGTCGTCGGCCGTCCTGAGAACGCCATGACCGGTGTTTCGTTCACCCGCGGCGGCTACCACCGCATCGGACGCAACGTGACCTCGGGCCTCGGCGGCTACACGGTGCATCGGGCCGGGCACTGGATCTTCGACGGCACTGGTCTCGGTTACGGCGACGTGCTCGGTGCCGCGGCGACTGTCGTGGGCTACGAGTGCGACGGATGCGTCTTCACCTACAGGGACGGTTTGCCCTACCCCACCGGCGAGGATGGGACGCCTTCGACCTTCGAGATCCTGGGCACCTGCCCGACCCGGCACTTCACGCGCGAGACGGCGCCACGGCCGCCGAAGCCGGGTGAGCCCAGCGAGCTGGAGTACATCGCGTCGAGGGTCTTCGGGACGCGAGAGCCCGAGGCGATGGAGCGGATCCGTCACGGTCACGCTGTGCTGGGCGCCTTCACGAACGACGCCGGAGCGACCGTGCTCACCTCGGGCTCGACGGACTGGGCCCACGGCTTGGCGGCGCGTGACCCGCAGATCGAACAGATCACACGGAACGTGCTGACCCGCCTGGGGTAGTGGCGGTCAGGCCGGTGCGACCTCAATGAGCACGTCGCCGTTGGGCTGCATGCGCGCGACGTCGCCTGCGGCGAGGACGATGGTCGTGAACCTGCTCTGGACGAGTGCGGGACCGACGACGGGTGCTCCAGGACCGAGCGTGTCGCCGTCGTAGACCGGGACCTCGTCGTGCCATGCCTCACCGGTGAAAACACGACGGTGAGCGATCGGTTCGCTGAGCGGGGCCTCTTCGAGGACGAGCTCGGTCGGCTGGTCGACCAGCCCGGTGGCCAGCAACCGCACGCCGCGTACGACCGGCTCTTGTGAGCGGGCCTCAATCAGACGGGCCTCCTCGTTGCGGCGGTGGAACTCGCTGACGGCGGCTTCCAGGGACTCCTGACTGATGGGGCTCCCCGCGGCCTTCTCGAGCGGGATGGCGACATCGAAGGTCTGTCCTGGGTACACCAGGTTGATCCGCCATTCGTAGACCCGGCGCTCGGCGGGGATGCCCGCCGCCTGGAGGGCATCTTCGGCGGAGGTCATGAGCTCCTCGGCCAGCTCGCTCAGCCTCCCGAGGTCGATCGCCCGCCAGTCACCCTGCAGCGTGCGGGCCTCGTCAATGACGTGGTTGGCGGTGAGCAGGCCGAGGGCGGAGAAGGCCGGCGCGGCGCGGGGGATGAGGACGCGGCGCATGCCCAACAATGCGGCGTGACGGGCGGCGTGGACGGCACCCATGCCGCCGAAGGCGACGAGGTCGAGTTCGCGCGCATCGGCGCCGGCGAGGGAGAGGATGCGTCGGACGGCATCGCACATGTGGGTGTCGATGATGGCCACGGTGGCCACCGCGGCCTCCTCCGCGTCGAAGCCGAGCGGCTTGCCGACGGCGGCCAGGGCCTGCCGCGCCCCTTCGAGGTCGAGGTCCAGCCTTCCGCTCCAGAAGGCGGCGGGGTCGAGGCGGCCGAGCACCAGGTCGGCGTCGGTCACGGTGGGCTCGGTTCCGCCACGCCGGTAGCACACCGGCCCCGGAATGCTCCCGGCCGATTCAGGCCCCACCGTGAGCGTGCCAGCCCGGTTGCGGCTCAGCGATCCTCCCCCGGCGCCGATGGAGTGGACGTCGACCATCGGCAGGGCGATGCAGTAGCGGTGGCGCCAGTTCCAGTCGGTCTTGACCTCCGGCCGGCCGCCGCGGATGAGGCAGACGTCGTAACTCGTGCCTCCCATGTCGACGCTGACCACGTCGCCGAGACCTGCCGCTGTGGCCGCGTTGGCGGCGGCGACCACACCGCCGGTCGGCCCGGAGCTGATGGTGGCGAGCGGCCGTGTCTTGGTCGCCCGCGGGGTGGCCACGCCGCCCGAGCTGGTGGCGAGGAGAAGCTCTTCGGAGAATCCCGCCTCCTGCAGGCGGGTCTCCAGGCGATCGAGGTAGCGGACGATGGGTGGTCCCACGAACGCGTTGACGAGGGTGGTCGACGTCCGTTCAAACTCGGGTGGCTTCGGCCACACCTCGTGGGAGAGGGAGATCAGCTCGACATCGGGATACTCATCGAGGATGATCTCCCGGGCCCGCAGCTCATGGCTCGGGTTGAGGTAACTGTGCAGGAAGCACACGGCGATGGACGTGACGCCAAAGGCCCGCAGGCGCGCCGTCGCCTTGCGCACACCCTCCTCGTCGAGCACGCGGTCGACGGTTCCCTCACTGGTGACGCGCTCGTCCACCTCGAGCCGCACCCGGCGGCGGGCGATGGGTTCGGGGGCCGGGTAGCTCGGGTCCCAGATGTCCTCCTTGTAGCAACGCCGCATTTCGATTTCGTCGCGGAAGCCCTCGGTGACGAGGAGGCCGGTCGGGGCTCCGGTCATCTGAATCATGCTGTTGTCCGCCGCCGTGGTGCCGTGCACCACCGACGCGGTGGTCCCCAGCAGCGCCGCCGCGTCGGCCAGATTCTCCGCCTCGGCCAAGCGGGCGATGCCGGCCAGGACGCCATCGGACTGGTCCTCGGGGGTCGTCGGCGTCTTCTCCAAAATGATGGAGCCGTCCGGCCGGAGCAACACGCAGTCGGTGAAGGTCCCGCCGACGTCGACCCCGATGCGGTAGCGGTCGCTGCTCATGCCCCACCCTCCTCGGACCGGTCCGACCGGAGCTGCTTCGTGGCGTCGTAGTCGATGGCGAGGTCCATGGCCTCGAGCGTGCCCGTGATGACGACGCCGTAGTCGCGGTACGCGCCTTCGATCGACACGTACTCGTCCCACACGTCGTCGAGCACGGCTTCGACGTCGCGCTCGAGTGGATCACCCCAGCCGCCGCCCCCGCCGAAGTCGTAGACCAGTTGATCACCCGTTTCCAGCAGGTGCGCGGTCACGACGGGGGAGACCCTGACCTCGCGCTCGGTCCCCTTACTGACGAAGCAGATGTCGGGACTTCCCGGTAGCCCGCCGGCGATACCAGGGTGGATGTGGCGTTGGTTGACGCAGTACTGGCTGATGGAGGTCGGTGTGCGCGCCTCTTTTATGAAGTGGCTGCCACAGCCGCCGCGGAACTTGCCGGGCCCACCCGAATCGGTCAGATAATTGCGGCCCCGCAGTATGTGCGGGAACAGCCGCTCGTTGAGTTCGGCCGACGCCTTGATGAGGTTGCCCATGGCCGGAGCGAGAGCACCCCAACCGTCGACGCCGTCGACGCCGTTCACCCAGCCGGCGCTGACCTCGCCACCGTGGTCGAAGAACGACTGGCCTGTGCGCGGGTCGACTTCGCCCCACATTTGGCGCGGGCTGCCGAACTTGTAGGTCTGCGGCGCGCAACGCTCCGGGATGATCTGCGACATGGCGACCGCAATGGCGTCACCGACCTCGACACCCGGGTGGTGCGTGCCCGAGCTGACCGGCTTCGGCTCCACCGGGTTGAGGCAACAGCCGAGCGGGACGCGCAGCTCCACGCAGTCGAAGAACCCCTCGTTTTTCGGAATGGTCGGGTCGACCAGGCTCGCCAGCTGGGCGATGGCGTTGCCCCGGGTGTTGCCGAAGGTGGACCAGCCCGAAATGTACGGACGGGTGTCGGATCCTTCGAAGTCGAGGATGAGCCGATCCCCGTCGACGGTCACGGCGATATGGACGTGGAGGTCCTCGTTGCCCTGCGGGTCGCTGTCGACGTAAATGTCCGCCTCGTACGTGCCGTCCGGCCAGCCGCGGATCTCTTCGGAGAATCGACTGCGGGCGTCGTCGATGGTGTGGGTGACGGCGGCCCGGATGGTGTCGGCGCCCCAGTGGGCGGCCAGCTCCTGCAGTCGGGTCGCACCGAGCTGGGCCGCTCCGACCTGAGACCGCAGGTCGCCGATGAAGCCGGCAAGCCGGTTGTTGGCCCGCATCGTCAGAATGACGTCCCGGCGCTCGTGTCCGCCGTCGATGATCTTCAGGAGGGGGTAGCGCGTGCCCTCGCTGTAGACGTCCTTGGCCATGGTGTTGTAGCCGCCGGGTACGGCTCCGCCGGTGTCACCGTGGTGGCACTGAATGGAGGCGACGAGCAGCAGTTTTCCTTCGTCGTCGAAGACCGGGGCGAACACGTTGAAGTCCGGAAGGTGCCCGCCGCCGTGGTACGGGTCGTTGGCCACTATGACATCGCCGGGTTTGAGCTCGTCCCCGAAGAAGTCGATGGCGAAGCGGACGGGGAGGGTGCTCGACAGCATGAACTGGGGAATGCCGACCGAGAGCGCCGCCAGGCGGCCCTCGGCGTCGAGGATCGTGGCGTTGCGCTCGTTGGACTGGTTCAGAATCGGCGTCGTCGCCGTGCGGGACACGTAGGTCGCCATTTCGAAGCAGACCGTCTCCATGGCCGATCTGATGACCTCTGCTGTGACGAGATCGATCTCGCTGGTCTCCGACATGGCTCCCCTTCAGGTCGTGTGTCCGGTGTTGCTGGCCACCGGGGGGTGGCACCCCCCGCCGAGCAACTCGGTCGGCTGGTCGACCAGCCCGGTGGCCAGCAAGCGCACGCCGCGTACGACCGGCTCTTGTGAGCGGGCCTCAATCAGACGGGCCTCCTCGTTGCGGCGGTGGAACTCGCTGACTGCGGCTTCCAGGGACTCCTGACTGATGGGACTCCCCGCGGCCTTCTCGAGCGGGATGGCGACATCGAAGGTCTGTCCTGGGTACACCAGGTTGATCCGCCATTCGTAGACCCGGCGCTCGGCGGGGATGCCCGCGGCCTGGAGAGCATCTTCGGCGGAGGTCATGAGCTCCTCGGCCAGCTCGCTCAGCCTCCCGAGGTCGATCGCCCGCCAGTCACCCTGCAGCGTGCGGGCCTCGTCAATGACGTGGTTGGCGGTGAGCAGGCCGAGGGCGGAGAAGGCCGGTGCGGCGCGGGGGATGAGGACGCGGCGCATGCCCAACAATGCGGCGTGACGGGCGGCGTGGACGGCACCCATGCCGCCGAAGGCGACGAGGTCGAGTTCGCGCGCATCGGCGCCGGCGAGGGAGAGGATGCGTCGGACGGCGTCGCACATGTGGGTGTCGATGATGGCCACGGTGGCCACAGCGGCTTCCTCCGCGTCGAAGCCGAGCGGCTTGCCGACGGCGGCCAGTGCCTGCCGCGCCCCTTCGAGGTCGAGGTCCAGCCTTCCGCTCCAGAAGGCGGCGGGGTCGAGGCGGCCGAGCACAAGGTCGGCGTCGGTCACGGTGGGCTCGGTGCCGCCACGCCGGTAGCACACCGGCCCCGGAATGCTCCCGGCCGATTCCGGTCCCACCGTGAGCGTGCCAGCCCGGTTGCGGCTCAGCGATCCTCCCCCGGCGCCGATGGAGTGGACGTCGACCATCGGCAGGGCGATGCAGTACCGGTGGCGCCAGTTCCAGTCGGTCTTGACCTCCGGTCGCCCGCCGCGGATGAGGCAGACGTCGTAACTCGTGCCTCCCATGTCGACGCTGACCACGTCGCCGAGACCGGCCGCTGTGGCCGCGCTGGCGGCGGCGACCACACCGCCGGTCGGCCCGGAGCTGATGGTGGCGAGAGGCCGTGTCTTGGTTGCCCGCGGAGTGGCCACGCCGCCCGAGCTGGTGGCGAGGAGAAGCTCTTCGGAGAATCCTGCCTCCTGCAGGCGGGTCTCCAGGCGATCGAGGTAGCGGACGATGGGTGGACCCACGAACGCGTTGACGAGGGTGGTCGACGTCCGTTCAAACTCGGGTGGCTTCGGCCACACCTCGTGGGAGAGGGAGATCAGCTCCACATCGGGATACTCGTCGAGGATGATCTCCCGTGCCCGCAGCTCATGGCTCGGGTTGAGGTAACTGTGCAGGAAGCACACGGCGATTGAGGTGACGCCGAAGGCCCGCAGGCGCGCCGTCGCCTTGCGCACACCCTCCTCGTCGAGAACGCGGTCGACGGTGCCCTCACTGGTGACGCGCTCGTCCACCTGGAGCCGCACCCGGCGGCGGGCGATGGGCTCGGGGGCCGGGTAGCTCGGGTCCCAGATGTCCTCTTTGTAACAACGGCGCATTTCGATTTCGTCGCGGAAGCCCTCGGTGACGAGGAGGCCGGTCGGGGCTCCGGTCATCTGAATCATGCTGTTGTCCGCCGCCGTGGTGCCGTGCACCACCGACGCGGTGTTCCCCAGCAGCGCGGCCGCGTCGGCGAGATTCTCCGCCTCGGCCAAGCGGGCGATGCCGGCCAGGACGCCATCGGACTGGTCTTCAGGAGTCGTCGGCGTCTTCTCCAAAATGATGGAGCCGTCCGGCCGGAGCAACACGCAGTCGGTGAAGGTCCCGCCGACGTCGACCCCGATGCGGTAGCGGTCGCTGCTCATGCCCCACCCTCCTCGGACCGGTCCGACCGGAGCTGCTTCGTGGCGTCGTAGTCGATGGCGAGGTCCATGGCCTCGAGCGTGCCGGTGATGACGACGCCGTAGTCGCGGTGCGCGCCTTCGATCGACACGTACTCGTCCCACACGTCGTCCAGCACGGCTTCGACGTCGCGCTCGAGAGGATCACCCCAGCCGCCGCCCCCGCCGAAGTCGTAGACCAGTTGATCACCCGTTTCCAGCAGGTGCGCGGTCACGACGGGGGAGACCCTGACCTCGCGCTCGGTCCCCTTACTGACGAAGCAGATGTCGGGACTTCCCGGTAGCCCGCCGGCGATACCAGGGTGGATGTGGCGTTGGTTGACGCAGTACTGGCTGATGGAGGTCGGTGTGCGCGCCTCTTTTATGAAGTGGCTGCCACAGCCGCCGCGGAACTTGCCGGGCCCACCCGAATCGGTCAGATAATTGCGGCCTCGCAGTATGTGCGGGAACAGCCGCTCGTTGAGTTCGGCCGACGCCTTGATGAGGTTGCCCATGGCCGGAGCGAGAGCACCCCAACCGTCGACGCCGTCGACGCCGTTCACCCAGCCGGCGCTGACCTCGCCACCGTGGTCGAAGAACGACTGGCCTGTGCGCGGGTCGACCTCGCCCCACATTTGGCGCGGGCTGCCGAACTTGTAGGTTTGCGGCGCGCAGCGCTCCGGGATGATCTGCGACATGGCGACCGCAATGGCGTCACCGACCTCGACACCCGGGTGGTGCGTGCCCGAGCTGACCGGCTTCGGCTCCACCGGGTTGAGGCAACAGCCGAGCGGGACGCGCAGCTCCACGCAGTCGAAGAACCCCTCGTTTTTCGGAATGGTCGGGTCGACCAGGCTCGCCAGCTGGGCGATGGCGTTGCCCCGGGTGTTGCCGAAGGTGGACCAGCCCGAAATGTACGGACGGGTGTCGGATCCTTCGAAGTCGAGGATGAGCCGCTCCCCGTCGACGGTCACGGCGATATGGACGTGGAGGTCTTCGTTGCCCTGCGGGTCGCTGTCGACGTAAATGTCTGCCTCGTACGTGCCGTCCGGCCAGCCGCGGATCTCTTCGGAGAATCGGCTGCGGGCGTCGTCGATGGTGTGGGTGACGGCGGCCCGGATGGTGTCGGCGCCCCAGTGGGCGGCCAGCTCCTGCAGTCGGGTCGCACCGAGCTGGGCCGCTCCGACCTGAGACCGCAGGTCGCCGATGAAGCCGGCAAGCCGGTTGTTGGCCCGCATCGTCAGAATGACGTCCCGGCGTTCGTGTCCGCCGTCGATGATCTTCAGGAGGGGGTAGCGCGTGCCCTCGCTGTAGACGTCCTTCGCCATGGTGTTGTACCCACCGGGTACGGCTCCGCCGGTGTCACCGTGGTGGCACTGAATGGAGGCGACGAGCAGCAGTTGTCCTCCGTCGTCGAAGACCGGGGCGAACACGTTGAAGTCCGGGAGGTGCCCGCCGCCGTGGTACGGGTCGTTGGCGACTATGACATCGCCGGGTTTGAGCTCGTCTCCGAAGAAGTCGATGGCGAAGCGGACGGGGAGGGTGCTCGACAGCATGAACTGGGGAATGCCGACCGAGAGCGCGGCCAGGCGGCCCTCGGAGTCGAGGATCGTGGCGTTGCGCTCGTTGGACTGGTTCAGAATCGGCGTCGTCGCCGTGCGGGACACGTAGGTCGCCATTTCGAAGCAGACCGTCTCCATGGCCGATCTGATGACCTCTGCTGTGACGAGGTCGATCTCGCTGGTCTCCGACATGGCTCCCCTTCAGGTCGTGTGTCCGGTGTTG
>CAWACN010000025.1:0-28188 GCA_963780525.1 uncultured Acidimicrobiaceae bacterium | reverse complement strand
CGGCCACCGGTGGGTGGCTTCCCCCGCCGATGTGCGCCCGGAAGAAGGGTACCTGAGCTGTCCGGCTGGAAGAATTGGCATCGGGACGGGCCGGGGGCGACGGATCGGCTGGTCGGCGCCCGGGGATTTCACGGGTCGCCCTCACTCCTGAGGCTCAAGAAGCCGAGGTCAGAGCCCTCTCGCCGAGCGGGGCGCCCGAGCTCTCGGAAAGGTGCGTCCCCGCACTGAATTCGGGAACCAATGGAGACAAGAGGGCGTTCTAGTAGTTGGATAGAGAGAGCCACCAGTGGGTGGCAAAGGAGTTGAGATGAGCGACCGTTACAAGAAGGACCCCGAGGCCATAGCGAAGCTGGGCCCGAGGGAGTACGCCGTCACCCAGGAGGCCGCCACCGAGCCGGCCTTCGACAACGAGTTCTGGGACAAGAAGGAGGCCGGCATTTACGTCGACATCGTGTCGGGGGAGCCGCTGTTCGCCTCCCTCAAGAAGTTCGACAGCGGCTGTGGCTGGCCGAGCTTCACCATTCCGCTGGAGCCGGCCAACGTGGTCGAGCACTCGGACATCAGCCACGGCATGGTCAGGACCGAGGTCCGCTCGGTCCACGGCGACAGCCACCTCGGCCATGTCTTCAACGACGGGCCCCCGGACCAGGGCGGCCTGCGTTACTGCATCAACTCGGCCGCACTGCGCTTCGTTCCCTACGAGGACCTCGAGGCCGAGGGATACGGTCAGTACACGGAGCTCTTCGATGGAGGAGCGAACAAGGAGGAGGTGGCCCAGTCATGAGTGCCACAACTGAAAAGGCCATTTTGGCCGGGGGATGCTTCTGGGGCATGCAGGATCTCATCCGCAAGCGTCCCGGGGTCATATCGACCAGGGTCGGGTACACCGGGGGGGACGTGGCCAACGCGACCTACCGCAACCACGGGACTCATGCCGAGGCGATCGAGATCACCTTCGACCCCAGCGTGACCTCCTACCGGGACCTGCTGGAGTTCTTCTTCCAGATCCACGACCCGACGACCAAGAACCGTCAGGGCAACGATGTGGGGCTGAGCTACCGCTCCGCCATCTTCTACGTCGACGACGAGCAGAAGCGGGTGGCCGAGGACACCATCGCCGACGTCGAGGCCTCCGGGCTCTGGCCCGGCAAGGTCGTGACCGAGGTCGGGCCGGCGGGACCCTTCTGGGAGGCCGAGCCCGAGCACCAGGACTACCTGGAGCACTATCCCAACGGCTACACGTGCCACTTTCCTCGGCCGGGGTGGGTCCTGCCCCGGCGGAGCGACGCTCTGGCCGGGTAGGGCGACGACATGGCCGACGAGCCCATCAACCCAGCGGTCGAGCCCAGCGGTACCGGGTGCGTCGAGTGCCTCGCGACGGACGGATGGTGGTTCCACCTCCGCCGTTGCGCTGCATGCGGCCACATCGGCTGCTGCGACAGCTCGCCGAGCCAGCACGCCAGCAAGCACGCCCAACAGGACGGCCACTCCATCGTCCGGAGCTTCGAGCCCGGTGAGGACTGGTTCTGGGACTACAGGACAGAGCAGTACTACGACGGCCCCAGGCTGGCGCCGCCGCAGCAGCACCCGGCCAGTCAGCCCACCCCGGGCCCCGCAGGCCGCGTTCCGGCCGACTGGGAGCGCCACCTCCACTGAGGCGCCCGTATCCTGCACAGGGTGAGCGGCCGCGTCGGCGGCCGTTGGCCCACAACGATCGGAGGTTCACGTGCCCGCTGTCACCGTCAGTGACCTGACCACCCTGCCTACCGTGCCGGCGCTCGACCGGGCGCAGTCAGCGGAGCGTCCGGTGCGCTCCGTCACGACCGCACCACGCGGGCTGGAGGGCGAGGGCTTTCCTGTGCGCCGCGCCTTCGCCGGCGTCTCCCTCCAGGAACTCGACCCGTTCGTGCACATGGACCAGATGGGAGAGGTCGAGTACGCGCCGGGGGAACCGAAGGGTACGCCGTGGCATCCCCACCGCGGGTTCGAGACGGTCACCTACATGATTGACGGGACGTTCCAGCATCAGGACTCACACGGTGGCGGGGGAGTCATCAGGGATGGGGCTACGCAATGGATGACCGCCGGCAAGGGCATTCTGCACATTGAGACGCCACCCGAAGCGCTCGTTGTGTCCGGGGGGCTCTTCCATGGCATTCAGCTGTGGGTGAACCTGCCGTCGCGGGACAAGATGATTGAGCCGGCCTACCAGGGGCTGGAGGCGGGCGACGTCACCTTGGTGTCCTCCACCGACGGTGGGGCCCTGGTGCGCATCATCGCCGGCGACGTCGCCGGCCACCGAGGCCCGGGTTCGACGCACACGCCCATGGCCTTCATGCACGCGTCGATCGCTCCGGGCGCACTGCTCGAGCTTCCCTGGGATCCCGGTTTCAACGCACTGGTCTATCTGCTGGCCGGTTCGGGACGCGTGGGAAGCGACGGCCGACCGGTCGCCAGCGGGCAGCTCGTCACATTCGGCGCGGGCGATTTCATTTCGCTACGCGCGGACGACACGCAGCCGGGTGGGACGGACCACCTCGAGGCGCTGATCCTCGGTGGCCAACCGATCGGCGAGCCAGTCGAGCACTACGGGCCCTTCGTCATGAACACGAAAGCGGAAATCGGCCAAGCACTTGAGGACTTCGAAGCAGGCCGGCTGGGCACCATCCCGCCCAATGCACTGATGCCCCATGTGCCCGACCCGGCCCCGGTGCGCACGGAGCAATCGGGCATCTGAAGCAGAGGACGGTTCAGCCGCAGAAGACGGCCGAGCTGTGTCCCGAGCTGTCTGCGCCGACGGAGAAGGTCGAGCTGCCGCGCCCACGGTTGAGAGGCGGCCGCATAATGCGCACGGGCGTTCCGAACTGCGAGAACCGGAGCGTGTTCGTGACGGTGAACGGGCCGAAGGTCTGACCGTCAAAGGAGGGGTCGTCCTTGGTGATGGCGGCCACGGCTTTGCGGCTGAGGGAAGTGATGACGCGGGCCTGCACGAGCCGGTCCCGGTCATCGACCCAGACGACGCACATGCCCCGTCAGTGCTTTGCGTTGCTTCCCTGCCGCTTTCGGGCAGCCGTGACCCGTGCGCGGCTCCGCCTGAATCTCGACCAGGTAGCGCGTCACCGCCGCGCCGCTGACGACAACCGCTCCGAGGTTGGTCACGGCGACAACACTGAACGGTCTCCCGAGCGGAGAAAGGACCGCACCCAACGCATCGGCCGAGCCCAACCCGAGCACGCCGGTGTCGCGTGGGAACGACTGCTCGTTCCAGTTGTCGGGGAAGCCGGGGAGGCCGAAGTTCTCATACACGGACTGGCCGATGGCGATCTGCTCGTTCGTGTTCGTCTCGGCCTGAGGGTGGAGCGGGCCACCGTTCTCCGAGGAGAAGCTGATGCTGTGCTCCGTCACGCTGAGTCGGAAGTCCTCCGTGGCGAAGTTCACGACGCCGCTCCCCGCACCGGACCCGCGCATGTTCGGGTCGGGACTGGCGGTCACCGAGATCAAGTCCACATGCGCCGTCCCTGCAGCCTTCGTCGCGGCAAGGACCCCGGTCAGCCACTGCCGTGCCGCCGGCCCGGCCAGGTTGCCGGCGGACGTGGCCGAGAGGGACTCCGTCGCTCCCACGGCGGCGCCCGCCGCCGTTCCGATGCCGAGCAGGAGCAGCAGCGCCCACGGAAGGAGACGCCGCATGGCCGTATGTGCGAGGTCTACGCCTGCGGGCGCAGGCCGTCTTCGATCATGACGAGCAACCGCGCGCTTTGATCCTGTGTGAGCGTGGCGCTCATACACATCGACCCGAGAAGCTGCATCAGGTCCGGCGCGTCAATGTCCGAGCGCACCACGCCCGCCGCCTGGGCCCGTTCGAGCACAATGCCCAGGGCGCCTTCAATGCGCTCACGTGACGCCGAGCGCAGGGCCGGATCCTTCTCGAACGCCTCGTGGAGTTCGTTCATGAAGCGTTTCTTGCCCGTCGCGTAGCGTACGAAGGCCTCGAGCCACGCCACGAACCCTGGCCACGGCGGGAGGTCGGCGCTCACGGTCCGTGCCACGGTCTCGAGTTCGCCGACGTCGTCGACGTAGACGGCCTCCACCACGTCAATGCGCTTGGGGAAGTGCCGGTAGAGCGTGCCGATCCCGACGCCCGCCTCCTTGGCGATGGCCTCCATGGAGGCTCCGCCGCCCTCCTGGTCGAAGACCTTGCGGGCCGCAGTGACGAGGAGCTCGTAGTTCCGCTTGGCGTCGGCCCGCATGGGGCGAGTCACGGTCTCGTCCACGCGTTCGACCGTTGCCGTCTTCGGTTCCGCTGTCATTCTCCTGCGTTCCCTCCCCGGGCAGAGCCAGGCCAAAAAACAGTCTTGCAAAGCGGAGGCACCCTCCGTATACTAACCGGAGGAAGCTTCCGCTTACCAGAATACCAGCGGAGAGATCGGAATCAAATGCCTTCTTCACTTACAGCCACACCCCGTCCCACGCTCGCCGGGGTTCCCGCCGCCGGCCCACCCGGCCGCCTGAAGTCCCTGCTCAAGAGCCCTTCAGTGTTTCTATTCGTCATTCTGACGGCCCAGCTGATGGTGGTCCTGGACACCACCATCGTCAACGTCGCCCTGCCGCACATCCAAGAAGGGCTCGGACTCTCGGGGGGCGAGCTCTCCTGGGTCATCAACGGCTACCTCCTCACCTTCGGTGGCCTCCTGCTCCTGGGGGCACGCTCGGGCGATCTGCTCGGCCGACGCCGGACGTTCCTCGCCGGCATCGCCATCTTCACCTTCAGCTCGCTTTTCGGCGGGTTGGCCACCTCGGGCTGGATGCTCCTTTCCGCCCGTGCCCTGCAGGGCGCCGGTGCCGCTCTCGCCGCGCCTTCTTCGCTGGCCCTTCTCACCACCATGTTCTCGGACGGGCCCCAGCGGGTCCGCGCCATCGGCCTCTTCACGACCGTGTCGGCCGCCGGCGGGGCCATCGGCCTGGTGGCGGGCGGCGCGCTGACACAGCTCGTGTCGTGGCGTTGGGTGATGTTCGTGAACGTCCCCATTGGGATCGTCGTCCTGCTGGTCGGACGTGTCGCCCTGCAGGAGACACCGCGTCGTACCGGCCACTTCGACATCGCCGGCGCCGTCACGTCCACGCTGGGCATGGTCGGCATTGTGTTCGGGCTCGTCGAGGCCGGCACCCGCGGCTGGTCGAGCCTGTTGACGATCGGCTCCCTCGCCGTCGGCGCCTTCCTGCTCGGTGTCTTCGTGCGGATCGAGACCCGGGCCGAGGAGCCGATCGTGCCGCTGCGCCTGTTCGCCAGCGGGACTCGCACGACGGCCAACGTCTCCCGTGGCCTCATGTACGCCGGCATGTACGGCATGTTCTTCTTCGTGGGCCAATTCCTCCAGGACGTGCAGGGCTACTCGCCCCTGCGCACCGGACTGTGCTTCCTGCCCGTGCCGGCATCGGTGTTCTTGTCGTCACAACTCGTGAGCAAGGTTCTGATCCGCCGGGTTCACCCCAAGGTGCTGATCATGGGTGGCATCAGCCTCACCGTGGTCGCGCTGCTCATGTCGAGCCAGCTGCACGCGGGCGCGTCGTACCTGCAGATCTTCGTCAGCCTCGTCCTCCTCGGCACCGGTTCAGGGACGGCGTTGGTTCCCCTGACGCAAGCGGGGCTGGCGGACGTCGACCCCGCTGACGCCGGCGCGGCGTCCGGCCTGGTGAACGTCACCCAGCAGGTGGGGGCGGCGCTGGGACTGGCGGTGCTCGTCACGGTGCTGAGCGCGGCCGCCGGCCACGCACAGCTCAAGGCCGGCGCTGTGGTCCCGACCCACCTCGTCAACGGCCTCGATGTGACGTTTGCTGTCGCCGCTCTCTTCGGCATCGCTGCGCTGGTCATGGTGGCCCTCCTGGTTCACCTGCCGGGCACCAAGGAGGTCGAGTCGTCCGACGCCGCCGCGTGCCCGGGACGCCGCCCAGGCCGAGTTCGAGCTCGTCGACGGCGAGGGTTTCGAGTGGTCGGGCCCCGAGTTGGTCGCCTGACCATGGCCTCGCATGTAGTAAGGCACACTGATAAGGTCACCTGAAGGTATGGTGAGCGACCCGGGCATCGACGAACTGGTGAGGGACCTGAGCTCCAGCATCGGCTCGCTCGTGCGCCGGTTGCGCCAGAGGAAGGCCGATGGCGAGCTCAGCATGCCCGAGTCGACCTGTCTGTCCCGACTGGACAGGGAGGGCCCGGCCACCAGTAGTGCGCTGGCCAAGCAGGAGCAGATCAGTCCCCAATCAATGGGCGCCACCCTGGCCGGCCTGCAAGAGCGGGGACTGGTGGAGCGGCAGCCCGACCCCGGGGACGGCCGCAAAGTGGTCATGTCGCTGACGCCGCTGGGACGGCGCGCGCTGCAACAGCGGCGGGCCACCGGCACCGACGCCATGGCCCAGGCCCTGGCGTCCGGCTTCACCTCCGCCGAGCTGGCACAGCTGCGCGCCGTCGCCCCGTTGATCGAACGACTGGCTCAGCGCACCTGATGGCGGTGGTGGAAGAGGACCCGTCGGCGAAGGTCGACGACAACTACCGCTGGGTCGCCCTGGCCAACACCACGGCGGCGGTGTTCATGTCCACGCTCGACGGCTCCATCGTCATCATTGCCCTGCCGGCCATCTTCCGGGGCATCCATCTCGATCCTCTGGCTCCGGGCAACATCGTCTACCTCCTGTGGATGATCATGGGCTACCGCCTGGTGCAGGCGGTGACGGTGGTGACCTTCGGGCGACTGGGCGACATGTTCGGCCGGGTGAAGATCTACAACGCAGGATTCGTCGTGTTCACCATCTCTTCGATCCTCCTGTCGGTGTGCCCGTTTCTCGGCGTCGCCGGCGCGCAGTGGCTCATCGGGTGGCGGCTCGTCCAGGCGCTGGGTGGGTCGATGCTCACCGCCAACTCGGTGGCCATCCTGACCGATGCCTTCCCGAGCCGGCAGCGGGGCTTCGCGCTCGGCCTCAATCAGGTGGCCGCCCTGGCGGGAATGTTCGTCGGTCTGGTTGCCGGCGGGCTGTTGGCCGCGGTCAACTGGCGCTTGGTCTTCTGGGTCAATGTCCCGGTTGGGGTGTTCGGCACGCTGTGGGCCTACTGGAAGCTCCGCGAAATCAGCGACCGGCAAGGCGGGCGCATCGACTGGTGGGGCAACATCACGTTCGCCTTCGGCCTCGGCGCCATCCTCGTTGGTGTCACCTACGGCATTCAGCCTTATGGCCATCACGCACAGGGCTGGGCCAGCCCGGCCGTCGACGCGCTCCTCGTCGGCGGCGCGCTCCTGCTGGCGGCCTTCGTGGTGATCGAGACCAGGGTGCTCGATCCGCTCTTCCAGCTCAGCCTGTTTCGCATCCGCGCCTTCACGGCCGGCAATATCGCCGGGTTTGCGGTGTCCGTGGCGCGCGGTGGCCTCCAGTTCGTGCTCATCATCTGGCTGCAGGGCATCTGGTTGCCCCTGCACGGATACTCGTACAGCCAGACGCCGTTGTGGGCCGGCATCTTCTTGCTCCCGCTCACGGCGGGGTTCCTGATTTCCGGCCCCCTGGCCGGCACTCTGTCGGACCGCTTCGGTTCCCGCGGCATGGCCACCGCGGGGACAGTGGTGTTCGGCGGAAGCTTCATCGGGCTGTTGCTTCTCCCGGTGGACTTCTCGTACTGGGCCTTCGCGCTGCTCATTACGGCCGGCGGCATCGGCAGCGGAATGTTCGCCGCACCCAACACGTCATCGATCATGAGCAGTGTCCCGGCTCGCTTGCGTGGCGCGGCCTCCGGCATGCGGGCGACATTCCAGAACTCGGGTACGGCACTCTCCATCGGGATTTTCTTCTCGCTCATGATCGCCGGCCTGACCGGCACGCTTTCGACCACTCTCACCAGCGGGCTGCATCAGCACGGTGTCCCGCAGGCGGTGGCCCATCACGTGGGTTCCCTGCCGCCGGTGGCCTCGCTGTTCGCTGCCTTGCTCGGCGTCAATCCGGTCCAGCACCTACTCGCCCCCAGCGGCACGCTGTCCACCCTTTCGGCGTCAAGCAGGAGCATCCTCACCGGGCACGCCTTTTTCCCACAGTTGATCTCAGGGCCCTTCCGCCAGGGGCTCGACGTGGTGTTCGCCTTCTCGGCCGGACTCTCCGTCATTGCCGGGTTGGCTTCTCTGCTGCGTGGCCCCCGCGCCACGGATGGTCCTGCCGGTCCGGTTGTCCTGCCCGCCCCCGAACCAGAAATGAGCTCGACCCGATGACCGATCAGATCCCACCGCTGCAAGCCGCACACACCGCGCTGCTCGTCATGGACTACCAGGCGGGAATTGTGGCCCGGGTCCCGGAGGCCGACCAGCTTGTGGAACGAGCGCGGGCGGCCATCGATCTGGTCCGCGAATGGGGCGGACAGATCGGTTACGTCCGTGTGGCTTTCGAGGACGAGGACTTCGATGTTCCCGAGACGAGCCGGATGGGCGCGTCACTGCGCGGCTCGGGCCGGGCGCTCCACGCTGACTCGCCCACCACGGCCATTGTCGAACGGGTGGCGCCAGCCGCCGCGGACGTGGTCGTCCGCAAGACCCGGGTCGGGGCCTTCTCCACCACTGACCTGCACGACCAATTGCAGGACATGGGGATCGACACCGTCGTGCTGGCGGGCATCAGCACCAGCGGGGTGGTGTTGTCCACGGTGATCGAGGCGCACGACCTCGACTATCGCACCATCGTGCTGGCCGACGGCTGTGCCGACACAGACGCGGATGTGCACGCCTTCCTCCTCGAGAGGATCCTCCCGCGCCGCGCAGACGTCATCATGCTGGCCGACCTGCGGGCGCTCGTGTCGCCGGGCTGAGGCCGTCCTCAGTACTCGGGTGAGACGAGGGCGGGATCGACGGACTGGACGCCGTCGCCGACCGCACCAGCGCCGTCCGGCTCGATGGACCGGCCCGGATGCACGTTGATCAGAATGCCTGCCAGCACCGCCGCCAGCACCAGAATTCCGGCGGCCCATCCGCTCGCCACGGCGTAGCCGTGGACCGTGGCCCGGGACACGTCGCCCTTGCTCTGCACATGGTGCGTTGCGATGTACGTCGTCGTGGCCGCAGCGGCGATGGTGTTCAGCAGAGCAGTGCCGATGGAAGCGCCGATCTGTTGCGAGGTGTTGGTCATGGCCGACGTGACGCCGACGTCCTTCGGCTCAGCGTTCTGGGTGGCGGTGCTGATGCAGGGCACGATGGCCAGCCCCAGCCCGAAACCCAGGAGGATCTCGCTCGGCAGGACGCTGCTCCAATACGAGGCGTCGGGTGTCAACTGGGTGAAGAGAGCTACGCCGAGTGCCGCCAGGAGGAGGCCGGGAACCACGAGCAGGCGGGTCCGGACGTGTGGCATCAGGCGGCTGGCCACCTGCGTGGCCGCCAACGCGTTCATGGCCATCAGTGGGAGGAAGGCGATGCCGGTCTTGAGGGGTGAGAAGTGGTCGATCGTCTGCAACAGGTAGGTCAGGAACAGGAAGGTTCCGAACATGCCGGTGACGGCCAGCAGGATGGTCGTGAACGAGCCCGCCCTGTTCCGGTTGCGCACGACGCGCAACGGAAGGAGGGGATTGGGACCCTTGCTCTGCCACAGGACGAACGTGCTGAGAAGCACGACGGAGACGATCAGGGCCACGTCGACATCGGTGGCCCCCCACCCGCTGGTGCCGGCTTCGCCCAGCCCGTAGACGAGGGCGACCAGACCGCCGCAGCCGAGGATGACGCCGAGCACGTCCAGCCTTATGCCCGGAATGCCCGGCCGCGTGGGGATCAGCCGGAGGGCGCCGAAGAGGACCAACCCGGCAATCGGGAGGTTGACATACAGGCACCAGCGCCAATCGACGTATTGGGTCAGGAAGCCGCCGAGGATGAGCCCGAAGGCGGACCCGGCGATGGCGATGGTGGCGTAGATCCCGAATGCCCGACCCCTCTCGCGGGGTCGGAGAAGGTCGAAGTCAGGATCGACAGCACCGAAGGGGCCAGGAGTGCACCGAAGAGTCCCTGGAGCCCGCGGGCGCCGATCAGCATGAGCGTTGTCTGGGATGCCCCGCCGAGGGCGGACGCCAAGGCGAAGCCGGCCACGCCGATCATCAGCGTGCGCTTCGGCCCGAACATGTCGCTGATGCGCCCGCCCAGGAGCAGGAAGCCGCCGAAGGCGAGCGTGTAGGCGGTGACCACCCACTGCCGGTCCGTGTTGGAAAACCCGAGGGCGTGCTGAGCCGAGGGCAGGGCGATGATCATGATCGTCGTGTCGAGCACGACCATGAGCTGCGCGCCCGCAATGATGACGAGGATCCAGAGGTGGGCCCGGCTCGTCGCCTTGTCGGGCGTGCCGGCGCCCGACGTCGGCAGTGTCGTGGTCGGCGCGCTCACGAGGCGTCGCGCGTCGAGAGGGTGCCGTCCATCTGGCTCTGGGACAGCGGCCGGTGGGCCAGTGCGGTCTCGGTCGGAGGCATGCGGGCAACGAGGAGATCACGGTGTGTGCGGCGGTACCGCCCGTCTCGTATCCGGAGATTCACTCCGCTTACAGTACAGGGCAAACGGAGGGTTTGATTCCTCTTAGGTCCCGAGGCCCGACCAGTGGTCCGCGTGGGCCACCATGGCGGGACCATGACTCACACAGAGACAGACATCTTCCTACGGCGCCTTCCAAAGGCGGAGTTGCACGTGCACATTGAGGGCACGCTCGAGCCGGAGCTGGTCTTCGAGCTGGCGGCGCGGAACGGCGTGGCGCTGCCCTACGCCGATGTGGCCGAACTCCGTCGCGCCTACGTCTTCGAAGACCTGCAGTCCTTCCTCGACATCTATTACGCCAACTGCGCCGTACTCCTCACCGAGCGAGACTTCTACGACCTCACGCTGGCCTACCTCGCGAGGGCTGCCGGCCAGGGCGTACGCCACGCCGAGATCTTCTTCGACCCGCAGACGCATACCGGCCGTGGTGTCTCCTTCGAGACCTGCTGCGTGGGGATCAGCCGGGCCCTCGACGAAGGCAGGGCGCGGTTCGGGCTGTCATCGGGCCTGATCCTGTGCTTCCTGCGTGACCGCAGCGAGGAAGAGGCGCTGCAGACGTTGGAGGAGGCTCGCCCGTTCATCCATCACCTGACGGCGGTCGGTCTCGACTCGGCCGAAGTCGGAAACCCTCCCTCGAAGTTCGCCCGGGCCTTCGCCCAGGCCCGCCTGCTCGGCCTGCCGGGCGTGGCGCACGCCGGTGAGGAGGGTCCGCCCGCGTACATCTGGGAGGCGCTTGACCTGCTGGAGGTGCAGCGCATCGATCACGGCGTGCGCTGCCTTGACGATGACCGGTTGGTCGAGCGTCTCGTGGCCGAGCAGGTCCCGCTGACCGTCTGTCCGTTCTCCAACGTGAAGCTGCAGGTCTTTCCCTCGCTCCGCCAGCACGACGTGAACGTCCTCATGCAGCGCGGCCTCCTGGTCACGATCAACTCGGACGATCCGGCCTACTTCGGCGGGTATGTCGCCGACAACCTGGCGGCGGTGGCCGAGGCGTTCGACCTCGGGCGTGAGACGATTTTGCAGCTCGCCCGCAATTCCTTCCTCGCGGCGATTCTGCCCGATGCCGTGCGGGACGGATACCTCGCCGAGGTCGACGCCTACGCCTGACCGGAACGCCGGGCCACAATGGTCCGATGGCCAACGCACGAATAGCCGGGCTCATCCTCACCCCGGGGGCGAGCGCCGGCCGTGAGCAGTCGGGGCTCGTCGCCATTGACGAGGCGGTGACGCGCACCGGCGTGACCGTCGAGCGCGTCGAGTTTCCCGCCCAGGCCGCCGGGAAGCGACGCACGGACCCGCCGGCCGTCTGTATTGAAACGGTTCGCACCGCCACCGCCGCACTGGCGGAACGGCTTTCGGTCCCGACCGCGAGGATCGCCATCGGCGGCCGCTCGTTCGGCGGCCGCATGTGCTCGCTTGCCGCCGCCGGGGGCCTGCGTGTGGCCGCGCTGGTCCTGGTCAGCTACCCGCTCCACCCCCCTGGCCGTCCAGAGCGCCTCCGCACCGAACACTTCGGCGGGCTCGACCTGCCGTGCCTTTTCGTCTCGGGGCGGCGCGATGCGTTTGCCAGCCCCGAAGAGCTCGAGCGGGAGACCGCCGGCATCCCCGGTCCGGTCACGCGCCACCTCGTCGACGGCGACCACTCGCTGCGCAAGAGTGAGGCCGAGGTGGCGGGCATCGTCGCCGAGTGGCTACGGGGGCCCCGCCGCTCCTGATCGCCCGGCCGCCGCGTTCGCTCAGGCCACCGGCCCCGTCTGGAAGATGGGCCAACCGATCTCGGTTCGCCACGCGCCCTGGTCTGCGGTGTCGAGCCGTCCGATCAGATAGCGCTCCCGGATCGGACCGTCCACGCCGAGTGCGTGGTCCGACACGTACGTCGCCAGGGCGCCGTAGGAGCGGTCGATGTCGGCGTGGGACCCGGTATGCACAATCGTCGCCAGTTCGACGGCGGGCAGAGTGCATGCCTCCACACGCCCGATTGCGCTGACCGGCTCCGCCGAGGGGACGAAGATGGTGAGGGCACCGCGTTCTCGAACGAAGAAGTCGTCGGCGATGACGGCCCCCGGCGGGCCGGTCGTCGTCACACCCTGCGCGTCAAGGGTGGCGGAGAGTTCCCCGAGTGCACCCTGGAACCAGGGGCCGAGGTCGCCCAGGCTGACCGACTCGCTGATGGCAGCGGCCTGCAGGGCCGGCTCGCTACGGTGCTCCATGGGCAGTGCGGGCGAAGGGCCCTGGAGCAACCCGCGTAACGAGGCGACCGCTTCCTGGGTCTGGACCAGTCCTTCTTCCAATCGGGCCAGGTGTTGGGCGATCAGCGCGTTGCGGGTACCGACGTCGGGTGCGTCGAGCACTGCGCCGATCTCGTCCAACGGCATGTCGACGTCGCGGAAGCGCCGGATCACCTGTGCGGTGGGGATCTGCTCGACGCTGTACCGGCGATAGCTCGAGTCCGGGTCGACCTCGGCCGGGGTCAACAGTCCGAGGCGGTGGTAGTGGCGCAACGTCTTGACGCTCAGGTGGGTGGCCCGTGAGAAGTCACCGATGGCCAGGGGGGATGACACGACTCCAGTTTCGACCCTCCCCCTGGGGGAGAGTCAAGCGGGCGAAAGTGGCTTGACTCTCCCGCGTCGGGATGCCGCACGGTGATGTCGTCAGATGCAGTCAGAAGGGAGACCCGTGCACACCACCGAGCTGTCAGGCATCATCGCCGAGCATGTCGCTGCCGTCAATGCCTTCGACATCGACGCGGTCGTCGCCACGTTCGCACTCGACGCCTACGTCAACGACGCCCGCCGGGAGATCAATGGGATCGATGCGATCCGATCCTGGGTGGCCAAGGAGATGGTGGGCGACCACGTCACGATGGACGTGCGTGAGGTCATCGACCATTACGGCGACACCGTTGTGCGAGCACGTTACGACGGCACCTACGACAGGACGAACCTGCCCGACGAGCTGGTGATGTCCAACTACTTCAGCGTGCGCAACGACAAGATCGTCAGCCTTGCGGTCATCTTCAACCAGCCATCGCCGTTCAACGGGCCGGCCTGATTGCCCTCTAGTCCGGTTCGCCCCCGACCGGTACCGGCACGGCACTGCTGAGGTGTGACACCAGCTCATCCCGGTCGGTCACCGTCTTGGTGTGCGTGTGGTGCGGCCACCAGAAGTGGAAGCCCCGCAAGGCGGCCAGCGTCGGGACGATCCGGGTCGCCAGCACGTTCGACGCCAAGAGCACCCCGAGGGCTACGGCTGCACCGATCTCCTCCAGGAGCTGAATCCCGGTCAGCAGCAGCGACGCGAAGGTTCCCGCCAGAATGATTCCGGCCGCCGTCACGGCGGGTGCCCCTTCGACAATGGCGATACGGGCTGCCTCGTGGGGTTCGACGCCCCGCTGGAATTCCTCGCGCAGCCGGGTCGCCATGAGGATGTTGTAATCCGTGCCCACTGCAATGACGAAGATGTACACAATGATGGGGATCGAGAAGTCGAGCCCGTCGTAACCGAGCCAACTGATGAAGATGTACGCGACCACGCCGAGGGTCGCCACGTAGGTCAAGAGGATGCCGATCAGCAGGTAGGCGGCACCGGCCAGGGCGCGCAACAGAATCGCCAGCATCACGGCCACGACGAGGAGCGCCAGGAGGAGGATGTTCCGGGTGTCGTGCTGGAGCGCCGTCTTCACGTCGGTCAGGGTGGCTGTGGGCCCGCCGGTCACGACAGTGGCACCGGGCACGCTCCCGGCGATGGCGGCGCGAATGGGGCCGGCGATGTCGGCAATGGCCTGATTCGAATAGGGATCGGCAGTCAGGAGGAGCTCGACCAGAGCAGTGTCCTTCCCCGTGCCGTACTGCACGGGCAGGACCTGTGCCACGCCCTGGGTGTGGGCGAGCTTGGCGGCGAGCGCGTCGACGGCGGTGGGATCGAGCGGTGCCGTCGACGAGACGAAAACCTGGCTCGGTCCCAGGAAACCCGCCGGGAAAGCCGAAGAGATGGTGTTGTAGGCCTCTGTCGAGGGATTGTTCTGGGGCAATTCGGCCAGTTGGTTGTAGGTGACCTTCAGATTGAGGACACCGGTGGCCAGGGCAACCAGAACGATGACGCTGGTCAGGAGGATGATGCCGGGGCGCTTGGCGACCGTCGCCCCCATCCGTTCCGAACGCGTCCGGTGTGCCGGATCGTGCGGCCTGGGGGTCGTGGGCCAGAAGAGGGAGGCCCCGAAGAGACTCAGGATCGCAGGTACCAGTGTCAGGGCGGCGAGCAACATCAGGCCCACGCCGATGATCAGCCCTGGGGCGAGGGAGCGTAGTTGGCCGATGGTGGCGAACAGCAGTGCGGCGAAGGCGAGCATGACGGTGAGCGCGGCGGACACAATGACTTCGCCGGCCCGGCACACGGCAACCATGAGGCTTTCGTGCGGATCCGCCCCCGTGGCCAGTTCCTCCCGGTAGCGGAACAGCATGAAGACGATGTAGTCCGTGCCGACCCCGAACATCACGACGATCAGGAGGGGCGCCAACTCGGTGCTGACGGAGAACCCGAACCATTGTGCCAAGCATGCGGTGAGCGAACTGGCCATCTGGTGCACCAACCCGACGACGAGCAGGGGCAGGAACGCGATGGCGACGCTACGGAACACCAACGCGAGCAGGCACAGAATCAACAGCACGGTGGCGATGGAGATGATCTTCTCGGCCCGGTTGAAAGCCGTGGCCTGATCGACCGAAATGGCGGCACTCCCGGTGAGCTGGCCACGCAGGCCCGAGTCCTTCAAGAAGGTCGTCCGTCTGCGCCCGCAGTGTCTTGACCGCGGCGTTGGGTCCGTCCTCGCCCGGCTGCCCGTCCATGGCCACCTGAATCAGCTGCATCTTCTGGTTCTTGGCCAGGAACAGAGGCGAGGTGGTCACCGAGCGGACCGACCCGATGTGATCGTCGTTCAGCGCGGTGGCCAGCGCATCAATCTTCTGGAGATCGGGCGCCGTGAGCATGGAGCCATCGGCGGCGTTGACCTCAATGATGCCCGAGGCCGACGCCACGGACGGGAAGTCGCGGACGGCGATCGTCTGTGCCTGCGTCGACTGGTACGACGCAGGCAGGCCGTAACCCGAGGAGGTGAAGCTGGTGAGCGAGGGGGCCAGGGTCACGAGCACAATGCCGAGCACGACCCAGGCGGCAATGATGTACCAGCGCCAGGCCACGACGCGTTCGGCCAACCTCCGGGTCACCGCAGTCCTCCTCGCACCCTCCACGCCGGCGCTGGCGGTGTGTCGAGTACGCCACATCGTCGTCGCTCCGGGCCGCAAAGGCAACGACTCTGTGACCCCGTTGTCGGTCGGGCGCTGGTTCAGCCCAGAGCGATGCGCTCCAAGAGGTCGGCCGTATCGTCGGGTGCCGCGAGCATCATGTCGTGGCCGCACGCCAGTTCGTGCGTCTCCCACCCAGCCGCAATGGCCGCTTCGGCGAACCGCCCGAGGCTGGGCAGCGGGGGATCGGTGTGGGCGACGTAGACCTTGCGCAGGCGGCCGAGCGGGCCGGGGTCGAACTGCGTCGGTTCGATCTGGCAGCGGAACGGGAAGTCGGTCAGCCGCGGGCCCACCCACTGGCGCAGGGCGTCGTTGTCGATGCCCCACTGCCCGAGGAACGCATCGGTCGCGGGGAGGAACCAGCCCTCGCCCGCCTCGGCCACCTGTCGGCGGTAGCGCTCGGCGACCTCCGGCGGCTCCACATTGAGCAGGCTCTGGCCGGGGCCGGTGACGAACGCCCCGAGATACACGATTGACGCCAGCCGCTCCTCGGCGCGCTCGGCCAGCAAGCCCGCCAGCACGCCGGCGTAGCTGTGGAGGACGAGATGGACGTCGGAGAGATCTTCGAACCAGAGAACCTCGTCGAGGTCGCCGACGTGTGTCTCAATACCGACCTCGGGGGTGAGGGCGGAGCGGCGGTCACCCTGCCCAGTGAGGGTCGGGCAGTGGACGACGTGTCCGTTTTGTTCCAGACGGCGACGGACGTCGCGCCAGCACCAGCCTCCATGCATGGCGCCGTGCACAAGGACGAACGTGGCCATCGTCGACTCCTCTCCTCTCATTGCGCTGCTCGCCCCGATTCTGCCGTGACCGGCGAGGAGGCGCGGTTCTGGCGAGAGCGGTGTCCTCGGCGAGAGGTCGAGCTCTGGCGCTCGCAGCGCGCCAGACGAAGCGGACATCTTTCGACCGAGTTCCATTCGCTCGGAGCCGCCTGAATCCGGAGTAGCCGCCCTGTGGGACGTGTTCGTCCTACGGTGGAGCATGACCTCTCCGACATCGCCTGACCCGCCGCGCTGGCGGGTGTTGGTCACCGGGGCGACGGGGCGGGTCGGTTTCCCCGTCGCCCGAGCTCTGGCCTCCCGGCATGAGGTGTTCGGGTTGGCGCGCTGCCGGAATGAAGGCGACCGGGTCCGACTGGAGGAGGCCGGGATTACGCCGGTCGTGGCCGACGTAGGGGACATGGACCCGCGCCAGCTACCCGACGGGATCACCCACGTCTTCCATGCGGCGGCACGACTCGGTCGCGAGGCGCAGGATGCAGACTGGCAAGCGGTCTTTGCGACGAACGCCGCAGGGCTCGGGCCGTCTCGTGGCGGCTTGTCCGGGAGCCGCCTTCGTGTACTGCTCCACGGGATCGGCGTACGCGTATCAGGGCCAGCGCCCCCTGCGCGAGGACGATCCACCCGGGGTCCACCTCGGGGCGTACAGCCTGTCGAAGATCGCAGGGGAGGCGGTGGTGCGTTATGCGGCGGAGCAGGCGGGCAGCCCGCTGACCATCATCCGCATTTTCTCGACCTATGGACCGGAAGGCGGCACGCCGGTCAATCGTTTGCGGCGGATCCTCCGCGGCCAGGAGGTCATCCTCCACCCCGACGCTCCGAACCACTACAACCCGATTTACGAGGACGACTACGTCAGCCTGGCTGTCCGGGCGCTCGAGGTGGCGTCACCCGACCCGGTGGTCGTGAACTTCGCCGGGAGCGAGACGGTGAGCGCAGAGGAGTACTGCGCCTACCTGGGCGAGCTGGTCGGCCTCCCCGCCCTGATCCGCTACGACCCCGCCGCGCCCTGGCCGATCTGGCCGGACGTGACGCGCATGCACGACATCCTCGGCCACACCGAGGTGCCCTGGCGGGAGGGCATGCGGCGCGTCGTCGAGACCATGGGCTGATTGCCCGGTCCGGACATCGCCCGGTCCGAAGGCGTCCTCCTGCTGATACCCTATAGGAGTATGCAGTACAAGGAGGATCGCATGCGACCGGGTTACATCGACAGCAAGGACGCCCTGCAGAAGCGTCTCCGGCGGGTGGAGGGCCAGGTCCGAGGGATCCAGCGCATGGTGGACGAGGACCGCTACTGCATCGACATCTTGGAGCAGGTCTCGGCGGCGACCAAGGCTCTCCAGGCCGTGGCGCTCGAGTTGCTCGACGACCACTTGGCCCACTGCGTCTCGGACGCCGTCCGCCAAGGTGGCGACGAGGCGACCGAGAAGCTCAACGAGGCCTCAGCCGCAATCAGCCGGCTCGTTCGCTCCTGATCTCCATGCTGGCAACGGCCACCGTCCTGGTCGACATCGGGCGCTCGCTCCGCGAGGGCTTCTTCATGTTCTGGGCGACCCTGTGGCCCCTGGTCCTCGGCTTCGGCCTGGCCGGGGCCGTGCAGGCGTTCGTCAGTCGCGACGCCATGCGCCAGCGGCTCGGCGACCACCGGACCCCTGCCGTCCTCCGGGCCTCGGGTTACGGGATGGTGTCCTCTTCGTGCTCGTACGCGGCGTCCGCCATGGCGAAGACGCTGTTCGTGAAGGGGGCGGACTTCATTGCGGCCATGGTCTTCATGTTCGCATCGACCAACCTGGTGATTGAGCTGGGGATCGTGCTCGTTGTACTGATGGGCTGGCAGTTCGCCGTCAGCGAATTCATCGGCGGCATCATCATGATCGTTCTTCTTGCCACGCTCGGAGCGTTATGGCTACGCGGGCGCCTCGTGGTGCAGGCACGCGAACGACTGCAGGCGGCGGAGGATGCAACCGACCACGAACACCAGCACGGCGCGGCGACGGACAGCGCGGGAAGCCGCCTGCCGCTGAAGGTGCGGCTCCGTTCGGCGGCCGCCTGGGCCGACAGCGCGACGTACACCATGTCCGATCTGACCATGGTGCGGCGGGAGCTACTCATCGGCTACACGGTGGCGGGGTTCTTGGCCGTGCTGGTGCCGACAGCGGTCTGGCAGGCCGTCTTCATCACCGGGCACGGGTTCTGGACCAGCGTGGAGAACGCCATCGTCGGCCCGTTCATCGCGATCATCAGCTTCGTCTGCTCCATCGGCAACGTGCCCCTGGCGGCTGCGCTGTGGAGTGGGGGCATCTCCTTCGGCGGCGTGATCGCCTTCATCTTCGCCGATCTGATCGCCTTCCCGTTACTGCTGATCTACCGCCGGTACTACGGGACGCGGCTGATGCTCCGCATGCTTTCGGTCTTCTGGGCCCTCATGGCGACCGCAGGCTTGCTCACGGAGCTTCTCTTCCGGGCGGCCGGACTGGTGCCGACGGCGCGGCCCACCACCATCGCTCCGGCGCATTTCTCCTGGAACTACACGACATACCTGAACCTGATCTTCCTGGCGCTCTTCGGCGTCCTGTACTGGTTGTACCGCAATCGAGATCGGCTGGGCGGAGGGGATGGCTACGCGCGGGACCCGGTCTGTGGCATGCAGGTCGAGAAGGCACACGCACCGGCGTCACGCGACCAGGCCGCCGAGCGTCACTACTTCTGCTCTGACCGCTGTGCAGAGCGCTTCGATGCGCATGAGGCGGATCGCTCCGGCGACCTCCGTCGACACATTCCAGACGGCGGGCTTACGCCACGCCCCGGGGCTGACGCTCAGTCGATCTGACCCTCGCCCTTCACCTCGGCGCCGATCTTCCCCATCTCCCGCTCGTGGTCGGCGACCTCGGGGTCGAGCGTGTTGGATTCGGCCGCGGCTTCTTCCTCCGATGTCGGCGGACGGTCTGCAGTGTGGGATGCAGCTGCCTCCAACAGCTCTTCGGTCCTCGTCGTTTCGTCCACCCCTGCGTCCGGTCCACCCGATCGGCTGCTTGGTCCTTTGCTCATGGTCCCTCCTTCAGTCCTGCCTGGAGCATTGCCAAAGGGTGGCCTCTCTAATCATCGGATCGACAGAACCAGCCGAATGGGCTGGAAATCGCTACAGTCCCAGCAATGCCCGACTACGACGCCATCGTGATTGGAGCGGGTCACAACGGCCTGACTGCCGCCACGGTCATGGCCCGGGGTGGACTGCGGGTCCTGTGCGTGGAGAAGAACCACTTCATCGGCGGGATGGCATCGACGACCGAGCTGATCCGCGGCTACCGCTTCGAGCTGGCCGGATCCATTCAGTTCCCCGTCCCCAACCAGATCTTCGAGGACCTGGAGCTGGGTGCCTGCCCGATCTATGAGCCCGAGGTCCAGTCCGCCAGCATCAGCGAGGACGGCCAACCTCCGATTTTGCTGTACTCGGATCCGGAACGGCTGCTCGAGCACCTGGGCGAGACGATCGGGATCGAGGCGGTCCTCGGGATGGCCGAGGTGGCGGCCTGGGCCGACGCTCCGGCACGCGCCATCGGGCGCTTCGACGTCCGCACACCACCCAAGTCGCTTGACGAAATGTGGGCGTGCGCCGCCAATGAGTCGGAGCGGGAAGCCATTCGCACCGCCATGTTCGGCAGTGTCATGGATGTGGTCGACCGGTTCCTGCCGGACCGGGTGAAACACGCGCCAGTGCGCAGCATGCTCGCCTTCCTCGCCGTGAACTCGACGTATCGGGGCCCGTTCTCTCCCGGGAGCGCTCTTTGCCTGGCCTTCGCCCTCGCGTCACCGGGAACGGCCACCATGTCGAAAGTACGCGGCGGTCTGGGCACCATTGCTGACCACCTGTCCCGGTTGTTCGAATCGCACGGTGGCGAGCTCCGCCGCCACGCCAAGGTGTCCCGCATTGTGGTGGAGGATGGCGCGGTCATCGGCGTCGAACTCGGTGACGGCGTCATGGCGACGGCGCCGGTCGTCGTGTCCAACCTCGATCCGACGACGACGTTCACCAATCTGCTCGATCCGGACAGCCTCCCGGAAGGTTTCGTCCGGCGTGTCGGTGCCATTGATCATCGGGCGGCCTATTTCCAGGCTCACTTCGCACTGAACGGACTACCCGAATACCGCGTCCCGTACGAGGCGTTGAACGAGACGGCGTTGGGGCGCAACGTCACGTTCTTCGGGACGGCCGAGCAGATGCAGCAGGACTTCGAGGGGTGCGTGCGGGGTGTGGTTCCGTCGTCCCCGAGCTTCAACCTGCAGATCCCTTCGCTCGATGATCCCTCGCTGGCTCCCGACGGGATGCACGCCGCCAGCAGCTTCGCCTTCTACCTGCCGATCGGCGATCGCGAGACCCAGGGCCGACTGCGGGATGAAATGGCGGAGCGCCTCGTCGCCAAGATCGCCAGGGCGGCGCCGAATTTCCCGGACCTGATTGAGCGCCAGATCCTCTATCCGGCCTACACGTACGAGCTCATGTTCGGCTGTGCCGGTGGGGACTTCACGCACGGACTGCTCCAGCCGGAGTTCATGGGTCCGTTCCGTCCGGGACCAACGGGTTGGCCTGATGCCCCAGTGCCCATCGAGGGCCTGTACCTATGTGGCGCCGGGTGCCACGGCGGGCCCGGTGTGACCTTCATTCCCGGCTACAACTGCGGCTATGCCGTGCTGGATGGCGTCAGCGACCGGTTGTAGCGCAGTTGGCGCTCCATGAAGGCGAGGAAGAACGCCACGGCGAAGGCCAGGCTCGTGAACAGGCTCATGACGAAGAAGATCCAGGCCCACCGCAGCCCACGCCGCCGGCCTTCGACGATGGTCCACAACGGCAGCAGCACCAAGTTGACGATCGTGTAGTCCTGGGCGGCGGAATCCGCCGCCCAGTTCGAGAAGAGCATCTTCGTGTAGTCGATGTAGCTGGCCCGGTGGCCGTATTGGTGCACGTAGCGCACGTTGAAGTACCACCCGAGGAGCAGCGAGCACACGCCGACCGCGTAGTACGTCCCTTCCAGCAGCGAGACCCGGCCTGCGTGCCCTCCTGCGAAGAGGCGTCGGTTCACGACGAAGGCAGCCACCGTGCTGGCGATGCCGAGAATCCCGTAGAACACCAGAGAAGTGGTCATTGTCGTCCCCCGTTCGTGCACGGTGCGTACCGTTCGTGCGCGCACACCATACGGGGGCCGTCGCGGCAACGCCGGGGATCGTCAGAGGAGCTCGAGGAGTCTTTCGGGCGGACGAGCGATGACGGCTCGGTCGCCGACGACGAAGATCGGCCTTTCCAAAAGAACGGGATGCCGGCTGATCGCCTGCAGGAGCGCATCATCTTCCTGATCTGCCAACGCCAATTCGACGTAGACGGATTCACCGGTTCGCATCATCAGGCGCGGGTCGTCGATGTCGAGTAGCCGCATCAGGTCCTTGAGTTCTTCCACGCTCGGGGGCACGTCGAGGTAGGCGATCGTGTCCGCCTGCACGTGGTGCTCGTCGAGGAGCGCCACGGCCGTGCGGCACTTCGAACACGCGGGATTGCTGTAGAGCTTGGGCTGTGGCGGCATCACGCCACCCTACGGTGCGGGTTCAGGCTGCCGCAGGCGGCAGAGTGGACACGACCTCCGCCCAGCTGTAGGTGAACGTCGTGACGGGCGCGGCGGCAACGGCCAGCGTCACCGCCATAGAAGTGCCGCCGCGGTCGCCGCGGTGGGTGTCGCCGTTCACATCGATGGCCGCGCCCATGACCAGGTTCGGCCCGGAACCGAAGTCGTCGAGGATGCCCTTGCGATGACCCCAGCAGCCGGGGGCGCCGCGATGCAGGCAGTCGAGGTTGCCGCTGTCGAACCCGTCGTCGTACATCCAGCCGTAATCGGCGTCGAGCCCGTTCGACGACCCGCCGGCCCACTCGGCGTCGTCCAGGTCGTAGGACCTCCCCGGGTCGGGTGGGTCATCGGCGGCAGCTGCGCCCCGCTGCGCATTGCGGTTGAGGCCCGTCGTGAGGCCACCGAAGGCCGCGAGCCCGCGGTCAACCCTTTCCAGGTTGACCGCGATGAAGAGCTGGTCGGGAATGCTGAGTTGGGCGAAGTCCGCCGGCAACACCATGGGGCGGATTCCTTCCAGTGCATGGGCGTGGTTGATGGCCTGCAGCGCCGCGTCGAGACACGGCTTGGAGTTGTCGATCCCTCCCGCGACGCAGTCCTGGGTGTAGTCGGGCACCGGCGCCACATTCTGCCGGGGATCGCTGATCCCGGTGTCGGCCTCCGAGGAGGGGATCGCCCGCAGCGGATGCAGCTGCCCTGCGGTCATGGATGCCAAGGCCTGACTCCAGGTGTAGACGTAGCGCCCGGCATGGGTGGAGGTGGCCAGCGTGGCGGCCAGCGAGGAGCCGCCCCGATCTCCGTTCGACGTGTCGGCCGTCGGGTCGTAGGCGGCTCCCATGACGAGGTCTCGTGATCCGAGGCGACCGAGGACGATATGCCGGTCGAACCAGCAGCCTGCGGTGTTGTTTCCGGAACACTCGGGCACACCGCTATCCGGGCCGTCGTGATACACCCATTCGAAGTCGGCATCGAGACCGTTGTCGACGTCGCCGATCCACTCTGTCGCCACCGAGCGGTAGCCCTTCCCCGGACGCGTGGGGAGCCGTGCTTCTTCGGCGGCCTGCAGTGCCTCGGTGTTGAGGGCGGCCGTGAGGCCCGTAAACGGGGCCAGCCCGCGATCGACCCTCTCCCGGTCGATCGCAACAAAGAGTTGTTCGGCGACAGTCAGACGACCGAAGTCGGCAGGCAGCACCATGGGGCGCAGGCCCTCGCGGACCCGCGCCCCGTCGATGGCGTCGAGGGTGATGCGCAGACACGGGCTCGACGTGTCGACCCCGACGGGAGCGCAGTTGTCGAGATAGTCCGGAACCGGGTTCACCGACCGGACCGGCGCTGCGAATCCATCGCTCGGCTGCCCGACCGACGTGCAGCCGGCAAGTAGGAGAGTCAGGGCCACGCTCGCGCCCGCCCACCACGGAGACGGACGTCGCCGGCGGCGTGTGAGATCGGAGGCACGCCGCATCGGGTGACAACGTAGCCACGTGGGCTCCCGTTCCGAGTGCGGGTCGCTTCTCCGGGTCCGCTTCTCCGGGTCCGCTTCTCCAGGGTCAGCGTCTCAGGGTCAGCGTCTCAGGGTCAGGGTCTCGGGGTCAGGGTCTCGGGGTCACGCCGGGGGCTCCTTGGAACTCCCGTAGTGGGGCGATCGCTTCTGAAGGAATGCCGCCACGGCCTCCTGCATGTCGTTGGTCATGGACGAAAGGACCTGGGTCCGGTTCTCGAGGTCGATACCCGCTTGAAGGGAGCCGACCTCGAGCTGGGACCACATCACCTCCTTGGTCATCCGGACTCCCCACGGGGCGTTTGCCGCGATCAGGCCTGCAGTCTCCAGTGCAGCGCTCTGCAGCTCGTCGTCGGCCACCACGCGCAGCACCAATCCGATGCGGTCGGCCTCCTCGGCGTCAATGATTCGTCCAGTCAGCATCAGCTCCCAGGCCCGTGACGCGCCGATCAACCGAGGCAGCAACCAACTCACGCCGATGTCACAACCTGAGAGACCAAGTCGCACGAAGGCCACGTTGAACCGCGCTGATGTGGATGCGATGCGGATGTCGCTGGCCAAGGCCAGGGCGAGGCCGCCCCCCGCGGCCGGACCGTTTACGGCGGCGATCACGGGCTGCGGCAGCGCGCGCAATTGCGGAACGAGCGCCGCAATGTCGGTCTGGGTGGCGAAGGTGGCCCCGACCCGGTCGAGGTCTCCCGCTCCGGGGACGGCGCCGTAGCCGCCGAGGTCCAACCCGGCACAGAAGCCCCGGCCGGCACCCGTGAGGAGGACGACCCGGCAGACACGGTCCGCGGCAACGGCCGCGAGCGCCGCGTGGAGCTCGGCGATCAAGACCGCGTTCATGGCGTTTAGTCGATCCGGGCGGTCGAGCGTGATCCGGGTGACTCCCTCGTACGGCTGGTCGACCTGCACTGTGTCCACGCTGTGATCCCTCCGCTCGGCTCGCCCCTAGTGTGCAACACACGGCATGCCGGCGGCGGTGGTTGGCTGCATGCCGGGACGGGAGCAGAACATGGGTCTGGAGTACTCGAGCGTCGTCAACGCTCCGGTGACCGAGGTCTTCGCCTGGCACGAGCGCCCCGGAGCTCTCCCGCGCCTCCTCCCGCCATGGCAACCTCTCAAGGTTGCCCAGGAGGCGTCGTCTCTCGTCGACGGCCAAGCGATCCTGCAGCTGCCTGGACGGGTGCGTTGGGTTGCGCAGCACTCCGATGACGACCCGCCGCGCCGGTTCGTCGACGAGCTGGTCTCGCTACCGTTGCGCTGGCGCCACACGCACAGGTTCGAGGCGGTCGGGGACACCGCAACGCGGGTCATCGACCGCGTCGACACGCCTGTCCCGGGCTCCTTCCTCCTGCAGACCTTCCGCTACCGGCATCAGCAACTTGCTGACGACCTGGCCGCGCACCACAGAATGGACGGACGGCGCCTAACGGTGGCCGTCACGGGGTCCTCGGGCCTGATCGGCACGGCCCTGTGCGCCTACCTTTCCACCGGCGGGCACAGCGTCGTCCGCCTGGTGCGCCGTCCGCCGCGTGACTCGTCAGAACGAGCCTGGGACCCGGAGCGACCCGAACCCGGCGCGCTCCAAGGTGTCGATGCGGTTGTCCATCTCGCCGGTGCGTCCATTGCCGGCCGTTTCACCGCGGCGCACAAGCAGCGGGTGCGCGACAGCCGTGTCGGCCCCACGGCAGGGCTGGCCCGCGTCATGGCCGACCTGCCCGATGGACCGCGCCTGCTCGTGTGCGCGTCGGCGATCGGTTTCTACGGGGCAGATCGCGGCGACGAGGAGCTGACCGAGGAGAGTGGCCGGGGGTCAGGTTTCCTGGCGCAGCTCGTCGAGGACTGGGAAGCCGCGGCAGATCCGGCCCGGGCTGCGGGTGTACGAGTGGTGCACGTGCGGACGGGCATTGTGCAGTCGGCGCGCGGGGGGAGCCTGAAGCTTCTCCGCCCTCTGTTCGCAGCCGGGCTCGGCGGGCCGCTGGCGCCCGGATCGCAGTGGGTCTCATGGATCGATCTCGATGACCTGCTCGACGTCTTTGGGCACGCACTAGCGGATGACGGACTGGCGGGGCCGATCAACGCGGTTGCTCCGCTTCCCGTCACCAACCGCGACTACACGAGGATGCTGGCCCACGTCATGCGGCGGCCCGCGTTGCTTCCAGTCCCCGCGTTCGGCCCTCAATTGCTCTTCGGCGCCGAGGGCGCGCGCGAAATCGTCCAAGCCAGCCAGCGCGTCGTCCCGGAGCGGTTGATCGAGCTGGCGCATGTCTTCCGCCATCCGTCGCTCCAAAGCTGCTTGCGGCACCAACTGGGCCACGTCGACACAGCGCTGGAGGGGGAGCAGCTGGGCCCCTGAGCCCAGGCGCGCTGAGCACCCCTTCTCGTCGAGTGCAGGAGCGATCACCGGTGATGAGGAAGAATCGGCGAATGGACATTCACGGAAGCGCCTTGGTCACCGGAGCCAGCCGCGGCATCGGCCGGGCCATCGCCCTCGAGCTGGCCCACCGCGGCTTCGACACGGTGGCCACCATGCGGGATCCATCTGCGGGGGCCACCATGGCAGCGGAGACCGAGGGCAGCCTTCAGGTCCGCCGGCTCGACGTCACGGATCCGGCGACGTTCGATCTCCCGTCGGATCTGCGAGTGCTGGTCAACAACGCAGGTATCGACACCGACTACCTGCCGGTCGAGCACGCCAACATTGAGGACTGGCGCCGAATGTTCGAGACGAACGTCTTCGGCGTGGTGGCGCTGACGTCGGCCGCCATCCCGATCCTCCGGGTCAACCAGCCGTCGGTGGTCTGCACCGTCACTTCCTCGTCCATCATCGCCTCGGTCCCATTTTTCTCCGCCTACAGAGCCTCCAAGGCGGCTGCGTCGGCGTTCGGTGACAGCTTGCGGGTCGAGGTCGCGCCCTTCGGGATCCGCGTCGTCGAAATCCTCCCGGGTCCCATTGATACCGACATGTTCCGCCTCAGTACCGGGGAGCAGGGCGCAGCCCGCTTCGACGACTACCGCCCGCTGGCCGACGTGGCCGCATCGCTGCGGCGTGAGCACGCCGATCCCCGTGTCGTCACCGCAGCGGAGGCGGCCGTGACCATCGTCGATGCAATCCTCGACTCGGAGGGGCCGATGCGTTACGGCTGTGACCCTATTTCGTTGGAGCTGCTCGATCTCTGGCGCCAGTGTGACGACGAGACAGTCTTCACCATGACGGGCCAATCCCTCCTCGATCTGTCGCGCTAACTGGGCGGCGGCCCGCTACAGGGCGCCGCTCCCGGCAAGCTACGTTCGGCCCTGACAGAAAGGTCCTTGTGGATTTCGCCGTCGTCTTCGCCGTCTTCCCCATCATCTTTATCGGCGAGCTCCCTGACAAGACCATGTTCGCGTCCCTGGTCCTTTCGACTCGGGGCCGTCCGGCCCTGGTTTGGCTCGGCGCCGCCTCCGCCTTCGTGTTGCACGTCGTCATTGCGGTCACCATCGGTGTCGCACTGTTCCATCTGCTGCCCCACCAGGTTCTCGACGCCGTAGTGGCCGGCATGTTCCTCGTGGGCGCAGCGCTCGCCGCCCGGGAGGCAATCAAGGAAAGCAAGGAGCACCACGACGAGGAGATCATGGAACGCGAGGTGGCATCGCACCGTCGAGTGGCGGTCACCGCGTTCCTCGTCATCTTCCTGGCTGAATGGGGTGACCTGACGCAGATCCTCACGGCCAATTTGGCCGCTCATTACCACGACCCCTTCTCCGTGGCCGTGGGCGCCACCCTCGCCCTCTGGGCGGTGGCCGGTCTGGCCGTGGTCAGCGGCCAGAGCCTGCTCCGGGTGATCAACATCAAAACGATCAGGATCGTCACCGCGGTCGTGCTGGTCGCCCTTGCCGGGTGGGCTGCCTGGAATGCAGCGCACTGATAGTCGGAACGATCAGACTCCCGGTAGGTCTCGCAGCGCCTCGCTGAGCTCCCGTCGGTGGGAGATCCCCAGCTTCTGGTAAGCGCGGTGGAGTCTGTTCTCCACCGTTCGGACCGAAAGGTGCATCATTTCGGCGATCTGCTTGTCCGTGCTCCCGGTGGCCGCCTGCAACGCCGTGTCGAGTTCGGCCGGGGTGAGCTGGGCCCGGGCCCCGATGGCGCGCACGAATGGAGTCACCGCGCCCTCGCACTGCGCCAGAAGCCGGGCGGCCGTCTGCTGTGTCGCCGCCGCCTCCCGGCTCGCCCCCTCTCGCCGGAGGTGGACGGCTGACTCTCCGAGGGCTTCGGCTGCGTAGAGGAGCGCTCCCATGTCTTCGAACTGCGCTGCGGCGGCTGTGAGTGCCGTACTGTCCTTCTCGGCGGCGGCAATGACATAGGCGAGGCGGGTGGCCGTCAGCCGGCCGTCCACCTTCGATGCCAGTGTCTCCATCTCCTCGACCACCTCTCGGGCCCGGCCCATTCGAGCCAACCCGTGCAGCGCTTTCGTGGCTCCAAGGAGGTCCCCG
>CAWACN010000024.1:0-192817 GCA_963780525.1 uncultured Acidimicrobiaceae bacterium | reverse complement strand
ACCATGGCCAGCGCCAGGAGCACGATGAGTGGGCCGGTATTGGGGTCGGTTCCCGAGCCCGTAAAGATGCCGCCGAGACCCTGGCCGCTGACCCAGAAGAACGTCGCCAACAAGCCGCCAACGGCCAAGAACGGGGTCGGTCGGCGGAACACCAGGGGCCCGAACCCGACGACGAGGGATCCGATGGCCAGGAGCCAGGTGGTCCACACACCGCCGCTGCCGAAATTGTTGCCGAAGCTGTTGAGGAAGTGGGAATAGGCACTCGGCTCGCCCGAGGACATGCCCGTGATCGCACTCGACACCGAGGTCGGGGTCCGGTTGTTGGGGAGAAGGAACAGGATCGCCGCGAGCGACCAGTACCCGCACCACACGAGCGATGGAGTCACCGCGCCGCCGATGCCCTGCCCGGCGGCCGAGGAAGCGACGCCGACGATCGGCGCCGTCTCCTCGCCCTCGTCGGTGGGAACGGACCGCGGCCAGGCCATGAGGCCAATGAGTCCGTACAGGAAGACCGAGCCCGGAGCGCCGGTGAGGGCTGACGCCGATCCGGTGAAGATCAGGCCGAGGCCTTCCCCGAAGAACCAGACGCCGAAAGCCCAGAAGAACGAGACGGCAAGGGCGGGTCGCACGGTCCGGCGGAACAGCAACCCGAGTCCGATGGCTACCTGAATGAGCGCAAAGAAGGTGTTCCAGACCGCGACATGGGGCCCGACGAAGTTGCCCACGTTCGTGATGATCCACCGGATCACATCGGGCTGGTTCTGCGCATTGTTCAGCAAGTAGGTCGTTGTGAAGCCACTGCCGAACATGAAGGGCTGGAACTGGAGGCCCGCGTCGAGCAGCCAGAAGAGTCCCAAGAATGATCTGGAGCACCCGCTGTGTCCGCACCAGGCGGAAATCCCTACGTCGGCTCGTGCCCGAAGCGTCGGTGACGTCAACCATGTTTCGCGTACCCCCCATCGATCCGTCCAGGTCGGTGTTCTCTCATCAGGCCGTGCTGTGTCACTCTGCCCGCGGATGCCCAGTCGCGGCCGTCGGGCGGCATCAGGTGCTCGCGACCCCGGGAATGTCCTGACCGACCAACCAGCTGATTGAGCTCAGTGCGTCGGAGAGGGTCCAGTTGGGATCGCCCTGGTGGTCGAGGTTCTGCAGCCCGCCGTCGTTGAGCAGATTCGTAAGCTTTTTGTCTAGCTGCCCGTGCAGATCGGGTGGATTCGAATCGCTGAATCGCTCGTGCCCGGAGGGATCGATGAGGAAGTAGCCGTCGGTATGGTCGACGTCATAAGTGAGTGGCGTACCGGTGTACCAGTCGATCTTGGCCGGCTGCTCCTCAGGGACGATCTGCACCGAGACGCCGAGGAACTTCCACAGCGCATTCAGATTGGCCGGGGTGCCGGTGGCCAGGACCCAATCGGCTCCGAACTCCTTGGAGTAAGCAGCGAGACGAGCAGGGGTGTCGCGCCCGGGATCCACGGTGATCTCCATAAACACCACCTTGCTCCCCAAACCTGCCGCTCGGACGTCGCGTTGCAGGGCGATGAACGCACCGGTGATGAGGGGGCATTCGTCCTGGCAGAGGGAGAGAAACGGAGCCATGACGATGTCCTTGCCGCGGTAAGCAGCGAGTGAGGTCGGCGCCCCGGAGCTCGAGATGAGCTGGACATTCGGTATGGCCCGGTTCTCGACAATGCCCAGTGAGGCCGGCGGAGCCGGCGGATCGGCCGAGCTTCCACACGCGGCCAGCAAGGTTCCGAGAACGACGAACACCATGAAGGCCGCTGCGGCCGACCGCCCTCGACGAGTCCTTCTCGACCGAGGAATCACGGCCCCGAAGAAACGGGGGAAGGACTCGAGCCCGCTTCCCGCTCCGCATCCAGCTGTCGATCGACTCGGACTGCTCTGCGCTCGTCCATGTGCATCCAACGCAGAGCCACGGGAATCATCGGCCACAGCATGAGGGTGTCGCCGACGACCCACATGATGTCGCCCCCCACGTGGAGGTCTGTGACGTAAGAAGGCCCCCAGGTCCGGTGCGTGGCGAAGTAAGCAGGGAAGAGTTCACTGTGGGCACCCGTCAAAGACAGGCCCGTGAAGGTGTCGATCGGGATGGCCAGGAACAGGTAGAAGAACTGCAAGGCGGGGTGGAGGCGGTAGCAGTTCGGATCGCTGCCGAAGATCTGACGCCAGAACAGGTATCCCACGACGAGAAACGCCAGGTGTTCGGCATTGTGGACGCTCTCGTGCTCGAGCGTGAGGTTGTACCAACTGGTCAGGTGACTGACCGGGATGATGACGGCGTAGAGCACGAAGGCGGTGACTGGGTGGCCGAAGAGCTTGGCGACCCGAGATCGCAGCGCCTCCGTGACGACGATGTGGGCTGTGCCCGAGGTCGAGCGCCAAGCCAGGTCCAAAGGGGAGGCGATGGCGAAGAGCGGAGCCGCCACCATGATCAGGATCAGGTGCTGGACCATGTGGTCCCAGAACAGCTCGCCGTCATAGACGCCGACGAAGCTGAAGATAGCCACGCCAGTGGTGAAGAGCGCACCGAGCCAGGCCACCGTTTTGCCGACCGACCACGGGTGGCGTGGGTGCAACGCGTTGTTGCGCTTGACGGCCCAGAGATAGAGGACCAGCGCCACCACGATCATCGCCACCGGGACGAAGTCGAACTGCGTCGAGACGAACTCATGGCCTGCCAGTGGCGGAAGGGAGTCGTCATCGAGAAGCACGCCGGCGACGGTACTACTACGTAACGTAGTAGTACAACTACGATGCGTAGTAGTAAACAGGGTGCGTGACTTTCGATGCAGAGACGACAACTGATCCGGGGGTACGCCCATGAGACGGCTGGGTGAGCTGGAACGCCGGGTGATGGACGTCCTCTGGGACTCCGAGACCACACCGCTCACCGGTCGGGAAGTGGCGGACCAATTGCCCGACAGGGCCTACACGACGGTGCTCACGATCCTCGAGCGCCTGCGCCGAAAGAACCTGGTCGAGCGGAGCACAGACGGCCGGACCCATCGATTTGCGGCGGCAGACACCCGTGAGGCCTACCGAGCCGAGCTGATGCTTGACGCCCTCGGTGAAGCGACAGGCGAACAGGAGCGCCGTTCTTGTCCGTTTTGCCGAGTCGGTATCGGCCGATGAGGCGGAAGTTCTCCGGCGAGCACTCGGTGAAGTGGCGAGGGCCCCAGGGGAAGGGGACCGATGAGCCTGCTCATTGCGGCGGCGCTTCTGGCCGGCTTTTCTGTTGTGCTCCTTGGCCCCTTCTCGCAAGTGGCTCTCGCAGGCTGCGTGGGTGTCGCAAGCTCCTCGGGCGGCGGTGCTCTGCTGGCAATGCATCGGACTGGGTGCCATCGCCGCCGGCATCAGCGCCGGACTCTCCGTGGCCGTGGCCCGCTATCGGGTCGGGTTCGCCGGCGGCATCAGGGAGCTTGTTGGCAGCCTCTTCAGCGGCCACCCGCTTCAGGGCCTGGGCCTATACGACGCACTCGCCTTGACGCTGGCGGCCGACCTCGGCATCGTGCTGGTCGTGATCTTCGGCTCGCTGATGGTGCGGACGGTGCGGTCGAGGGCGCGGCACCGCCGCCTTCTTGACCTCGTGGCGCATCAATCAGCTGCCTACCCGGGAACGGATCTCATCTCGGACAGCCGAACGGTGGCTTACTGCGTCCCGGGCGTCCGTCCGAGGATCGTGTTGAGCGAAGGGACCCTGCGACTCCTGGGCCCGACAGAGATTGCGGCGGTCATTGAGCATGAACGAGGCCATGTTCACGAGCGCCACGGGCTCGTGATGCTTCCCATGCTCGGGCTGAAGAACCTCTTTCGCTGGATTCCCTACGCTCGCCTCGCGCCACGGGAGATCGCCACATTGCTCGAGATGTCTGCCGACGACTACTCCGCTCGGCGCTTTGACCCACTGATCCTCGCTGGGGCCCTGGTCGACATGGCGGCGTCGGGGTGTGCGCCCCGGTGTGCGCTCTCTGCGGCCGGCTCGGACGTGCCCCGAAGAGTGAGCCGGTTGCTCTCGGGTTCACGAAATTCCAAGGGCACCGCGCTGGCATCTGGACTGCTGGCAGGTGCGGTTGTCGCCCTTCCGCTGGCCCTGGCCCTGGCTGCGTGAGTCCGAGGTTACCGAAGGCCCTCCCGAGCACCCCAGAAGGAATCCAGGCCGGCCCCAGACGGCCGGCCTCAGCCGACGACCGAAAACATTCCCGGCACCTATGGACACCCCGGCTCGACGTGTTGTGCAACTCTGCGGCACGATTCCCCGACATGCCGTGCCGTGCCGGCTCGCCATGGTCGGCCCCAACAGAGGTGTGTGGTCCATTTCGTCCGGAGTTGTCGCAGGGTTGTCCAGGCACGGTACGAACGGCCCTATGGATGTGCGGGCACGATCGTAAGAATCCCTGAAGGAGCGGTCCCGGCACACCACGGTGGTGCGTTTCTGATCTGACCTGACAACAATCGACATGGACCAGGAACAAGACACACAGCAATGGCTCTTGAGGGCGGCGGCTGATCTGCGTCGGGTGACCAACGCCGAGACGCGGTTCTCTGCGGCAATGAGCATGAACCACGTCACCATGCTGGCGGCAGCGGACGAGCTCGAAGCGGCCACCAGGGAAGCGACGATCTGGATACGGGGCAACCCCTGCCCGGACAGGGAAGTCGGCGGCCGGGTCGGCCTCATGCTGAGCACGTGCGCCGAGGTCGCTTTCACAGCCGAGCGGGCCCTTACCGATTCGAGCGTCGACATTGAGGCGGTCTTCGGTCGTCTGGGCGACCTGTTGGCCATCATCGACTTCCACTCGGAGACGCTCAAGGCCTGGTAGCCAAGGGACTGGCCGTTCAGCAGGGCTGATCGTTCGAAATTGAGCAGTGAGCCCACCCCTCAGGCGGGACCTCTGGACCACAGCGCATCGACCGCCTCCACAGCGCGCTCTCAGCAACGGTGTCTCGGGACTACGGCTGCGTGTGATTCCCCCCTTGGGCCGACGCGGCCCTTGTAAAGTCCTCCTATGTCATTCAGCTGTAGGGGCGTACGGCAGGGGTGCTTCGATGCAGTCGTGGACTGATGTCCCGCTGCCGGCGCAAGCCCCGGATGTGTTGGCTGAGGTCTTCGGCGATGAGGCCGTCGTCGTGCAGCTCCGAACCGGTGCGTACTACGCCTTCGATGCCGAGGCGACGGCGCTGTGGACGCAATTGTGGCAAGGCGACACGCTCGGTTCCTCGGTCGACTCGGACGAGAAACGTGCCCTCCTCGGCGCGCTCGTCGGGTATCTCGTCCAAGAGGAGCTGTTGCAGCTGCCAACCCCACTGACCGACCTGGCCCCAGACGGCGGGGAGGTCCTGCTGTATCCCGGCATCGAGAAGTTCACCGACATGGAAGATCTGTTGGTGCTCGACCCGATCCACGACATCGACCTCGACGGCACCGGATGGCCCACGGTGGCCGAAGCCCTGCCTGACTGAGCAGTCGTCACACCCTTGGGAGCAGTACCCAACGGAGAGCCAGTGACGCCCGAACTCGGTGGGCTGATCCGGGACACCGACGATGGTTTTGCGCGCGCCGCGGCAGCGCTCGGTGAATCCGTCCAGCACTTCATCGTTGCTGGCCGGTCCTTCCGCATTCGGGTGGCGGGACCCTCCCTCGCTGGCTCGCTGCTCCCGGCGCTGGCCCGCTGCAGGTGTAACCAGGGGTGCTCCGGCGCCGCAGTGACCGAATTCCGGGCCTGGGACTCACTCGGTTCGGGCGTCACGCCGCCCCGCCCACCGTGGTCGGTCGACGACTACCTGCCGCGGGACGAAGTGCGCGGTTCGGGAGAGCGAGGTATCGACGTCTCCTACGCCTTGGCGGACCGCATCCTCTCGCTCTGGAGCCGTGCTGAGCGCACCGGCCGATTCTGGGTCAACGACGGAGAGACCATGCCGGCTTGGGAGCCCAGCGCCCCGTTCCGCAATCTGTTCCATTGGGCCCTGGGCGACTCGGGCCTGGCGTTCGCCCATGCCGCGGCAGTAGGGACGGCGGCAGGGGGCATCCTGCTGGCCGGTCGCGGGGGTGCTGGCAAGTCCACCACTGCCATGGCGTGCGTCCACGCAGGGTGGCGGTACGTCGCGGATGATTACTGCGTGCTCGACGTGTCGGGTCACCCTTCCGCGCACGCGCTCTATGGCTCGGCGAAGATATCGCCGTGGGCGTTGGCCCGTCTTCCGGAGCTGGCCCATGGAGAGATGCGGCAGCGCGACGACGGAAAGATGGTGCTCAATCTGGCTGTCTCGCGACCTGCACAACTCGTTGCCTCGCTGCCTCTACGCGCCGTCGTGCTCCCCACTGTGGCAGCCACCACGGGCGTTCTCCGGCGATTGCCCCTGGCCGAGGGGGCGCGAGCGCTCGCTCCGAGCACTCTCTTTCAGCTGCCCGGGGCGCGGCAGACGTCGTTGAGTGTCATTGCGGGCATTCTGAAAAGCGTCCCCGTCTTCGGCTTGGATGTCGGTCCCGACCTCGACACCATTCCCGCCGCGCTGGTGCCTGCGATCGAAGGCCGTTGACGTGAGCGCGGGCGATCTCAGCATTGTCGTGCCCGCGCACAATGCGGGAACGACCTTGGGGGCCACCATCGAGAGCGCGTTGCGGGCCGACGGTCTGTTGGAGATCGTGGTGGTCGATGACGGCTCGACCGACGACACGCTGGAGCAGGCGAACAAGTTGGCGGTCAGACTGGCCGAGTCCGCCCGCCCCCCGTTGCGGGTGCTCGCGCAGGCGCAGGCGGGTCCGTCGGAGGCCAGGAACCACGGGGTAGCCAGGGCTCAGGGTCCCTTGCTCGCCTTTCTCGACGCGGACGACATCTGGCTAGCGGGCCGCCCGGACTCGCGTCGGGCGGCGCTGGCAGCGGAACCTGCCATCGCCTTGGGTCTGATCCAGCACTACGCCGGCGATCCGGCCGCACCGGCAGGGGAGCCCTTCGAAGGATTTCAGGTCGGCGCAGCTCTGGTCCCGCGGGAGGTCTTCGAGTTGGTCGGCCCATTCGAACCTGCCATGCGTCTCGGTGAGGATGTGGATTGGTTCTTACGAGCGAGGGAGGCCGGCGTGGCCATGGCGTTCACGTCTGAAGTGGTCCTGGCCTACCAGACGCATGCCGGCTCTCTGAGTGCCCGGCGCGCTGCCCGCGGGCACGGTCTGTTGGACGCACTCCACCGATCCGTCGAGAGGCGGAGGTCGCCTCAGGGGTCCGAGGCATGAGGAGCGACCTGTCCTCGGTGACCGTGCTGATGGCCGTCCTGAACGGCGAACCGTATTTGGCTGAGGCTCTCGACGGGTTGGCGGCCCAGACTCACCCCGCGCACGAGATCCTGGTGCTCGACGGCGGGTCAACCGACGGCTCCCGTGAGCGAGCCGAGGCGGCGGAGGGTGTCACTCTCGTGGACCTGCCCGGAGCGGGCTGGCATGTCGCTCTCAACGCCGGCATGGCGCGCGCCACCGGAGAGATCGTCGCCTTCACCTCGTGCGACGACGTGATGGAGCCCGCCGCGCTCGAAGAGCACGTGGCCGCACTGCGCGCGGCGCCTGACGCCGGGTACAGCGTTGGGTGCGTGCGCTTCTTTTCTGACGAGGGAGGTCATTCGGCGTCGGTGCCGAATGACCTCGACGGAACGGTCCGCTGGGCGCGGATCATCGAAGCGGTCGCCATCCGACGTCGCGTTCTGGGCCTCGTAGGCGGATTTCGAGTGGATGTGGAGCAATCAGCCGACGTGGAGTGGATCGCTCGGCTGGGCGACCTGGGGGTATCTTCCGTCTCGCTTGCTTCGACAGTCGTCGCGAAGAGGTTGCATACAAGGAACACGTCCTACTCGACTGAGGGTGTGGATGCGGGCATCACCCAATCCCTGCGCCTGAGCATTTTGCGCAAGCAAGGTCGGGCATGAGCGCAGAAACGGCCGACATTGCCGTGGTCATTCCCGTGCACAACGGCACGGCTCATCTGCCTGAGGCGATTGAGAGCGCGCTGACGCAAGGAACGCCGCCGGCCGAGCTGATCGTGGCGGACGACGGCTCCACCGACGGGAGCGGCGACATGGCGCGCGCCATGGGAGCGAGGGTGGTCACGCAGGAACACCGTGGTCCGGGCGCGGCGCGCAACCTCGGCGTGGAATCCGCCCAGGCGGAACTGGTGGCCTTCCTCGATGCCGACGACCGGATGGCTCCGGGCCGGCTCGCGGTCCAGGGAGCGGCGTTGCGTGCGGACCCCACGCTCGACGGAGTCTTCGGGCTGATGCGTCGCTTCGACGATGTGTCAGGCCTCTACGGCGAACCCGAGCGGTGCCTGTTGCCCAGTGCGTTCCTCATGCGGCGTGGATCGTTTCGCGTCAGTGGGGGCTTCGACCCGCTGTTGCCGGCGGGGGAGTTCGTCGACTACATGGTCCGATGCCGGGAGCAGGGACGCCGGTTCCACGTGGTGGACGCGCTGGTGGTTGAGCGGCGCGTCCACGCCGGCAACCTGACCCGGGACAAGGAACGCCTACGCGTGGGCTACCTGGCGGTCGCCCGCTCCGCAGTGCATCGACACCGGCTGGCCCAAACGACCGAACCACCCGGTCAGACGAAGCAACCCGGATGACGCGTCGCCGAAAGGACGGGTACTTCTCCCTCGCCCCGCGCCAAAGGCTGCTGCTGCGCGCTGCACTCGGGAGTGATGCGCGTTCCCTCGACGCCTTCCGGACATGGAAACAGGGTCTTGACATTGGCGATCTCGACCTGGCCTCGCAGCGCTTCGTCCCGCGGTTGGTGGCGAATCTCGAAGGGCTGGGGGCCGACCCGGATGATCCCGTTCTGGCGCAGTTCCGCAAGGTGACCCGATTCACCTGGCTAAAAACGCAGTTCCTCATCGCCAACGGCGAGCCGTTGCTCAGTGCGCTGGGCGATGCAGGCATCCCGACAATGTTGTTGAAGGGCGCAGCGGTCGTGCATCACACCGGCGGTGACGTGGCTCTCCGACCCATGGACGACATCGACATCGCGATCCCCGTTGCCAACGTGCACGAGGCGTTCGCGATCGGGGCGCAGGTCGGGTTCCTGCCGGACGGCCCTGCTCTCAACCGGGAGGAGCTCGGGGCTTGCGTGAGCCTTTTGCATGCGCTCGGAACTCACAATGCGGCGCATGCCCTTGTCGATCTGCACTGGCACATGATTCCCGACGGACTCCATCCCGAAGCCGATCGCGACTTCTGGGGCGCGGCGTCGCCAGCGCGGTTGGGGCGGGTCGAGTGCAGCGCGTCGTCGCGCGAGGACACCATGGTGCATGCGGTGGCGCATGCCGCCCGACCCGAGACGGACCCCAGTCTGCGATGGGCCGCCGACATCGCAGCGCTGGTGCAGACGGCTCCTGGCGCCGGCATCGACTGGGACAAGGTGGTCCGTCAGGCGCGTCGCCACCGCCTCGCCGTGCCGACGGGTCAGGCCCTCGACGTCGTCCGACGGGTGGCCGACATCGCCGTCCCCGTGGAAGTGATCACCACGCTCGACCGATCGCGAGTGCCTCTCGCCGAGCGGATCGATGCCCGTCCCCGGCGTCGGCGCAGTGGAACGCCACGCCTGCCTTCGCGCGTCGAGTCGGTTGCGGATGCGTACCAACGCTTCATCGGACGACAGGTGCCTCCTGGACGCCGAGCCTCATTCAGGGACCGGGGTCGTTTCTGGCAGGAATGGTGGGACGTCGATCGTCTGCGTGACGTGCCCCCGTACGCGGCCTTCGTGGCCATCGGCCGGCCGTGGGGATTGGCCGAGCGGAGCAGAGGACTGCCCCCGTTCGACGCTCCGTCGCTCGCACCGGGCCAGACAGTGAGTTTCGCCATTGGTGGCGGGGGCCGTCCGTATGTCGGCGCCGACTGGTCGTTTCCCGAAGAGCACGGCACCTGGACGATGGGGCGAGAGGCGGTGCTCCGGCTGAAGGTCGCCGGATCCACCCCGAGAGCGTCAGCGCTGGTCCTCGTCTTCGCGGTCGCCCCGCTCCTCAGCCCAATGCGGCCGCACCTCCAGGTGGATGTGGTGGTGAACCATCGGAAACTGGCCCGGTGGCAGTTCGAAGGCCAATCCGGGAGTCCCGGGGACCGAGAGGTCGAGGTCGGGCCCTCCCTGCTCGATCCTTCCGGACGACTCGAGGTACGGCTGATCATCCATCGGCCGACCACGCCGAACTCGGTCGACCTGGGGACCGACAGCCGGCATCTGGGCCTGCGGCTCAGCGCTCTGTCGCTGCGATCTTCGGATCGGGCCGGTGAAGCGGGCGGGTCGAGTGAAGGCACTTCACGGCTGCACCTGGAGGTCGACGACGACCGGGGGAAGCGTGAGTCCACCAGCGGTGCGCAAGTTCAGCCGTAGGACTGCGGTCCCAGCGGCGGTGGCCGTCACGCTGAGTTCCTGGGTGCCCGGCGCGGCGGAACTGCAGACGCCAGGGACACCGCTCCCGGCCGGGGGCGGTGTGACCGTGAAGTTGCCCGAAGAGGGCGTCACCGTGACCCCACCGGGGCTTGGCACGGCCTGCCAGTGCACTGTTGCCCCTGCGCTCGCGACCGGAGCCACGCCGAGGGCAATCGATGTCGGCCGTCCTACCGTCAACGTGGCGGTGCCGCTCGGGACCGAGTAACCCACGGCCGGAAGCTGGCCGGATTCGAAGGAAGGTGGCGCGGCGCCGGGAGCGGAGCCCCAGGCAGGGTCGGCGGTGCCGGAGAGCGTGTAGCGCAGGGTCCCTCCCGTGCTGAGGGTGGAGGCAGGCAGCCAGGGCAGATCCCAGTTCTCGGCGGACGTGTGGACTGCGGTCGCCCTGCCGCACGAGGAACTCGTGACAGCGGGACGCGTGACCCCCGAGACCGTGAGCGCGTGCACGTACGGGCGTGAAGCGGTCGCTCCCGGGGCCTGCTCGACGAGGTGACGGCCGCCGGGGAGGGTGATGACCACCGAGGGGAACAAGGGGCTGGCCAGTGAGAGGTTGGCCGAGCCCGGGGTCACCGGGAACAGTCCGATGGCCGCCCAGACGTACCACGAGGAGAGGGCGCCCAGGTCGTCGTTCCCGGGCTCGTCCACCGGAGCGTCCGCGTACTCACTGTCTGCGATGTCCCGCACGAAGTGCTGGGTCTCGTCGGGCGCGCCGAAGAAGTCGAACTCCCAAGGGGCCCACTCGTCGGGCTCGTTGCCGGACCAGTCCTCGGGAACGTTGCGAGTCGCGTTCAGCGACGCCATGAACGATCTCGAGCTTGGCGGCGGCTGCGGCGTCTCCACCCATGAGAGAAGCCAGTGCGGCCAGATCCTGGGGGACCGACCACGTGTACTGCACCGCGTTGCCCTCTTCGAATCCCGTTTGTCCGCCCGGTTCGAGCTGTGACGCCTCGAAGGCCGAGCCCGAAGGGAAGCTGCCGTCTGTGCCGCGGGCCTGGATGTACCCCATGGCGGGATTGAAGAGGTACTCCCAATTGGCGGCACGGGCGAGCATGGTGGCGGCCACCGAGCTGTTGTGCTGCGCGCTGGCGACCTGGGCGATGGCGAAGTCGTCGATGGCGTATTCGAGAGTCACGGAGCCGCCGATTGAGTAGTCGATAGAGGTCAGGTCGAGCGAACCTGCGTTGACGTAGTGCTGCGACAGGTACTGGCTCAAGTATTGGCGTTCGATCTCGAGCCCGTGGCCGGTCTCGTTCTCGGTCGCCCCCTTCACCATGTACTTGAGCGCCAGCGAGACGTCGAAGTTGCGCACGCCCATGGCCAGGGCGTCGGCGATGATGGGATCGGCCGAGTCGCCGTTCATCTGTGACTCGTCCCCGCCGACAATGGCCCACTTGGGCAGCCAGCCGGTCTGCTGCGCGTCGTCGACCAGTGACTGCACCATGTCTCCCACCGCGTGGGGGTCGACGAGGGCTTCGAGCTGTATCTCGCTTCGGTAGACGTCCCATTCCGAGAAGTTGGCGTAGACCTCGCGGTCGCCTGCAGCTGTGAACCTGGCCGTCGCTCCCTTCATAGCGGCCGGACACGTCGGAGACCACGTTCGGGAAGAGGAGCGAGTGGTAGAGCGCTGTGTAGAAGGTGTGTTGCTCGGTAGCGGTGCCACCCCGCACAGCGATACGTCCCAGGAGGGCGTTCCAGCGGTCCTGCGCCTGGGCGCCGACCTGTCGCACCGACCAGCCCGGATCTTCCGTGCGGAGGTTCTGCATCGCACTTCCTGTGCTGACGAAGGAGATGCCGACCTTCATGAGCACCTGGCGTTCTTTGGTCGTGTCGAACGTCACGTAGGAACCGCACGTGGTCCCTGAACATGCAGCTGTGCCCGGATGGATGCCGCCGGCACTCCATGTCCCTGCCGACTGCGAACGGCCGGTCGAAGAGCGCGACGAAGTGCAACGTGTAGCTGGTGCCCGTGCCGCAGAACTGCCCGCTGGAGACCTGGCCCTCCACCTCGTCGTGGCCCACGACATGGACGCTCGCCGCCGTGACCGGGTTGCTGCTGTCCGCCACCTTGAAGAGCAGATTGGAATCGGTGCCGGTCGGGAAGGTGAAGCTCGAAATGCCCGATCGAGTGGTGACGGCGAGTGAGACGGGGATGGATGCCTGCCCTTCTCCTCCCAGCGTCACCTGGTAGCGGCCCGGCGAGGCTTGCTCCTGTTGATGCGAGAAGCGGGCCACGGTCGTGGCGGGCGTGGCCAAGGCGCCTTCTGTGGGCAGTATCGGGACGTCCTGGTAGGACGGGCAGCCGGTCCCGCTGAGGTGGGTCAGGCTGAAGCCGTTGATGGAGGAGTCTGTCATAGTCATAGCCACCGCCGGCCTGCACGGTGTTCGGGCTGGTGTCCGGGCTCCACTGCAGCATGCCGAAGGGGACGTCGGCTCCCGGGAATTCGCCGACCGTGCCCGGGCTCACCGGTCCGGTCGCGGTGCCGTCGAGCGGATGGACAAGTGCCGCCGGGTCGGCTTCGGCGGATGCAGGCGGCTGGCTGGCCGCGGCGGGGAGGCCCGAAAGGGTCGCAGGGGCCAGCACACCGGGCACGGAGAGCACCGCCACGGTCACCACGAGCAGGGCGCGCCGGGCAGCATGGACCGAACCGGTCATCCGCAGGACCGTAGCAATGGGGACTGCGCAATGGGCGGTCGGCCGGTTCCGTCCCGGGTCGGCCTCGCGGCGGGAGGATCCGCGGTTGTGTCACAGCCCGCTGCAAAGCTCGAGCAGCGTGGGTGGATGGCCGACCGGAGAGGTGCTGGGACTCGACTTCGAGACGACAGGGATCGACCGCTTCAACGACGTCCCGGTGTCCTACGCACTGGTGTCCGTCGTCGAAGGGGTGGTGGTCAGGAGCTGGTCCGGCCTGATCGACCCCGGTCGTGACATCCCGCCGGAGGCGACGGCGGTCCATGGGATCTCGACGGAGCGGGCACGGGAAGAAGGAATGCCGCTGCATGCGGCGATCTCGCTCGTGTCCGATGCGGTGGTGGCCGCCTCGGGTCGCGGCGTCCCGCTGGCGGGAATGAAGCTCGACTACGACCTCACCATCCTTGAGACGCAGGCTCGGGACATCTTCGGCTCGGGTCCAATGGAGCAAGGCTGGTGCGGTCCGGTGCTCGACGCCGGGGTGATCGACCGTCATTTCGACCCCGACCGAAAGGGGAGGCGGACCTTGACCGACCTGTGTTGCCACTACGGCATTGAGATCGGCCAGGCCCACGACGCCGCGGCGGACGCAACGAGCTTCCATAGAGGTCCTCTTCGCCCTCGCCCTGCGCTACGAGGAGTTGTGGGAGTGCGACCTCACCTGGCTCCACCACGACGCAAATCGAATGGCACCGGACGTGGACGGAGGGCTATGACTCCTGGCGCCTGGCCGAGGGGATGATCCCGATCGACCCGCGCGACTACCTGTGGCCGGTGGCCCCGGTGGTGCTGCCGGCGGCCTGAGGGCGATCAGGTCTTGAGCAGGTCCCAGACCATGTCGACACCCTCGTCCTCGGCGAGGACGACCTTGGCCGGGTGTTGCTTGTCGATGTGGCCGACGAGGCCGTTGTAGACCGAGTAGCCGATCAACTCCTGCAATCGGCGCGGGAACGTCTTGACCAGTGCAGGCGGGATCCCGAGCTGCTGGTTCTCCTGCTGGCGGATGTAGCCGGCGCAGTAGTTCATGGCGATACCGACACGGCGCGTGTCCGTGCGATTGGCACCGCCACCGTGCCAGAGACTCCCGACCCAGACGAGGACACTGCCCTTGGGCATTTCGGCGGGGATCGTCTCGTAGTGCTCCAGCGGGTTGGGGGCCTCGTCGCGCAGATGACTTCGCGGAATGATCCGCGTCGCCCCGTTCTCCTCGGTGAAGTTGGTGATGGCCCACATGGTGTTGCAGATGATCGGCACATGGGGACGCGTGAGGGGGATGAGCTGATCGTCGGCGTGGATCGGCTGTGCCTGCTCGTCGGGCCCGATGGCGATGGACGAGAGCGATGAGATGAGGAGGCCCGGATCGAGCACGCCCTCGACCACGGGCAGCACGTTGGGGTGCAGGGGGATCTTCTCGAAGGTGGGGCCGTGCCGGAGTAGGTTGTACACCCGCATGGTGCGCACACCTTCGAAGAGGTTGTCGGCCGGCACCGTGCCCAGGTCGTGCTCCAGCTTCAGGAGCGCCTCGTCGATTTCGTCCACCAGATCCGGCTCAATGGCGTCGGGGAGGATGGTGTAGCCCTCCTCGGCGATCCGATTGATGTGGCCTTCGAGGTCGGGAAGCGGGCTCACGCCTGTGATGCTGTCTGTCGGGCGCTCGGCGGGGCTCACGAGGTCAATTGTAGGGAGGATGCCTCGGGTCTGCCGGGGGAGTGTCGGCGGGTGGTGGCCCGAGGGACGACAGCCCAGGGACGAATTGGCCCGGTGGTAAGGTCCTCCCCACTAGGGCCGTTGGCGCAGTCTGGTAGCGCGCTTCCTCGACACGGAAGAGGTCACAGGTTCAAGTCCTGTACGGCCCACCAATTCAGAGACGCTGAGTCCTCGGCGATGACGGTTCTTCGGATTCTGGCGGGGTCTAGGACGTCATCGGACGACGATCGAGCCGAGCACCCTCCAGTTCGGCTTGCCCGCGTAGAGCAGGACCCGGATCCGGTAGTTCTCGAAGTTGCGGAACCCGAAGCCGATCCGCTTGATCCGCTTTATCAGGTTGTTGAGCGACTTCGGTCGGGCCGTTGGAGACCCGCGCCAGATGGAAGTTGGCGATCTTGTCGAACCACGTTCTTGAGGGTGCGTCCGAGACTTTTGGATCTCCGGTGGCATGGCGCTTCTTCGCAGCAGTGGTCGCTCAAGCTCTTCGAAGCATCGGGTCGGGCCAGGTCGTGGATCGGCGCAGGTCCGATAGAAGTCACGCAGACGCTCTTTGACCCGGTAGGCGATGGCCACTTCGGCGCCCGGGATCGCCGAGCTCGAGGAGTGAGGCCAGGCGCTCGGTGGCTTCGGTCGTTCGAGCTTCTCTTCTCCCATGAGGAGCACCCGGCGGGCACGATAGAGCGGATCGTCGCTGCCGACCCCGGTGGCCCAAGTTGTTCGATCTGGACCCGCCGGCGGACCGCATCGAGGCTGCGATTGGCCAAGTGAGATCACGTGGAATGGATCGACCACCTGGTCCGCCTTGGGCAACATGACCGCAGTACACCGCGGCATAGGTGGCCGACATGTCGAGGGCTCCGAAGTCGGATCCGCTCCTTCCAGGACTTGGGACTGCTTGTCGATCCAACCCGCCACATCGGTGTATTTGCGCGCTCGGCAAGATGTCGATGATCTGATGGTTCTCCACATCGGCCACGGTCGTGGCGTAGTCCGTCCTGCTTCTTCGTGCTGAGCTTGATGAAGGAGGTCTCGTCGAGCCCGATGGCGGTGGTCTTGTTCAGGCGTTTGCGATCGGCCTCGAGCAGAGCGGCGCCATAGGTGGTACACGGCATCGTTGATCGTGTGCCAGTCACAGGCCAACTCGGCGGCCACCTCTTTGACCGTGCGACCGTCTCCGACCTGGCGCGTCGCCCATTTGGCCGCCCGCGTGGTCAGCAGGCACTTCTTGGCCGCGATGCGGTGGTCGCTCGAGCATCCAGGACTTCTTCGCGCAGTGCTCGTTCACACAGCGCATCCGGTGCTTCTTCCACGCCAGTGCCATGGGCGTCCCATAGACGGGCAAGTCGACGTAGTGCACCACCGGTCGCTCCTTCACCTGTGGCCTCTTCGCCACAGGAAGGACAGCGCACCGGATCCCTGATCAGTTGTTCGATGGCCAGCTCGACGTCGGGTCCGCGTCGCTCGTAGTGGAGGACCACCACGTCTTTGAGGCCAACGAGGGCCTCGAGTATCTCGCTATGGTCGCGAAGAACGAAGGTGCTTCTTGGTTGTTGGGTCACACCTCAAGCTTGAAGCACCTTCGTCGCGCTCGGGGTGATCCTGGTCAGGGCCGCGACCCCGCCAGAATCCGATGAGCCGCGATGACGCGTAAACACGTCGTCGATGGGATGTCTGTGAAGCCGGGGTCGAACTCGTTGCCCTCGGGCTCTCGAGAACTCCTGAGCTCAGGATCGGCGCAAAGACGCGTACCGCGCCACCACGAGCTTGCCGATCAGGGTGTAGCCCTTGGTCGTGGCGTGGATGTTCCCCTGGGCGCAGAACCACGTGAGGGTGCAGACGCTCGCCACCGCAGCCGGAATGGTGCCGTAGGTGCGCGAGTGCACCGTTCTCGTCAGTGGCACGTAGGCGCCGGTCGCTTTGGTGACATCCACCAGACTCCCATTGGCGGAGCCGTAAGCCTTTGTCAATGCGGGATTGATGAGGGACTTGAAGGCCACCACAGAGAGCTTGGCCAGTGACACCGCTGAGGCGCCCGCCGGGTGTGTGGGATACACGTAACTCCCGAGGATCACGTCCGGATAGGTCAGGCCGATCAGGGGGACCTTCGGTCCGGCCGCCGTCCGCAGGGCGGCTGCCAAGCTCGTGACGTTCTTCGTGATTCCCGAGACTGCGGTCGCCACACAGGGAATCGGGTTGGCCTGGCTCGCACACGCCGTGACGTCATTGCCGCCGATCGACACGGTGATGAGCCCGATGTGGCCCTTGTGCGCGTTGAGGAACGAGAGAGCCGCCGCTTCCTGCGTCGTCGTGGGGTAGGTCACTCCGCCCGCCGTATGCGGCAGGACGTCAGGACATCCGATGGCGGAGACCAACGAGGACGTCGTGGCTCCGCCACAGCCGAAGTTGACCAGCGTCAGCCGCGTCGCCTTCGCCACCACGACGGTGTACCCCGGCGTGGACCCGCCCACCGGCTGGTAGCCGACCGAATAGGAGTCTCCGAGCGACACGTAGTACGTCTTCGACGTCGTGGCGGCTTGCGCTCCCTGTGCTGCGCCCAGAGATCCCCGTCAGAACGGCGCAGATCATGGCCAGCGCGGCGAAGCCGTTCAATCCGTGTCGAGTGTGACGCACCATGCTCCTTCGTCGGCGGGCCTTCCATCCTTCCATGGCTCCGCGCCCGAGACTGGTCGACCCGATGGCACGACACGGCATGGTGGTGGCGCCTGCGCCGGGCGGCCGTGCGCTTCAGTCGATGCCGAACCAGCGCCTGCGCCGTGAGGCGCCGAACTCGACCTTCGATGCGACGATCTCCTCCGAGGCCGCGGTGAAGGAGCCGAACGGCGTCGGACCCGACAGGAAGTTGGCGTCGAACCGGGCGACCCGATCGCCCCCGAACTCGATGTAGCACGTCGCCGTTCCCCGGTATGGTGCCGGCGCTTCGCCGCCCTTGATCTGGTGGATCAGCACCTCGGCCAGGGTACGGGCCTCCCCTTCGGCGATGGCGCCCACCCTCGGCACCGGCGCGCTCGTCACGTCACCGACCGCGTAGACGTTCTCGAATTGTGTGGCGAAGGTGCGATGGTCGACGGGGATCCACCCGTCCTCGGCCAGGGCGGAGTCCGCCACGACTTGCGGCGCCCGGTGCACGGGGATGCCGAGAAACAGGGCGTAGGGCATCGTCCGCCCGTCTTCGAGCGTGGCGATCTTGGACGTGGGGTCGAGGGCGGTCACCTTTGACTGGGGGCACCATTCGATGTCCCGTTCGCCCGCCGCCTCCAAAATTCCGGCCGAGGCCTCGGGCGAAATAGGAATGGGCGTCCCCATCGGGCTCACGATTTTGATGGTCGACGTGGCCCGCACTCCCCGGTTCTCCAGGAAGTCGTGCAGCATGAACGCGGTCTCGAAGGGCGCGGCGGGACATTTGAAGAAGTTCCCCAGCACGCCGATGATGACGTCGCCTCCGGCGAAGGCAGGCAGGACCTCTCGGACCCGGGCTGCTCCCTCGACCGTGTAGAACTCCGTGCCCTCTTCGACCATGCCGGGCGTGGCCGCCGGATCCAGGTCTGCGCCCAGCGCCACGACGAGGATGTCAGGCTCGTACGTTGCGGCGTCCGTCGTGACGCGGCGGTTCTCGGGGTCGATGGTGAGAATCGTTTCGCGCACGAAGCGGACCGACGGCTTGTCGAGATGCGCGTAGGGGACGCGCACGCTGGTCAGGTCCTTGCGCCCGAACATGAGGTCGAGTTTCGAGAAGCCGAACACGAAGGCATCGCTGCTGTCGACGATCGTGACGTCGACCTCGTCGGGCACCTCCTCCGACAGCATGGTGGCCAGTTCCAGCCCGGCAAACCCGGCGCCCAGTATGAGCACGGTCTTCATCGAATCTCCCTTCCATCGCCGCTGCCGCAGTTTTGCACGAGCACGCTCGGAGCGAGCAGTGCCGAGTGCCGAGGCCAGGATCAGGGTCGCAGTTCGAGGCCGGCGAAGTCGCCGGCGTCCCTCCACTCGGCCAGGAGCTCGAAGAAGGGCATGGGGCCCCTGCCGTAGGAGCTGCCGATGAACCCGCCGGCGGCGGGCTGGCCCTCGTTGTTGTAATAGCCGGGTGTGCACTGTTGCTGGAAGGCGCGGATGTCCCGTGCCGACTCTGTCAGCTGCACGAGCCACTGTTCTTCGCCGTCCGCCGTTGCCTCGACGACGCTGACGTCATGATCGACGGCGTACCGCACTATGTGGGAGATGTGATCGCTCGCCTCCTCCAGGAGGTGGGGGTAGTTGACCGTGAAGCCGCCCTGGGTGTGGCCCAGGACGAACATGTTCGGAAAGCCGTGCACGTGCATCCCGTGCACGGACCGGATCCCGTCCTGCCAGTGCTCCGAGAGGCTTCGCCCACGCGAGCCGACGACGTCGTAGCCGGCCCGCCTGGTGTAGTCGGTGCCCACCTCGAACCCGGTGGCGAATATCAGGCAGTCGAGCGTGTACTCGCGATCACCGACGATGACGCCGTCGCTCGCGATCGCGTCCACGCCGCGCCCGTCGGTGTCCACGAGCGAGACGGTGGGGCGATTGAAGGCCTGCAGGTACTCGTCATGGAAGCAGGGCCGCTTGCAGAATTGCCGGTACCAGGGCTTCAGGGCTTCGGCGGTGGCCGGATCCTCGACGATGTCGTCCACGCGCGCCCTGATCTGTTCCATCTTCTCGAAGTCCGCCAGCTCCATCACGGTGGCCAGATCCCGGCCCGCCCCGGAGGATTGGTCGCGCATCCGGTTGACCAGCCTGGCGAGAATGTCGGTCCAGCCGTCGTTGACGAGATCCCGCTCAGCGAATCCGCCGGAGGTCAGCAGCGTGAAGTTCTCCATTCTCTCCCGCTGCCATCCCGGCTCGAGGGAGGCCGCCCAGTCGGGGTCCGTCGGCCGGTTCGCCCGGACGTCAATGGAGGAGGGCGTGCGCTGGAAGACGAACAGCTCGCGCGCTGACGCGGCAACGTGCGGGATCACCTGCACGGCGGTGGCGCCGGTGCCGATGATGCCGACGCGCTTGTCGGCCAGGCCGTCCAGCCCGCCGTTCGAGTCCCCACCGGTATAGGCGTAGTCCCAGCGGCTCGTGTGAAAGGAATGTCCCTTGAACGTCTCGATGCCGGGAATGCCCGGGAGCTTCGGCCGGTGCAGCGGACCATTGCCCATCACGAGGAACTGGGCCGACAGGCGATCACCCCGGTTCGTCGTGATGGTCCAGCGCAGGCGGGCGTCGTCCCATTCGATGGCGGTGACTTCGGTGGAGAGGCACGAACGTTCGTACAGCTTGAAGTGCCGGGCGATGCGATGGCAGTGCTCCAGAATCTCCGGGGCGCGGACGTACTTCTCGCTCGGGACGTAGGAGGTCTCCTCCAGGAGTGGGAGGTAGACGTAGGACTCGACGTCACACTGCGCGCCCGGATACCTGTTCCAGTACCAGGTGCCGCCGAAGTCGCCGCCCTTCTCAATGATGCGAAAGTCGTCGATGCCCGCCTCGGTGAGCCGGGCGCCGGTGATCAGCCCCGCGAACCCGCCTCCGATGATGGCGACCCTGACGTCGTCCGTCACCGGTGGGCGGTCAACGGGGACCGTGTACGGATCCTCCAGGTACGCAGCGAAGGCTCCCGCCAGTTCGACGTACTTCCTTTGGGCGTTCCCCTCCTGCCGGATCCGCTTGTCGCGCTCGAGCCGGTATTTCAGGCGGAGCGCGTCGGGATCGAAGTCTGCCTCGGGCGCCGTCGTGTCGGCGTCGTTCATGTCCGGGAGCCCCCGCGGCCTGCGCGCATGTGCATCGGTCTCACCCATCCCTCGGCGAGGCAGCGTAGCCCCGGTTTCGACGCGTTCGCCTGCTCAGCCGGCGAGGGCGGCCATCTCTCCCAGCAGGGTGAGTGCGTCGGCGGGCGACCGGTCACCGAAGTCGCGGTAGAGGGCATGCACGTTGGCCACGACCCGCTCGCCCTCGCTCCAATCCGCGTAGGGGCCCAGATCGATGTCGCGGGCAGCGTCGAGTGGTGACATCCCGGCCTCGTAGCGCGTCTTGGCTTCGCTGGTCAGGAGTTCGAAATACTCCTTGAGGTCCACGAGCGCGGCCGGTGTCGCCAGTGGCCCGTGCCCCGGGCACGACGACGGTGGGCTGCAGCGCGAGAACCCGGTCGCAGGCCGCGATCCAGTTGGCCACCGGCCCGGCCCAGACGATCGGATGACCGCCGTGGAAGAGGATGTCCCCCGTGAAGACGATGCCTGCATCGGGCAGATGGACGACGGCGTCGCCGGCCGTATGGGCCGGGCCCACCTGGAGCAACGAGACCGTGCGGCCGCCGACCTGCAGGTCGAGTCGGTGCTCGAACGTGCGGGTGGGCACGGTGAGCGGGACGTCCTCGAAGGAGAACGGGGAGAAGATCCTCTGCACGAACTGGCCGGTCGCCCCGAGCGCGTCGGCCGAGCGCAGCATGGCTGCCATGGTGGCCGGCGGCAGGTCCAGCATCTCCTCGGCACAGCGTGCCGTGGCGATGATCTCTGCGTCACCCAGGAGTGAATTGCCGTAGCAGTGGTCGCCGTTGGCGTGCGTGTTGACCACGGTGCCGATGCGCTTCGCCTGTGGCGTCGCGGCGCGCATCTACTCGAGCATCTCGGCCGTGAGTCGCAGGTCGAAGAGCGTGTCCACCAGGAGGGAGCTGCCGTCCCCGGTGATCAGCCCGGCGTTGGACCACCCCCAGCCGCCGTCAGGCTGCAGGTAGGCCCAGACGCCGTCTGCGATTTCGTGGAGACCCTTGGTGTAACCCATCGCTCGACGAGAGCGGAGGGCCTAGTAGACCCAGACGGTCGTGCCGATCGGGTCGATGTTGGCCGCCCAGACCCAATTGATGGCCTCGTTGCTGATGCGCGCACAGCCGTGGGACACCGGCTACGGGCGGCACCGACGAGTCACCGTGGATGGCATAGCCCTGGTAGAAGAACCTCGGCCGGAACAGGGTCCCGAGGGAGTCGGTCACGGTCCCGTCGACCACCCGGAAGGTGCTGAACACCCCCGTGGGCGTGATGGCCACGTTGGTGGAGCCGTCCTGCGTGTAGGTGTAGCCGCCGCCGGTCGAAGTGTTGAGGGTCCAGAGCAGGTGGTTGTTGTTGACGACCATGATCAGGTCGTTCGCCAGATTGATCTGGATCTCATAGCCCGATTCCGGCCGGGGCTGGGGGACGACCCCGGCCTCCAGCGCGGCCCAGGTGGCCGGTCCGACGACACCGTCACGGGGAAGGTTGGCCGCCTTCTGCAGGGCCCAGACGGCTTGCTGGGTGCTGTCGTCGAACGATCCGTTCGTGGTGTCGACCCAGTAGCCCAGGGCGTACAACTGCGACTGCAGGGAGGCCACCGCAGCTCCGGACGAGCCCAGCTGCACGGTCGGCGGAACCGGCGGTGGCGACGTCGGCAGGAGCCAGTAGCCCTGTCCGGAGGGCGTGACTGCAATGGCCCGGATCGGGTTGGTGTTGGCCTGGCCGCCCATGGAGCCCAGGAACGGGGCGGTTCCGTAGTTGAAGACGCCGCCGTCCTTGGCGGCCATCCAGTACCCGCTCGCCGTGGCGGCGATGCCCACAATGGGTGCGTTGATCGGCGACCCTCCGGCCGAGCCGAGGAACGGGGAACTGCCGTAGGCGAAGATGCCGCCGTCGGACGCGACCAGCCAGTAGCCGTTCCCGCCGGGCCCGGCCGCCATGCCGACGACCGGCTGGTTGAGGTGGATGGAGCCCGTCGAGCCGAAGAACTGCGCGTCGCCGTAGGCGAAGATGCCGCCGTCGGAGGCCACCAGCCAGTAGCCGCCGCCGTCGGGAGTCACGGCCATGCCGACGATGGGCTGGTTGAGCTGAATGGAGCCCGTGGAACCGTAGAAGTGTGCGTCCCCGTACGAGAAGATGCCGCCGTCGGAGGCGACCAGCCAGTAGCCGCCGCCGTCGGGGGTGGCGGCCATGCCGACGATCGGCTTGTTGAGCTTGATGGCGCCGGCCGAGCCCAAGAAGGCCGCGTCGCCGTAGTTGAAGATGCCCCCGTCGGAGGCGACGATCCAGTACCCCTGCCCGGTGTGCGTCGCGGCCATCCCGACCGGCGGCGAGTTCAGGGTCAGCCCGCCGCTGGGCCCGAAGAAGCCGGCGTCGCCGAAGTTCACCGGCTGGGCCACGTTGTCGGGGTACGTGGCGGCAGATGCGCTGCCGGGGGCCAGGGCCAGGACCGCCGGCACCAACGTGAGGCAGCCGACCAGCGCGGCCAGGAGCGAGCGCCCGCGCTTCTTCTTCAGGTCAGTGGATGCGCTGCTGCTCGGTCGGCGTGCGGCGGTGGCGTGGGCCGGCATTGTTGCTCCTTAGGGTCGGCTCCGGGTCTGCGTCCGGGGTCACCCAGAGGTGCGTGCCGTCCGAGGCCATGATCTGGTCGAAGGTGTCGCTGAACTGTAATGCGGCTCTTCGCTGGTCACACAGCCGGGACGACTGCCGAGGAAGCCGTCAGCCGGGTCGCTCCCAGCGGACCACGTCCTCGAGCTTGCCGCTCTCGACGTCGTAGACCAACCCGGCGATCACCTTGCAGCCGCGACAGGTACGGGGTCCGTGCCAGCTGGTCCACGTCCTCGCGCAGGGCGGCGACGTGGTCGTCGATCGGCAGGAAGCCCAGGTCGGCCCCGGTGAGCTCCCGCAGTTGGGCGTCGTTCACGCCGAAGAGGCCGCACTTCGTGTGTTGCATCACCACTGCGGTGTCCGCGCCGAGCACCGCGGTGGAGAGGGCGAGGCTGCGCAGCACGTCCTCGGTGACGCGGCCCCCGGCATTGCGGATGACGTGGGCCTCGCCGAGATGCAGTCCCAAGACGGCGAACACGTCGATGCGGGCATCCATGCAGGTGACGACGGCGAGGTGGCGGCTCGGTCGGGGGTCCGCCACGTGGGCCCGGGCGGCGGCGTAAGCCTCGTTGGCTCGGAGGAGTTCGGCGATCTGTGGCATGCGTCCGCTGGACCGTAACAGCACGGCCGGTGGTCGTCAGGCGTCAACCGGGTCGGGCGAAGCCCTCGCCGCGGTGCTGGTCGAGCGAGGGGACGGGCCGTGCCGCTTCGGAAAGGGGGAGGCGGATCGGGAACCGGGGGAACGGGGCGGCCGCCAACATGCCCCGGCGGTCGAGCACCGGGGCGACGGGCACGCCGGCGGCGGCCAGGCGGGCCACCAGCTCGTCCCGGGCCTGGGTGGCGATGGTCTCGGCGACGGCGTGTTGGAGCTCGGCACCCCGCCGGCAGCGTTCGTCGAAGCCGAGGTCCGGAGACCGGCCCGAGGGCGAGCGCCTCGCACAGGCTCGCCCAGAAGTGCTGCTCGTTCATGACGCCCAGCGCGATCTGCCCGCCGTCCGCCGTGGAGAAGAGGCCGTACCCCGGGATGGGCCCGGCCCGGCTGGCGCCTCCGGCGTCGTCGGCCGGTCTGGCTCCGGCGGGGCCTGTCCAGGTGGCGAGCACGTCGGTCATGGAGACGTCGAGGTAGGTCCCTTCGCCACTGGTCATGCGGCCCAGGACGGCGGCGCAGATCCCGAAGGCGGCCGTCATCCCCGCGGCCAGGTCGGCGGTGGGGAGCGGCGGGTTGCTGGTGGCCGTCCCGCCCTCGGGCGTCAACGCCCCTGACCAGGCGTGGTAGTTCACGTCGTGGCCGGGGAGGAGCGCGCGCGGGTCGTGCTGGCCGTAGCCCGATATGGAGCAGTAGACGACGCCCGGGTTCAGCGCCCGCACGGACGCTTCGTCGAGTCCGAGTCGGGCCACGACCCCGGGGCGGAATCCCTCGACGACCACGTCGGCCTGCGTCGCCAGTTCCAGCGCCCTGGCCCTGTCGCCCGTGTTCTTGAGGTTCAGCTCCAGGCTGCGCTTGCCTTCGTTGATGGCGGCGAAGAGCCCGGGGTAGTGGCGCATCGGATCCCCGCCCGGTGGCTCGACCTTCAGGACGTCGGCGCCCAGGGGCACCAACAACGACGTGGCGTACGGGCCGGGGCGCCAGATGCTCAGGTCGAGGACGCGCAGCCCCGAGAGAAACGCCGCCGCTGCTGCCATCGGGCCCGATTCTTACATCGGGTGGCGGGTAGCCTCGCAGGGTGCTGGGTTTCTTCTCGTTCACCGAGGTGACCGATCCGTCCGCCCACGAGGCCTACAACGCCTGGCACCAGCTCGACCACCTTCCCGAGCAGTTCACCATCGACGGCATCAACTTCGGGCGGCGTTGGGTGCGGTCCCCCCGCTGCCGGGCGGCCGAGGCGGCCACGGGCAGCCTCCTCGACCGTTTCCACTACATGACGCTCTACTTCCTCCGCGATGAGACGGTGGTGCCCGAGTTCTTCGCGCTGGCCCGGGAGCTGGCCGCCAAGGATCGCTTCTTCCGGGCCCGGGCGCGCCCTGCTGTCGGGGCCCTTCCCGGTCGTGGGCCGGTGGGCCGCTCCCCGTGTCGCGGTTTCCCCGGAGGCGGTCCCGTTCCGTCCGGCGGAGGGGGTCCACGTCGTGGTGGGACCGCCCGTCGACGGCGAGCAGCTGGTGGAGCACCACGGGGTGGCCGGCGCCTGGCAGTTCACCGACGCCGAGCACGACCGGACCATCACGGTCGCCTTCGTCGACGGCGATCTCTGGCAGGCCTCCGACGCCATCGGGACCGCCGGGGCGGAGTCGCCCGAATGGGCGGGACCCCTGGAGCGAGTTGATGCCTTCCGCTGGGATTGGTTCGCTACGCTGACGCCCCAATGACCAGTCAAAGCAAGTCGAAGGCCCAGCGCAGGGCCGAGAACCAGCGCAACGCGGCGGAGAAGCGCGCGGCGGAGCAGCGGGCGAAGCGGATGCGCCTCGGCATCCGAATCGGCGGTGCCGTCGTGGTGGTGGCGCTCGTGGTGATCCTCATCGTGGTGGTGACGGGCGGTTCGAACAGCGGCACGCCACCCACCTCGAAGACCCCCCACATCGCGCTCGAGCCCATTCCCGCCTCCATGTCCTCCTCGTGGGTGCAGCCGCCGGCCGGGACGCCCGGCCCCGAGACCGTCCCGGTCCCGAGCGGGCCGAAGCTGGCCACGCTGCTCAACGCGGCCACCGGGCCAGACCGTCGACGGCATCCAGTGCCAGACCAATGAGCAGCTGGTGACGCACGTCCACACCCACCTCACCATCTTCGTGAACGGGAAGGCGCAGGTGATCCCCTACGGCATCGGCATCCCCGGCTTCCAGGCGGTCAACACCGCGCAGGGGCCCTTCGTGCAGACGGGCAGCTGCTTCTACTGGCTGCACGTACACGCCAACGACGGGATCATCCACATTGAGTCGCCGAGCACCTCGGAGAGCTTCACCCTGGGCCAGTTCTTCAACGAGTGGGGCATCCCCCTCAGCAAGACGCAGGTCGGCCCGGCCAAGGGGAACGTCACGGTCTTCTTCACGTCACCGGGCCAGAAGGCGAAGCTCTACACGGGCAATCCCACCAACCTCCCGCTGGGCGACCACTACCAGATTCAGCTCGTCGTGGGCACGCCCATCGTGGCGCCCGTGCAGATCACCAACTGGGGCGGGCTGTAGATCGGCGGAAGTCGACGCCGTCGTCGTCGGGCTGGGCCCCGGCGGCGAGGTCCTGGGTCTGCTCTGCCTGGCGGGACACGCGACGGATTCCGTTGGACACCCTGCGGTCCATGATTTTCGCCTATCCGACGTTCCACCGCGCCGTCGACTCGGCGTTGTGGTCGCCGCCCAGAAGCGAGGAGAAGATGGCCGGCGCCTGATGCGGCAGCAGCGACAGGTGACCCTCGCCGGGCACCACGGTGACGGTGGCCTGCGGAATGTGGCGCTTGAGGAAGGCCCGGTAGCCGGGCGGTCCGGTCTCGTCCTCGGCGCCTTCCCAGATGTCCACCGGGACGCGGACGTCCTCGAGGGCGAACCCCCACGGGTCTCCGAAGATGCGGTAGTCCTGCACGCACCCTTCCGTGCCCTGGCGCATTGCCTCGCGTACGAAGGCCAGCGCGTGATCGGGCGGCCCCCATTCGGTCAGCACCGAGCGATCGGCCGGAGGGAAGGAGCGCATGAGGGCACGGAGCAGCCGGGCATTGCTGGCGTTCACGATGCTCACCTTCATGAGGGTCGAGGCCAACCAGGGCGTCCGTTGGCACAGGACCAACAACACGCGGTCCTCTATGCTGAGGCCTCGTGTCGTGCCGTAGAGGTCGAGCGGGACGGCGCTCGAAAGGAGCGCCGCCGCCGTCACGCGGCCTTCCATCGTCGCGGCGCAGATGGCGGCGTACGGGCCGCCGGCCGACCAACCCATCACGGCGAATTCCGCAACGCCCAACGCGTCCATCAGGTGCGTCACGTCTGCCGGCCAGTCGACGAGCCGCCGCCCCCGCTGGTAGGTGGACAGGCCCATGCCGGGACGGTCGGGGGAGATGAGCCGGACGCCCATGGCGACTGCGGCCTCGTGCGCGGGGGCGGCGTCGAGGCGGGAACTGAGGCCGCCGTGACAACTCAGGACGGGAAAGCCGGACGTGATGCCGTATTCCTCGTAGGCCAGAACCCGTCCGTCGGGCAGGCGCACCGAGTCCGTCACCGCGGCGAGGTCCCATCGCGTGCGACGAAGCAGGGGCCCCGCTCCCGGCGCCGCAATCGTCCGGGTTGAGCAGGTGCCCGCACGAGAGCACGCTATAGGGTGCGGGCATGAGTCCGAACGTCGACGAGCTGGTCGATGGCCTGGTGGCCGATTTTCCGCCGGGGACGACGCCGCCCCAACAGTTTCTCGGGGAGCAGTTCGACCGCGGCCTGGCCTGGTTGCACTTCCCACCCGGCGCGGGTGGCCTCGGTCTGACCCCCCGGGACCAGCAACGGGCGCAATCGCGCCTGAACGCGGCTGGGGCTCCGGTGGCCGGCACGCGCAACCCCATCGGCTACGGCATGTGCGCACCCACCATTGCCACCCACGGGACGCCCGAGCAGAAGGAGCGCTACCTGCGCCCCCTCTTCACCAGCGAGGAGATCTGGTGCCAGCTCTTCAGTGAGCCCGGAGCCGGGTCGGATGTGGCCGGGCTGTCGACGCGTGCCGAGCGTGATGGAGAGGAGTGGGTGCTCAGCGGGCAGAAGGTCTGGACGACGCTGGCGCACATTTCGTCCTTCGGCCTCATTGTGGCGCGCACCAATCCCGATGTTCCCAAGCACAAGGGAATGACCGCCTTCCTGGTCGACATGAAGGCGCCCGGCGTCGAGGTGCGCCCGCTGTTCCAAATCACCGGTGAAGCCGAGTTCAACGAGGTCTTCTTCACCGACGTGCGTGTGCCCGATGCGGCCCGCCTCGGCGGCGAGGGCGACGGCTGGCGCGTCGCGGTGACGACGCTGATGAACGAGCGGGTCTCCATCGGTGGCGCGGTCACCCGGCGTGGCGGTGGACCCGTGGCCGAGGCCATCAAAATCTGGAAGGAACGTTGGCAGGGGGACACCTCCGCCCATGCACTCGCACTGCGTGATCGCTTGGTCTCGAGCTACATCCGCATGGAGGCACTCTCCATGACCAACTCCCGCGCCGCCCAGACGCGCAAGGCGGGCACTCCCGGCCCCGAGGGCTCCGTTGCCAAGCTGGCCTACGCGGAGGAAAACAAACGGATCTACGACCTCTGCATGGATCTGCTGGGCGCCGATGCCATGCTGTTCCCCAGCGGGTACCCGATGGTCCGCCCCGACCTGGTCGGGATGAACTCGCCCGACGCCCGCAAAATGTTCCTGCGGGTCCGGGCCAACTCCATTGAGGGCGGCACGTCCGAGGTCATGCGCAACATTCTCGGCGAACGGGTGCTCGGGCTCCCGGGCGACGTCCGGACCGACAAGGAGCTGCCCTGGAAGGATGTCCCGCGCAGCTGAGCGCGCGCCGCTCATGACCGGGACCGACCACAAGGCAGAGAAGCGCGTCGCCGCGACGACCGCCGCCGCGCTGGTCGAGAACGGCATGGTGGTCGGGCTCGGCACGGGCTCGACGGTGGCCGAGTTGGTGCCCGTGCTCGCGGCCCGCCGGCTCGACATCACCTGTGCTGCGACGTCGCCGGCCACCGAGGAGCAGGCAACGGCCCTCGGTATGGTGGTCCGCCCCTTCACCGACGTCGACCGGCTCGACGTGGCTATCGACGGCGCCGATCAGGTGGATCCGGCCGGCTGGCTGGTCAAGGGCGGCGGCGGGGCCCACACCCGCGAGCGCATCGTGGCCGCCGCCGCCGATCGCTTCGTCGTCATTGTGTCCTCGGACAAGCCGGTGGCGCGGCTCCATGCCCCGATTCCCCTCGAGCTCCTGGCGTTCGGTCTGGCGGCGACCCTACGCGAGCTTCCCGACGCGGTGCTGCGCAACGCGCCGTTGACGCCCGACGGCGGCGTCCTCGCCGACTACCACGGTGAGGTGGACGACCCCGCCGCGCTGGCCGCCCGACTGGACGCGGCGCCGGGCGTCGTCGCCCACGGCCTGTTCCCGCCCTCCTTGGTCTCGACCGTGCTCATCGCCCGGGGCGACGAGGTGGAGATGCGCCAGATCGGCTGACCGGCCCCTACGCCGCCGGGCTGAACGTGACCGGCAGGGAGGTGGGGGAGCGAAAGACGTCGCCGCGGATGTGCGGGTCGTCGTTGCCGGGCCGCAGCGTGAGATCGGGCAGGCGGTCGAACACGCGGTTGAGCAGGGCGCGCGTCTCGAGTCTGGCCAAATGCATGCCGAGGCACATGTGCGGGCCGTGTGCGAACGCGATGTGCGGCACGGCGGGCCGGAAGATGTCGAACGACTCGGCGTTGTCCCAGCGCGCCTCGTCGTGGTTGGCGGAGCCGATGTGCGGCGAAATGCTTTCCCCGGGCCCGAGGGTCACGCCGGCCAGCTCGACCTCGCACGTCGTGGTCCGGTTGATGCTGAGGAGTGGCGGCTCGTAGCGCAGGCCCTCCTCAATGGCCTGGGGCAGCAGCGATCGGTCCGCCCGGACGGCCTCGAGCTGCTCGGGGTGGGTAAGGAGCAGGTAGAGCAGGTTGCCCGAGGAGCGGTACGTGGTCTCGGCCCCCGCAGGCAGCAGCAGTCGCAAGAACGAGTAGATGGCTTCGTCCGTCAGCTTCTCGCCGTCGACCTCGGCGGAGACCAGGTCGCTGATCACGTCCTCGGCCGGGTGGGCCCGCCGGTCGGCCACGACGCCCGCGAAGTACTGGCGCAGCGACTCCGAGGCGGCCAGGCCGCGGTCGATGTCCGCCACCAGCCCGATGAGTTCGACCGACCAGCGCTGGAACTGCGGGAAGTCTTCCTCGGGCAGTCCGAGCAGGCGCGCGATCACCCGCACCGGGAACTCGAAGGTCAACTGGCGCACCAGGTCGGCCTCCCCGTCGGCGGCGAAGCGGTCGATCTGCTCGTCAATGATGGGGCGGATGAACTCGGGCTCCCATCGGGACAGCGCCTTCTCGCGGAACGCGTGGGCCACCAGGTTGCGGTGACTGCGGTGTTCGGGATCGTCCATGCCGAGAATCATGTGGCCCATCACCATGCCGATGGTGACGTCGTAGCCGGTCGAGGTGAACGTCTTGGCATCGCGCAGAATCCGCGAGCAGTCCTCGTAGCGGTAGGCGATCCATCCCGGCTCCACCTCGATGCCCTCGGGGAGGGCGTCGGAGGACATGGTCAGGCCCATCTGCACGGGGGTCTCACGCCGCTTGATCATGAGGTCGGGGTAGGGGTCCCGCGTCGTGCCGGCCACCGCGTCGTCAAAGGCGGTGAACGGGTCGTATTCCTGAGCATCAGACAGTGCCATGGCGCATGTCCCTCCCGCGGGTCTTCTGTGACGTCGGTGTCAGGCTAGGGGGTACGACGGTGGGTCTGCACGGACGTCCTCCCACGGCGATCCCCGACCCCGAGGGCGTAGGCTCCGGCCTGCATGCACACGCTCCGCACACCAGACGACCGCTTCGTCGACCTGCCCGGGTACGACTTCGAGCCGCACTACGCGGACATCGACGACGCCGAGGGCGGCACGCTCCGGGTGCACTACCTGCGGGAGGGCAACCCCTCGGCGCCCGTGGTGCTCCTCATGCACGGGGAACCCTCGTGGTCCTACCTCTACCGCACCATGATCCCCGTCCTGACGGGGGCCGGGCTGCAGGTCGTGGCCCCGGACCTGGTCGGCTTCGGGCGGTCCGACAAGCCCGCTGCGCGTACGGACTACACCTTCGCCCGCCATGTCGAATGGATGCGCCAGCTGCTCTTCGACCGGCTCGACCTGACCGACGTCACCTTGGTGGGCCAAGACTGGGGAGGGCTCATCGGCCTGCGGCTGGTCGGCGAGCACCCGGGGCGATTCGCCCGGGTCGTGGCCGCCAACACCTTCCTCCCGACCGGTGACACGAATCCGGGCGACGCCTTCTTCGCCTGGCAGAAGTTCTCACAGGAGGTCGACGTGTTCCCCACCGGCGGCATCGTCCGCGGCGGCTGCGCCAAACCGGTGGCGCCCGAGGTCGAGGCGGCCTATGACGCGCCGTTTCCCGACGAGTCCTACAAGTCGGGGGCCAGACAGTTCCCGCTTCTCGTGCCATCCCGGCCCGACGACCCCGCCCACGATGCCAATGTGGCCGCCTGGGTGGGCCTGGCCGCATTCGACCGGCCCTTCCTCTGTGCCTTCAGCGACAAAGACCCCATCACCAAGGGTGCCGACCGCAACCTCAAGGAGCGGATCGCCGGCGCACAGGGACAGCCGCACACGACGATCGTCGGTGGCGGGCATTTCCTGCAGGAGGACTGCGGGGAGGAGCTGGCCGCCGTCATCGTGTCGTTCGTGAATGCCACCCCGTGACCAGCCGGCACAGCGTCGTCATCGTCGGCGCCGGCTTCTCCGGCATAGGGATGGCAGCCCGTCTCCGCTCCATGGGTATCGACGACTTCGTGGTCCTCGACCGTGGCAATGACCTCGGCGGCACCTGGCGGGACAACTCGTACCCCGGGGCCTCCTGCGATGTCCCGTCCAACCTCTACTCCTTCTCCTTCGCGCTCAACCCCGAGTGGTCACGCGGGTTCTCCTCGCAGAGCGAAATCTGGGACTACATGCGCCAGTGCGTCGACCGCTTCGACATCGGGGGATCGCTGCACTACAACCGGACCGTGTCCGAGGCGCGCTGGGACGACGCCACGACCAGTTGGATCGTCCGCACCAGCGGGGGAGAGGAGTACGTCGCACCGGTGCTGGTGTGGGCCACCGGGTCACTGAGCGAGCCGTCCATCCCGGACCTCCCCGGCCTGGCGGACTTTCGCGGCAAGGTCTTCCACTCGGCTCGCTGGGAGCACGGGTTCGACCTGGCCGGCAAGCGCGTCTGCGTCGTGGGGACCGGCGCCTCGGCCGTGCAGTTCGTGCCGCAGATCGCTCCCGTCGTCGAACACCTCTACCTCCACCAGCGGACGCCGCCGTTCGTCGTGCCGCGTCGCGACCGTGCCGTCTCGGGTGCGCGCAAGCTGGCCTACCGCAAGGCGCCCTGGCTCCAGCGCCTCTCCCGCCTCCGCATTTACGCCACCTTTGAGGCCCTGCTGTCGGTCTTCGTCGGCCACGCTGACCGGCGCAAGGCCGCCGTGCGCAAAACCGCGCTCGACCACCTGGCCAAACAAGTGCCCGACGAGGCACTGCGCCAGAAGCTCGTCCCGCACTACGAACCCGGCTGCAAGCGCCTCCTGCTCTCCGACGACTACTACCCCTCGCTCACCCGTTCCAACGTCGAGGTGGTCGAGTCGCCGGTGGCCTCGTTCACGGCGCACGAGGTGGTGGGCGAGGACGGCATCGCCCGCCCCGTCGACGTGGTGATCATGGGGACGGGTTTCGAGGCGGCCGAGCCCCCCTACGCCGAGCACATCGTCGGCACCGGCGGCATCCGGCTGGCCGAGCACTGGAAGGCGAACGGCGTCGAGGCCTATGTCGGCTCGACGGTCAACGGCTTCCCCAATCTGTTCCTGATGATCGGGCCCAACTCCACATTGGCCCACAACTCCATGATCTACATGATCGAGTCCCACATCAACTACATCGCGAGCGCCCTGGCCTTCCTGCAGCGGCCCGGGGTGCGAACCGTCGAGGTCAAGCCGGCGGTGCAGCGGCGTTACAACGAGCGCCTGCAGGCCCGCTTGGCCCACTCGGTATGGGTCGAGGGCGGGTGCGCCAGCTGGTACCTCGACCACAGAGGCCGCAACACGACGCTGTGGCCGGACCACACCTGGAAGTTCCGCCGGCTGACCCGGCGCTTTCACCCCGGCGAGTACACCGTCCGGGCGTAGGCGCGCAGCGCCAGCGCGCACAGCGCGGCGGCGAAGAGAGCGAGCACCCCGACCTCGGGCAGCACGGCGGTGAGTCCCTCGTGGTCGTAAATCAGCTTCACGAAGGCATCCATGGCCCAGGCCTGCGGGACGATGTGGCCGACACCGCGGACGACCGGCCCGACCACGGCGAGCGGGTACATGCACCCGCCCAACATGCCGCCCACGATGCCCAGCACCACGGCCAGCGAAATGGCCTGCTCCTCGCTGCGCGAGCGCATGCTGACGAGTGCGGACGCGCCGGCGTAGGCCAGCGACAGCATGGCGAGGATGAGGAAGACGGCGAGCGGGTTGCCCCAGTGCACCCCGAAGAGCAGGCGCCCGACCACCAACAGGCCGACGCACTGCACCGCGGCGACGCAGAGGCTGGTGGCGATCAACGCCGCCACCACCGAGCGCCGGCGCACCGGCGCGGCAGCCAGACGCTGCATGAGGCCGAGGCGGCGCGACTCCACCACGCCCGAGGAGAGGAGCAGCACCGTGATCCCGAGGAAGAGGACGAGGTCGGCGGGCGCCACATAGGAGAAGGGGCTCAGCGGCGCCGGCACGTCGGCGTGGGCCAGCGTGAAGTCGGTCACCTTCGTCTGCGTGCCCTCGGCCGCCATGAGGTCGAGCAGGGCAACCACGTCGGTGCGCGCCTGGATCGCACTGTTCGAGGCCGCCTCGCTGATGAAGTCGACGCGCTGGGTCCCCGCCGGCGCCGGCAGCCCGACGAGCCCGGCCACCACCCGCCCACGCAGAATGTCGTCCCCCAACTGGGCACGGTTCGGCTCAATGCGCACCTTGAGATCGTCGGTGCTGGCCACCAGGTGGACCAGGCGGGCCGACGGGTGGACCAGCCCGACGGGCTCCTTGGGGCTCCCGGCCAGCAGGCCGGTCACGAGAATGAACACGACCGGGAACAGCGTGGCCACGAAGAGGAGCCGCCGGTCGCCGATGGCGCGCCGGAGGTTGACGCGGACGATCGGGATCACGGCGTCACCATGCGGCGCACGCGGGCCATGGCCAGGCCACCGGTGACACCGGCGATCAGGCACAGGACGAGGAAGGGCCCGACGACCGACGACGCCGGGTCGTGCAGCAGCGCCAGGCGCCCGAATCCGACCAGGGCCCATCCGTTCGGCGTCCCGAGGCTCAGCACCTGCAGGGCCTCGGGCAGGGCTCCGGGCGGCAGCAGGTTGCCGCCGAGCAGCGCGAGCACGAGGCCGACAACGAGGGAGGCGGCGAAGGCCTCTTGCGGCGTCCGGGCGAAGGAGGTGACGAAGGCCCCGAGGCCGCACATGGCGGCGGCGGCCCCCACGCACAGCATGAGCACCCCGAGCGGGGCGCCCCAGTTGGCTCCGAAGGCCGCTGCCGTGACGCCCCAGACGATCAGGATGGAGGCCAGCCCCGTGAGGCCGATGGCCAGGAGCTTCCCCCAGACGATGGCGCCGGGGCGGACGGGCGCCGCCGCCAGCCGGGCCAGCGTCCCCGTCGAGCGTTCCAGCAGCAGGGAGCGCATGCCGAGCCCGCTCCCGATGAAGAGAAACACCACCGCGATGGACGGTGCGAAGTAGTCGAGCACGGCCTTGCCGCCGTTGCCGACCGTGCTCGTCGAGACCGAGATGGCGGCGGTGTCCGTGGCCGTGCCGGGCACCAGGCGGCCGGCGTAGAGCCGGCTGGCCAGGCCCGCCGCCAGCGACTCGGCGTCCTCCTGCCCGATCAACGCGCTGGCCCGGTCGACGATCTCGAACCCGGGCGACGGCGTCGCCCCCGGCGCCACCATCGGGATGACGAGGTGCGCCAGGCTGTGCGGTCCCCGATGGAGGACCACGCCCCCGGCCAGCGTGCCGTCGGCCACCTCCCGCTTCACCGTCGCCTCGCCCGGCACGAGTCGCACCTCGACGTTGCCCGGGAGCTGGCTGGCGTGGACGGCCGCCCGGAGCAGTGCCGGCGAGGCGCCCGAGACCCCGATCGGGAGCGGAGCCGTCGAGGTGTTGCCGGCGAAGGCGAAGCCGAGAACGGCGGCGATGGCAACGGGCGCCACCAGGCAGGTGATCACGGCTGAGCGGTCGCGCACTCGGCGGCGCAGTTCGTTGAAGGTGATGACGAATGCGGTCAGCCGCCGTGCTCCTCACCCTGGTGCGGCGTCCCCACGCGCAAAAACTAGCTTTGTCGGTCGTGATCACGCTCGAACCCGTCGGAGTCGTCGTCGGCGGCCGCGCCGAAGCCATCGACGACGATTGGGGCGGCGTCGAGGCCGTCATCCGCCTCGACGCTGCGCAGTTCGGACAGGACGCGGTGGCCGGCCTGGCGGCCTTCTCCCACCTGGTGGTGGTCTTCCAGTTCCACCTCGTCGACCCGGCCGATGTGGAGACCGGTGCACGCCGCCCGCGCTCGAACCCGGAGTGGCCCGAGGTCGGCATGTTCGCCCAGCGGGCCAGGATGCGCCCGAACCGCCTGGGCGTGTCGGCCTGCCGTCTGACCACGGTCGAAGGCCTCGACCTCCATGTCCGGGGTCTCGACGCCATCGACGGTTCGCCGGTCCTCGACGTCAAGCCCTTCATGCGGGAGTTCGAGCCAGCGGCCGCCGACGTGCGTCAACCCACCTGGTCCAACGAGCTGATGCAGGGGTATTACTGAGCCGACCAGCCGGCGCTTTGCGGGCGTGAACCGGCGTGTAACGTGCCCGGGTGCCTCCGAACATCCTCGTGATCATGACCGACGAGGAGCGTTACCCGCCGCCGTACGAGAGCGAGTCCATGGCCCGCTTCCGCCGCGAGCAACTCGGCGCGCGCCAGTCCATCCGGGAAGGGGGCCTCGAATTCCACCGGCACTACGCCGGCTCGACGGCCTGCCTGCCCAGCCGGACCACGCTCTTCACGGGTCAGTACCCCTCGCTGCACGGCGGGGCCAACACCGACGGTTTGGCCAAGAAGGCCAACGACCCGGACATGCAGTGGCTCGACCCCAACTCGGTGCCGACGCTCGGAGACTGGTTCCGCGCCGGGGGCTACGAGACCCACTACCGCGGCAAGTGGCACATTTCGCACGCCGACCTGATGATCCCCGGCTCCCACGAGGGCCTGATGGCGTCCGACGAGACGGGCACGCCCATTCCCGCCGCCGTGGCCGCCTACAAGGGGGCCGACCGCCTCGATCCCTACGGCTTCTCGGGTTGGATCGGCCGCGAGCCGCACGGCGCCGCCAAGGCCGACTGTGGCGTGGTGCGCGACGGCGTCTTCGCCGAGCAGGTGGTCGAGCTCTTCGGGGAGCTGGCCGGTGCCCGTCGTGACGGGCCGTGGCTGGCCGTGGCCTCCTTCGTCAATCCGCATGACATCGCGTTCAACGGGTTCGGTTGGGAGGCGCTGCTCGGTTACCCGCCGATCGACGACGACACGCTGCCCGCCATCCCCGAGGCACCGTCGCAGGCGGACTCCTTCGCCGGACGGCCCGCCTGCCAGGAGGCGTTCGTCAAGGCATGGCCGGCCATGCTCTACGAGCAGCCGACCGACGAGTCCTACCGGCGGCTCTACTACTACCTGCACAAGCTGGTCGACCGCGCCATCGGCCGCATTCTCGAATCCTTGGAGGAGTCGGGGATGGCCGACGACACCGTGGTCGTGTTCACCTCCGACCATGGCGACCTCGTCGGTGCCCACGGCGGCCTCATGCAGAAGTGGTACAACGCGTACGACGAGGCGATCCGCGTCCCGCTCCTGGTGCGCGGGCCCGGCATTGCGGCCACACCCGAAGGGGTGCACACGCCGACGAGCCATGTCGACCTGTTGCCGACACTGCTCGGCCTGGCCGGCATTGACGTCGAGCGGGCGGCGGCCATCGTCGCCGTCGAGCATGACGAGACGCAGTCGCTCCCGGGTCGCGACCTCAGCCCGGTGCTGCGCGGGTCGACACCGGCCGAGTCGTTGGCGGCGCCCCTCTACTTCATGACCGAGGACGACGTCGGCCGGGGCCTGTCGCGCCTGGGCATGGTGAGCGGCCAGGAATACGAGCCGGTGCCGTTCCCCTCACACGTCGAGTCCGTCATCACGTCGCTGCCGACCGGCGCCGGCACCGGCACCGGTGGCGGGACGGAAGTGTGGAAACTCAACCACTACTACGAGCGTCTCGACGAGTTCGACCAGGCCCACGGCTTGCCGGCGAATCCGTTCGCGCCCCCGCCGGCCGAGAGCGCCTGGGAGCTGCACAATCTGACGGCCGACCCCGAGGAGCGCCGGAACCGGGCGACGGACGCCGACGCCGCCGAGGTGTTGCGGGACCTGCAGGGCGTCCTGGACGAGCAGCGAGAAGCGAAGCGTCGCCTGCCCCAAATGCGGAACCCCTCCGCCTGACGAGGCAGGCGCAGACCGGCGACACGCAGCCGGCGAACGACGCAGCCGGCGAACGACGCAGCCGGATCGGCTCAGTCGAAGGTCGGGCGCCGATCCCTGGTGCGCTTCAGCTCGAAGAACCCGTCAGTCGCCGTGCACAGCAGGACGCCGTCCCACAACAGGCCGGCCGCCTCGCCCTTGGGCGCCGGTGTGACGACGGGGCCGAAGATAGCCATCCCGTTGTAGTGGATCACCGGCGTGCCCACGTCGTCGCCCACGGGATCCATGCCGGCGTGGTGGGAAAGCCGCCAGCACGTCGTCGAACTCCTCGGACGTGGCCGCATCGGCCAGTGAGGCCGGCAGGCCCACCTCGGCCAGCGCCTCGGCGATGATGGCCGCGGACTCCTCGCCCAGGCCCCGCTTCTCCAGGTGGATGCGGTTGCCGAGCGCCGTGTAGAGCGGACCGAGGATGTCGGGCCCCTTGAGCTGCTCGGCCGCCATGCAGACGCGCACCGGGCCCTTGGCCAGCGCCAGGCGCGCCTTGTACTCGTCGGAGAGCTCGTCGCGGCCCTCGTTGAGGATGGCGAGGGACATCACGTGCCAGCGGACGTGGATGTCGCGCACCTGCTCGACCTGGAGCATCCAGCGCGAGGTGATCCAGGCCCATGGGCACAGGGGGTCGAACCAGAAGTCGGCCGTGTCGGTGTCGGTCGTGTCGGCGGTGCCGGGCTGCGTGGCGGTGTCGGTCATGGGATCCCTCCGTCGACGCGCAAGATGGCGCCGGATGTGTAGGACGAGGCGTCGGTGGCGAAGTAGAGGGCGGCACCGACGATCTCGTCGGGCTCGCCGGCTCGCCCCAACGCGTGGTTCGGCATGCCGTGCTCCCGCGCCGCCGGGCCCCAGGAGCCTTCGGCGATGTCGGTCAGGAACGGGCCCGCCATGATGCAGTTGACCCGCACGGACGGACCGAACGCCTTGGCGAAGCCCTCGGTGATGGTGTTCAACCCCGCCTTGGCGGCGTCGTAGGGCAGCATGTCGGGCGCTGGACGGAGCGAGCCGGTGCTCGAGACGTTGATGATGGATCCACCATATGGGCCGTCCGCCATTCTCGTGCCGACCAGCGCGGTCAACCGGAAGGGCCCCTTCAGGTTGACGCCGAGCACCTTGTCCCAGAGCTCCTCGCTCACCGAGGCGAGGTCGGGGTACAGGGGTGACATGCCGGCGTTGTTCACCAGCACGTCGACGCGCCCGAAGGTGGCATAGGCCTGCTCGACCAGATCCTCGATCTCGTCCCAGTGCCCGATGTGACAGGCGACCGCCAGCGCCCGCCGGCCCTTGGCCTCGACCTCGGCCGCCACGGCCTGGCAGGCCCCGAGCTTGCGGCTGGTCACCACGACATCGGCCCCTGCGTCGGCGAAGGCCAGCACCATGGCGCGCCCGAGGCCGCGGCTGCCGCCGGTGACGAGGGCGACCTTGCCGGCGAGCGGCCCGTCCGCCGTCGCGGGAGCACCGGTCATTGCAGCAACTCCGCCACGGCCTGCGTGACGGCCTTGCCCATGGGGATGTGCAGTGACTCGTTCGGCCCGTGTGCGTTCGAGTGGGGGCCGAGGACGCCGGTCGCCACGAACTGGGTGCCGGGGAAGCCGCGCTGCAGGTCGGCCAGGAAGGGGATGGAGCCCCCTTCGCCGACGAACCCGGGCTCGCGCCCGAAGCGTGACCGCGACACGGCCGAGAGCGTTGCCGCAATGGCGGGATCGAGCGGCGGGGCGATCCAGCCGTTGGCGGCCGCCTCCAGGTCGATGGTGATGTGCGCGCCCTCGTCGGTCGTGATGGCCCCGATGACGGCGTCGGTGGCCGCCTGCGCGTCGACGTCGGGCGGGAGCCGGAGCGAGAACTTCAGCGTCGTCGACGGTCGCAGCACGTTGCCGCCGTCCTTGGGCTTGGGCAATCCGTCGGCGCCCGTCACCTCGAGTGCGGCGCCCCAGGTGCGCGCCACCAGGCGGTCGACGGGGTCGGGCGTGAGCAGGTGCAGCCCGTCGACGATCGGGGCGGCGCTGTCGGGGAACTCGGCCGCCAGCGCGGTGATGTTGGCCCGGTGCGCGTCGGGGATCCCCGCCCCGAGCAATTCCGGCAGGAGGATGCGGCCATCCGTCTCATCCTCGATCTGCGACAAAATGCGGCGCAAAATGCGGAAGGACGAGGGCACGACGCCGCCGCCCTGCCCGCTGTGGATGCCCTCGGTCAGCACGTCGACCTTCACCGTGGCGACGAGGTTGCCCCGCAGCGACGACGTCAACCAGAGGCGGTCGTAGCTGAGGCCACCCGAATCGAGGCAGATCACGAGGCGCGGCGTCCCGATGCGCTCCTTGAGGTTCTCCAGGTGCGCGGCGAGGTCGGGGCTGCCGCTCTCCTCGCTCGCCTCAATGAGGACGAGCACGCGGCCCTGGCCGCCACCCGCCGCCACCAGACCCGTCACGGCGGCGAACGTCGCGTAGCCGTCATCGGCCGTCCCCCGCCCGTAGAGGAGGTCGCCCTCGCGCACCGGCTCCCACGGCCCGAGCCCGCTGCGCCACTCGCCGAGCGGCGGCTGCTTGTCCATGTGGCCGTAGATCACAATGGGCTCACCGGTGCCGCCGTTGTCGATCAGCAGCAGGGGCGTGCGCCCCGGCAACGTGATGATCTCGACGGTCAGTGCCGGCTCCTGATCCTTGACCCACGCCGCCAAGAGCTCCGCCGCGGCCGCGATGGCGCCGCGCTCGTCCCAGTCCGGGTCGAAGGCGGGGGAGAGGCAGGGGATGCGGGTGTACTCGCTCAGCGCGGGGAGGATCCGCTTCTCCCACGCGGCGTCAATGTCGATGGCGGCGCCGCTCACGACTCGGTGATCTCCGCCAGCCGGTCGAGCGTCTTGGACATGGACGCCGCGGTGTGCTGGCCCACCTTCGGATTCTTCAGGAAGAAGGCCTGCTTGTCCTGGCTGAGGTCCCACGATTCGGTCACCAACGTCGCGCCCTCGACGGGCTCGAACTCGTAGCGCCAGATGCGCCCGCCGAGCAAGCGGCCGAGTGGTCCCGCCAGCACGGTCTGCCAGGCGATGCGGCGGTCCTGCTCGAACTCAATCACGGTGTTGGTGACGGTATAGGGCACGCCCATCTTCATCGACATCCCGAATGTCGACCCCAGTACCAGGTGCTGTGACGCGCCGTCCTTGGCCTTGACCAGCTGACCCGAGCCGTCGATCTCGGGGTGCCGGGTGGCGTCGGCCACCACGGCGAAGAGTGCCTCCGGCGGTGCCTGAATGACCCGGTCCACGCTCACGACCGTGTGCTGCGGGCTCTGTGCCATGAATCACCTCCGGTTGGGCGACGACGAGGACGAACTTAGATGGCGTGCGTCACCAGGTCGCCCAGCTGCACCCACTCGAGGGTGCCGGCGTGGGTCGCGGCCAGAACGACGGGCGGTGCCATGCCGGCCTCGAACGCCTCCTGCCAGCGGGCCGCGCACAGACACCACTGATCTCCCGGCTGCAGGCCGGCGAAGCCGAACTCGGGGTGTGGCGTCGAGAGGTCGTTGCCGACCGAGGCCGAGAAGTCCAAGAACTCGGCGGTCACCCGGGTGCACACCGTGTGGACGCCGACGTCCTCGGCGCCGGTGTTGCAGCACCCGTCCCGGTAGAAGCCGGTGAGGGGGTCGAAGTTGCAGGGTTCGAGTTCTTCCCCGAGGACGTTCTGGGCCATGGCCCATTTGAGCACGGCCCGGGTGGGGTGCCCCAAACGGGCTGGTGCAGCCGGGCTGGGTGGTCGGCGTGCTGAGTGGTCGGCGTGCCGGGTGGTCGGCGCACCGGGTCAGGGCCCGGGAAGCGGGGTGCCCTCGAAGCGGTCGACCCAGGCGAAGGAGTGCACCGGCGCGCGGCGCAGGCGGCGTGGGACCGTCGTGGGGCGGCCCAGCGCGACGCAGGGCGGCCACCGCCACCGTGGGGGGAACGCCGAACAGCGCGCGCACGTCGTCCTCCTGGCGCACGGGCATGGTGGTCATGACGCCGCCGAGGCCCTCGGTCCGGGCGGCCAGCAGCAGGCTCCAGACGAAGGGGTAGATGGAGGCGCCGCCGGCGAACGTGTAGCGCGGCAGGTCGCGGTCGACCGCGGCGAGCGCGGTCAGGTCGGCCAGCACGAGGAGGAGTGCGGGCACCGTCTCGAGCGTCTCGGCGAAGCCGGGCGCGGCCGCCCCCGCCTCGGCGAAGGGTGCGGCGCCGGCGATGGCGGCCGCCTCGGCCTCCCGGTCGGTCACCGGTGCCCAGGGCACCAGGCCGGCCGATCCCATGGCCAGGTACTCGTACCACCCGCGCAGGTAGAGGTCGCGCAGTGCGGTGCGGGCGGCGGGGTCCTTCACGACGATCACCCGCCAGCCCTGCCGGTTGCCTCCGCTCGGGGCGAAGCGGGCCGTGTCGAGCAGTCGAGCCAGCACTTCGTCGTCGACGGGCTCGGGATGGAACTGGCGGGCCGCGCCGGTGCTGCGCAGGGTATGGAGGAGGTCCAGGTCCACGGGCGGCCCACCGTAGCGGCCGATGGTCGCCCTGGGTAAGAGTGCGGGAGTGCCCACCGACCCGCACCGCTCTTCCCTGGCGGCCGTCACGCGTCGGCAGGGCGCGACTGCAGTCGCTCGCCCGTTGGCCCCTCGTCGTGGCCCCCATGGCAGGCGGTCCCTCGACGGTGGACCTGGTGGTGGCGACCACCGGGGCGGGGGCGTTGGGGTTCCTCGCCGGTGGCTACAAGACCGCGCCGGCTCTGGCGGAGGAGATGGCGGCCTTGCGGGCTGCCGGCGTGGACACGTTCGGCGTCAACCTGTTCGTCCCGGGCGGCCCGACGGTCGATCCCGCGGGACTTGCCGCGTACGTCGCTGAGGTGGAGCCCGACGCCGCGGCCCTCGGCGTGGCGCTCGGCGAGGCGGTCTGGGACGACGACGACTACCGCGCCAAGCTGGACACCGTCCTGGCGGCGCCACCGGCGGTGGTCAGCTTCACCTTCGGGATCCCCGCGTTCGATGTCGTCCGGGCCCTGCAGAGGGCCGGGTCCCTCGTCCTCCTCACGGTGACCACGCCGGAGGAGGCGGTCCTGGCGCTCGAAGCGGCGACCCGACGGCCTGGTCCTGCAGGGTGCCGAGGCCGGCGCGCACCGGGGCAGCCTGGTGAATGCCGACCGCCCCGACGAGGACCGACCGGTGCGGGCCCTGCTGGCCGCCGTCCGGCGGCGCACGCTCGTGCCCGTTGGTGGCCGCCGGCGGGGTGGCCGGCCCCGACGACGTCACCGACCTGTTGGCCCGGGGGGCGGACCTGGTGGCGGCCGGGACGGCCTTCCTGCGTTGCCCCGAGAGCGGCGCGCCCGCGGCACTCAAGGAGGCCCTGGGCGCCGCGCCCCACACCACGACCGCGGTCACCCGGGCCTTCAGCGGCCGGCGGGCCCGAGCGCTCGTCAACGCCATGGTGACCGAGCACCCGGTTGCCCCCGCGGCCTACCCCGAGATCAACAACGCCACGCGGCCCCTGCGGGCCGCCTCCGCCCGTGCCGGCGACACGGGCCACATGAGCCTGTACGCCGGGACCGGCTTCCACGGTGCCGAGGCGCGGCCGGCGGCCGAGGTGGTCGAACGGCTGCTGTCAGGATGGCGCCGGTGAGCGCGCGCCGGAACAAGACGATTGAGTTCACGCCGCCCGAGGTGACGGCCGTCGCCGACGAACTGCGGTCGCTGCGTGCCGCCGGCAGCGGGTGGATCAACCTGATGCCCGGGATCGACGAGGAGGCATCGGACGTCCATCCGCGGGCCGGTCTCTTCGCCTTCTTCGGCAACAACGCGGCGCCGGTGACGATGACGACGCTGATGCCACCCAAGAAGGACCGGCGCGACGCCGAAGGGCTGACGGTCGGGATCATGCATCCGACGGGCGGCAAAGCCGTGGCGCGGCTGGCAGAAGCGGGCGTGGACGTTCCCGAGGGGTGGGTGGTGCGCCAGGATCACGCTCGGCGGGGCCTGCTGGTGCAGACGCCCGTCGGAGGTGGCGGATTCGGACGTCTTGGCGTGGTCCGTGCGTGCGGGCACCGCGCTCTGCCGGGCCGAGATGACCGGCCGCTGGCGGGCCGTGGTCTACCTTCCCTGAGTGGCTACCGGCGCGACCCGCGACGACGCAGCACTCCAGGAGGGCCTGGCGCGCTGGGTGAAGGCCTTTCCGGATGTCGTGCGCGGACTGGGGCGTGGGGGCGGGCGCGGCGGTGTGAGTGACGGGGAGAGCGATGAGGCGCCGCGGCTGACGAGCCTGGCGCGGGCCCAAGGGGGTCAGGCCAACGAGACCGTCCTGGTCGATATCGGCCCTGCCCACCCGGGCATGGTGGTGCGGCTGCCACCGCTGGAGCCAACGTTCCCTGAGTACGTCCTCGGACCGCAGGCACTCGTCCAGAACGCCGTGGCCTCGTCCGGTGTGCCGGCCCCGGCACCGGCGGTGGTCGTGACAGATCCCGACTGGATCGGTTCGCCCTTCCTCGCCATGCCCCGCGTCGTGGGCGACATCCCGGGACCGGCTCCGTTTTTCGACCCGTACGTGCGCGATGCCGGGCCGGCCCTCCAACGGGTCATGCACGACCAGCTCATCGATGTCGTGGCTGATGTGCATGCCGTCGACTGGGAGGCGGCTGGCCTTGGCGCGGCCCTGCCGGGGGCGAAGCTCGCGGATGCGGTCGAGCGTTGGATCGCCTATGTGGCGTGGTCCTCCGAGGGCGAGCCGCTGCCGGCGCTGGAGCAGGCGTTGGACTGGTGCGCGCGCCACGTGCCCGCGGAGCGTTCCGCCGTCCTGCTGTGGGGCGATGTCCGCCTCGGCAACCTCGTCTTCGATGCCGAGCGCAGCGTGACGGCCGTGCTCGATTGGGACCTGGCCTCGCTCGGCCCACGCGAAATGGACCTCGGGTGGCATTTCGGCCTCGAGTTCATGATGGAGGCGCTGTTCGGCGGGCGCCTGCCCGGGTTTCCCGGTCCGGGCGAGGCGCTGGAGCGCTATCAGCAACGCACCGGGTACGAAGTGCGGGACCTGGCCTGGCACGAGGTGTTCGCCCTTGTGCGTGCCCTCGCCATCAACGACCGCCACCAGCGCATCACCGGGGACAGGCGCCGGCGCGAGAACCCGATGGGGGACATTCTGCTGGCGCGCCTGGAGGCGGCTTCCGCCGACCTGGGGTGAAGCGGGGGAGACGGGTGAGGGTCCGCGCCGGTGAGTCAGCGCGCCGGTGAGTCGGCGCGCCGGTGAGTCGGTGGGCCGGCGGGTCAGGGAGGTGGATCGAGCAGCGAGAAGCCCATGACGCCGGCCTTCGAGACCTCGTAACACAGGGTGTCGTAGGGCTCGACCAGGCCGTAGGTCACTTCGCCGTCGCAGGTGATCCGGCAGTGGTGCTGGTCCTGCCCGGCCAGGCGGCTGCGCACGTCGGGATCGTTGACGTCGAAGGTCTCACCGTGGACGACAACCTCGTCCCCGGTCGCGACCGGCATTCCGTGCCAGATGTCGCCGTCGGGCGTGCCACCGTTCGGGCCGCCGTACATGCCACAGCGGAGGAAGGCGATCTGGTTGCCGAGGCGCTCGAAGACCATCGTCTTGACCGCACCGTCGGCGAACACGAGGTCGACCTCACCGCTGTGCAGCAGGTTGGTCTCGGGCTCGAAGCGCATGCGGTGCACGCGCTTGGTCAGCGTCCCACTGCGTTTGCGTGCGTCGCCCAGGTTGTAGAGCACATGATCGCCCCAGATGCCGAAGTCCTCGAACTCGACCCACTCACCGCTGTGCGGGTGCTGCATCCCCATGTAACGACCGGGGCCGCCGACGCCGTCGCGTGTGCCCCAGTGATGGTCCCGGGTCCCGAGGTGGGTGGTCGGCGCGAGGTCGAAGCGCTCTCCGTGTGCTTCGACCCAGCCATCCTGGCGGCCGAAGCCGTCGTAACCGGCCACGGGGCTGACGGCGCGTCCACCGACGATGATGCCGGCGCCGAGTTGGCGGAACACCGGGCGTTTCGTATCGAGCCAGGTGATGTCGTAGGCAATGCCGTGCTCGGTGGAGTCGAGCGTGAGCCGCCACTGCCGGAAGGCCTCGACGACCTCGAAATGGAAGGGGCCGATCGTCATCTCCATGCGGTCCGTCGGGCAGCGCGTATGGGCCCGCACGGTCGTGTGGCGACCCCGCACGTTCACGATGGCGAAGGCCTCGGCGGTGCCGAGGTTCGGGTAGAAGGCGAGGCCGATCACGACGAGGAGCTCTCCGACCTTGTCCTGGCAGGTGAACCACACGCGCTCGTAGGCCTGGGCGTCGGGTGTCCACATCACGCGCACCGGATACGGCGCGTTGTGGATGAGGAACTCGTCGAGGCCCGAGAGTGGGGCGTGCTCGCGTGACGCCGGGTACGGCGAGGCGCCCGGACTCCCAGGCGCCTCCCGGTTGGGACGGTGCCGTCATGTGCCCGAGATCGACGTGGCGTCGAGAGGGGGTGTCCGCATCGCGGAGCACAGTACGCTCGGACCGTGTCCGGGGACCAGCGGGACCAGATCGACCTTTCGCACGTTGACCCCCGGGATCCCGCGTTCTTCCTCCGGGACGACTACTTCGACGTGCTGGCGAAGCTCCGCGCCGACGAGCCTGTCCATGAGTGCGGGCCCGGGTTTTGGGCGGTCAGCCGCTACGAGGACATCCGGGACCTCAGCCGCGACCCCGCTCACTTCTGCTCGGGACGGGGTGCGTTGGTCAACGATCCCCTGCGGGGGAGCGAGGCTCCGATGTCGGCCCGTTCGATCCTGCACATGGACCCTCCCGAGCATGCGGCCTTCCGAGGGCTGGTCAACCGACGGTTCACCCCACGGGCCATGTCGGGCCTGGCCGAGTCGATCCGCAAGACGGCGTCGACGGTGCTCGACGCCGTCGAGTCCCGTGACGAGATCGACTTCGTCGCCACGCTGGCGGCGCCGTTCCCCCTGACCGTGATCGCCGAGCTCCTGGGGATCGACGAGTCAGACCGGGAGGATTTCCGCCGCTGGTCTGATGCGGCCATCGAATCGCCCGACCTGCCCCCCGACCAGACCATGACCGCGCTCGGCGAGCTGTCGGGCTTCATCATTGAGCACATCGCGTCGAAGCGTGCCCGCCCCGGGGAAGACCTGGTTTCGCTGCTGGTGGACAGCGAGGTCGGCGGATGCCCGCTCAGCAGGGAGGAACTGTTCATGTTCCTCCTCACGCTGCTGGTGGCCGGGAACGAGACCACCAGGACCCTCTTGTCGGGAACGGCCCTCGTCCTCCACGAGCACCCGGACCAGCGGGCCGCGCTCGCCTCCGACGTGTCGCTGGTGCCGGGGGGAGTGGAGGAGTGCCTGCGCTGGGTCACACCGGTCCACGCCTTCTGCCGGACCGCGACCGAAGACGCCGTGGTGGCAGACATGCCCATCGCTGCGGGCGACTACCTCTGCATGCTCTACGCGTCGGGCAATCGGGATGAGCGGGTCTTCGGGGAGGACGCGGCGCGGTTCGACGTGCGCCGACCGGCCAACCCGATGCATGTCGCCTTCGGCTTCGGCGAGCACGTGTGCCTCGGCGCCAGCCTCGCCCGCCTGGAGGCGCGGATCTTCGTGGAGGAGCTGCTCGGACGCTTTCCGCGTTACGAGGTCACCGGGACGGCGGAGAGGGTCCGGTCGACGACGGTCGCCGGCATCCGGTCGCTCCCCGTCGTGTTGGCCCCGGCGGGCTGAGCGCCGTCGGCTCCCTGCAGGACCGCCTGGCGCAGCTCCTCGAGCAGCAACTCGACCGCCGCGGCGTCAACGCTCAACGCCAGCCGTCCGTCCTTGCGCTCAGAGCGCACCAGGCCGTTCTCCCGCAGCACCTTGACGTGCATGCTCACCGTGGGTTGGGCGAGACGGAACAGTTGCGCCAGTTCGCCCACGGTGCTGGGTGCGTTCGCCAGTGAGTGCAGGATGGCGAGACGAGTGGGATCAGCCACCGCCTTGAGCCGCCGGGCCACCGATTCGGTGCGGGCCCGGGCAGCGACATCATCCTGGTTGACGCCGACACCGATGATCACGAGGCCCGGCACCTCGATGTACAGGCTGCTGCCGAAGAAGAGGCAGGGGACGAAGAGCAGCGGGTGTCCCGCCTCGACCTCGGCCAGGATCGCCGGTAGGCGCTCGTCGAGGATGTCACAGCCTCTCGGTATCAATGACTCCAGTGATCGACCCCGCTCGTACTGCGCCATGAGGGTGCGTCCCGCCTCTTCCACGACGGGCAGCGCCTGTTGCCACATCTCGTCGACGGGCGCCCAGACCTCTTCGAGCAAGGCGAGGTACGACCGCAGGAGCTCGGAAGACTCCCGGAGCCTGGCGAAGCGATGGAGGAACAGCTCTTGGTCCTCGGGACTCTCCGACGGCATCGACAGATCCAGCGGGATGGTGGCCACCGCCCTTTCGATGCCGGCCCACAGCTCGTCGGGATCGGTCGAACTGATCACTCCGCCGTGCTGGGCCAGCACCTGTATCTCGGAGAAGCACATCTCCTCCGCGCAGTCTTCCCAGAAGGTGCGTACCCGGCCCGCCAGATCCTCCCGGCCCTTGAACATCTCGGCCAGCTTCGGATACCTGGCCTGCATGGACGGACGAGCGGCCACGGAGAGGAGCCACGAGAGATCCGTCACCAGGGACGGAGTGGCGCTCACGGCCTTGGTTCCGGCAACAGCGGCCTCTTCAGTAAACATAGGCATAGACCTATATTAGAATATTCTTGAATTCATGTCAACTGTCAGCTAGAGTTGAGTCTTGTTGGGTGAGATTTGTGATGTGGCACCAAACAACGAGGCCAGCGAGGTGAACGGATGATCCAGACCAGGGCAGTGCAGTCGCAGGCAGATGCCCATCGGCGGGATCTGATGGCTTCGGCCGGACCACGGCGAGCACGTGGCGCCGAGGTGACGGCACACGAGACCGCCTCGGTGCAGCGCTCGGCCACCGGACTCCCGGTACCCGGTGGCCGAGCGGTGCATCGGGCCGTGGCGCCACGCCTCGGGGCCTGGTTGATCGAGTTCGGGACGAAGCTCGGCGGGGCGACGATCCGCACTTCTTGAGCCCGGCCGGGCCGGTCGCAGCGCCTTCCGCCCGGCCGGCCGGGTTCGAGATGCGCGACATCGGCAAGAGTGTGGTGTGCCGCCACCACGCAACGTCCTCTTCATCACGCTCGACCAGTGGCGCGGCGACTGCCTGTCGGCCCTCGGTCATCCGGTCGTCGAGACGCCCACGCTCGACGCCTTAGCGAGCCGCGGCGTTCTCTTCGCGAATCACTGGGCCAATGCCGCCCCGTGCGGGCCATCGCGGGCCTGCCTCTACACGGGCACGTACCAGCACCGCAATCGTTCCATCCTCAACGGGACCCCGCTGGACGCCCGGTTCACCAACGTGGCGCTGTTGGCCCGAGCGGCGGGTTATGACCCCGTGCTCTTCGGGTACACCGACTCGTCGGTCGATCCGCGCACGGTCCCGCCGGGTGACCCGAGGTTGTTCAGCTACGAGGGGATCCTGCCGGGATTTCGCGCACTGATCGAAGATCCCTGGGAGAAGGGGAGTCCAGCCTGGGGACGGTGGCTCGCTGAGCAGGGTTTCGACGTCCCGTCGAACCCGCACGATCTGTACGGGCCGATAGAGGGGTTCCCCGGAACTGATGCGCACGGTTCGACCTGGGCGCCGACACTCTTTCCGGCGGAACTCTCCCAAACGAGCTTCGTGCGCCGGTCCGTGATCGAGTGGCTGGAGCAGAACGGGGAGGAGCCGTTCTTCGTCCATGCCTCATTCATCCGGCCCCATCCGCCCCGCCGGAACCCGATCGGTTATCACGACCGCTATGCAGCCGAGGCGGTTGGACCGTTTCGTGGGTGCGCGACACCCGAAGAAGAGGGCGCCCTCCATCCGCTGGGTGCCTTCGCCATGGCCACGCCAGAGGTCGGCGCCCCCCGCGACGAGCGTGAGCGTCGGCAGGTGCGGGCGACCTACTACGGAGCACAGCGCGAGGTCGATGACGGACTGGCTCCGCTCTTCGAGTACCTGACGCACACTGGTTTGGCCGATTCCACCCTTGTCGTCCTCACCAGCGACCATGGCGAAATGGGCGGTGACCATTGGCTGCTCGAGAAGCTCGGTTTCTGGGACGAGAGCTATCACGTCCCGCTCATCGTGGCGGATCCGCGCCCGGAAGCGGAAGGGTCGCGCGGGAAGATCATCGAAGCGGTGACTGAGTCGGTCGACGTGCTGCCGACGATCTGTGACTTCATCGGCGTCGAGACGCCGTCTGCAGGCTGACGGCTGGTCCCTCGCCCCGTTCCTGCGGGGCGAGCCGGCCCCCGCGCACTGGCGCGAGACGGCGCACTTCGAATGGAGCTTCTCGGACCCGGTCAAGCAGCTGGCCGAGCAGGGCTTCGGGATCCCGATGAGCCATTGCGCGCTTGCTGTGTCGCGCGGCCCACGGTACAAGTACGTCCAGTTTGCGGCGGATGCCGACCTGATGCCGCCGTTGCTCTTCGACCTCGAACGTGATCCGGAACAGCGGCACAACCTCCTGATCGAGGAGGGTGCCGGGAGCGGCATGGCCGCCTGGGAGGCCACCCGGGAACTGCTGCTGTGGCAGATGCGCACGGCCGAGCGCACGCTCAGTAGCACCTTCCTCGACCCCGAGCGGGGACTCGTCGAAGCTCGTGATACGTGGCGCTGAGAGGCCGGCCGTCTCCCAAGGGTGTGGAATGCTGACGCCTGCTCGGGACGAGGAGGTTACCGGCGGTGCCTGACATGCAGGGAAAGACCGTGGTCGTCACAGGCGGCAATTCCGGCATCGGCTTCGAGACCGCTGCCACGTTGGCGTCGATGGGTGCGCGGGTGCTGATCACGGCCCGCAACGCCGACAAGGGTCGGTCGGCGGTGGCGGCGATCGCGCAGCGGCTCGGGGGTGAGGGTCGCGTCCAACTTGTCGTCTTCGATCTGGCTGATCTGGCTTCCGTGCGCCGTGGGGCAGCGGAGATTCTCGAGCAGGCGCCTCGGGTCGACGTTCTTGTCAACAACGCCGGCCTGGTGCTGACCGAGCGGGCCGAGACCGTGGACGGCTACGAGGCCACGTTCGCCATCAATCATCTCGGACCCTTCCTGCTCACGAACCTGTTGCTCCAGCGGATGACCGCGTCCGTCCCGGCGCGCATCGTGAACGTCTCCTCGACGGCCCACAATGCGGCGCGCAAGGGGATGCCCTTCGACGATCTGCAGAACACGCACGGCTATCGGGGCATGCGTGTCTACGGCCAATCGAAGCTGGCCAACATCCTCTTCACATTGGAACTGTCCCGGCGTTACGCCGACAGCGGCGTGACGGCGAACTCGCTGCATCCGGGGACGGTGCGGACGGGATACGGGGGAGACGGGGACGCGCGAGGCTTTCTGGGTTTTGGGATCAAGATCGCCAGCCCCTTCTTCCTGTCCCCGGCCAAGGGTGCCCGCACCTCCGTGTATTTGGCATCCTCGCCCGAAGTGGAGGGTGTCAGCGGGGAGTACTTCGTCAAGTGCAAGCCGAGGATGCCTCGCCGTTGGGCCCAGGACCCCGAGGCGGCGCGGCACCTGTGGGAGGTGAGCGAGGAGCTAGTCGGCCTCGCTCCCGCCGGGAAGGTCTGATTGTGCGCGTCCTCGTGACAGGCGCAGCCCGTGCTATCGGGCGGGCCACGGTGGAGATCCTCGCTGGCCGCGGTCACGAGGTGGTGGCCACGGCGCGGAACCCGGACCTCCTTGAGGGACTGCCCGCGGCGCAAATCCTTGAGCTCGACGTCAGTGAGGACGCATCGGTCCTCGCTGCCGTGGCGGCGGCGGGCGACCTCGATGCCGTCGTCAACAACGCCGGCGTGCCCGGCTCGGGTCCGCTGGAGACCTACCCGCTCGAGTCCTTCATCGGGGTGCTCCAGGTGAATACGCTCGGGCCCCTGCGAATGGCTCAGGCGGTGGCGCCGCGGTGGCGCGAGCGGGGGAGCGGGGTGCTGGTGAACGTCAGCTCGGTGCAGGGGAAGGTCGGCACGCCGCTGGAGGGCCCGTATGCGGCCTCGAAACATGCGCTCGAGGCACTCTCGGAGTCGCTGTACTTCGAGCTCGGTCACTTCGGTATCCGCGTAGTCATCATTGAGCCCGGCTACATCGCTCCGGGCATGAAGCACGGCGAGGAGCATCCGGGACCGGCGGTCTACGCCGACCTGCACACCCAGTGGAGCAGCACCGCCGCCACGCTGACGGGGCCCGAGGGCCGGCCGGGACCCGAGCTGGTGGGGGTGGCAGTGGCGGACGCATTGGAGGATCCGGCCACGCCGCTACGCGTCGAGGTAGGCGACGACGCAACGATGGTGCTGCAGTTGCGGCGGACGCTCGGTGATGTCGAGTTCGAGGCCACTATGCGCAAGGCGCTGGGGCTCACGTGGTGAGGGGAGGAGCAGCGTGGAGAAGCTGATGTACCTCGTGTGGCTAGGGGAGAAGAGCACCCGATCCGAAGTGGCCGAGGTCATCCGCGGCCCGGTGGCTGACGGCCTCATGTCCTTGGACCCGCTGCGGTTGACCATCGATGTCTGGGACCCCGAGAGCGACATTCCGGCCCCGGTGCCGACGCCCGAGGGCGAGACGCCGCTGCATGGGGTCGTATCGCTGTGGGTGGACTCCATCGAACAGCGGGCCCCGTTCGAGCAGGTGGTCGAAGCCGCTGCCGTACGGATGGCCGGCTACTCCGTGGTGGAGTCCCTCTACCGGGACTACGGGGACAGTCAGTGGGGGCCCTCGCGCTCATGGCCCGACGGGGAGCGTTCGCCCGGCGTGCTCACGGTGGCGCTCCTGCAGCAACATCCCGACCAGACCCTCAATGAGTGGATGACGCGCTGGCACACTCGGATCTCGCCCATCACCGAGGAGATCCAGCCGCGCACCCGCTACGTCCGCAATGCGGTATTTCGCCCGATCACCGACGGGGCGCCGCTGGTGTCGGGGATCGTCGAGGAGGCCTGGCCCTCCCTGGCCCACGTCACCGACCCCATGCTCTTCTACTGTGCGGACGGAGACCCCGAACGCATGAACGCAAATGTCACGCAGATGATCGAGGAGATCAATGCGTTCGTCGACCTGAGCACCTTGCGCAGTGTCACCATGAGTGAATGGATACTGAAGTCATGACGCAGAAATGGAGCCGGGAGGAGCTGGAACAGGCCCACCAGCACTTCATGGAGACGGCAGGACGTTGCGCGGCCAGCGGTGAATGGCGCGAGTGGGCCGACCTCTTCACTGATGATGCGGTGTATCTCGAGCACACGTTCGGAACCTTTCACGGCTCCGACGAGATTTACGAGTGGATCACTCCGCTCATGGCGGAGTGGCCGAACAAGGACATGAACGCGTTTCCGCACGCGTGGTGTGTGTGCGACGAGGTACGGGGCTGGTGGATCTGTCGCATTGAGAACCGGATGAAGGACCCGGGAGACGGGTCGGTGCACCAGGCTCACAACATCACGGTTCTGCACTATGCAGGCGACATGAAATTCTCCTACGAGGAGGACGCCTACAACCCGGCCGCGTTCGGGCCGATGATCCAGGCCTGGACGGAGGCCTACGTCGCCCACGGCGGGACGCCCGGGTGAACGGATTGCCCAGGGCCTGCGTGACGTCACCGTTGACGGAGGGTTGATGCCCTACCACCCCATGAGCGAGGTGGAGGTGCGGACGTTTCTCACGGCGCTCCCGGCACGAACCGCCAAATTGGCCACGGTGCGAGCGGACGGTCGGCCACATATCGCCCCTGTCTGGTATGACCTCGACGACAGTGGGTCTCTCGTCTTCAACACCGGCGAGTCGACCGTCAAGGGACGCAACATGCGGCGAGAGCCGAGGGTGTCGCTCTGCGTGGACGACGATCGGCCGCCATTCAGCTTCGTGGTGGTGGAAGGTGTCGCGGAGATCAGTGACGATGTGGGCGAGGTGCGCCGATGGGCCGCCCGGCTCGGGGGCCGCTACATGGGCGCCGATCGAGCCGAGGAGTACGGAAGCCGTAACGGTGTGGCGGGCGAACTGCTCGTGCGGGTGCGACCGGAGCGCATTGTGTCAGCCGTCGATTTGGCCGACTGAGACGGTTCAGCGCGAACGGGCGCCTAGGGCGAACCGGAATCAGGTGGTGGCGCCGGCCCCGGCGCCTGGACCGGTGAGAATGCCCGGACTCAGGCGTGGCAAGCGAGCACGGCGGCGAGCGGGGAATTGGCCCAGAGGCATGATGGCGACAGCAAGCAGCATGGCGATCAGCAGGAGGTCGGTCAGCACGAAGGTGTGCAGGAGCCGCATGTAGATGCCATGGACCGACGTCATCCCGACGAAAGCCCAGAACGTGCTGATGACGATGGAGGCCGTCCGCAGTCCACCGACGGCGGCAGCCGCGACCACGATCACGCCCCAGGTCACGTACCACGACCACACAATGGGGCCCAGCAGCGCGAGGACGAGCAGGGTGATGCCCAGGCTACGGGCGACCCCGTCCCGGGGGGAGCGGAGCAGCTGGCGATACCCGACGTAGACGGCGACAAGCAGCCCGAGCACCATGAATGCCGGGCGAACCGCCAAGACGGTGGTGGGGACCTGGGCCACGTGGCTGACGATGGACACGAACCGGGCAACGAGATTGATCGGGGTGACCCCGGTGAAGCTGGCGTCGGCGGTCGTCGTGGTGCGGATCCACCCCCACCCTGTACCAGCGACCAGGGACGCCACTTCCATGGTGGCGAGAGCGATCAGGCCTGCCAAGGCGGTATGCCCGATGCGGCGCCGGATGGAAGCTTCGCGGCCGGCCCAGACCCAACCGAGGAACAGCACACCGAGAAGCGCGGGGGACTTCACCCCCGCGGCAAGTGCACAGAGGATGACCCCGGGCACCGTGCCGAAACGTTTGGCCACGGCCAGCCCGGCCATCAGCAGTCCGACCATCAACGCGTCGTTGTGCGACCCGCCGATGAGAGCCAGAAGGGCAAGGGGCGACCCCACGCCGATGAGGACTGCGTGGGCCGGATCGTGTTTCAGCGATCGGGCCAAGGTCGGTGTGGCGGCCACGGCCAGTGCGAGGCCGGCGATCTCCAGGAGGCGGAGCAGGACGAGGTCAGGCAAAATCTGGTGGCCGGAAGCCTGGTCGAGCAGGCCGTCCAGGCTCAGGAACGTGGGACCGTAGGGCGATTCGGTGCCGGACCAGGTCGTGTCGGCCATCTGGTTGAACGCCGTCGCCCCGAGCACTTCAGGTCCGTACGAGTACGGGTTGATGTGGTGGCTCATCATTTCGCCCTGCGCCGAATAGGTGTAGACGTCACGGCTGAAGAGCGGTGGTGCCAGCAGTAAGGGCACGGTCCAGATCGCCACGACCAGGACGACGCGCTTCACCGGAAAACCGGGATGGCCGTTCAAGTGGCGGAGGAAGCCGAACCAAACCCGGCTCAGGAGGATCAGCCCACCGAACACGAGTGCGAGGGACGCCACGGTGGGCAGCGAGCTGCCGGAGCCGAAGGAACCGAACGGCCCTCCCGGCATACCGAAGAACCACGCCCCTGCGAGGTGGGTCTCGAAAGCCTGTCCACCGAAGACCGCCCCGACGACAATGGCTGAGCTGCCGAGGAGTCCGAGGAGGGCCGTGCGAGTCACGCTCAGCCGACGCGCCTCATGCCCCGGTGCGTCGGGGTCGACGCTCGGGGGTGCGGAGGTGGTGGTTGCGCTCGGGGATGCGAGCTCCATCGGGGGTTTCCTTACTTGGGCTCCTGCGGTCGTTGACCGCGGGAACGGAAATCTTCATGAAACTGCAGTGATTCTGACACAGCCAACGCCGATTTCGGGCGCTTGAAACCGTTCTTCACAGGACTCTCAGGCTAATCCCAGAATACCCGAGAAAGCTCTACCAGGCACGCATGGGAAAGCTGACTGTCACGGAAATGAAAGGTCTTCGGCGGGGGCCGGTTCCTGAGCGGAGCAGCGGATCGGGCCAGGTGGACCAGAAAGACGGCGCTGACCGCTGTGCGGATTCAAGGTCGTAGGGGCTAGCTTGCCCCGATCGTCGCCGCGTCGGCCCGCAGGCCCGGCGACGCGCAGTCCAGGCACTCCGGAAGGCATCTTCTCGCCCGTGAACCGACTACGAGCACACCTCGGACCCCTGTGGCCCTACGTCGTGCTGATTGCCATACCTACGGTCGTCTTCGTGCTCCCGGATCTGATCGGCGGCCATTTGCTGATCACCGGCGACAACCTGCAACAGAATTATCCCCTCCGCGTCCTCGTCGCCTCCATGCTGCGTCACGGCGAGCTGCCCTTCTGGAACCAGTACATCTTCAGTGGCACGCCGCTCATGGCCGATTTCAACGCCGGCGCGTTCTACCCCCTGACCGTCTTGTTCGTCGTGCTGCCCGACCGGGCCGCCTGGGTGGCCACGGAGGTCATTCTCTTCGCGGCCATCGCCGTCGGGATGTACGTGTTCTTGCGGGCCTTGAAGCTCTCGACGGTCGCGTGCGTGCTCGCCGCTGCCACCTTCGCCTTTGCCGGCCCTGTTCTGAGTCAGGTCAATCACGTCGACATGACGGAAGGTTTCGTTGCCATCCCCTGGATGCTGCTGGCGGTTCTCCATATCGTCCGTGACGGACGTTGGCGCTGGACCATCCTCCTCGGAATCGCCTACGCGACGGTCATCCTGGCCGGCGCGCCCGAAGCAATGCTCGACGAGGCCCTTCTCATTGCCGCCTTCGCGATCATGTCAGCCGGTCTCAACCGGGAGCGCTGGTGGCGGGTCCTCACCAGATGCGGCGCCGGCGCCGCCCTGGCGCTGTCGCTGGCGGCAATTCAGTGGCTCCCGGGACTCGAGGCGATTCGCAACTCGCAGCGGGGAAGCGGGGTGGTCGCAGCAGCCGGGAGCTTCCCCCGGCCGTACACCCTCTTCAGCTTGGTGCCCTATATCAATGGCGGCTACGGGCATCTCAACGAGGCGTCCTTCTTCGGTCAGTACAACTTGCCCGAGGTCGGCATCTATCTGGGCATCCTGCCGGTGATCGCGCTGATCACCCTCCTCAGACCGGGCTGGCCCAGTCGCATTGCGCCGCGCGACCGCCTGACCTGGTACGTCGTGGGCCTCTTCGGCCTCCTTCTGGCGCTGGGGTCGAACACTCCCCTGGAGCACCTCTTCAACAGCATCCCCCTCTACGGCCACCAGCGCCTGCAGAGCCGCAACATGATCACGGTGGCCACGGCGGTGTGTGTCCTGTTCGCCGGGTGGATCGACCGCACGGAGTCGCCTCGTCTGCACGAGCCGATGACGCGCTACGACCGGATCACCGGGCTCGTTCCGGCCGGGGTGGTCGCCGCGTTGGCTCTTTGGGCACTGATTTCGCCTCGCACGCTTGTCTGGAGGTTGGCTGGGGTCTCCCTGCGCCCAGCCGAGGTCGTCACCGTCCGCGAGGCGACGCTGATCGCGCTCGCCTTCTGTCTCGGAGCGGCGACGCTGGTCTGGATCCGGCCGCGCCTGGGTCGCACCTCATGGTCGTCTTTGGCCGCCATCTTCGTGGCCATCGACATCGGGATGATCGGGGTGACGAGTCAATTGGTCACGACTCCGCCCAATGATCTTGTGGCCGGTACGACGCCGATCCAGAAACTGATGGTGGCGAAGCTGCCACCCGGTGGGCGGATGGTCAACTACGACCCCCAGACCTACGCGAGCTATCCGAGCAGCCCGCAAGGTGTGCCCGATCTGAACATCATCCCGGGCCTGCCTTCCATCTCCGGGTACGCATCGATCGTCAACGGGAACTACGAGTCGACGACGCACACCCATGAACAGGACGACCTCGATATCGGGCAACTGTCGTCGGGGACGCTCGGCCGGCTCAACCTGCGAGAGCTGGTGACCGTGCCCGAGTACTTCCTCGTGCCGCTGCAAGCCACGCCGCGCTCGTTCGACGATTTCACCCAGACGTCGGAGAATTTCGGCACTGACCCCGTTCTCGCCCGGGGCTTCGGCGCCAACTTCAACGACACCGCCTACCCGTTCGATCCCGGACCGCGGCCTGCGCTCGAAGCGGGCCAGACGGCCTCCTGGTTCTACGGCGAGTCGCTCCGGCCCGAGAGCGTCATCCTGGTCCTGCAGCATCCGGCCACCCCGGGAACGGCCGTGCGCTTCGGGGCACTGCTCGCCGACGGGTCGACGCGCTGGGGCGCCGCCGTCCCGGTGCCCACCGGAGCCCAAACCGTGACTGGTCCGCACCCGGCGGGAGCTTCCATCGGCCTGTCGGTCCGGGTGGTGACGGGGTCGCTCCCACCGCAGCGGGCGGTGATCTCCGTGGCCGGGAATCCCTATGAGCTCTCGGGCTCCCTCTCCTCGGCGCTGGTCCCGGGACCATGGCAGTTAGCCGGATTGTCCCAGGGATACGCCGTGTTCACTCTCCGCAAGCCCGCAGAGCCGATTGCGGCCTCCACCAAGAACGGCCGCCGGGTGCCGGTGCAGATCGTCGCAAGCACGACAAAGTCAGAGGACGTCCGGCTGCACGCTCCATCACCGTCGACGTTGACCCGTTCGGTGGCCTGGGACTCGGGCTGGACTGCGACCGTCTCGGTCGACGGCGGCAAGGCCAGGACCATTCCGGTCAGCGACTTCGACCTTGTGCAGCAGGTCCACATTCCCGCCGGGGACGATCTGGTCTCCTTCCACTACAAACCGCGTCACCTGTTGGTGGCCAGTGTCCTGACCCTCGGCGCGATCGCGTTCTTGCTCGCCCTCCTCGCCGTCTGGCTGGTGCGAATGGTGAGACGCCGCCGACCCGGGACGGAGGTTGCTGCCGCTGCGGGGAATCAGGGGGTCGAAGATTCGCCGGCGGCGTCTGTGCCGGCGCACGTCCGCTGAAGGCCGGCCGGACTCTCAGCAGAAGGGATGTGCCAGGGTCAGGAGAAACTCTCCATCCTCCGCTCCCCACATCCCCTCAATCACGAAGCCGGCCTCGGAGAGCTCGCGCTCCACTCGTTCGGGGGTGAACTTGGCGCTGATCTCCGTCAACAGGTCTTCGCCCTGCTCGAAGCGGACGGTGAGACCGGCATCCGCCAGCGTGACGTCGCTCGCTTCCTCAGCCCGCAAGCGCATTTCGATCCATTGCTCATCCTCGTTCCAGAGGGCGACATGCCGGAATCGGTCCGGATCGAAGTTCCCGCCCAGCTGGTCGTTGAGCACATGGAGCACGTTGCGATTGAAGTCCGCCGTCACGCCTGCGGCGTCGTCGTAGGCCGCGACGAGCCTGTTGCGATCCTTGACCAGATCGGTCCCGATGAGCAGGGTGTCGTCGCTCGACATGGTGCAGTTCAAGTCGAAGAGAAAACGGGCCCGCTGGGCCGGGTTGAGGTTGCCGATCGTCCCACCCAAGAACGCGATCATGCGTCGGCCCTCATTCGGAATCTCGCCGAGGTGCTGGTGAAAGTCGCCGATGACCACATGGATGTCGAGCGAGTCGTATTCCTGAGCCAGGGCGGCGGCGGCGCTGCGGAGGAACTCGTCACTCACGTCGAACGGGACGTACCGTGCCAGCAGATCGATCTCTTGGAGGGCGTCGAGGAGGACCCGGGTCTTCTCGCAGGCTCCAGCCCCGAGTTCGACCAGCGTGTCGGCCTTCGAGAGTTCTGCGATCGACGGGGCATGTGCCTGCAGGAGGGCGCGCTCCGCCCGGGTCGGGTAGTACTCCGGGAGCTGGGTGATGTCCTCGAAGAGCCGGCTGCCCCGCTCGTCGTAGAACCACACGGGGGGAATGGACTTCTGCTCGGCCTGCAGCCCCTTCAGCGCGTCGGTCAGCATTTGGCTGCGTACCTCTTCGGGCGAGAGGTGGACGTCGATCGTGTACGCCATCGCTCAGGGGTCCCGGGCCAACCGGAGCCCGCCGAAAGCCCAGCGCGCGCCGGGGGGAAAGAAGTTCCGGTACGTGGGGCGGGCATGCCCGGCCGGAGTGGCGCAACAACCACCACGCAGGACGTATTGGCTCACCATGAACTTGCCGTTGTACTCGCCGACGGCTCCCGGAGCAGCGCGGAATCCGGGGTAGGGCGAGTAGGCGCTCGAGGTCCACTCCCAGGTGTCACCGAAGAGGCCGTTGGACGAAATGGCCGGGCGTGGGTGCGGGGCGCCGGTGGTGAGCATGTCGTCGCGTAGGAAGTTGTCGCCCTCACCTTGTGCGAGTGCGATCGTCTCCCATTCGGATTCGGTCGGCAGTCGCATGCCCGTCCAGTGGGCGAACGCGTCCGCCTCGTAGTAGCTGATGTGGCAGACCGGCTCATTCGGGTCGACCGGTCGGGCACCCGCCAGGGTGAACTGTACGAAGCGCTCGGGGTCGTCCGGGTCGCGGGACCAGTACAACGGCGCCTCCCATTTCTGCGCGTTCACGACCGCCCAACCGTCGGAGAGCCAGAACTCGGGCCGGCTGTAGCCGTCGTCTTCGATGAACGAAAGCCAGTCCCCACAGGTCACGGGCCGGTCCGCGAGCCCGAAGGGTGTCAGGTGCACCGTGTGCACGGGATACTCGTTGTCGAACGCGAATTCGCCGCCGCGGTAGCCGATTTCGACGGGGCCGCCATCGTGCTCGAACCAGCCGGCCTTGGGAGGGGCAACGCCCGCCTGGACCGGTGGCCCGGGCAGATAGGCGGGGTGCAGCGGGTTGCGGGAGAGCACGTGCTTGATGTCCATCAGGAGGAGCTCCTGATGCTGTTGCTCGTGGTGCAACCCCAGGGTGATCAATTCGGCCAGGCCGGGCTGATCGGGATGGCGGAGCAAGTTCTCCATCGACTCGTCCACGAAAGCGCGGTACCGGGCGATGTCTTCGATGCCCGGACGCGAGAGCAGGCCGCGTTCGGCTCGGGGATGGCGAGCGCCCACGGCCTCGTAGTACGAGAAGGCCGCGTTCCGGTCGGGGATGGCGAGCGCCCACGGCCTCGTAGTACGAGTTGAAGATGTAGGCGTACGCATCGTCAAAGACGTTGTAACCGGTGGCGTACTCCCCGAGGATGAAGGTCTCGAAGAACCAGGTGACGTGGGCCCGATGCCACTTCGTGGGACTCACGTCGGGCATGGTCTGGACCGTCTGGTCCTCGGGGCCCAGCACGGAAGCCAGACGCTCGGTGCCGGCCCGGACGCGGCCGTAGGCGGCCAACAGATCGGACGGCGCCTCGTGACCGGTCATATCCATGAGATCCGTCCCTTCGCCACCTCGCCCGGAGCAGTTGCCCGCGTGGGCTCCATGGTCCCGGCAACCCTACCCAGGCCGCGCTGCAATCCGGCGCGATTGTCCAATTTTTCACGCAATTGCCAGGTGGTCGGTTCCCGTCGACGGGCCCACATCCTGCTCGGCCCGGTCGCCCCTTGGGGCTTCACCCGGGGTGGCACATCCCCTCAAAAGCGGGCGCTTCACAGGTTGCCCAACGGGGGTGTTGGAAGTCGACCCGGGGTGGCAGACCCGGCTCAGGCGAGCACCTTGCGACGGAAATTGCGGAGCCCGAGGGTCAGGAAGATGACGCTGAAGGCAACGATGGCCGGGTAGACGATGTAGAGATGCATGTGCGCCGCGTCCGTGAAGGCGGCGCGCATCCCCTCGTTGATGTAGATCAGCGGATTGACGAGGACCACGATCTGCAGCCAATGGATCGGTCCGGCCTGGACGGGCGCCAACCGGGTCCACTGGTAGTAGGTGCCGCCGAGAAACGTGATCGGCAGCACAATGAACCCGAACATGAGCCCGAGGTTGCGCGGCTCGAACGAAGTCCCGAGAAGCAGTCCGAGGGACGCCATGCAGACACAGGACATCGGGACCAGCGTCAGGATGAGCAGCCAGTGCAGGTTGATCTGTGCCTCCACGCCGGCGGCGTGCACGACCGAGGCGATGGGGAGGACGATGGCGGCCGAGAGCAAGCCCTGGGCACCGCCGGAGATGACCTTGGAGATGGCCACGAGCCAGATGGGGCACGGCGCCTGCACCCTGTCTTCGATCTCCCGGGTGAACCCGAACTCCTGCGCCAGTGGCATCGCCACGGCCTGGATGCCCTGGAACATGATGGAAAGACCGACGACGCCCGGCACGAGGACTGTGGCGAAGGCGGACTCCGCGCCGGGAACGCTGCCGCCGCCGATGCCTTGGCCGATCTTCGGAAAGACGTAGAGGAAGACGAAGCACAGCAGGAAGGGCTGCACCAGGGTGCGCACGGTGAACTCGACCTTGTGCTTCCAGAGCACGACCAGGTCGCGCTGAATGAGCGCACGAAGCGATGTCCGGCTGGCGGCGGTCGCCGAACGGGTCGGCGTCAGTTCGACCCGGCGGGCGCCGGGTGCTCCGAACGTCGCCGCGGGGAGGGTCTCAGATGTCGTGGCCGCCATCAGTCGCGCAGCTCCTTTCCGGTGAGACCGATGAAGACGGTCTCGAGCGTGGGTTCGGCGACGGACAGGTCGGCCAGCGTGAACCCGCCGGCTTCGGCCGCCTCGACCACGCGGGGGACGAGGCGATCCGCACCACGCACTTGGAGTTCGACACCGTCGGGCAGGGCCCGCGTCCGGGTGACGCCCTCGAGCCGGCTTTGGAAGGCCGCCGCCAACTGCTCGGCGTCTCCGGCGGCCTTGACGGTGACGATGGTGTCGGCGCCGACGCTGCGCTTGAGGTTGGCCGGGGTGTCGAGGGCCAGGACTTTGCCGTGGTCCATGATCGCCACGCGGTCACAGAGCTTGTCGGCTTCCTCCATGTAGTGGGTTGTGAGCATGATGGTCTGGCCCTCTGCGTTGAGCCCCTCGAGCAGATCCCACAAGGCGAGTCGGCCCTGGGGGTCGAGCCCCGCCGTGGGCTCGTCGAGGAAGAGAACGGCCGGCCGGTGAAAGATGGCCCGCGCCACCATCAGCCGCTGGGCCATCCCACCCGAGAGTGCGTAGACCGACGCCTTGGCGAAGCGGGTCAGTTGGAACCGCTCCAGCAGTTCGTCCGCGATCTGCCGCGACTCCTTGGCCCCCATGCCGAAGAGCCGCCCGTGCCAGTAGAGATTTTCGAAGGGCGTGAGTTGCCGGTCCAAGGTGTTCTGCTGCGAGACGACACCGATCATCTGCTTGACCAACGTCGGATGCTCCACGACGTCGGTGCCGCCGATGAGCGCCTGACCACCGGTCGGGATGACACGGGTGGTCAGCACGCCGATCGTCGTCGTCTTCCCTGCGCCGTTCGGGCCGAGCAAACCGAAGACCTCGCCCGACTCGACCCGGAGGTTGAGGCCGTCGACGGCACGGAAGTCCGTGCCGGCGTAGGTCTTCGTGAGACCGACCGTCTCGATGATGGATCTCCCGTCGCCGGGTGCGGCACCATCGAGCGGGGAGGCGGTGGTCGTGGTGGTCATGGCTCCTTCAGCACAGTACCGGGCGGTTCACTCGGCAGCCTTTGCGTCCTGGTGCCCGCCCGGCTCCGGTCGGATCAGTCCTCGGCCAGGATCTGGTACAGCTCCTTGCGGGCCTTCTGGATCACGCTGATGCCGCGCTCTATCTGCGCTTTCTCACCGGCACCGGCCAGCTGCTTCGCTGCGCTCATCAGTTGCCCCACGCCCAGGCGGAGCGTCCGCACCTCGTCGTCGGACTCGCCGCCCTCCTGCCAGGGGAGCTTTGCCTTCTCGGCCTCGGCCCGTCCTGCTTCGGTCAGCGTGAAGGTCCGGCTGCCGTCCACCTCGGACGACTGCACCAAACCCTCGTCTTCGAGCATCTGGAGGTGTGGGTAGACCGACCCGGGGCTGGGGCGCCAGAGCCCACCGCTGGACTCCTCGAGCCGGCGCATGACCTCGTAGCCGTTGCCGGGCTCGTCACGGAGGGCAACGAGGACCGCTGTGCGGATGGCGCCGCGTGGCATTCGCCGGCCGCCGCCCCAGCCGCCACGCCCGCCGCCCCAGCGGCCTCCTCGCGGGCCGCGCATGCCGCGCCCCTCGAAGTGGTCGTGGAGACGCTCGTGGAGCTGGTCGTGACCGTGGTCGTGTCCGTGGTCGTGTTCGTGTTGGTGTGTCATTTGTAACTCCTTGATTTGAATGGGCCCTCTGGGCCAGACCTTCGTGGTCTTCTTTGTAACGTAATGATATATCGGAATGTGTCGCGATAGTCAACAAGTTTTTGAGTTTTCAGGGGGACAGGGAGCTGCAGAGGCCTGAACAGGGATTACGTGACGGTCGGGCCGATCGATCTGCTCATGGCGGAGGGCGGATGCAGGCGAAAGCGGTGCCCGTCGGGAATCACGCCGGTCAGCGCAGGCGGATGTCAGCGCGGGCGGATGTCAGCGCAGGCGGATGACGTTGCCGGTGACGAGGTCGGCGGCGTCGGACGCGAGATAGGCGATGACCTCGGCCACCTGGCGGGGGGTGGCGACCCGGTGGCCGGCGGATTGTGCCGCGGCGGCGGTCCGCTGGTTGATCCAGCCGGTGTCGGTCATCGGCGGATGCACCACGTTGGCGGTCACGCCATAGGGGGCGAGCTCGGTGGCCGCACTGAGGGTGAAGTTGACCTGTGCCGCCTTGGAGGCGCCGTAGGAGACCTCCTCGGGGAAGCCGTTGGTCTCTCCCGACGTCAGGCCGATGATGCGGCCCCACTCGCCGCCCCGGCCGACGTGGCGGCTTGCGAATTCGGCGATCAGGAGTGCAGCGGCGCGGGCGTCGACCCCGAAGACCTGGTCGATCGTGTGCGCGCTGACGGGCGCCTGGGCCAGTCCGAAGCGGTTCGTGGCGGCGTGGACGAAACTGTCGGCGACCCAGCCAGAGGCGTTGTTCACCAGAATCGAGACCGGCCCCAGCTCGGCCTCGGCCGCCTCGAAGAGGGGCGGGATGCTCGAGGCGTCGGACAGGTCGGCTTCCATCGATGCGGCACGGCCGCCGGCGGCCCGGATCGACTGGGCGACGTTGTCCGCCCGCGCCATCCGCGTGGCCCTGTAGGCGGCCGGCAGGGCAGGGTCGTCGAGTCCTCCGAGGTGCTCGTTGCGGAAGTAGGTGCAGAGGACGGCGGTGCCCTGCGCGGCGAGCGCCTTGGCGCTGGCCGCACCGATCCCGTGGTTGGCGCCGGTGACCAGGGCAACCCGAGCGTCAGGCATGTGATGGCGTCCGTCCCGACCTGTTCAGCGCAGGGACGCGAGGCGGTCGAGGGTCTCTTCGGCCTCCGCCACGAAGCGGCGTACCAGCTCGCCCGCCGGAACGAGCTCGGTGATGGCCCCCACGCCCTGGCCGGCTGGGTAGCACTCCCGGTCGACGTCCACGCCCTCGCTGAACGAGTCACCGCCGAGGTGCATGGCTCCGGCCCCGTAGGAGACGCCGAGCTGCTCGGGGAATTTCTTGAGCTCCTCGGGGTGGGCGTCGTAGTGCTCGGTGTAGCCGTTGCGCACGACGCGCATGGTCTTGCCCGAGTAGGCCCGGCTGACCGTGGTCTGATCCTCCCGGCTGGCCAGCAGCGTGTCCTTGTAGCCGAGGACGCTTCGCGCCTCGGGGGTGGCGATGAAGCGGGTGCCCACCCAGACGCCGTCGGCACCGAGTGACAGCGCCGCGGCGAGGCCGCGCCCGTCGAAGATGCCGCCGGCCGCCACGACCGGCACGCGATCGCCCACCGCGTCGACGATCTGAGGGACGAGGGGCATCGTCGCCACCTGGCCGGTGTGGCCGCCGGCCTCGGTGCCCTGAGCCACGACGAGGTCACAACCCGCATCGACCGCGCGTACGGCGTGGGCGACCTTGCCGCACATGTTGACGACGAGCACGTTGGCACGGTGGCATTGCTCAATCACCTCGGTGGGGACGCCCAGCGCTGCGACGAAGGCCGTGGCGCCCCCGTCGATGATGATCTGCACCTGCTCCGCCATGCTGCCGGGCATGGCGGTGAGGAGGTCGACGGCGAAGGGCTTGTCGGTGGCGTCGCGCACGGCTGCGATTTCGGCTGCCATGGTGGCGCTGCTCATGGTGCCCGCGCCGAGGCAGCCGAAGCCCCCGGCCTCCGAGACGGCGGTCACCAACTCCGAATAGGAGACGCCCCCCATGCCGGCCAACATGATGGGATGCTCGACACCGAGCAATTCGGTGAGGCGAGTTCGCATGGGTCCCTGGCCCTCCTTGCTGTCGATCCGGCACGGCGTCTCGCCGCATTCTTCCGCCGCGGGACCGTAGCGCGGGCGGCTCCCGCCGCCTGAAGCGGTCCGGCGGCATGGGGCGGTCGGCTGCGCTTGGTTGCATTTTGAGCAGGACGTTCCTACTCTGAGTCGATCGTGGCAGACGTCGGGGAGGTGGGGGTGAGCGCCATCGCACCACCCCCCATGTCCGAGACGATCACCAAGCGGCGCTTGTGGGTGATCCTCGGTGCGCTGCTGCTGGGCATGCTGCTGGCGGCGCTGGACCAGACGATCGTCTCGACGGCGCTGCCCACCATCGTGGGTGACCTGCACGGGGGGTCGCATCTGGCCTGGGTGGTGACGGCCTATCTGCTGGCGTCGACCGTCTCGACGCCGCTGTGGGGGAAGTTGGGCGACCAGTACGGGCGCAAGAACTTCTTCCAGGCCTCCATCGTCATCTTCGTGGTCGGGTCGGCGCTGTGCGGCCTCAGCCACACCATGACCGAGTTGATCGCCTTCCGGGCCCTGCAGGGGCTCGGTGGCGGGGGGCTCATGGTCGGAGCGCAGACCATCATCGGTGATGTGGTGTCGCCCCGCGACAGGGGACGCTACGTGGGGCTGTTCGGCGCCATGTTCGCCGTTGCCACCGTGATCGGGCCGCTCATCGGCGGGCTCTGTGTCACGTACCTGACCTGGCAGTGGGTCTTCTACATCAACCTCCCGCTCGGGATCGTCGCGCTGTTCGTCACCGGTGCCGTGCTCCCGGGGCACCTGAGCAAGGTCTCGCACGCCATCGACTACGCCGGGGCGTTGCTCCTGGCCACATCGGCGACGTCACTCATCATCTTCGCCAGCCTGGGCGGCATTTCGTGGCCCTGGCTGTCGGTGCAGAGCTTTCTCACCGCCGGTCTCGGCGTCGTGCTGGCCGTGGCGTTCCTGTTCGCCGAGCGCTACGCCGCCGAGCCGGTCATCCCGCTGAAGCTGTTCCGAGAGCGCGTCTTCAACGCGGCCAGCTCCATCGGCTTCGTGATGGGCTTCGCCATGTTCGGCGCGCTCACCTTCCTGCCCCTGTACATGCAGATCGTCAAGGGCGTGAGCCCAACGGCGTCCGGGTTGCGCATTCTGCCCCTGATGCTCGGCATGCTCGGCGCGTCGATCATCTCGGGTCGACTGGTGACCCGCTGGGGCCGTTACAAGGTCTTCCCGGTGGTCGGCACCGCGCTCATGACCATCGGCGCCTACCTGCTGTCGATGATCGATGCGTCGACCAACGGCTGGGTCCTGGCCGGCTACATGTTCGTCTTCGGCGTTGGCATGGGGCTGGTCATGCAGGTCCTCGTGGTTGCCGTGCAGAACGCGGTGTCCTACCAGGACCTCGGTGTCGCCACCAGCAGCTCGGTGTTCTTCCGCATGATCGGCGGCTCGTTCGGCACCGCCGTCTTCGGGGCCATTTACGCCATCGTCTTGAACCACACGATCGCACCCACGCTGGCCAAGGTCCCGGCGTCGGTCCTGAAGAAGTTCAACCCGCAGACGATCGATCCGGGGGTGATCGCCCAGCTGAAGTCGACCGCCGCCGGGCTGTTCTTCTACACGAAGTACATCGACGCCGTGACGCATGCAATTCAGGTCGTGTTCTTGGTGGCGGTGCCCATCGCGTTCGTGGCCTTCCTGCTGAGCTGGCTTCTCCCCGAGGTGGAGTTGCGCAAGACGGTCCAGACGGTCGACATCGGCGAGGCGAACGGCTCGCCCGATCCGCGGTCGTCGCTGCAGGAGATTGAGCTGGCGCTGACCCGGTTGACGGAGCGGGAGAACCGGGTCGAGCTGTACCACACGCTGGCCCAGCGGGCGGGCATCGATCTGCCGCCCCGTGCCGTCTGGCTGCTGTACCGCTTGGCCGATCAGCCGGCGTGCACAGTCAAAGATGTGGCGCAACGCTTGAAGGTAGACCCGGATCTCATTCAGCCCGGGGTTGACGGGTTGTCGGCAGCAGGCATGGTCGAAGAGCGCCGGCGGGGCGCCGAGTGCGACCTTTACCTCACGGCCGCCGGTACGAGCGCACTCGAGAAACTCACCGAGGCCCGGCGCACCGGGCTGACGGAGCTCCTGGAGGGCTGGAACCCCGAGGAGCACCCCGAGATCATCGCCATGGTCAAGGACCTCGCCCACTCGCTGCTGGCGGACGACGAGCGTCTGGTGGCCGACGCCATGCCGCACGTGCCGGCCGGGGTGGCGGGCGGCGGGGGCGCCTGAAGGTCGTTCAGCTGGCGCCGGGCGTCGTCGGTTCGGGAGCAGGCTGCAGGGCCTCACGGAGCGCGATCGAGGGCGTGCGAAGGCGCCGTCCTCGGCATCGAGCCCGATGAGTGCGGCGCCGAGGACGGGCGGCGCGGCGAGACGGACGATGACGGCGCGTGGGGCGGCAGCGTGGATCCCTTGGGTGACCCGGTGGTGGAAGGCGGTGTCGGTCGTGTCGAAGATGCCGCCGCCGAGGACGACCTCCACTGCCTCGTCCTGCAGGTCCAGACGGACCACGGCGGCCCGGACGAACGCGGCGATCTCGTCGGCCAGGAGGTCGGCCGCTTCGCGGGCGGGTGCATCGCCCTCGGCCGCGGCGTCGAGCAGGACGCGGGCGAGCTCGAAGAGCCGGGCGTAGGGGAGCGTGCCGGTGTAGATGCCCGTGAGCGCCGCCTCAGGGTCGGGCGTGCCGAGCTGCGCGGCCACCCGCTCGCGCAGCGAGGTGGCGGGGCCCCGGCCGTCACCGGCCCGCAGGGCGAGGCCGAGCGCCCGCAATCCGAGCCACGCGCCGCCGGGCGCGAAGTCGCCCGACAACTCGGCCAGGGCCGGGAAGCGCACGGTCCGCCCGTCGGGCCCGACGGCGGCGCAGTTCATTCCTGTCCCGCAGACGACGCCGATGCCCCAGGGCGATGTGGTGCCCGCCCGTGAGACAGCGAACGTGTCGTTGCGCAGGATCACGCTGGTCGGTCCACCCGAGCGCGTCGATCGCCGGTGCGAGCTTCTCCTCGTCGACGGGCAGGTCGATGCCGGCCAGGCAGTAGACGCCGGTCGGGCAGAGCGGCGAACGGGTGCGCCTGGCATCCGCCGCGTCGGCCAGTACGGCGGAGAGGGCCTCGGTCAGCGCGGCGACCGTGCCCTCGAGGCCGACGAGTTGATGGTTGCTCGGGCCGACCCGGGCCCGGCCGAGCACGGCGCCGGCTCGTGACACCAGGACGACATCGGTCTTCGTGCTGCCCCCGTCGAAGGCCAGCACGGCCGGCTGCTGAATCGGAGGGGCTCGGACACGGACGGATGTTACGTTGCGCTGCGTGGGCACCAAGGTGGTCGTCGTCGGGGGCGGGAGCACGTACACCCCCGAACTGGTCGACGGCCTGTGCGACGTGGAAGACGGATGGTCGTCGACGATCTCGTGCTGCTCGACCCGAGCGACGAGCGGCGGGAAGTGGTCGGGGGGCTCTCCGAGCGCATTCTGCGGGCGCGGGGATGGCGCGGGATCGTTCGCCACGACGACCGACCCGCACGCCGCCCTCGAGGGAGCCGACTTCGTCGTGGTCCAGCTACGCATCGGCGGCCAGGCGGCGCGGCACGTCGACGAGACGCTGCCGGTCGGGTACGGCTGCCTGGGCCAGGAGACCGACGGGCGCCGGCGGGTTGGCCAAGGCGCTGCGCACCGTGCCGATCGTGCTCGAGCTGGCCGAGGAGATGGCGGCGCGGGCCAACCCCGGGCGCTGGTTGGTCGACTTCACCAACCCGGTCGGGATTGTGACGCAGGCCCTGCTCGACGAGGGCCACCGTGCCGTGGGGCTGTGCAACGTGGCCATCTGGGCCCAGCGACGGATCGGCCACTATCTCGGCGTCGACCCCGATTCTGTCGCCGTCGAGCATGTGGGCTTGAACCACCTCACGTGGATCAGGTCGGCCCGCGTGGGCGGCAAAGGTGACGGGGCACAGGACCGGCTCGACGAACTGTTCGAGCGCTTCGGGCCCGAGCTCGAACTCGAGAGCGGCGTCCCCATTGATCTGCTGCGGCTGCAGCACGCGCTGCCGTCGTACTACGTGCACTACTACTACCAACACGATGCCGAGGTCGCCCAGCAGTCGGCTCCGGGCTACCGGTCCCGGGCTGACGTCGTGGCCGAGTTGGAGTCCAAGCTGTTGGCGGAGTACCGCGACCCGGCCCTCGTCTCGAAGCCCGAGGCGCTGTCGTACCGCGGCGGCGCCTACTACTCGCTGGCTGCCGTCAGGTTGATGGCGTCGCTTCATGACGGCACCGGCGACGTCCAGGTCGTCGACATGCGCAACGACGGAGCCATTCCAGGCCTGCCCGACGATGCCGTGGTCGAGACCACCGCCGTCGTGGACGCGACCGGCGCGCACCCACTGCCGCAGCGAGAGCTGGCGCCGGAGATGCTCGGTCTCGTTCAGCACGCCAAGGCCTACGAGCGCCTGGCCGTGCAGGCCGCCTGCTCGGGCAGCCGTGATGACGTCGTGCGGGCACTCGTTGGCCAATCCATTAGTCGGGCAGTACCCGTTGGCGGCCGAACTGGCCGACGAGCTCCTGGGGGCCAATCGCCATCACCTGCCCCGGTTCTTCCCGTCATGACCGCTCGGCTGCCACGAGGAGGGGGAGGCGCCGGATGATACGAGCGGTGGTGGCTCTCGCGCGCGGGGTGCCGGGAAGACTGGTCGGCGACGATGAACCGTGCCCTGACAGCCTCCACCCCCGACCTCCCGAGGGCGCCGCCCGATTCGGATCGACGTTTCGTGTGACGATACGAAGAGTCGTCCGCCCGAGCCGGCACGCATCGGCAAGGACCGCCGGCAACTGCCCAGTTGGCGCTGGGAGGAGCTGCGCACGACTTTGTGGGTCGTCCCGAGCATCCTGATCGTCGTCTCGGTGCTGCTCTTCCTCGTCACGTTCCAGATCGACGTCGCGGCGTACCACGGCCACCTGACCCTGCCCGTGTGGATCCGCACGGGCAGTGCCGACGCCGAGCGCCAAGTCCTCATCGCCATCGCGGCCGCGGTCATCACCGTGATCGGCGTGGTGTTCTCCATCACGATCCTGGCCCTGACGCTCGCCTCCCAGCAGTTCGGTCCCCGCATGATGCGCAACTTCGTGCGCGACATCGGGAACCAGGTCACCCTCGGCGTCTTCGTCGGCACGTTCGTCTTCTCGGTGCTCTCTCTGGTGTCCATCAGCAGCGTCAGTTCGACGTTCGTCCCGCACCTGTCGACCTCGGTTGCCGAGGCGCTGTTGCTGGTCGACATCGGCGTGCTGATCTACTTCATCCACCACATTTCGAAGTCGATTCAGTTGCCCGAGGTGATTGCGGGCATCGCCGACGACCTCATGCGACTCGATCGACTGCCGAGTTCCCCGACGCGGTCGGCTCCGGCAGTCGAGCCGCGGCGCAGCCCGCGTGCCGGCCGCAGTCGGTCCCCGAGTCTGCTCACGCTCATGGAGGAGCGACGGCGCCGTGGTCCCCTCACAAGTGAGCGGATACATCCAGTACGTCGGCTACGCCCAGCTGATCCGCATCGCCACCCGGACGGACTCGGTGATCCGTCTGGAGCACCGCCCGGGCACTACCTGGCCATGGGGCGCCCGTCTCGCCTTCGTGTGGCCGCGTGATGCGGCCCCGGAGGTCGCGCTCGCCCTGTCGAAGGCACATGTCACCGGCCCGCACCGCACGCTGGTGCAGGACCCGGTCTTCGCCATCGACCAGCTGGTCGAGATCGCCATCCGGGCCCTCTCGGCCGCGGTCAACGACACCTTCACCGCCTTGACGTGCATCGATTGGCTGTCGGCCGGGTCTGGGCCGGGTCTCGGGCCGGATCCTCGACGAGGGCGTCTACCGGGACGCCGCGGGCAAGGTCCGCCTGATTGAGTTCGACCCGTCGTACGCCGCGCATGGTGAACCGCTCCTTCGACAAAATCCGCCAAGGCGGCCGCGGCCATGCCGGCCGTCCTGATCCGGCTCATGGATTCTCATCGGGTCGATCATGCTCGACACCACGAGCCGTCGAGCAGCGGACCGTGCTGCGGCGCCAGGCCGACATGGTGCTTCGCCTGGCGGAGAAGTCGGTCGGCGAGCTCAACGACCTGGAGGAGATCCGCTTCCGCTACCGGCGCCTTCCCGACGAGGAGGCTTTCGCCGAGCAGCCTCATTCCTGGTCGAAGATCGATCTACCCTGATCCAGTCCGCTGAGGCCGGTCCGCCTCTACAGCCGCCGGCGTTGTCGGTCGCCTGCGTGGTGGTCGAGGCGGGCGTGGTCGTGCTCGTGCGTGGTGGAGCCGGCCGCGCCCGTGGTCGTCGTCGACCCGCCGGACGTCGGCGCCGCGGTCGTGGTCGTCGTCGTGCTCCCGCCGCTGGAGGACGCCGGGCGTCGTGGTCGTGGTCGTGGTCGGCGCAGTGGGCGGCGCCACGAAGGGCACCGTCTCGCCGCGCATGGTGGCGAGGGTGGTCGTCGGCGTCGCCGACAAGTTGGTGCAGCTGCGGGCGGCGTTCCAACTCGACACCGCCGTCGTGGCCGGTGTGCCCGACAGTGGTTGCGGCACGCCGTCGAGGATGGTGGCGGGGCGCCAGACGGCGCCGGTGATGTGCCGACCCTGCGCGGTCACGACGAGGGTGCCGCTGTCGGTCTCGGGGGCCGTGTCGTCGTAGAAGGCAAGGTTGCCGAGGCCGTAGTCGACGTAGGCCCCGCCGAGGTAGCCGGCGCCCAGCAGCACGTGGGTCCCCGAGCCGATGACGATGTCGGCCCCCGCCTTAATGAGCTGCTGCGCCAGCGGCTCCTGCTGAGGATTCGGGCAGGCCTGCGTCTCGGTGCCCCAGTGGACGTAGACGATCACGGTGTCCGCCGAGCGGCGCACCTGCTGGACCTCGCGCACCAGTTGGGTCGGGTCGATCGCCGAGGCCACGCCAGGTTGGGTCGCGGACGCGGTCCACGTGCTCACGAGGTTGTCGGCAATCACCTGTGTCGCAGTGATGATCGCCACGCGCTGGCCGTTGATCGTCACCCGGTAGGGCGCGAAGGCCTGCGCTGCCGTGTTGCCGATGCCGAGGATCGGGTAGCTGGCTTTCGACGCGATCGTCAGGTTCTGGGACAGTCCCTGCGCGCCGCAATCCATCCCGTGATCGTTGGCCTCGGTGGCGACCGACACGGTGGCGCTCTTGAGAGCCGTGATGGCCGATGCCGGTGCGTCGAAGATGTACGGCTTGTTCTGTGGCTCGGGGCAGGTCCCGTCGGTCACCGCCGTCTCGAGGTTGACCATGCGGAGCTGGGTGGCGGAAAAGAGCTGAGGGATGCCCGTGCCGAGGGCCGTGGAGGGGTTCTTGGTCAGGTTGGCGCCGACCGCGCCCGCGAAGTGGACGTCGCCTCCGAAGCCGAGCGTGACGGTCTTGCCGTTGCCGGTCCAGTCCGGGTTGAGCGGGGAGTGCTTGGGAAACCGCTTCGCCTCCGTCACGGCGTGATGGGTCGTGGCCGAGGTCTTGGGGGGCGCACTCGAACCGCCCGAGAAGAAGGCGAAGTAGATCAACAAGAGCAGCACGAGCGCGCCGCCGACGACGAACTGGCGCCGCCGTCGCATGACCCTTCGAGAGACCACGTCGGCACTATGGCACAGACTCCGCACCGGGCCCCGGGGCGGACGCTGGTTGACCAGCGGATTCGCGCGGCTGGCGCGATCTGGGAGGCGGCCCCCCTAGGCCGTCCAGAAGGTGTCCGAGTGGGACGCCAGGGAGGCGATCAGCCCGGCGCAGCCGGCGGCGATCATGTCGCGGCACTCGTCGAAGACCTCGTCGTCGCCGTAGTAGGGGTCGGGCACATCGGCGGCGGCACCGGCGGCGGGGTCGAAGGATCGGAGGAGGGCGAGGCGGTCCGGGTCGGCGCCCAGGCTGCGCAGGGTCTGTTGGTGCCGGCGATCGAGGCCGACCAGGAGGTCGATGCTCCCGAGATCGGCGGAAACGACCTGATGGGCCACGTGCCTTTGGTCCCGATACCCGGCACGGGCGAGCGAGCTCTCGGCCAGCGGGTGCATCGGCTCGCCTTCGTGCCAGGGCCCGGTCCCGGCGCTGCGCACATTGAGGTGGTCGGCCAACGAGGTCCCGTCAGCGAGTTCGGTGGATGCTGCCATGCCCCGGGTGATGACCTCGGCCATGGGGGAGCGACAGATGTTCCCGGTGCAGACGAAGACGACGCGGTAGGGCCTGTCGCCGATGGGTTCCGGAGGGACGACGAGCTGGCCTGGTCGTGTCGTGGCGCGGTTGGCTGCGCTCACCGCGCCACGTACTCGTCGCGCAACGATTTCTTGACGATCTTGCCTGTCCCGGCCCTCGGCCAGTCGGTCCGGAGCTCCAGTTGCTCAGGAATCTTCTGCGTCATGAGCCCGGCCTGGCGGCAGAACGAGACCACATCGGCCAGCTCGAGCCCGCCCGACCCCTCGGCCAGCTGCACGACGGCGCAGACGCGTTCGCCCCGCTCGGGGTCGGGCAGTCCGATGACGGCCACCTCGACCACATCGGGATGCGTGTAGAGAAGGTCCTCGATCTCCTTGGCGCTGATGTTCTCCCCCTTGCGCACGATCACGTCCTTGAGACGACCGGTCAGGCTCAGATGCCCGTCGGCCCTCAGCCGGCCCAGGTCACCTGTGCGGAAATAGCCATCCTGGTCGAAGGCCTCGGCGTCGAGGGCGGGGTCCGTGTAGCCGTGGAAGACCATCGGGCCCTTCACCCGGACCTCGCCTTCCTCGTCCGGCCCGGCCGGCCGGCCGTCCAGCGTGACGATGCGCACGTCGGCGCCTTCCACCGGTTTCCCGTCGGTGTTGGCCAGCTGCTCGTCGGTGTCGTGCGGCGAGCCGTTGGCGATCATCGGCACCTCGGTCATGCCGTATCCGTGCACCACGCCGCGCCCACCGATTTCGTCGCGCACCTCGTAGTGGACTTCCGGTGGCTTGGCTGCGCCGCCACCGGACATCAGCCGCAACGAGGGGAGAATCGGTTGGGCGGGGGTCTTGCGTTGTTCGCCGAGGTACGCCACGTAGAAGGCGGTGCTCCCGCCGACCATGGTGGCGCCGTGTTCGCGGAAGACGGGGAGCACGTCGGGAGCCGAGAAGGCCTCCACCAGGATGGCCGGGAACCCCATGGACAGCATGGTGACCAGGTAGTCGGGGCCGGCGATGTGCGCAAAGGGGAAGGCGATCGAGCCGACGTCGTCGGGCCCCATGTCGAGCGCCCGGGCGAGACCCCAACCGCCGGCGATGAGCGTCTGGTCGGTGTGCTGCACGCCCTTGGGGTCGGCGGTCGAGCCGGACGTGTAGTAGATCCAGCGGATCGGCGCATCCTCGGGCGCCGTCCCCTCCGGCGGCGGAGGGAGCACGGCCGGGTCGCCTTCGGGCAGGCCGTCGTCGGTCGTCAGGATGGCGGGCCGGCTGTCGGCGCCAGCCAACGCGCCTTCGGCGATGGCGGCGAAGTCGGTGTTGCGCCACGTGGCCGGGATGACGAACAGCTCGGCACCGGTCTGGCGGAGAGCGAATCCCACTTCCCGCTCGCGGTAGAGGTGGATGATGGGGTTCTGGACGGCGCCGAGACGGGCCAGGGCGATGGACAGCACGACGGTGTCGATACGGGTCGGGAGCTGCCAGGAGACGACCGACCCCGTCGTGATCCCCAAGCCGTACAGGCCGGCGGCGACCCGCTCGACCCGGTCGCGGAATTGGCCGGAGGTGACCGTCTCGCCGTCCGCGGCAATGAGCAGCGGATGGTCCGGCGACACCTGCGCTCGGCGGTCGACCAGCTCCCACATGGTGCGGGCGCCGGTGAGTACTTCGCTCGTGGTCATGACCCCTCCTTTGGGACCACTCTCATAGCAGCTGGTGGGGAGGCGTCGGGGCGGAGCGCCGCGCCGCCGGCGTGCCGGCAGGGCAGAATGGTTGTCGTGGCGAGACCGCCGGTGCATTCGGAAGCCCGATCCTTCGAGGAGGACGGGGGCGACAAGAAGAAGGTTGATCGACGCTCCCGTTTCCGGCTGGTCGGCATTCTCGTGCTGGGCATCCTGTTGGGCTGGTTCGCGCTGGCCAACATCGGAAGGGTCCGGATCGACTTCTGGCTCTTCCACCGCCAGGCTCCCCTGATCGTCGTGATCCTGATTTCGGGCCTGCTCGGGGCACTGATCACCTTCCTGGTCATGCGGCGCAAGACCAAAGCCGAGGAGTAGGCCCCGGCCCCAGGGAGGTGGTCCGGAGACCCGGCGGGGCGGTCCCGGCCAGCCTGGGCACGACCTGTGCCGCTCATTGCAAGTCGATGACCGCGTGCCGATGCCTGCTGCAGCGTTCTAAGCTGCGTAACGGTGAAGACGGCCGTGCAGGCAGGCACGAAGGGACACGATTTCGTTGTAGGCACCCGTGAGGCGTGCCAACATGGGCGGCCGGTGGATGTGGAGATCCCAGGGGGTAGGTGGTAGTGCCGCTTTCGGACCACGAACAGCGCATTCTGGCTGAGCTCGAGGAATCACTGGTTCGCCAGGACCCCGAGTTCGCGGAGCGTGTGCGCTCGGAGACGGTGTACCGGCACGCCGGGCGCTATTGCAAGTGGGCCGCCGTCACCTTCGTGCTCGGTGTGGTGATCCTCGTCGCCTTCTACAGCAAGTCCGTCATCGCCGGCTTCATCGGTGTCGTGATCATGTTCGCCTCCGCCGTCTGGTTCGAACGCAACCTGCGCCGTATGGGACGAGCCGGGTGGCACGACCTGACGCGGTCCAAGGACGGCGAGCCGAAAGCCGTCGGAGCCACCAACGGGCTCGAGAGCGCCGTGAGTGACGCCCGCGACTGGTTCCGTTCGCGCTTTCACCGGCGCGAGAACTGAGCCCGCGGGGCCGGCACCGGCTCCGCTGCGCTCGTGACACTTGGCCCGTGAGGCGCATGACGCGGTCGGTCTCCCGGCCGCGGTAACAATCCTCCCGTGGCAGATCTCGCCCTGGCCGTCGATATCGGCGGCACCAAAATGGCCGCCGGGCTCGTCGCCTTCGACGGCACCCTGCTGCATCGTGCGATGCAGCCGACCCCTGCATCCGCCGGCCCCGGTGACGCCGAGGCCCTGTGGGACACCGTGGCCGGGGTGGTCGATGGCGTCATCGCCCAGGTGGGTCGGGGGACCGTCTGGTTGTCTGCGGCGCCGGCTGCGGCGGCCCGATGAGCCCCGGCGGCGGCGAGGTGTCGCCGCTGAACATCTCGGGGTGGCGGTCGTTCCCCCTGCGGTCGCGTCTGGCGGCGCTGACGGGTCTCCCCACGTTCGTGGACAACGACGCCAAGGCGCTGGCCCTCGGCGAGGGCTGGGTGGGCGCGGCAGACGGGGCACGACGACTACATCGCCATGGTCGTGTCGACGGGCGTGGGCGGAGGGATCGTGATCGACGGTCGGCTGCTGAACGGTCGGCTCGGGAATGCGGGCCACGTCGGCCACATCGTCGTCGTCCCCGACGGGCGCGCCTGCGTGTGCGGCAGCCGGGGCTGCCTGGAGGCCGAGGCGTCGGGCACGGCACTGGAGGCCTTGACGGGCCAGCCGGCGCGGCTGGCTTCGGGGGAGTGGGTGGCGCGGACGGGCATGTTGGTCGGTCGCGCCGTCGCCGCGGTGGCGGTCCTCCTCGACCTGTCCTTGGCGGTCGTGAGCGGATCGGTGGCACTGGGCTTCGGCGGGCCCTTCTTCGCGGCCGCCCAGGAGGAGATGGATCAGCTCTGCCGGATTGCTTTCGCCCGGGGGGCGCGGATCGAGCCCGGCGGGCTCGGGGACGCCGGCCCGCTCGTCGGCGCAGCCCGGTTGGGGCTCTACGGGGCAGGGGTGGCGTGAGCGGGGCGGGTGGCGGCTCCACACGGCGGGGCTGGGGCCGGGACGCCAGGGTCGTGCTGCGTGCGGTCGGGCCCCGTCCAGGTCTCTGGTGGGCCTCCGCCGGCGCTCTCCGCCGCCTGGCCCGGCGAGGTTGGTGGCACCGGGCCCCCTTCCTGCCGCTGCCCGGCGACGCCTACTGGCACTTCCGGCTCGTCACTGCCTACGGCGGGGACGGGGAGTCCCAGGAGCTGACCCCGCACGACGTCCTGGCCTACGTGCGCTGGTGTCAGAGGTCGAGGCCCCGCCGCGGATAGCCTCTTGGGCGTATGGAGCGGGTGCTCCTCCTCAATGCGACCTACGAGCCGCTGGCCCTCGTCTCGGATCGTCGTGCCGTCGTTTTGATGCTGACGGGACGAGCCGAGCCCGTTGCCATCCGCGAAGACTGCAGCGTCTTCCATTCCGCCCGTCTCTCCGTCGACGTGCCGTCGATCGTCCGGCTCTCGCACATGGTCCGCATCCCGCGCTGGGCCCGCACCCCGCCCGTCACCCGGCGGTCGGTGCTGCGGCGCGACGGCGGGCTCTGCGTCTACTGCTCGCAGCCGGCCGACACCATCGACCACGTGATCCCGCGGAGCAGGGGAGGCACCCATGACTGGTCGAATGTCGTCGCCGCCTGCAAGCGCGACAACCTGGTCAAGGCCGATCAGCTGCTTTCGGAGCTGGGTTGGACGATGAGCGTCAAGCCGGCCCCGCCGGACGGGCACCTCTGGCGGTTGCGGCACCTGTCGGACGTGGACCCGTTGTGGGAGCCGTATCTCGCTGCGGCGTCCTGAGGCTTGCCTTCTCCTCGAGTCCCTCTTCGACGTCGAGCAGTTCCGCAACCGGGCAAAGCGGTTTGCCGTCGCCCGTGAGGTGATGGTCCCGACCCTGGTGCTCGGCAGCACCCAGGCCACGGAGCTCGTCGCTGCCGCACTGCTGCCGGGAAGCGGCGTCGAGCTGGCCCGGCGGCGCGGAGGGGGAGGAGCGGTCTACCTCTCACCGGGCGGGCAACTCTGGCTCGACGTCTGGATCCCGCGTGACGACCCGCTGTGGGTCGCCGACGTGTCGGCGGCGGCCGAGTGGGTCGGCGCCTGGTGGACGGCGGCGCTCGCCGACGTCGGGCAGCACGGCTTCGAGGTGCACCGGGGCCGGTCGGTGCCCGGCGCGTTCGGCGACCTTGTGTGCTTCGCCGGCCGAGGACCGGGCGAGGTCTTCCAGGGCGGCCGCAAGGTGGTGGGTCTCTCGCAGTGGCGGTCTCGGGAGGGGACCTTGTTCTCCTCGTGCGCCTACCTGCGCTGGGACCCGGCACCGTTGCTCGCGCTGCTCAACGTGGGACCCGACGCTTCGCCGTGAACTGGCGCGCGGCCTTGCAGTGGCCGGGGCCGGGCTGGCCGACCTCAGTCCGGGGGCGGCCGACCTGGCGCACGTTGCGGGCCGGATTGCTTCGTTCACTCCCCGCGTTCGCCGTGACGGGGCCGCCGGTCGCCTGAGGCGTCCGGCTCCAGGCCCCTTCCTCCGTTCCTTTCTCCCTCCCTCTCCCTTTTCCCACCGACTCGGTTGCCCCCTGCTGCACCCGGGTTGGAGGGCCGCGCCCAGGCACGGCCGCCGGAACAGCCCCGGCGGAGGAGCGCGGCGAGCCATCGGAGACCGCTTCGGCGCGTCCGGGGAAGCCCGGGGAGACCAGGGGGTTTCAGTTGTGTTGCAGTGGGCCGTGGTGGTTGTGATGTGAGGGAAAAGGGTTTAAAGTGGCGCGCAGTGGTGTGACGGGGCGTCAAAGGACGCAAGCCAGGGAGCGTCGTGGGAGATAGAGCTGGTGGCAGGTTTCGTAGGGAGATACGAGCATTCGCTCGACACCAAGGGCAGGGTGATCCTTCCTGTGAAGTTCCGCGCCCAGTTCGAGCGCGGCGGCTACCTCACCCAGAACTCCGAGGGCTGTCTGGCGTTGTGGACACCGGGGGAGTTCGAGCGGCAGACCGAGGCCATGCAGGCGAAGACGGACTCGGGTCGCGCCGACAGGAACCGCGCCCGCATTTGGGCGTCCAACTCCGCCGAGGTCGAAATCGACCGGCAGGGCCGCATGCCGATCCCCGCCCATCTGCGGACGTTCGCCTTGTTGGAATCCGAGGTACTCGTGCACGGAGCCATCGACCGGGTGGAGCTGTGGAATCCAGCGGCCTGGGCGGAGCGGGTGCTGCCGGAGGAGAGCTGGCTGCTCGACGACGAGGCCTAGTCACGACGACATCGCAGATGACACAAAGAGTCACGACAGAGGCACACGACAGAGACAACAAAGAGGACACGTCCCAGGACCCAGAACACGAAGACGACATGCAGGACGCACTGGACCATGTGCAGCTCCTCGACCGGCGCGCTGGAAGGCCACTCCACCCACCTCCACGTTGGTCGTTCGGATCTCCACCTCCCTCTCGACCCACCGGCCGAGGGGCTGCAGATGGCCCACTCGTTCGAACACATTCCCGTGCTGCGCGACGAAGTGGTCTCGCTGTTCGCATCCGTGCCCCCAGGGGTGGTCGTCGACGCGACCGTCGGCGGCGGCGGCCATGCCGCGGCGCTGCTCGAGACATACGAAACACTGCGCGTCGTCGGGCTGGACCGCGATCCGGCGGCCCTCGATGCCGCCCGGGAGCGGTTGTCTGCCTTCGGGGACCGGGTGACGCTGCTGGCGGCACCTTTCTCCACGCTGGAGTCGGTGCTGTCCCGTCCAGGGTTCGGGCCGCTGGCCGGCGTCCTGCTCGATCTGGGCGTGAGCTCCCCCCAGCTGGACTGGTCCGAGCGGGGCTTCTCGTTCCGCGAGGACGGCCCGCTCGACATGCGGATGGACCCGACCGGCGGCCCGACGGCCGCCGACCTGGTCAACACCCTCCCGGTGGGGGACCTGGCGACTCTTTTCCGCCAGAACGGTGAGGGGAGGCTGTCCGGGCGCATCGCCCGTGCTGTCGTCCAAGCCCGGCCACTGACCTCCACGAGGCAGCTGGCCGAAGTCGTGGCGTCGGCCGTACCGGCGCCGGCACGCCGCAAGGGCCACCCGGCCCGGCGGGTGTTCCAGGCACTGCGCATTGAGGTGAACGACGAGCTCGGCCAGCTGGCGGCGGCGCTGCCCGCCGCTCTGACGCACCTGGCCGTCGGGGGCGTGTGCGCGGTGATCAGCTACCACTCGGGGGAGGACCGGCTGACGAAGCAGGTCTTCGCCGAGGCCGCCTCGGGCGGATGTGTCTGCCCGCCGAGCCTCCCCTGCGTGTGCGGTGCGGTGGCGCGCCACCAGCTCGTGTTCCGTGGCGCGCGCAAGCCGTCGGCGGCGGAAATCGCCGCCAATCCGCGTTCGGAGAGCGCTCGCCTGCGGGCCATTGTGCGCACGGAAGCCGACGCGGCCTGATGGCGCCCCCTCCGGCGGCCTCGGCCACAGCCACGCGCCGACACGCAGCCGCGTCCAGCGCCGCCCCCCGCCGGGCTGGGCACGGCGCAGAAGCGCCCGCAACCCGGCGCGCCCCACTCCGGGTCGTCCCCACTCGCACGCGGCGCGGCATTCGAGGGGGCCGCACCGCTGCGAGTGGGGGAAGACTGCTCACCATCATTTCGGTGAGCATGGTCGTGGTGGCGCTGCTGGCCGTCGTGGTCGGTCAGGCCGTCCTGGCCAACGGCCAGGTGAAGATGGCCGGCCTGCAGCACGAGCTCTCCGTCGAGCAGAGCGCCCACCGCCAGGCCGAACTGGCCGACGCCAAGCTCGAGACGCCCACCCGCATCGTGGCGTACGCGACGACACAGGAGCACTATGGTCGCTGCCACACCCATTGAGTTGCCCTATGTCTCCTTGTCCGTGCCCCTCCCAACCCCGAAGGTGACGCCTGCGCCCGCTCCACCCCCGCCGACAACTCCTTCGGCGGGTGCGGGCGCACCATCGGGGGGTACGACGAGCGGCAGTAGTGGCACGAGCAGTGCCTCGAGCGCGGCGTCCACCGGGACAACGGCAACCACGCCGACAACGACGACGACGCCGACGACGACGACGCCGTGAGCACTCCCACCCGACAAGACCCTGGGCGCGCGCGCGCCGGTTCAGCCCGCCAGAGCAGCTCGACAACCCGACAGCGCAGCGCCAGGACGACGTCGGATCGCACCCAGGGTCGGGCGACGTCGACCGGGACGCGGCCGTCTCGACCGGCCCAGCCCGGGCGCGGCCGGCCGGCCGTCCCGCGGCGTCCGGCCGCGGCTGCAGCGCCCGCCACCCGGCCCCGCACAGCGCCCGCACCCACACCGCCCTCCGGCCAAGACCGCGCGGCTACGCCGGGGGCGGGGTTGGGAGAACGGGACATTCACGCGTCGGGTCCGGCTGATCCGTCTGGTCCTCATTTTGGCGATGCTGTTGGTGGTCGCCCGGCTCATCGACGTCCAGGTCCTGCACTCCGGCTCGTACCAGGCGGCGGCACGCGGTGAATCATCCATCTCCATCTCCGTGCCGTCGTTGCGTGGTGGCATTTACGACCGCGACGGTGCGCCGCTCGCGCTCTCCGTCCCCACGGACGACGTCGTGGCCGACGACTATCAGATTCCGCATCCGGTGCAAACCGCCACGGCGCTCTCGCCCATCATTCACGTCCCGGTGGCGACGTTGGCCGGCGAGCTGCACCGGCGGACGGGGTACGTCGTCCTGGCGCACCAGCTCCCGCAGTCGACCGGGCAGACGATTTCGGCGGACGCCTTCCCTGGCATCTCGCTCATCGCCGACTCCAAGCGGGAGGTGCCGAACGGCAACCTCGCCTCACCCGTCATCGGATTCACGAACGCCGCCGGCAAGGGCGCGGCCGGGCTCGAGTACGAGTACAACACGGCCGAGGCCGGCATCGACGGCAAGGAGACGATCACGCAGTCGCCGAGCGGCGTGACCCTGCCCCAGTCACCCGTCACCCAACAGGTGGCCTCGAGTCCGGGCACCGGCCTGGAGCTCACCCTCGACTCGCAGCTGCAGTACGAGTCCGAGCAGGCGCTGGCCAAGGCGATCGAGACCTCGGACGCCACCAGCGGTACCGCCGTCGTCATGGACGTGAAGACGGGACAGATCCTCTCCATGGCGAACCTCGTCGCCACCCATCCCACGGCGCTCGGTGCGACGCCTGCCGCGACTCCGCCGGACCCCGGAGGCGTGGTGCCCATCGGGCCGGGGAACGCCGTCAACGAGGCCTCGAGCAACCTGGCCGTGACGCAGCTCTACGAGCCGGGATCTGTCTTCAAGCTGGTGACCTTCTCGGCGGCTTTGCAGGACGGCCTCATCAACCCGAACTCCGTCTTCACGGTGCCCGACCAGATCAGCCTGGACGGCTCGTCCTTCCACGATGCCGAGCCGCACCCGACCGAGCAGCTCAGCGCCACGCAGATCCTGGCCCAGTCGTCCAACATCGGGACCGGACTGATCGCCCAGGGCGTGGGGGAGCAGCGCCTGTTGAACCAGGTGAAGGCGTTGGGCTTCGGTCAGTCGACCGGGCTCGACTTCCCCGGTGAGTCACCCGGACTTCTTGCGACCGCCGCCCAGTGGGAGCCGACGGACTACGTGTCCCTTCCGATCGGCCAGGTCGACGCCGTCAGTGCACTGCAGGTGCTCGATGCCTACAACGCAGTCGCCAACGGCGGCACCTACGTGGCACCGAAGTTGGTGCAGGCCACGGTCAGCCCGTCGGGCGCCCTGACCAACACCGCTCCTTCGGCGACCCACCAGGTCTTCTCGCCCTCCGTCGACTCGGAGCTGTCCACCATGCTGGAGCAGGTCGTGAACGAGGGGACGGGAACCAGTGCCGCCGTCCCGGGCTACACCGTGGCCGGGAAGACCGGGACCGCCCAGATCCCCACGGCCGGTCACGACTCCTACATCACCGGCGCCTACATGGCGTCCTTCGTCGGGTTCGCTCCGGCGGTCAACCCGACCCTCTCCATGATTGTGGTGCTGGACCGGCCGACACCGATTTTCGGCGGCACCGTGGCCGCTCCCGTGTTCTCGCAGATCATGAGCTACGCCCTCCACCGCTACGACATCCCCACCACCCCCGGCGCCCAGTCGCCGCCAACGACGCCTGGCAGCACGCCGACCTCGACATCGGACCAGGCCCAGGACATCACGTGACGGTGGTTGACACGCCCATTGCAGCCGTCTCGCAGGCGTGTCCGAGGCATGCAACGCTGTCGGTTCGACCATGCCACGCGTGCCCATGAACCTCCTCTTCGACGACATAGAGGTGATTGAGTCCGTCGGCGACCCTTCGGCGGTCGAGGTGAGCGGTATCACGCACGACAGTCGCCGGGTCGTCCCCGGTGACCTCTTCTGCTGCGTCCCCGGCCATGTGAGCGATGGGCACGCCCATGCCGCCGAGGCGGTGGACCGGGGCGCCATCGGTCTCCTGTGCGAGCACTTCATTCCGGAGCTGATCGACCGGGACGTGGTGCAGACCCGGATCGCGACCGGCACCATGCGCCCGGTCATGGCCCGACTGGCCGGCGCCTTCTACGGCTATCCGGCCCGCGACCTGTTGATGATCGGAGTGACGGGGACCAACGGCAAAACGACGGTGACCCAGTTGCTGGGCGACCTCCTCACCGCGACCGGCCGTCCGACGAACGTCATGGGGACGCTGTCGGGGACGCGGACGACGCCCGAGGCCACGGAGGTGCAGCGGTTGCTGGCCGGTGTGCGTGACCGCCAGAAGTCCGACGGTCATCGTCACGCGGTGGCCATGGAGGTGTCGAGCCACGCGCTGGTCCAGGCGCGGGTCGAGGGCATCCACTTTGACGTGGCCGTGTTCACCAACCTCAGCCACGACCACCTCGACTACCACGGGACGATGGAGGAGTACTTCGAGGCGAAGGCGATGCTCTTCACCCCGAGCCACGCGCTGCGCGGCGTCGTCGATGCCGACGACCCCTGGGGGCAGCGCCTCCTGGAGCACGCCCGCATCCCCACCATCGCCGTGCACCATGGTGATGCCACCGACATTGTGCTGCGTCCCGGCCACTCGGAGTTCACCTGGCGCGGGCAGCGGATCATCACCCCGCTGACGGGTGCCGTCAACGTCGACAACGCCCTTCTGGCGGCAGAGGCGGCCTTGGCCCTCGACGAGTCGGAGCTCGGGCCGGTGGAGATCGCGCGGGCCATGGCCCACATCGGACCGGTCCAGGGCCGGCTGCAGGTCATCGCCGCGGCGGGAAGCGCGGCGGGCACCGACAGCCCCCCCTTCACGGTGCTGGTCGACTACGCGCACACTCCGGCCGGGCTGGAGGTCGTGCTGGGGGAGGCGCGGGGGCTGGCTCCAGCGGGTCGGGTGCTGTGCGTCTTCGGTTGCGGAGGGAATCGCGACCGGACCAAGCGCCCTCTGATGGGCTCGGCGTCGGTGCGGCTGAGCGATCTGGCGTTCCTCACGTCCGACAACCCCCGCCACGAGGACCCGCTGGCCATCATTGAGGAAGTGCTGGGCGGCGTCCCCGGCGGGCGGGCCAACCCGCACATCGTCGTGGAGCCCGACCGCGGCGCCGCCATCCGCCTCGCCCTCAATGCGGCGCGGCCGGGCGATGTCGTCGTCATTGCCGGGAAGGGCCACGAGACATACCAAGAGGTGGCCGGGCGCCGGCTTGTCTTCGACGACGCCGTCGAGACTCGCCGGATTCTCTCGTCGCGTTTCGACTCGGACCCGCGGACCTGGACGGCACGGGGCGGCGCGGCGAGCATCGGCGTGCCATCGGCCGCGGCCGCAGGCGAGCGAGCGAGTCGTCATCACGGCACTCCCTGCCGGAGGCCTGACGCCCCGTGCTCGGCCTGCTTGTCTCGGGAAGTGTCGCTTTGTGGATCGCCATTCTCTTCACCCCGTTCCTGATCCGCTACTTCCGCAAGCGCGAGCTGGGGCAGCACATCAGAGAGGACGGCCCCGCCTCCCACTCGGCCAAAGCAGGGACGCCGACCATGGGCGGCATCGCCATCGTCGCCGCCACGGTCCTGGGGTACGCCATTGGTCACATCGGCACCGAAATCCGCTTCTCCCGCACCGGCTACCTCGCCATCGGCGCTGTCGTGGCCTTCGGCCTGATCGGCTATCTCGACGACTACATCAAGGTCCACCACAAGCGCAGCCTCGGGCTGAACAAGCGGGGCAAGTCCGGGGCGCAGGTCGCGTGCGCCCTCGTCTTCGCCGTGCTCTCCGTCTACTGGGCCCACACGTCGACCGCCCTCTCGTTCACCCGGATCGACGTGATCGGCATCAATCTCGGGCCGATCGGCTGGATCGTCTTCGCCGTCCTGGTCATGGTCGGCGCTTCCAACGCGGTGAACATCACCGACGGCGTCGACGGCCTCGCCGCCGGGTCGGGGACCTTTTGCTTCGCGGTGCTCTCGATCATGGGTTACTGGATCTTCCGGCACTTCTCCATCTACCACGTGCTTCCGGCCTCGGCCGTCGATCTGGCGCTGGTGGCGGTTGCCCTGGCCGGGGGGTGCATCGGCTTTCTCTGGTGGAACGCTGCGCCGGCGAAGATCATCATGGGCGACACCGGCTCGCTGGCCATCGGCGCCGGCCTGGCCGCCCTGTGCCTGCTGCTCAACCTCGATCTCCTGCTCCTCGTCATCGGCGGGCTCTTCGTGATGGAGACCGTGTCGGTGATTTTGCAGATCGTGAGTTTTCGTGTCTTCCACCGGCGCATCTTCCGGATGGCCCCCATCCACCACCACTTCGAGCTCGGCGGCTGGCCGGAGACGACGGTCATCGTCCGCTTCTGGATCCTCGGCGGGCTCTTCTGCGCGTTGGGGCTCGGCATCTTCTACGGGGACTACCTCACGGTGGCGAAGTTCACATGACCGCCTTCAGCGTCGATGGGCGCGCCGGTGGTCGGGCCCCGGGCGCGGTCCGCCACTTCGGTCGCGCGGTGGGGAAGACTGCCCGTATGCATCGGGTGTCGGGCCGGGCAGAGCGGCGCGCCCGCGCCCAGAGGGAGGGGGCGTCGTGACGTTGACCCGCAGTATCGCCCCGTCCGAGCGGCACACCACACCCCGGCCCCGTCGGGCTCCCGCGGCCAAGACGAAGACGGCGGACGCCGCCCCACGGTCGTTGGCGCACCGCCAGGCCGCCCGCACCGAGGGGCTCGGCATCCGCATCGGGAGCCACCGCATTTCGGTCTCGACGCTGTTGCTCCTCGACGTCGTCCTGCTCTGCCTCATCGGCCTCGTCATGGTGGGCTCGGCATCCTCGGTCATCTCCATCGCCACCTACGGGTCGCCGTGGGCGATCCTGATCCGGGAGGTGATGTGGATGGCGATCGGCGCCTTGGTGCTGTGGCTCGCCATCCGCTTCGACTACCGCAAGTTGCGGCGCTTCAGCCCGCTCATCATGCTGGTGACGATCGGCCTCCTCTTCGTGGTGCTGGTCCCAGGCCTCGGCGTGCACGCCATGGGCTCCAGCCGCTGGGTCGGCTTCGGGCAGTTCCGCTTGCAGCCCTCCGAGTTGATGAAGCTCGCCCTCACGTTGTTCGCCGCCGACTTCATCACCCGCCGCCTCGAGGAGGACGCCGCCGACCGCCGCATCATCGGACCGCTCCTCATCGTGACCGGCTTCGCCTGTGTGCTGATCCTGGCCCAGCCGGACATGGGCACGGCCATGGTCCTCGGTGTCATTGCGCTCGCTCTGCTGTTCGTGTCCGGCGTCCGTCTCGGGCCCGTCATGAAGGTGATGGCCGCCCTTTTCGGCCTGGCCCTGATTGTGGCGATCGCCTCGCCGTACCGCCGGGCCCGGCTGCTGTCGTTCATGGACCCTTCCGCGCACAGCTCGGGCTCGGGGTACCAGGTCATGCAGTCGCTCATCGGCCTGGGATCGGGCCACCTGGTCGGCTCCGGCCTGGGCGGCGGTCAGGCGCAGTGGGGCTTCCTCCCGAACGCGCACACCGACTTCATCTTCTCCGTCATCGGCGAGCAGCTCGGGATCGTCGGGGCGCTGTTCGTGCTCGCCCTCTTGGCCGGGTTCATGTGGCTCGGGATCCGGGCCGCGGTGCAGTCGGCCGACCGCTTCGGTGCGCTCGTCTCGCTCGGGCTGGTGGCCTGGGTCGGGGCGGAGACCCTCATCAACGTCGGGGCGGTGGTGGGTGTGCTGCCCGTCACCGGCATTCCGCTCCCGTTCATCTCCTTCGGTGGCTCGTCGCTGGTGATCACCATGGCTGCGGCCGGCATCCTGATCAACGTCGCCCGGCAGGGCGAGGCCGGGACCACGCTGCGGGTCGCCGGGTCGGGCCGCCGGCCGGCCGGTACGGCTCGAGGTCGGTGAGCACACGGCGCGGCACGGTGATTGCGGGCGGCGGGACGGGCGGCCACATCGTCCCTTCGCTGCAGATCGCACGCGCGCATGGTTGACCGCGGGCACGCGGCGGAGTCGATTGAGCTCTACGGCTCCCGTCGGGGGCAGGAGGCCACCACCTGGCCCACGCTCGAGTTCCCCTACACGCTGCTCCAGGGCCGCGGCGTGCGCCGCAGTCTGCGGCCTTCGGCCTGGTGGGACAACGTGGGGGCGGTGGTCGGGCTCGTGTGGGCGTGCGTGCGGGCCGTCGGCTCGTTCCTCCGCCGGCGGCCCCGGGTGGTCGTCATCGTCGGCGGGTACGCCAGCTTTCCGGCCGGGGTGGCGGCAGTCCTCACGCGGGTGCCGCTCGTCTCCATGACCACCGACTCGGTGCCGGGCGCCGTCAACGGCCTGCTGGGCCGCTTCGCCGCGGCCAACGCGGTCGCCTTCGCCGGGACGGACCTGCCCCGGACCCATTGACGGGCACGCCGGTGTGGCCGCAGCTCGCCACCTTGCCGCGCGACCCCGAGGGACGCGCCGCCAGCCGGGTGGCGCTGGGTCTGCCCCCTGAACGCCAGACGGTGGCTTGCGCCGGCGGGTCCCTCGGCGCCCGTCAGGTGAACCGGGCCGTGGCCGATCTGGCCGAAATCTGGGCCGCACACTCCGACCGTGCGGTGTATCACGTCACCGGCCGGCGCGACTACGAGGCGTTCGCCCTCGGCTCTGCGGCGGGATCTCCGGCTGGCAGGTCCCCAGCCTTCGAAGCGACAGGCTCCGGGTCGACGGCGATCAGCGATGGCGAGGACGGGCTCCGCTACCGGGTGGTGCCGTTCGAGGACAGAATGCCCGACTTCTACAACGCGGCCAACGTGTGCGTCGTCCGGGCCGGGGCCATGACGGTGGCCGAGCTGCTGGTCTCGGGGGTCCCGGCCATTCTGGTCCCGCTTCCCGGCGCCCCCCGCGACCACCAGACGCGCAACGCCGAGGCTCTGGTCGGCATGGGGGCAGCGGTGCTGATTCCCGATCACGAGTGCACCGGGCGGCGGCTGGCCCAGGAGCTCGATGCGTTGCTGGCCGATCCCGGCCGACTCCACGCCATGTGTCAGGCGGCCCGTGAAAACGGGCATCCCGACGCGGCCGCCCGCGTCGCCGAACTGGTGGATGCCCATGCCCGCTGACGCCGCCCTCGACCTCGGACAACCCCGGCGCATCCACATCGTCGGCATCGGCGGGGCCGGCATGAGCGCCATTGCGCTCGTCCTGCGGGACATGGGTCACGACGTCTCCGGCTCGGATCTCAAGGATTCCCCGGTGGCGGAGCGCCTGCGTTCCCACGGCGTCAGCGTGGCCGTGGGGCACGCCGCCGAGAACGTGGCCGACGTCGACGCGGTGACGTACTCCCCGGCGGTGCCGCCGGCGAATCCCGAGCTCGCCGACGCACGTGCCCGGGACATCAGAGTGGTGCCCCGCTCCGAAATGCTGGCGGCGATCTGCGCCACCCGGCGCTGCCTCGCCGTGTCGGGCACGCACGGCAAGACCACGACCGCCTCCATGCTCTCGCTCATCCTGGTCGAGGCCGGCCTGCGGCCCTCCTTCGTCATCGGCGCCGACGTCAACGAAATCGGCACGAACGCCGTGTGGGACACGGGGGAGTGGCTCGTCGTCGAGGCGGACGAGAGCTACGGCACCTTCCAGGCGATCACTCCGGACCTGGCCGTGCTGACCAATGTGGAGCCGGACCATCTCGACTACTACGGGACCTTCGAGGTCCTGCGAGCTGCCTTCGCCGACTTCGTCGCCGGGGCACGGCTGGGCTCGGTCGTCTGCGCCGACGATCCCGAGGCGGCGGCGATCGGCCGGGAGCACGGTGCCATCACCGTCGGGTCCGACCCGGGCTCGACCTACGTGATGGAGCACCTCGACCTGCAGCGCAGCTCCGTGTCCTTCACCCTGCAGGGTCCCGACGGGGAGCTGGGCGCGATCGACATCGGCGTCCCGGGCCTGCACAACGCGCGGAACGGGGCGACGGCCGTGGTGGCCGCACTCCAGGCCGGAGCCCCTTTCGCAGCAGCCCAGGCGGCCCTGGCCCGCTTCGCCGGCGTGACCCGGCGCTTCGAGTTCCGCGGCGACGCCAACGGAGTGACCTTCGTGGACGACTACGCCCATCTCCCCACCGAAGTCCGCGCCGCCCTCGCCACGGCCCAGACGGGCGGGTGGGACCGGGTCGTCGCGGTGTTCCAGCCCCACCGCTTCACCAGGACGGCCGCGCTGGCCTCGGAGTTCGGGGCCGCCTTCGCCGACGCCGACGTGCTGGTGGTCACCGACATCTACAGCGCCGGCGAACGGCCGGTTCCCGGGGTGTCGGGGCGTTTGGTGGCCGATGCCGTGAGGGATCAGGACCCACGACTCCCGGTCACCTACGCGGCCGGGTGGGAGGAGTTGCGCCAGGCCGTCGGCGCGGCACTGCGGCCGGGTGACCTCTGCCTGACCCTCGGTGCGGGTGATCTGACCCAGCTGCCCGACCAGCTGCTCGAGTCGCCGCAGTGGTGAGGGTGGCAGGACCATGGTGAACACGGGCGACGAGCTGTCGCTGCTGGCGGGTGCCCTGGGCGAGCGGGCCACGCTGGGAAAGCCGCTGGGACCGCTCACGACCTACGGCGTGGGTGGACCGGCCGCGCTGTACGTCGAAGTCGAGGGGCCTGACGATCTCGCCGCCGTGCGCCGGGTGTGCCGGGAGTACGCGGCGTCGTCGGCGGCGTCGTCTGGAGCGTCGCCCCCTGCGGTCTTCGTGCTGGGGCGCGGCTCCAACCTGTTGGTGGCCGACGAGGGGTTCGAGGGGATGGTGCTGCACCTGGGTGCGGGTTTCGCCGGCATCGAACTCCCGGCGGCGGGGGAGGAAGCGACTCCCCAAGGCGCTCCTCCCGTGGTGCGGGCCGGCGCAGCAGTGGCGCTGCCGGTGCTCGCCCGCCGCGTCGCCGACGCCGGGTGGAGCGGGCTGTCCTGGGCCGTCGGCGTGCCGGGCTCGGTCGGCGGGGCCGTCCGCATGAACGCCGGGGGCCACGGTTCGGACATGGCGTCGTGCCTCGTCCGTTACAGCTGGGTCGATCTCTTCGGCGATGGCGGCGGGACGGACCCGGTCGGCCGCCTCGACTACGGCTACCGCTCCTCCGCGGTGGCGGCCTCCCAGTTGGTTCTGGCGGCGGAGCTGTCCGTCACGCCGGGCACGGTCGAAGAGGAGCAGGCGGCGGTGAGCGCCATCGTCAAATGGCGCCGCGAGCACCAGCCCGGCGGTTCCAATGCCGGCTCGGTCTTCACCAACCCCGAGGGTGATTCGGCCGGGAGGCTCATTGAGGCGGCCGGACTGAAGGGCTTCCGCCTGGGCACGGCGCACGTGTCGGAGAAGCACGCCAACTTCATTCAGGCCGACAAGGACGGCCGGGCCGACGACGTGCATGCGCTCATGGCGCACGTGCGGGACGTGGTGGCGGAGCGCACCGGAGTGGTCCTGGTGGCCGAGGTCCGCCTCCTCGGCTTCGTCGGCGGGAAAAATGGAGCGGTGGATGGGAACGGTGGCGGCACGGACGCGGCCCAGAGCCGGGCGACACGGAGCGGGGCGACACAATGACGCCCGAGCGCGGGAGCGGTGCCGGGAGCTCTTCCACCGAGAAGGGTTGGATGCGGCGGATTGATCCGCGTATTTCGGCCCGACGCACGGCGGTCATCAGGGACCAGGGCCGGCGGCGACTGCTCATCGCCAGCGTCGGCGCTCGGTGTGGCGGCCCTCGTGGTGGGCGGGTGGTTCCTCGTCCACACGCCCCTCTTCTCAGCCCGCTCGGTCACGGTCACCGGCAACCTGCACGAGTCGTCGGCCCAGGTGGTGGCCCAGGCCGGGCTGGCCACCCACCCGCCGCTGCTCGACGTGAACCCCGGGGCGGCGGCCGCCCGCCTGGAGCAGCTCCCCTGGGTGCGCTCGGCCACCGTGCACGTGTCGTGGCCCGACGGGGTCCACATCGCCGTGACGGAGGAGACGGCCCGCTTCACCGCCAGCACCGCAGACGGAAAATGGGAGTCGCTGAGCAGCGACGGGAGGGCGCTCGGCGAGTCGGCCACCCGCCCCCCGGGTCTGTTGCTCCTCACGATGCCCGCGCCTCCGGGAGAGCCCGGCTCGGTGCTCTCCACCAAGGACGCCCCGGGGCTCCGGGTCGCCTCCTCCCTGCCGGCATCCTTCGTCGGGCAGGTCACCGCGGTCACGGTCGAGCCGGCCGGCTGGGTCCAGTTGGCCCTGACCACGCCCATCGTCGTCGATATCGGGAACGCCGCTGAGCTCACGGCCAAATACGAGGATGTCTCCTCCATTCTGGCCGGGGCCACCCTGCACAACGGCGATGTGATCGACGTCAGCGTCCCCGATGCGCCGACGGTGACCTCGGGGTGACCTAGGATGCTTGACCAGCCCGAACGGCCCCCCGTATGGTGGAGCCACGTTCCCGCACTGTGAACATCAACCTTCCCCAGAGGTTCAGGGATTGGTCGTTGGTCGCATGCCGCGGGCGACGTCTGGCGGAAACCACCAGCGAGTGACCGGTCGGCGATCGACCCGAGGACGAGGGAGTTCATGACGACCGTGCCTTCCCAGGGCAACTACCTGGCAGTGATCAAGGTCGTCGGAGTCGGTGGCGGTGGCGTCAATGCCGTCAACCGGATGATCGATTCGGGTCTGCGCAACGTCGAATTCATTGCGGCCAACACCGATGCGCAGGCGCTCCTCATGAGCGACGCCGACCTCAAGTTGGACATCGGGCGCCAGCTCACCCGAGGGCTCGGCGCGGGGAGCGATCCCGAAGTGGGCCGGCTGGCGGCCGAGGAACACCGGGCCGAAATAGAGGAGGCGCTCCAGGGCGCCGACATGGTTTTCATCACCGCCGGCAAGGGCGGCGGAACCGGCACGGGCGCTGCCCCGGTGGTGGCCGAGATCGCCAAGGGTCTCGGCGCCCTGACGATCGGCGTGGTCACCCGGCCGTTCACCTTCGAGGGCCGGCGCCGGGCGATGCAGGCCGAAAAGGGGATCCAGATCCTCAAGGAGAAGGTCGACACCCTCATCGTCATTCCGAACGACCGACTGCTCACCGTCTCGAACGACAAGACGAGCATGGTCAACGCCTTCAAAATGGCCGACGAGGTGCTCCTGCAAGGTGTGCGGGGCATCACCGACCTGATCACCGTGCCCGGCCTCATCAACACCGACTTCGCCGACGTGAAGATGGTCATGACCAATGCGGGAACGGCCATCATGGGCATCGGCTCGTCCATCGGCGAGGGACGGGCGGCCAACGCGGCCCGGGCGGCCATCACGTCACCGCTGCTCGAGGCCTCCATTGAGGGGGCCCGGGGCATGGTGCTCAACATCGCCGGCGGCTCTGACCTCGGGCTCTTCGAGGTGAACGAAGCGGCCGAAATCATCCACGCCGTGGCTCACCCGGACGCCAACATCATCTTCGGAGCGGTCATCGACGACAGCATGGGCGACGAGGTGCGGGTCACCGTGATTGCGGCCGGGTTCGAGCGCTGGGAAGAGGGCACCGGACCGACATCGAAGGCCGGTGACCTGGCGTCGACGATCTTTTCCACGCCCGAGCCGGTGGACATCTTCGCCGACGCCACCGGGGCCGAAGAGGAGCTCGACCTGGGAGACGACGATTTCGACGTCCCCTCCTTCCTTCGCTAGCGACGAGGTCGCGCGAAGGCTGCTGGCCGTCCGGGAGCGGATCGAGCGCGCCGGCGGTGATCCCGCCCGGGTGCGGGTGATCGGCGTCACCAAGAGTTTCGGTCCCGAGGCCGTCCGTGCAGCCGTGGACGCGGGGCTGACCGACCTGGGCGAGAACTATGCGGCGGAGCTGGTCGCGAAGGCCACCGCGGTCGGGGCCATCGGGACTCGGGCTGAGGCCTCCGGCGTCACGTGGCACTTCCTGGGTGCGGTCCAACGCAACAAGGTGCCCCAGCTCGCTCCGCTGGTGGGTGTCTGGCAGAGCGTGGCCCGGGTGGCCGAGGGCGAGCGGATCGCCCGTTTCGCCCCGCAGGCCCGGGTCCTCGTGCAGGTCGAGACGACGGGCCTGCCCGGCCGTAACGGTTGCCCGCCCGCGGCCACCGCCGAGCTGGTGGCCCAGCTCGGCGATCTCGGGCTCGACGTGCGGGGACTCATGACGGTGGCGGCCCCCGGCGCTGGTGCGGCCAAGGAGGCCTTCGAGTTGCTCGGGCGCTCTGGCCGATGCCCTGGGACTGGAGGAACGCTCCATGGGCATGAGCGACGACCTCGAGGCGGCGGTCGCCGCCGGTTCGACCATGGTCCGCATCGGCCGGGCCCTCTTCGGGGAGCGCCCGCCGGCAACCGCAGCGTCAGGTGGAGCGTGACTGGCAACCTCGGGTCGAGGCCGAGGTCAGGCTGAACGGGAGCATGACGGTGGGAGGCGCCGGAGACCCCGGTCGCCAGGACCTGCCCGCGCTGCCGAGCAGGCACTACGCTGTCGCAGGACAGGAGAAGGAATGTCACCCTCGTTCATGAAGAAGACCATGGTGTACCTCGGCCTGCTCGATGACGAGTACGACGAGTACGACGACCTGGAGGACCGCGCTCCTCGCGGGTTCTCGGCCGCGACCCGGGTTGATCCACGGTCCCAGGACCAGGATCCGGAGCCGGCGGAGGCATTCAGTGGCGGCATGAGCCGGGTTCGCACCATTCCCCGTGAGTCGGCCCAGCCGAGCCAGCAGACCAGGTCGACTCCGAGCAACGTGGCGCCCCGGCCGACGGCGGTACGGGCTGTCCCCGTCGACCCGACCATGAACCCGACCGGGCCGGCGCCCGCCGCGTCGGGACGGGTACACGTGGTTGCGCCGTCACGGTTCGGGGACGCCAAGGAGATCGCCGACCGCCTGAAGGACAACCGCCCGGTGATCGTGAACCTCCAGATGGCCGACCGTGATCTGCAGCGGCGCATGATCGACTTCTGCAGCGGCGTGACCTATGCGCTGAGCGGAGAGATGGAGAAGGTGGCCGACCAGGTGTTCCTGCTGGCGCCGACAAATGTGAAGGTCTCCGATGAGGAGCGTCAGCGACTGGTTGAGCGCGGTTTCGGCCGCGACTAAACGAACTACCCTCGCCGGCTGATGAGCATCTTTCATCTCCTGGCGTGGCTGATCGAGGCCTACATCTGGCTCGTCATGTTCCCCTATGCCATCCTGAGCTGGTTCCGCATTCAGCCGGGGACGGTGTGGGCCCGCATTCAGTACGTCCTCTTTCAGGCGACCGAGCCCGTGCTGCGTCCGGTGCGCCGGATCATCAAGCCGATGGGTGGGCTCGACTTCTCCTTTCTCGTCGTCATCCTGGTTGCGCAATTCGTGCTGATTCCTGTGTTGCTGCACTAATCGCTCCATACCTGGCATCACAGACTGCCGGCGTTAGACTTGCGATCCATGGACAATTCTCAGGCTCCCGCATCCATCCTCGACACGCTCCGCACCGTGGAATTCCGCTTGGGGCTGAAGGGCTACAACGTCGACGAGGTCGATGAGTACCTGGACAAGGCGGCCCAGGAATCCGAAGCCCTCCAGGACCATGTCCGCCAACTGAACGAGCGGCTGCGCCAGGCCAGTGAGCGCATCGCGCAGCTGGAACGCGAGAAGCGGGCGGCGCCGGCCACGGCCGACAGCGAAGAGGGGATCGCAGCGGCAGCGGCAGCGGCAGCTGCTGCGGCCGAGGCCAATGCCCTCTCCGACGAGACGTTGCAGCGCACCCTCCTCCTGGCACAGAAGTTCGTCGACCAGACCAAGCGGGAAAGTGAGGCGGAGGCGGCCGCAGTGGTCGCCCAGGCCGAGGAGACGGCGCGTGCCGCCATCGCCGCAGCCGAGGCGACTTCCGCACAGCTCCAGGCCGAGACGCACCAGAAGCTCCGCGAGGAGGTCACGCGGCTGGAGGCCACCCGCACGGAGCTGGCCACAGATGTCGAGAGCATGGCCCGACACCTCGAGTCGGAGCGCAACCGGCTCCGCGGCGCGCTCTCCGAGATCCTCAAGTGGGTCGACGAGAACGTGCAGCCCGCCAACTCACTGATGGGAGTCAAGCCGAAGGCGGCGCCGCAACAGCTGCCCCACGACCAGGACGCCCAGCAGCGGCTGCCGGAGACAGAGGACGGTCCGCCGACCCTGAATCTGCAGAGCGCGTCCGTCTCGGGATCGCCCAGGTCCATCTGACCGATCCCTCAGGGGCGGAGGGCTTGTTGCCCCTGCCCCTCGCATTCCGGTATCGTCACCCGCTCCCCGGGCGAGGCTTTGTCCGGGGCATCAGACCACCTGACGTGGTCCGAAGGAGGGAACGATGACCCCAGCGAGCAAAGGTGCCCAGGTCACGCGGGCACCGGCGACGCGATCGGCCGCCGCGACATCCTCACGGGCCGGGAACAAAAAGACCTCAGCGAAGGTTGACGCAACGGCGACAAAGCGTCCCGCCCCCACCAAAAAGAAGGCAGCTCCTGTTGTGAAGAAGGCAGCCCCCGCGGCCAAGAAGGCCGCACCGTCAACGAAGAAGTCGACTGTCGCGCCGAAGAAGAGCGTGACCTCATCGGCCAAGAAGGCGGTGCCGGCGAAGAAGGCCCCCCCGGCGAAGAAGTCGGCACCCGCCGCCAAGAAGGCCGCTTCGGCGCCGGCCAAGAAGGCCGGCCCTGCTCCGGCCACCGCCAAGAAGCCGGCGGGCAAGAAGGCTGCAGCATCCAAGGCGGCTTCGGCGAACGAAGCCGCTGCGACGGTCGCCCCGCCCCGTACGACGTTCACGCCCAAGCCCAAGGCGCCGCCTCCGGTCCGGCCCAAGACGGGTCCATACGCCAAGGACACGAAGTTCTTGGAGGAGGTGACCGAGCTCCTGGTGGCCGACCGTGCCATCTACCAGGAGCAGGCGACCTCGCTGCGCGCCGAGGCGGACTCGCTCGCGCTCGAGCGCGAGCCCGGTGACGTCCAGTTCGACGAGGAGTCGGGCGAGGGCGGCACCGTGACGGTCGATCGGGAACGCAACCTCGCTCTCTCGGGCCAGGCCCTCCTCGCCGTCGAGGAGATCGATGATGCGCTGCGACGCATTGAGGACAAGACGTTCGGGTATTGCGAGCGCTGCTTTCAGCCAATCCCGAAGCCACGCCTGCGGGCGTTGCCGTATGCCCGGCTCTGCGTGGCATGCAAGAGCGGCGGACTGTCGCGGCGCTAACCCGCTTCGGCGTCCTGGCGTTCGCCATCGCCGTCATCGTCGTGGTGGCGGACCGGGTGACCACGACGCTCGCCGTGGACCACCTCCATGACGCTCGCCACGTCTGGGGGCCCTTCGGGCTGGCGCTCACCTACAACTCGGGCTTCGCCTTCAGTCTGTTCAGCGGTACGGGGCCTCCTGGTGACGGTGGTCTTGTGCATCGGCGTCGTGGTGGTGGCCTTCGTCGTGGCCCAAGTCCGCACCGTGCCCATGGCAGTGGGGTCGGGCCTCGTGCTCGGCGGCGCCATCGGGAACCTCAGCGAGCGCATTGTCGGGGGGCCCGGGGGAGAGGTGCCCGACTTCATTACGCTGCGGGACTGGCCCACCTTCAACCTGGCTGACGCCTGTGTGACCGTGGGCGTGGTCGTCATCATTGTGAGCCTGCTCTTCGGCGGCCGAAGCTCCGTCCGGCCCGGGGCCGAGGGGACGGCGTGAACGGGGATCCGGAGTCTGAGTCAGGTCCGGCCGGGGCCTCCGAGGTCCCGCTGACGGGGGGCGAGGAGACCATTTCGACCGAGGTCCCGGCCCTGCTGGCGGGAGTCAGGGCGGACCGGGGTGTGGCCATGGTCGCGGACGTGTCTCGTGGGGTGGCGGCCCAGTTGATCGCCGAAGGCCGGGTCCTGGTCGACGGCTCCCAGGTCACGGTGGGCAAGGAGGTGCTCCGCGAGGGGTCCACCCTGACGATTCGGTTGCCAGCGCACCGGGAGGCGGGCGTGGCCGCGGAACCCGGCGTGCGCTTCGAGGTGGTCTTCGCCGACGACGCGGTGGTGGTCGTGGACAAGCCGGCGGGGTTGGTGGTGCATCCGGGCGCCGGGCACGACGAGGGCACTCTGGTCGGCGGTCTTCTGTCGCGGTTCCCCGATCTGGCCGAGCTGGTGACCGCAGGCGTGTGCCCGCCCGACCGGCCGGGGATCGTGCACCGCCTCGACAAGGGCACTTCGGGCCTCCTCGCCGTCGCCCGGACCGAAGACGCCTACCGGGCGTTGGTCGATCAACTGGCGACCAGGAGCATGGAGCGTCGCTACCTGGCGCTGGTCGCCGGCGACGTGGCCGATGACCGGGGAGAGGTGGAGGCTCCCATCGGACGCTCCACCCGCACCCCGACGAAGATGGCGGTCACTGCCTCCGGGAAGCCGGCTCGCACCGGCTACACGGTCCTGGAACGGCGACCGGGGGAGAAACCGACCACCCTTCTGGAGCTCGCGCTCCAGAGCGGGAGGACGCATCAGATCCGCGTGCACATGGCGGCGATCGGACACCCGGTTGTCGGGGACGCCCGCTACGGCGTACCGGACAAGCGCCTGGGTTCGGGGCGATTCTTCCTGCATGCCTTCAAGCTCGGCTTCGTGCACCCCGTGACGGGCATCCGCACCGAGTTCACGTCGCCGTTGCCCGCCGACCTGCAGGCCTACCTGACCGGGGAGCCAGAGGGCCCGGCCTGAACGCCCGGCAGCCAGAACCGACCCGGTCGCCCGGGTGGCTCTGGCTGTCTCTCCAGGCGGGGCCTGGAGAGACGTTGACCTCAGGCCGCCTGGTGGACGCCGACCACGTCCGTATCGAACGAGAGGGCAGCCAATGCCTCTTCCTCGGCCCGGCGCACACGGCGGACGCCCACGCCGAGCCGCTCCGCAGTGGACTGCAGCGAGGCCGGCGAGTCGCCGTCGAAACCGAAGCGGAGCCTGAGCACGTCCCGCTGCAAGCCGGGCAGGCGCTCGACCGCATCGCGAACCCGGTCGTAGACCATGGTCTGCTCTACGTCGGCGACGAAATCCGAGGCATCGGGGGCGACCAGCTCGCCCAGAGTGGTCGAGGACTCCAGCGCTGCCGGCTGGTCCAAGGACGCAGTCACGCGGGCGACGTCCTCGAGGGACTCACGCTCGTCCGCGGTCATGCCAGTTGCCTCGTCAAGCTCGGCCACGGTCGGCGCCCGACCCAGGGTGCTGGCCAGCTCGGACTTGGTCATCTCGAGGCGCTGAATCTGCTCACCGACCTCCAAGGGGATGCGAATGGTCCGCCCGTGCTGCTGGACAGCACGCTGCAGGGCCTGCCGGATCCACCACGTCGCATAGGTGGAGAACCGGAAGCCGCGCTCCCAGTCGAACTTGTCGACGGCGCGCATGAGCCCAAAGGTGCCTTCCTGGACCAGGTCGGCCATGTCGACTCCCCGGTCCTGGTAACGCCGTGGCCCAGTGCACCACCAACCGGAGGTTGGCGGCCACCATCTGCTTCCTCGCAGCATCGTCACCGGCCGCGACCCGCTTCGCCAGCTCGACCTGCTGCTCGTGGTCGGGCATCGGGAATTGATCGAGGTCCCGCAACATCAACCCCAATGTGTCCGACGTGCTCACCGCGCTGTTCATGATCGCTCCAGACCTTCTTTGCTCACTCTCAGTCGTACGTACCCGGGACAATCCGGGATCAACCTGACGGGTATAACCGGACTTGTCTCCGGATCATTCCATCGGGGTGTTCGCACCGAGTTGCGTGGATTTCCGGCCCGTGCTGGCCTACCCCCATGCCTGGGCGGATAGTGGTGCTTCGACACGGGGCAACCGAGTGGTCTGAGAGCGGCAAACACACGGGCCGCACAGATATTCCCCTCCTCGCCGAGGGGGGTGAGCAGGCCAAAGCCGCGGGCATCCTGGTACGTCAGTACGGCCCCACCACCTTCGGGCAGGTCCTGACCAGCCCACTCGTCCGGGCCGAGGAGACCTGCACCCTCGCCGGGTACCGGGGCGAGCTCGAACCCGACCTGATGGAGTGGGACTACGGCGACTACGAGGGCCTGACCAGCGCTGAGATCCGGAAGCTGCGGCCTGGCTGGACCCTGTGGGACGAGGGTGTGCCCGGGGGCGAAACGGCGGCCGACGTCGGTCGCCGGGCCGACCGGGTCATTGAGCGGGCACGCGAGATCGAGTCGGACACCCTCTGCGTGGCCCACGGGCACGTCTTGCGGGTCCTGACGGCACGGTGGCTCGGGTTGCCCCCCGTGGCAGGCCGGCTGTTCCTGCTGCGAACAGGAGCGGTCGGCGTCCTCGGTTGGGACCTGGACTGGCCCGCCATTGAGGCGTGGAACCTGAGGGGATGACGAAGGCGACCGGTCAGACCGTTGCCGCCACGCCTCCTTGGGCCCTGGTCACCATGTCGGCCAGGCTGTAGGACTGGAGGTGGGTGCGGATCGTCTCTCCTACGTCCGCCCAGACGGCCAGCAAGACGCATTGGCCCTCGTGGTCGCAGGCGCCGTTCTCGTGGGGTTCCCCGAAGTCGCCGGCCGCGATCGGGCCGTCGACGGCGGAGACGATCTGGGCCAGGGAGATCTCCTCAGGGGGACGGGCCAGGACGTATCCTCCGCCAACCCCCCGCTTCGAACGGACCAGGCCGGCACCTTTGAGTGCCAGGAGAATCTGCTCGAGGTAGGGCTGGGGCAAAGCGGTCCGGACGGCGATATCCCTGACCGAGGTAGGTGTCTCAGCCCCGTGCAGGGCCAGCGAGAGCAGCGCCCGGCTGGCGTAGTCACCCCGCGTCGAAACCCTCACAACCCGCAATCCTACCGGCCCGTTCGTGGTTACAGGGGGTGTGCGGGTCGTAGGGTGTTCCCTCGTGACCGACGGCGCAACCGCCCAGGCGACGGCGTCGTCGCCCCATGGAGGGTCCACAGCGCCCGACGGACCACCCGATCCGGTCCTGCCCGACTGGGGTGGCGCGGGGCTGCATCGGGTTGTGCCGACCCTGCTCGGGGAGCTGGGCCACCCCGGCCGTACGGCCTTGCCCGAGTGGTTTCCCGAGCCTGTGGCGGGAGCCGACCAGGTGGTCCTGCTTGTTCTCGACGGACTCGGCGACGAGCAGCTCCGAGAACGCCGTTCGTTGACTCCGGTCCTGGCCAGTGGTGTCGGAGGACCGATCACCTCCGTGGCGCCCAGCACCACCGCCTGCGCCCTGACGACACTCGTCACCGGGACGGTGCCGGCGGACCATGGTGTGCTCGGCTATCGCCTGGCCCTCCACGGTGAGGTCATGAACGTGCTCCAGTGGTCGCTGGGAGGCGTCGACGCCCGGATGTCCGTGCCGGCATCGCTGTTCCAGCCGCGCCAGTCGTTTCCGGGCGCGCGGGTGCCCGTCCCGGTCGTGACCCGTCAGGATTTCGGGCCGACCGGATTCACGGCGGCGCATTTGGGAAATGTCGACCTCCATCGTTGGCACACGCCGGCAGGGCTCGTCACGGCGGTGCGCGACCTGACGGCGACGGGAGCCCCGTTCGTCTACGCGTATTACGAGGGCATCGACAAGGTGGCCCACGCCGAAGGCCTGGGTCCGTATTACGACGACGAGCTGCGTGCCGTCGACCGTCTCGTCGGCGACGTCCTCGAAGCGCTCCCCCCGGGGGCGGTGCTCGTTGTCACCGCGGACCACGGGCAGGTCGAGGTCGGCAGCTCGGTCGAACTCATCGGTCCAGAGATCATGGAGGCGGTCACGCTCATGACTGGTGAGGGCCGGTTCCGCTGGCTACATCTCCGTCCCGGTGCGACCGAGGACGTGGCGGCGACAGCGGCGACGCTCCACGGCGACGTGGCCTGGGTGAGGACGAAGGAGCAGATGATCGACGACGGCTGGCTCGGAGGAGTGCCCTCGCCAGAGGTAGCGGCGCGTCTGGGCGATGTCGCTCTCGTCCCGTTCGCACCCACGGCGTTTCTCGATCCGGCCGACACGGGGGAGCTGCGGCTCAAGGCCAGGCATGGCTCCCTGACGCAGGCGGAGATGTCGGTGCCACTTTTGGGGTGGCGAGCTTCGTGAGCAGCACCCCACGGTGCCAACATGGGCCCGCCAACACCGAGGAGGCCAGGCGGATGTGCGGCGCTGGCTACCCCCACAGAAACGGAAGGCACCATGGCTGACGTGACCGACGATGACGTGACGACGAACGAGCCCGAAGACGGGGCGGCAGGAGTGGTATCCCCGGACGAGGTCCTGGCCGGTGGGAGCCGGGACGAAGCGGGGGAGGAGCGCCAGACAGAATCGGTCAACGAGCCGGCCAAGGTCCTGCGCATCGGCTCCATGGTCAAGACCCTGCTCGACGAAGTGCGATCGGCGCCGCTCGACGAGGCGAGCCGCGTGCGGTTGCGCGAGATTTACGAGCAGTCGATTCGCGACCTCTCCCAGGTGCTGTCGCCCGACCTGGTCGAGGAACTCGAGCGGATGGCCCCGCCCTTCGGCAACGACGCGCCCAGCGACGCTGAACTGCGGATCGCCCAGGCCCAGCTCGTCGGCTGGCTCGAGGGCCTCTTCCACGGGATCCAGGCAACGCTCATGTCACAGCAGATGGCCGCCCGGGCCCAGCTCGATGAGATGCGCCAGCGCGGGCTGCCCCCGGCCGGCGAGTCGGGAAGGCCTGGCGCGTATCTTTGAGTTTGAGTGCCGTGACGACGCGATATTCAATTCCCGCCGCGCACCCGCAGAGTAGATTGCTGAGTCCCGGACGAATGACACCGGTGTAAGTACCACGAGGAGAGGAGGGCCGGTGTCGGAGCGGTCGTTTACGCATCTGCACACCCACACCGAGTTCTCCATGCTGGACGGGGCGGCCCGGGTGGGGGACCTGGTCGCGGCCGCGGTGGCTGACGGCCAACCTGCGCTCGGCATCACCGACCACGGGAATATGTACGGGGTCCTCGACTTCTACAAGGCCTGCCGCGACCAGGGAATCGTGCCCATCATCGGCACTGAGTCCTACATGGCCGGCGAATCACGGCGCGAGCGACCAGTCCGCCGGGGACGGGTGGACGACACCGGCGGCGACGTCGAAGGGGGACAGAAGCTCTACTACCACCTCACCCTGTTGGCAGAGACGGTCCAGGGCTACCGCAATCTCATGAAGCTGTCCTCGGCCGCGTACCTCGAGGGCTACTACTACAAGCCCCGGGTGGACTGGGAGCTTCTGGAGCGCCATGCCGCGGGGCTGATCGCCACCACCGGGTGCCTGGGCGGCGTGGTACTCCAGGCGCTCCTGGCGGGCGATGTCGAGGGAGCCGAGAAGAAGGCGGCCCGGCTGCAGGACATCTTCGGCAAGGGCAACCTCTTCGTCGAGATCCAGGACCACGGCATCGCCGACCAGCATCGGACGAATCCCCAGCTGATTGAAATCGCCCGTCGCATCGGTGCGCCGCTGCTGGCCACCAACGACAGCCACTACACCCATCGCGAAGACGCAGTTGCCCACGACGCGCTGCTCTGCGTGCAGACGGGCGCCCTGATTTCCGACACCAACCGCTTCAAATTCGAGGGCACCGAGCATTACCTCAAGACGGCCGCCGAAATGCGCCATCTCTTCCGTGACGTCCCCGAGGCGTGCGACAACACGCTGCTCATAGCCGAGCGGGCCGACGTCCAGATTGAACTTGGCAAGCCGAGCCTGCCCGAGTTTCCCGTGCCGGACCACTTCAGCGGTGAGACGTACGAGGAGCGGGCTCTGGCCTACCTGCGCGACCTCACCTATGAGGGGGCACGCGAACGCTACGGCGCATCGCTGCCGAGCGAAGTGGTGGAACGGCTCGACTACGAGCTGAGCGTCATCGGGAACATGGGCTTCGCCGCCTACTTCCTCGTCGTGTGGGACCTGATCCGCTTCGCACGCGAATCGAATATCCGCGTCGGCCCGGGGCGCGGCTCGGCAGCCGGATGCTGCGTGGCGTACTGCCTCAAGATCGTCGACCTCGACCCGATCCGCTACGACCTGCTCTTCGAGCGCTTCTTGAATCCGGGCCGCAAGCAGATGCCCGACATCGACATGGACTTCGACGAGCGCTACCGCGCCGACGTCATGCACTATGCCGCCGAGAAGTACGGCAGCGACCGTGTGGCTCAGGTCATCACCTTCTCGACCATCAAGGCTCGGGCCGCCGTGCGTGATGCGGCGCGGGTGCTCGGCAAGCCGTACATCGTCGGCGACCGGATCGCCAAGCTGATGCCGCCTCTCGTGATGGGCCGCGACACGCCGCTGCATGCGTGCATCACCAAGACCGAAGGACACGAGGAAGGCTTCGCCGCCGCGTCCGAACTGCGTGCCATGCGGGACGTCGACCCCGACGCCAAGGAGGTCATTGAGGTCGCGCTCGGGCTCGAGGGTCTGCGTCGCCAGGACGGCATCCACGCCGCCGCGGTCGTGATCTCCCGTGATCCGCTGACCGACTACCTGCCCATACAGCGCAAGCCCGGTGCCGGCGAGAATCCCGAGGACGCGCCCATTGTCACCCAGTACGAAATGCACGGGGTCGAGGACCTCGGCCTACTCAAGATGGACTTCCTCGGCCTGCGCAACCTGTCGGTCATAGAGAGGTGCCTCGACCTCATCGAAGCCGAGACGGGGGAGCGGCCGGACATCGACGGGGTCGACCTGACCGACGAGCCGACACTTGAGATGTTGCGACGCGCCGAGTCGATCGGTGTGTTCCAGCTCGAAGGTGTGGCGATGCGTCAGACCCTGCGCGCCCTGGCCCCAACCAGTTTCGACGACGTGGCAGCGCTCGTTGCCCTGTACCGGCCGGGTCCCATGGCCGCCAACATGCACCGGGACTACCCAGAACTGAAGAACGGGCGCAAGGAGCTCACCTACCTGCACCCGGACATTGAGCCGATCCTCAAGGACACCTACGGGCTCATGCTCTACCAGGAGTCCGTCATGCGGGTCGCCCAGAAGTTCGCGGGATACAGCCTCGAGGAGGCCGACAACCTGCGCAAGGCGTGCGGCAAGAAAATCCGGGCGCTCATTGCCGCCGAGCGGGAGAAGTTCGTTGCGGGGTGCGTCACGGAGGGCTACGGAGAGGAGCTTGGGACGCAGCTCTTCGACATCATTGAGCCGTTCGCCGACTACGCCTTCAACAAGTCCCACTCCTACGGCTATGGGCTGGTGGCGTACCAGACGGCATGGCTCAAGGCGCACTTCCCGGTCGAGTACATGTCGGCCCTTCTGACATCGGTGAAGGACAACAAGGACAAGACGGCCGTCTACCTCGCCGAGTGCCGCTCCATGGGGATCGACGTGCTCGTGCCCGACGTGAACCGCTCTCTGGCCGAGTTCGCTCCCGATATCACCGTCGAGGACGACGGCACCCGCCGGCCGGAACAGGCGATTGTCTTCGGCCTGGCCGCGGTGCGCAACGTGGGGGAGAGCCTGGTAGATCGGATTGTGGGCGAACGCAACGCAAACGGCGCGTTCGAGGACATCTTCGATTTCTGCGCCCGGGTCGACCAGGTCGTCCTGAACAAGCGGACCATGGAGTCACTGGTCAAGGGGGGAGCGTTCGACTCCCTCGGCCACCCGCGCCAGGGTTTGTGCCTGGTGCTGGAATCGGTGGTCGAGCGCAGCATCGAGCGCCGCAAGGAGCAGGACCTGGGCATCACCTCTCTCTTCGCCGCGTTCGAGGAGGATGAACAGGCCGATCCTGCCTGGGGCGGGGTCAAGGTGGCCATTCCCGACACCGAGTTCGACAAGGCGCAGCGCCTCGCCTTCGAGAAGGAGATGCTGGGCCTCTACGTGAGCGACCACCCCCTCATGGGGTACGAGGCTGCCATGGCCAGGCACACCGACTGCACGCTCTCGGACATGCGGGAGGAGGACATGGTCGTTGGCGACCGCGCTCCCGTCCGTTCGGTGGGGGGTGTCGTGACCGACCTTCGCCGCTCCTACACGAAGAAGGGCGATCTCATGGCCCGCTTCGTTTTGGAAGACCTGCAGGCAGCCATGGAGGTGTTCGTCTTTCCCAAGACGATGGCCGAGTACGGCTCCCTCATCGAAAATGACGCCATCCTGGTGGTGCGGGGTCGCCTCGACGTTCGTGAGGAGGAGCCGAAGATCGTCTGTATGGAGGTCTCACGCCCGATCCTCGAGCGGGGCCAGGAGAACCTGCACATCACCTTGCCCCTCGGGGTCCTTACCGATGGCAAGGTCGATGGGTTGAAGGACGTCTTGAGCGGGCATCCCGGGACGTCGCCGGTCTTGTTGCACGTCGGAGCCAAGGTCCTACGGCTCCCTCCAGAGTTCAATGTGGACTGTCGCAACGGCCTAGTGGGCGAGCTCAAGCGCTTGCTCGGCCAGAGCGCAGTGCTCTCCTGAATACCTGGCTGCGACGTCAGAAATGAACTCTGAGCTGCAGTGATGTAGGGGTCGAGGGACCCGCCACGCAACCCGGAGAGCCGGGCCGGTTGGGAACAAGCGGAGCGCAACCAGTAGACTGAACGCATGCCGATCGTAGTGAGCACCAAGGATTGCACTGCGCTCAGCGATGCTGAGCTCGTTGAAATGGCGGATCTTTGTGCGGACCGGCCGCCCGGCTTTGACATCGGTTATCTCTCCAAAGAGCGTGAGGCCTGGGTATTGATCACCCAGGCCCGTGAGGGGAACAAGCTCCGGGGCTACTCGTTCTGCACCCTTGAGCGCATCGGGGGGACCCCCTCGTTGCTGGTGGGGCTGGCGCTGGTGGACCGCACGTCACGGGCCGAGGCCGCCCTCAAGGGAATCATGGCCGACCAGTACCGTCGGGCCCTGCTGGCCTTCCCAGACGAGGATGTCCTGCTGGGTACCCGTTTGCTGAACCCCGAGGGTTTCCGGGCCTTTAACGGGCTCCAGGACGTCGTGCCCTTCCCGGGTCACAAGTCCTCAGGCGAGGAGCGGGCCTGGGCCCGTCGCCTCTCCAAGCGATTCGGCTGCGAGAGCCGCCTCGACGACCGCACCTTCGTCCTCAAGGGCGACGGTTCGGTGGCGGGAGGCCTGGACTTCGTCGCACCCAAGGTCAAGATCCCAGAAGGGGTCGAGACGCACTTCGAGTCCTTCAAGGCCGACCGGGGCGATCGACTGGTCGCCTTTGGTTGGGCGATGGCCGAGGACCTGGCCGGCGGCAAGCTCGGCCGTTAGTCGGCTGTGACCGGCGTCCGCCGCACGGGCGCCCGAGTCACCCCCGAGGCAACACCGCTGCGCACACCTTGTAGCAGTGGCCGTCCCGAGGGGGACTGACCGTCACCAGGAGGTACTGGGGATCGAACCCCAACGCGGTGGCCAGGCTCTTCCCACTCAGCCGCTCGCGCCTGGCTGCGTCAAGGGCCCTCGCTGCGTTGCGGTCCTCGACCGGGAGCCACACGTCGTCACGGTCCCATCCGAAGCGGACCCAGGTGGTGCCGTCGGCCTGTCGCCTGATCAGCTGCGGTCGCCGGGTCGGTTCGATGATCGCCACCGAGGGCCGGAAGCCCCGGAACTCCCAGTACGGGGCAGAGGGCCCCGGGAAACCGAGCAGAGGCCCGTCGGGGGAGGCGACCAGGCGCCGAAGGAGCTTGCGGAGATGCCGGCCTCGTAGCGTCCCCACGTGGCGTGGAAGATCGGCCACCGTCGTTGCCTCGGGGCGGGCCAGGTCGTCGCGTTCGGGATCGTCCGCCAATGTCACTTCCACGACATCGAACGTGCTGATGTCCGGTTCGTGGCCCTCGGGCCAGGGCACCCGGACCCGCATGACCGTGCGCGTGGCCAGGTCGACGACGGTGGTGTCCTCGAGCGTCGAAGACAGGACGAGGAGGTGCAGGGTGGAGCCCCCCGCCGTTGGGACCCGTTCAGTACGCCGGGCCGAGCGGCGGAGAAGCCGGGTCGGATCGGTCGCGTTCTCCGCCGTACGTCGGCGCGGCGCAGCTTCGGTCGTGGCTTCTTTGACCCCGGTGTCCGGGTGCCCGGTGTCCGGGTGCCTGTCGTCCGGATGTTCAGTGTCCGGGTGCCTGTCGTCCGGGTGATCGGTCGGCTCCAATGCGGTCTGTTCGAACGCGGTCTGATCGAACACGGTGCCTGGGCCGCCTCGACCCGCGCTCGCCTCTTGGGAAGTGCTGTCCGTTTTCGGATCCAAAGGGGGCCCGCTCATCCGATCAGTCTCCCCAATTGGCTCGCCAGGGTGGCGGTGTCCGACGCGGGCATCTGACAGACGCGCCCCTCACAGACGTAGGCCAGTCCGGGTTCGGCCGGTCGGTCGGCGAAGAGCGGGCCGTCGTCGGGCTCGCCCCAGGCGACGACCGCCGTCGGGAGCCACTTCCCGCGCACTTCGGCCAGCAGGTCGGTGCGATCGCCCGTAACCACAATCTCGTTGCGCCCGTTCACCATTGGCAGGGCGGCCACCATGTCGGCCAGCGCTCCGGGGTGGCGTTCGAGCAGGGGGCCTGCGAGCGCCACCGTGCGCTCGATCGCACCTTCAATCCGGGGATCGTCGACCAAGGCACCGACATGCAGCAGGGCGGCGACGGTGATGGAGTTCGAGGAGGGGACTGCGCCGTCGAGAAATTCCTTCGGTCGGACCACGAGCGCCTCGGCGTCGCTGCCGGTGGTGAAGAACCCGCCCGACGTCTCGTCCCAGAACAAGTCCAGCAACTGGTGGACGACACGGACCGACCGCTCGCGCCACAGCGTCCTGCCCGTCCATTCGGACAGCCGGAAGGAGGCCTCGGCCAACCAGGCGTAGTCCGCCGCCACCGCCAGATGACGCGCCCGCCCGCCCTGCCAGCTGCGCATGAGCCGTTCGCTGTCGAACATGGATACCCAGAGGAACTCGCCGATCTCCTCGGCGCGGCGCCCGTAGTCAACCCGGCCGGTGGCGGCCGCCACCTCGGCGAGCGTTGCCACGGTCATGGCATTCCACTCGGTCAGCACCTTCTCGTCCCGGGCCGGTTGGACCCGCTCGGCCCGTGCCGCGGCGAGCAGAACGCGGGCTTCCTCGAGTTCGGGTGGGCGCGCCAGTGGCGCCCCGACGGGGCGGACCGGAATGGAGCGCCCCTCCCAGTTGCCCCCCGAGGCGATGCCGTACCAGTCGGCCGCCGGCCCGACGAGGGTCGCCGGGAGGATCTGGCGCAACTCGTCGAGCGTGAATGTGGCATGCGCGCCTTCGATGCCGCCGGCATCGGCGTCGAAGGACGAGTACAGCGCGCCCTCCGGGGTCGAGAGGTCGCGCAGGACGAAGTCCAGCGTCTCGGTGACCACGCCCATGTAGTCGGCCCGCCCGCCGTCCTGCCATGCATGCAGATACGCCCGGGCCAGCTGGGCCTGGTCGGTGAGCATCTTCTCGAAGTGGGGCACCAGCCACTGGGCGTCGGTCGAGTAGCGGCAGAACCCTCCGACGATGTGGTCGTAGATGCCACCCGCCGCCATGCCGTCGAGCGTGCGCAGACCCATGTGGCGGGCGTGGGCGGCGTCCGAGCGACCGCGGCGGGCCTGACGCAGACACAGCTCCACGAGGCTCGGCCGGGGGAACTTTGGCGCCGGCCCGAATCCTCCCCATTCCGGATCGAAGCCGGCTGCCACGCCTGCCACAACCTGTTCGACCAGATCTTCGGCGTCGAGACCACTCCCAGCGGGAGGACTGGCCAGCCGCAGTGCCGGCCCTGCACCGACATGCCCGCCCCCTGCCGCCTCCTCGCTCAGGGCCTCGGCGAGGCGGAGCTCTCGTTGCACGGCGCTCGCCAGTGCGTCGGCTTGTTCGAGCACCTGGGCTCTCTCGTTCGTCCACGCGTCGCCCAGCGCCTCGACGACGCGACGGAACGAAGGCATGCCGTGGCGCTCGACCGGAGGGAAATAGGTCCCGGCGTAGAACGGTCGCCCGTCGGGTGTGCAGAAGACGGACATCGGCCAACCCCCTGACCCGGTCAGGGCCTGGGTGGCCGCCATGTAGACCGCATCGAGATCGGGGCGTTCCTCCCTGTCGACCTTGACGGAAATGAAGGACTTCGCCAGGTCGGACGCGATCTGGGGGTCCTCGAAGCTCTCGTGCGCCATGACATGGCACCAGTGGCACGAGGCGTAGCCGATGGAGATAAACAGGGGTTTGTCCTCGTCACGGGCCCGGCGCAGGGCCTCGTCCCCCCACGGGAACCATTCCACCGGATTGTCGGCGTGCTGGCGGAGATACGGGCTCGTCTCGTCAGCCAGGTGGTTCACGGGCGCGATGCTAGGGCTCCCGTCCTCGACCGCGGCACACTGGCTGCGGCACACCGGCTGCGCCGTGCAAGGCTCAGGCGATGGAGCTCGAACTGAGGGGAAAGACCGCGTTGATCACCGGGGGGAGCCGCGGGATCGGTCTGGCCATGGCGTCCCGCTTCGCCGAAGCCGGCGCCAATGTCATGATCACGTCGCGCAAAGCCGGCGATCTGGCCGACGCCGTGGACGGTCTGGTGGCGGGGGGAGCATCCGAGGGGAGCGTGGCGTGGACCGCGGCCCACGTCGGAAAGCCGGAGGACGCCGAATCGTGCGTAGCCGAGACGGTGGACCGCTTCGGCCGACTCGACATCTTGGTCAACAACGCCGGGACCAACCCGTACTTCGGGCCCATGATCGATATCGACGTGGTGCGGGCGCAGAAGACGTTCGAGGTCAACCAGCTGTCGGTCCTCGTATGGACCGGAGCCGCTGTGCGGGCGGGCCTGCGTGGCTCGGTGATCAACGTGGCCTCCATCGGTGGGCTCGGGGTCGAGCCGGGCATTGGCTGGTACAACGTGACGAAGGCGGCCGTGCTCCACATCACCCGCCAGCTCTCCTTCGAGCTGGCCCCCGACGTGCGGGTCAACGCGCTGGCCCCGGGGCTGGTGAAGACCAAGCTGGCCGCCGCGCTGTGGGAGGGCCCGGGTGAGGACCGGATCGCCGCTCACATACCGCTGCGCCGACTCGGCATCCCCGATGACATCGCCACAGCAGCCCTGTTCTTGGCCTCTGACGCCTCGTCGTGGGTCACCGGTCAGACCTTCGTGGTCGACGGTGGCACGACGGCGCAACCTTCAGGAGGCGTGGGGTAGGGACGGAACCCTCCGCTCGCCATGGGGGCACTCAATTGATTGCCGCTGGGGACTCCTTGAGCAGCAAACTCCTGCTATGGGAGTTGCAGAGTGACTCAGGGTCGCCGTAAAATTCAGCCGCCGCTTGGGTGATGGCCGAATCAAGGGGGAAATGTGAACACAAAAGGGATCGTCCGCCAACGCATCGCTGCCGTTCTTGTGAAGGCGGGACTCGTGGCAGCGTCCTTGTCAGTGATTTGGACAGGCGCAGCGGCTGCATCCACATCCCCCGCTGCATCCACACCCTCCGGTGGTCTGATCAAGTTCTGGTCTGTTCAATCCACCCCTCAGACCGTATCCATCACGATCACCGGGGCTATTGGCGACTTCGGCACGGTGACCACCGTGGACAAGAACGGCTCGCCGGATCAGAACGGCAGCTATTCGCTGGTCACACTCAAGTCCGGCACATTCATGATGAACCTGACCAGCTGGGAGAAGAAGAACTCCAAGGTCTCCTTCCACATCAACCCGAAGAGTTGTTCATCTGAGGGAAGTGCCACCGGCACGGTCTCGCTCTTGAATGGGACCGGGCACTACGAAGGTATTTCCGGACATCTGAGCTACACCGAGACGGATGCCTGGATCCTCCCTCGAACAGCGAACGGGAAGTGCAACGACACCGATCCGCTCACCTACTTCGCAATGCAGTCCGGAGCGGGAGCGGTCTCGTTCTGAGTTGATCTGGCTGCGCCGGCCGGGTCCCCAGAGGTCCATCGGAGTCGGTCCCAGAAACGCCGTTCGAGGCCGCACCGGCCACGGACTCTTCGGACCGCACCGCTCGTCGTCTGGACCCCGCACCGGTTCGATGAGCGCCCGCTCCGGGGCTGGTCAAGGCGAAGCTGGCCGCCTCGTCGCAGGTCACCGATCAGACCTTCGTCACGACGGCCATGTCACAGAACCGACCCCTGTGCCGTCTGAGGGAATGAATGAGAATGCACGGAGGGAAGGAAGGTGGAGTCATGGCTCACGTCCCGTTGCTCGAACACCCCAAGGGTTTCGTCGCCCGGCTGGGCACCTGGTACTCGAAGCGCCGCTTCGGCCAGAACGTCGAGCCGACCGAGGCGGCCGCGCACCATGCCGGAGTGCTGGTCGCCATGGGCAGCCTGGAGACGGCGGTCCAGTTCGGCTGGAAGAAGCTCGATCCAACGCTGCGCTGGCTTGCCGTACAGGCCACCGGCATGCAGATCGGCTGCTCCTGGTGTGTCGACTACGGCTACTACGAGGGAATGCAACGGGGCATCGACCCGGCCAAAGTGCGGGCCGTCGGCGGCTGGCGCACCAGCGAACTCTTCGAAGAGCGTGAGCGTGTGGTGCTCGAGTACGCCGAGACGGCGACGGGCAGCTCCGCCGAGGTCTCCGACGAGCTGGCCGCCCGCATCCGGGCCCATCTGAGTGATGCGGAGTTCGTCGAGCTCGCCGCCTGGGTCGCGCTCGAGAACTTCCGGTCCCGCTTCAATGCGGGCCTCGGTCTGCGCAGCCAGGGTTTCTCGGACAATTGCGAGATCCCGATCCGAGACGTCGCCCCGGATGCCGTCGCCTGACTTCGAGGCCGACGCGGCGGCCTTCGAAGAATGGCGCACGCTGCTGTTCGGGATCGCCTATCGGATGCTGGGCAGCGCCGCTGACGCCGAGGACGTGGTCCAGGACGCCTCTCTCCGTTGGTTGCGACGTCGCGACCATGCGGTCGAATCGGTGCGCGCCTATCTCGTCACCATTGTCACCAGGCTCTGTCTCGACCAACTCAACTCGGCCCGGTCCACCCGCGTCACCTACGCGGGGCCTTGGCTTCCCGAGCCGGTCGTCGTCGAGGAGGAGGCGGCCGTCGAGCAGGCGGATTCGCTGTCGCTGGCTTTCCTCGTGCTGCTCGAGGAGTTGACGCCGCTCGAACGGGCCGCCTACCTCCTCCACGACATCTTCGGATACTCCTTCGCGGAGGTCGCCCGTTCTTTGGGCCGCTCGCCGGCAGCCTGCCGGCAGCTCGGGTCCCGCGCCCGCGCCCGCATTGAGGAGCGGCGCCAGCGCTTCGATGCCGATCTGCGCCAGGGCCGCGCCCTGACCGACCGCTTCTTGATGGCCTGCGCTTCCGGCGACCTCTCGGGGCTCCTGTCGATGCTGTCCGACGACGTCGTGGTCTGGACCGACGGTGGTGGCAAGGTGCGGGCGGCCATGCGACCCGTGGTCGGCCCCTACCGCAGCTCGAGGTTCTTGCTCCACGTGGCCAAGAAAGTGCACGGGGTCCCGCGCGCCACCGTCCTCAACGGGCAGCCGGCCACGGTCTTCGTCGACGGGGACACCGTTGTGGCCACGCTCGTGCTGGACATCATGGAAGGGTCCATCGTCGGCGTCCGCACCGTGACCAATCCGGACAAGCTCGCACGACTCAGTGCCCAGCTGCTCGAAAGTGTCCCAGAAGAGCGGGTGTGAATCAGTCGGGTCTTCCTTCTCCGCCGACAATGTCGCCGTCACGGCTCGCCGGTCAGGGGTCGAGGGCGCGCCGCCGGACCTTGCCCGCCGCGGTGCGGGGGAGGTCGTCGACCAGCACGAGTTCCTTCGGGGCGGCCCAGGGAGCGATGCCGTCCGTGACCATCTGGCGAAGTTCGTCGAGTGATGGGCCGTCGTCGAGAGGCACGACCCAGGCCACAATCCGCTCGCCCCACTCCGGATCCGGGCGCTTCCAGACCGCGACCTCGGCCACGCCGGGGTGCGCCGCGAGGATGCGTTCGACCACATCGGGCCACACCTTCTCCGCGCCGGTCGTGATGACGTCGTCGATGCGGCCCGACACGACGAGCTTGCCGTCGGCATCGAGGCGACCGGCGTCACCGGTGGCGTACCAGTCAGGAGCGCCATCGGGTCCGACGACCCGGCCGTCGTCTCCGCCCCGATAGCAGCGGAGCAGCATGGGGGCGCGGATGAGAATCTCTGTCCCGGCGCCGGCGTCCTCGCCGTCTGCCCGCCGGGAGGGACGGAACGACACCTCCACGCCGTCGAGCGGCCATCCGTCGTAGATCACGCCCGAGCCCGTCTCGGTCATGCCGTAGGTGGCGACGACGTTGGGCGGCAGCTCGTCGGGGACCCTGCTGCCGCCGAGGAGCACGCAGCTGAAGACCGAGGGATCGAGGCGCCTGAGAGCGGTCGCCACCAACGAGACGTGGGACACTTGGCCTGAGCGTCCGGCCTCTTCGACGGTCTCGGCATCGAATCCCGGCAGCACGACGAGAGGCGTCCCGGTGACGATGGCACGCGTGACCACGGCGAGGCCCCCGATGTGCGCCAGCGGCAGACAGGCCATCCACGCGTGTCGCTCGGGTTCGATGCCGAGCCGGACCGATGTCGCCTCCGCCGATGCGACGACCGCGTCGTGTGTGAGCACCACACCCTTTGGTTCACCTGATGTGCCCGAGGTGGCGACGACGAGGGCATCGCCCTCCTCCACGCCGATGCCGTCAGGCAGTGCATGTTGTTCCCCGTCCGAGCCGACAATCCGTGTCGGGCGCAGCGCGTCAAGAAGCACCTGACGCGCCAAGGGGGGAAGCCGTGGATCAAGCGGTGCGGCGGCATCGCCCGTGTCCCAAATAGCCCGGAGCGCATCGACGAAGCCGATGCCACCGGGAAGATCGAGTGCGACGAGCTCAGGCACCGGCCAGTAGCGTAGGTCGCCGTGCAGACCGTGGTTACAGGCAGTCCTCATGATCCTCTGGATGACCTCCGCCCCCTCCCACCCCCTGCGTGGGAGTCGCGCGGGTCGTTCCAGGACATCCGCTATGACGTCGCGGAGGGGATCGCAAAGCTGACGATCTGCCGCCCCGAACGCCGAAATGCCTTCCGACCACAGACGCTCTTCGAGCTGACGGAAGGCTTCACCATGGCCCGGGACGATCCTGATGTCGGCGCCATCATCCTCACCGGGGAAGGCCCCGACGCGTTCTGCTCCGGAGGGGACCAGAAGATCCGGGGTGACGACGGCTACATCGGTGACGACGAGGTCGCTCAGCGCGGCATCGGCCGTCTCAACGTCCTCGATCTCCAGATCCTCATGCGCCGCATCCCCAAGCCGATCGTCGCCATGATCGCCGGGTACGCCATTGGCGGCGGGCACATCTTGCACTTGGTCTGTGACATCTCCATTGCTGCCGACAACGCCCGGTTCGGCCAGACCGGGCCCAAGGTCGGCAGCTTCGACGGGGGGTACGGCTCGTCGATCCTCGCCCGCACCATCGGGCTGAAGCGAGCCAAGGAGGTGTGGTTCCTCTGCCGTCAATACGATGCGGAACAGGCCCTCGACTGGGGACTGGTGAACACGGTGGTCCCTCTGGACGACCTCGAGCGCGAGACCGTGGCCTGGTGCCGACAGATGCTGACGCTCTCCCCAATTGCCTTGCGCATGATCAAGGCGGGCATGAACGCAGCGGACGATGGCTTGGCCGGGGTGCAACAGCTCGCTGGTGACGCCACCATGCTCTTCTACATGACCGAGGAAGGGCAGGAGGGCCGGAACGCCTTCGTGGAGCACCGAGCTCCGGACTTCTCGCGCTTCCCGCGTCGCCCGTGAGCCCTCCGCTCAAGCTATGGGTGGCGGGCGCGCGCCCGCGGACGCTTCCGGCCGCCATCGTCCCCGTTGTCGTCGGTACCGCGGCGGGCTACCTCTCGAGTGGGAACTTCACGCCGAAGTTCTCGGGGAGCTGCCACGCGGTGGCGTGCGCCAGCTTCGACCGCCAGCTGTCGTGGCTCAACGCGTTCCTGGCCTTGATCGTGGCCCTGGGCATTCAGATCGGGACGAACTACGTCAACGACTACGCCGACGGCGTGCGCGGCACCGACGAGAACCGGGTGGGCCCGGTCAGGCTCGTGGCAGGGAAGCTGGCGACGGTACGGGAGGTCAAGATCGCCGCACTGATCGCCTTCGGTGTGGCGGCGCTGGCAGGCCTTGGCTTGGCGGCCCGCGTCACCTGGTGGCTCATTCCGATCGGTCTCGTCTGCGGCATCGCGGGGTGGGGCTACACCGGGGGCCCCCGGCCCTATGGCTACCTCGGATTCGGCGAGCTGTTCGTCTTCGTCTTCTTCGGTCTTGTCGCCACGGCGGGTTCGGCCTATGTCCAGCACGCGCCGTTCGTCGTTTCGCTGGCCGGGCACCTCTTCGTCTACAAGTACGACTGGTGGTTCGTACTCTGGGTCGGCGTGCCCGTCGGCCTGTTGGCCGCCGCGCTGTTGCAGGCCAACAACCTGCGGGACATCGCGACGGATACCGAGTCGGGAAAGAAGACATTGGCCGTGCGGCTCGGAAGGCGCCGAGCCGGCATGTGCTACTGCTTCACCCTCTTGGGAGTGGCGCTCGGCATAGGGATCGTGTCGAGCTACCGGCCGTGGTCGCTCTTGGCGCTGCTGGCGATCCCGGTGGCCATTGCCCCCGCGCGCCTGGCGCTCGGTGACGAGGAAGGGCGCGCCCTCTTGCCGATGCTGGGGACGACGGCGCGGCTCCAGATCATTGCGGGCGCGCTCCTCACGATCGGTTTGCTGCTTTGAGGCGGCCGGCTTCATCCCCTCAGGCGGGGCCCGACCCGACCGCGTCGAGCCAGTGACACACGATCCGGCTGGCCTGTTCGGGTTGGGCCAGGTGCACGGCATGGCCTCCACCAGGGACGAGAGATGCGATGCCGCTCGGCACCAGTCGGGCCAATCGCAGAGCGTGCGCAGCGAAGCGGTTGTCGTCCGACCCGGCCAGAGCCAAGACCGGGGAGGGCAAGGCTCCGAGGCGATCCCACAACGGTTCCTGGCTGCCCGTTCCGCACAACCGCAGGCTGGAAGCCAGGCCGGACGCGCTGTTGCGGAGGCGCTCGGACCTCTGTGCCGCGCCTCCCGATTCCAACCGCTCGAACAGCGGGCCGCGCAACCATGCGTCAATGAAGCCCTCGACGTCCCCGGAGGCTTCCAGGTCGTCAGCGAGCTTCTCGTCGGACTGGCGGCGACTCGCACGTCCGGCCGCGTCCTCAATACCAGCGGTCACTCCGATGAAGACGACGTGGCTCAACGGCAGATCGGCAGCGATGGCCGCATGCAGGGCGACCCGGCCACCGAGCGAGTAGCCGAGGAGGGCACATGGCTCATCGCCGATCTGCGTCCGTACCGCCTCGGCCACGAGGCTCGCTGTCGTCGGAAGGTCGGCCCGTACCGATCCGGACTCGGCGTGACCGGGCAGATCAACCGCCACCAAAGTGCGCGATGCCGCCAGCAAGTCCCCGAAAGGTCCCCACAGCCGTCCCGTCTGGGTGAAGCCGTGCAAGAGCACCAGCGGCGGACCCGAACCGCGCACCTCGACATGGAGTGGCACGAAGGGTGAGCGTACAGGCCACCTTCAGCGCCACCCTGGTCGACGAGTGGGTGCGCCTCGGTGTCACCGATGCCGTCGTCTGCGCCGGCTCGCGCTCGACGCCATTGGCGCTCCCTTTGGCCGACCGGCTCCGCGTCCACGTCCGGCTGGACGAGCGCAGCGGAGCCTTCTTCGCTCTGGGCTTGGCAATGGCGACCGGGAGGCCGACCGTCATCTGTGTGACGAGCGGCACTGCTGCCGCCGAGCTGCACCCGGCCGTCGTCGAGGCGCACCATGGTGGCGTTCCGCTCATTGTGTGCACGGCGGACCGGCCACCCGAACTCCATGACACCGGCGCACCGCAGTCCATCGACCAGAACGGGCTCTTCGCCGCAGCCGTCCGTTGGTCCGCGTCGCCCGGAGTACCCGTCGGGGGCCACGAGCCCACATGGAGACCCCTTGCCGTCAGGGCTTTCGAGGAAGCAGTGCACGGGGCCAGCGGGCCCGGCCCGGTGCACCTGAATTTGGAGTTTCGCGAGCCACTGGTCGGCACAGCTGGGCCGTTGCCCTCCCGTCAGGGTCCGAAGGTCGTCGTGAGCGGCAGTCGGCCGGGCGCGATCCCAATGGAGCTCGAGCCCCTGCGGGGGAGGGGGATGATCATCGCCGGCGGACCCTGGTCGCACAGAGCGAATCCTGCCGGGGTGGCGGGGCTGGCCGACACCCTCGGCTGGCCTGTGTTGGCGGACCCGCTCTCGGGAAGCCGGTCGGGTGGGACCGTCGCCGCCGCCGATGCCATCGTCCGCACGGAGCCTCCGCTCCCCGAATGCATCGTGCTCTTCGGAGCGCCCTGGCTCTCCCGAGCACTGGGCGCGTTCGTCTCCCACGCGGCCGACGCCGGTGCACGCGTCATCGTCGTTGATCCCTGGAGGCAATGGGCCGACCCCCTGCGTGTGGCGACCGAGTTCCATCAATGCGATATCGACGGGTGGCTGGACGCCGCCGTCGCTTCTGCGGCACCGTCCGATCCGCAGTGGGTCAACTCCTGGCGCGAGCGCGAGGCGAAGGCCCAGAGTGCCATCGCCGAGGTTCTGGGGACCGATCTCAGCGAGCCGCTCGTTGCCCGCGTGGTTCATCGGCATGCAGCGGCCACGGGCGCCACGCTCGTCGCTGCGGCGTCCATGCCCATTCGTGATCTCGAGTGGTACGCCGAGCCCAGCCCCACGCCGCCAAGGGTGCTCGCCAACAGGGGAGTGAATGGGATCGACGGTGTCGTGTCCACCGCGCTCGGTGTCGCCGCCTCGGGCACCGAAGAGGGCACGCGCACCGTCGCCTTCATGGGCGACTTGACCTTTCTCCACGATGTCTCGGGCCTGGTCAATCTTCCCGAGACTCCTTGTACCTTCGTGGTGCTCGACAACGGAGGAGGGGGGATCTTCTCGTTCCTGCCCCAAGCCACCTCGGTCGATCCAACGGTGTTCGAGCAGCTCTTCGGGACGCCACCCAGCAGCGACATCGGTGCGGTGGCGCGCGGATTCGGGCTTCCGGTTCAAGAAATTTCGACGTTGTCACAGCTCGAGTCGGCCTTGGCCGTACCTCCCTCGGCGCCCTCGCTCCTGCGGGTGAAGGTGCCCGGTCGGACCGAGAACGTCGCGCTGCACGAGGCAATCAACCAGGCGGTCCGTCTCGCGCTGCAATGAGGGTCGGGGAAGGGGTCGAAGTCGACCGCCTTCCCGTCGGACTCTGGAAGGTCAGCTCCACGTTGGCGTTTCCGGAGATCTTCCATCCCATTTCGTGCACGCAGCGATGATGCTGATCGCACAGCTCGACGAGGTTCTCAACGTCCGTGGGCCCGTCATCGACCCAATGCCGCACGTGGTGGACATCGGTGAACTCGGTGTGGGTGCAGCCGGGGAACCGACATCCCTTGTCACGTCGCCTGATCTCCATCCGCTGGGCGTCGCTGGGGTCCCGCCGGGTCCGCCCGAGGTTGAGGCTCCGGCCATCGGGCCCATCGGCAGAAACCAGGACCTTGGCGTCACAGGCGAGCCGGCGGGCGACTTCTCGAGACAGCGGCCCCATGACGTCGAGCTCGGCGCCACCCTCCGCTCCAGCCAGGAAGGCAAAGTCGGCATGCACGACGACGGTCGGCCGGTTGCGGCGGGCGCCTCCAGCCTGACCACCACCAGGGGCTCCTCCGGGCTTCGAGCCACCACCCGTTTCGTCGTCCTTGCAGACTGAGACCAGCGCATCAGCCATCCGCTGCTCGAAGGGCGTTCGATTTCGGCCACTCCGAGCGGCACGTGCGATGAGCGAGCTCTTGACGACGACGTACTGGTCCTCGGGAAGCGTCCCGGTCAGTGTCCGGCGTCGATCATCGAAGCGGAGGAAGCGGCGGGCGTAGAAGCCGGTCGATCGTGCATCGGATTGGTTTCGGGTTGCCTGCGCGAGCTCGCGGACCTGCTTGGCCGACCAGTGCGTGGCCTCTTCGGCCAGCCGTTCGTCCGTTTCCGGCTTTGCCACTTCGACAAGGGGCTTCACCTGGTCGAAGGAGAGCTTTCCCTGGGACAGCGCGTCTGCGATTTTGGGGAGCGACGGAAGCTTGGCTGCGGCCGTGACCCATTCGCGCGCCGTGGCGGCGGAGACACCGCACCGCTGGACGAGCCACGCCACCATGGAGGTGGCGCCGTCGACTCGCCATGCCTTCCGTCGGTCGAGTTGGACCACTGCTGCGAGGAGTTGGCTCTGATGGGCGGAGATCGCCCGATGGTGCTGGGTGACGCTCGAGACCAGAGCATCGGTTCGCCTCGACACTGTGGCGGGGCGAGGTCCGTCCTTCACGAGAGCGGGTGCCATGCAGACGGTGAACGGTCGCCGGATGACGCCGATGGCGAAAAACAAGGCCGGGGCCAGCCACGCAGATTTCTTGTCCGGGGCGCCGGTCCGAGCGCCTCAGCGATAGCGGTCGGCAGGAACCCACTCCCCGTGACTGCGCACAGGGAGGCGAGCCGGCAGGTGGATGACCGCCTCCGGACGGCGCCGACCCAGAGAAGAGGCGTCCAAGACGTACAGATCGCTCGCACCTCGGTTGGCGTCGTCGACGAGTGTCAGGAGCCAGCCTTCGTCATCGCTGTGGCCGTCGACCGCACGGACGAAGAGCGGCTCGCTCGGAGTTCGCCCGGGGCCGGGGCTCCAGGACGCGACCTCATCGCGGGACAGGTCGAACTTCAGCAGGCCGACCGGCGAGGCCTCGGCGGTCCAGCGCTCCGGGCGGTCCGCACCGCCCGTCGGCACTCCCGACGTGGAGGGGACCGCCGCCCAGGCCGTTTCCAGTGAGTAGCCGTAACGGAACGCCGCGCCCTCACAGGAGGCGTCAATCCTTGGGTACTCGACGAACCGCTCGTCGACTTGCACGCGTTCGACCTGCTCGCCCGAAATGCGCCAACGTTCCAACACGCCCAACGTTCCGCCGACCCCGGAGAGCGCCAGTCCGGGTGGACCGACGACCGAGGCCGACGTGTCGACGGATTGGCCTGCTTCGGGCACGCCATAGCAGCAGACGTAGAGCACGATCGCCCCGTCTGGTTCTTCGTACGCACCCAGCACGTGCGTGACCAGGCAGGGGTCGAGCCGTATCCACCGCGTCGTGGCGCTCTCAGACCCATCACCACCACCGACCGCCCCGACGCACCACCCCGATCCAGCCTTCGGCCCCTGGCACCCATCCGAAAGGGACCGGGCTCGCGGCACCAGGATCGGTCGTCAGCCGGGACGTCGGCGACTCAATGAACACCACGTGGTCCGCCGTGATGCCGATGTCGTGCTGCCAGGTCGACCGCTCCAACTCCACCGACTGGGCGGAGCGCAACGCCCCCATCGCGTCCCACTCGCCGATCCGCAAGAAGATGCCGTCCCGGTCATTGACGTCGCCGCCGTTCTCGTGGCTCCCGTCGTCGATACCGAACAGGACCCGCCCGCCATCGGCGGCCAGCCGGTGCACGTGCGATGCGATGGGGACGGTCAGGCCGCCGCTGAACTCCTCGGGTTCCAAGAATCGCGAGTACTGCAGTGGGATCCCGGCTTCAGGGAGGGCGAGGACCGATCCCGCATGCCAGAAGACGCCGGCATCGGCCTCCGATTCCTGGCGCTGGTACCACACGGCCTGGCCGTCCCGGATCTCCAACGCGTGCAAGGCGCCGGCTTTTTCGGACCCGCTCCGGCCCCCGCCCCGCCGCCTGCCCGTCCGCCGCCGCCGCTCCCGTCCCCGCCGCCGCTCGCCGTCCGCCGCCGCCGGCGGCATCAGTACCCGCAGAAGCCCCCCAGGGCCACGCCGGCCCCACCCGGAAAAGGGTCCCTTGCAGGTCAGGAGGCAACGAGCCGGACATGGGGAGGCGAAGCGCCCCGTTGGATCCGATCACCGGGTCACCCGATCAGTTCGAGACTGCGAGAGGACACCCATGCGGCCGATCAACCTACCTGCGTATGGCAAAGTCGAGGTATGCCCACGCTCTCGGAGGACCTCACCTTCCGCGGCCTGATCCATCAAATGACCGACGTGGACCTCCCGAAGCGCTTCGACCAGCCCGGGCTCACGGTCTATGCCGGGTTCGACCCGTCGGCCGACAGCCTCCACGTCGGCAACCTCATGCAGCTGTGCACGCTGCGCCGTTTCCAAGACGCCGGGCACAAGACCATCTCCCTGGCCGGCGGGGGCACCGGCATGATCGGCGATCCGGGCGGCAAGCAGGACGAACGCCAGCTGCTCAGTCTGGAGACGATCGAGGGCTACCTGCAGGCGATCCGCCCCCAGCTCGGCCAGTTCCTCGACCTGGCCGACGACCGTGCCCTCCTGCTCAACAATGCGGATTGGCTCAGCACGCTCTCGACGCTCGAGTACCTGCGCGACGTGGGCAAGCACTTCACCGTCAACCAGATGGTGACGAAGGAGTCGGTCAAGAGCCGCTTCGAGCGACCGGATCAGGGCATCTCCTACACCGAGTTCAGCTACATGCTCCTGCAGGCCTACGACTTCCTGCGTCTCCATCTCGACCACGGCTGTGATGTGCAGTTCGGCGGCAGCGACCAGTGGGGCAACATCACCATGGGGGTCGACTACGTGCGCCGGGTCTGCGGCGACGAGGTGTGGGGATTCACCACACCGCTCATCGTCAAAGCCGACGGGACCAAATACGGCAAGACCGAGTCGGGCACTGTCTGGCTGGACCCGAAGCGGACCAGTCCTTTCGCCATGTACCAGTTCTTCCTCAACACACCTGACGAACAGGTGGTCGAGCTGATCAAGTTCCTCACCTTTCTCGAACACGATCGCATCACCGAGCTCGACCACCTCACGGCGGACCAGCCTCAACGGCGCGAAGCGCAGCGGGCGCTGGCTCGGGCCGTCACCGGTCTCGTGCACGGCGATGCCGAGGTGGCCAAGTGCGAGGAGGCCTCGGCGGCGCTCTTCGGTGAGGAGATCGCCGCCCTGAGTGAGGAGATGCTCCTGGCCGTGACCGAGGACGCACCGTCCACCGCAGTACCGCGCACGGAGCTCCTCGACGGCCTCACCCTCGTCGATGTCCTCGAGCGCACCGGTCTGGTCAAGTCCAAGAAGGAAGCGCGTCGGACCGTCGAGCAGGGCGGCTCCTACGTGAACAACGTCCGGCAGACCGATGACAGCCGCAGCTTCACGTCGGGCGATCTCCTGCACGACCGGTACCTCGTGCTCCGCAAGGGCCGCAAAGAGGTCCACATCGTCAAGGCCACATGAGGCATCGCTTTCTCGTCCCCTCCCTCGTGCTCATAACCGGATGCGCCGTCACCCTCACTTCTTGTGCCGGCGCGGACCAGCAAGGGTCAGCGGCGCACCGCATGTCGGTCTGGACCAGTGGGACGACACTCGGCGAGGACATCGGCACCCTCATCGCTGACAACGCGCGAGTCCCCAAGGACGTGCCGAACGGCACGGGCGCCGTGCACGCCGCCTGCGCCACCATGCTGAACGATGCCGAAATGGCCAACACCAATCTCCCCTCGCCCGACCCCGACGTCACCGAACTGTTGACGAAGGCCTACAACGACGAGGGGACAGCCGCCAACGAGTGCTATTCGGCCGGCGCCACGAACCAGAAGCTCCTGGCCGAGTCCGCTCGCAACGGCATCAAGGCAGAGGCCCTCTATCAGCAGGTCCTTCAGCGCATCCGCCAGATCGACGGGCGCACGGTGTCGACCACCACGACGACCGACAACTCGTCGGGCAGTATCTTCGGATGAGCGAGGCCGACAGCATGGACGCCGAGGGCAGACGAGTTCGACCGCCACCGCCGCCGGGTCCTGTGGGCGCTCCCCACCGGTCTCTACCTCATCGGGAGTCGTCACGGCGACGACGTCAACCTCATGACCGCCAACCTCGTGGTGCAGGTCTGCATGGAGCCGAAGCTCGTCGGGGTGGCTCTCGAGCACGAGTCGGTCACGGCCGGCCTCGTCAGCGCCGGGGGTGGTTTCACGGTCTCGCTGCTGGCCCGCGGCGATCGTGACGTGGTGCGGCGCTTCGTGAAACCTGTCACGGACATCGCACGGGCCCCTGACGGGGGTGTCCTCGCCCTGTCGGGCCAACCGGTCACGGAGGTCGGACCGGATCGCCGTCCGACTCTCAGCGCCGCCGCGGGCTACCTCGACTGCCGCCTGACCTCTGCGGACACGCTGGGGAGCCACGTGTTCTGCATCGGCGAAGTCATCGGCGTGGGCGGCGAGCCCGCAGAGGTACTCCGCATGGAGGACACCCGCATGCATTACGGCGGCTGACCCGAGGGTCGGAACCCGTTCAGGCCGGGGTGTCCCCGCCTCGCTCGCCCGGCGGTCGCAGGTCGATGCGCAACGTCAGGATCCCGTCGACCAGCTCCGTCTCGGCGTCGCCGACCATGGCGTAGTCGGCGAAGTCCTGCTGCGCCTGCTCACGGAAGCGCTGGCGCTCGGGACCCTCAATCGGCGGCATCCCGCGCGTCCGCACGGCCTCGGCCCGGGCACGGAACCGGGCAACCATCTCTTGCGGGTCGAACCCAGGCATGGCGGTCAGCGTAGAGGTTGCGCCCGACACCGGGCTACCGACGTGGGACATGGCGATCCGGCGGGCCTCGCCCTGCTCCGGGACCGACCCGGACACCTTCCACCCACCCTGACCTGCGTCCCGGCCGCCGGCCCGCCAGCAGCCACTACAATGGCTCGACGGTCCACAGGGCCAGTACGGTCCGGCCGCAAGGGGGCGGACGCCACCATGCGGTCCGGGTGTGACAAGGAGTTCTCGTGAAAAAGGGACGCCATCGGCGCTTCGAGGAAGCGCGCAGTCTGAAGCGGTCGTCGACGGAGTCGACGGGACGATGTGCTGAGTGCGGGGCAGAGCCCGACGACGTGCACGCGTCGTGGTGCCTGGCCGAAGAGGACCAGTACGACCGCATCCTCGGCTCCATGCCGACCAGCGCCGTCGTCGACGACGACCCCCTGAAGGACTAGACGGTCGACCCGTCGCCCCCGCGGGTCCGCACGGCCGGATGGGGGAGTGCCACACCCTTGGTCCGTAGTCGATCGCGCTCCTCGACCAATTCCACGAAGTGGTCGTAGGCCTTCGCGCCGACCATCTTGGTGAGCTCGGGCTGCATCTCCTTGTAGACGGGCTTCGTCCCGATGAACGCTTCGGGTGACTCGGTGCACCACCAGTGGAACTCGCGGCCACCCTTGCCCCAATGCCGCCGGTCCCACTGCCGGATGACCGAGGTCACGTGCCCTTCGTCGTCGTCGACCGCGTCCTCGCGGCGCAGCGGGAGCTGCCAGCACACCTCGGGCTTGAGCGTCATATGGTCGACGCCCCGGTTCATGGCCGCAATGTGGAAGGCACAGCCGACGCCCCCGGGAAAATCGGGCTTGTTCAAGAAGATGCAGGCGTCGTCGACCAGTCGCGTGACGGTCTCGCCGCTCTTGTTCTCTTGGATCACGCTCTTCTTGGTGCCGTGGTTCTGCCACTCGTCGGGCGTCAGCGTGGCGGCGGCCTTCTCCACCCGCCGGGCGTCCTTCTTGTTGACGAGGTGGGCTCCGTAGCTGCAGCACCCCTGGACGAGCTCAGGGGCGGGGCCCGTGAGGACGCCCTGGCAGCCGTTGCCGAAAATGCAGGTCCAGTTGCTCGTCAGGAACGTGGCGTCGAAGACCCAGGTCCGCTCCTCCTCGTCGTCCTCGAAGCTGATCCACTCGTGCGCATCGGTCGGTGTCGTGGCCACGGCCAGGCACGTTACAGCGTGCGCACGGAGGGCTAATGCGCCGGTTTCGGCCGCCACGGAGGGGGAGGGGCCGTCCCGCCGACGGCACGCCGTAGACTGCCACCCATGGCTACGACCACCGAAGATCTCCAGACGACAACCCCCGTCGTCACGCTCACCCCCGAGGCACACAAAATCGTGCAGGACGCCATCGCGCAGGAGCCCGAGCCGGCCAGCCTGGCCTTGTGGCTCGAGGTGCGAGGCGTGCAGGAGGGGTCCTTCATCTATGACCTCTACTTCCAGGCCGTCTCCGACGCCGATGAGGGTGACGTCCGTCACGCCCAGGACGAGCTCGAGATCATCATCCCTTCCGACAGCGTCGACCGGCTCCGGGGCGCCCGGCTCGAATGGTCCGAGGCTGACGGCGGTGGTCTCGTGTTGGTGAACCCCAACACGCCGACACCGGAAGAGGCCTCACCGAGCGTTCCGCCTGAAATCCTGGCCAAGGGCATCACCTCCCCACTGGCCCTGCGGGTCGTTGCCGTCCTGGAGCAGGCGGTCAACCCCTCCATTGCCAGTCACGGGGGACGGGCCGACCTGGTCGCCCTCAATGACGAGGACGGCAGCGCCTACCTGCGTCTGTCGGGCGGTTGCCAGGGCTGCGCCATGTCGCAGATGACGCTCCGTCAGGGAATCGAGACGACGCTGCTCGAAGAGGTTCCCGAACTCACACGCGTGCTCGATGTCACAGACCACGCCGGAGGCGACAACCCCTTCTATCAGTAGTCCTCCTCGCCCCGAGGATCGGGCCTTCGGGGCTCCAGGACGGCGTTGGCCGTCCGGTAGCGTGGCTGCGTGCTGCGCTTTCTGACCGCCGGAGAGTCCCACGGCCGCGCCCTGGTCGTGATCGTCGAGGGCCTGCCCGCGGGACTGCCCGTGGAGGCCTCCGATATCGCCGACGAGCTGGCCCGTCGGCGGCTCGGCTTCGGGCGTGGGCCGCGGATGCGCTTCGAGGCTGACGAGATCTCCCTGGTGGCGGGCATCCGGCACGGCCGCACGCTGGGCTCGCCGGTGGCCATCGAGATTGCCAATACCGAATGGCCGAAGTGGACGGAGGAGATGTCGCCCGAGCCCGGCGCCCCCTCCAAGGTGTTGACCCAACCCCGTCCGGGACATGCGGACCTGCCGGGCATGCTCAAGTACGGCTTCGAGGACGCCCGCGACGTCCTGGAGCGGGCCTCGGCCCGGGAAACGGCGGCCCGCGTCGCCGCCGGCACACTGGCCAGGCTGCTCTTGACCCACCTCGGGGTCTCCATCCTCAGTCACATCGTGGGCCTGGGCGAGGCGACGACAGGGCCCGATGCACCGCGACCCGGACCCGGCGACCTCCACACGGTCGATGCCAGCGAGGTGCGCTGCTTCGACCCCGCAGCGGGGGAGGCGATGATCGCCGCCGTGAAGGCGGCGGCCAAGGCGGGCGACTCCCTGGGCGGCGTCGCCGAGGTGCTGGCCTACGGCGTCCCGGTCGGCCTCGGCAGCCACGTGCACTGGGACCGCAAGCTCGACGCCAATCTGGCGCAGGCCCTCATGTCGATCCAGGCGGTCAAGGCGGTGGAGATCGGGGACGGGTGGGAGAACGCGGCACGCCGGGGGTCCGACGCCCACGACGCCATCCACTACGACGAGGCCGAGGGCTACGTCCGGCCCACCGACAGGGCGGGAGGGATCGAGGGTGGTATCTCCAACGGCTCCCTTCTCGTCGCCCGGGTGGCCATGAAGCCGCTCGCCACCTTGAACCGGCCGGTGCTCCAGACGGTCGATGTCGTCACCAAGGAGTCGACGGTCAGCTTCCGCGAGCGCACCGACGTCACCGCGGTGCCTGCCATGGGGGTCGTGGCCGAGTCGATGACGGCGCTGGTGCTGGCCACCGAGGCGCTGCGCAAGTTCGGAGGGGACTCCTTGGCCGAGTTCGTGCGCAACCGAGACGGCTTCGTGGCCTCGCTCGGCGCCACGCCGTCGTCCGCGGTCGGCCGACCGGGTGCCGACGCGGACTCGGACAGCGCGGCCGGATGACCCGCCGCATCCTGCTCGTCGGGATGATGGGCGCCGGCAAGACCACGACGGGTCACCTCCTGGCCGAGCGCCTCGGCTGGGGCTACCGGGATTCCGACGCCGACGTCGAGTCGGCCACCGGGCTGACGGTGCCCGAGCTGTTCGCCCGCGACGGTGAGGCCGCCTTCCGCCGCGCCGAGGCCGCGGTGCTTGCCGAGTCCTGCGCCGATCCGTCGCCATCGGTCGTCTCCGTGGCCGGCGGGGCCGTGCTGAGCGAGGACAACCGTCGGCTCATTGCCGCGAGCGGCATCGTCGTCTGGCTCCGGGCACGTCCGGAGACCTTGGCCGGCCGCGTCGGGGACGGCCTCGGCCGCCCGTTGCTGGGCGACGACCCGGCTGAAGCCGTGGTGCGCCTCAACGCCGTGCGGGCGCCGTTCTACGCCGAAGTGGCGGACGTGGTGCTCGACGTGGACGAGCTCGACCCGGTCACCGTCGCCGACCGCATCATCGATGCCGTCGATGCCACCGCCGACACAGGTCCCGTCGCCACCGACGCCGCCATCGTTCCCGGCAAGCCCCGGTAGGGCAGGCGCGAGCCGTGCACGCCCTCTCCGTCGACCTGGCCGAGCGCTCCTACCCGGTGCTCGTCGGCCCCGGCGCCCGCCACGAAGTGGCGCGCTTCGTGCCGCCCAACGCCAAGTCGGCCGTGATCGTGACGCAGGAGTCGATCCGGGACGCCGGCTGGGTGGACGGGCTCGACGCCGGCGTGCCGTCCCAGGTGTGCCTCATTCCTGAAGGGGAAGCGGCCAAGACGCTGGCCACGGTGGAAGTGCTGGCCCGGTTCTTCGCCAACGCCGGTCTCTCGCGGGCTGATGTGGTGGTGGCCGTCGGGGGTGGCATCGTCACCGACGTCGCCGGTTTCGCGGCCGCCACCTATCACCGGGGCACCGCCTACCTGAACGTCGCCACCTCGCTGCTGGCGCAGGTGGACGCCGCCATCGGCGGCAAGACCGGGGTCAACCTCCCCGAGGGCAAGAACCTGGTCGGAGCCTTCTGGCAGCCCAACGCGGTGCTGTGTGACACCGAGACGCTCTCGACCCTCCCGCCCCGCGAGTGGGCCTGCGGCCGGGGCGAAATAGCCAAGTACGCCTTCCTGGGCGATGCCCCGACGGCGGACCAGCCCATCGAGGAACAGGTGGCCCGTTGTGCGGGCATCAAGGCGGCCGTCGTCGCCGAGGACGAGCGCGAGGGTGGCCGGCGCATGATCCTCAACTACGGCCACACGCTGGCCCATGCACTCGAGGCCGCCGGCCAGGCTGACCACCCCGACTGGGATCTGCGCCACGGCGAGGCGGTCGCCATCGGGATCCTCTTCGCCGCCCTGCTGGCGGAGCGGCTCGGGCGCATCGGCGCGGACCGGGTCGCCGAGCACCGCAAGGTGGTCGGCAGTTTCGACCTGCCGACCGATCTCCCGCCTGGTGCCGAAGCGGCAGAGCTCGTCACGTTCATGGGACGGGACAAGAAGGCGCAGCAGGATCTGACCTTCGTGCTGGACGGACCCAACGGCGTCGAGACCGTCCGTGGCGTGGCGCTTCCCGACGTGGTCGCTACCCTGGCTGACATGGGTGCCCGCGCATGAGCCTCGTCCTCCTCCTTTCGGGGCCCAACCTGAACCTGCTCGGCGAGCGGGAGCCGGCGGTCTACGGGACCGACACCCTGGCGACCCACGTCGCCCGGGCCGAGACGGCGGCCGCGCACCACGGCCTGGAGCTCGAGCACCTGCAGACCAATCACGAGGGCGACCTGGTGGAGGCCGTCCACGCCGCCCGCGGCCGTGCCGATGCGCTGGTGATCAACGCCGGAGCACTCAGCCACACGTCGTGGTCGCTGCACGACGCGCGTGGCCGCCTTCGAAGGACCCGTCGTCGAGCTGCACATCTCCAACCCCGCCGCCAGGGAACCGTTCCGGCACACGTCGGTGCTGGCACCCGTGGCGTCGGGCGTCATCGCCGGCTTCGGCGGGCTCGGTTACGAGCTCGCCATCGATGCCGCGGCCGCACTCCTGAAGGGATCCTGATTCCTATGACGACCACCACCCGCGCCAACCCGTATCTGCCCGGGACCGCGCCTCTGCCGCCGATCGTCGTCACCGGTCGCCTCGACCGCCTGCGCGCCGCCTTCGACGAACACGAGGTCGACGCCCTCGTCGTCACGACGCTCCCGAACGTCCGGTACCTCACCGGATTCACGGGCTCGGCGGCCGTGCTGGTCGTGACCAAGGACCTGGCGCTGTTGACGACCGACGGTCGGTACCGCACCCAATCGGCCGAGCAGCTCGAGCGGGCCGGCGCCCCCGAGGTCGAGATCTCCATCGGCACGGGTGCGGAGCAACGGGAGGCGGCGTGCGCCGCGCTCGACGGCGCCGAGGCCGCCCGCATCGGGCTCGAGGCGGGCAACATCACCTGGAGCGGGCAGCGCGCCTGGGCCGGCTGTCCTGAACGGCGACAAGCTCGTCCCGACCGCAAACGCCGTCGAAGCGCTGCGAGAGCGCAAAGATGCTGCCGAGCTCGCCCGCATGGAACGCGCCGCGGCCATTGCGGATGCCGCACTCTTCGAGGTGCTGCCGCTGATGAGCCAAGGGGTCACCGAGGAGCACTTCGCCCTGGAGCTCGACACCGCCATGCGACGCGGCGGTGCCGAGGGGACGGCCTTCGAGACCATCGTGGCCGCCGGCGAGAACTCGGCCAAGCCCCACCACCACCCCGGGTCCCGGCGCTATCAACGGGGGCGATCCCGTCGTGGTCGACTTCGGTGCCATGTTCGAGGGCTACCGCTCGGACATGACGCGGACGTTCTGCGTCGACGCCGAGCCCGAAGGGGAGCTGGCCCGCATTTTCAACGTCGTCCAGGAGTCCCAGGCGGCGGGCGCCGCCGCCGTGCGGCCCGGCATCTCGGCCAAGGGCGTCGACGACATCTGCCGCCAGATCATCGCCGACGCCGGCTGGGCCGAGCGGTTCGAGCACGGCACCGGACACGGCGTCGGCCTCGATATCCACGAGGCCCCGACCGTCAGCCAAATGGGCACTGCTATCCTCGCCCCCGGCTTCGTCGTCACCGTCGAGCCCGGTGTCTATGTTCCCGGGCACGGCGGCGTCCGTGTCGAGGACACCTTGGTGGTGACCGAGGACGGCGCCCGCCCCTTGACCAATTTCACAAAGGACATTCATGGCAGTCTCGACCAATGACCTGAAGAACGGCATGAGCCTCGACCTCCCCGAGGGGTTGTTCAGCGTCGTCGAGTTCCAGCACGTGAAGCCGGGCAAGGGTGGCGCCTTCGTGCGCACCAAGCTCAAGAACGTGCGCAGCGGCGCCGTGATCGAGCGCACCTACCGGGCCGACGAGAAGCTCGAGCAGGCGATCATCGACAAGCGGGACATGCAGTTCCTCTACCGAGACGGCGCCGACTACGTCTTCATGGACACGACGAGTTACGACCAAATGCAGGTACCACCCGACGCGCTCGGCGAGGCGCCGAACTATTTGAAGGAAGGCGACGCTGCCAACGTGCAGATGTACAACGGCGAGATCGTCGGCGTCGAGCTCCCGGCGTCGGTGGAGCTCACCGTGACGGAGACGGAACCGGGCATGCAGGGTGACCGGGTCTCGGGTGCCCGCAAGCCCGCCACCTTGCAGACCGGTCACGTGGTGCAGGTCCCCCTCTTCGTGAACATCGGGGACGTGATCAAGGTCGACACTCGCTCCGGCGAGTACCTGACCCGGGCCTGACGGCCCGGTCGCCTCGCCGAGCCGCCGCACCCTCGGGCCGAGGACGGGACCAGAGCAGATGACGGACGTCGCACCGCGCCACCAACAACGCGAGCGCGCCCTGTCGCTGCTCTACGAGGCCGAGCTCAAAGGAGTTGGGCCGCTCCAGGTCGTCGACGCCCTGCCGGTGCCGCCCGACCCCTACGTGCGCATCCTCATTGAGCATGCCGCCGAGACCCGGGAGGAAACGGACCGTCGCATCGCCGGGGCCTCGGTCGGCTGGCCGATCGATCGCATGGCCGTGGTCGATCGCATTGTGCTGCGCCTGGCCGTTGCCGAGCTCCTCGACCCCGACGGCCCGCCGACGGCGGTCGTCATCGACGAGGCGGTGGAACTGGCCAAGGAGTACTCGACCGACGAATCGGGCCGCTTCGTCAACGGCATCCTCTCCACCATCGCCGCCGAGGTGGAGCCAGGGCTGATCCTCAGCGCCCACCCTTGAACCTTCGATGGGATAGTGCTACTCTCATTAGCATCATGCCGGACTTCCAGGTCGACCCCAGCGACCCGACGTTCCTCCACGAACAGGTTGCCGCTGAAATCCGTCGAGCCATCGCCGATGGTGAAGCTGTCCCGGGCGAACGACTCCCTCCGGTTCGGGATCTGGCCAAGGTTCTCGGTGTGAACGCCAACACGGTCCTTCGGGCGATGCGTCAGTTGCGAGACGAAGGGCTCGTCGAGTTTCGGCGCGGGCATGGGATCACCGTGAGCGGCCAGGCCCCCGCGCGCAGCGCCCTCATCGCGCGGGTGCTCGATCTGGTGCAGTACGCCCGGGTGCAGGGCTATCAGCCCGACGAATTGATTCAGATCATTCAAGGACTGCGGTGACGCTCACCCTGGGGCCAGAACAGGCCACCGAGCCGGAGAGGACCGAAGCCCTCATCCGCGAGGCCCGGCGCCTGCAGCGCCGCCGATGGTGGCGCGGGGCGGCGTTGGTCACGCTGGCTCTCGTCGTGGCGGCCGTGGTCGTGACGTCGCTCCAGGGGGGTGGTCCGGCCCGGCCGCGTCCAACTCCCCATCGACCCGGTCCGCTGCCCGCACAAAGAAGGGTGAACGGCCCCTCGCTCGGGCTTGCCACTTCGTACCAGTTGACCGGTCCGATCGGTGTTGCCGTCGACCGGGGTGGGGACATCTACTTCACTGACGGGTACCGGGTGCTCGAAGTCGACCGGGCCACGCAACAACTCGTGGTCGTGGCCGGGACGGGAGCAGTGGGTTTCTCCGGCGACGGTGGCCCGGGTCCGCAGGCCACACTCTCGAGTCCGAGCGGCGTCGCCGTCGCTCCGAACGGTGACGTCTACTTCGAAGACGGCGACTCGCGTCCGCAAGGTCTCGGCGTCCGACCGGGGTCATCTCGACCGTGGCCGGGAGACGGCCGCAGCGGCTCCGCCGGAAATGGAGGCCCAGCCGTCAAAGCCTCACTGGACTTCGCTATGCGGCGGAAGCGGCGTCGGGGGCCTCAGCGACTCCATCGCCTTGGGCCCAAACGGTGACCTGTACCTGGCCGAGGCCGGCAACAACGAGGTCCAGAAGGTGTCGCTGGCCACCGGGATCATCACTCGGGCGGCCGGTCCTGGAGTCCATTGCGCACCGCTCGATGGCCTCTGCCAGACCGCCTCCCATCCGTGTGCGCCGGTGGGCGTTGCCGTGGACCGCTCCTCGAACATCTTCATCGCCACCGCGTGTGGCTCGATCCGGGAGAGAGTCGCTGCCACGGGCGTGACGTCGATGATCTTCTCCACCCACCAAAGTCCTGCTCTGGCGGGCAGGGGGAGTGAGCACGATCCGACAGGATTGGCGGTCGGCAACGACAAGACGCTCTTCGTCACGGAGGCCTACGGCCGGCGATTGCTCGAGCTCGACCTCGCCAGCGGGCGGGTCGTGTTCGTCGCCGGTACCGGCGCCCAGACGATTCCGGAACCGGGTCAGACGGCGGGCGACGGCGGGCGGGCCTCCAACGCCACCTTCGGACTGGCGCTTGGCGCCGCCGTTGACGCGCAGGGCAACGTCTACGTGGCCGACTTCTTCAACAACGCCATTCGGATGATCGACGGGCGCACCGGTGTAATGGCAACCGTCGCCGGCCAGATCCCCATGTCCGTGGTGCAGCAGGGACACTGCTGCTGAGTGGCGAGCCGGGCCGGTTGACTGGCGCGCCCGGGCGCCACGGGGCCGTCCGCTCGCGGGCGCGATAAGGTATCCCTCTGACCGTGAAGTGAGTCCTGTGAGGCTCACACGGCAGGAGGAGCAGTGGCCGAACGCGAGCGCAGTCATACGCGACCCCTCGGGGGAGTGTTCGTGGCCCACTCCCAGGTCATGTCCTCGGCCGATGTTCTGCGAGCCCTGACGCGCATGGCCCACGAGGTCGTGGAGCGCAACGGGGGAGTCGAGGACGTCGTCCTGGTCGGCCTCCAGACCGGCGGTGTCCCTCTCGCCACCAAAATGGCCGAAATTCTGCGCCAGATCGAAGCGGTCGACACGCTCGCGGTCGGCAGCCTCGACGTGGCCTTCTACCGCGACGACATCGGGCTGCGCCCCGTCCTGCCCGAGGCGGTCACCGACATCCCGGTCGACCTGGCCGGGAAGGTGGTGGTCCTGGTGGACGACGTCCTGTTCACGGGGCGGACCATCCGTGCCGCCCTCAACGCCCTGCACGACTTCGGGCGGGCCAAGTCGATCCAGCTCGCCGTCATGGTCGACCGGGGCCACCGCGAGCTCCCGATCCGGCCCGACTACGTGGGCAAGAACCTGCCGACGCGCCGCGAGGAGATGGTCGACGTCGGTGAGGACGGCGTCTGGATAGGCAGTCTGGAGGACAAGTGACCGGCACCCGGCATCTCCTTTCGGTCGCCGACCTCGGGCCCGTGGGCATCGCCGAGGTCCTGCACGTCGCCGAGGCTTTCGCCGAGGTGGAGCGGCGCTCCATGCCCAAGGTGCCGACGCTGCGCGGCAAGGTGGTGGCGACGCTCTTCTTCGAGGAGTCGACCCGCACCCGGCTCTCCTTCGAGACGGCGGCCAAGCGGCTCTCGGCCGACGTGCTCTCGCTGGCGGTGGCGAGCTCCTCGGTGAAGAAGGGCGAGAGTCTGCGCGACACCGTCGAGACGGTGGAGGCCATGGGGATCGACGCCATCATCATCCGGCACTCGTCGGCGGGAGCACCCCACCAGGTGGCGCGCTGGGTCGAGCGGGCCCACGTGGTCAACGCCGGGGACGGCTGGCACGAGCACCCGACCCAGGCCCTGCTCGACTGTTTCACCGTGCGCCAGGTCCTGGCCGAGCGCAAGGGTGCCGCGCCCGACGAGCTCGGGATCTCGTGCTTCGAGGATCTCCGGGTCCTGATCGTCGGCGACGTGCGGCACAGCCGGGTGGCTCGCTCCGAGGTGCTGGCCTACACCGCCCTCGGAGCACACGTCACCCTGGCCGCACCCGGCAGCCTGCTGCCGCCCTCGCTCGAAGGCTGGCCTGTCGAGGTGGCGACCGACCTCGATACGGCCCTCGCCGACGCCGACGTGGTCTCGCTCCTGCGCCTGCAGGCGGAGCGGGGGAGCGGGTCGTTCGTCCCCAGCCTGCGCGAGTACACGGCGGGGTGGGGGCTCACGGCGCGTCGGGCGGAGCGATTGGCCGACCACGCCATCGTGACCCATCCCGGACCGATGGTGCGCGGCGTCGAGATCGCCTCGGACGTGGCGGACCTGCCGTGCATGGTGGCCACCCAACAGGTGGCCAACGGCATCGCGGTGCGCATGGCCATTCTCTTCCTGCTGCTCGGAGGCGAGCTGCCCGGCGTCGCGGAGGTGCCGGCCGTTGCCTGAGCCCACACTCGTCATCCGCGGCGGATCCGTCGTGGGACCGGCCGGCCTGGCCCGCGCCGACGTCGCGGTGGCCGGCGACGACATCGTCGCGGTGGCCGATTCGATCGACCCGCCGACGGGCGCCCGGGTGCTCGACGCCGGGGGCTGCCTGGTCGGCCCCGGGCTGGTCGACCTGCACACCCATTTGCGCCAACCCGGGCGCGAGGAGGCCGAGACGATCGAGACCGGGGCCCGGGCGGCCGCCCTCGGCGGCTTCACGGCCATTGTCGCCATGCCCAACACGGAGCCACCCATCGATACGGCCGGAGTGGCGGCCGAAGTGCTCGCGCTCGGCGTCGGCTGCATGGCCGAGGTGTCGGTGGCCGGTGCCATCACCGTCGGTCGGGCGGGCCACGCCCTGGCCCCACTGGCTGAGCTGGCGGCGCTCGGGGTGACTCTCTTCACCGACGACGGCGCCGGGGTGCAGGACGGTGCGCTCATGCGGCGCGCCCTCGACTACGCCAAAGGCCTGGGCGTCACCCTGGCCCAGCACTGCGAGGACGCGGGCTTGGCGGCCGGTGGCGCCATGCACGAGGGCGACTGGTCGAGCCGGCTCGGCCTCCCGGGCATGCCCGCCGCGGCCGAGGAAGCCATGGTCGCCCGTGACATCGCGCTGTCGCGCCTGACGGGCGCGCCGGTGCACTTCCTCCACATGTCCACTGCCGGTTCGGTCGATCTGATCCGCCGGGCCAAGGAAGAGGGCCTTGCGATCACGGCCGAAGCGGCGCCGCATCACATGCTCCTCACCCATGCCCTCGTGGCCGGCTACGACCCGGTCTTCAAGGTGAACCCGCCGTTGCGGACCGACGAGGACGTGGCCGCCGTGATCGCCGGTTTGTGCGACGGCACCATCGACGCCGTCGCGACGGACCATGCGCCGCATGCGCCCGAGGCCAAGGACCTCCCGTTCAACGAGGCCCCGCCGGGAATGCTGGGGCTGCAGACGGCACTGCCGATCGCCTGGGAGGTCCTGTCGCCCCGCATCGGCCCCGAGCGGATCTTCGCGCTCTTGAGCACGCAGCCCGCCGTCATCGCCAAGCTCACGGCAACGGACCCGCGTGGCGCGGGCCACAGCGCGCAGGGCGGAGCGGTCGAGGCGGGAGCGCCGGCCAACCTGTGTGTGTTCGACCCCTCGGGCACCACCGTGGTGGACCCGGCCGGGTTGGCCAGCCGCAGCCGCAACACGCCGTACGCCGGCCGGACGTTCGCCGGCGCGGTCCGGCACACCGTGCTGCGGGGTGAGCCCGTCGTGATTGACGCGACGGCACAACGGTGAGCGTGCGGCCGGCAGGCTACGGCGACAGGCAGCCCGCGCTGTTGGTGACCGCCGACGGCGAGGTGTTCTCCGGCGAGGCCGCCGGCGCACCCGTGCCCGTGGCCACGGGCGAGCTCGTGTTCAACACCGCCATGAGCGGCTACCAGGAGGTGATCACGGATCCGTCCTACGCAGGCCAGGTCATCGCGTTCACCAGCACCCACATCGGCAACTACGGGACGAACGCCGCCGACGACGAGGCCCCGGCGCCGCACTGCCGCGGGGTCGTCGTGTGCGACCTCTCCGACGAGCCGTCGAACTGGCGGGCCACCGAGGCCCTGGAGCCCTTCCTGCGCCGGCACGGTATCCCGGCCCTGACCGGTGTCGATACCCGGCGCCTGGCCCGGCACGTCCGCCGAGCGGGTGCGGTCCCGTGTGCGTTCGGCACGGCGCCCGAGGCTGCGCTGCGCGCCGCCGCCGCCGCGGCCGTGGGCACCGACGGCATGGACCTGGTCTCGGGCGTCACGAGGAGCGAGGTGAGCGTCCACCCGGCGACGGGCACGGACGCGGGCACGGACACGGGCACGGACACTGGCAGTGGAGCCCTGCGCGTCGTGGCCTACGACTTCGGAGTCAAGACCACCATGGTCCAGCTCCTCACGACACTCGGAACCGTGACCGTGGTGCCCGCCGGCACGGCGGCCGACGACGTGCTGGCCCTCGACCCCGACGGGGTGTTCCTCTCGAATGGGCCGGGCGATCCCGCCGCGCTCCCGGGCCCGACCGCGGCGGTGGCCGACCTGGTCGGCCGCGTCCCGGTCTTCGGCATCTGCCTCGGCCACCAGATCCTGGCCACCGCGTTGGGCGGCACGACCTACAAGCTGCCCTTCGGCCACCACGGAGCCAACCATCCGGTGCAGCGCCTCGAGACCGGCATCGTCGAGATCACGAGCCAGAACCACAACTACGCCGTGGCCGCCGGGTCCATCCCCGACGCCGAGACCACCCACGTCAACCTCAACGACGGCGTCATTGAGGGCTTCCGCTCTCTGACGGCACCGGCCTTCTCGGTGCAGTACCACCCCGAAGCGGCGCCCGGTCCCCACGACGCGCGCTACCTCTTCGGCGCCTTCCGCGACCTCATGTTGGCCCATCCCACCCGCTCGAGCGGCGCCCGGACGGGGGCGCGCTGATGCCACGCCGCGACGACCTGCAGTCGATCCTCGTCATCGGGTCGGGCCCCATCGTCATCGGCCAGGCCTGCGAGTTCGACTACTCGGGCACCCAGGCCTGCCGGGTCCTGCGCGAGGAGGGCTACCGGGTGATCCTGGCCAACTCCAATCCGGCCACCATCATGACGGACCCCGCCACGGCGGACCGGACCTACATCGAGCCGCTCGACCCCGAGGTCCTCACGGCCATCATTGAGAAGGAGCGGCCGGACGCGCTCCTGCCGACCCTCGGCGGCCAGACGGCGCTGAACCTCACCATGGAACTGGTCGAGCTCGGCGTCCTGGAGCGCTACGGGGTGGAGGTGATCGGGGCGCGGCCCGACGCCATTTCGACGGCCGAGGACAGGGACCGCTTCAAGGCCGCCATGGAGGAAATCGGTCTCGAGGTCCCGCGCTCGGGGTTCGCCCACTCGTTGCAGGAGGCCGAGGAGATCGCGGCCGACATCGGCTTCCCGATCATGGTGCGACCGAGCTTCATCCTCGGGGGAAAGGGGACCGGCATCGCCGAAGACGCCACGGACTTCGGCCAGCTCGCCGCCGAAGGCCTGGCGGCCAGCCCGGTCGGGCAGATCCTGGTGGAGAAGTCGATCGCCGGCTGGAAGGAGTTCGAGCTCGAGGTGATGCGCGACGCGGCCGACAACTGCGTCGTCGTCTGCTCCATCGAGAACTTCGACCCCATGGGTGTGCACACGGGTGACTCCATCACGGTGGCGCCGGCCCAGACGCTCACCGACGTGGAGTACCAGGCCATGCGGGACGACGCCTTTGCCTGCCTGCGCCGGGTGGGGGTCGAGACCGGCGGCTCCAACGTGCAGTTCGCCGTCGAGCCGTCGACGGGACGGCGCGTGATCATTGAGATGAACCCCCGCGTCTCGCGCTCGTCGGCGCTGGCATCGAAGGCAACGGGCTTCCCCATCGCCAAAATCGCGGCCCGGCTGGCCGTCGGCTACCTGCTGAACGAGATCCCCAACGACATCACGAAGGCGACGCCGGCGTCGTTCGAGCCGACGATCGACTATGTGGTCACCAAAATCCCGCGCTGGGCTTTCGAGAAGCTGCCGGGGGCCGACGGCCGCCTCGGGACCCGCATGCAGTCGGTGGGCGAGGTCATGGCCATCGGCCGCACGTTCTGCGAGTCACTGCAGAAGGCACTGCGCTCACTGGAGCAGGGCCGGGCGGGGCTCAACGCCGACCCGGCCGAAGCGTCGCTGGACGAGCTCCCGCTCTCCGAGCTCGTCGAACGCATGGGTGTCGCCACGCCCGAACGCGTCTTCGAGCTCGAGGCGGCGTTGCGCCGCGGCGTCGGGGTCGACGAGGCCGTGGCCCGGACCGGCATCGACCCGTGGTTCGTCCGGCAGCTGGTGCGCATCGTGCGCGAACGGCAGCGCATCGGCGCTGCGCCGTCACTCGGGCCGGCCGACTTCCGACGGGCCAAGCGGCTCGGCTTCTCGGACGCGCAGCTGGGCTACCTCCGGGGGTCGACGGCGGCGGACATGCGGGCCGCCCGGCTCTCACTTGGCGTGCGGGCGACCTTCAAGACGGTTGACACCTGTGCCGCGGAGTTCGAGGCGTTCACGCCGTACCACTACGCCACCTATGAGGAGGAGGACGAGGTCCGCCCCTCCGACCGTGCCCGCGTGATCATTCTGGGATCGGGGCCCAACCGCATCGGGCAGGGCATTGAGTTCGACTACTGCTGCGTGCACGCATCCATGACGCTGCGCGATGCCGGCTACGAAACCGTCATGATCAACTGCAACCCCGAGACCGTCTCGACCGACTACGACACGTCCGACCGGCTCTACTTCGAGCCGTTGACGGACGAGGACGTGGCCAACGTCCTCGAGGCCGAGTTGGCGGCGGGCGGGAAGGTCGAGGGCATCATCGTGTCGCTGGGCGGGCAGACACCGCTCAAGCTGGCGGGCTCCCTGCCGCCCGGGCTGGTCCTCGGTACGAGCCCGGCCTCCATCGACCTGGCCGAGGACCGGGAACGGTGGAACGCCTTGTGCCACGAGTTGCACATTCCCCAACCTCCGGGCGGAACGGCGACGACAACGTCCGAGGCATTGGCCGTGGCGGGACGGGTCGGCTATCCGGTTCTGCTCCGCCCCAGCTACGTGCTGGGCGGCCGCGCCATGGAGATCGTCTACGACGACGAGGGCGTGCGGCGCGTCATGCAGACCATGACCACGGGTGCGCTGGCGCGCGAGGGCGGGGTCACGGCGGATCGCCCCGTCCTGGTGGACCGTTTCTTGGAGGACGCGGTCGAGGTCGACGTCGACGCCGTGCGCGACCACACCGGCGAAATCCTGATCGCCGGGGTCATGGAGCACGTCGAGGAGGCCGGCGTGCACTCGGGCGACTCGGCCTGCGCCCTGCCGCCGCAGACATTGGACGACGACGTGATCGAGCAACTCGAGCGGCACACGAAGGCACTGGCCGACTCGCTCGCCGTGTGCGGGCTGATCAACGTGCAGTTCGCCGTGAAGGAGGGGCAGGTCTACGTCCTCGAAGCCAATCCCCGGGCCAGCCGGACGGTCCCGTTCGTGGCCAAGGCCACCGGCGTGCCGCTGGCCATGGTGGCCTCACGGCTCATGGTGGGCCAGAGCCTGGCGGATCTGCGCGCCGAGGGCCTGCTGCACTCCGACGTCGTCGGTCGGGTCCCGGTGCTCGACCACGTCAGCGTCAAGGAGGCGGTGCTGCCGTTCGACCGCTTCCCCGGTGTCGACACCCTCCTCGGGCCCGAAATGCGTTCGACCGGCGAGGTGATGGGCGTCGACAGCACGTTCGGGCTGGCTTTCGCCAAAAGCCAGATGGCATCGGGGACGCGGTTGCCCGATTCGGGGACGATCTTCTTGTCGCTGGCCGACCGCGACAAGCCGGCCGGCCTGGAGGTCGCCCGCGCCTTCGGTGAGCTCGGCTTCTCCATCGCGGCGACGCTCGGAACGGCGGGCTATCTCCGCTCCGAGGGCCTCACCGTCGACACGCTGGTGGCCAAGGTGGGGGAGGAGGGTGTGGCCTCCGACGCCGTGGATCTGATCGCCCAGGGCAAGGTGCAGCTCGTCGTCAACACGCCGCGCGGGCTCGGCCCGCGTGCCGACGGGCAGCACATTCGCACGGCCTCGGTGGTCCACAAGGTCCCCTGCCTCACCACGCTGGCCGCGGCGAGGGCCGCCGCCGCCGGCATTGCCGACACGCGTTCGCACCTGTTGCAGGTACGCGCCCTCCAAGATCTCCACCCGGCCCCCACGGGGACGTCACAGTGAGTGCCGCTCCCGACTCTCGCCGGGCGGCAACGCTCGTCACGAGCGTCGGGAGCATCAGCCTTCCCAATCCGGTGCTGACGGCTTCGGGGACGTCCGGGCACGGTGTCGAGCTCTCCGAGTACGGCGCGCTGAGCGAGCTGGGCGCCGTCGTGGTCAAGTCGCTCTCGGTGGAGCCCTGGGCAGGCAACGCCGCGCCGCGGGTGCACGAGGTCGGAGCCGGCATGCTCAACAGCGTCGGCCTGCAGGGCCCGGGGCTGGCGGCGTGGGTGGCGGACGATCTTCCGGCGCTGCACGACTCGGGGGCCCGTGTCGTCGTCAGCATCTGGGGCCGCACCGTGGCGGACTACGCCAAGGCGGCCGAACTGGTGGCGGTGGCTGCGTCATCGGGCGTCGGTTCTTGCATTGCTGCGCTCGAGGTCAACGTCAGCTGTCCCAATGTGGAGGACCGTTCGCGCATGTTCGCCCATTCGGCCGAGGCGACGGCCCGAGTCCTCGCTGCCACGGCCTGCGGCCTGCCGCGCTGGGCCAAGCTCAGCCCGAACGTGCCCGACGTGGTCGAGATCGCCCACGGCGCCGTCGCCGGTGGCGCCGACGGGCTGACCCTCGTGAACACGTTGTTGGGCCTGGCCCTCGACGTCGAATCGGGTCGGCCCGTGCTCGGTGCCGGCGGGGGCGGGCTGTCGGGTGGCCCGGTGCACCCGGTGGCGGTGCGCGCAGTGTGGGAGTGCCGGTCCGCCTTCCCGGAGCTGCCGATCGTGGGCGTGGGCGGCGTTTTCTCGGGCCACGAAGCGGTAGAGCTGCTGGTGGCCGGGGCCGACGCCGTGCAGGTCGGCACGGCGACCTTCAGGGACCCCAAGGCGCCCTGGAAGGTGCTCCGCCAACTGGCCCGCTGGTGTGACACCCGTGGCACCACGGTCGAGGACATCCGTCAGAGCGTGCGTGCCCGCGTCGGTGACGGCACCGCAGTCGCACCGGAGCGGTCCCCGGGCCCGGGGGCCGTCGTGCCCTCACGACACGAAGGAGGAAGAGATGGCTGACAGTTTCGGAGATCGGGTGGCGGCCGCGGTCGCCCGGACCGGGCCGCTGTGCGCCGGCATCGATCCCTCGGCCGCACTGCTGGCGAAGTGGGGGCTGAGCGACGACGCCAAGGGATTGCGCTCGTTCTGCGCGTCCTGCGTCGAAGGATTCGCCGGCGCGGTCAGCGTCGTGAAGCCGCAGGTGGCGTTCTTCGAACGGCACGGTGCCGCCGGCCTGGCCGAACTCGAGCGCCTGATCGCCGATGCCACGGCGGCCGGCCTCATTGTGATCGCCGACGCCAAACGGGGCGATATCGACTCGACCGCCGCGGCCTACGCCGATGCCTGGCTCGGCGAGGCCGGCCCATTGGCTGGCGACGCCGTCACGGTCCACCCGTATCTCGGGCTGGGGGCGCTGTCGCCCCTGGTCGACCTGGCGGCGGCCAACGGGAAAGGGGTCCTCGTGGTGGCCCGGAGTTCTAACCCCGAGGGCCGGGATCTGCAGCAGGCCGTCACCGCCGCCGGGCCCTCGGTCGAGGACATGCTTTTGGGCGAAATCGCCGAGCTCAACGGTTCGCCGGCGGTCCCGACAGGGACGGTCGGTGCGGTCATCGGCGCCACGTTGGAGCCGTCAGCCTTCGCATTGTCCCAGCTCGGAGGGGTAATTCTCGCCCCCGGGCTGGGAGCCCAAGGTGCGGGGCCCATCGACGTGGCGACCCGTTTTGCCGGGTGTCAGCCCGGCACCGTGCTGCCGAGCAGCTCCCGGGGGCTCCTCAACGACGGTCCCGATCCCGCTGACTTGGGTCGCAGTGCACGCTCGCTGAACCGTGAGTTGGCGACAGCAATGGGCTGAAGAAGGGCAAAAAGATATGAACGGCCCTGGCTGAGGCGCTATGGTCTCGCCATGCCGCAACCTCCCGCACTCACTCCAGAGCAGCGCGCAGCTGCGCTCGAAAAGGCTGCCAGGGTTCGCCGTGAGCGGGCCGAGGTCAAGGACAAGCTCAAGATGGGCAACCTGTCGTTGGCTGACCTCCTCCAAGAGGCTGACTCCAACGAGACCATCGGGAAGATGAAGGTGGTGTCCGTCCTCGAGTCCCTGCCCGGTCTGGGCAAGGTCAAGGCGCGCCGCCTGATGGAGACCGTCGGTATCAGCGACAGCCGAAGGCTCCAGGGGCTTGGCGCCAAGCAGCGTGAATCGCTGCTCAAAGAGACTGCGCGCTGAACCCAAGATCACCGCGCCGCACATCTTCGTGCTCATCGGCCCTGGTGGGGCCGGCAAGGGCACGGTCGCCGCAGCGCTGATCGCGCAGGATCCGACCCTCTGGCTCAGCCGGAGTTGGACCACGAGGAAGCCTCGCCAGGGCGAGCGCGAGCGCAGTGCCTACGTCTTCGTCGATCGCCCCACCTTCGAGTCAGCGGTCGCAGCCGGTGGTTTCTACGAGTGGGCCGAATTCCTCGACTACCTCATGGGCACGCCCATTCCCGATCCGCCTCCGGGCTCGGACGTCCTGCTCGAGATCGACGTGCAGGGAGCAGAGCAGGTGCTGGCCCACCAGCCCGACGCGACGGTGATCATGCTGCTGCCCCCGTCGCCAGCGGTCCAGGCCGAGCGGCTGAGGGCCCGCGGCGACGATGCCGAGCACATCCGCCGACGCGTGGAGCTTGGGCGCTCCGAGGTGGAGCGAGGGGCCAAAATCGCAGCTCACACGGTCATCAACGACGACCTTGGTCGGGCCCTGGCCGAGCTGACGGCTATAGTTGAACGGACTCGATCGGCTGCCCCCTGCGCCGCGAACCCGGAGGAATCCTGATGGCTCAAGGCCGCCACACATTGATGGACCCACCAATCGAAGAGCTCCTGGACAAGGTGGACTCCAAGTTCACCCTGGTCGCACTGGGCTCCGCCCGTGCCCGCCAGGTGAACTCGTACTACAACAGCCTCGGCGAGGGCCTCGGCAAGGTGGTCCCACCCCAGGTCGCGTCGGTGTCGGGCAAGCCCGTCTCCATCGCCTTCGAGGAGATCGCCGCCGGCAAGGCGACGTTCACCCGCCCCGATCCCGAAGAAGAGGCGGCATTGGCCGCCGCCATCGCCGATGCCGCCGAGGCGGGCTTGCTGGCCGAGGCCGAGGCTGAGTCCGGTGCGGCGCCGACCGACCTCGTCGAAGTGGTCGAAGTCCTCGGCGTCGGGGGCGACGACCCGGCTGCGAGCTAGGCACCCGACGGACTGGCGCGGCGAGCAGCGCCGATGTCTGGTGACTTCGGATTCGACGACCCGGGGGTGATGGCTGACCGCGCGCGCAGCCGCTGCACCGCGCGTCGTCCTCGGCGTCTGCGGCGGTATCGCCGCCTATAAGGCGATCGAGGTGTGCCGCCAGCTCGTCGACGCCGGTGTGCATGTGACGCCGATCCTGACCGACGAGGCCACGCGGTTCGTCGGTGAGGTGACGTTCTCCGCCCTGGCATCCGAACCTGTGCAGCGTTCCCTCTGGGACGAGGCCTCGCCGATTCCCCACACCCGGCTCGGCCAGCAGGCTGACCTGGTCGTCATTGTGCCGGCGACCGCCCACACGCTTGCCCGCTACGCCGCCGGGCTGTCCGACGACCTCCTCTGCGCCACCCTCCTGGCCACGCGGGCACCGGTGCTCGTCTGTCCGGCCATGCACACCGAAATGTGGGAGCACGCGTCGGTACGCGAGAACCTCGCCACCCTTGAGCGTCGTGGTGTCGAGGTCATCCCGCCCGAGAGCGGGCGGCTGGCCGGTGGCGACTCGGGGGAGGGCCGGCTGGCCGACCCCGAGGTGATTGTGGGGCGTGTGCTCGAACGACTCGGCCACCGAACGCGGCGGGACTTCCACGGCATGCGCGTGGTCGTCAGCGCCGGCGGCACGCGTGAGCCTCTCGACCCCGTGCGCTTCATCACGAACAGGTCGTCTGGCAAGCAGGGGCATGCCATTGCGGTCGCGGCGGCGCGCCGTGGCGCCGCGGTCACGCTCGTGACGTCCTCGCCCCTGGCGCTCCCACCCGACGTCTCCTCGACGGTGACACGAATTGACGTGGAGACGGCGGCCGACATGGAGCACGCCGTCGGCGCTGCCGCCGAGAGTGCCTCCGTCGTCGTCATGGCGGCAGCGGTGGCGGACTTCCGCCCGAAGCGGTCCGTGGACACGAAGCTCTCCAAGGAAGAGGGCCTGCCCGAGATCGTCCTCGAACAGACGCCTGACATCCTGGCCGGGCTCGGCGCCCGGCGCCGCCCCGGGCAGGTGCTGGTGGGGTTCGCGGCGGAGACCCATGACGTGCTCGAGCGGGGGCGGCGCAAGCTGGCCCGCAAGGGTGTCGACCTGCTGGTAGTGAACGACGTGAGCGCGCCGGGCACGGGTTTCGATCACGACACGAACGCCGTCGTCATTTTGGAAGCGGGCGGGAACAGCCAGGAGATCCCGCTGACCTCCAAGGATGCGGTGGCAAATGCCGTATTGGATAGAGTGATCGCCCACCACAACGAGAGGCGGAGCACCACGTGAGAACCACATTCACCTCGGAATCGGTGACCGAGGGCCACCCCGACAAAATGGCCGACCAGGTCTCCGACGCCGTCCTCGACGCCATGCTCGAGGGCGACCCGGCGAGCCGGGTGGCCTGTGAGACGCTGCTGACGACCGGTCTCGTGGTGGTGGCCGGCGAGGTCACGACGTCCACCTATGTCGACATCCCCGCCCTCGTGCGTGACACGGTGTGTGAGATCGGGTACGACAACGACGACTACGGCTTCAACGGCAAGACGTGCGGTGTGCTGGTGTCGTTGGACGCGCAGTCGCCCGACATCGCCCAGGGCGTCGACGACTCGCTCGAGCTGCGCAGCGGCAAGGCCGGCGAGGACGTTCTCAACGCACAGGGTGCCGGCGACCAGGGGATGATGTTCGGCTACGCCTGCGACGAGACGCCCGACCTGATGCCCCTCCCGATCTGGCTGTCGCACCGCCTGGCCGAGCGGCTGGCCCAGGTGCGCCGCGCCGCCACGGTGCCGTACCTCCGCCCCGACGGCAAGACCCAGGTCTCGGTCGTCTACGAGGACGGCCGCCCGGTGCGCATCGACACGGTCCTCATCTCCACCCAGCACGCCGGTGGCATCGACCTCGAAGAGCAGCTGCGCCCCGACCTGACCGAGCACGTCATCAACCCCCTGCTGCCGACGGACATGGACAGCGAAGGGTTGCGCATCTTCGTCAACCCGACCGGGATCTTCGAACTGGGCGGACCCCACGCCGACACGGGACTCACGGGTCGCAAAATCATTGTGGACACCTACGGCGGCATGGCCCGTCATGGTGGGGGCGCCTTCTCGGGCAAAGACCCCTCCAAGGTCGACCGCTCGGCCGCCTACGCCGGCGCGCTGGGTGGCCAAGCACGTCGTGGCCTCCGGCGCCGCCAAGCGCTGCGAGGTGCAGGTGGCCTATGCCATCGGCGTCGCCCACCCCGTCTCGCTGCTCGTCGAGACGTTCGGCACGGAGACCGTCGACCCCCAGAAGATCGCCGACGCGGTGCGCGAGCTCTTCGACCTGCGGCCCGCGGCCATTGGGCGGGACCTCGACCTGCGCCGTCCGATCTACAAGAAGACGGCCGCCTACGGCCACTTCGGGCGCTCGGAGAAGGAGTTCACGTGGGAGGCCACCCCGCGGGTGGACGACCTGCGGTCCGCCTTGGGACTCTGATCGCCCGACCGCTCCCCTGAGGGGAGCCGTCGTCGTGTCCGGGTGACGTCATGACGCAGGCCGCCGGCAACGAGGTCGCGACGCGGGTGGTGCGCGTGCGCACCGAGGTGGCGGCGGTGGCCAAGACCTTCGACTACGTCGTGCCGGCGGGCTGGCGTGACGAGGTGCACATCGGTTCGCGCGTCCGGGCGCCTTTCCACGGGCGGACGGTGCGGGGCTGGGTGGTCGACGAGGATGTCGGGACACCTCCCGGCGTCGAGGTCCTCCCCTTGAAATCGTGGTTGGGGTGGGGGCCGCCCTCGGACGGTGGTGGAGCTGGCGGCGTGGGCGGCCTGGCGCTGGGCCGGCCCCGCCTCGTTCTTCCTGCGGACCGCATCGCCCGAGAACATTGTGCGCAGCCTGCCCGTCGCACCACCGATGCCGGCAGCCGACCCGTCAGCACCGCGCCGTCCCGAACTCGACCTGGCGCAACCAGGGGTCACCGTCGTGCGCGAGCCGCCGCTCGCCGATCCGATTCAGCTCGTGCTGTCCGTCGTCGAGGACGACGCCGTGCGCGCCCGGAACGGCAGCGTCCTCGTCCTGGTCCCGTCGGCAGGGTGGGCCACGCGGCTGACGGCTCGACTCGAACGCCGGGGGTGGCCGACGGCGGGCACGTGGGAGCAGGCCCGCGCCGGCTGGCCCGTCGTCGTCGGGAGCCGGGCCAGCGCCTGGGCCCCGGTACCCCGGCTGGCCGCGGTGGTGGTGCTCGATGCCCACGATGCCGCCTACCGGGAGGAGAGCGCTCCGACCTACAGCGCCGTCGATGTCCTGATCGAACGGGCCCAACGCGAGAGCGTGCCCTGCGTTCTGGCGTCGCCGGTGCCCCCGGTGGCGCTGGCGGCGGATGCCGTCTTGCGCACCGTCGCCCCTTCACGTCCCGAAGAACGGGCGGGATGGCCCGTCCTGGAGCGGGTCGACCGCCGTGGCGCCGACCCGCGTAGCGGCATGTTCTCCGAGGAGTTCGTCCGACTGGCCCGTTCGGTTCTCGACGATGCCGGGGCGCGGGAGCGCGGGCCGCTCGTCTGCGTCTACAACAGGACGGGCGGAGCCCGTCTGCTGGCTTGTCGACACTGTGGCGAGCTGGCCTGTTGCGCCCGCTGTGGCGCCGCCGTGGCGCAGCCCAAGGGCGAGGAGATCCTCCGCTGCCCGCGCTGCGCCGAGACCCGCCCGGTTGTGTGCGCGTCCTGTGGCCGGCTGCGGATGAAGACCTTGCGGGCCGGGGTGAGCCGCCTGCGTGAGGAATTGGCGGCGCTTCTCGGCGCCGAAGTGGGCGAGGTGGCGGGTCCGCAGGCGGCGGGGCCGGGCTCACCGGTGCCGGCAACACCCGTCCTCATCGGCACCGAGGCGGTGCTCCATCGCGTCCGCCGTGCCGCCGCCGTGGCCTTTCTCGACATCGATCTGCACCTGCTCGCCCCGCGCCTCTCCGCCACCGAGGAGACGCTGGCGCTGTGTGTCCGGGCCGCCCGATTGGTGGCCGCCCGTGGGGCGGGCGCGCCCTGGGCCCGCCTGCAGGCCCAGACGCGGGTGCCGGATCACCCCTTGCTGCAAGCGGTCGCGCTCGGTGACCCGACGCCGGTGCTGGCCGACGAGGTGGCGATCCGCCGCACGTCGGCGCTTCCACCCTTCTCCGCGTTGGCGCTCGTCTCGGGTGCACTCGCCCCCGCCTACGCCGACGCGTTGCGCCTCGAGATCGACCGGACGCAGATGCACGCCGGGGATGCCGGCGACCTCGTGACCCTGTCACCGCTCGGTGACGACCGCTTCGTGGTGCGGGCGGGCAGCCACCCTCCGCTGTGCGACCTCTTGGGTCGGACCCCTCGGCCGCCTGGTCGGGGGCTGCGCGTCGAGGTGGACCCGGCCACGCTCTGACCGCCGTTCGTGGTCTGGAGAACCGGGCCCGGATCCGGGCCCGGAGGGGTCGCCGGTAAGATGGGGCCATGCCGAGTCTCACCATCCGCCAGTACGGCGACCCCGTGCTCAAGGAGCGCACCAGGGAAGTGGAGGACATCGACGCCGCCGTGGCGAGCCTCGTCGATTCGATGATCGAGACGATGTATGACGCCCCGGGCACCGGCCTGGCGGCGAATCAGGTGGGCGTGCAGCGCCGCATCTTCGTCTACGACGTGGGCGACGGCCCCCGTACCGTCATCAACCCCAGAATCATCGAGAGCGACGGGGAATGGGCCTATGACGAGGGATGTCTCTCTGTGCCGGGTCTCAGTTGGGAGATCGTGCGACCCAACGCGGTGCACCTGGTGGGCCTCGACCTCGACGGGAACGACATCTCCATTGAGGCGTCCGAGCTCGAAGGCCGGGTCTTCCAGCACGAGCTCGACCACCTCGACGGCATCCTGCTCGTCGAGCACCTCAACGAGGACCAGCGCAAAGAGGCCCTCAAGATTTTGCGCGCCCGCACGTTGGATCTGCCGGCGTCCGACCCCGACGGGCTCGCCAACCTCTTCACCCGCTGACGCCGCAACGCGCGACGTTCGAACCGCATCCCCATCCGCCGTCGGAGGGAGACCGCCTGCCCTACGGTGAACGGGTGGCCCGACTGGCGTACCTCGGCACCCCCGACATGGCAGTGCCCCCGCTGCGCGCGCTGGTCGAGGCCGGGCACGACATCGCACTCTGCGTCACGCGCCCTGACCGCCGTCGCGGCCGCGGGAAGGAAGAGACGCCGAGCCCGGTCAAGGCGGCTGCCACCGAGCTCGGCATCCCCGTCAGCCATGACATGAACGACCTGACCACCGCCGGCGTGGAGCTGGCGGTGGTGGTGGCTTACGGCCGCATCATCCCGGCTCGGCTCCTGGAGCAGATCCCGATGGTCAACCTGCACTTCTCGCTGCTGCCCCGCTGGCGCGGTGCGGCGCCTGTCGAGCGCGCCATCCTCGCCGGGGACCGCGTCACGGGCGTCTGCCTCATGAAGGTGGAGGAGGGGCTCGACACGGGTCCCGTCTACGCCGTGCGCACGGTGCCCCTCGACGACGACATCACGCTCGCCGCTCTCCGTCTCGAGTTGGTCGAGGTGGCCAGCGCACTGGTGGTGGAGTCGCTCGCCCACGGGGTCGCCGGCCTGCCCGACCCCGTGCCGCAGGCGGGCGAGGTCACGCTGGCGGACAAAATCAGCAAGGAGGATCTCCACCTCGACTGGACCAGGCCGGCCGTCGAGCTCCGGCGCGTCGTGCGGCTGGGGAAGGCGTGGACGACCTTCCGCGGCAGGCGGCTGACCGTGCTCGAGACGCTGCCGGGCCCGAACGACCCCGGCGCTGACGCAGCCTCACCCGGTTCGCTCCTCGGTCCCGTCGTCGTGACGGGTGGCGGGACCCTGGTCCTCGAGCAGGTGCAGCCGGAGAGCCGTTCTCCCATGTCAGCCGAGGAGTGGCTGCGCGGTGTGCGGCCCGTGGCTGGCGAGCGGCTCGGAACGGACTAGACATGCGTGCGGTGACCGTGACTCCGATTGACGGGTGGAGCCCCGACCAGTACGAGCGGTTCCGCTCGGAGCGCCAGCAGCCTTTCGACGATCTGCTCACACTCTGCCACCCCGTCCCGGGCGGTCGCATCGTCGATCTGGGCTGTGGCACCGGCGATCTGACCAAAATCCTGCACGAGGAGTTGGGCGCCGAGGAGACCGTCGGGATCGACTCGTCCCCGGCCATGCTGGCCCGGGCCCAGTCCTCTCACGGCGATGTTGCCGGCCTCTCCTTTGCCCAAGGCGACATCGCGACGTGGCTCGACGAAGGCCTCGACCTCGTGTTCGCCAACGCATCGCTGCAGTGGACCGACGACCACCTGAACCTGTTGGCGCGCATGCGCACCGCGCTCGGGCCCGATGGGCAGCTGGCCTTCCAGGTGCCGGCGAACTACCGCCACCCGTCCCACCTGCTGGCCCAGGCGGTGGCCAACGAGCCCCCGTTCATCGATGCGCTCTACGGAGACGTCCCAGAGGACCGGGGCCGCTTTGTCCTCTCGCCCGAGTTGTACGCCGATCTCCTCTACGAGTTGGGCGCCAAGGATCAGGTCGTGCGGATGGAGGTCTACGGTCATGAGCTCGAATCGACCAGTGAGGTCGTCGAGTGGGTCATGGGGACTCTCCTCACTCCTTATCGCACGCGATTGAGCACCGAGCTCTTCGATGCCTTCGTCGAGCGCTACCGGGAGCGGTTGATCGAAGAGCTCGGTGAGCGCGAGCCCTACTTCTACGGGTTCCGGCGCATTCTCTGCTGGGCCCGCTTCACCTGAGCCGGGGCGACGGAACGTTGGAGGGATCGACAGTGATGCCGGAGCGGGACCCCGGTCGCACAGGCGACCTGCGCATCGCACCCTCGGTGCTGTCGGCCGACTTCGGCCTGCTGGCCGAGCAGGTGGGGGAGGTGGCGCAGGCCGCCGACTGGCTCCACGTCGACGTGATGGACGGGCACTTCGTCCCCAACGTCACCATCGGGCCTCCCGTGGTGGCGTCGCTGCGGCGCCACACGCCGCTGTTCTTCGACTGTCACCTCATGATGACCGAGCCCGGGCGGTACCTGAAGGACTTCGCCGACGCAGGGGCCGACGGCTGCACGGTGCACGTCGAAATCGGCGACACGGACGAGCTCATCGCGCAGATGCGCGGGCTGGGCCTGCGGGCGGGTTTGGCCCTCAACCCCGACACGCCTTTCGAGGCGGTACAGCCCTACCTCGGCGATGTCGACCTGGTGTTGTGCATGACGGTCTTTCCGGGCTTCGGCGGCCAGAGCTTCATTGCCGACGTCATGGCGAAGGTCACGCAGGTGCGGGAGGCGGTGGCGGCGTCACGCGTTGGCTCTCGACATCGAGGTGGACGGCGGGATCGACACCGTCACGGCGCCCGTGGCGGTGGCCGCCGGCGCCAACGTGCTGGTGGCGGGGAGCGCCATCTTCGGGCAACCGCAGCCCTGGAAGGCTGCTGATGCCATCCGGGCGGCGGCCCGCGACGCCAACGGCCACGGGTGACGGCGAGCCGCGCCGTCGTCGCGGGCGGCGGCATCATCGGCACCTGGCACGCGCTCGAGCTCGCCGAGGCCGGGTTCGCCGTGGACCACCTCGAAGCCGAGGCCGGTCCGACGGGCGCCTCGGTGCGCAACTTCGGCCTGGTCTGGGTGAGCGGCCGGCGTTCGGGGGACGAGCTCGACGTGGCCCGCCGCGCCCGCCGGCGTTGGGAAGAGATCGGCACATTGGTGCCCGGCATCGGCTTCCGGCCCACGGGCTCGCTCACCGTCGCCACCGACACGGCAGGTCGCAACGTGATGCAGGCCTTCGCGCTGCATCCTGACGCGGCGGCGCGCAGCATCTCGTTCCTGAAGCCCGACGCCGTGCGCGCCTGCAACCCGGCTGTGCAAGGTGACGTCGAAGGAGCGCTGCACTGCACCGAGGACGCGGTGGTCGAGCCGCGCCAGGCGCTCGCTGCGCTGCGCGCCCACATCACGGCGGTGCACGGCGACCGCTACCGGTTCCATCCGGGCTGCCGCGTGGCCCGCACCGAGCCGCGCGCGCTCATCGACACGACCGGCACGCGTTGGGAAGGCGACCTCGGCGTCCTGGCGACCGGCGCCGCCTACGACCACCTCCCGGGTTCCGACGCCCTGACGGCGCGGCTGCGCCGGGTCCGCCTCCAGATGCTGCAGACGGCGCCCGTTTCCCATGACGCTCACGACGTCGCTGGCCGACTCGGACTCGCTGCGCTACTACCCGGCCTATGAAGCGGCCCCGCTGGGGCAGCTCGGTGAGCAGACGCCGGTGGCGGCCGCGCACCACCTGCAGCTGTTGCTGGTCCAGCGCCCCGATGGCGGGCTGACCATCGGGGACACGCACGCGTACGGGGAACCGTTCGACTTCGCACTCTGTGAGGACCCGACCGACGAGCTCCTCGCTCGGGCCCGCAGGATCCTGGGTGTCGCCGCGCTCCCGCCCGTGCGGCGCCGCTGGGAGGGTGTCTACGCGCAGTGCGTCGACGGCGACGTCTGCCTGCGCGAGGAGATTGAGCCGGGCGTATGGATGGTGACGGGCCCCGGCGGGCGCGGCATGACGTGCTCTCCGGCCATCGCCGCCGACACGCTGCTCGCGGCGGGGGTGGCGGCATGATCGGGCGCTTCGCCCTGGCCTGCCTCGACATGGCGGGCACGACCGTGCGTGACGACGGCGCCGTCGATGCCGCGTTCACCAGCGCACTGGCCGCCGTCGGCGTCACGCCGGGGAGCAGGTTCTACGAGGAGGCCGAGGTCGTCGTGCACGAGACGATGGGCTGGTCCAAGGCCGACGTCTTCGCCCGGCTGTTCGATGCGGACGAGGCCCGGGAGGCCACCCGGGCTTTCGCCGCCGCCTACGAGGCGATCGTCGCCGGCGGCACCATCGCCGAGATCCCCGGGGCCCTCGGAGTCTTGCGCGACCTGCGCGCGGCCGGGGTCAAGGTCTGCCTCACCACGGGATTCGCCCCGACGACCCGGGACACCGTCTTGGACGCCCTGGGCTGGCGGACCGAGATCGACCTGGCTCTCTCGCCGGCAGACGTCGGCCGGGGGCGCCCCGCGCCGGACCTCGTCCTCGGAGCCATGGCCCGGCTCGGCGTGGACGATGCCGGGGCGGTGGCGGTGGTCGGCGACACGGTCAGCGATCTCGAGGCCGGGCACGCAGCCGGCGCCGGGGCGGTGGTCGGCGTGCTGAGCGGCGCCCACGATGCGGCCACGCTCGAGGCAGGGTCGCCGACGGCGGTCCTCGCCGACCTCACAGGCCTGGTCGCCCTCCTCGCCCGGGTCTGACGAGGGCCGAACCAGGGCCCTGACCTGGTACTCTCGACAGAAACTGAAACGTGTTCTACTATTGGCCACACAAGGTCGGGGAGCCACCCCGGGCAAGGACCTCACCATGAACGACGTGGAGCACATGCGCCGAGCCCTGGCGCAGGCGGCAACGGTCCGTTCGATCACAGCGCCCAACCCCTGGGTGGGCAGCGTCGTCGTCCCGCCGGACTTCGAGCCGGACGGGGGAACGGTGTTCGCCGGAGCCACGGCGCCCCCCGGCGGGCCCCATGCCGAAGTGACGGCCCTGGCCGCAGCGGGGGAAGCCGCCCGGGGCTCCACGCTCTACGTGACCCTGGAGCCCTGCGCCCATCACGGCCGCACCCCGCCCTGCAGCGACGCCATCATCGCGGCGGGCGTGGCCCGGGTCGTGGTGGGCATCGAGGACCCCGACGAGTTGGTCGCCGGCCGGGGCCTCGCCGCCCTGCGTGCCGCCGGCATCGACGTCACGGTGGGGGTGGCCGCTGACGAGGTCGCCGAACAGCTCGCCCCGTACTGCAAGCACCGGAGGACCGGGCAACCCTGGGTCGTCCTCAAAATGGCGGCCAGCCTCGACGGCCGCACCGCTGCCCCGGACGGCACCAGCCGCTGGATCACCGGCGAGGCGGCTCGCCGGGACGCCCACCGCCTGCGTGCCCTGTCTGACGCCGTGCTGGTCGGCGCGGGCACGGTCCGGGTCGATGACCCCACGCTGACGGTCCGCCTCGGCGACGAGGATGGCGCGGAACAGCGGGTGCAGCCCCTCCGTGTGGTCCTGGGCCAGGCGCCGTCGACCGCCAAGGTGCGTCCCGCCCTGGAGCTGGCCGGCAATTTGGGAGACGTGCTGACCGAGCTCGGCCGGCGCGGGGTGCTCCAGCTCCTGGTCGAGGGCGGGGCCACCGTGGCCCACGACTTTCACGCCGCAGGGCTGGTGGATCGCTACGTGCTGTACCTGGCACCGGTGCTTTTCGGGGGCGACGACGGCCGCCCGATTTTCGCGGGCACCGGGGCTGGCACAATTGGAGACGTGTGGAAGGGCAGGATCGTGTCGATAGAACAGCTGGGTGAGGATCTTCGAGTGGAGGTGGCGGCCTGATGGCGTTCTCGAAGGTCCAGGAGGCGATTGATGCAATCGCGCAGCTGGGCATGGCCGTCGTGGTCGATGACGAGGACCGTGAGAACGAGGGCGACCTCGTCATGGCGGCCGAGGCGGCGACGCCGGAGAACATCGCCTTCTTCCTGGCCCACACCTCGGGCGTCATCTGCGTGCCGTTGCTGCCCGAGCGGGCGGACGCCCTCGAACTGCCGCTCATGGTCACGGCCAACACCGAGGCGCAGCGGACCGCCTTCACGGTGAGCGTGGATTTCCGCCACGGGACGACGACCGGGATCTCCGCGACCGACCGGTCCTCCACCATTGCGGCCCTGATCGACCCCGCCACGCGACCGAACGACCTCAACCGGCCCGGCCATATCTTCCCGTTGCGCTACCGCACCGGCGGCGTGCTCAAGCGGGCGGGCCACACCGAGGCGACCGTCGACCTGGCCCGCGCCGCCGGGCTGACACCAGCCGGCGTGCTCTGCGAGATCGTGACCGAGGACAAGTCCGAGATGGCCCGGTTGGATGACCTCGAGAGCTTCGCCAAGAAGCACGACCTGCCGTTCATCTCCATCGCCGACCTCATCCGCTACCGCCGGCAGAACGAGAAGCTGGTGCGACTCGTCTCCGAGGCGCGCATCCCCGCGACGGGTCGGGAATTCAGGGCCTTCGTCTACGAGTCCGTGCTGGACAACGAGCAGCACCTGGCCCTCGTGATGGGTGACGTGGCCGGAACCGAGAACGTCCTGGTGCGCGTCCACTCCGAGTGCCTGACCGGCGACGTGTTCGGCTCACTGCGCTGCGACTGCGGGCCCCAACTGCAAGCCTCGCTCGATCTGATTGAGAAGGAAGGCCGCGGCGTGCTCATCTACCTGCGCGGCCACGAGGGTCGCGGCATCGGCCTGGGCCACAAAATCCGGGCCTACCAGCTGCAGGAGGAGGGCCACGACACCGTGGACGCCAACCTGCAGCAGGGCCTTCCCGTCGACAGCCGGGAGTACGGCATCGGGGCCCAAATGCTGGTTGACCTCGGCGTGACGACCATGCGGCTCATGACCAACAATCCGGTCAAGTACGGCGGCCTCGAGGGCTTCGGTCTCGACATCACCGAGCGGGTTCCGCTGCAGCTCGCGGCCAACCCCGAGAACATCGCCTACCTCCGCACCAAGCGCGAGCGGATGGGGCATCTTCTGCAGGGCCTCGACGACGTCCTGTGAGGCCGTCGTGTGCCACAGTGAGGGCGTGACCGCGACCTCGAGCACGTCCTGATGGCCGAGTCCGACCTGGTGGGGCTGCCGGACGGCGCCCTCGAGGAGCTGGCGTCGCGTGTCGGCGCCAGCGTGCACGGCACGACCGACGGCACCGGGTTGCGTGTCGGGATCGCCTGCGCCGAGTTCAACGGCGGCATCACGCTGCGGTTACTCGACGGCGCGCTCGAGGCGCTCAACGAGGTGGGTACCGATCGCCGTGACGTCACGCTCGCCTGGGCACCCGGGGCCTTCGAGCTGCCCGTCGTGGCCCGGGCCTTCGCCCACGCCGGGAAGGTGGACGCCGTGCTCTGTCTCGGGGCCGTCATCCGAGGCGATACCGGTCACTACGACTTCGTGGCGGGGGAGTGCGCAGCGGGCATCCAACAGGTGCAGCTGGCGACGGGCGTGCCGGTTATTTTCGGCGTCCTGACCACCGACACGCTGGAGCAGGCCCTGGTGCGTTCAGAGCCCGATCACACCAACAAGGGTCGGGAGGCTGCGCTGACCGGCGTCGAAATGGTGCGCCTGCTCCGGAGCGGGCCGCTCTCCTAGCCGAGCGCCGGGCCCCACACATCCGGCTCGGGCGCTTCGTCGGGCATTCATCGGGTATTCACAGGGTGGACACTGCCCTGACACGTCCGCGCCGTACCTTGGCATGGCAGCGACCGTACGAGCAGCGAACCAGGATTGAGACCAGCACGGGAGATCGGTATGGGTGACACGGCGCCCACGGCGGACATCAGGCATCGATTGGACGCGCCACCCGAGCCGGTCACACCGGTTCCTGCCGACACGGGTGACACAGGTGGCCCTCCTGACAGAGGCGTCCCGGCCGTCCGGCGACTCCGCGCGCCGGACCGGTCGACCCGGTGCAGATCCGCTACCGGCCCGGTGTCCGGCGTGAAGGCGCCTTCACGGTCCAGTACGTCACCATCCATGGCTACCGGCGGGCCTACGTCAAGGCCGGCTCGGGCCCCGCACTTCTGCTGATTCACGGCATCGGCGACAGCTCGGACAGCTGGCGGCCCGTCTTCGACCAACTGTCCAGGCACTACACGGTGATCGCTCCGGACCTCCTCGGGCATGGGCGCTCCGAGAAGCCGCGGGCCGACTACTCGGTGGCGGGTTTCGCCAACGGGATGCGCGATCTCTTGAGCGTCCTCGAGGTCGACCGCGTCACCGTGGTCGGTCACTCGCTGGGCGGCGGCGTCGCGGCACAGTTCGCCTATCAGTTCCCCGACCGCTGCGAGCGCCTGGTCCTGGTGGGCAGCGGTGGCGTGGGCCGGACGGTCAGCCCGTTGTTGCGCATGGCCGCCGTGCCCGGCATTGAGGTCCTCATGCCCTTCTTGGGCCTGCCGCCCATCCGCATTGCCAGTCGCCTGGGGGCAGAGTTGTTGCGCCTCTTCGACACCGCCCTGGGGCGTGATGCCGAAGAGATCCTGGCGGTGTTCGACGCCCTGCCCAACATGGAGGCCCGCATGGCCATTCTGCGCACGCTGCGCTCGAGCGTCGACTGGAACGGTCAGGTGATCACCATGGTGGACCGGGCCTACCTGGCCGAGGGCATCCCGACTCTCGTCGTGTGGGGGCGCCGGGACGCCATCATCCCGCTCGGACACGGCCGCCTGATCCATGCGGTCATGCCGGGCAGCGCACTCGAGATCTTCGACGACGCCGGGCATTTCCCGCACCACACCGATCCGGCGCGGTTCGTACGGGTCCTGCACGAGTTCATGGAGCGTTCCATGCCGGCCACCTACGACCAGAGCCGCTGGCGCGAGCGCCTGCGGCGTGGCAAGCGGGTCTACGAAGCCGACCCCGAGGCCGCAGCCGCCGTGGCCGAGCTGTCCGACATGGCCTCCCCTCGCATGGGCGAATGACCCGGCCGGCCCGACCGGCGCCCGCCCCGACCCGCTCAGTACAGGATGATCTGGGTGCAGCGGTAGGAGGCCATCAACCGCTCGGTGGTCTCGTTCGTGACGGTGGCGTCCCAGACCTGCGTCGTGCGCCCGAGATGCAGCGGGGCGGCGGTGGCCGTGACCTGTTGTCCCTCCTGGGCGCTGGAAATGAAGTTGGTCGAGCAGTCCACAGTGGTGAAGCTGCGTGCGCCCTCGGGCCAGTGGTGGCTGACCCCGAAGGCACACAGGGCGTCGGCCATGGCGATGACAACGGGCGCCCACAGGTAGCCCGTGCCCGCAATCAGGGCGTGCGTGACGGTGAGTCGGGCCACGGGGTCACGGTCCTCGTCGGGGAGGGGCACGTCGATCCCGAGGAGCTGCAGGAAGTTGCGGGCGTCGTAGGGCGGGGGCACCGCCCCAGCTTGCCCGAACCACGCCGTCCCGGCCCGGCCACGCCGGCGCATCTGCGAAGATCTACCCCCATGCTCCGCCTCGTTCTGCCCAAGGGCTCGCTCGAACGCGCCACCATGCAGCTGTTCGAGGACGCCGACCTCGCCGTCAACCGGGCCTCGGACGTCGCCTATCGCGCCACCATTGACGACCCCCGGATCGACGGGGTGCGGATCCTGCGCCCGCAGGAGATCCCCGTGTACGTGGCCGACGGGCTCTTCGACCTCGGCATTACCGGGCGCGACTGCATTGAGGAACGGGGGAGTGAGGTCGTCTCGCTCGGCAAGCTCGCCTACTCCAAGAACACGGCCAACCCGGCCCGGGTCGTCCTCGCCGTGGGTGCCGACTCGCCGGCCCACTCGCTCGCCGAGCTGGCGGCCACGGTGGCCGACCGGCCGGGCCGTCTGCGTGTCAGCACCGAGTACCCCGAGCTGACCCGCAGGGCGCTGGAGTCCCACGGGATCGAGGCGGACATCGCGCTGTCCTACGGCGCCACCGAGGCCAAGGTGCCCGACATCGCCGACGCCGTCGTCGACATGACCGAGACCGGGAGCGCATTGCGCGCCGCGGGCCTGCGGGTCATTGAGACGCTGCTGGTGTCGCACACCGAGCTCATCGCCAATCCTGAGGCGGCGGCGGATCCCGACAAGCGTCATGCCATGGAGCAGATCCACACGCTGTTGCAGGGCACGCTCGAGGCGCGGGGCAAGGTGCTGGTGAAGCTCAACGTCGAAGAGGCGAATCTCGACAAGGTGATCGCGGTGCTCCCGGCCATGCGTGCACCGACCATCTCGGAACTTTCCGGCGGTGGTGCATTTGCGCTCGAGGCGGTGGTGGCCAAGTCCGACATCAACATCTTGATCCCGGCGCTTCGCGACCAGGGTGCGAGCGACATTCTGGAGATCCCACTCTCCAAAATCGTCCACTGAGGTGGCCGGCTCCGTCCCTTCGACCGGGCCTCACCACGGGCGGGTGGCGTCGTTCGACCCTGTCCGGGGCCTCGGCGCGGTGGCGGACGACGACGGCTCGAGCTATGGCTTCCACGCGACCGCCATTGCCGACGGGAGCCGGCGCATCGAGGTGGGCACGACCGTGGTCTTCACGGTGAGCCCTGGGCACCGCGGCCTCTACGAGGCGCGATCGCTGCTGCCCGTTCCCGCTTGAAGCTCCCACCACCGGCCGCGGTAGCGGGCGGCGAACACCTCGAGGGCGCTCTCGACCCCCTCGCGGTCGCCTGTGGCCAGCAGATCGAGCAACAGGCCACGGGTCACGGCGAGCCCGAGGCGGGCGTGCGTCCGGGCCATGTCCGCGGGCACGCCGAGGGGCGTCGAGAGAGCCACGTTGGCGTCCAGCCAGTGCGCCACGTCGTCGTCGAGGAGCGAACGGATCGCGTCGTCGCCCTGGAGCGCCCGTCCGTACAGCGCGAAGAACAGGCGCTCGAAGTCGCCCAACGCCGGGTCCGACAGGTACGACCACATGCGGCGGATGAGGACGTCCGTCTCCCCGGAGGCGTCCTCGCCGAGCGCAGCCAAGCGCTCCTGGGTCCGGGCTTCCACTTCGCGTACGACCGCCAGCAGCAACCCGTCCTTGGATCCGAAGTGGTACAGCAGCATGCGATGGCTGGACCCGATCGCCTCGGCAACGCGGCGCAGGCTCTGGTCGGCCAGCCCTTCCGTCGTGAAGTGCGCCACCACGGCGTCGAGGAGGCGCTGACGAGCAGCCCCGGCCGCCTCTTCTTTGGCCTGACTGGGTTCGACGGCGTCGATCTGTCGGGTCATGTACCAAATGGTACACTCCTGCCAGACAGGCAGAGTGGAGGCGAGCATGGCCAAGCAGATAATCGACGAGACGGTGATGACGCAGGCGGATGCGGCGTCCGTGTACGAGCTCCTGGCTGACGGGTCCACCTGGCCCCAGTGGTCGCCCCTCGGCTCGTTCGAGCTCATTGAGCCCGGAGAGGGGTCACCCGAGGGCCTGGGCGCCGTCCGGTTGTTCACCACGGGCCGGCACAAGAGCCGGGAGCGGGTCGTGACGTGCGAGTCGGGGAAGGTCTTCGGGTACGAACTCGAGGCCGGCTTGCCCTTACGGGACTACAGGGCCGTGATCACGCTGCTGCCGGGCGAGGGCGGGACGTCGATCAACTGGCGCTCGACCTTTCGCCCCAAGGTCCCTGGCACCGGCTGGCTCTACCGCCGCGAGCTGGGCAAGTTCATCAGAAAGACCGTGGAGGGATTGGCGGCTGCCGCCGACCGGGCCCACTCCTCCTGACCGGGGCCGACCAACGACGGGGGCGTGGCCCGTCCGGGCAGCGCCTAGTTCAGGTCGTGGCCGGTGCTGGCGGCCCCCTCCGAGGCGCTCTTTTCCGCCCCTTCGAGGCTGACAAAGGCCAGGCGGAGCTGGGACAGGGACTCGAGGAGAGCGGGCTCGGCTTCCCCGAGACGGCCTTTGAGCCCGTTGAGCAGGGCGCCCAGGCCGTCGATGGCCAGACGGGCCTGGAAGAGTTGGGGTGGGTTCTGTGACAGGTAGATGGCGGCCAGCTCGAAGAGCCCGTAGCAGTGGTTGGCCACCACGACTTCGGCCGGCGTGTGGGCCAGCTGGGCCCGCATGGCGTCGACCTCGGCCTGGGCGGCCAGCTGCTCCTCGGTGAGGGGTGCCTCCGGTGACGTGTCGGTGACGTCGGTGTCGCCCGGTCGGCCTGGGGGCGGAGAAGCGGTGTCGCCCCCCTCCTTCTTGGGGAAATGCTCGCCCGACGGTGTCCACAAGCTGCTCATGCTGGTACCCTATGCTCCTTGACTACATGGAAGCGGGGCCCCCACTGAGTGGCCTCCACCTGGCCACCACCCCGCCTCGGCGGGGAGCAACGTGCGCCAGGTCGATCGCCTCTCTGCCCCGGGCCCTGCCCGTTGGTCGGCCTCGCTCCTTCGATTGGCTCGCGGAAGGACCGCGAGCCCGAGTGAGAGGTGTGATGACGCATCGTCGCTGAAACTACAACTGAGCACCGGATCAATGACCGAATCCGTGCCCGTGAAGTCCGGCTCGTGGACCCCGACGGTGCGCAACTAGGCATCAAGCAGCTCCCCGAGGCCCTGGCGATTGCCAAGGAACTCGATCTCGACCTGGTCGAAGTCGCTCCCATGGCCAATCCGCCCGTGTGCCGGATCATGGACTTCGGCAAGTTCAAGTTCGACGAGGCCCAGCGGGCCAAGGAGAGCCGCCGCAAGACGGTCCACGTCGGGATCAAGGAGATGAAGTACCGGCCGAAAATCGGTCCGGGCGACTTCGACACCAAGACCCGCCAAGTGGCCAAGTTCCTGGGCGAAGGACACAAGGTCAAGATCACGATCATGTTCCGAGGCCGCGAGGTCTACCACCCCGAGCACGGCAAGCGGATCCTTGACCGCATTGCCGAGCAGATGGAAGGGGTGGCCAAGGTGGAGGCCGAGCCCAAGCTCGACAACCGCAACATGATCATGGTGCTCGCCCCCGACAAGCGAGCCCGCCAGGCCGCGCAATCGAGGGAGAAGGCGCAGCAGCGCACCGACAAACCGGGCGCCAATGCCGCACCGCAAGCGGCTGCCGACCCGGCAGCCGGGAACGGGGCGGGCGAGGCGGCGGTCCCCTCGAACGAGGGGAATGGAAGTGCGCCGGCTGCCGTCGAGGGAAACGGGACCAGCGAAGTCGCAGCATCAGCCGAAGAGGGATGACGCAATGCCGAAGATGAAGACAGACCGGGGCGCCGCCAAGCGCATCAAGGTGACAGCCTCCGGCCGGCTGCGCCGGCGCAAGGCCTTCCGTGCGCACCTTCTCGAGAACAAGAGCAGCGTGCGCACGCGCCGGCTGGGACGCGAGGCGGACATCTCCAAGGCGGACGAGCGCGCCACGCGCCGGATGCTCGGCATCTGACCCAGGCGACCACCACCGCGCCCTGGCGCACACCCACCCGACACACCGAGATCTGAGAGGAGCACCCCCATGGCCAGAGTGAAGCGGTCCGTCCACGGCCGCAAGCACCATCGCGCTGTCCTCGAGCAGGCGAAGGGGTACTACGGAAACAAGAGCCGTTCCTACCGGGCGGCCAACGAGCAGCTCATGCACTCGATGCAGTACGCCTTCCGGGACCGTCGTGCCCGCAAGGGCGACTTCCGCAAGCTGTGGATCCAGCGGATCAACGCCGGCGCCCGTCAGCACGGCATGAGCTACAGCCGCTTCATCAACGGCCTGCACCTGGCCGGCGTCGAGGTCGACCGCAAGGTCCTGGCCGACCTGGCCGTCAGCGACTCCGAGGCGTTCGGTGCCCTCGTGGCGACCGCGCAGGATGCGCTGTCCAACGCGCCCGTGGCCGAGGTCGCTTCCTGACCCAGCGGCTGGCCTTTTCGCACCGGCGGGTCCGCCGGCTGCGCGGGCTGCTGCAGAAGCGCTCGTCCCGCTGGAGCGAGCGCGCCTTCGTGGCAGAAGGAGCCGAGCTCATTCGTTGCGCACTCGATGCGGCCTTGCCCATCGAGTCCGTGTACGTCTCACCCGACGGCGCCGACGACCATGCTGTCCAGGAGGTCTGCCGGCGCGCCGAGGCGGGCGGCGTGCGCGTCTTCCCCCTGGCTGCGGGCGTGCTGGAGCGGGTCGCCGACACGGTCACTCCGCAGCCGGTGCTGGCCGTGCTGCCCATGCTGGAGGAGCCCGCACCAGGCACCGACCCGTGGACGCCCAGTGAGGGCGCGCTGATCGTGGTCCTGGTCGACGTGCGCGACCCGGGCAACGCCGGGACCGTGCTGCGGGCTGCGGACGCCTCAGGATCCGCCCTGGTCGTCTATGCCGGCGATTCCGTCGACCCCTACAACCCCAAGACGGTGCGCTCCTCGGCCGGCTCGCTCTTCCATGTGCCCTTGGCCGTGCGGCCGGACCCGGGCGCGCTGGCCACCGACTTGGCCGCCGCCGGCTTCCGCACGCTCGCCACGGTGGTGCGGGACGGCGATGACTATGCCGATCTCGACTGGTCCGCGCCCTCGGCCCTCTTCTTGGGCAACGAGTCCTCGGGGCTCTCTCCCGAGCTGGTCGGCGCCCTCTCGGGCACCCTGGGCATCCCGATGGCGGGGCGGGCCGAATCGCTCAACGTCGGCGTGGCCTGTGCCGTGGTTTGCTTCGAGGCCTTCCGGCAACGCCGGGGCGGCGGTGCCGCGCCACGTAGCATCGCGGGCGGCGGAACGGCGCAACCCGGTACCTGACGACAGGGATTCGGCGACATGGCACTCGACAACATGGATTTCGACATCGACGGCATCACGGCCGACGGCGCGCGGGCGATCGAGGGCGCGGCGTCGAGCGACGCGCTGAACCAGGTCGACGTCGAGTTCCTCGGCAAGCGCTCGGCGCTGACCCGAGCCCACCGCGCCCTCGGTGGCCTCGATCCCGAGGCCCGCAAGGAGGCTGGTCGTCGCCTCGGTGAGGCACAAGCACAGCTCAAGGCCCTCCTGGCGGCGCGCCGTGCCGAGCTGGCGGAGTCCGAACGGGCCGACGCTCTCCTGGCCGATCGCCTCGACCTGACCGAGGTCATTGTGGAGCAGGTGCGCACGGCGCCCGCACGCGGACATTTGCATCCCGCCAGCCAGGCCCGGGTCGAGCTCGAGGACGTCTTCGTCGGCATGGGGTTCACCGTGGCCGAGGGCCCTGAGGCGGAGACGGACTGGTACAACTTCGAGGCGTTGAACATCCCTCCGGCGCATCCCGCCCGCGGCATGTACGACACCATGTACCTCGACGTCGGGGAGCCCGAGACGGTGCTGCTGCGCACACACACGTCGCCGGTGCAGATCCACCTGATGGAAGCAGCGGTCCGCGACGACTCCCTGCCGATCCACGCCGTCATGCCGGGCAAGTGTTTCCGGCTCGACACACCCGACGCCCGCCACCTTCCCGTCTTCAATCAGATTGAGGGGTTGGTGGTCGACCGGGGCATCACCTTCGGTGACCTCGCCGGCACCATTCAGGCCTTCACCGAGGCCTACTTCGGGCCGGGCATGCGCTCACGCCTGCGACCGGCCTATTTCCCATTCACCGAGCCGTCAGCCGAGTACGAAATCACCTGCACCGTCTGCCTGGGTGAAGGATGCCGTACCTGCTCGCACACCGGCTGGATAGAACTCGGCGGCTGCGGCATGGTCGACCCCGCCGTCTTCGCCGCGGTCGGGATCGATGTCGACGCCTGGTCCGGCTTTGCTTTCGGGTTCGGCATCGATCGGCTGGCACAGATGCGCCATGCCATTCCGGACATGCGCTCCTTTCTGGAGAACGACATCCGTTTCCTTTCGCAGTTCTGACCCAACACCCACGACCAAGCCCCACAACGAGAAAGTCCTCCGTGCGCGCTCCGCTCAGCTGGCTCCGTGATTTCGCCCCGTTCCCCGATGACATCGGGGTGCTCCGTGACGCGCTGGACGACCTCGGTCTCGTCGTCGAGGCGATCGAGCACGTGGGCGAGGGGCTCGAAGATGTGGTGGTCGGCCGGGTGCTCGAGATCCGCCCGATCAAGGGCGCCGACAAAATCCGCCTGACCATTGTCGACGGGGGAGGGGCGGAGCCCCTCGAGATCGTGTGCGGCGCGACCAACTTCGAGGTGGGGGACCGGGTGCCGCTGGCGCCGGTCGGGGCCATCCTTCCCGGCGACTTCGAGATAAGCCAGCGCAAGCTGCGCGGCGTCACCTCCAACGGCATGCTCTGCTCGGGCAAGGAGCTCGGTCTCACCGATGACGGCGCTGGCCTGCTGATCCTGGGCGACGAGTCGCCGGGCGAGCCGGGGACGCCGATCATGGAGGCGCTGGGGCTGCAGGTCGACACCGTCTTCGACATTGCGGTCGAAGGCAACCGTCCCGACGCCTGGTGCATTTCGGGGATCGCCCGCGACTTGGCCGGCCGCCTGGAGCTGCCGTTCACGCTGCCCGAACCGCCTGCGCCGGCCGCCAGCGGCTGGCCGGTGGAGGAGGCGGCGAGCGCGTCGGTGGAGGCGGCCGACCTTTGCCCCCGATTGACGGTCTCCGTCTTGCGCGACGTCACCGTCGTCCCTTCGCCGGGCTGGATCGCCCAGCGCCTGTTGCTGGCCGGCATGCGCCCGATCAACAACGTCGTCGATGCCTCGAACTACGTCATGCTCGAGCTCGGCCAGCCCACCCACCCCTACGACCTGACGCTGCTGCCCGGACGCGGGCTGCGTGTCCGACGGGCCCGGCCGGGTGAGACGGTCGAGACCCTCGACGGTGTGCAGCGCACGACGGGCGAGCGGGGCCGGAGCCTGGGCGACACGGGAGAGGACTGCCTCATATGCGACGCGCAGGGCACACCCGTCGGCATCGGCGGGATCATGGGCGGTGCCTCGTCGGAGATCGCCCAGTCCACGAGCGAGGTGTTGCTCGAGGCGGCGTATTTCACGCCGATGGCCATCGCCCGCTCGTCCAAGCGCCTGGGACTGCGCACGGAAGCCTCGGCACGCTTCGAGCGCGGCGTCGATCCGTGGGTGATTGAGCCGTCAGTCCGGCGCTTCTGCCAACTGCTGGCCGAGAGCGTGCCGGGGCTCACCGTGGCCGATGGCATGCTCGACGTGCGCGCCGATGTACCCGAACCCTTTGTCGTCTCGGTGCCGATCGCCCGGGTCCACAGTCAGATCGGCGTGGCGCTCGGACGGGTGGAGATTGCCCGCCTCATTGAGCCGATCGGGTTCACGGTGCTCCCACAGCAGCAGGACGCAGACGACGGCGTGCTGATCGTGGAGGTGCCGACGAATCGCCCCGACATCCGGCCCGAGCCTTACGGGATCGACGATGTCATTGAGGAGATCGCACGGACCTTCGGCTACTCCAATGTGCCACGGCGGGTTCCGACCTGGCCGCAGCCGGGACGTCTGACGCAGCGGCAGCGTTCCCGGCGCGAGGTGAAGGAGGTGCTGCGCGGCCTGGGTGCCTCGGAAGGCTGGACCGATACCTTCGTGTCTGCCACTGCGCATGACGACGTGGATCTCATCGGCCCCGCCGTGCGGGTCACCAACCCTCTCGACGCCGAGAAGCCGTTCTTGCGCCGCTCACTGCTCCCTGGTCTCCTCGGGGCACTCGCCTACAACGCCAGCCGGCGACAGCCCTCTGTGCGACTGTTCGAGGTAGGCGTCGTGTTCTCGCACCCCGGCGCAGGGAAGGCGCGAGTGGTGGAGCGGAGCGGCGCCGGCGGCACCGAGCGGGCCGAACTGCCGGGGGAGCGCGAAATCCTGTCAGCGGTCTTTGCCGGCGAGGAGGACGATGCTCGCTCGGCGGTTGCCGCGTGGCACGTGTTGGCGGACGCCCTTCGGCTCGACGGGGTGCGCCTGGTCCCGCCGAATGACGGCACGCCGCCTTTGCCGGGCCTCCATCCGACTCGCTCGGCGCATCTCATGGCACGGGCCGGCAGCCTCGACGAGGTCACCATCGGCTCCGTCGGGGAGATCGACCCTGCCGTGGCGGCACGCTTCGACCTCACACGAACGTCGGGCAGGGGAACCACGCCCCGCCGCGTCGGATGGCTCGAGGTCGACCTGGGCCTGCTCCTCGACGAAGAGCAGGTGCCTCGCCGCATCACCACCGGAGGCGCGGTCAGCCGCTTCCCGTCCTCGGACATCGATCTCGCCTTCGTCGTGGGCGACGAGCATCCGGCCGATGCCGTGGCTGATGCGCTGCGGACTGTCGGAGGCGAGCTCCTGGAGTCGGTGCACCTCTTCGACGTCTACCGCGGCCCGGGTATCGACGAGGGTGCGCGCAGCCTGGCCTACCGGCTGCGCTTCTGCGCTGACGACCGCACCCTGACCGACGAAGAAGTGGGTGAGCTGCGGACCCGCTGCATCGACGCTGTGGCGAAGGAGTTCGGCGCCGTCCTGCGCTGAACGGCGCCAGAAGTGGCAAGGTAGTCCGGTGGAGGTGCGCCTGGTCGACCATTCGGACGACGACGAGCTGGCTGAATGGACGGCGGTTCTGCGGGCGAGCGACGAGGAGCTCTGGCCGGACCTGATCGGCTTCACGCTGCCGGACATTCGCGCCTTCGCCCAGCACCAGAGTCGGTCGAAGCGCTTCGACCTGCTGGCGGCGCGAGCGGAGCCCAGCGGCCCGATTCTCGGCGTCGCCATGATGGAGATGCCGCTGCGCGACAACGTGCGCAGCAGTGAGGTCACCGTGGCGGTGCACCCGGCGCATCGGCGCCGCGGCGTTGGAACGGCCATCGTCGAAGCCATGGGCGAGCACGGACGGGCCGAGGGGCGTCTCGTGCTCAACTCCATAGTGGACGTGCCGCTCGACTACGGCCCCGGTCACGCTTCGCTGTCCTTTGCGCCGAAGGTGGGCTTCGAGGTCATGCTGGACGGAAACATCCGGCACCTCACTGTTCCGATGGACTCGGCACGGATGGAGGAGCTGCGCACCGAAGTCGCCCGGGCGCGTGATGCCGATGCCTACCGTGTCCTCACCTTCGAGGCGCCGTGGCCGGCCGAGTACCTCGAAGACCAGTGCGCACTCTTCCGATGCATGTCGACCGACGAGCCCCACGGCGACGAGGGCCATGAGGAGGAGGTCTGGGATGCCGAACGGGTGCGGGAGAACGATGCCCTGCGGGCCGCACGCGGTGCCCGCTACCTCATCGCGGTGGCGCAACACATCGCCTCCGGCCGCCTTGTCGCCTGCACCGAGCTCTGCCTCGGTGCCGAGTCTCCGGGGCAGGCGTGGCAGATGCTGACCGTCGTCGATCCCGAGCACCGGGGCCACCGGCTGGGGTTGGCCATCAAGCTGGCCAACCTCGATCTGCTGGCAGCCCGGGCGCCCGAGGTGCGCCTCGTCGTCACGGGGAATGCCTCGGTCAATGCCCCGATGATCGCCGTCAACGAAATGATGGGATTCGAGGTTGCGAGCGAAGGCAACTTCTGGCAGAAGGATCTGGAGCTTGCCACGCAGGGTGGGGCGACGACCGAAGACGTGGTCTAAGGGCCGGTCGGGACTGCCGCGTCACCCAGGTGCGTCCACGCGTTGGCAGAAAGCAGGAGCCGCGACCAGTTGATCTGGTCCGGCGTGACGACCAGTCATGCAATGTGACGTCTCCGCGAACGGTTCTCGAAGGACTCGCAAAGCGTGCTGAGCGTCACCGCAGGTCCTGGTGATTCTGGACCACACCCATTGCGCGACCGCGATTCGATCGCCACTATGAGTCAGGCCTTCCTCAAGACTTCCGAGATCGTGGACAAAGAACAAACCGCACAGCGCTGGCTCATTGAGGCGACACCGGCCCTTCGACGCGTCACGGGCGCCGAACGCCGTCTCTCCGTATCACTCGCGGTGAACGAAGTCACCATGTTGGCGGCGTCCGACGAGCTGGCCGCTTCGACCCGGGATGCGATGGCTTGGATGGCGACCAACACCTGCCCGGTTGTGGAGCTCGGATTGCGTGTGACCCAGATGCTCAAGATCTGCGCTGAAGTGGCGCTCACCGCGCAGCGAGCGACCTCCCATCCTTCGGGCAACATGGAGGCGATATTGGACCGCTTGAGCAACCTGCTCGCGATTGTCGAGGTCCACACCTATGCGCTGGACAACTGGTGACACCTGCCCCGGGTCCCGTCCAAATGAGCCATGAGGCGTGGGCCAGGCTGAGCGCTCCCGGAGGACACACGCAGTTTGCAGTCCTGCACCACGCGGAGATTTGAGCGACAGCAGGCGGGCACTGGTTCGTTACGTGCTCCGAGTATGAGCCAACTTTCAAGCATCACGGCATCACCGAGTGGCCGCCAGTGATCAGGCATTGGCCCCAATGCTCCGTCTGAACAGGCGCGTCGGGGGAGCCAGAGCACATCCACACGAAGCTTCGGGCGAGGCATCAACACCTCGCAGTTCGACTATCTTCCTGCCCAAAGCCAGCGGCATCCGAACTGAATCGCCTCTTGGCCGATCGAGCTCGGGGGCCCTCCCCTTTAGAAAGACGTGTGCTAGTGAGAAAGCCGACTCCAAATCTCGTCGCCGCAGGAAGCATTCTCGCAACCGTTGTCGCGGTCGCAGGGTCCATGGTCGCCGTGCCTGCGACAGCGGCCACGTCCTCGGCATCGAAGCCGTCCACAAGCGCGCTCGTTCCGGTCTCTGCGGCGAAGCAGGCGGGATTCACGGAGGTCGTCAGCGCTCCCACCACCTCAACGAGCACCGGCGTCACCGGGTGCCCCGATGGAGCCCGAGAGGAATTGGCGAGTGCATCCGGGAAACTCGGTTTGGAGTCCGAGGTGCTCTACTGCAAATCAGCATCAGATGCAGAATCGCTCTTGAAGAGTCTTGCATCCAATGACAAGGCGCAAGCGGGACTGAACCCTCCGAAGAGTCTCGGAAAATCAGCCGTCGAGCGGCTGGGCGCGGATTCGGCCTACATCATCGCCTGGCACCGCGGCGCCGCATTCGAATTCACGGCACTGTCCTTGGGCCTGCCCTCGAGTTCGACGACCAGTACCACCACGGCGACGCCGGTTCCACTTACCGCGCACGAGAAAGACGTGCTGGCGACCGCAGCAGCACAACAGAACTCGAGATTCATCAATGTGACGATCTCCTCGGGACGAGTGGTTCGGTGGCCGAGAGGAAGGCGCAGGCGGTGGCAAACGCAACTTCGGTGGCAGCCGGCTGTCCAAAGAACCCTGCAACAGCACTCAAGAAGCCGAAGTGGAGCAGCGCGCCCGCCACGATTACCGATTCGGCGAAGACCTATAGCGCCACCGTGAAGACGGATGTGGGCACATTTGTCATTGCGCTTGATGCGAAGGATGCGCCCCAAACTGTCAACAACTTCGTCTTTCTGGCTCAGCACCATTTCTTTGACTGCGTGATCTTCCACCGGGTGATCCCGGGATTCGTGGATCAAACGGGGGACCCTACCGGGACGGGGAGCGGCGGCCCGGGGTACACCATCCCCGACGAACTGCCCGCGAAAGCATCGAATCCGAGCGACCAGTACCCGCTCGGATCCGTGGCCATGGCCAACACCGGCCAACCGCATAGCGGCGGCAGCCAGTGGTTCATCGTCGCCGGTACGCAGGGCGAGTCGCTATCGAATTCGTACTCCCTGTTCGGTCACGTCACCTCGGGGATGAGCGTTGTCGAAAAGATCAATGGCCAAGGAAGCGCCTCAGGTGTTCCTCCCGACGTCACCCACCGGATGCTCAAGGTCACCATCACATCGTCCTAACCGTCGGCACCACCGGACCCTGCAACTCGCCGTTGCGGGGTCGACCACGAGCCCCGGTGTTTGTGGCGTGCTACCCGCCACGAAGGACTTCTGATGCCACTCTGCGGATGCGCTCGGGATCGCCGATGATGTCAACCTCGACGACCTGGTCACTGACGACTGTGAAAGCCATCACGCCGTGCGGCTGCCCGTCGAGCGTGATGACGACGCCGGCGGCACCGTTGATCAGGGCTGGAAGGAGCACCGCCGCAGGATTTGCGCCGAGGCGCGCTTGCCGAGCGACAGCCGCTGCACCGCGGACGATCGTGGAAGCAGCAGGGCGGCTGGGCCCGAAGTCTGCCCGCAAGACGACGTCAGGGTGGAGCACGGCGACGAGTGCGTCGAAGTCACCACTGCGCGCCGCCAAGAAGAAGGCGTCGACAACCGTGCGCTGGCGAACCAGGTCGGCATCTGGGACTTCAGCACCCCTTACCCGACGCCGTGCCCTGCTTGCGAGTTGCCTGGCGGCGGCCGGGGATCGATCGACCATGGGAGCGATTTCCTCGAATGGCAGTTCGAACATGTCGTGGAGAACGAACGCCAGGCGCTCAGCGGGAGTCAGCGCGTCCAACACGACGAGGAGCGCAAGTCCGACCGAGTCGGCCAGGAGCGCCTCGCCTTCCGGACCGAGTTCGCCCACTGGGCGGATGACCGGATCAGGGAGATGCAACTCCAGGTGTTTCTCGCGTCGCATGTTGCGAGTTCGGAGCATGTTCAGACACACGCGGGCGACGATCGTCGTCAACCATCCACCAAAGTTCTCAATGTCGTTCGTGCCGGCCCGGCTGGCTCGGACCCAGGCATCCTGGACAGCGTCGTCGGCCTCGGCGAACGAGCCCAACATCCGATAGGCGAGTGCCCTTAGTTGTGCCCGCTGCTCTTCAAAGCGATCTGCCAGCCAATCGTTCTCGTCCATCACTCACATCCTCCTTCACCGCGATCATCGCTGCGCTTGCGGAGGTCGGGTCTTGACTCTCAGGCCCACTGACCAGGCGTATAGTCACCCGCGGGCTGACGGGTAATGGCGTTGAGTCGGTTGTAGAGGTTGATGAGGGCGATGAGGCACACCAACGCGCCGAGCTGAGCGTCGTCGAAGTGCTTGGCCGCGTGAGCCCACGCAGCGTCGTAGACGCCGCCTCCATCGGCGACTCGCGTTCCCTGCTCGGTGAGTTCGAGCGCAGCCCGCTCAGCTTCGGTGAAGACGGTCGCCTCTCGCCACGCTGCGACAAGGTTGATTCGCAGCGAGCTCTCTCCGGCGTGCTCGGCATCCTTGGTGTGCATGTCGAGGCAGACACCGCAGCCGTTGATCTGACTGGCTCGAATCTTCACGAGCTCTTGGGTCGCCGCCGGCAAAGTTGAGCTGGTGATGACTGCCCCTGCTGAGTTGATCTTCTTGGTGAATTGGCCGGCTATGTCATTGCTGTAGAAGTCGAGTCGAGCGTCCATTTCGGTCTCCTTGGATGTGTGGATTACTAAACGTCTCTGACCCCAGGGAACTCCAATATGTGACAGGGAGACCGATCAAGCCGTCTGCCGGTTCACATGGGTCGTCGTGCGCGACCCAAACTGCCGCTATTGGCCGGGTGAGTGGCACTTGCCTCGGAGCCTGACAGCCCGATGATGATCAACTCTCGGATGCCTCCTCACGCCGGGACCATGAAACGGTTCTGCAGAACCCGGAAAGTCTCACCACATGCAAGTCTGTGAGCATGGATTTGGCTGAACTCCTGTCCTGGCCGGGTGTCCAGGAGATCTGCGAGCTTCGATCGGCCGTCGGTCTCATGGCGCTGCATGGCGGATCACAGGACCGGGGAACGCACGAGATCGCCAGCCGAATTGCCCAGCAGACAGGAGCCTCGTATTACGCGATTCTCCAACCGAGCGGATTGCGGTTTCACCTCACGTCGCGGCGCCACAATCCCGATGATTCGGATCGGCTGCGAGCCTTCTTGCAGCATGTCGAGATTGCAATCTCGGTCCATGGGTTCGGGCGCGACGGATTCGCGCTCACCGCTGATCCTGTTGGAGGCGTTGTCGTCGAGCCCTACGGCCCGGCGCTTCTTGGCAGGCAGTCTGGCCCGCTTCGTGGGATCATCGTGGGTGGGAGGAACACGGAACTCTTGGATGCCGCGCGCCGACTCTTACACGACCGATTCACGGGCTATCACGTGGCCGACGAGCGGGTTCGGCTTGGATTCCATCCGAACAACCCAGTCAATCTGCCCTCGTCGCATGGCGTCCAAGTCGAGTTGCCTCCGGGCCTGCGCGGTATCGGGGATTTCGGCGATCAGCTCGTGCCCAGTCAGGACGGGGTGGTCACCGAGGTAATCGCAGCACTTTGTGAACTGGCCAACCTGGCGAGCACAATGTGCCGGACCACCATCACCTAACGCTAGGCCGTTGGCGAGTCGTCCATGGATGTCACCATCCCCGAAGCACCTGACTCATCGTTTTGGCTGCAGTGCTTTCCGGGTCCCGCACTCCTCGGACAGCTATGAGGATGAGTGGGGTGGAGGCCGTTCCTTTGCCCCCGCAGGGGTCGGGAATCCGGTGCTCGTGAGGAATCCCATGAAGAGGAGCCCGAAGAGAGGCATTGCTCTCATTGCTCGCACGGAGCGGAGCCTACGCGGTGCCTCCGAACGCCGGCTCTGCGACGCTTCTCAAGTCTCTGAGAACCCAGGATCTGGGCGCCTCTGATGGGCGGCCGTTCAGGAGCTTGGGGTCACGGGGCTGACGTTGTAGCGCAGTTCCCCGGTCGACACGTCAATGTCGTAGTACTCGACGCCCGTCTCGACCTGCGGGTCGTCCGCGTCGAAGGCCACAGCGATCTTATTGGCGGCATTTCGGACAATATCGAGGATCAGCTCGGTTGCGGCGGCAGGACCAAGAGCGTCCACGATCTGCGCGCCGAGCCCGTGTGGCCACTGGATCGGCTGCCACACGAAGACATCGACGACGTGCAGCGCCAGGGCCTGAGCGTCGGAGATACCGCTCGGGTCTCCGTGATCGAACAGATCGCTCCGACCTGCCTGATCGATGGCACTCACACTCCTGCGGGACTGGCAGAGCCGGCAGCCGTGGGCTCTTGCTCCGCGGAGCCTCACGAGTTCGGAGGTCACCGGATCGAGGGCGTGCAGCTTCGCGACTTCGAGGAGAAAACGTTCGTGGGCCACCCAGGCGTTTGTTCCAGCAGAAACCGCGATCGGACGCCATTCTTCGCCGAACATCTCGCGCCAGGCAGTTCCGGCGCGAATCGTCATGTCCTCGATCCATACGGCAAGGACGAAGGCTGGGGCGCCGGCCCCGAGTTCGGCCAGTCCGGCTGCTCGAACATCGGTGGTCATGGAGGCAACATCGACGACCATCTGTTCGGCGAAGGTCATGGAGTCAGATCTCGGCATGGCAGGAACAGCGGGGTCGAGGCTGGCCCGAGCGATGGCACGGGCCCGCTCCCTCAGGTCGGTCGGCATGGTCGAAGCGACTGCTTCGATCAATCTGTCCCATGCCGTGAAGGCCGCCGGCGCCTGATCTCGGGCGATCACATTTCGACCTTACTGGTCAGTAGGCGCATCATGTGAGCCCCAGAGGCCGTCCGGTCACGTGCGAACCCGCCCGTTCGCCGGACGAGACCGTGGGGATTCCCGGAGTACATAGGGTTGGTGCATGTCATCATTTCCAGCCTTCAACCATTACGCCTTGACAGTTTCCAATCTCCAACGAAGCATTGAGTGGTACGAGCGCCTCTTCGAGTCGCCGCCTGTTGTCATGGACGAGGCCAACTTTCGAGCGGCGCTCTGGTTTGAACCGATGTTTGCAATCCACGAGAATCAGCATCAGCTTGAGGGCGACGTGTTCGATGAATTTCGAATCGGACTCGACCACATCGCCTTTGGTTGCGCGAGTCGAGAAGAGCTCGAATCCTGGCCAGCACGACTCGATGCCTTGGGTATCGAGCACGGTCGAGATCTTGGATCGACCATACGGGGCGGGTCTCGCATTTCGGGACCCGGACAACATTCAGCTCGAGTTCTTTCTGCCGATGGGTTCAGTAGCCTGCCGACGAGCCCAGTTCCGCCTACGGATTGAGAGCATTTTCTGAAAGTGGTCCCGATCTGCGTGGAATGGCCCGATCCGGACGCCTTCACTTGAAAGTCGTCTCAGATCGCTGGAACCTCAGCTGTCGGGCGTGACCGCATCCAATCGGTGACGAACCTCTGACGTGTTCACGCCGAGACTGCCCAGCAGCACCGCCGCAGGATCTGGGGGTTGGAGAGCAAGGATCTGGACCAGCACCTGCTGCGCCGTGAGCTGGAGCTTCCGACGGTTGGACTTCGACGCTTCCTCGAGCACCTTCTTTGCCGCGGGAGTCATGCGGAGGCGATCCTTTTGCGCGATGTCTCTGATCCTTGGCCTCTTCGGCACGGCTCGCATCGGCAACGGGGGAGCGTCGGTGCCCGACGCAATGCCCAGGGCACCCAGGGCTTCGTGGTCGAGCAACTCAAGGGCCTGGCGAGCTTGCTGCAGGCTCACGCCCAACACGACTTCGATGGAGGGATCCTCCAGCAGGGCGAGCAAGAGGTGTTCGGTGCCCGTTCGGCGATCACCCCGGCGACGAGCCTCCTCACTGGCCCGCAGAGAGACGGCCCAGGCGTGAAGGACCTCTGGTGCGACGGATTCGGTGGTCACGACGCCTCCTTGTTGTATTTGGTGTGCACGGATTGGCGGGTCACTCCCAAAGCGTCTCCGATCTGCTGCCACGACCAGCCCTTCTCCCGGGCCGACGCCACCTGATTCGCTTCGACCCTCTCCGCCAGGCGATGGAGCGCCGACGAGGCGCGAAGCCCAATTGCCGGGTCATCCGACGCGACGATCCAGGCTGAGTCTGTCTCTGTCCATGTGTGTCAGTTTAGACTGACAGTATTGAGATGTCAATCTAAACTGACGCTGCGGATCGCCACTCCGGATGCCCCGGATCGGGCAAGGGCGCACATCTCCGGGACCGGACCGCCCTGACGCGAGTCCGGGCTGAGCGGTCGCAACCGGCGCACTGACCGACCGACGCCTGTTGCGTCGTCTCGGTGCCCATGGCGGCCGAGCAGCTTCATGACGGGGAGCGTCCCCTCCCGCCGCTGAGGTGTGCGAGTCCGGCTCGTGGGGGCGTCCGCCTCTCCTACCATTGCGCAACGCAACCAAAGAGAGGCACTGGGTGGAACCGCAACCAGGCTGGGACAGCGCGTTCGGGCTCAGAATCGACGAAATGACACCGACGCGAGTCGTGGGATATGTCGATATCGATGAACGACATCAGCAAGCGTACGGCATCGTCCACGGTGGCGTGTGGGCCTCGATCGTCGAGTCCGTCGGCAGTCATGGAGCCGCGGCCGCTGCCCGCGAGATCACGGGCAGCATGGCCGTCGTCGGTGTCGCGAACTCCACCGACTTCCTCCGTCCCCATCGAGCAGGGCGCGTACGGGCCACGGGCACGCCCATCCTCGCTGGTCGGACGCAACAGATTTGGCTCGTCGAAATCGAAAGGGAAGACGACGGCAAACTCATCGCACGGGGGCAGTTGCGGGTGCAGAACCTGCCCACACCTCCGGAGCACCGAGACTGAACGTGCCCCCGTTCGCCGGGCTGGCGTGTCACTCTGCGGCGCGATATGCCTCGGCCCCGGGTCGAGGTGACCACGTTCGCAGGGCCACGGCACGGCCTCCCATGGGCGACGTAGTTTGCTTCGGTGCCGCGGGCCAGACTTGGCGTCATCGCGCTGGTGTGTCTGTACGCAACCGCCACACTGGCTTCGACGGTTGCACATGGGAGTTCGCCGTACGGGTTCGAGGATCGCCGCCATCAACTGGCTCGGGCCTCCTTCTGCCACCAGGCACTGGGCCGATCTCGCTGAACTCCTGGCCGCCCCGACCATCGTTGCCGTCCTCGTCGTCTCCTTCGGCATCAGCCTGGCGAGGCGGGCATTTGTTCGTGTCCTCTTTTACGCTGCGGTCGCCCTATGGGCTCTGCTCATTAGCGAGCACGGGATCAAGCCGCTGGTTCAGCGGACCTATGACAGCGAACTCACCTTCCCCTCCGGCAACGTCACGGCCGTCAGCGCGATTGCGCTTGCCATGTGGTTCGCACTCGGCCCGCTGCTCGGCAAACGGGAGCGCCGTGTCCTTCTCGCCCTCGGCGCGGGGTGGGTCCTCCTTATGTCGCTGGCGGTGGTCGGCGCGCGCTGGCATACGCCACTCGACGCCATCGGGTCCGTGTTGCTGTCCGTTGGCCTCCTCGCTGCAGGTGCTGCTGTCTTTGAACCTCTTGGAACCCCAGGACCTTTCGAGGCCCTGGGGCGCGATCTTCTCGGGCAGCAAGGCGGCGACGTAGCTGTCCGATGTCGCGCCGGTCACTGGCTGATGCCGTCCCATGAATATGCAGATGTATGTATACTTATGCGATGAAAGCAGGGATTCTCGGGGCGTCGGGGTACACCGGGTCTGAGCTGTTGCGCCTGCTGGCGGGGCATGCCGAGTTCGAGGTCGCCGTGGCCACGGCCCATTCGCACGCCGGCGAGCAGGTGGGGGAGCACACGCCGTCGCTGGCAGCCGCCTATCCCGGCCTGGCCTACGAGGACAATGATCCGGCCCGCTTCGACGGTCTGGACCTGGTGTTCTGTGGTCTGCCCCATGGGGAGTCCCAGCGCATCGTCCCCGAGCTGCGGTCCCGGGTGGGACTCGTCGTCGACCTGGCCGCCGACTTCCGGCTGAAGGACGCCGCCCTCTACCCCCGGTGGTACGGCGACGAGCACAGCACACCGGAACTGCTGGCACGAGGCCGTCTACGGCCTGCCCGAATTGTTCCGCGACGACCTGGCCGGCGCCACGCTCGTGGCGGCCGCCGGTTGCTATCCGACCTCGGCCGGGCTGGCCCTCGCCCCCCTCGTGCGGGCGGGACTGATTGAGCCGACCGGCATCGTGGTCGACGCCGCTTCGGGTGTCTCGGGGGCCGGGCGCGGGCTCAAGGAGTCGCTGCACTTCGGAACAGTCGACGAGGACTTCACGGCCTACGGCTTGCTCGACCACCGGCACACCCCTGAGATGGAGCAGATCATCGGCGGGCAGGTGCTCTTCACGCCGCACCTGGCGCCCATGACGCGCGGCATCCTCGCCACCTGTTACGCCCGGCCGGCGGCCGGTACGGCTCCCGACGACCGATACCGTCATGGCCGCCCTGCACGAGGCCTACGACGCCGAGCCGTTCGTGGTCGTCACCGAGGCCCCGCCCTCGACCAAGGCCACGGCGGGCTCCAACGCCGCCCACGTGACGGCCCGGGTCGATCCCCGCACCGGCTGGGTCCTCTCCTTGTGCGCGCTCGACAATCTCGTCAAGGGCGCATCGGGCCAGGCGATCCAGTGCGCCAACGCCGCACTGGGACTGCCCGAGACGACCGGGCTTCCGATCGCCGGGGTGTACCCGTGAGCGTCAACGCACCGCAGGGCTTCGTTGCCGTCGGCGGGTACGCCGGCATCAAGGCGGCCAAGGCGCACGACGTCGCCGTGGTGGCGACGGCCGACGGCCGGGCCGTGCCCGCCGCGGGCGTCTTCACGTCGAACCTGGCCGCCGCCGCACCCGTCCAGGTGAGTCGGGCCCACCTGGCCGCCACGAGCGGCAGGGCGGCGGGTGTCATCCTGACGTCGGGCAACGCCAACGCCGCCACCGGGGTCCCCGGTCGGGAGGCCGCCGAGCGGCTGTGCACGGCAGTGGCCGGTGACATCGGCGCCACCGCCGAAGAGATCCTGATCTGCCAGACGGGCCTCATCGGGATTCCGTTCCCGATCGATCACGTCATCCCGGAAATTGAGCCGATCGTGATGGCGCGCACCGGCCGGCCCGAGTCGGCGGCCGAAGCCGCCAGGGCCATCATGACGACCGATACCGTGCCGAAGGAGGTCGTCGTCGAGGGCGACGGCTTCACCGTGGGCGGGATGGCCAAGGGCGCCGCCATGCTGGCGCCCAACATGGCCACCATGCTCGCCGTCTGCACGACCGACGCCGTCGTCGACCCCGCCACCCTGCAGACCGCACTGCGCGAGGCCGTGGCGGCGTCGTTCAACACGATCACGGTTGACGGCTGCACCTCCACCAACGACACCGTGCTGGTGTTGGCCAACGGGCTCGGCGCCAGCCCGTCGCCGGCGGTCCTCACCGCCGCGCTCTACGAGGCCTGCCGGTCACTGGCCGAGCAGATGGTGGACGACGCCGAGGGCGCGACCAAGGTGGCACACGTGCACGTCCGCGGTGCGGTGAGTGACGAGGCGGCACACATCGCGGCCCGCAAGGTGGCGGACTCCATGCTCGTGCAGTGCTCACTCTTCGGCGAAGATCCCTACTGGGGGCGCATCATCTCCGAGCTCGGCTCGGCCGGGACCCCCTTCGACATCGACCGGGTCTTGCTCGCCTACGGCAGCACCGTGGTGTGTGCCGGTGGGGTGGGGGTGCCCCATGACGCGGCGGCGGTGGCCGCGCACATGGCGGGCCGCCACGTCGTCCTCGACTGCGACCTCGGGCTCGGCTCGGGCGAGGCGGTCGTCCTCGGGAGCGGACCTCGGCTACGGCTACATCGACGAGAACAAGACGACATCGTGACGGCTCCCGAGGCTCCGGTCGTGCCGCCCAAGGTCACGCGGGCGCAGAAGGCGGCGGCAGCCAAGACGGCCTCCGTGCTCGTCGAAGCGTTGCCTTACATCCGCCGCTTCTGGGAGAAGATCGTCGTCGTCAAGTACGGCGGCAACGCGCTGCATGCGGCAGACGGCGCGGCAGACGGCGAGGACGCCGGGTCCGCCGGTGACGCGCTGGCCTCCTTCGCCGAAGACGTGGTCCTCATGCGGGCCGTGGGCATGCTGCCCGTCGTGGTGCACGGCGGCGGCCCCCAGATCGGCGAGCTGATGGAACGGCTCGGCAAGGTGACGGAATTCCGCAACGGGTTACGGGTGACCGATGCCGACACGCTCGACATCGCCCGCATGGTGCTGGTGGGCAAGGTGAACCGTGACATCGTGTCGGCCATCAACGTGCACGGGCCGATTGCCGTCGGGCTGTCCGGGGAGGATGCGAATCTCATCACGGCCGCACCGCGTCACGCCGACCTGGGCTTCGTCGGCAACGTGTCGGTCGTCGATCCCATCATGCTCGAACGGCTGCTGGCCGAGGGGCTGATCCCTGTCGTGGCGACGATCGGGGCCGACGAGTCGGGCCAGGCCTACAACATCAATGCCGACACGGTGGCCGGTGCGTTGGCGGAGGCGCTGCAGGCCGAGAAACTCATCTTCTTGACCGACATCGAAGGACTCCGGGTTGTGGCCGACGATCCCACGACGGTGATCCACCAGGCCTCCGCCGCCGTCATCGACGAGATCGTCCGCGACGGGGGAGTGCAGGGCGGCATGATCCCCAAGGTCGAGGCCTGCGCCGGTGCCGTGCGGGCCGGGGTGGGCCAGGCACACATCCTCGACGGGCGTGAACCCCACGCCCTGTTGCTCGAGCTGTTCACCGACTCGGGCGTCGGGACGATGGTGGTCCCGTGAGCGACGCCGAACTCGACACCGGGCCCGCGGCCCCGTCGGAGCGCTCGTCGCTCATGCGCACCTACGCCGACCCGCCTGCCACCTTCGTGCGGGGCCAGGGCACGGTGCTCTACGACGCCGACGGCGGCGAATACCTCGACTTCATCACCGGCCTGGCCGTGGTGTCGCTGGGCCACGCCCACCCGGCGGTGGCCGATGCCGTGGCCGAGCAGGCGCGGACGCTCAGCCACGTCTCGAACCTGTACGGCAACACGCTGGCTCCCGAGGTCGCCCGCACCATCGACCGGCTCATCAACGGCGGCACCGGCCAGGCCGGCGGCCAGGTCTTCTTCGCCAACTCGGGGGCCGAGGCCAACGAGTGTGCGCTCAAGCTGGCCCGGCGCTGGGCCGGTCCCGGCCGCCACGTCGTGATCAGCGCCGACAACGCGTTTCACGGCCGCACGCTGGCCACGCTCACCGCGACCGGGCAGCCCGAGAAGCAGGCGCCGTTCGTGCCGCTGCCCGAGGGGTTCGTGCACGTGCCCTACGACGACGTCGACGCCCTGGACAAGGCGCTCGACCCCGACACTGTCGCCGCCGTCCTGCTGGAGCCGCTGCAGGGCGAGGGCGGCGTCATGGTCCCGAGCTCGGACTACCTGGGCGCGGTGCGGGCGCTCTGCACCGAGCGCAACGCGCTGCTCATGCTCGACGAGGTGCAGACCGGCCTCGGCCGGACGGGGCACTGGTTCGCCTTCCAGGCCCAGGGGCTCGAGCCCGACGTGGTGACGATGGCCAAGGCGCTCGGCAACGGCATGCCGGTCGGCGCCTGCTGGGCCCGGGCGGAAGTGGCGGCGGCCTTCGGGCCGGGAGACCATGGGTCGACGTTCGGCGGACAGCCCCTCGCTCTGGCGGCGGTCAGGGCGACGCTGGCCGTCATGGAGTCCGAGGACGTGTGCCGCCGCTCCCGCGAGGGGGGCGAGCGCCTCGCCGACGGGCTGGCCACACTGCCGGGTGTCGTCTCGGTGCGCGGGGCCGGCCTGTTGTTGGCCGCGCAGCTCCAGGCGCCGGTGGCCAAGGAGGCGGCGGCCTGGGCGTTGGTGCACGGCCTGCTGGTGAACCCCGTGCGGCCCGACGCCATCCGCGTCGCGCCGCCCCTGTTGGTGCGCGACGACGAGATCGACGCCGCGCTGAGGATCCTCGGCGAGGGCCTTGCGGCGTCGCTTCCGGGCGCCGGCGGATCGCGGTAGGGGAGCGAACCGGCCCATGCGCAACTTCTTCGACCTCGACGACCTCGATCCCGATGCCTGGGAGCACCTGCTCGGGCTCGCCCTCGACCCGCCGGCCGGGCGACCGCTGGCCGGCCAGGGCGTGGCGCTGCTCTTCCAGAAGCCGTCGGCCCGTACCCGCAACTCCACCGAGATGGCGGTCGTGGACCTGGGCGGGCACCCCGTCTACATCCAGGGGACCGAGGTCGGGTTGGACGAGCGCGAGACGGCGGAGGACGTCGCCCGCACGCTTGCCTGTTACCACCGCGTCCTCTGCGCGCGCGTGTTCGAGCACTCCATGCTCGTGCGCATGGCCGGTGCTCTGCGGCGGAGCGGCTTCGAGGTCCCGGTGGTGAACCTCTTGTGCGACACCGCCCACCCGTGCCAGGCCGTGGCCGATGTGCTCACCATGCGCGAGGCGCTCGGCTCGCTGACCGGCCGCGTGCTCACCTACGTCGGGGACGCCAACAACATGGCGCGCTCGCTGGCCAAGGCGGGCCTGCTCGAGGGCATGGAGGTGCGCTTCGCCAGCCCGGCCGCCTACACGTTCTCCGCCGACGACCTGGCAGACCTGCAGGCCTTCGCCGATCGCGTCGGCCGTGGCGGCACCGTGCAGACGACCGACGACCCCGGGCAGGCGGCCAAGGGCGCTGCCGTGCTCTACACCGACGTGTGGACGAGCATGGGCCAGGAAGAAGAGCGGGCGACCCGTCTCGCCGCCTTCGAAGGCTTCACCGTCGACGGTGCGCTCGTCGAGCAGGCGGGTGACGACGCCGTCGTGCTGCACTGTCTGCCGGCGCATCGGGGTGAGGAGATCACCCACGACGTCCTGGAGGGATCGCGCTCGCTGGTCTGGCGCCAGGCCGCGCACCGGCGCACAGCCATGCGGGGCGTTCTGGCCTGGGTCGTGGAAGGGTCCCCATGAGCGGGCAGGCGCCGAGCCGGCTGACGAAGAACCAACGGCAGCACCGCATCACGAAGTTGCTGGAGTCCCAGCCGGTGACGAACCAGGCCCAGCTGGTGGCCCTGCTGGGGGAGCAGGGGATCGAGGCGACCCAGACGACGGTGTCGCGCGACCTCGAGGACCTGGGCGCGGTGAAGGTCCGCCTGCCCGGTGGCGAGACGGCCTACGCGTTGCCCGAGCTCCCCGCACAGCAGATCGCGCCCGAGGACCACTTGCGGCGCGTGCTGGGCGAGTGGGTCGTCGAGGTGGCCCACTCGGGGAACCTCGTGGTGCTGCGCACGCCGCCGGGCTCGGCCCACGTGGTCGGCTCCGCGCTGGACCGCAGCGGGCTGGAGGAGGTCGTGGGCACCGTGGCGGGTGACGACACGGTGCTGGTCATCGTCGAGGAGCACATCGGCGGTGCGCCGATGGCGGAGCGCCTGCGCGATGTGGCGGGCATCGTCGTGACGAACAAGATCGCTTTGAATGGGAAGGAAGAGGACTGAACATGCCTGATCGGGTGGTATTGGCCTACAGCGGTGGCCTCGATACGTCTGTCGCCGTGCGTTGGCTCATTGAGAACGAGGGCGTCGAGGTGGTGGCCGTCGCGGTCGACGTCGGGCAGTCGGCCGACCGCGGCGGTGAGGACTGGGACGCCGTCCGCAAGCGGGCGCTGGCCGCCGGGGCGGTCGAGGCCGTCGTGATCGACGCCCGCCACGAAATGGCGGAGCAGTTCTGTGTGCCGGCCCTGCAGGCCAACGCGCGCTACGAGGGCAAGTACCCGCTCGTCTCGGCCCTCTCGCGGCCGGTGATCGTCCGCCACCTCGTCTCCCAGGCTCGCCTGCACGGGGCGACCGCCGTCGCGCACGGCTGCACGGGCAAGGGGAACGACCAGGTGCGCTTCGAGGTCGGGGTGCGCGCCCTGGCCCCGGACCTCGGCATCTACGCGCCGGCCCGGGTCTGGGGCTTGACCCGCGAGGACTGCGTCGAGCTGGCCGCCAAGTGGGACATTCCGATCACGGTCACCAAGGAGAAGCTGTACTCCATCGACGACAATCTCTGGGGCAAGGCCATCGAATGCGGGGCGATCGAGGACCCCTGGGCGCCGGCGCCCGACGACGTCTACACGCTGACGCGGGTGAGCGAGACCGATCCGGTCGAGACCATCGTGGGCTTCGAGGCCGGCGTGCCGGTCAGCCTCGACGGCACCACCTTCGGTCCCTACGACCTGATCGCCCGGCTCGGCCAGATGGCGGGGAGCCGCGGCTTCGGCCGTCTCGACATGATTGAGAACCGCCGGGTCGGCATCAAGAGCCGTGAGGTCTACGAGTGCCCGGCCGCCCTGGCCCTGATTCTGGCGCACTCCGATCTCGAGGACCTGACGCTCGAACGGGACGTCCACCACGAGAAGGCGCGCCTCGAGCCGCGCTGGGCCGAGCTCGTCTACGACGGGTTGTGGTACTCGCCGCTGCGCTCCGCGTTGCAGGCCTTCATCACCGAGAGCCAGCGCCACGTGACGGGGGAGGTGCGGTTGCGCTTTGCCGCACCGGGCACCTGTGCCGTCGTGGGTCGCCGCAGCCCCGTCGCGCTCTACGACCATGACCTGGCGACCTACGATGCGTCGGACAGCTTCCGGCACGCGGACGCCGAAGGGTTCGTACGCTTGTGGGGTCTCGGGGTGGCCACGTGGTCGGCCCGCCAGGGCCCGGGTGCGCAGACGGGCGTCGAGGCGCCACCGCCGGCGGAGGCAGGAGAGGTGAGGGGCGAACATTGACGCTCTGGGAGGGACGGATCTCAACGGGCATGGCGGACGCCGTGGCCGCGTTCACGGTCAGCCTGCCTTTCGACCGCGTGCTGGCCCACGACGACCTGGCCGGCTCGCGGGCGCACGTCAAGGGCCTCGGCAAGGCGGGCATCCTCAGCGACAGCGAGGTGACCACCTTGATTGAGACGCTCGACATCGTGGAGGAGGAGCTCGCCACGGACGCCTTCGTCTTCGCGCCCGGTGACGAGGACGTCCACACGGCCGTCGAACGACGCGTCACCGAGTTGGCGGGCGACGTGGGCGCCAAGCTGCACACCGGGCGCAGCCGCAACGACCAGGTGGCCACGGCGCTGCGCCTCTGGTGCCGCCGGTCCCTCATCGGCGTGGCCGAGGAGATCATGGCCCTGCAGGACGCGCTGGCCGAACGGGCTCGCGAGTCCGACGGTGTCTACCTTCCCGGCTACACGCACATGCAGCGGGCGCAGCCGGTGCTGCTGGCGCACCACCTGCTGGCGCACGGCTGGGCGCTCGCGCGCGACGTCGACCGTCTCGTCACGACGGTGGACCGGCTCAACACGTCGCCGCTCGGCGCGGGCGCGCTGGCCGGCTCGTCGTTGCCGCTCGATCCCGACTACGTGGCGGCCGAGCTGGGCTTTCACGGCCGCTTCGAGAACTCGCTCGATGCCGTGTCCGACCGCGACTTCGTGGCCGAGGCGCTCTTCGATCTGGCGCTGCTGGGGGTGCACCTGTCGCGCATGGGCGAGGAGATCGTGCTGTGGTCGACCGAGGAGTTCGGCTTCTGCACGCTCGATGACGCCTACGCCACCGGCAGCTCGATGCTGCCGCAGAAGAAGAACCCCGACGTGGCCGAGTTGGCCCGGGGCAAGTCGGGTCGCCTCATCGGGCACCTCACCGCGATGCTGGTCACGCTCAAGGGCCTCCCGCTCGCCTACAACCGCGACCTGCAGGAGGACAAGGAGCCGATTTTCGACGCCGTGACCCAGGTCACGCGTGCCCTGATTGCGTTGCGCGGCGTCTACGAGACCGCCACGTGGAACGAGGAGCGCATGCAGACCGCGGCGGACGGTCCGGCCGCGGCGGCCATCGACCTGGCCGAGCTGCTGGTCGAGCAGGGCATGCCCTTCCGCCAGGCCCACGGCTTGGTCGGCGGCCTGGTGCGCGAGTCGCTCGAGCGCCACGTGCCCCTGGTCGAGTTGGTGGCGGCCCACCCCGATTTGGGGGAGACCGCCGTGGAACTGCTCGAACCGGGTGTGGCGGTGACACGACGGCGCACCCCGGGAGGGGCCGGTCCGGGGCCCGTCAGCGAGCAGGCCGAGCGCTTCGCCCGGCGGCGCGAGGTCGACCGGGCGCGGCTGGCCCAGTGGCGCCCCCACGGGACGGCGTCCTAGCGATCACCGCCGGGCGGACCGGGGCGCTCGTGGCGAGGGCGCGGCACACCCCCCGTGTCAGGGAGCCCTCACGTGAACGCAACAAAAAGATGCGTTTCGTGGGTTGTATCGCGCCCGCCCGGGAGGGAGGCTGTGGGGAGAGCCACATCGACCTCCATTCCCGACTCAATGCAGTGCGCTGGTGTCCGCCTCCGAGGGTTCGAGGGGGGAGGCGGGGTCGGCAGCGGGTCGGGCGGTAGCGTCGAGTCCACCGGAACCCCTCACCACGTGGAGAAGCACACATGCAGCGGATGACCGGTATCGATCCGATGTTCATCTACTCGGACACCCCCGACACGCCGATGGAGATCGCCTACGCCTGCGTCTTCGATCCCTCCTCGCTGCCCGGCGGCTACAGCTTCGAGCGCGTCACCGCTGTCCTGCAGACGCGGATCCCGACCCTGCCGCCCTTCCGGCGCCGGCTCATGCCCGTCCCGCTCGGACTGGACCACCCGCGCTGGGTCGACGACCCGGACTTCGACCTGGCCAACCATCTCCACCGTGTCGCCCTGCCGGCGCCGGGCGGTGACGCCGAGTTCCGGGCCCAGGTCGCCCAGGTGATGAGTGGGCCGCTCTCGCCGGAGCAGCCGCCGTGGGAGATGCACGTCGTCGAGGGCATGGCCGGCGGCCGCATCGGGCTCATCGCCAAAATCCACCACTCCGTGATCGACGGCATCGCCGGCGCCGAAATGCTGGCCAAGCTCCTCGACCTGACCGCCGAGGGCAGCGCGGTGACCGAGCCCTGTCCGCCCTGGGTGCCACCCCGGCTGCCCTCCCAGACGGAGTTGATGACCGACGCGCTCCCGAGCTTCATCCGCAGCCCGCTGCGGGGGCTGCGCGCCGTACGCGGAAGTAGGCCGCACGGCCGTGCGGCTGGCCCGCTGCGCCAGAGACGAGCGGCTCGGCCCGGTCTCCATCCCGCTGGGCGCGCCCGACACGTTCGAGTCACCGGTGGGTGGCGACCGCGCCGTGTCCTTCGCGGAACTGGACCTGGAGCAAGGTGCGGATGCTCAAGGCGCGCTTCGGGTCGACCATCAACGACGTGGTGCTGGCGGTCTGCTCGGGTGCTCTGCGCTCGCATCTGATTGCGCACGGCCAGGACACCGAGAGCCCGCTGGTGGCGGTCGTGCCGGTCTCGGTCCGCGGCGACTCGAACGGGGACTCGCTGGGCAACCACCTCTCGGCCATGTTCGTGCCGCTGTCGAACGACAAGAAGACACCGCTGGAGCGCCTGCGCACGGTGACGGCGGCCAGCGCGGCAGGCAAGGGCCAGGAGCGGGCCGTGGGCTACGGGCCCATGGCGACCCGAGCTGACCGAGGCGGTGCCACCGGCGGTGGTCAAGCCGATGGTCCAGCTCGGGGTGCGCTCGGGCGTGCTGCGCAAGCTGCGGCCCGGGAACCTGATGGTCTCGAACGTGCCCGGTCCCGACTTCCCCCTCTACTTCGCCGGCATGGAGCTCCGTGCGGTCTACCCGCTCGGTCCGGTGATCGACGGCGTGGCGCTGAACATCACGGTGCAGAGCTACTGCGATTCGCTCTTCGTCGGCATCAACGCGTGCGCTTCGGCCGTGCCCGACCTCCCGGGCCTGACGCAGGCGATGGTGGACGAGCTCTCGCTCCTGTGCCGCATGGCGGCCGGGGCGGGGGAGCCGCACCGGGCGGCCCGGGCCCGCCTGGCGGAGCCGGCCACAATCCGGCGCCGACGCCGGGGGCCATACGCCGGATGGGCACGCCGACTCGCCATTTGAGCCGACCCGACTCCGGCTCGCCTGGCCAGGGGAGGGCGGTGGCGCCGGAGCCGCTGCGGTGCGCCAGGGTGGCGCCGTGGAGCGGTCGGATCTGGAGGGCAATCCGGTCACGCTGGCGCCGTGGCTGCTGAACAAGGTGCTCGCCCGCGGCGACCGGGCCGGCCGGATCGTCGAGGTCGAGGCCTACCACGGGGCCAACGACGCGGCGTCGCACGCCTACCGGGGGCCGACCCCCCGCACCGCCATCATGTTCGGGCCCCCCGGGTTCCTCTACGTGTATTTCACCTACGGCATGCACTGGTGCGCCAACGTGGTCTGCGGGCCCGAGGGCGAGGCCGCCGCCGTCCTGATCCGTGCGCTGGCCCCCCTGACCGGGGTGGAGGAGATGTGGGAGGCCCGCCCGGCCGCCCGCCTCGAGCGCGACCTCTGCAACGGCCCGGCCAAGCTGTGCCAGGCCCTCGGGATCACCGGTGCCGACAACGGGGCGGATCTCCTCGCCGCCCGCGCGGCGCGCCCGGGCCGCCGACTCGGGCACCAGCGGTGCGGTCCGGCTGCTGGACGACGGCACACCGCCGCCCCGGCGTCCCGGCCGCGGGCCGCGGATCGGCATCAGGGAGGCGACGGACAAGCGCTGGCGGTTCTGGGTGCCGGGCGACCCCTCCGTCTCCCGGCCCTGAGCCGGCTACGGCCAGCCCTCTGACCTGGGCCAACGAGATTCACTGCGGTGTCACCACCCTGTCACGGCCGTGCAACAACGCCGGTGCAGCATGAAGCGCATCGCATCGTGGTGACATGCGGTAGATCGAGGACATCAGCAGGCGGCGCACGCCCCGGATCCCTGGTTGGCGGACCAGGAGGAGGCGGAAAGCCCGTTGAGCTTCGAGCACCGGGTGGCATGCGGAGGGCAGGTAGCTCTCCGCATGCCACCCCCGGTGCACTGCGACGCCTGCTCTTCGGAGGGAACCGGACCGTTCGAGCGGGCATCCGCCGGGGACGGCGGGTGTCCCGCTACGATCGGTGCGCGAGTCCGGAACCCGGGTCACCACCCGGACGGAATTCGGCGCCCTAGACGCGTTGACGCTCTGTCTCGCGCCTGCTACAGTGACACTCCCGTCGGAACGGCCCCCCAAGGCCCTCCGGCAGCTGAAGGAGACTCGCCGGCATCGTCCGGAGCAGTCCTTCGGCACACCCGGCATCAACACCGGCAGTACTGGTGCGTGCCCGGTTGCTCCTTGAAAACGGAATAGTGAGAGCCAAAAGCCAGTGCGGGCAATTCATCCGGACTCAAACGGATGGGTTGTACGTCAATTACAAAAGAAGTACACAGGTCTCGGAACCCCTCGGGGTGAAGCGGCCTGTGGTCACAAATAGTTCGAGTCAAACTATGGTGACTCTCTGATTTTCGGGAGGTTCTGTCCCCTGTTTGGGACCGGGCTGAACGTAAGTCTCGATGGAGAGTTTGATCCTGGCTCAGGACGAACGCTGGCGGCGTGCCTAACACATGCAAGTCGAACGCGCTCCATTCGGTAGCAATACTGATGAAGAGCGAGTGGCGAACGGGTGAGTAGCACGTGAGCAACCTGCCCCGAAGACCGGGACAACACCGGGAAACCGGTGCTAATACCGGATATCCCTATCGGACCGCATGATCTGATAAGGAAATGGATTCCGCTTCGGGAGGGGCTCGCGGCCTATCAGCTAGTTGGTGAGGTAACGGCCCACCAAGGCATCGACGGGTAGCTGGTCTGAGAGGACGATCAGCCACACTGGGACTGAGACACGGCCCAGACTCCTACGGGAGGCAGCAGTGGGGAATCTTGCGCAATGGGCGAAAGCCTGACGCAGCAACGCCGCGTGGAGGACGAAGGCTTTCTGAGTTGTAAACTCCTTTCAGCAGGGACGATAGTGACGGTACCTGCAGAAGAAGCACCGGCCAACTACGTGCCAGCAGCCGCGGTGATACGTAGGGTGCAAGCGTTGTCCGGATTTATTGGGCGTAAAGAGCTCGTAGGCGGTTTGATAAGTCGGGTGTGAAACCTCCAGGCTCAACCTGGAGCCGCCACTCGATACTGTCATGACTAGAATTCGGTAGGGGACCACGGAATTCCTGGTGTAGCGGTGAAATGCGCAGATATCAGGAGGAACACCAGCAGCGAAGGCGGTGGTCTGGGCCGACATTGACGCTGAGGAGCGAAAGCGTGGGGAGCGAACAGGATTAGATACCCTGGTAGTCCACGCCGTAAACGTTGGGCACTAGGTGTGGGGACTATTCAACGGTTTCCGTGCCGCAGCTAACGCATTAAGTGCCCCGCCTGGGGAGTACGGCCGCAAGGCTAAAACTCAAAGGAATTGACGGGGGCCCGCACAAGCGGCGGAGCATGTGGCTTAATTCGAGGCAACGCGAAGAACCTTACCTGGGTTTGACATGTAGGGAAAAGCCGTAGAGATACGGTGTCCTTCGGGGCCTTACACAGGTGGTGCATGGCTGTCGTCAGCTCGTGTCGTGAGATGTTGGGTTAAGTCCCGCAACGAGCGCAACCCTTGTCCTATGTTGCCAGCGGGTAATGCCGGGGACTCGTAGGAGACTGCCGGGGTCAACTCGGAGGAAGGTGGGGACGACGTCAAGTCATCATGCCCCTTACGTCCAGGGCTGCACACATGCTACAATGGCTGGTACAACGGGCTGCTATCCCGCGAGGGGGAGCCAATCCCAAAAGCCAGTCTCAGTTCGGATTGGAGTCTGCAACTCGACTCCATGAAGTCGGAGTCGCTAGTAATCCCGGATCAGCAACGCCGGGGTGAATACGTTCCCGGGCCTTGTACACACCGCCCGTCACACCACGAAAGTCGGTAACACCCGAAGCCGGTGGCCCAACCTTTTAGGAGGGAGCCGTCGAAGGTGGGATCGGTGATTGGGGTGAAGTCGTAACAAGGTAGCCGTACCGGAAGGTGCGGCTGGATCACCTCCTTTCTAAGGAGTGCTATCGGCCCTTTCGAGAGCTTTTCTCGGAAGTGACGTCGATCACTACCCAGTTGAACACTGGTTACTCGGGCGCTCTCGTATACCGGCAGATGGATGGCCGCCTTTGACACCCTTGTGGGAGCTGCTTGCAGCGAGCACAAGAACAGTCGGAGCCCGTCATTCACAGATCGGTCCCTGCGGAAGCGTTCGGAACTCTCACTATTCCGTTTTGAGGGAGTGACCCATCGGGTCGTTCCCGGTGATGTCCCTTCGGTGCTCGTCTGAGCCCGGGGCGGGGCACTGCCAGCGTGTCGAGTCGAGCCCTTCGGGAGCTCCTCGAGTCGTCGGCGTCTTTTGCTCAACCTCGTGGTTCAGGTCTTTCGCGTGCCGGCGGTGACCGCTCACCCCGCGTGTGCCCTGGTCGGGCGGTTTGTTCCGGCTGCTCTCCGTTTTGGCTTATTCGACGGAGAGTGGTGACGGAGTTCCGGCCCCGGCGTGCGCTGTGCAGCCCCTTGAGAATTCCAAAGCGAGCACGAGCATCTTTGTTCTCCAAGCTACAAAGAGCCAACGGTGAATGCCTTGGCGCCTAAAGCCGAAGAAGGACGTGGGCGACTGCGAAAAGCCACGGGAAGCTGTCTACCTAGCGTCGATCCGTGGATATCCGAATGGGGCAACCCAACACCTGTCATGAGGTGTTACACCCGCCTGAATGTATAGGGCGGGGCGAGGGAACCGGGTGAATTGAAACATCTAAGTAACCCGAGGAGAGGAAAACAACAGTGACTCCCTGAGTAGCGGCGAGCGAAACGGGAAGAGCCTAAACCGTGCCGGTGTTAAAGCCTGATGGCGTTGCCGGTATGGGGTTGTGGGATTCGAGAGATGGGGCATCAGACCTGTCACGGAGTTACAAATCCAATGTCTAGTGGAATCAGTCAGGAAAGCTGAACCAAAGAGGGTAATGGTCCCGTACACGAAACATATTGGACTCCGCTTGAACACCCGAGTAGCGCCGGATCCGGGAAAGCCGGCGTGAATCTGCGAGGACCATCTCGTAAGGCTAAGTACTCTTAGGCGACCGATAGTGAACTAGTACCGTGAGGGAAAGGTGAAAAGTACCCCGGGAGGGGAGTGAAATAGTACCTGAAACCGTTGGCTTACAAACAGTCAAAGCGTCGTAGCTCCACCGTTGCCATGATCCCTTCGGGTGAGATTGGTGACACCAGGTGGATGTCTGCCGTGATGGCGTGCCTTTTGAAGAATGAGCCAGCGAGTTACGGTGTGTGGCGAGGTTAACCAGCGATGGGTAGCCGAAGCGAAAGCGAGTCTGAATAGGGCGTTGAGTCGCATGCTGTAGACCCGAAGCCGAGTGAGCTTGCCATGGGCAGGCTGAAGCGAAGGTAAGACTTCGTGGAGGGCCGAACCCACCTAGGTTGAAAACTGGGGGGATGACCTGTGGCAAGGGGTGAAAGGCCAATCAAACTCGGTGATAGCTGGTTCTCCCCGAAATGCATTTAGGTGCAGCGTCGGGTGTTCAGCATCGGAGGTAGAGCACTGGATGGGCTAGGGGGCCTACAAGCTTACTGACCCCAACTAAACTCCGAATGCCGATGCTCAAGAACCCGGCAGTGAGACCACGAGGGATGAGCTTCGTTGGTCGAAAGGGAAACAGCCCAGACCGCCGGCTAAGGCCCCAAATTCTTGACTAAGTGGAAAACGATGTGGGAACGCAGAGACAGCCAGGAGGTTGGCTTAGAAGCAGCCATCCTTAAAAGAGTGCGTAATAGCTCACTGGTCGAGTGGTCCTGCGCGGATAATGTAACGGGGCTCAAGTCAAGAGCCGAAGCCGCGGATTTCCGTCTTTAGACGGGAGTGGTAGGGGAGCGTCGATCTCGCAGAGAAGCGGCGGTGTGAACCGTCGTGGAGCGTGGTCGAGTGCGAATGCTGGTATGAGTAGCGAGAGAGGAGTGAGAAACTCCTCCGCCGTAAGCCCAAGGGTTCCTGGGGAAGGCTAATCCTCCCAGGGTAAGTCGGGAGCTAAGGCGAGGCCGAGAGGCGTAGTCGATGCACAACTGGTTGATATTCCAGTACTACCGTGTCCGCGCCCATTCCAATCCAGGGGTACTAAGGGGATGACCTTCGGGTCGAACCGACCAACCTTGGGGCGGACAGCAAAGGAGCGACACAGGAAGATAGGTGAGCCCAGGCGTTGGTTGTCCTGGGGTAAGCGTGTAGGGAGGGATCTAGGTAAATCCGGATCCTGTACATCCTGAGACGCGATGCCGAGCCATCCCAGGCGAAGTCACTGATTCTATGCTGTCTAGAAAAACTTCTAGCGAGCTGACACGGTACCCGTACCCCAAACCAACACAGGTGGGCGGGTAGAGAATACCAAGGCGATCGGGAGAACTGTGGTTAAGGAACTCGGCAAAATTCCTCCGTAACTTCGGGAGAAGGAGGGCCTCGATAGGGTGATGGACTTCGCGTCCTGATGCCTGAGGGGGCCGCAGAGAATTGGGGAAAGCGACTGTTTACTAAAAACACAGGAGCGTGCGAAGTCGTAAGACGATGTATACGCTCTGACGCCTGCCCGGTGCCGGAAGGTTACGGGGAAGGGTTAGTCTTCGGACGAAGCTCTGAACCTAAGCCCCGGTA
>CAWACN010000023.1:0-64907 GCA_963780525.1 uncultured Acidimicrobiaceae bacterium | reverse complement strand
GCAGTCGCCGGGCGAATTGGAGGCCGCGGCCGAGCTCCTCTCGCTGTCGGCCACCGAGGCCGATCTCCTCCCGCAACTTAGGCGGGGGATTGCCCTGTGGAAGGTCGGCCAACGATCTTTCCTGGTGCAGCACCGGCTCAGTGCGACAGAGCGGTCAATTGTCGACACCGACGCTGCCATGACGGCGCGGCGAGCTCGTGGCGAGCCTTCCCGACCTCGGTGCTGCCCATTGCTCTCGGAGGGCGCTCTTCGCCGGCATCTCCTGGCAGGGCGCAGGCGGAGCGAGGACCGCCAAGGGCGCACGTCGGGACGGGCGGGGAGCTCGGTGGGCCAGGCGGCGCGACCTGCGCGCGCTGCGGGTCGCGCCCGAAGGAGCTCCACCGGGCCGTCTGCTCCTCGGTGTCCTGCCGGGCGTGACGAGGCTCACCGGCCTCGCCACCGAACCGGCCCAGTCCCTCGTCGTGGTGGGGCCCACGCAGAGCGGCAAGACCACGAGCTTGGCCGTCCCGGCGATTCTGGGCTGGCGTGGCCCCGTGCTGGCCGCCAGCGTCAAGAGCGATCTCCTCCGTCATACGCTCGGCACGAGAGCGCGGCTCGGCCAAGTGTGGTGCATCGACCCGACGGCTTCGACGGGTGCGCGGGCCAGTACCTGGTCTCCCCTCACCGGCTGTGGCGACTGGCGTGAGGCATGCCGGGCCGCGGCCGACCTGTGCGAGGCGGCCAAGAGCGAAGGGACAACTGCCGACGGGGAGTTCTGGTACGCCACAGCAGGAAAGCTCCTGGCGCCCCTCTTCGTCGCGGCGACGCTCGACGGCCGGACCATGGCCGACGTCGTGCGCTGGGTCGACACGCAGGAGGTGGGCGAGGTGGCCGCCATTCTGGAGCGCGCCGCGCCGCCCGAAGTCCTGCACGCGGCGGAGGCGACCTGGTGTCGTGACGACCGCACGCGCAGCTCCGTCTACACCACGGCCGAGACGGTGCTCGCCCCCTTCGCCCAGCAACCGCCCGGACCGGCCGCCGCCGCCCCTTTCGAGCCTGCTCAGCTGTTGCGCGCTGCGAACACGCTGTACCTGTGCGCGCCGGCACATGACCAGCGCCGGCTGCGCGGGTACTTCACGGCGCTCACCCAGTCGGTGTTGTCACATGCGTTCGCCAGTGCCACGAAGTCGGGGCGGCCGTTGGACCCACCCCTCCTCGTCGTGCTGGACGAGGCGGCACATATCGCCCCGCTGCCCGAGCTCGACGGCCTGGCGGCGACGTGCGCGTCGCACGGGATCCAGATCGTCACGGTCTGGCAGGACCTGGCGCAGGTGCGGGGCCGCTACGGGGCCCGGGCCCCGACCGTGCTGAACAACCACCGGGCCAAGCTGTTCCTGCCCGGGATCGCCGATCCCGACACGCTCGAGTACGCCAGCCGGCTCATCGGCGACGAAGAGGCATCGCACCCCTCGATCACGCGCGATCCGACGGGCAAACGCTCGACGACGTCGACCACGACGCCGCGCCGGTTGCTGCCGCCCGAGGCCCTCCGCTGCCTGCCCCGGGGTCGCGCCGTACTGGTCTACGGGACCTTGCCTCCGGTGCGGTTGCAGCTGCGGCCCTGGTGGGTGCAGGGGCGACGGCCGTTCAGGTCTCGGTCCGGTCAGAAGTCGTGACGGTTGGCGCCGTGGAGTGCTCGGCGGCGCGACAGGCCCGGGCCCGCTCCTCGGACAGCGTCCGCTCCTGCGCGTTGGTGGCCAGATCCGCCGCACGGTCGAACTCGAGCGCGGCCTCGGCGAATCGCCCGAGCCGGTCGAGCAGGTCACCGCGCACGCTGGAAAGCAGGTGGTAGCGCTCGAGCGTGCCCGTCTCGAACAGCTCATCGACCAGTTGCAACGCAATCGCCGGACCGGACGCCATGCAGATCGCCACGGCCCGATTGAGCTCGACAATCGGTGACGGTGCGGTGCGGGCGAGTTCGTCGTAGAGCGACACGACCTGCTCCCAATCGGTGTCCTCGGGTCGGAAGGCACGGGCGTGGCAGGCGGCGATCGCCGCCTGCAGCGTGTAGGGGCCGCGGGGTTCGGTGCGTGCCTCGGCGCGGGCCAGGGCCTCCTCGCCCCGGTTGATGTGCAGGCGGTCCCAACTCCGCCGATCCTGGTCCAGGAGCAGCACAGGGGTGCCCGACGGGCCGAGGCGAGCGCGCAGACGGGACGACTGGAACTCCAACAACGCGAGGAGGCCCAGGACCTCCGCCTCCTCCGGGGCGAGCGCGGAGAGCACCCTGGCCAGGCGGAGGGCCTCGGCGCAGAGCTCGGGCCGCAGCCAGTCCTCCCCGGCCGTGGCCGAATACCCCTCGTTGAAGATCAGGTAGATGACCTGGAGCACGGTGGCCAGTCGCGGCGCCAAGTCGGCTCCCTGCGGGACCTCGAAGGCGACGCCGGCATCGGCGATCGTCCTTTTGGCCCGGACGATGCGTTGTGCGATCGTCGGCTCCGGCACCACGTAGGCCCGGGCGATCTCTGGCACCGTCAGTCCGCCGATCAGACGCAGCGTGAGCGCAGTCCGGGCCGGGACGGACAGCACCGGATGGCAGGACACGAACATGAGCCGAAGGCGGTCGTCGGCGATCTCCTCTTCCGACGCCGGGCCGAGTTCGATTTCGTCCTCCGTTGGGAAGGACGCCGCGCGCTCCATCTCAAGTCCGAGCTGGCCGTACTTCTCACCCAGCGTGCGGTTGCGGCGGAAGAGGTCGACGGCCTTTCGTTTGCCCACCGTCGTGAGCCAGGCGCCGGGGTTGTGCGGGGCGCCGTCGCGCGGCCACTGCCGGAGCGCGTCGACCAACGCGTCCTGGGCCAGGTCCTCCGCCAAACCGAGGTCACCCACGAAGGCGGCCAAGGTGGCGACCACCCGGGGAAACTCCAGCCGGAAGACCGCTTCGATGCCGGCGGTCGAATCGGTGGCCCCCATCCCACCGATTCAACCATCCGGTCCTGCTCGCCGGGTCGGTCGACTTACATGACGGGGCGGACGCGGCATTCGCCGGCGCCGAGCACGCTGAGGAAGCGCTTGGTCCACTCCACGGCCTCGTCCATGTCCCGGCACTCCATCAGGGCCCAACCGCCGACCAATTCCTTCGCCTCGGTGAACGGGCCGTCCACCACGGTGAATTCGCCGTCTTGCAAGGTGACCTTGGCGCCTTGTGCGGTGGGGGCGATCCCGCCGGTCGCCACGATCACGCCGGCCTTCACCGCCCCTTCCACGAAGGCGCCCATTTCCTCGTACAGCTCCGGCCGCGGTGGCTCGGACGGCATCTCAGCCTCATTGGCCAGCGTGTAGCCCAGGAATCGCATGGTGATGCTCCTTTTCTCTGCTGGGGCGTCGTTCGCCTCACTCTGGCAGAGCGTCGAGCGGGGATCCGCCGGATCGACACGGTTCCGAAAAATTCTGGCTCTTTCCAGAAAATGCCGGGTCGCCTCGACGTCAGACGAGAGCGCCCAGCCCGGCCTGTCACCTTGCACAGACGAGGCAGCGGTTCGTAGTGTCGCCTGGGATTCCAGAGGAAGGGGGCGCATCATGGCCGACCAAACCGGTGGCGAAGTGCGCATGCTCATTGACGGCGAACTCGTCGAGGCCGCATCGGGCAAGCGGTTCGAGAACATCAATCCGGCCACCGAAGAGGTGCTGGGCGAGGTCGCCGACGCGTCGGCCGAGGACATGCAGCGGGCCATCGACTCGTCCCGGCGCGCCTTCGACGAGACCGACTGGTCGACCAATCACGCGTTCCGCAAGCGCTGCCTGGAGCAACTGCAGACCGCCTTAAAGGCGGAGCGGGAGGCCTACCGCGAGGAGATCATCGCTGAGGTCGGCTCGCCGCGGATGATGACCTTCGCGGCGCAGGTCGACTGGCCGATCGACGAAGCCCTCGGTTGGCCGACCGACATGATCGACAAGTTCGAATGGGAGCGGTCGCTCCCCGACTCCGAGATGATGGGTATGAAGAGCCGCCGCGGCGTCATCAAGGAGCCCATGGGCGTCATCGGCTCCATCGTGCCGTGGAACTACCCGCTGGAGGTCACCCTCAACAAGCTGGGCCCGATTCTGGCCACGGGCAACACGACCATCATTAAGCCGGCGCCCGACACGCCCTGGAACGCCACCCGGCTCGGCCGTCTCATTGCCGAGAAGACGGACATCCCGGCCGGTGTCGTGAACGTCGTCACGTCGTCAGACCACCTGGTCGGCGAGGAGCTCACGATTTCGCCCAAGGTCGACCTGATCTCCTTCACGGGGTCGACCGTCACCGGCAAGCGGATCATGGAAAAGGGTGCAGCCACGCTGAAGCGGGTCTTCCTGGAACTTGGTGGGAAGTCGGCCCTCATCGTCTGCGACGACGCCGACTTCGCGTCGGCGGTCCCGATGGCCTCCATGGTGTGTGTGCACGGCGGCCAGGGCTGCGCCATGCAGACGCGACTGCTGCTGCCCCGCTCCCGTTACGACGAGGGCGTCGAGCTGATCACTGCGGGCATGGCGTCGGTGCCTTACGGCGACCCCTCGAGCGACGCCGTGGTCATGGGACCGCTCGTGAGCGCCAAGCAGCGCGACCGTGTGCTCGGCTACATCGCCAAGGGTCAAGAAGAGGGCGCCAAGCTCGTCTTCGGGGGCGGTCGCCCGGCCGATCAGCCGAAGGGCTGGTTCGTGGAGCCGACACTGTTCGTCGACGTCGACAACTCCATGACCATCGCCCAGGAGGAGATCTTCGGGCCTGTCCTCGTCGTGATCCCCTACGAGGACGACGACGACGCCGTCCGCATCGCCAACGAGAGCAACTACGGCCTCTCGGGTGGCGTGGTGTCGGCGTCGGAGGAGCGGGCCACCGCCATCGCCCGACGGATCCGGACCGGCTCCATCGGCGTCAACGGCGGCCTCTGGTACGGCGCCGACTCGCCCTACGGCGGTTACAAGGACAGTGGGATCGGCCGTCAGTGTGGGATCGAGGGCCTGGAGCAGTACCTCGAGACCAAGGCCATCGCCTGGCCCGGCTGATCCCGGCCGGGTCGTGAGGCCCGGATCAGGCTGACCATTCGGCCAGCAGCTCGTCCGTGGTGGCGAGACGGGCTACGAAGGCGAGGCTGTGCCGAAGCATCGACGCGTGGTGCGCCGCCGGTGTTCCCACGGTGGCGTCGGTGGCCACCGTGACGCCGAAGTCCTCGTCGGCGGCGCCGACCGCGACGAGGGGGACGGCCAGATTGGTCGACACGCCCGCAACCACGACCTCGTCCATGCCCATGTTGCGCAGGATCGTGAGCACCTCGGTCCGGTGCACCGGTGAGATGCCCTGGTGCCTCGGCAGGACCAGGTCGTCGGGGCCGAGACCGAGCTCGGGCACGATGTCGAGGGCGGCGTCGGCGTCGCGCCAGGCCGCCGTCGACGTGGTGGCGCGCATGAGGGGGGAGCGCTGGCTGGCCGAGCGGCCTCCCGCCAGGGGCAGGTAGGTCAGGTGCACGACCTGCACGCCGGCACGGCGGGCACCGGCGGCGAGGCTGCGCCATGGCGGCGAGTGCCGGCTGGGCGGCTTCGGCCAATGCGGGGAGCACCGAGAGGTCGCCGATGACCCCGCGCTGGCACTCGACGAAGAGCACAGCGGTGGTGCGGGGGTCGCTCATGCGTTCAGGGCTTGCCTGTCATTAGGCGAGCACCCCGGCCACCTTGAGCTCGATCATCTCCTCCTCGCTGCAGTCGATGTCGGCGAGGATCTCCTCGCAGTGCTCGTTGAACTCCGGTGACCGCTTGGGGGCGGACGGCACGCCGGAGAACTGCACCGGCGTCGTCACGAGGGTGAAGGGCGTGCCATCGGCGGTGGCGGTCTGGCCGAGGTAGCCGTTGGCCTCGACCTGCACGTCCTTGGTGACCTCAATGCTGTCCTGGGCGACGGCCCACTGGCCCTCGAAGTCGGCGAGGCGCTCGCGCCACTCGCTCAGGGGCGCCGACTCGAAGGTCTCCTTGAGGATGGCGCGTGCCGCCGCGGCATTGGCGGCCAGCTGCTCGTGGGAGGAGAAACGCTCGTCGGTGATCAATTCCTCGCGACCGATGACCCGGCAGGCGCTGGGCCAGTAGCGAAACCCCTGCAGACACGAAAAGGCCAGGAACCGGTTGTCCTGGGTCAGGTAGGTGCCGACGAGCGGGTTCGGGAGGTTGATGCCGCCCCCCTTGCTGGGACCGGGACGCCAGGGCATGTCGAGCTGGAGCGACAGCGCAATGGCAGGGCTCATGGCCCACATGCCCACGCCGAGCAAGCGAGACGTCGAGCGGGAGGGCCTCTCCGGTGCGCTCACGGTGGAAGAGCGCGCCCATGATGCCGCCGGCGATCGTCATGCCGCCGATGGAGTCCCCGTAGCCCGGCCCGGGCTGCCCGGCCAGGTAGTCGACGTCGGTGGGCGTCGTCCCCATGGCGCTTCCCGCCCGGCACCAGTAACTCAAGAAGTCGTAGCCGCCGCGGTCAGCCTCGGGCCCGCGCTCGCCGCCGCCGGTGCCGGCCACGTAGATGATGTTGGGGTTGTGGGCCTTGATGTCCTCGAGCTCGATCTGCAGCTTCTTCCTGACCGCGGGCACCTTGTTGGTCAAGAAGACGTCGCAGGTGGCGGCCAGCCGGTAGATGAGGTCGAGGCCTTTCTCCGTGCTGACGTCGATGCCGATGCTCTTCTTGCCGCGGTTGGAGTGCTCGAGGAGCACGTGCACGGCTCCCATGGAGGGCATGACGCCGCTGGAGGCGAGCCCGCGCATGGCGTCGCCGCGTTCGGGATGCTCGACCTTGATGACCTCGGCGCCCCAGTCGGCCAGGATGGCCGAGGCGGCCGGCACGAAGGTGTGCTCGGCGACCTCGAGGATGCGAACACCCTTCATGATCTCTGACAACGTGCATCCTCCCCTTGCGTGCCGCCCGCAGGCCGGCGATCGACCTGGGGAGCTTCCCTGACGCGAGTGTCAGTGCGCCAACCGGAGCCGGCAGCCGCCCGGGTCAGTCGCCGTACGGGGCTGGCCGGCCCTCCAGGATCACGGTCTTCGTCTCAAGGAAGGGAAGCAACCCCTCGGTCCCACCCTCACGCCCGATGCCAGATTGCTTGAAGCCGCCGAACGAGATCCCGAAGTCCGTACGGAATGCGTTGTGGCCGACTGTGCCGGACCGGAGCTGGCGGGCCACGTCCCGGGCCCGTTCGACGTCGTTGGTGAACACCGACGCGTTGAGCCCGTAGATCGTGTCGTTGGCGATGGCGATGGCGTCCGCTTCGTCCTTCGCCGGGATCACGCTCAGCACCGGCCCGAAGATCTCCTCCTGCGCGATCGTCGACGTGTTGGCGACGTTGCCGAAGACGGTCGGCTCAATGAACCAGCCACGGTCGAGGTGGGCCGGCCGTCCACCGCCCGTGGCCAGGGTGGCGCCTTCTGCGAGTCCCTTGGCGATGTAGCCCTCGACCCGGTCGCGCTGCCGTTCCGCCACCAAGGGCCCCATCTGCGTCTCGGCGTCGAAGGGATTGCCCACCTGGACCTGGGAGAACGTGCCCGCCAGTGCCTCGAGGAGCTCGTCGTGACGATTCTGCGTGACGACGATCCGCGTCAGTGACGAGCAGACCTGACCGGAGAGGAAGCATTCGGCGCGGGCGAGCGTGGTGGCCGCCGTAGCCAGGTCCATGTCGTCGAGGATGACCGCGGCGGACTTGCCCCCGAGCTCAAGGGTGCAGCGGGCAATCCGCTCACCACAGATGGACGCGATCCTCCGTCCGGCGGCGGTCGACCCGGTGAAGGTGATTTTGTCCACGCGCGGGTCGCGCACCAGGAGCTCGGACACCTCCCGGTCGGCCGTCACGACGTTGAGGACGCCGGGCGGAAGCCCCACCGCCTCCGCGACCTCCGCCATCACGTAGGCCTCGCCGGGTGCCTCGGGCGAGGCCTTGAGGATGACGGTGCAGCCGGCCAACAGAGCGGGGGCGATTTTGTAGGTGATGAGGCTGAGCGGGGCGTTCCACGGGATGATCGCGCCCACGACGCCGACGGGCTCGCGCACCAAGCAGCCCGAACTGGCCGCCCATGCTCGGCTTGGCCTCCTCTTCGAAGGGGAAGGTGTCGGCCAGGCCGGCGTAGTAGTCGTAGGTCCCCGCCGCCCCGGCGACGGATGCCGTTGCGATGAAGTGGAGGACGCCGGACTCCCGCGGCCAGATCTGGCCGATGTCCTCGGCCCTCTTCTGCAGCTCGGTCGAGATGGCGCGCAGGTACTCAGCCCGCTGCGCGTGGGTCAGGCGCGGCCAGGGCCCCTGGTCGAAGGCCTGACGGGCCGCACCGACGGCGCGGGCCATGTCGGCTTCCTGCGCCTCGGCGACGCTGAAGAAGAGTTCCTCGGTGGCGGAATCGATGACGTCGATGACGGCTTTTGAGGAGGGCGTGACCCACTCCCCGCCGATGAAGAATCGGTCCGCGTGGCGCAGGGGTGCACTGATGTCGTTGGCGAGGGTCATGGCGTCTCCAATCGTGAGGTCGATCAACGTCACCGTAATCGGGGCGGTCGGACGTCACACCCGCCGGGATCGGCCGGATCGGACTGGCGCGGCTCCGCCCGAAGGTCGATATCTGGCACAACAGAGTGTCCTCAATAGGGGAAGGGGTGGGAATGGACGAGGGGTACCCGGTCTGCGCCTTCAACGAGGCCACCACCGGGCCCGTCCTGTCGCACGCCAAGGAGATCGACGGCCTGCGGGCCGAGCACCCCTTCGTGCGCAGCACCTATGGGAACGGCTTCTGGGTCTTCACGGACGCAGCGCTGATCCGGGAGGCGCTGCAGCATCCGGACGTCTTCTCCAGCACGGTGGTGACCGTCCACGACCCCGACCCTCCGTACAGGTGGATCCCCGAGATGCTCGACCCGCCCGAGCACACCGTCTGGCGGCAATTGCTGGCGCCGCACTTCGCACCCCGAGCCATGGAACGGTTGGAGGACAAGGTCAGGGAGCGTTGCGTCGAATTGATCGGGGCGATCGCAGGAGTACCGGTCATTGCGACTTCCTGCGCGACTTTGCATGGCGCTATCCGACGTCGATCTTCATGGAGTTGATGGGCTTGCCCGCCGACGGGTTGGAGCAGTTCCTGGCCTGGGAGCATGCGATCCTCCACCCGGCTGGGGGCGACGACCCGGAACGCTCGGGTGCGCTCGAGGCGATGCTGGCCGTCATGGGGTACTTCGCCGAGTTGCTCGAGGAAAAACGGCGGGCGCCGGCAGACGACCTGTTGTCGGCCTCGCTGTCGTGGCGCATTGATGGGCAGCCCATTGCGCACGAAGACCTGCTCTCGTGGTGCCTTCTGATGTTCATGGCCGGGCTCGACACCGTCTCGATCCAACTGAGCTACGCCTTCTGGCATTTGGCGACACATCCGGATGACCGTCAGGTGCTCGCATCCGACGCGTCGGTCGTGCCGGCGGCAGTGGAAGAGTTCCTGCGTCAGTTCGCCTTCGTGGCGCCTTCGCGCAAAGTGATGCAGGACGCCGACTTCCACGGCTGCCCGCTGAAGAAGGGCGACATGGTGTTCACTCCCTTGTGCGGCGCGACCCGTGACCCCGCCGTGTTCGGCGACGACGCAGCGACGGTGCGGTTCGATCGTGCCGCGAACAACCATGTCGCGTTCGGAGCGGGACCGCATCGTTGTCTCGGGTCGCATCTTGCCCGGCGGGAGCTGCGAGTGGCGTTGGAGGAATGGCACCGGGTGATTCCGACCTATTGGCTGACGCCCGGGGTCGACGTCACCGAGCACGGTGGTGGTCTGTACGGGATCGACCGGCTCGAGTTGAGCTGGGACGTGTGAGCGGAGTGGGTTGGGGGCGACATGGACATGGAGAGGATCGGATGAACTGGAACTACGAACTGTTCATCGACGGGGCGTGGACGTCGGAAGGGGCGTCGGGCTCCATTGAGGTGGTGGACCCCGCCACCGAGGAGGTGATCGGGTCCGTCCCCGAAGCCTCGACCAAGACCGCGCTGCGGGCCGTCGAAGCGGCGCGCCGGGCCTTCGACGAAGGGCCCTGGCCCTACATGAAGCCGGCGGAGCGCGCCGCCCGGTTGGTGGCGATGGCCGAGATCCTCGAGGGCCGGGCTGGGGATCTGCGCGAACTGATCGTCGCCGAGACCGGATCGACCGGGTTCCTCACCGACGCCGTCCAAGGGGCGGGTTCGATCGGGATGCTGCGGTCGAACGCGGCACTGGTCGAGCACTCTTTTCCCTGGGTCGAGAACGCCATGCCGACCGGCGGCCCGACGGGATTGGGCGGCAGTGCCATTGTGCGCGAGCCGATCGGCGTGGTGGCGGCCATCACGCCGTTCAACTTTCCCTTCATGCTGAACATCGTCAAGGTGGCCCCGGCCCTGGCCGTCGGCTGCACGGTGGTCCTCAAGCCGCACCCGTGGACGCCACTCGACGCCATGATGATCGCGGAGGCGGCGGCGGAGGCGGGCATTCCGCCCGGCGTGCTCAACGTGATCACGGGGCACGGCGAGGTGGGCGACGAGCTGACGTCGAACCCAATGGTCGACATGGTCACCTTCACGGGTTCGACGGCGACCGGGCGCCGCATCATGGGGTCCGCCGCCGCGACGGTGAAGAAGGTCCAACTCGAACTCGGCGGCAAGAGCGCCACGGTGGTGCTCGGTGACGTGGGCGAGGACTACGCCCGCTCCATCGGCTTCGGGCAGGTCCTGATGCACTGCGGCCAGGGCTGCGTGATCCACACGCGGATCCTGTTGCCCGAACACCTGCTCGACGCCTACAAGGATGGCCTGGAGGCGATGCGGCCGATGATCACAATCGGTGACCCTCGTGCTGAGGGCACCGTATTGGGCCCGCTCATCCGTGAGCAGCAGCGCGCACGGGTCGAGGGCTACGTGGCTTCGGGACTGGAGCAGGGCGCCGAGCTGCTGTGCGGGGGGAAGCGGCCCGAGGGGATGGACAAGGGCTTCTACTTCGAGCCGACGGTTTTCGTGAGCGGCAATGACCTGCGCATCGCCCAGGAGGAGATCTTCGGGCCGGTGCTCACGGTGGTGCCGTACTCGGGCTCGGACGAGGACGCGGTGCGGTTGGCCAACGACTCCATCTACGGCCTGGGTGGCGGCGTCGTGTCCACCTCGGACTCACGGGCCTTCAACGTCGCCCGTCAGATCCGCGCCGGCCTCGTCACGGTGCAGAAGGTCGGCACCGAGCCGCTGGCCGACGTCGGTCCGGGCGGTGGGCAGGGCCCCGGGTGGGGTTCGACGTTCACTGGTATCGGGCAGAGCGGGGCCTTTGGTGGCTTCAAGCAGTCTGGGCTGGGCCGTGAGTGGGGCCGTCACGGGCTGGAGGACTTCACGGAGGTGAAGAACCTGGCCTGGAGCTGACACGGGCTCAGGCTTCGATGCCGAGCTCGGCCAAGACGTGGGCCGTGTCGGCGCCGAGTTCCGGCGCCCGCTTGACAACGGGGCGCGCCTGCGGCTCGGTGGCGGCGAGTCCGGTGGGTACCGGAACGGTGGGCCCGCTGAGCCCGGCACTGACGGCGGCCATGGAGACGTCGAGGAGCCAGCGTCCACCCGAGCGGAGCTTGTGGACGCAGGCCGCCGCCGCCGTGAGACCGGTGAGCGGGTCGGCGATGGCGTCGGCGCAGAAGAGTGGACCTGCAGCGGTCCGGGTCACGAGGCCGCCGGCCGCGGCGGCGTCGTCGCCGAACGCAATGCGGTGGCCGTCTTCGCCGGAGCGGCCGTAGCCGGTGATGGAGATCCAGACCTGGGGACCGCCGTCGGTGACGGTGTCGCGGGCGTCGAGGCCGAGCTGCGACAGGGCGCGCGGACGGCTCGCCTCGATGACGACATCCGCTCGTCGGACGAGCTCGTGGAGGATGCGAACTCCTTGCGGCGCCTGCAGGTCGAGCGCGACCGACCGCTTTCGACCGTTCATGAGGTCATAGAAAGCGCGGGCGCCGCGACGGGCCCCGTCGGGTCGTTGCGTCGACTCCACCTTGACGACGGAGGCGCCGGCTCCGGCCAGAAGGTCGCCGCAGAGGGGGCCGGCCCACAGTGCCGACAGGTCGATGACGACAGCGCCGACGATGTCGGGTCGCGGCGGGGCTTCTCCGAGCCGAGCCGGGATCACGGCGGCGCGTTGCGTGCCGCCGGTCCGATCGGGTGGGGCCGCTTCACCGACGCGAGCGACCGGGAGCCCGAGCAGCATGGCTCGTTCGCGCAGGACGCGCGGGATCGCGCTCGACGCAGGGCGGTGGCCACGGCGGACCAGGAGGCGGGCACGGAGGAGGGCGCGGTGTCGAGCTCGAGCCAGGCGGGAACCATCTCCATGTCCTCGTCGCGGGGAAGCGAAACGGCCATGAACCCGTCGGCGCAGGGCAATAGGCGGCAACTGCCGCCACAGCTCGTCCCGCCCCTCCGCCACAGCCCCATGAGCGCGGCGCGCTCGCCCAAGAGGGCAAGCGTGTCGAGCCCGGGAAACGACCGGCCTAACCGTTCAACACCTTCGACCAGGCCGGCAGGGGGTCCGAGCGGCTCGTCGGGCAGCCCGGTCAGGGCCATGGCGCCGCTGTTGGCCCATCGCTCCACCGGCAGGTCGTCCACGACGGCAGGGTAACGTCTCGCGATCCTCGAACCTCTGAGCGCCGAAGCCCTGCTCGCTGAGTTGCGCAGCGCGATCACTCCCGAGCGAACCGCCGCCGTCCTGGTCGATCTGCACGACGGCCTGGCGGACCCCGGTGACACAGCGCAGAAGAACCGGGCGAGCCTGCCGTTTGTGGTGGTCGGCGTGACCCACGGTTCGGTCGCCGAGCGCTGGCTCGACCTGTGTGATGTCGCGGTCGACGAGGGCGACCAGGCGCTCGACCGGATCGCGGCGAACGTCGCCGGGCACCCCATCACGGCGACGACACTGGCGCTGTTGCTGCGCGCACAGGACCGCCTCTCGGTGGGTGAGGGTCTCGTGGCCGAGTCGGCGGCGTACTCGGTCCTCCAGTCCGGGCCGGAGTTCGCGGCGTGGCGGGCCAGTCGCCCTGCCCGAGCCGAGGTCGTGACCGGGTCGGGACAACGAGTGAAGGTGGAGCGGGATGACCAGGTCTTCCGGATCACGCTGACCCGTCCGGAACGATTGAATGCTCTCGACGCGAGGATGCGGGACGAGCTGAACGAGGCGCTCACGTTGGCTGCCGCTTCGAGTGACGTGGCACGGGTGGAGCTGCGAGGGGAGGGGACGGCCTTCTGCGCCGGCGGCGATCTCGACGAGTTCGGCAGCAGGTCGGATCCGGCAACGGCGCATGTCATCCGGTTGGAGCGCAGCGTCGGGCGGACGCTGTCGGAGCTGGAGAAGTCGACCGTGACGTATGTGCACGGCGCGTGCATGGGTTCGGGCATTGAGCTCGCCGCCTTCACCGACTGGGTCGTCGCCGCACCGGACACCCAGATCGCGCTGCCCGAGATCGGCCTCGGCCTCGTGCCCGGCGCAGGGGGGACGGTCAGCCTGACGCACCGGATCGGCCGTTTGCGCACGGCCTGGCTGGCCTTCTCCGGCCAGGCGATCGACGCCGAGAGGGCGCTCGACTGGGGCCTGGTCGACGAGCTTGCCGACTGAAGGCGCCTAGCCCAGTCCTCCGCCTTCACGCAGCGACGTGATGGCGTCCCAGTCGAGCCCTGCCTCGAGAAGGACCTCTTCGGTGTGCTGACCCAACTCGGGGGCGGGCCCGGGTGGCGCGGTGGTGTGGCCCGAGAAGTGGGCCGGCGCCGCCACAATGCGGTAGTCGCTGCCGTCGTGTGCCGTCACCGAGGGCAGGAAGCCGTTGGCATCGACCTGGGGATGGGTGTGGAGCTCGGACGGGCGCAGCACCGGGGCCCATACGCCACTGAAGCCGGTGAACTTCTCCTTGACCTCGTCGAGCGTCAGCGTGCTGAAGACCGCGTCGAGCTCGTGGACGAGGTCCGAACGGTTCTCGTAGCGGTGGGCGGCGCTGTCGTAGCGGGCATCGGTGATCAGATCCGGCCGACCGAGGAGCGTGCAGAACTCGTCCCAGAAGCGGTCAGGCTGCAGGCAGACGAAGTAGATCCAGCGGTCATCCTTGGTGGCGTAGCCGTTGACGAGCGGGTTCGGTGCGAGGGTGCGATCGCCGTACGACGCGATGTCGCCCATGTACGGACTGCCGGTGATGTCGGGCGACAGCGCCCACATGCCCACATGGAGCAGTGACACGTCGACGACCGATGTCTCGCCCGTGTTGGAGCGCTTGAAGAGCGCGAAGCCGATGGCGCCGGCGATCGTGTTGGCGCCTTGGAGATCGAAGAAGGCAGGGGGTTGGGGGAGTGGCTCGATGCCGCCCGGCGTCATTTTGAACGCCATGCCGCTGCTGGCCCACCCGCAGGCCATGTCGTAACCACCGACGTCGGCCATCGGGCCCTCGGGACCCCAGCCGGTGCCGCGCACGTAGATGATGTCGGGGTTGATCGCCCGGATGTCGTCGACGTCGATCCGCAGCTTGGCGCGGATGGGCGCCAGGTTCGACGTCACGAACACGTCCGCTGTGCGGACGATGGCAGCCAGGGCCTCGCGCCCGCCTTCGGTGCTCAGGTCGCAGGTGACGCTGCGCTTGCCCCGGTTCGGGATCTCGATGAAAGGGTTGGGACCGCCTCCGCCCAGGTTGAGCATGTTGAGCAGCGCCCGCTGCGGGTCCCCGTTTGGCGGTTCCACCTTGATGACGTCGGCCCCGAGGTCGGCCAGCACGGCGCCGGCCGCCGGCACGAAGGTCCAGTTGGCCACCTCCACGACGCGGACTCCCTGCAACGGGCCAGCCATGTGTTCGATGCCCCCGATCTGCTCTCTGCCGTCGAGAGATGGGTACACCCTATTTCCGGTCGGGGGTTCCGGCCAGCCCGGCTCGTCCGGCAACGCCGTCCAGCCCCCGGTCGAACGGGTCGTCGCTCAGGTAGGGCGAGACGGCGATCACCGGGAGGGTGGGGTCCAGGTCTTCGGGGCGGTCGTCGACGAACACGGTGGGCCTGTCCTGGGGGTGGGGCAGCGGGAGGTGGGTGGTCAGGTAGTAACCGTCGGCGTCCCGACCGTCCTTGGCGAAGAAGCCGTCGATCAGGCCCGCCAACCCGAACTGCTCGGCGCGGCCCCGGGCGTAGGCGTCGCCACCGGCGCTCCAGAGGATCGCCCGCCGGCCGGTGGCGGCAAGGTGCTCGAGGATGTCGCGAGCGCCGGGGCGCAGCGAGGTGCCCGTGAGGGAGTCGATCAGGCAGCCGTCGACGTCGAAGATCCAACAACCCTGCTGGGACGCCCGGTGCGGTTGCGGACTCGACGGCGATGGCGGGGTCGGATCGTCGCTGGCCAGGCGATCGGAAGGCATTATTGGTATACTCTATTCGCCATGCAACACGCTTGGGATCGGCGGTTGGGATTCTGGTACATCGCCGAGGAGTATCCCGATCAGCCTGCGGTCGTGGCGTGCCCGTCGCGCCTCACCCTGACCTTCTCGGAGCTGGCGGCACGGGCTCACCAACTCGTCCACGGTCTGCGCGCACGGGGCCTTGGCGCCGGCGACGTCTTCGCCTACGCGCTGCCCAATGATGTCGACATGCTCTGTTGGCAGCTGGCGGCCCAGGAGGGTGGGTTTGCCTCCATCGCCTTGAATCCGGCGCTTTCGGCAGCCGAGGTCCGTCAGATTGTGGACCACTCCGAAGCGGCGGCCTTGGTTCTGCACCACGACTACGAGGACCGGGCAGACCAGATGTCAGGGACCGGATCGATCGCGCTGCGCGTCGCGGTGGGAGGCGACATCCGCGGCTTCACGAACGAAGAAGAGCTGGTGAAGGGTCAGCCCACCACAGAGCCGGCCGACCGGGAGCTGGGCCTCCCCATCAACTACTCGTCGGGCACGACCGGCCAGCCCAAAGCGGTGATCCGGCCGCGCTCGCACACGATCGATCCGTCGGTGGCCGCCGACCACGCCAAGACGTTCGGTCACGCCTTTCAGTTCCAGCCCTTGACGGGCACGCACCTCGTCTCTGCGGGCATGCACCACGGCGGCTGTCAGGGCTTCTATCTCGGTGCTCTCAACGTTGGACAGTCAGTGGCGATCCTCGGGAAGTTCGATCCCGAGGCGACGCTCGACGCCATCGACCGGCACGGGGTCACCACCGCCTACATGGTGCCGACCCAGTTCGTCCGGCTTCTTCGGCTGCCCCAATCCGTGAAGGACCGCTACGACGTGTCGAGCCTGGAGGTCGTCGTCCACTCCGCCGCGCCGTGTCCGCTCGAGGTCAAGAAGCAGATGATGGAGTGGTGGGGGCCCGTCATCTGGGAGACGTACGGAGGCATGGAGGGCGCCGCCACCATCGCCAAGCCGTACCGCTGGTTGGAGAAGCCGGGCACGGTCGGACGGTCGGTCGCCGGCATGAAAGTCAGGATCCTGGGCGAGGACGGCAACGAGCTGCCGCGGGGTGAGGTTGGTGAGGTGTATCTCGAGTCCGAACGGGGAGCGACCTTCGCCTACAAAGACGACCCCGAGCTCACGGCGTCGGTGAGCAGAGGCAAGGCCTTCACACTCGGGGACATCGGCGTCATGGACGAGGACGGCTATCTCTTCATTCGCGACAGGGCCAAGGACATGATCATCAGCGGCGGGGTCAACATCTATCCCGCCGAAGTGGAAGGCGTGCTGTCCGAGCACAGCGCAGTGGGCGATGTCGCAGTCATCGGCGTCCCCGACATCGAATGGGGCGAGCAAGTCAAGGCCGTGGTCGAGACGGTCGACGGCGTGCGGCCCAGTGAGGAGCTGGCAGCGGAGCTGATCGGGTTCTGTCAACAACGCCTGGCGCGCGACAAGTGCCCGCGGAGCGTGGACTTCCGGGACCGCCTCCCCCGGACGGACGGCGGAAAGCTCTACAAGCGTCTGTTGCGAGACGAGTACTGGGCCACAGCGGAGCGCAGGGTCTGATGGCCCCGGTCAGGGTCCGCTAACCGTGGACTTCGGGTTCGGCGAGGATCAGGAGCTGCTGCGGGCGACCACGCGCCGGTTCCTCTCCGAGCATCAGTCGTTGGCCGACATCCGGCGATCGATCGAAGAGACCGAGGTCTTCGACGGGGACCTCTGGCGGCAAGCCGCCGCACTCGGATGGACCGCCATGCTGATCCCGTCCGACTACGGAGGCGGCAGCGTGACGGCGCAACCGCTGGTCGACCTGATCGTCCTGGGCGAGGAGCTCGGACGGGCGCTCAACCCTGGTCCGTTCGTCCCCTGCAACGTGGTGGCCGGCGCCATCGCCCGCTACGGCACCTCCGCGCAGGCCAGCGAGTATTTGCCGCAATTGGCCGGCGGGCGGGCGACGGCGGCCTGGTGCCTCAGCAGCGACGGGTCGCCCGACCCGGACTCGGTCGAGGTGCGGGCGACACCGGCGGGTGACGGGGGGTGGCGGCTCGACGGCGTGTCGCGGTACGTGCAGGCCGCCGGGAACGCCTCGATGCTCCTGGTTGTCGCCAGCGGACCCGACGGTGCGCTCTGTTCGTTCCTCGTTCCACGCCCGAGTCCCGGCCTTTCGGAACGGACCCTGTCCGGGCTCGACGTGACGCGGCGCTTCGCCGAGGTCCGTTTGGGCGGTGTGACCGTCCCGGCCGCCAATTTGCTGTCCGGCGGCCAAGACGCGGTGGACTACTGCATCTGCCTCGCCACGGTCCTCCAGTCAGCGGAGTCCGTGGGCGCGGCGGAGGTCGTCTTCGAATCCACCGTGGACTACCTGAAGAAGCGTGTGCAGTTCGGCCGGACCATCGGCAGTTTTCAGGCGATCAAGCACCGGCTGGCCGACCTGCTCCTCCAGCTCGAGGCGATGCGTGCGGCGGCGCACTATGCGGCCCTCGCATTCGGTGACGGCCTGGACGACGCGGCTGAGGCGGTTGCTACCGCCGGGGCGTACGTCGACGACACGTTCGCCCGCATCTGTGGTGAGGCGCTCCAGCTGCACGGCGGCATCGGCTTCACCTGGGAGCACGACATCCACCTCTTCACCCGCCGGGCCAAGGCGAACCAGGTGCTCTACGGCGACGGGGCGTGGCACCGCGAGCGGCTGGTGCGGTTCCTCGAGGTTGCCGTGGCAACCGGAGCCCAGGTGGAGGTGTGAGCGCATGGACGTGATCGTCGCCCCCATTCCGGACGACTATGACGACTACCGGGCCGCCTTGCGAGCGTTCATCGCGGCGCACCGGCCGACGTTGACGTGGAAGCAGCGCACCGGTGTGCGCGTGCCGGACCGCGCCGATGATGTCGTGTTGCTGCGGCGGTACGTGCGTGACCTCGACGAGGCCGGGTACCGACTGGACCGCTTTTCCGTGTCGACCGAGCAGAGCGATCCGCACGAACAGCGCATACTGGAGCAGGAGCTCGGCGCGGCGGGCGTCCCGTCCGTGCTCGGCAATCCACTCGTGGCGGGTGCGCTCAAGCACTTCGGCACCGACGAACAGCGCGCCACCTACCTCCCCGCCATTGCGCGCGGCGAACACATCTGGACCCAGCTCTTCAGTGAGCCCGATGCCGGCAGCGACCTGACGTCGTTGCAGACCCGTGCCACCCGCGTGGGTGACGAGTACGTGGTGATCGGGCAGAAGGTCTGGAGCACGTGGGCCCAGTGGGCCGACTTCGGCTACCTGCTGGCGCGCACCGAGGCCGTCGAGGGCGCCGGCGGCATTACCGCGTTCATCCTCGACATGCACAGTCCCGGCGTCGACGTTCGCCCGCTCCGCGAAATGACCGGCACGACCGACTTCAACGAGGTCTTCTTCGACGAGGTGCGCATCCCCGCCACCAACGTCATCGGTGCGCCCGGCCAGGGTTGGCGCGTCGCCGGGGCCAGCCTGGCCGAAGAGCGCACGGGTGTGGGCGGTGCCGGTGGCGGTGGCGGGAACGACCCCGGGCAGCGGCTGGTCCGGCTCGCTCGCCGCACCCGGCGGCACGGTCGGCCGGCGATCGAGGACGGAGCGGTGCGCCAGCAGATCGGCGATCTGGCGGCCCGATCCCGGATTCAGCGTCATCTGGGGCAGGCCATGGCGACCAAGGCGATGAAAGGCCAGATCACGCCGGCCGACGCCCCGATCGCCAAAATCTGGTTCAGCGAGCTGAACCTGGAAACGACGGAGGCGGCCCTGGCCCTGCTGGGCCCGCGGTCCATGGCGGTCGAGGGTGACGAGCTGGCCGAGGACGATGGGCGCTGGCAGGACGCCTTCCTTTACGCTCGTGCCTGGACCATTGCAGGAGGGTCGAACGAGATCATGCGCAACCTGATTGCCGAGCGGGGGCTGGGCCTGCCCCGGGAGCCCCGAGGGCCGTCGCCGACCCAGTCCCGATCGTGACCGAGACGTCGCGTCACGAACACACACATTCGCATCCGCCCCCGGGCCCGCCGCACGCACAGCGGGCGCGGGGCGCCGCCGCAGCCAATGATCCCTTCCCCGGCGTCGAGAAGGTCCGCGATGGCCTGTGGAGCATTCCGGTCCCGCTGCCGAACAACTCGTTGCGGTACGTGCTGGTCTATGTCTTCGAGACCGACCGCGGGCCCTACCTAATCGACGCCGGTTGGAACACCGATGACGCCTTCGGCGCCTTGTCGACAGGCATGAAGGAGGTGGGCTGCGACATCGCTGACGTGCAGGGCGTTCTGGTGACCCACATCCACCCCGATCACTACGGGCTGGCCGGCCGCATCCGGGAGGCCTCGGGCGCCTGGATCTCGTTGCACCCGGCCGACGCGGAGCTCATCCACGACCGCTACGACGAGCCCGACGACCTGCTGGACCGGGTGGCTGCCGCCCTGCGACGGATGGGCGCACCGGACGAGGAGCTCGAGCCGCTGCAGAACGCGGCGATGCCGGTGCGGCAGCTGGTCGATGCCGTCGTGCCCGACATCCTCTTCGAGGACGGGGCGCGGCCGGAGGTGCCCGGCTGGGACCTCACCGCCATCTGGACGCCGGGCCACTCGCCCGGACACCTGTGCTTCTACGAAGCGACGCAGGAGCTGATGCTCTCGGGTGACCACGTGCTGCCGCGCATCACGCCGAACATCCCCTACCACCCCCAGGCCGGAGCCAACCCGTTGGGGGACTACCTGGCGTCACTCGACAAGCTGGAGCCCTACACGGTGCGCGAGGTGCTGCCGGCGCACGAGTACCGCTTCGACGACCTGCACGCCCGGCTGGAGGAGTTGCGCCAGCACCACCGCGACCGTTTCGGCGAGGTCGTGGCGATTCTGCGGGAAGGCCCACACAGTGCCTGGGACGTGGCGCAGCACATGAAGTGGTCTCGGCCCTGGGACGACATCGCCGGGTTCATGCGCCGGGCCGCGGTGGGCGAGGCCGTCTCCCACCTCCGCGTGCTCGAGATCGACGGAGCGGTGGAAGTCAGCGATGGTGAGCCGGCCCTGTGGTCCTTGACGGAGCGCGCCACGCTCTGACGCCGTCGGGCTCGTCAGGTCGCGGTGGTGACCCCCAACGCGCGCTCGCAGAACGATCGCACCTGGCGCGCGGCATGGGCTCGTGAGGACGGCATGTCCCGGGCCGCGTTGAGCCCCGCGGCGGCCCAGACGACCGACTGAATCAGGGGCGCGTCGGCCGCCGGGTCGGCGCCGGGAAAGGAGCCGTCGGCGGCCCCTCGGCAGAGAAGGTCCTGCAGTGGCGCCGTCAGGATCCGCGCCGCATGGCGCATCTCCCGCGCGTACCCCTCGGCCCTCATGGCGCCGGGAGATCCCAGCACGCGCATGCGAGCCGCCTTGGCCCCGTCGTGCCCGAAGCTGAGGATCTCGTCGATCCACACACGCAGCGCCTCTCGGGGGGTTCGAGTGGCATCGACCTTGGCGCGGAGGCGCTCTGCCGCCGCGTCGGCCTCGCGGCGGAAGAGCGCGCAGAGAAGCTGATCCTTGGACTCGAAGTGGCGGTAGAACGAGCGTGTCGACAGAGCAGCCTCGTCGAGGATGTCGGCCACGGCCGCGTCGGTGTAGCCGTTGCGCTCCATGACCACGAGCGCAGCGTCAAGGAGGATGCGGAGCTCGTCGTCGGCCTCGAAGCGCCGGGGCCGGCCACTCCGCGCCGCAGGCACCGCAGGGGCGATGTCGGCGTTACCCACGGGTGGTCAGTGCGCCGGATTGTCCGGGAGCATGGCGGCCAGGACCGGCACCTCGGCCAGGGCGCGCAACCCGTCGTTGAGATGGGTGCAGCAGTTGGTGTCGCGCAGACGTTCCAAGACCTGGCGGCGCATGACGCGCAGCGGCGTCCCTTCCATCCATGTGGCGTTCGGTGCCGCTCCGGGGCATTCGGGGTAGGGCAGCACGCGAGGGACGGCGGTCACCGACGTGAGTGTCCCGGTTTCCGGATCCGCCGTGCCGAGGATCTCGTACTCGTGCACGACCTCTTCCTCGCCCGCCGGATTCCAACAGCTGTCGCGGAACATGGCGTCGATCCGGATATCTCCGCTCTCCTCCCACACGTCGATCCTGCGGGCCCGGCGCATGGCGATTTCGGGATGGTCGGGGAGCTCGTGCCAGCCGAGCGGGTCAGCAGGATCGACCAGCGGCCCCGGGCGTCCGGTGTTCTTGCTCACACTCTTGAGCGTGCCATCCGGGTTCAGCGCACTCGATCCTTCCTGGAAACCCGAACAGACGCCGATCATGACGGGCGGTGCGGCGGCCATCCGTTCGTGGAACCCCGGGATCTCGTCGGCCCAGACGAAGAAGGCAAAGCCGGAGATCAGCGCCGCGCCGGCCAAGTCGTCGAGGAGGAGGTACAGCGGGGTCCCGGCTTCCACTTCTTGCGGGAGCTCCTCCGCGATGGCCTTGCGCAGGTTGCCTCTCGCCCGTCTGCCGATGAGTCGCTGCAACTCCTCGACGCCCGGCTCTGCTTCGATCCGCTGAATGTCGTGTGTCTGGCCCGTGACGGCGTCGAGGGTGGTGGCGGCGAGCACGAGGGGCTCGCCGGCGACGGGCGTGAGGAGATCACGGGCGCGACCGTTCAGGTGCAATTCCGTCCCCAGGCCCCCGGGCCAGGACATCAGCATCGTCGAGGTGCGACGGACAGAGCCGGGGCGCCGGGCCGGCGGCGTGGCGACGGGATCGTTGGGGGCGGGGGCCAGGAGCGAGCTCATGGGCGTCGTCGGTGCCGTGGGTCTTCGAAAATCATGTTTTCAACATAATCACGCCCGGGTCCGGGCCCAGCTTTTCGGTCCACTCTTTTGGCGAACATGCAGGTCAAAGGGAGTGAGTGAGGAGGGGGCGGGGGGTAGGCTTGCCCGATGACGATGCCGGCGGCTGACCGTGAAATGCCGCGGCCCGGGGCGGACTCCAACGCCAAGCGGGCGGCCAAGGTGGCCGACTGCATCATCGAGGACGTCATGGCCATGGGCTGGCCGGTCGGAGTGGTGCTCGGGTCGGAGGCCGACCTGCTGGAGCGCTACCAGGTGAGTCGCGCCGTGTTCCGGGAGGCGGTCCGCCTGCTCGAACACCAGCAGGTCGCCCGCACCCGTCGGGGTCCGGGCGGCGGCCTCGTCATCACCGAACCGACGATCGATGCGGTAATCGACGCGGTCGTCCTCTATCTGCACAGGGTGGACGCCCGGCTCGACGAGATCTTCGAGGCCCGCATCATTTTGGAGGAGCTCGCCGCCCAGCTCGCGTCCGAACGGACCGACGAGGTGGAGTTGTCCGAGTTGCGGCGCTTCGCCCACAGCGAACCGGTCGAGTCCGAACGCGACCCGCGCGAGTTGCACGCGCTGGTGGCCGCCAGCAGCCACAACGCCGGCCTTGCCCTCTTCGTCGATGTGTTCAACCAGGTGGCCCAGCTCTACTCGCCCGATTGGCGACGGCTCGGCAGCAACGTGGAGAAAGAGGCCGTTCACGCGCACGCCATGATCGCCGAAGCCGTGATGGCCGGCGACGGGGGACTGGCCCGGAATCGGATGCGCAAGCATCTCCAGGCCGAGGCCGAGTTCTTCCGCCGTCGCCGTTCGACCCGCCAGCTGCTGCCCGACTCGGTGGTGCTCGCAGACTCGGGTCTCGGCAAGGGCGCCGAGACGGTGGCCCGTCACATCACCCAGACCATCGTGGCCGAGGATCTGCAGCCCGGAGATCTGGTGGGGACGGAGCCCGAGCTGATCGCCCGGGAAGGCGTGAGCCGAGCACTGCTCCGCGAGGCGGTGCGGCTGCTTGAACATCACCACGTCGCCCGCATGCGGCGGGGTCCCGGCGGCGGCCTCTTCGTACTGGCACCGAGTGCTGACGCGGTCACAGAGGTGGCCGCCATCTTCCTGGCCCGCCGCGGCATGCGCCTGGACGAGCTGGCAGAAATGCGGACCGGGGTCGAGGTTGCCATCACCGACTTGGCGGCGGAACGCATCGACGAGGCGGGCATCGCCGGCCTGCGCGACGCCTTGACCCGTGAGGAGAACGCCACGGACGCCGAGCGGGTGGAGGCGGTGCACGACCTGCACGCGGCGGTGGCGGCCGCCGCCCAGAACCGGGTGCTCTTCCTCGTCGCGCTCGTCCTCATCCGGCTCAGCCGCCTGCACCAGATTGAGCGACTTGCTCCGAAAATGCAGCGCCAGATCCAGGCGGAGGTCCTGCGCACCCACACCGGGATCGCCGAGGCCGTGGCGGCCGGCGACCGCGAGCTGGCGCGCCACCGCATGCGGCGGCACCTCGAGGCGCTCGGGTCGCTCATGCGCTGACCTGGTCGGTCGGGTTCGAGGGCCGCCCGGGAGGTGGCCGCCTTGATCGGCTTTTAGTATCCTCTTTAGGCGCAGCGGCCGACCCAGGCCCCGGGCTGCAAGAAGAGGAGCCATGGCGTCCAGCACATCTGCAGAGTTCGAGAAGGCCACCGACTACCAGTTCAAGGACGAGGACATCGAGCGGGCCAAGGCGCTCGTGGGCCGCTGGTCACCCGTCGGTGGCCGGGAGTTCCTGACCACGGCCACGCCCGACGTGATGCGCAACTTCGCTCGTGGCTACGGCGACGACAACCCATTGTTCACCTCGGAGGAGTACGGGACGACGACCCGCTGGGGTGGGCAGATCTCGCCACCCATGATCGCCATCGCGTTGAACCGTCCCCTCTACGGCGACCCACACAAGGAGAAGCTCAAGCGACCGTCGTTCCGCGGCATCCACGTCTTCGTCTCCGGGAGCACCTGGCAATGGTTCCGCCCCCTCCAGGAGGGCGACGGTCTCTACAGCTTCGGCGGCACCGAGTCCGTGGTCGAGAAGAAGTCCGAGTTCGCCGAGCGCTCCCTGTTGACGACCTACACCAGCGTGAAGATGAACCAGCGGGCCGAGATCGTCGCCATCTCGCGCACGCTTGCCATCTACACCGAGCGCAAGACAGCACGCGAGAAAGGGAAGTATTCCTCCATTGAGCCCGCCGTCTACAGCGAGCAGGACATGGAGCGGATCGACGCGATCTACGCTGCCGAAGAAGTCCAGGGCGCGACGCCGCGGCACTGGGAGGACGTGCACGTGGGCGACGTGCTCAACCCGATGGCCAAGGGGCCGCTCACGACGACCGACATGATCGTGTTCCACGCCGGCGGCTACGGCTTCGTCCCCTACGAGCCCTGCGCCAATCGCATCGCGTACAAGAACCGGCAACGCATCGCGCCGTTCTACGTCAAGAACGAGTACGGGATCCCCGACGTCGCGCAACGGGTGCACTGGGACAACGCCTGGGCCCAGGCCATCGGCAACCCGATGGCCTATGACTACGGCGTGATGCGCGACTGCTGGCTCAGTCACTTCATGACGGACTACATCGGCGACGACGGCTGGCTGGTCTCACAATCTTCGGAGATCCGGAAGTTCAACTACATCGGCGATACGCACGTCCTGACAGGCGAGGTCGTCGACAAGCGGCAGGAGGACGGTCGCTGCGTCGTCGACATCGAAATGCGGGGCACGAACCAGCGCGACACCGTGACCTGTCCGGCGAAAGCCACCGTGGCGCTACCGAGCCGTGCACACGGTCCGGTCCGCCTGCCCGATCCCCCGGCCGATCTGGCGGCGCAGGCGGTGCAGATGCTCGAGCGACACCACGAGATCGTGGCGGATCGCGGGACGGCGGGCGAGGTCTGAGTCTTCAGGCTGGCGCAGGCCGAGCCTGACGAGAATCTTCGAGCCTTCTTACACTTTCCTGGCACTCTTCAAATGTTGCGGGACGACAGTGCACGGATGAGGAGAGTCCGAGGTGGCGTCATTGCCGGCACCGTCCTGTGTGGGCTTGCTGCCACGGTCGCAGTCTGGAGCGGTCCTCTGGCCGCGGTGTCAGGCGGCCTGCGCTCGCCCGCGAGTCCGGTGGTGTCGCACCTGGCCGCATCGACCCACTCTCCGGCGTCAGCGCCTTCGAAGTAACGGCGGACCACGCTGCCGCGCGATCATGAACGCTCCGGAGGCCGGTCTGCCCCCGCTTGTGTGCGTGCCAGGCGCTCGAGAAGGCCATGGCCGGCGGTTCTCTGATTCTCCGCCTCGTGCGCGAACAGCCAGCGCCGCCGCTCGACCTCGTCTTCGGCTGCGTTGAGATTGTCCTTTACCAGGGCGAGCACGCTGGCGGGAGCCCGCACGAGTTGACGGGCGACGCCATCGGCGTAGGAGCGGAGCTGTTCGGGAGCGACGACGGCGTGCACCATGCCGAGCGTCAGTGCCTCGGGAGCTCCGATCTTCTCGTTGAGCAGGTACAGGCGCCGGGCGAGCCCCGTTCCTCCGATGCGGGTCCAGAAGAAGGAGCCGCCGTAGTCGCCTGCGAGGCCGTTGGGCAGGAAGCCCGCCGAGAAGACCACGTCGTCCGATGCGAAGCGGAGGTCGCAGGCCGCGGCCAGACTGCAGCCGGCTCCCACGGCCGGGCCGCCGACCATCGCGATGGTCGGTTTCGGCATGAGATGGAGCCGCATGGCGGCGTGGTGATCATGGCGGGAGAGGTCGCCGGAGAGAGCATCCGGAGGGACGCCCTTCTCGCTGCCCGGGGCACCCCGGGCTCCGCTCTTGATGTCGCCCCCGGAGCAGAAGCCACCGAGGTGGCCTTCGGCCGCCGCGCCGGTGAGGATCACGACTCTCACGTCGGGATCCTCAGCCATCTGTTGCACTGCACCGTCGAGCGCGCCGATGAGCTCGCCGTCGAGCGCGTTGCGCCGGCTGGGGCGGTTCAAAGTGATGGTTCCCACATGGTCGACCACGTCGGTCAGGATCACGGGTCCGCTGCTCTGGTCGCTCCCGGTCGAGGGCTCTGCCACGGCTGTGCCCTCCTCGGTGGTCCGGCGGCTAATTCAGTATACTCAACACGTTTCAGATCCCGGACTGCAGACGTCCGGCCACGCGATGATGGCAGCCCAGGACGGAGCCGGCCCGCACGCGGAGGCCATACTGAGCGGGCTTCACCACTGGGCTGAAGCCATCGCGATCTTGCGAGACAGAAAGGTTGTCGCCTGATGACGGACACTGCTGCGGAGGGTCCGGCCGAGCCGGTACTCGTCAAGGAGCGACGGGGAGCGGTGCAGGTGCTGCGCCTCAACCGGCCTGAGGCGCGCAATGCACTGAACCCCGAGCTGCTGTCGGCCATCGGACTCGCCATGCTCGATGCGGAGCAGGATCCCGAAGTCCGTGCGGTGGTGCTCACCGGGACGGGCGACCGGGCCTTCTGCGCCGGCATGGATCTGCGTGGTTTCGCCGAGGGCGGTTCGGGCGGCATGAGCGGCAATCCGGACGCCATGCGCGGTTTCGTCCGCTTCACCAACGGGGAGATTGCCGTCCCCATCGTCGGCGCAGCCAACGCCACAGCCGTGGCCGGCGGCTTCGAGCTTCTCCTCGGCTGCGACGTGGTGGTCGCATCGTCCGCCGCCTCTTTCGGGGTGCCCGAGGTCAAGCGCGGCCTTTTCGCCGCCGGCGGAGGCGTGTTCATCAGCACGCGCATCCCGCTGGCCGTCGCACTCGAGTTGACGCTGACCGGCGACTCCATCGATGCCGAACGGGCGCTGTCCCTCGGCCTGATCAACCAGGTCGTCCCACCCGCCGAGGTCCTCGACGCTGCAGTGGCCCTGGCCGAGCGGATCGCACGGAACGGTCCTCTGGCGTTGCACGCGACGAAGCAGATGGTGCGAACCGCGTCCACCGACCTGGAGCGGGCCAAGGTGCTGGCGGCCGAATGGCAGCCCAAGGTGTTCGGCAGCGAGGACGCCAAGGAGGGTGCCACCGCCTTCATCGAAAAGCGCGACCCGGTCTGGAAGGGACGCTGAACCCACGCGTCAGGTCGAGCTGGTTCCCGGCCCTGGCCCGGACGCGGGGTGTTGCCCGGTCGTCGCCTCCGTTTCGGGCTGGGGCTGCGGCCGCTCCAGTGGCACCGTGACCCGGGCCACCACCACGTCGTCCCTGTTCCGCAGTGCGGCCGAGAGCACCAGGTCGATCTGGTTGTGCAGGATCCGGTAGCGCAGCTTCGAGGGTCGCACAATGGGGATCAGGACAACGAGTTGGTCGTCGGGGTGTTCGGCGCGCAGCTTGTCGATGAAGGCCACGATCGGCTGCACGACGGAGGCGTACTCGGTGTGCAGCACCTTCAGCGGTATGCCGCAGTTCCACCTGTCCCAGTGGTCGAAGAAATGCTCGGACTTGGCGGCGGCGCCCTCGTCGGCCCCCTCGAGAATGACGGTCACGGCGATGACTTCCTGACCGAGTGACTCGGCCTCGCTCAGCGCGTGCTCGGTGAGGCGGGAGATCCGGTTGACCGGCACCACCACAATGGTGCGCTTGGGCTCGGGCAGGCCGGGGTTCTCGTCGAAACGAAGCTCCTTGGCGGAGCGTTCGTAGTAGGCGTGAATGCGCAGGAAGAGCCAGATGAAGGCGGGGATGGCGATGACGACGACCCAGGCGCCCTCGGTGAACTTGGAGACGAGGAAGACGACGGTGGCGATGGCCGTGATCACCGCGCCGAAGCCGTTGATGGAGGCGCGGCGCCGCCAGTGGGCCGGACGCTCGCGCCACCAGTGCACGACCAGCCCGGTCTGGGAAAGCGTGAAGCCGATGAACACCCCGATGGCGAAGAGCGGGATGAGGGTGTTGGTGTTGCCGTCGACGGCGACGAGCAGCGCGCCCGCCATGATCGTCAGGACGAAGATTCCGTTGCCGAAGGTCTGCCGGTCGCCGCGAATGGTGAAGAGGTGGGGCAGGTAGTCGTCGCGCGCCACCAGGCTGGCCAGGACGGGCAACCCACCGAAGGACGTGTTGGCCGCCAGGGCGAGGACGACGGTGATGGTGATCGAAATGATGTAGTAGGCCAAACCCCGTCCGATGGACATGGCCATGATCTGACTCAGCACCGTCTGGCCCGTGCGGGGGCCGATCTGCCAGCGCTTGGCCAGGACCGCGAGTCCGAGCAGCATGGCGCCGAGGATGAGGCCGAGCAGCATTTCGGTCCGCTTGGCCCGCACGGTCCGGGGTTCCCGGAACAGCGGCGTGCCGTTGGCGATCGCCTCCACCCCGGTCAGGGCGCTGCACCCGGCCGAGAAGGCTTTCAGGATCAACAGGAATGTCACGGCCTTGAAGCTCGTGGTGGGCAATTGGGACGTGCCGAGCTGCGACTCGTTGAGCCCGAGGGGGTGGATGAGCCCGATCGCGATGATGGCCAGCAAGCCGACGATGAACAGGAGAGTCGGGAGCAAGAAGGCCCGCGCCGTCTCTCCGAGGCCGCGCAGGTTCAGCACCATGATGAAAAGGAGGATCCCGAGACAGAGTGGGATCGTGGCCCCGTCCAGGCTCGGGAAGGCGGACTGCAGCGACGCCACACCAGCGGCGATGGAGACGGCGACCGTCAGCGTGTAGTCGACGACCAGCGACGCGGCGGCGACGAGGCTGACGTTTGCGCCGAGGTTGGCCCGTGAGACGGCATAGGCCCCGCCGCCCATCGGATAGGCATCGATGACCTGGCGGTACGAGAACACCAGGATCGCCAGCAGCAACACGATGGCGATGGTGATGGGCAGGACCAGATGGAGCGCCCCGGCGCCGGCCACAGCCAGCACGAGGATGATGGCCTCGGGGCCGTAGGCGACGGACGTCAGGGCGTCGAGCGACAGGGCCGACAGGCCCTCGACGGGTGTTATCCGATCCTTCCCTGCACCCCGCGCCGACTTGGGTGGGCCGATCAGGAGGTTCCAGACGCCGGAGGCCCGGCTGCCGTGGGCATCAGCGTCAGCCATAGGCGCACTTTAGGAGCAGGTGGCCGGTGCGTCGGGGGACGCCGTCACGAAGGTGCCGGCTCCTGCTGGCCCTGCGTAGGATCGCCAGGTCCGCCAAGACGAGCGAGAAGGAGCCGACGCCGCCGTGGAACTCTGGGAGCTCGCCGCCCGCGAGGCATGTCGCGACACGCTGGCGCAGTACACGCACAGCGGCGATCGCTACCTCCTCGACGACTTCGCCGGGGCCTTCTGCGTGGACGGTGTCCTCGAAATCCGCAATGCAGAGCCGCTGCAGGGCCGAGAGGCCATCAAGGCGCGTTTCGGCGGCGCGACTGTAGCCGTGCAGGCGCAGCAGGAAGCGGCGAAGAAGCGCGACGCCGGGCGCGGCGCAGGATCGTGCGCCACAACGTGACGAATGTGAGGTTCGAATCCCTCCAACCGAACGAGGCGGTCGTCGCCAGCTATTTCACGGTGATCACCGAGATCGGCCTCGATCACATGGGCCGCTACCGCGACCGTCTCGTCCCCGTCGGCGACCGCTGGCTTATTGCGCACCGGTTCGTATCGACTGACTGGCGCTCCCCCGAGACGACTTTCGGGGGCCAGTAACCAGAGTGATTCAACGCATGCCGGCATCGAGCACTTCGCCCAGCCAGGGCACGTGTGTCCTGGCTGCAGCGAGGGCTTCCGCCTCGGTGTCGTATTCCCGGCCCGAGAAGTAGGTCATCGGCGTCCAGGCGCCGCGGTCTTCAGGATCCCGTCGGAACTCCTCGAATCCGAAGGTGCCGTCGGGTCTGAGGAAGATGTCGACACAACGGTCCACGCTGGGCGTCGACGGGCTGGCCAGCACCTTCCAGGACTTGTCGAGCCGCGAGGACACGGACCGAGCGTAGAGCGAGACCGCTAGTTGATGAGCGGGTCCCGCGGCAGGCCGAGGATGCGCTCGCCGATCTGGTTGCGTTTGATCTCGGACGTGCCGCCGGCGATCGACATGCCCCGGTGCATGAGCACCATGGCCGACACCATTGCGCCGGCACCGTCGCTGAACAGGGTCCCGGACCCACTCACCGCGACGGTGATGGCCGTCGCCTCGTGGCCGATCTCGGTCAGCACCAGCTTGGTGACGTTGCCCTCGGGGCCGGGGCCACCACCGATGAGCGCGCGGTGGGCGGTGCGCATGTTGAGCAGTGTCACGGCCTCGGTCTGGGCTATGTAGCGACCGATCCGCCCGGCTCCGCCCGGCAGGCGCTCCGGGTGGGCATCGTACGGCCCGATGATCACGCCGGCCGGCGTGGTCTGGCCGCCCTGACCGCCGCCGATGGAGACGCTCTCGTTGCCGAGTGTGGCTCGCGCCACCGTCCAGCCACCGTTCACGGGGCCGACGACATCGTCGTCCGGTACGAACACGTCGTTGAAGAAGACCTCGTTGAATTCCGACTGTCCCGTGGTCATGCGCAACGGACGCACCTCCACACCTTCGGCATGCATGTCGATCACCATGGTCGTGATGCCTTCGTGCTTCGGCGCCTCGGGATCGGTGCGGATGGTGGCCAAGCCGAAGCTGGCATAGTGCGCCCCGCTCGTCCAGACCTTCTGGCCGTTCACCAGCCAGCCGCCGTCCACCCGCGTCCCGCGCGTCCTGACACCGGCGGCGTCGCTCCCGGCCTCGGGTTCGCTGAACAGCTGGCACCAAATGACGTCCTGGCGCAGTGCGGGGAGGACCCAGCGCTCGACCTGATCCTTCGTGGCGTTCTGGATCAGCGTCAGAATGACCCATCCGGTGATGGAGTACTGCGGACGCTTCACGTCGGCCGCCGCGAACTCCTGCTCAATGACGAGTTGCTCGACCGCGCCGGCGTTGCGGCCCCAGGGCAGGGGCCAGTGCGGCATGACGTAGCCCGGTCTCGATCATGGCGTCGCGCTGCGCCGCGGCGTCGAGGCCGTGCACACGCTGCGCGAAGGCTCGCACCTCGTCGCGCATGGGCTCGGCCTCGGGTGGCAGGTCGATGGTGCGCGTGCGCCGTGCTCCTTGGCGGACCAGGTCGGTGATCTCACGGGCGGCCGCCTCGCCGTCGACGAACGCCTCGAGTGCGGTCGCCCGGCGGAGATACAGGTGCGCGTCGTGCTCCCACGTGATCGCGATGCCGCCGTGCACCTGGGTGTTGAGGTTGGCGCACTCGTCACCCGCCGCGAGGGCCAGCGCGGCGGCGATGGCAGCGGCGTAGGTGAACTGGTCGGCGCCCTCGCTCGCCGCCCGGGCCGCGTCCCACACGGCCCCGGTCGCCAGCTCGGAGGCCACCAGCATGTTGGCGCAGTGGTGCTTGACGGCTTGGAAGGTCGCGATGGGCCGGCCGAACTGCACGCGCACCTTGGCGTAGGCGGCCGCCTGCTCGGTGCATTCGTTGGCGACACCGGTCGCTTCGGCGGCCACAATGAGGCGAGCGAGGTCGACCAGGGCCCGCCTTCCGCCGGCGATCACTTCGGCCGGTGCGCCGTCGAGGCTGACGCGGGCCGAACGCCGCGTGGGGTCGAGGTTGGGTGGCACCTCCACCTGCACCCCGCCGGCCGAGACGTCGACGACGATGACGTCGTCCCCCACCGGCAGGACGAGGATGTGGGCGAGGCCACCACCCAACACCGCCGGCACCGTCCCGGCGGCCCGACCGTCGCGCACGGTGACGTCCCCTTCGAGGGCGACGCCGGCCACCACGGACCCATCGGCCAAGCCGGGCAGCAACCGGGCGGCCAGCTCGTCGGAGCCGGCAGTGTCAATGACCGCGCTGGCGATCACGGTCGGGATGAAGGGTCCGGGCGTCAGGGCCCGCCCGAGCTCCTCGACAACGACGACCAGCTCGGGCAGGCCGAAGCCCGATCCGCCGTGCTCCTCGGGCAGGTGCAGCCCCAGCCATCCCAGCTCGGCGATGTCGCCCCAGAACGAGGGCAGGGCTTCGGTCCCGGCCTCCAGCAGGGCCCGGGCTGCTCCTCGGGAATCGTGCTTGGCCAGGAAGTCCGAGGCCGTCTGGCCCAGGGTCTGGTGGTCTTCGGTGATGGCGATCGGCATGGCAGAAAGAGTATCCTCTATTGTCGGTAGCGAACCACGCCACCCTGCCACCGCAGAGCGGCGCCGCGCCAAAGGTCGTTCCGACGCTCGGTCACTCGGTCACTCAGCCGCCGCAGGATGCTCTCCCCGCGCCGCCGCACGTTCGGCCACGTCCTCGGGGTCGCCATTCTCGACGGCCACGTCCTCGTCGTCGGGGAACACGCCCGCCCGCAGGTCGGCCGCCGAACCCGGGATGAGCAGCTGCTCCTGGTAGATCGTGGCACCCAGCGCGCCGTCGCGATCCCGCAGCGAGCCGTGGTACGCCCCCCGTGCGCTGCGGGCCTTCACCGGTCGCAGGTCGACGAGTACCCACTCGTCGGCGCGGATGTCCTCCTGGAACCAGACGGAGTGGTCGATGGAAGGGCCGCCCCGTCCGATCAGCTTGCGGTCCTGCTGACCGAAGCCGGTCCCCAGGTCGGACAGGTAGGTCAGTCCGGCTCTGTGCACCAGCGGATCATCACCGAGGGAGACGGCCGACTTGACCCACAGGCAGTCGGTGAACACGCCCTTCAAGAAGTCGGTCGGCGTGACGGGGCGCACGTCGAGGAGGGGATTCCAACCACCGAGCGTCGTGTCCTCTGGCGTGGGCACCTCCCGGCGTGGGGCGTCGTCGAACCGGGCGCCATCTTCGGTCTCCACCTGGAACGAGGTGACCATGGAGAAGATGACCTCGCCGTCCTGAATGGCCACGACACGGCGGGCCGAGAACGAGCGCCCGTCCCGATCACGATCGACCTCCAGGATCACCGGGATGTCGCTGCGACCCGCTCGGAGGAAGTAGCCGTGGAAGGAGTGCGGCAGCCGCCCGGCCTCGACGGTTGCCGCGGCGGCCAGCAGGCACTGCGCCGCCACCTGCCCGCCGAAGAGGGTGCGGCGGGGGCCGTAGTTGGCGTTGCGCCCCCGGAAGAGGTCCTTGTCCACCCGCTCCAGAGTGAGCAGCGAGCGCAGGTCCGCGGCCAAGTCCATGCTCAAGAGTGTGCAGGGCGGCGGCCCCGGGGCAAGTGGACCGGTCCGCGGCCTTCTGCGCTAGACAGGCCGGTGATGCCGAGGGACATCAGGGAGCTGCTCAATGATCCCGAGGCGTACGCGGCCGAACTCCGCCGGCGCTGGGGCGGCTTGCTGAGCTACCGCTACATCGGGCGGCGCTGGTCGTCCATGGACCTCGGGCCGACCGACGACACCGTCACGCTGCGCCGCGACATGCGGACTCCGACGGGCGCCATCCTGCTCGCGGTGCTGGGCATCGCCGCGCCCGAGGGCGGCGGCCGGAGTGACCGGGAGGCCGTGCCCAACCCTGTGATCCACTCTTGCCAGGTCCTCGACCCCGGGCGGGACGTCAGGCGCATTGCGGTGGTGTCGGAGGTCCTCAAGCACGGGCGTCAGATGGGCTACAGCCGCTCGCGCATTGTCGACGCGGACGAGCCGGGCCGGGTGCTGGCGCTGACGCAGGGCCAGGGAGTCAGCATCGGCACACCGCCGGCCGGGCTCGACAAAATGCAGGTGGACCCGATTGTGGTCGAGGACGGTCCCGACCTGCCGCCGCTGTGGCAGGTCTTCGGGGCCACTCGCCGTCCCGACGGTCATTGGGCATTGCCGGTGCTGTCGTCGGAGGTCGCCTCTCCCGACGCGGCCCTGCACCTCGGCCCCCAGTTCGTCTTGTTGGAGACGGCGGCCTTCGACCGGGCCGCCGAGGCGCACGCCTTCGAGAGGGATCGCCTCGAGGCCCTGTCCTCGCACGTGATGTTCCTCGCCCGGGGCAAGGTTGGTCCGTTCCGGGCCGATGCCGAACCGGTCGTGGGGTCCGACGGTGCGGTGGCGGTGCGGATCATCCTGCACGACGAGGGCGACGGCGACCGCCCGGTGACCGCCGCGTCCTATCAGTTCCGGCTGGCGACTTAGCCCGGGTGCGCCGGAGAGCGCGAGCCCGTCAGCCCGCGGCGTCCGGGCCGGCATCCCGGACCGCACGGACCCAATCGGCCCACGTCTCCAAACGGCGCCAGAACAGCTCACGTGTGCCCGCAAAGTTGTGCATGTGCGCCATGCGCGGGCAGACGAAGAGGTCGACACTCGCAGCCGACTCGTAGGCACGCGGCTCACCGCGTGGATCGACCAGGACGTCACGCTCGCCCAACGCCACGAGGACGGGTGCACGGATTGCCGCGGCTTCCGCCAGCGTGGAGCCCGGTGCGAGACACCAAAGCACCGCCGTAGCCGGGATGGTGGCCGATCCCCACGGCGGGAGGTCGCCGTGCCGGGCGGGATAGTCCTCCATGTCGCGCCGCACGACCGCCGGATCGACGTCGTCGTAGTGGAAGCCCCACGCCATCGGCAGCGCTTCCCCCGCCTCTGCAAAGGCCGCCGGATCAGCGTTCGGAAGCTCAGCCAGTGCCGGCCCGTTGGTGAAGACGCCGTCGGACAGCTGCGCGTCGCGCGGCACCCAGGGAAGCGGGAGCGGTGGCTGTCCGGGGCCCGTCGTCGGCTGCGTCCGCAACGGGCTGTAGCCGAGAATGGCGACACCGTCGTATCCGTGGTGCCGCCCTTGCTGCACGATGGTGAAGGCCCCACCCATCGACTGTCCGATCCCGACCGTGAGGAAGTCCGCCACGGGGTCCAGCGTGTCCATCAGGGTGCCCGCCGCCAGCCTCTGCCGCACTTCGGCTTCGGCGGCCTGACTCGCTGCGATGACGGGTGCGAACGTCAGCCGCTCGGGATCGTGCAGCGAGCTGTCGCCCACACCGAGATGGTCGACCGAGACGAAGATCCACCCGCGTTCGGCATGCCAGGTGGCCTGGGCACCGCGCCCCGGTCCGGGCAGGTCCTCGGTGTAGTAGCCGCGGCTGTAACCCGCCCCCGGTTTGGCGAAGCAGACGACAGGAACAGGCGGAAGCGCGTCCGGCGCGGTGACGGTGAGCGCAATGTGGGCCGGCTCACCCAGCCCGGCTGCGTCCGTGACATCGATCCGCAGGTCGACCGACCGCACCGGCGACATTGTGCGCCCGCCCCTTTGCGCGCTTACTTGGGAGCGAAGCGGGTGCCGGCGTCGAGGCGGATGCAGAGCCCGTTGAGCATCGGGTTCTCGACGATCGCCACGGCCAGCTTCCCGTACTCCTCGGGCCTGCCCAGCCGCTTGGGGAATGCGGCGTCTTTGGTCAGGGTCGCCGCGAATTCGTCCGGAATTCCCTCCGTGAGTCCGGTGGCGAAGAGGCTCGGCGCGATGGCCATGGCCCGGATGCCCAGGCTCCCGAGGTCGCGCGCCATGGTGAAGACCATGCCGACGATGCCGGACTTGGCTGCCGCGTAGGCCACCTGCCCGATCTGCCCTTCGTAGGCGGCGATGGAGGCGGTGTCGATCATGACGCCGCGCTCGCCGTCTTCGGGCTCGTTGGTCGACATGTGGAAGGCCTGCAGGCGGTTGAGGTTGAACGTGCCGATCAGGTTCAGCTCAATGGTCTGGCGGAAGGTGTCCAGCGGGTGCGGGCCGTCCTTGCTGAGCGTGCGCTTGGCGGCGCCTCCGCCGGCGGTGTTCACCGCGATGTGCAGACCGCCGAGCGCGTCGACGGCGTCGGCCAGTGCCGATTCGGTCTGGGCTTCGTCCAGAATGTTGACCTCGTGGAAGGTGCCTCCGAGCTCCTTGGCGACTTCGGCGCCGGCGGTGTTCGGCAGGTCGAGGATGGCGATGTCGGCACCTTTTTGGCGGAGCAGCTCGGCCGACGCCTTGGCCATGCCCGACGCGCCACCGACGATGACGGCTTTCTTGCCCTGGATCTCCACGAAGTGTTCCTCTCCATTGTTCCGACGCCGGCTGCCAGCGGCGTCGGCTTGTCTGTAGTCGATTGGTCGTGTGTGATGCTGTCGGCCGCGTGCCCCGGCCGCAAACCGGGCCGCGGCGCACAAAGAGGATACTCTTTATTCCTACCGACCACTCCGCCAGGGGGATGCATGGACCGCGAGACCATCCTGTTCGAGGTTGCCGACAACATTGCGACCATCACGCTGAACCGGCCGGACAACCTGAACTCGTTCAACAACGCCATGGCCGCCGACATGCAGTGGGCCTGGGAGACCGTCCGGGAGACGGACGACATCTATTGCGTCGTGCTCCAGGCCAACGGCGACCGCGCCTTCTGCACCGGCGTCGACATCGGTGGCGGCGACCTGTGGTTCATGAAGGAGAACACCTGGAACAGCTTCGACCCCGGCGAAAGCCTCAGCCCGAAGCTGCACCACAAGGTGTGGAAGCCGGTGGTGACCGCCGTTCACGGGTTCTGCGCCGGGGGGGCCCAGTACTTCTTGAACGAGTCGGACATCATCATCTGCTCCGAGGACGCCCTGTTCTTCGATCCCCATGCCAACGTCGGCATTGTGAGTTCGCTCGAGCCGGTCGGCATGCTCCACCGCGGGGTGCCGCTCGGCGATGTGCTCCGCTGGGCATTGATGGGGAACGAGGAACGCATTACCGCGGAGACGGCGCTGCGTCTCGGCCTCGTCACCGAAGTCGTGACGCGCGACGCCCTCCGCGACCGGGCCCGTGAGATCGCGCTTGTCGATCGCGCGACGCAACCCCAAGGCCATTCAGGGAACGATCCGGGCCATCTGGGAGTCGCTCGACCTGACCCGGACCGCCGCCCTGCAGAACGGCTTCTCGTACACGCTGATCGGCAACTACCCGCCGAACCCGCCGGCGCCGAGGGACAAGTCGGAGACGCAGTACCGCTGACCCGCCCGAAGTGAGCACGACGCGCGGGAGGCTCGCCCGTTCTGAAAGTTGCGAGCGTTTTCTGCAGTACATCAGAAAACGATCATCACCTTGCCCGGCGGCACGGCAGCGCATCAGACCTCGACGTGCAGGACTTTCACTTCGCCGTCCGGTTGGTGTTCGATATGTACCAGACTGATCACGTCAACGCAGGTGCGACCCGGGGTCTGCTCTCCTGCGGCTTCACGACATGCAGACCGATATCGCCAAGACGGGCAAAATGATCAACGGTTCCTAGGGGGACAAGTGAACATCAACGACATGGTTCTGGTCAGCGTCGACGACCACGTGGTCGAGCCACCCGATCTCTTCAAGGACCGCCTGCCCAAGAAGTACGTCGATCTGGCCCCGCAATTCCTCACCAAGGAGGACGGCACCAACGTCTGGAGCTACGAAGGGACGGAAGTCGGCAACGTCGCACTGAATGCCGTGGCGGGCAGGCCGAAGGACGAGTACGGCATTGAGCCGACCTCCTTCAACGACATCCGCCCCGGCTGTTACGACGTGAACGAGCGCATCAAGGACATGAACGCAAACGGCGTGTTGGGTGCGCTCTGCTTTCCCTCCTTCCCGCAATTCTGCGGGCAGATGTTCGCCAGGACCGAGGACAAGGACGTGGCCTTGGCCATGCTCCAGGCCTACAACGACTGGCACATCGACGAGTGGTGCGGCTCGCAGCCCGGGCGCTTCATTCCGCTCGCCCTGCCCGCCATCTGGGATCCCGAGGTCTTGGCGGCAGAGATCCGACGGACGGCGGCGAAGGGAGCCCATGCGGTGACCTTCTCCGAGAACCCCTCCAAGCTGGGCTGGCCCAGCCTGCACTCGGACCACTGGGACCCGATGTGGAAGGCCTGCAGCGACGAGGGGGTGGTGGCGTGCATGCACATCGGGTCCTCCTCGCAGATGGTCATCACCTCGCCGGACGCGCCCATTGACTGCCTGATCACGCTGACCCCGATCAACATTGTGCAGGCGGCGACGGACCTGATCTGGTCCTCGGTCTTCCGCCGCTTCCCCGACGTGCGGGTGGCGCTGTCCGAGGGTGGGATCGGCTGGATCCCCTACTTCCTCGAGCGCATCGACTACCAGTACAAGCAGCACCACACGTGGACCGGCCAGGACTTCGGGGACAAGCTGCCCAGCGAGGTCTTCGACGAGCACGTGCTGACGTGCTTCATCGACGATCGCTTCGGCGTGGCCAGTCGCGACTTCTTGAACATGGACAACGTCATGTGGGAGTGCGACTACCCGCACTCCGACTCGACCTGGCCGTTCTCACCCGAGGAGCTCGGCCTCTATCTCGAGGGCGTCAGCGACCACGACATCAATCGCATGACGCACCTCAACGCCATGCGCCACTTCGAGTTCGACCCCTTCTCGACCCTCGGCGGTCGCGAGAACTGCACGGTCGGTGCCCTGCGGGCACAGGCCGAAGGCCATGACGTGTCGGTGCGTTCGACCAAGCCCAAGGAGAAGGTCACCGGCGTCGTCAAGTCATCTGACTTGAGCAAGGCGGTGAAGCGCACGCCCGCCGGCGCTCACTAGCCCTATTGTCCGAGTCCATGCCGGTCTCTATGCCAGTCCCTCGTAACAACACCGCAATCGCATGAGCGGGCCATTGAGCGGCATCCGGGTGGTCGAGCTCGGGGTCTGGGTCGCCGGTCCGGGGGCCGGAGGGATCCTGGCCGACTGGGGTGCCGACGTCGTGAAAGTCGAGCCGCCCGAAGGTGACCCGTGCCGCACGTTCCTCAACGTTCTCGGCGGTGATCTCCCCTCCAACCCGGTGTTCGAGCTGGACAACCGGGGCAAGCGGGCCATTGCGCTCGACCTCTCGAGCGAGCGCGGCTTGGCGTTGGCGCATCAACTGGTGGCCGAAGCGGATGTCTTCTTGACCAACCTGCGTCCGGCTGCCCTGGAGCGCATCGGGCTCGGTCCCGACCAGGTGCACGAGCGCCACCCCGGCCTCGTCTACGCCATCATCACCGGTTACGGCTTGGAAGGCCCCGAGGCGGACCGCGGCGCCTACGACGTCGCTGCATTCTGGGCCAGGGCCGGCATCGCCGAGTCCCTGCGTGGCCCCGGCGGTCCGCTGCCCTTCCAGCGGGGCGGCATGGGCGACCATTCCGCCGCTATGACGGGCGCCGCCATGATCAGCGCCGCCCTGGTGGAGCAGACGCGCACCGGCCGGGGTCAGGTCGTTTCGACCTCCCTGCTACGCCAAGGCTGTTACACCATCGGTTTCGACCTCAACATCATGCTCATGTGGGGGAGGACGCTGGGCATCGGCGTGCGCGAGACGATGTATAGCCCGGTCGTCAACAACTACACGGCAGGGGACGGGCGTGCCTTCTGGATCGTCGGACTCGAGGGTGACCGCCATTGGCCCGCCTTGGCCCGAGCCGTCGGTCATCCCGAGTGGCTCACCGACGAACGCTTTGCCACGCTGACCGCCCGCGCCATCAATGCCGGCGTACTGATCGCCCTCCTGGACGAGATCTTCGCCTCCCGGTCGCTCGAAGAGTGGGCGGAGGCCTTCGAAGCCGAACCGGAGCTCTTCTGGAGCCCGGTCAACTCAATCGAAGACGTGGTCGCCGATAAGCAATTCCTAGCGGCCAAGTCGGTGGTCGAGGTCCCCGACGAGCAGAGCAGCATGCCCATGCTGGCGACGCCGGCCGACTTCGACGGCGAGCCGCCCCAGCCCCGTTTCCGGGCCCCGCATGTCGGGGAGCACACGCGCGAGATCCTGGCCGAGCTCAACCTGCCGTCCGCCGAAATAGAGGACTTGGTGACCTCGGGCGTCGCGGTGGCCGAGACGACCGGTGGTGCCTGACCAATCCTCGAAGCGGCTCCTACGAGAGCGACGCCGACACGGCCGCCGCTGCTTCGAGGTACGGCCACGCAAGGTCGCGCGGGATGCCGCCGACGAGCGGCTGCAGCCCGAGCGGGTTACCGGCAGCCACGAGGTTCCGGGCCTCGGACGGGGTGATGATCTGGTACGCCCCTTTTTCGGCGGCGAGGGCGGCGACGCTCGGCGCGCGCGAAATCGAAACGGTGCCCTCACGGTGGGCGTTCCACTGTGAGTAGCTGACGGCGTCGAGGAGCAGGTACTCACCGATTTCCGCCCAGGCCCGTTCGGGGTCGTCAGCGACGAAGACGGTGTTCGGGACGCCGCGCGGCGCGAAGAAGCATCCCGGCGCGCTGTCCCCGCCCTCGGCGCGGTAGGCCTCTTCAAGTGTGGTGTCGTGCGACTCGGCCAAGAACATCAGGCCGAGGCGGCCCGCTCGGCGGGCTGCCACCTCGGTGCCGCCGCCGTAGGCCAACATCGGGCCGCCCGGAGTGAAGGGCAGTGGTCTCACCCGCACTGAGCGTCCGTCGAGGTCGATTTGCTCTCCGGACCACAGGCGCTGCAGCAGCCCGATGCGCTCCTCAACGAGATGGCCCCGGCCCCGGCGCTCGACGCCGAACATGTCGAACTCCTCGTCCCGGTAGCCGATCCCGATGACATAGGAAACCCGACCCCGGCTAATCAGGTCGACGACGGCGAGGTCCTCGGCGAGCTTGACGGGCTCGTAGAGCGCAAGGAGCAGCGCGGCCACGTTGATAGGCAACGTGTTCGTCCTCGCCGCGATGGCAGATGCCAGCGGGACGGGCGAAGGGAGGTAGCCGTCGTCGACAGCGTGGTGCTGGCTCAGGATCGCCGCCAGCGCGCCATGCTCTTCGGCCCAGGCGCACATGTCGATGGTCGCCGCATAGAGTTCGGCGCGAGCGGCGGGATCCTCTGTCGCGGTCCGCTGGGAGAAGCGCATTGTGAACATGGGTGATGCGTAGCACGGGCGCGACGCCGCCCTCAACCGGCTCCCGGAGTCAGACCCGTTCGATGATCACCGCCGGCGCCATGCCGCCTCCGGCGCACATGGTGATGAGCGCAACCTGCTTGTCCCGGCGTTCCAGTTCATCGAGGGCGGTCCCGACCAGGAGAGAGCCCGTTGCCCCGATGGGGTGGCCCAGTGCGATTGCGCCGCCGTTCACGTTGATCTTCTCGCGGTCGATGTCGAGGTCGCGAATGTACTTCTCGGGCACGACGGCGAAGGCCTCGTTGACCTCGAACAGGTCGATGTCGGCCAGCGACATGCCGGCCTTGGCGACCACCTTCCTCGTGGCCGGAACCGGCGCATTGAGCATCAACGTCGGGTCGTCGCCCATGTTGGCCGTGGCGACAATGCGCGCCCGGGGAGCCAGACCGTGTGCAGATGCGTAGGCGGGAGTTGTCATCAGGATGGCGGCGGCCCCGTCGACGACACCTGAAGAGTTCCCGGCGTGGTGAACGTGCGTGATCTCGAGGCCGGGGAACTTCTGCAGGACCAGGGAGCGGTAGGTCGTCCCCGCCTCGTCGAGCTGGTAGTCCGCCAGCGACTCGAACGACGCAGGCAACGAGGCCAGCGAGTCGGCCGTCGTACCCGGGCGCGGATACTCCTCACGGTCCAGTGCGACGGAACCGTCGAGGTGGTGCACCGTCACGAGGGACCGGTCGAAGCGCCCCTCCTTGATCGCGATCTCGGCCCGACGCTGTGACTCCGCGGCCAACTCGTCCACGGCGCGGCGATCGATGCCCTCCAGCGTGGCGATGGCGTCGGCAGCCACGCCCTGATTGGTCTGAGGGTGGATGGCCCGGAGGTGCTCGTTGCCGCCGTCGAGAAATGGTGACCGCGACTTCAACGCGTTGGCGCCGTAGGAGGACATCATTTCGGTGCCACCGGCAACGACCACGTCTTCCATCCCGGACATGACCGACGCAGCGGCGAAGTTGACCGAGGAGATGCCCGACCCGCAGAAGCGGTCCAAGGTGACGCCGCTGGCGGTCGTGGCGTAGCCCGCGTCGAGCGCGGCCATGCGGCCCAGGTCGCCGCCTTGGGTCCCGGCTTGATTCGAGGTGCCCCAGACGATGTCGTCGACGTCGCCGGTGTCGAGGCCCGTTCGTTTGGCGAGCGCTCGGAGGACGGTGGCGCCGAGGACCTGGGGATGGATCTCCGCCAGTGCGCCCTTCCCCACCTTGCCGATGCCACGCGGCGTCCGGCAGGCGTCGATGATCCAGGCCTCAGTCACGTCCTATCCTCGTCCCTCTCCGCTCCGTGCGGGGTCGTCGCCGGTCGCGCCGACCGGCGATAAAGAGTATCCCCAATAGGCGGGTGGATCGAGTCGATCCCCCGCCTTCCCACCAGGAGGATGACCGTGGCCAGCACACGAGAGACAGCGTTTCGCGAGATGCCGGGCGCGGCACCCGACGTGATGCGGGACTACGACCTGGCCACGCTCGGGTACGAAGAGACCGAGTTCAGCTTCGAGGGAACCGCCGTCTCGTACGAGCTGCAGGGGGAACGCGGCGCCGACGGACGGTGGGACGTGACGACTGGCCCAGAGGCCCCCTTTCGTACCCGCATCGTCGTGCGGAAACCGTCGGGCCCGCTGCGGTTCAGCGGGACCGTCGTCGTGGAGTGGCACAACGTCTCGGCTGGTATCGACGCCGCACCCGACTGGGGCTTCTTCCATCGTTCGCTGGCCGCGGCGGGGCACGCCTGGGTCGGCGTTTCGGCGCAGAAGGTCGGCATCGACGGGGGTGGCTTCGTCGAGAGCATCCATCTCAAGCTGCTGGACCCCGAGCGCTACGGCGACCTCGAGCATCCCGGCGACGCCTGGTCCTTTGACATCTTCACGCAGGTGGGCCGGTTGTTGCAGCTGCCGAGCGACGAGAACCCGCTCGGTGGGCTAAAGCCATCGCAGATCCTGGCTGCGGGTGAGTCCCAGTCCGCTGCGTGCCTGGTGACCTACATCAACGCCATCGATCCTCATGCGCAGCTCTTCGACGGGTTCTTCGTCCACGGCCGGCCGGCGTCGGGCGTCTCCATCGACGGCGTGTTCATCCCGGCGTCGGCGCGGTTGGGCATGGAGGCGACACGCGTGGCGATTTCGTCGCAGGGTGAGCGGATCCGCGACGACGCCCGCGTGCCGGTGTTGACCTTGCAGAGCGAGACCGACGTCGTCCTGCTCGGTGGAGGCTTGGCCGAGCAACCCGATACGGATCGCCTGCGCGTGTGGGAGATGGCCGGCGCAGCGCATGCCGACACCTACACGGTCAGCGCGGGGCGACACGACGACGGCACCTTGTCCGCCCAGCGCATGGCCGAGCTGCTGCGTCCGACGAGGGACCTGCTGATCGGCCAGACGGACACGCCAATCAACGCCGGGCCCCAGCAGCATTACGTGGCGCAGGCGGCACTGGCTCACCTGGTGCGCTGGTCCGCCGGTGGTGATGCGCCGCCATCGGCTCCTTCCCTCGAACTCAACGGCGACCGGACCGATTACGTCCTCGACGAGCACGGGATCGCCAAGGGTGGGATCCGCACCCCGTGGGTAGACGTGCCGACAGCCGTCATGAGCGGGCTGGGGCAGTCCGGCGAGACCTTCGCCATGTTGTTCGGACGCACCGAGCCTTTCGACGAGGGCACCTTGTCGAAGCTCTATACCGGAGGCGAGGATGAGTACCTCGATCGCTTCGGTGCCTCGCTCGATGCAGCCATCGCCGCCGGCTTCCTCCTCGAGGAGGACCGCATAGAGATCCTGGCGGTGGCCGCGCACTCGTTCCCGCTCCGCCTCGCCGACGGATGAGCGGAAAGGAGCGTGGGCGGGGCATGACCCCGGCTCGACAGCAGAATTCATCACACTCTTTGTCGAGGTCGACCATCCGCCGTCGGGTGGCCTGACCTCGAGATTCTGCTGTCACCTGAGACGCTGGTTCCGACCTGAGCCTGCGGATCCACTCTGCTAGGGTGCAAAAAAGAGGGTCCTCTTTTCCTTCCGGGAGGGTGCATGGAGCAATCAATGTTGCGCTGTGAGGGCCTGCGCAAGAGCTACGGCGATCGGGAGGCCGTCAAGGGCGTCTCCTTCTCCATTGCGGCCGGCGAGTGTTACGGCCTGCTCGGGCCGAACGGCGCCGGGAAGACCACGACCATCTCCATGTTGTGCGGTCTCATCATCCCTGACCACGGAGAAGTGACTGTCGACGGCTTCGCCGGCGGGACCCTGGAAGCCAAGGCGGCCGTGGGCTACGTCCCCCAGGACCTCGCGCTGTACCCCGACCTCTCGGCGGTCGAGAACCTGACCTTCTTTGGCCAGCTCTACGGCCTGGGCGGCAAGGAGCTGCAGGGCCGCATCAGCGAGACGCTCGAGCTGGTCGGCCTGGCGGACCGGGGCAAGGACCGTATCGGGACCTACTCGGGCGGCATGAAGCGGCGGGCCAACATGGCGGCCGGCCTCCTTCATCGGCCCAAGCTGCTCGTCCTCGACGAGCCCACCGTCGGCGTCGACCCGCAGAGCCGCAACGCAATTTTGGAGACCGTCGGGCGCCTCGGTATCGCCGTCCTCTACACGACGCACTACATGGAGGAGGCGGCCCGCCTCTGTGATCGCATCGGCATCATTGACGACGGGCGCCTCATTGCCGAGGGAACGGCCGAGTCGCTCATCGGCTCCCATGGCGGCCGGGACAAGGTCCACCTGTCCTGCGACGCGGCTCTCGTTCGCCCAGCTGTCCGCCGCCTGCCTCGAGCTCCACAACGTCCACGACGTCCACGAGCACGAGGGCAGTCTGGAGCTGACCACCGACCACGGGCCGGCCGTCCTCTCCGCGGTCGTCGCCGTCGCCACCAAGCACGGGGTCGAACTCACGGGGGTCGAGGTGCGGACGCCGAACCTCGAGGACGTCTTCTTGACCCTCACGGGGAAAGAGCTCCGGGATTGATCCGCGTCATCGCGTGGAACGAGCTCCACCGCCGGCTGCGCGATCGCTCCGTCCTCATCGGGTGCCTGGCGGCTCCGCTGCTCATGGCGGCCGTCCTCGGACTGTCCTTCGCCGGCGGGGCCAACGTCGCGCCGGTGCACATCGGCGTGGCAGGGGCCTCGCCCCAGATGCTGTCGTCTGCGCTGGCCGCCAGTCAGCTCCCGAAGAACGTCACCGTCACCACGTTGCCCAGCCAGCAGTCGGTCAAGGACGCGGTGGCGAACGGCACCCTCGACGGCGGCGTGGCCGTCCTGCCGTCGCAGCTGCGCCTCCACAGCCTGCTCGTCCCCATCGTCGACCCGGGCGCGACGCACACTCCCGGCTTCGACGTGGTCACCAAGGGCACGTCACCGTTGGGGGAGGAGTACGCCGAGTCGGTGGCGGCCGGGATCTCGAGCGTCATGTACGCCAGCCGGATCCCCCACGAGCACGTGTCGGTGTCGTCGCTCACTGCTGCTCCGACAAGGGCGTCGGTTTCGATCGACAGTCAGGACGTCGGTCACGGCGGCAAAGTCAACCTGAACTTCTTCGCCCCCAACATCGCGGTCGTGTTCCTCTTCATCGGGAGCGGTCTCGGCATGCGCTCCCTGTTGATGGAGCGGTCGGCCGGCACGCTGGCCCGGATCACGGCGGCACCGGTGCGGCCGACCCAGATCGTCCTCGGCAAGCTGTTGGCGATCTTCCTCACCGGCATGGCGACGATCTTCGTGATCTGGGCCGTGACGACCTACGGCTTCGGCGCCGACTGGGGCAACTTGCTCGGGGTGCTCTTGTTGGCCATCGCCACCACGGCGGCCATGTGCGGCATCGGCGTCTTCCTCACGTCGCTGGCCAAGACCGAGCAGCAGGCCTTCGGGATCACGTTGCTCGTCGGCCTCTTCCTGGCGCTGGTCGGCGGCAACCTGTTGCCGTCCGGCTCGCTGCCCGACGCCTTCCAGGTGCTGGCCCTCGGCACGCCGAACGGCTGGGCGCTGGTCGGGTTCGGCCGACTCGACCAGCTTCGTGAGCCGGCGAGCAGCATCATCGGCCCCTTCGTCGTTCTGTTGGTGATCGCCGTGGTGGCCGGCGGCCTCGCCATGACCCGGGTGCGCAAGATGGTGGAGCCGTGACGTGATCGCGGTCATCTGGGTCAACCTGCGCCGAGCCATGGGCGACCGCCGACTGCTCATCATCGGCACGCTGGTGCCGGTCGTCATCATCCTCATCACGGGACTGCTCGAGGGCAGCCCGAAGGAGCCGATCGGCCTGTACCACCCGTCGGCGCGCTTGTTGCACCTGGCGCAGACGACGGACGGGATCAAGGTGCGGGTCGAGAACAGCCGTTCGGATCTGACCGACGACATCCTGCGGGGCCGGGTGGTGGCGGGGATCGTGCAGCTGCCGGCACCCGGAAACTCTGTGCGGGCGGACTTCCTCGTGGAGTCCGCCACCACCGACGCCGTGCAGGCTCGCACGGATGCGGTGGCGCTCATGGACCTGATGGCGGCCGAGGGCTCGCACACGTCGTTCACCGACGCGCACGTTGAAGGCGACGCCGGTGGAGGCGCCGCTGAGCCCGTTCTGGTACGTGGCGCCGGCGAACCTGGTGTTGTTCATGGGGATCGCCGTACTGGTGCTGGCGGCGGGCATGGTCGAGACGCGGCGACTGGGGGTGCTGCAGCGTTTGTCGGCGGCTCCGGTGCGCAAGCGGGACATCGTGTTCGGTCAGATGGCCAGCATGATGGTCACCGCGGTCACCATGGCGATCGGCTTGATCTTCGTCGGCTACGTGCTGTTCCGGGTGCACTGGGGCAATCCCTTGAGCGTGCTCCTGGTGATTGTGCTCCTGGGGATCAGCGTGGCCGCGCTGTCCGTGATCATCGGGACGTGGGCGCGCTCGCAGGAGCAGGCCATCGCCACTGCGGTGATCGTCGCCATCATCGCCGGCATGTTGGGCGGCTGCGTCTACCAGCTGAGCGCGGTGAGTACGACGGTGAAGAACGTGGGGCACGTCGTGCCGCAGGCGTGGGCCATGGACGCGTTCGTCAAGCTCATTTCAGACCACGCCTCGTTCGGTGAGACGTTGCCCGACATCGGCGCTCTGGCGGCGTTCGCAGTCGTCCTGAGCGTGGTGGCGGTCTGGTACTACTCGCGCAAGGTGTTCTCGACGACGTAGGCGGTCAGCGGAGGTAGCTGCCGATCGCCTCGAGGTGGCGACGCATGCGGCGGCGGGCCAGCTCGTCGTTCCCCTCGGTGATCGCCTCGGCGATGGCGCCATGGGCCTTGGAGACCTCGAGGGCGGCGACGGCCCGCTCTTGGTCGGTGACCTCTTCGACCTGGTGCAGGCGCATCAGGCGGAGCAGGACGAGCAACACCAGCTCGAGCGCCCGGTTGCCGGCCATTCCGGCGATGACGGCGTGCAGGTCGTGGCCGCCGTCAGCGAACTCGGCGGTGCTGAGCTCTCGCTCGTGCTCGAGGGTGTCGATGAGCTCGCCCTCGGACTGGGTGCCGCCGGCCCGGTCGATGGCCAGGTCGACCAGCGCCAGCTCGACCCGGATGCGCAACTCGACGAGGTCGACCATGGAGATGTCGCGGCGGGCGAGGTAGACCGCGACCACGTCGCTCACGCCGCGCACGCTGGGGGCGCTGACGAACAGGCCGCCACCCGGGCCGCGCCGCATGGTGGCGATCTGATGGTGCTCCAAGAGGCGAAGGGCCTCACGGAAAACCGCCCGACTGGCGCCGTAGCGCTCGATCAAGGCGGTCTGGGAACCGATGAGCGTCCCCGGTGGAAGGTCGTCGGCCACGACGTCCTGCAGGATGGCCCTGGCCACTTCCTCGGCCCGCTTGTTGCTCACGGCGCCCCCGAGAGCGACGCTGCGGGGCAGGACCTGGCGCGACAGCTTGCGGTTCTGCAGGAAGGCCGACTCGGCTTCGAGGTGACGGCGCATCCGGCGGCTGGCCGTCTCGGCGTCGTGGTCCAGGACTGCCTCAATGATGCGGGCATGGGCCTCTCGTGACGCGCTCAGCGTGCCGTCGCCCAGTGAGGAACCTCCGCCGCGGAAGTAGAGGAAGGCCACCCGGTTCAAGATGTCCACGAAGAGCTCGAGCGCGGGGTTGAGGGTGATGCTGGCCAGCCGTGCGTGCAGGGCGCGGTAGTCGCGCACTTCCGCTTCCTCCAACGCGCGCAGACCGGTGGCGTCTTCCTCGGTGAGCCGTTCGGTGGCCAGGTCGGCCGCGATCACCTCCAGCACGATGCGCGCCTCGAAGACCTCGTCCAGACGGGTGTTGGCCCGGTGCAGATACAGCACCGCAGCATCAATGATGGCGTCGACCGTCGGCTCCGTGACGACCAGCCCGCCCCCGGGGCCTCGTCGCATGGTGGCCACCTGCTGGTTCTCGACCAACCGCACGGCTTCCCGAAAGACAGCCCGGCTCACCCCGTAGCGCTCAATCAGCTCTGACTGCGAGCCCAGCACCTGGCCCACCGGCCAGCCCCGGTCGACCACGTCGGTCAGGATCCGCCGCGCCACCGTCGCCGCCAGCGTTGATTCGGAATCGGACTTGTTCGACGCCGACGACGGGGTTGTCGGTCGGTCCGCGGGGACGAGGGTGGTGGAGGGGGCGGCGGTGACCATCAAAAATAGGTTATACTCAATTGAGTGCCACGAGCCTTGAACCCCTGGTGGAAGGGCCAATGACGGACACGGTGACGGACCTGGCCGACCCGGTCATGTTCACGGATCCGTTCCCACGCTACGCGGCGCTGCGCCGGGGTGGAGCGGTGTCGCCGGCGTTTTCGAAGCAGCTGATGGGCGGCGCTGGCTTCATGCTGACGCGGCACGAGGACGTGCTGTTGCTGCACAACGACCTGCGCTTCTCGAGCGACCCGACGACGGGTGGATCGGGTTTCATGATGCGGCACCTGCCCAAGATGTTCCGCCTCCTGACCAATTCCATGGTCTACAAGGACGACCCGGACCACGCCCGTCTGCGGCGGCTCGTGAACAAAGCCTTCACGCCGCGCATGGTGCAGCAGATGACGGGGGACATTGAGCGGATCGTCGGCGACCTCGTCGACGAGCTCGACCGGCAGGGCGGCTCGACGGTCGACCTGGTGGCGGGTTTCGCCACGCCACTGCCCTTGTCGGTGATTTCGACCATGCTCGGAGTCGGTGACGAAGATCGGGACGAGTTTCATGTCCTCATGGAACGGTTCGTCGTTCGGCTTGGAAGTGGGTCTGGCGTGGATGCGTTGCGGACAATCCCGACAGCCCGGAAGCTCTACGCCGTGCTGGAGCGCCTGGCCGAACACCGCCGTGCTGCTCCAGATGACGGGCTGATCTCGGGTTTGCTGGAAGCCAACGAGGACGGTGACTCGCTCAGCGACGACGAGGTCATCGCCATGATCTTCCTGTTGATGTTGGCGGGGCATGACACCACTGCGAACTTGATCGGGAGCTCGGCGGTGGCGCTGATGGAGCACCCCGAGCAGGCGGCGCGGTGGCGGGACGAGCCGGAGCTATCGGCGCCGGCGGTCGAGGAGCTGCTGCGCTTCACGACGCCCGTGCCGTGTGGGACGGCCAGGACGTTGTTGGACGAGGTGACGATCGATGGGACGACGATGCCGAAGGGGTCCAAGGTGATGGGAATGATCATCTCGGCCAACCGGGACGAGGCGGTGTTCGACCGCCCTGATGAGCTCGACCTGGGACGGGACCCCAACCGCCACCTGACCTTTGCCTTCGGGAAGCACTTCTGCCTGGGCAACCAGCTGGCCCGCTTGGAGGGGCAGATCGCGATCGGGGCGCTCGTGCGACGGTTTCCGGACATGCGGTTGGCGGTCCCCCGTGATCGGCTGGAATACAAGCCCGTGCAGGCACTACGTGGTTTTCGTTCTTTGCCGGTGACATTGCGCTGACGACCTCGTATCGTCGCCCACTTCTGCGCTTGAAGCGGATCGGGCGGATGGACGGGTTGAGGAGATGGGGAGGGAGCGGCGCCAATGACCTTCGTCGAGTCGTATGGGCCCTGGGCCGTCATCGCTGGCGCGTCTGAGGGGGTCGGGGCAGAGTTCGCCGCCGCCGTGGCCAGAATGGGGCTGCACGTCGTGCTCCTCGCCCGCCGCCAGGGGGTCCTGGACGAGGTTGCGTGGAAGATCGGCGGCCAAACCGGTGTGCAGACCCGTGCCGTCGCCGTGGACCTGGCCTCGCCGGACGCCATGCAGACGGTCGCCGGCGCCACGCGGGACATCGACGTAGGCCTGCTGATGTACTGCGCCGGCGCGGACCCCAACTATCAGCCGTTTCTGGCCAACCCGGTGGAGGTGGCCACGGCCATGGTGCAACGCAACTGTGTCGTCCCGGTCCAGATGTGTCACCACTTCGCCGGGCCGATGGTCAAGCGGGGACGGGGCGGCATCATTGTGCTGAGTTCGGGCGCGGCCTTCGTAGGGGCGCCCAACATGGTCATTTACGGCGGGTCGAAGGCTTTTGACGTGGTGTTCACCGAGGCGTTGTGGACCGAGCTCCATCCGTTGGGCGTCGACGTCCTGAGCCTCGTATTGGGGGAGACCGACACGCCGGCCCTGCGGCGCCTGCGGGCTGAGAGGGGCTTCGTGGACGATGCAGACGCGTCATTGCCGGGGGTGGCGACGGTCGATGAGGTGGTGAGGGATGCGCTCGCCCGTCTGCCGCACGGCCCCAGCTGGATAGTCGGCGAGCAGTTGCGGGCGGGCCTCCAGATGCTCGGCGGCATGCCCCGGAAGGACGCAGTCGAGCTCATGATGAAGGCGGCGAGCGCCACCATGGATCACGATGCCGGCGCTGGGGGCGGGGCCCGATGACGGTGGAGGGCCGGGCGAAGGAGGACATCGCCGAGGTCCTAGTCCGTTACGCCACCGGTATCGACCGCCGGGACTGGGATCTGTTCCGGTCCTGCTTCGTTGCCGACTGCCTGGCTGAGTACGAGGGGATCGGCACGTGGGAGAGCGCCGACGACATCACTGACTTCATGGTGACCGCACACGCGGGAATGGGTCAGACGATGCACCGGATCTCGAACATCGCTGTCGACGTGCATGGCGACGGCGACCGTGCTGTCGCTCGCTGCTACGTCGACGGGGTGCTCATGGCGGCCGACGGCGAGTCCGGCTTCAATCCCATCGGCTCTTATGACGACGAGCTTGTCCACACTCCGGACGGCTGGCGCATCGCACATAGAACCTTCAACATGGTGACTTTCCGCACACTTCCGTAGTCGTAGGGACCGTTCCCTGGCGATGGAGACGATCGCTCCCGCCACCGGCACGTTCGATTCGGGTCCTGATGTCGATCTGGCGACCCTGCCCACTGAGACGATCATGGGACTGGCTGCCGTTTCGTCAGCCCGGATCGCCCGCGAGGAGGCACGCTTCGTCGGCTATACCGCAGAGCTCAGGAAGCGAGAGGGCTGGCGGGCCGAGGGCGCGACCTCGCTGGAAGCTTGGATGGTGGAGCGTTGCGGAGTCTCCCGTGGCTCCGCCCGGTCGTACGCGCATGTGGGGGAACAACTCGAAAAGCGTCCCCACCTGACCGCCGGGCTCTCATCGGGAGAACTGACCTTCGACAAGGTGGCCGCCGTTGTCGACGTGGCCACGCCGGCGAATGATCGGGAGCTGGCGGATCTGGCACGCGAGTGCACGGTCCGGCAGCTGCAAGAGGTGGCCCGCACGGAACGGGGCGCGCCGCGGTCACGGGCCGAGACCGACCACGAGTCGCGTTCGGTCAGATTCAACGACGAATGCCGCACGGTGACGGCCCAGATGCCGCCCGAGTCCTACGCCGAGGTGAAGTCCCGCCTCGAAACCGAGGCCCGGGCGCTGCCCTCGGACGGCGAGACCCGATGGGACCAACGGCTCTGCGACGTCTACCTGGAGATCTTTGGGTCGGACCGCGCTGCTGCGCAGGGTTCGAGCCCGTATGTCGTCGTGGTGCACGCGCCGTTGGAGACGCTGGCGGACGAGTCGTCGGAGTTGGCGGGCGAGTTGGAGCGTGGCGGGCTGATTGACGCCGAGACCGTGCGCCGCCTGGCGTGTGACGCCACGGTGATCGTCGCCCTCGACGACGACCTCGGCCACACGATGTATGAGGGTCGGGCTCGGCGCTTCCCGAGCGGGTCCCAACGTCGAGAAGTAATGCGGCGGGATCGACATTGCCGCTTCCCGGGTTGTTCGAACGTGACGTTCACCAATGTGCACCACATCAAACCGTGGGGGTCCGGCGGTCGGACCGATTTGGAAAATCTGGTGCTGATGTGCCAGCACCACCATTACCGCCTCCACAGTTCGGGCTGGTCCATGACGGGAAACGCCAACGAGGAGCTCACCTTGGTCGCGCCCACTGGACGCGTCATGACGTCGCGCCCGTGGCCCCTCTGGACGACGGTCTCCGCGGGGCCGACGACTTCGCCGCAGAACGGATAGGCCGCCGGGCGGGCGCCCGTCGCGGTGAACTACCTGGCTCGCCGGCGGTTGCGCTCCCATTGGTCTCGGCTGAAGTAGCTCTGGTCCTCGCCCCAGCCTTCAATTCCGTCGTCCCAGCGCCAGTGCATGAGGGAATCTCCGCCGTGCCCCCGCCAGTGCCGGCTCACCGCATCGCCCCGAACCGAGAGGCGCCGGTCGAACTCGTCGACAGCCTCTACTTCGATCGACAGTGGCCATCCTGTGCTGGCGTCGAAGGTGACTCGGCGTTCGCCCGCCAGAATGTGCCCGTACTCGCCGTTCCTGAGCAAGAAGCCGCAAGAGATGGGCTCTGCCTCCGGACCAGGGATGGCGTAGACGAGCCACGCTTCGCCGGGACCGGCGGCGCAGAACGAGTAGCCGACGCCGCCGAACGACCCGGCATCTGACCGGGTCCTGGTCCCGTGTTTCGCCGACGAGCTGTCCTGACGCGGCTTCGGGCGTCCCATCGGCCGGGGCCCCCACGAGCGGTCCCGCACGGAGTAGCAATCGATCGGGATTTTCTCGCCGTGGAGCACCACCGTCCCGGTCACGTGGCCGGCTTGGTCGAAGTGCGCTCCCTTGAGAAAGGGGACGACGCCGTCCGGGTGCAGGTTGGGTTTCATGATGGCCTCGAAAACAATGTCCACCTCGAGCGCACCGGGGTCGCGGTAGGAGATGGCGTAGGTGGTCAGCGGTTCGACGACCCGGACATGGACCCCGTTGGGCCACTCGAAGTTCCGCATGTCCCGTTCAGCACGCGGGGGTAGCTGTAGCCCGGAGTACTCGGCCCGGTAAGCCAACTCCCACGGGTAGGCGGCTCGGTCGTCCCAGACCCAGGCCCCGCCGTTGCAGATGTTGGCGTTGGGCCGGGCTTGGCAGTACGTCCAACCGCCGAGATTTCGTTCGGGAACGTTCCACGAGAACCAGCACGTCTCGGTTTCCCACCAACGGTCAGTGAGCTCTTCGTCGTGGAAGTCATCGTCCGCAGGGCCGAGCTCGCGATACGTCCGCTCGGCGCGCCGCTGGTCCAGGTCGACTCCGAAGAGTGTGGTCATCGGCTCACCGAGAGTGGCGGCCAGTGCCGGTCGGCGAGCACGCCCATGGCGGGACGGGCCAGTTCGGTCTCGCGGGCAATCCGTCGCCACAACGTGAGGATGTAGTCCTCGTCGGACACGTCGCCCGCCACGACCGCCACTGCGGCATCAGCCCGGCCGCTCAGCACCGAGTCGGGTCGTCGGCCCAGCAGCTTCTCCAGGTCCTGCCGCTCGCACTCCTCGTAGGAGAGACCGTATGTGTCGACCCGAGCCAGGTACTTAATGAGGCGGGCGATCCCCTTCCCCCGCGCCTGTGCCAGGGGGTCGGTCGTGCGGGGAACGATGACGTCGCGCAGCTGGGTGAGGACGGCGTCGTACATCCAGTCGCTGTCCCGAGGGTCGCGGGCCTGGAGCGTCTCGGCCGGCGCCAGTTCCAGGCTGTTCGCTGCGGCCAGCGCCTCCAACCACAAACGCCGATGGAGCACCTGGTAGATGAACCCGTTGCCGACGTCACTGCCGCCACCGTCCCCGCCACCTCGACCGTCACCGTCGTCGCCCGACCCCGGGCCTCGGTGACCCATCACCTGGAGCTTGGTCTCGGCCATGACTTGGTAGTAGTGGACCCGAGCCTCATTAATGAGATTGCTCGACAGCGCCTCGTACTCCCGCAGCCGCGTCGGGAAGTCGGTGAAGGGCTCCTGCGTTGCCCGCAAGGACAGCCACGCGATGTCGTCCATGGGGTCACCCAGGTGGGCCAGCTCCCAGTCGACGACTGCGGTTACCTTCCCGCCGGAGTACATGAAGTTGCCCGGCCCCGTGTCCCCCTGCACCAACACGGGCGGCCCGTCGTAGGAAGGGATGTGGTCCCGCAGCCAGCGCAACGAGAAGACGAGAGCCGGATCGGGAGCCCCGCCCCGCGCCGCCAGCAACCAATGCCATTCGTCGAGCTCGGCCACGACGGCCTCGGCGACCGTCGTCACCCGAGGGAAGGCGGGGAGCTCCAGCGCCGACGCGTCGAGGGAATGCAGCGCCGCCAGCTTCGTCATGAAGTCCCGCGCCGTGGTCTCCTGCTCGGCCGGGTCGGTGATGCGGGAGAACCAGGTTCCGCCCTCCACCCGCTCCGACAACATCGCCTGGTGCACGGGATGCACGCCGAGGACCCGAGGCACCGGCACCGGCCCGTCCTGCAGCGCGACATAGACGGTCGCCTCACGGTGCAACGTCCACGGATCCTTCGTCTGCGCCGGGTCGGAACGGTCGTAGCGCAAGAACAGGGACGTCACCGCTCCGTCGGGACCACCCGCCAGGTCGATGAACCAGGCCTCCTTGCGCCCGCCGCCCGGCATGCGTTCGGCGAGTACCACACGACCCTCGCCGACCTCCTCGATCCACGCCACCAGGTCGTCGGGCAGGCCGACGGGCCCGTCGCTCACACGATCCGTGTGTCGTGCGCCGCCCAGTACTGCTCGCGCAACACACCCTTGTACAGCTTCCCGGTGGGCAGCCGGGGCAACTCGTCCACGAAGTCGACGCTGCGCGGGCATTTGAAGTGGGCCAGGTGTTCGCGGCAGAAGGCGATCAGCGCGGCCTCGACAGCCGCGTCGCCCTCGACCCCGTCGACGAGCTGCACCACGGCCTTGACCTCCTCGCCCAGATCCTCGTTGGGCACGCCGATCACAGCTGCGTCCAACACCGACGGGTGCGTCACCAGAAGGTTCTCCGTCTCCTGCGGGTAAATGTTCACCCCGCCGGAGATGATCATGTGCGCCTTACGATCGGTCAGGAACAAATACCCCTCCGAGTCCAGGTACCCCACGTCGCCCACCGTCGAGGTCGCACCGTCGTCCCGCCGACTCCCGGCCGTCTTCTCGGGGTCGTTGAAGTACTCGAAGTCAGTGGCGCCGGCGAACCACACCGTTCCCGACACCCCCACCGGACACTGCCGCCCCTCGTCATCGAGGATGTGGATGTCGCTCAGCACCGAACGCCCGACGCTGCCCTTGTGCGCGAGCCAGTCCGGCGAGGTGATGAACGTGCACCCGTTGCCCTCGGTGGCGGCGTAGTACTCGAGCAGGATCGGTCCGAACCACTCGATCATCTGTTCCTTCACCGGCACCGGACAGGGCGCGGCGGCGTGGATGACGACCTCCAACGACGACACATCGGCCGCCGCACGCACGTCGTCGGGCAGCTTGAGCATCCGGCTGAACATGGTCGGCACGACCTGCGAGTGCGTGACCCCGTACCGCTCCACGAGCTCGAGATACAGCGCCGGGTCGAAGTGCTCCATCACGACCGCTGTCGACTTCATCCGTAGCGCAATGGCCACGCTCACCTGCGGGGCGGTGTGGTACAGCGGCGCCGGCGACAGATACACCATGCCCTCACGCAACCGCCACAGCCCGGCGATCCCGAGGACGCCGATGTTCGTCTCGGACGGATGGATGTCGTACATGGGGCGGAGGATGCCTTTGGGCCGCCCCGTCGTTCCCGATGAATACATCATGGGGGCGCCCATCTGTTCATCAGGGACATGGTCCGTGGGCTGGGCGTCGACCGTGTCGGCCCACGACTCGTAGCCGTCGACGACATGGCCGGAGTTGGTCGTGTCGACCATGATGAAGCGGTCGACTTCGGGACAGAGGGTCGGTAGTTGTGCGGCGACCTCCGCCTTGGCCGTCGACGTGATGACCACGCGGGAGCGAGAGTCATTGACGACGTAGGCGACCTCGTCCGCCGAGAGGTACGAGTTGACCGGCGTGAAGTAGAGGCCGGTGCGCTCGGCCCCCGCCTCGGCCAGCAGCATGGCCGGGTGGTTCTCCATGAAGATCGCCATGTGATCGCCCTTGTGGAGCCCGGTCTCGCGCAGGACATGGGCGACCTGGTTGGCGCCGGCTTCGTACTCGGCGAAAGTCAATGTGCGTCCAGATGGCGCCATGATGATGGCCGGCTGTTCCGGGTGCTCCCTGGCGTGCTCAGCTGCGTACACCGACGCCCCCTTCCCCCAGACACGAGTACAGCACGTCCACCAGAACGGCGCCCATGAGCGGGAGCGCCTGGTTCTCCAGGTGGTTGCGGACGAACGCGACGCCGACGCGAGCTGACGGATCGGCGAACCCGATCTGGCCGCCGGCCCCCATGTGACCGAAGGCGCCTTCGTTGGGGCCGTGCATGGGTGGCGCGCCGGGGACGATTGGGGGCGGCTCCAGCGAGTAGCCGACGGCCCAGCGGGTGGGGACGCCCATGACGGCGTCGCGCCCGCAGACCTGCTCGGTGCGGAAGCGCTCGACCGACGGGCGCGACACGAGTTCCTCGCCGTCCGCCAGTGCCATGTAGGTCCGAGCCAGCGCCCGGGCGGTCGCCGTGGCGCCGAGTGCGCCGACCTCGGCGCCGAGGACGCGTGGCTGGTTCATGAAGTGGGCGAAGCGGGGCTCGCCGTGTTCGTCCGCGAAGAGGCTGCCGTGAGTGCCGGCCAGGACGGCGCGACCGGAGTTGGAGGCGGGGTCGATGGACCGCAACGCGCCCTTGCTGCCGGGCTTGACCGGGAACTCCATCACCCTGGCGACGGAGGGGACGTCATCGAGAGTCGTGCCGATGGAGATGGCGTCGGCCACGCCCAGCGGCCTGGCCACCTGCTCTTTGAAGAACGTCCCGAGGCTCTGGCCGCTGATGCGCCGGACCAGCTCACCCACCAGCCAGCCGAACGTCACGCCGTGGTAGCCGTGCCGCGTCCCCGGTTCCCAGGCGGGCTCGCTGGTCGCGATGGCGGCGGCGATCGCCTCGGTGTCGTCCCAGCCCCGCCCGTCCCAGCCCAGCAACTGCTCGGCGCCCGGCACACCGATCGCTCCGGACTGGTGGCTGAGCAATTGGCGCACCGTGGTGGCTGACTTGCCGGCCGCGGCGAAGTCGGGCCAGTAGCGGGCGACGGGCGCATCGAGGTCAAGCTCGCCTCGATCTTCGAGGATGTGGGCGCACAACGTCGTCATGCCCTTGGTCGACGACATGATGACGGCTCGGGTGTCCTCTGCCCACGATTGTCCGTCCGGGCCGGCCACGCCCGTCCAGATGTCGACGACGCACTCCCCGTCGACGAAGGCGCTGAATGCACCGCCGCCCTCGCCCAGGTCGGCCCGGCGCTCCCGGTCGCCCAACGTCAGGGTCGCACCCGCGCCCAGCGTCTCGGCCACCCGCTCGAACCCGGGGGCGGTGAACCCCTTGACGTCGGTCCCGCTCACAAGGCCCGAAGCTCGCGCTCGACGTCGGGCCACCAGTCCTTGCGCCACCACGAGACGTTGATCCGGTCGACCAGACCGCCGTAGCGGGCGGCCACCGCCCCGGCCAGGGCGTCCGGCGCACAGACGATCGTCAGCGTGTCGAGGACCTCGTCGTCGATGAGGCGCGCCATCTCGTCCCAGCGACCTCTCTTCGAGCAGGCGTAGAGATCGGTCTGCAGGTCGCCCCAGCCGTGGAGCTCCAAGACGTGCCGGTAGGCCGGCGTCGAGGCGTAGTAGCCGACGTGGTTCCGCATGGCGTTGCGGGCCTTCTCCATCTTCGACGGGTCCTCGACCACCGTGATGAAGCCCGGACACGTCACCTCGAACTCGTCCCGACGACGCCCCCCTTTCGTCAGCCCCCGGTCCACCGCCGGCAGAATGACCTCTTGGAGGTACCGGGACGTGCAGATGCCGTGCGTGATGACCCCGTCCGCCACTTCGCCGGCGACTTCGTTCATGAGGGGCCCGACGGCCGCCAGGAACACGCGGGGCGGCCCGAACGAATGGGGGCGCGGGGCGAACACGGGCGTCATCAGCGTGTGCGTGTAGAACTCGCCCTCGAACTCGAGCGTCGCCCCTTCGTTCCATGACGCCCAGATCGCCCGCAAGGCGAGTACGTACTCCCGCATCCGTGCCGCGGGGTGCGACCACGGGGAACTGAACCGCTTCTCAATGTGCCGTCGCACCTGCGACCCCATCCCCAACACGACGCGCCCGCCCGAGTACTCCTGCAATTGGTTGGTCGTGTACGCCATGCTCATCGGGTTGCGGGCGAAGGCCACGGCGATCCCCGTCCCGAGGGACACCGACGTTGAGTGTTCAGCGGCCAGCGTCAACGACAGGAACGGGTCGTTGGTCGTTTCAGCGGCCCAGACGCAATCGAGTCCGGCCGCCTCGGCTGCGCTCACCCGCTCGGCCACCCGGGGCAGCTCCATCCCGAGACCGCTGTCGATCTTCAACGACGTCGCCTCCTCACGATGCCGACGCCGTCTTCTTGATCCGTCGCCGCACCGGTGCCGGCGTCGGGGCGGGTCCCTTGACTGCCGGGGCATCGACCGACAACGACAGAGGGAGTCCCACCTGCACGAAGCGGCCCGCTGCCGGGTGCCGGTACCGGCGCAGCAGTTCCCGGGCCACGACTTGGGGGTCGTCGGGGACCGCGGAGGGGTGCACGCTCACCGCCACCGGGACGCCCTCGGAGCGCAGCGCCAACACCGCCGCCGACACCGTCAGCAGCCCGATCGCGTCGGCGACCTCGTCAACGAGCGCCGCCGCCGCCCCGTCGCCGTCAATGCCCTCGCCGCCAAACAGTCCCAGCGCCCGCAGCAGCCCCGTCCGGTGCGCATCGGTCACGCAGCAGACCGTCACCCACCCGTCCTCGGCCCGATACAAGTGGAACCACATCGACGGCCCCAACAAGTCGGCTCCCACCCGATCCGGCACCCCGCCCCCGCCGGCGCCGGCGCCCGTCGCCAACGCCGCCACGTCCTCGGACTGGAACACCGTCGCCGTCAAGGCCAGCGACGCGTCGACCCCGGTCACGGCTACGCCACGGGCCCGCCCCAGCAACGCCAGCACGATGCCCGCCCCCAACAACAGCCCAGTCCCGTAGTCGTTGGCCGTGAAGTTGACGGGCACCGGACGCACGCCCCCGCCCTGCGTCATCTCCATGCCCGTCGCCGCCTGGACGACGTAATCAAAAGAGGGCCGCGTCGCCAACGGCCCCGCCACACCAAAGCCTTTGGCCCGCGCATACACAAGCCCTGGATTGACCGCCCGCAGCGCCGCCTCGTCGAGCCCGAGCCGTTCCCAGGCGCCAGCCATGGCGTTCTCGACCACCACGTCGGACGCCGCCACGAGGTCGAGCAGTCGCACCCGGTCCTCGGGGGTCTTGAGGTCGAGGACGATGCCCCGCTTCGAACGGTTGGCGTCGACATAAATGTTCGGCAGCACCGGCATCATCTGGAAGCCGCCCTCGCCCCCGGGCGGCTCGACCTTCACGACGTCGGCGCCCAACTCGGCCAGCAGACGTGAGGCGAGGGGGCCGGCCCAAAAGGAGGACAGGTCGATGATGCGGTGCCCGCCGAGCGCGCCCTGCTCGCCACCGTGCCGGCGGCCGGGACGCCTTCCGCCGGGATCGGCGGCATCGACGGCGATCCGCACGGGAGGACCCACCAACGGCACCCGCCCGAGCACCGGGTCGTCGAGCTCTTCAACGAGCCCGTCGACACGGGCCTGCTCGCTCGCCAGCCATTCGGCCAGCGAGTTGCACTTGGCGACGGCGGCAGGCTGCGCCAGCAGCGCGGTCTCCCACTCGTCGGCGGTGCGGGCGCCGAAGCGCTCCATGACCTGTTGCAACATGGTGCGGTTCCACTCGCGGTCCGACAGCTTGGAGAGACCTTCGGGCGTGGAGTAGTCGAGCCCACCGTCGTCCATGCCCAACAATCGACACAGTTCGCGCCAGCGCTCCGTGCCGCTGAGGTTGACCATGACGGCGCGGCCGTCGGACGTGTCGAAGACGCGCAGAATCGGGGACTTGGTGTGGCGGATGACGCGGGGCCGGTGTCCCTCGCGATGGAAGATGGCGGCGGCGTTGAGGAAGAGGAGCGCGTCGAGGAGTGACGTCTCGACGTGTTGGCCGTAGCCGGTCGAGGCGCGTTTGATCAACGCGGCTCCGGCGCCGAGCACCGCCACCAGTGCCGCCGACACGCTGGCCACGGGGAAGGGGAGCCAAATCGGATCGTCGCCCGTGAACAATCCCTGCTGCGCCCCGGCCCGGGCGTGGACGAGCGGCTCCCAGCCGGGCTCGTCGCGCGAGGGCCCGTCGGAGCCCCAGGCGCTGATGGAACAGGTGACCAGGCGGGGCAAGCTCGCTCGCAGGGAGGCCGGTGACAGACCGAGCCGGTCCAGCGCGCCCGGCCGCAGGTTCTCGACGAGGAGGTCGGCCTCATTGACGAGGTCGAAGAGCCCCGCCTTGCCGGCGGCCGAGCGCAGGTCGAGCTCGACCGTCTCCTTGCCCCGGTTCCAGGCGGCGAAGCGAGCGTGATCGGTCCGCAGCGGGTCGCCACCCGGCCGCTCGACCTTGACCACGTCCGCGCCGAGGTCGGCGAAGATCGTGCCCGCCAGCGGGGCCGCGACGTACTGACCGACTTCGACGACCCGTAGACCACTGAGCACCTGCGTCCGGCTGCCGGGGGGGAGCGGCGCCGGCGGATGCTCAGTGGCCACGAGTCGTTCCTGCGCCCACCGACGACGTCGTCGGGGCACTGCCGGTCCCGCCACCGACTTCGCCGCCGACGCCGCCGGCCGCGGCGTCGAGGTCGCCGGGCATGAGGTCACCCTCTTGGTCGCGTGGGAGGCCGAGCACACGCTCGGCGATCACGTTGCGCACTATCTGGTTCGTGCCCCCGCCGATGGAGGCCGACTGCGAGCTGAGCAGCTGGTCCGACCAGCGCCCAGCGTCGGGGTCGTCGGTCGTCCACGCGGTGGCGTGCATGCCGGCCGTCTCCACCGCGACGAGGGCCGACTCCTGGACCAGTTGCGCCATGGCCAACTTGAGCAGCGAGGCCGCCGCCCCGTCGCCCCCCTTGGCCTTCACCAGCAGGTATGCGGTGAGGTGCCGGAGGACCATTTGGCGGATGCGCAGCTGCACCAGGCGATCCCGCAGGACGGGACGTGACGCCAGGTCCCGCCGTTTGGCCTCTTCGGCCAGCGCGGTGAAGCCGCCCTTGCCCCCGCCGCCACCGCCCATGTTGCCCAGGGCCTGGCGCTCGAAGGCGAGCATGGTGCGGGCCACGCGCCAGCCGTCGTTCACCTCGCCCACGACGTTGGCCACGGGCACCCGCACCTCGTCCAAGAAGACCTCGTTGAAGTGGGACTCACCGGTTATTTGGCGCAGCGGTCGCACGGTAATACCCGGCACGTGCATGTCGACGATCAGCATCGTGATGCCCTCGCGCTTGGGCCGGGTGGCGTCCGTGCGCACGAGACAGGCCGCGTAGTCGCTGTGCTGCGCGCCCGAGGTCCACACCTTTTGGCCCTGGAGCACGAACTCGTCGCCGTCCCGCCGGCGCCCGCGTCTGCACGCTCGAGAGGTCCGAGCCCGCGCCGGGCTCGCTGAACAGCTCGCACCACACGTGCTCGCCCCGCAGTAAGGGTGGGATGAAGGCGCGCTTCTGTTCCTCGCTGGCGTGAACCAGCAGTGTCGGCCCGCACATGCCGAGACCGATCTCGAGCGAACGCGGCGGGACCCGGAAGGCCTTCGCCTCGCTGTCGTACATACGCTGATAGCGCCCCGGCAGACCACGCCCGCCGTACTCGGCCGGCCACGTGATGCCGGCCAGGCCGGCGTCGGCCAGTTGGCCCTGGTAGGCGACCGATCGGGAGAGACCCGAGCCGCCGAACGAGACGACGCCGCTCGCCCCTCCGCCCTTGGCCGGCAGCGTGGCACGTAGGAAGGTCAGGACCTCCTGGCGGAAGTCCTCCAGCGAGGGCATCGAGTCAGGACCAGCGGAGCCAACCGTCATGCGCTCGCCGTCCTGGGCGCCGTCTTCGCCCCGAAGACCGCGTCAGGCCGAGGGATGCCGACGGCCAGCAGTCCGCCGAAGACCATGTCCTTCATGACGCGGGCCAACAACTCGGGGTCGGACCGGTCGAGCGTGGTGATGGAACGGAGCATGCCGTCGAGCATGGTGACGGCGGCCCGGGCCTCGTCCTCGGCCAGGCCGGGGCGTACCTCGCACAACAAGTGGACCCATTCGGCCATGCGCACCCGCTCAATGCGGGCGACCCGACGGCGGGCATCGTCATCGAGCGAGCGGTACTCCTTGACGAAGACGTCGCGCAGATTGCCGTTGCGCAGCTGCAGCACGATCGCCGCGTCGATGAGCAGCTCGAGCGTGACGAGCGGGGGCATGTCCTCATTCAGGACCTCGTCGACCGTTCCCCTCCAGATGACCGCCGCCTCTTCAATGAGAACGGAGAGGAGCTCGCCCTTGCTGTCGAAGTAGCGGTAGATGGCCGGCCCGCTCACGCCCGCCGCCGCCCCGATGTCGCCCAGGCTCGTCTCGCGGAAGCCACGCTCACGGAACAGGTCGGTGGCGGCCGTCATGATCGCTTGGCGGGTCCGCTCGCCCTTGGTTTTCGGCGCCTCCCGTGGCGGGCTCATATGAGCACGGATGTTAGTCATCGGTCACAAAACCGGCCGGATCACGTTGACTCCACCCCCCAAGCATGCTTAAAGTTTAATCACCGTTAACAAAAACGACAAGGGACGGGGAGGGCGAGCGTGGAGTTCGGCTTGTTCATGGAGCTGTCGGTGCCACGTCCGTGGACGGCGGACTCCGAGCGCCAGGTCTACGAGAACGCGCTCGAGCAGGTGCGCCTGGCCGACGAGCTCGGCTTCGACTACATCTGGGCCGTCGAGCACCACTTCTTGGAGGAGTATTCGCACTGCTCGGGCCCCGACATCTTCTTGTCGGCGGCGGCGACCATGACCAAGCGCATCAGGGTGGGGCACGGCGTAGTGGCGTGTGTTCCGCAGTACCAGAGTCCGATCCGGGTGGCGGAGCGGGCGGCGGTCCTCGACATCATCTCGGGCGGACGATTGGAGTTGGGGACCGGCCGTTCCGCGACGTGGCCGGAATTGAGCGGCTTCGGGGCCAACCCCGACGACACCAAGAAGACGTGGGACGAGTTCGTCCGGGTCATCCCCAAAATGTGGATGCAGGAGCGCTTCTCGTGGAACGGGCGCATGTTCTCCATGCCCGAACGAGCCATTTTGCCCAAGCCGCTGCAGAAGCCGCACCCGCCGATGTGGGTGGCGGTGACGTCGCCGGGGACCGAGATCGACGCCGCCGACCGTGGACTGGGGTGCCTGGGGCTGTCGCCGGGGGGTTTCGCCGACTCGGAGAAGAAGGTCTTGAACTACCGCAAGCACATTGAGACGTGCGACCCGGTCGGCGCCTTCGTGAACGACAAGGTCCTGACGGTGAACTTCCTGTCGTGCTGCGAGGACGGTGACCTGGGCCGGCGCAACGGGCTGAAGGTGGCCTCGATGTTCTCCTACATGGCGGCGCAGCTCCTGTCGGCCAAAGAGGTGCTGCCGACGCACTCGTACCCGTCCGAGGGCCTGCTGCCGGCCCTGCGCCGGGAGTCGGGCTCGCCCGGCGATGCGGCCAAGGCCTTCAAGGGCGTGACCATGGGGACGCCGGACGACGTGGCCGACGCCATCACCGCGTGGGAGAACGTCGGGTTCGACGGCATCAACTTCATCCACCAGTTCATGGAGGTGGTGCCGCAGCAGTACGTGCTCGACTCCATGCGGCTGTTCGCCGAAGAGGTCATGCCACGGTTCAAGACCCGGGACGGGGCGGCGCGCCGACCGGTTCCGGTGTCCGTCGGCGCGGCGGCCGGGACGGGGGTGGCCTGATGCCGCTCGCCGGTTCGCTGGACATCCGCCCCCTCGTCGACGGCTCGCCCGAGGTCGTGCTCGACGAGGACGCGTCGTTGCAGGTCTCCGACGTCGACATCCTCCAGGTGTTGTACGAGGTCCGGGTGGCCGACCGGGAGTCGTTGGTACCGCCGGCGTTGAACCCGACGATCCCGCCGGTGATCTGCTTCCTCGTCTACCGGGCCAAGAGAGTCGCGTTCGGGCCGTTTGCCCTGGCCCAGCTGCGCCTGACGGCCCGTTCCGGTGTCCGGCCCCGGGCGTACCTGATCTCTGCTCGCTGCGACAACCCAGCGCTCTCGGCCGTGTTGGCGCGCTCGTGGGGTTTCCGGGTGACGCCGGGCGACATCGCCCTGCGACGCTTCCACGACCGGGTCGATTGCACCGTGTCGGAGTCCCCGCCGGGCGTCCGGGGCCTGGTCCAGACGATCCTGGACGTGTCGTTGGTCGACCCCGTGCCGGTGACGGGGCACGATGTGCAGTACCCGCCCGGCATGCACCTGGCCCGCATTGCCCGGGACGGCGTCCTCGTTCCCCGCATCGTCCAGGTGGACTCCGAATACGAGTTCCGACGGGCCGATCGGGGCCGGCCGTCCTTGAACTCCTTCGACCCGTCGGCCTGGGGCGACGACCGTCTGGTGCCCGATATCCCCGTCTCGGCGAGCTTCGCTGCCTGCGACGTGACGATCGCCAACGTGCGCTACATCTGCAATCCCGACATCCCGGCGTCCGAGGGGACGGAGAAAGTCTCGGACAAGTGACCGACGTCGGCGGCCGCGGCCGGGATTCACTC
>CAWACN010000022.1:0-127353 GCA_963780525.1 uncultured Acidimicrobiaceae bacterium | reverse complement strand
CCATCGAGGCCCGAAGGATTGCCAGATCCGCTTTGGAGCCTATTGGACGCGATGTTGGACAAACATCCCGATCGTCGGCCCGAAACGACCGCAGCGGCGTCTGTGCTTCTAGAGCTGGCTCCGTCACTAGAGCATTTGCAGTCACTGCCGCCCAGCAGGCCTAACCGCCAAAGTGAGGAATTAGACGAGATCAGCTCAAATCCCGTCTACGGCGACAAAAGCAGAAAGTGCAACTGTTCTAAAGGGTTCTAAAGGAGCCGTGGCGACCCCCTCGGAAAAGTGGGAAAAGAAGCGCATCGTTTTGGTGGCAGCCGTTCTTATTCTGATCGTGGCCGCCGCGGCTATCACCATCGGCGTAGCCTCGAATTCAGTTACTACGAAGCCGCTTACCTACAAGTTCCCAGTTGAGTCCTTCAGTTCAGGGCTCATCGTGAATCGAACGTGGAGCCTCTCGGGCCCCTCCGACACACGGTTGAGCAGCTCAACGACTATTTCTAATGGTGCGTCCAAAACCATAAACAACCAATACGAAGAAGTGATACCCAAGTCAGTTGCACGAAATGTTGACATGATGAGATTTTCTCCGCTCCCCGACAAGGTCATTAAGCCCGACCCGTTGTGGGCTACGACGTCACGGGCTTGCGTCAGACTCAACAAAGAAAGTCGCATACCGCGTCACCATTCCATCTTTCACTGTTTCTCCGTCGGCCGAGCTGTTGGCACTCGCACCCCAGACCAGGAGAGAGCCCAAGCCCGCGTTTCTGAAAGCGTCCGGGCAAGCGGCACCCATCACATTGGTTTCCATTTCCATCTCTCCACCTTCGGTATCTTTGCCAGTCGGCGGTACCCAAACGCTTACCGTGACTGGCACGATGAGCGATGGGAAGGCAGCAACATCGGCGGAACTTGCATCCGTCACTTGGGCGTCGAGCCAGAGCACAGTTGCCAGCGTCGTTGGAGGAGTGGTGGGGGCACTTCAAAAGGGCGTCGCGATAATCACTGCGCAAGTTGAACATCGGTCGGCAACAGCAACCGTAACCGTGATGGGAATCGGTTCGACTTCCAGCCTGCCGGAGGCGAACCCATCAAACTCCGCCAGTGGGCAATGCACGAAGAGTCAGAACTCGGCAACCTCGAACTCCAATGCAACTCCAACGACGGGAAGCGCTCCAACATCTCCGGTCGCTACGACAGCACCACCTACGCGGGTACCTGTCACGTCAGCGACTACCACAACGACCACAACTACCACGGTTCCTGCCGTTGACGCCGTGGGATGCCCCTTGGTGGAATGTGTTCGATCGCCCGATATAAACGGCGATGGCGTGGTTAACTCCACGGAGCCTCGCAATTTTTAAAGAGCGAATATGGGGAGACCGGCCCAGAGCTTTCCGCCGATATCAACGGTGATGACGCGGTAAACCTTAACGATTTCACGCTTCTCGGACACTACTGGACGACTGGCCAACCAACGTCATCGTCATGTCCGTAGTTCCACGTCGCACGCGTAACGACTCCGTTCCGTAGAATTGGCAGGGAGGTCATCGCTCGAGTCCAGCAACCTTTGGCGGGATATGGACTGAGGTATGGGCCGGAAGTTATGGATCCGCGATCTAAGGGTGCGACGTACCTATCTTTATCCACGCCGGTGCGACCATCATTGTTGGGAAGGTACATGAAGGGAGCACGAAGAAACCACCACGTCCAGCATCGTGGCCGCCAAGGGCGACAAAACCTCGTCGGTCGCTGCCCGATCGAGAAAGCTGATCCGTAAATATTGACAATGACTCGTCTGGACCAACAGAACTGCTCAAAGTGGAGCAAAAAAAGTTGCTGAACTTGGGTCTGAATGGGTAAAGTTTCTTCGCTCGAGAGTAGGGCTGTCGATTGCTGTTCTGGATCCATGTTCCGAGTCGATCGTCTTCCTCCGATCGTGTGGCCTTGACACGTTTCTCAACTCATACCTCGATTGAAGCCGAGGGATACGAATGGAAGGCGGGAAAGATGAAAGGGCGAATAGCAACGGTGCTGCCCCCCTTATTGTTTGCCGCGGTTTGCGCTCTTAGCGTCCTTCCGACTAGCGCTCAAGCTGCATGAATTCCCTCACCTGGCTGGTCGATCGTTGCCAGCGCGAATTTGAGCGCCATTCAAACTAACGAATTCAAGGGCGTGTCTTGCACCTCGGCATTTTTCTGCATGGGGGTGGGCGTGTTTTATCCCAACCCCGGCGCAAATGCACCGAACCAGACACTCATCGAGGAGTGGGATGGGTTCAAATGGTCAATCGTTCCAGCGCCGAGCCCGAACACGGGTCAGGCAAACGAGTTAGATAGTGTTTCCTGCGTTTCGAAGTCGCTTTGTATCGCTGTGGGGTTCTATATCGCAAGCCAAGGCGGCCCGGAGCAGCCACTTGTTGAACAATGGAATGGTTCCTCCTGGTCGGTCACCTCTAGTCCGTTCGCCAACGGTGGTCTCAGTGGAGTGTCCTGCAGTTCAATTACGTTCTGCGTGGCCGTTGGGTGGGTCGTAGCGCCCAATAACAACGGGGACGCTACCCTAATCGAGAAGTGGGACGGCACGGCCTGGATCGTCATGGCGAGCCCGAGCCCGAATAACCTCGGCGAACTGACCGATGTTGCATGTACTTCATCGTTCGTGTGTACTGCGGTTGGGGACTTCACCCCCGGAGGGCCAACTAACCCGGCGTCCTATGACCAGACTCTGGCCGAAAGGTGGAACGGGAGTGTGTGGACAATTACTCCAAGCCCAAACATTGGTGCTGTGAATAACTTGTTAGCCAGCGTCTCTTGTCCAACTGCAACCTCTTGCACGGCGGTCGGAGAGCACCAAATCAGTGGTTTCATCGATGAGACGCTCATCGAACAGTGGAACGGGAGTGCGTGGTCAATCGTACCGAGCCCAAGCGAAGGAGCGTCGACCAACTTCCTTGCGTCGGTCTCATGTGGGTCATCGTCGATTTGTACAGCGGTCGGGTCTTATTACACCGGCGCCGACAATACAGAGTTGACGCTCATCGAACAGTGGAACGGGAGTACGTGGTCAATCGCGCCGAGTCCGAATCTCCCTCCACAAAACAAGGCCACTCCAGAAGGCAACCAATTCAATTCGGTATCGTGCACGCCCGACTCGGCCTGTGCGGCCGTTGGGTCATCTCAAGGACCTTCTGGAGTGACCCAAACCCTCGCGGAGGGCCTCAACGATACCCAGCCCACCCCGCCCACCCCCCCGGTTACCAGCCCCTCGAGCACACCGGCGCACGGCTATTGGCTCGTCGGCTCTGACGGCGGGATCTTCACCTTCGGCTCGGCCCAGTTCTACGGCTCGACCGGGAGCCTGAACTCCAACGCCCCGTCGTCGGCATCGTGCCGACCAAAGACGATGGCGGCTACTGGCTCGACGCCTCCGACGGCGGAGTCTTCAGCTTCGGCGACACCCAGTTCTACGGCTCGATTCCCGGGCTGGGCCTCCACCCCGCCGGCTCGGGCCTGCCCAATAGCCTCAATGCACCCATCGTCGGCATGGTGCCCTCCAACGACGATGGCGGCTACTTCATGGTGGCTTCCGACGGTGGCGTGTTCGCATTCGGTGACGCCCATTTCGCCGGGTCGTGCCCAGGTATCGGCGGATGCTCGGGTGCGGCAGTCGCGGTCATGCCCGACGCCAGCGGCAATGGCTACTGGCTCGTGACCAAGACTGGGCACGTCTACACCTTCGGCGACGCTGCCTATTACGGAGCACCCGGGAACACCGGGTCCCCGGTGACCTCGGCAGTCAGAACGCCTGACGGCGGCGGCTACTGGATTCTCACCGCAAACGGCACCGTCGTACCACTACGGCGACGCCGGGAACTACGGCGATGCCGCCGGCGCCTTCGGCGGCTTCAACCCGGCCACCGCCATCTTCACCACATCAGACGGAGGCGGCTACTGGATCGCTTCGGCCGACGGAACGGTCGACCAGTTCGGTGATGCGCCTAACGACGGCGACATGTCGGGCACGCATCTCAACGGATCGATCATCGCAGCTACCGGGTTCTGATTCCGGCCTGGCCCTGATATCGCGAACACCTAGAGCTATGCAATAGGGACACGTAGTTAGCACGCACGACTTCTGCACATTCTGCCAGGAACAGCCAATGGGCCACGGCTGCAAAGCCACAACGGTTTGTATCTGACACAACCCCGTATCGATGCGACCTCAAACTGCCACATCGGGGACGCTGCAAAATGTGGTCACAGAGCGGCGTCAGACAGGGCCACTGTCTCACAACCAACCCAAACGAGCTCCTGAACCGCCATGGGGTTCCATGGCCGCTCGGGCTATTGGGTGACCGCCTCTTCGGCGGGATGATTCTGACGGTGGTAGATGGCTTCGAACTCTGCCGGTGTGACGTAGAAGTTGTCCTCGGTGATCTTCCGGGACTGCTCACAGTTCGGTTGACTTCTAGCCTTTCGAGTATCTACTCGAGGGAAGGATGTGGACCATGGCCAAGGCCTATCCCGAGGAGTTCCGACGCGACGTGGTCGCTGTTGCCCGCGAACGCGAGATCCCGCTGAGCCGGATTTCCAAGGACTTCGGAATCTCGGAGGCGATGCCGCACAACTGGATGAAGCGAGCCGACATCGAAGACGGGGTCCGCGACGGCATGACGGTTTCTCGGGCCACGCCCTCTGCTATTTCCTGATATGACCGCTCTCCTTCGCGTCGTCAATGAGCTGTTTCGCTGTGGCATCGCGACGCGTGCCACGACGCGTTGTACCGTGAATAACAGCCGAAGACCGTAGTTATGAAACTCGAATTCGTGAACGCCTAACCGATCCTCATGAGAAGGTGACGAGCGGCGTTTTTGAGAACCGATTTGAGAACCATAGGGCTATGTAAAGCCGGAAACGGCTGTCACTGCGTGTCATATGCTGGCCACTCAGGCGAAGCCATCAGTCCAGCTCAGAGGTCATAACTGGCACCTCTGGACGACCGTTGTCACCTCTCGTCATTTACCCAAATAGGCGCTACGGATCAGAAGGTTGGGGGTTCGAATCCCTCCGAGCGCGCCGGTGTGACGTCGTGGATCATCGCGCGACATCCCAACCCTCACGACCCCAATATCTGGGCGGCCCGCTCGGCTGATAGGTCCGCGTCGTGTCCAGTCCGTCTGCTCGAACAGAATAACGACGCCTTGCGTCGGGCCGATTTCTGCCTCTCCCAAGGCAACTCCCCAAAATGAGATAATCCCAGCGCCCAAATGCGGCGCGACTGACTAGACCGCTCAAGTCAACCGAACTCTGGGTAGTCGTGACTTCACTTTCAACGTCGTGTTTGCGACGCGGCCTCGCCAGTTCAGGGCGTGTCGCAGTCGCGTGTTCGACGACGAGCGGACCGCCAATGCGGCACCGCAGCACGCCAAGAGCTTCGGGCGTTATCGCCGGAGGTCCGCTGATCGACCCCGCGGAGAGCTGCAAGTGAGGGTTGTTGGGTTGAGGAGGGTGGGGACTTGGTCGATCGGTTTGGGCTGCGCGAAGAGGTACCCCTGCATGTAGGGGCACGCGAGTTGGTGAAGTACGGCGAATTGCTCTTCGGTCTCAATGCCCTCGGCGATGACGTTAATGTCTAGGTTGTCGGCGAGCGCAATGACGGCGGCGACAATGGCGGTGTCTTCGCGTTCGGTACCAATCGATCGGATGAAGGTCTTGTCGATCTTGACAATGTTGATGGGGAACGCGCGCAGGTAGGTGAGTGACGAGTAGCCGGTACCGAAGTCGTCGAGGGCAAGGTTGACGCCCTGGGCCCGGAGTTGTCGCAGAAGCGGTTCGACCGTGAGGGCGTCGTCAATAAGGGTACTTTCGGTGAGTTCGAGAGTGAGGCGTGTCGGTTCGAGTCCGGTGCGTGCGAGCGTGTTCGTGACGGTTGCAACGAAGTCGCCGGTGAGCAGTTGGCGGCTGGAGACGTTCACCGCGACCTCGAGTTGGCGGTCGGGCCAACATCGTTCCCAAGTGGCGGCATGCCGGCAGGCTTCGTCGAGAACCCAGGCGCCGATATCGACAATGAGTCCGGTCTCCTCGGCGGTTGGGATGAACTGATCGGGGTCGACGAACCCGACGCCGGGACGTTCCCACCGGACCAGGGCCTCGAAGCCGCGCACGATGCCAGTGTCGGATTCCACGACCGGCTGTGCGTAGAGCAGGAGCTCGTTGCGAGCTACGGCCTGACGGAGCGCGGTTTCCAGCGCGACTTGGGTGGTGACCCATTCCTGCATGGCGGCGTCGAACAGTTCGCAGCGGCTGCGTCCATTGCTTTTGGCGCGGTACATCGCGATGTCTGCGTTTGCAAGCATTGAGTCGGCGCTCTGCCTGCCATCACCGGAGAAAGCGATACCGACGCTGGCACTGATATGCGGCTCGTCGTCGCCGAGCCGGAACGGAACTTCGAGCGCGGCAATGATCCGCTTCGCGAAATCGGCGGCGTGATGGAGGCCGTCGATGTGTTCGCACAACACGACGAACTCGTCGCCGCCCAGACGGGCGACCGTGTCAGTCTCGCGTACGGACCTTTGGATCCGTCCGGCCGCCTCAATGAGCACCTGGTCACCGATCGCGTGACCCAGCGTGTCGTTGACCGCCTTGAACCGATCCAGGTCGACGTACAGCACGGCGGACATACGATCGTGTCGGCGGACACCGGCGAGAGCTTGTTCGAGCCGATCGCTCAGCATCAACCGGTTTGGTAGCCCTGTCAGTGGGTCGTGCAACGCCTGATGGGCAAGCTGGGCCTCGTAGCGCTTCTGGTCGGAAAGGTCGCGAACGATCACCGAAATGACCGATTTCGACCCGATCGCGATCGCGCTTGTGGACACCATCATCGGAAACTCGGTCCCGTCGCACCGCAGGCCGGTGATCTCGACGTCATTGTTCAGCGCCGAGGCGTTTCCTTTCGTCGCGCACTCTACGAGCAGTTCCCTCAAGGGATCGTGGAAAGCGGAGGGCAAGATCTTGATCGCAGGTTGGCCGACGATTTCGGTCGCGGTCCAGCCGAACATCGCTTCCGCTGCAGCATTGAACGAACGGATCGTCCCGTCCAACTCGACGGTCAAGATCCCTTCGGCTGCATTCTCGACCACGGCCCGGTGTTGTGCGGCAGTGTCTTCCTTTTCAATCAAAGAGGTGTGTAATGACCGAGACGAGAACGCGATCCCGATCGCTGTCAGAACTGCGAGTCCATGCACTTCAGGCGCGCCGATCAACGACGGTGCCCAGCCCAACGCGATCAGTGCCTCACCGACGGCGAGGCACGCCAGGCTCCATCCCAGGACCACTCGCTGCGACGTCGAACCCGTAATGACCAATGCTTCCTGACCGACGAGTACCAACCCAAGCGCGAGCGCCGGTCCCCAACCCGTCGCGTAGATCACCGCTGTCACCAGGACAACTTGCGACCCGATCCGCGCGTGCAACCGAACACGACTGTCCGGCGATCCATCCCACCAGAACCCGGCCGTTGTAGTGAGCATCTGGCCGCCCACCAAGATCGCCGGAATCAACCAAAGCGGTGTCCGGGCAACCAGATGAATCTCACGCAACCCCACGATCGCGACGGCAGCCAGGGGCCCCATAAAGAACATCGCGGCGAAATGCATCCCATTCACTCCGCGCAAGAACCGACGGAACCGTCCAAACACCACCACAAACCATCGACACGTCCAAAGAGCCCCTTGATCAGGACTTCCGTGTTTCGGTGGGGAGTGACCCCCCTTCCGCGGCTCCGCCGCCGGTCGCCCGACCCGGTGAGCTGCCCAGATGGTCACTGACCAGGGCAAAGGGATACAACGAACGAGCCTTGGCGACCGTTGGGCGGCCGATCTGTCATCGGAGTTGAAGTCGTGAAGTTGTCTTTCGTCGGTCAGGCCCACAAATCTGCCGCGGGAGGCACATGGGATCAGAAGGTTCTCATCGAAGGATCGTCGACATGCCGACCCATCAGCGAGCTCTGATCGTCAGACTTTCTTGGCGAGCGGGATGTCGTACAGCGCTGACCAGTTGGTGCTGACGATCTTGGCCTTGCTCTCGTCCGAGAGCGGCAGCTTGTCGAACGAGTCCACTGCATGCGGGTACTTCGAGTCGCCGTGGGGGTAGTCGGTGGAGAAGATCAGCTTGTCGTCGCCGAACGTCTCGACGAAGTGCGGCACCGTCACTTCATCGGCCTCGACTGAGACCCAGCAGTTCCGCTTGAAGTATTCCGACGGCGGCATCGTCAGCTCCGGCGCCTCGTACCACCCCGTCCACTCCCAGTGCTCGTCGAGCCGGTACATGAACCAGGGCGCCCATGAGCAGTTGCCCTCCAGCAGAGCCACCTTTAGGTTCGGGAAGCGCTCGAGTACGCCGCCACCGCACAGACACGCCGTCACGAACTGGATCCCCAGCGGCTGGCTGAACGTGTGCCACAGCATCAACCGGTCGAGCACCTCCAGCCCGAAGTCGGGTGTCAGGTACGTCTGGCCGCCACCGTGGAACGAAAGCGGCACGCCAAGCCGCTCGATCTCGGCCCACAGCGGGTCGTAGGCCGGGTGGTACCAGGGACGGCGGTTGACTGCCGACGGCGGGAGGAAGATCGACTTGAAGCCGAGCTCCTCCACGCAGCGGCGCGCCTCGGCCACGGCACCGGGGACGTCGTGGGCCGCCACCATGCCCGAACCGAACATGCGGTCCGGCGCGTGGTCACGGAAGTCCTTCAACCAATCGTTGTAGGCCCGGGCGATCGCGGTGGCGAACTCGGGCTCCAGCCCGTCCGAGCCGATCTGCTCCGTCGAATCGAGCCCGAGGACGAACAGCCCGCGGGATGGAAAGAGCACGGCCATGTCGAGACCCTCGGCGTCCATGGCGTCGACCTGTGACTGGGCGTCCCAGCCCCGGGCCTCTGACTCCGCGTAGGCGTTGTCGTGGTGCTTCTGCCAGCCGGTCTTTCGTCCCTCGACGCGCTGCGGCCGGGTGGGGCCCATGCGCAGCATGACGTGGTTCTTGACCCGAACCCGCATGTCGCGCTGGAGCTCGGAGAGACCTTTCGGTGCGGCGTGGGCGTAGGCCGGGTCGATGTAGCGCTCCCACAGGTCAGGCGGCTCCATGACGTGCAGGTCGCTGTCGCAGATGACGTGGTCTCGCAACCCCATGACTTTGAACCCCCCTGGATTCCCTGACACTCGAGTCAGGGATGACTATACGCTCTCGTCCCGTGGGCGCCCCGGGGCGCTCCCACCACGAGCGAAGTCTCTGGGGAGGGACGATGGCCATCGGCGTGATCGGGCTGGGCAACATCGGGCGGGGCATTGCGACCAACCTGGTCGCCGACGGCAACGACGTGGTCGTGCATGACCTCGACGCCGCGGCGATGGCCGCCATTGAGGGGGCGACTGCGGCGCCGGATGTCGCTGCGCTGGCACGGGCCGCCGACGTCACCCTGCTCTCCCTGCCCACGCCCGACGTGGTGGAGGCGGTGGCCGCGGAGTGGGCGAGTGCGGCAGCGCCGGGTGCCGTGTTGGTCGACCTTTCCACGAACAGCCCGGCCGTCGTGCGTGAGCTCGGCGAGCGTCTGGCCAGTTCCGGGCACCGCCTCGTCGAGGCGCCGCTGACCGGGTGGGGCCATCGGCGCCGAGAAGCGGATGCTCGTGTTCATGGTCGGTGGGGACGACGAGCCCGTCGCCCGGGTCATCCCGGTGCTCGAGCCACTCGGTCGCGCCACATTCCATGTCGGACCGCTCGGACTGGGCAACACCATGAAGCTGCTCAACAGCCTCATCGCCTTCACGACGACGTGGGTCAGCCTGGAAGGGCTGGCGATGGCGACCAAGGCGGGCATTGCGCTCCCGAAGGCGGTGGAGATTCTGCGCACGGCGGGGGCGTCCAACTTCTTCATTGATCGCCAGGTCGAGACCATCGACGGGCGCAACCGGCCCACGCAGTTCGCGTTGGAGCTGGCGGCGAAGGACGCCGGTCTCATCGTCGAGACCGGGAACGCGGTCGACGCTCCGATGCCCGTCGGCGGGGCGATCAAGGGCGTGCTCGACGCCGCGGTGCTGCAGGGATTCGGTGGGGCCGACTGGAGCGAGCTCGTCACCTTCGCCGAGCGGCAGGCCGACGTGACGCTGCGCTGGAACGCCGGATAGGGCGCGAGAAGCAGAGGTAGGAGCCGGCGGAGGGAGCTGTCCGGCGAAGGGAGTCCGTCCGCCGCCGCTCAGTCCGTGCCGAGCACCTCGGCGGCCACCCGCATGGCCGACCCTGCCGCGGGGACGCCGGCGTAGATGGACGTGTGCATGATGACCTCGACGATCTCCTCGCGTGAGATGCCCACGTTCAGCGCGCCGGCGATGTGCGAGCGGAGCTCCTCGGGCTGGCCCAGCGCGGCGAGAAGGGCGACGGTGATCATGGAGCGGTCCCGCACCGGGAGGCCCGGGCGCGACCAAATGTCGCCGAACGCGCTCTGCTGCACGTGGTCGTAGTAGTCCGGGGCCAGCTTGGCGGCAGGGAACTGGCCGCCCGGGCCCTTGAGGATGGCCGGCCAGAGCTGGCCCTGCATTTCGCGGCCGGTGGCCCGGCGCTCGTCGCTCGTCGTCATGATCCGACTCCTTCCACTCCTGAGAGATTGAACGTGGCGATGCTGCCGCCGCCGACGAGGTGTGCCGGCTCGACCTCGGCGCCGTCGATCCGTTGATCCGTTGACCGTTCGTATGTGCACCGCTATTGTGCCCGCATCTTGGTTGGGGCGCGTCTGAAGTTTGTGGTTCTTCGACAACCTGGAACTTAGAGGTCAACCAAGGGGGTTGCTTTGCTGAAGTCACGTCGCTCGCTGGCAGGACTGGCACGTCATCCACGGACTCGAGCGCCGATGCTCTGGTTCGGCGGTCTCAGTCTGATGACGTTGGTCGGTTCCCTTGCACTCGGCGGCGGTGCAGCCGCCCAAGCGGGCGGAGCGACATCCAAGCAGCTGAGCGCGCACATCGCCTTCACCCCCAGCCCGTCTCCGGCGTATGCGGCTGACGCCGCGGACCCCGACGTCCTGTACTCCGGTGGGACCTACTACGCGTTCACGACGGGAACCCCGGCCGGCAACTTCATCCAAGCCTTGACCACGACCGGCAGTCCCTCATCGGGCTGGAAGCCCTATACCGGCGGGTCGGGATCGAGCGCACTGCCCAACCCGCCCTCCTGGGAAACGGTCAACACCCAGACCTCTCCCGGCGTCTTCTTCTACGGGGGGCACTGGGTCATGTTCTACGACGCCTCGGTGAACCCCAATCCCGAGGATTCGGGGCACAGCTGCCTCTCCGTCGCGACGGCAGGGACGCTCAGCCCGCCCGTGTTCTCGGACACCTCCTCGGGACCGCTGTACTGCGGAACGCCCGGCGTGGGGGTCCTCGACCCGAGCCCCTTCGTCGATCCGGCGACGGGGGCGGCCTATCTCATCTGGAAGTCCAATGACGGCGGAGGCTCGGCGGCGCCCTCGCAGATCTGGTCGGCGCAATTGAACGCGGACGGAACCAGCATCATCGGACCCCCGACCGTTCTGCTCACCGTCGACCAGCCGGCCCTGCCGTGGGAGACGACAACAGACGACCCGCAGTTGTCGTTCGGTGGGGGCTCCTACAACCTGTTGTTCTCGGGAGGCGACTTCACCAACCAGAGCTACAACGAGGCGCTGACCACGTGCTCCGGACCGCTCGGCCCGTGCAGCCAACCGGCGGCACCTTTCCTCACCACCTACGGCAGCGCGTACGGACCCGGCGGTGGCGCACTCTTCCAGGACGCCCAGGGGAACTGGTGGCTCGGCTACGCAGCCTGGTCGATGCCCTGCACGTCCTACAGCTGCGGAGCGGTGAGACAGCTGTACACCGCGCCGATCGATTTGAGCAACGGCCTCTCGGTGCCGTGCAGCCCGCCGAGCGGCGTGCCGACGGGCTATCGCTTCACAGCCAGCGACGGGGGGATCTTCACGTACGGCAACCAGCCCTTCTGCGGGTCGACCGGGGGCATCCACATCAACCAGCCGGTCGTGGGGATCGCCAGCACCTCCGACGACGGCGGTTACTGGACCGTCGCCCGCGACGGGGGGTTCTTCTCCTTCGGGGACGCCGGGTTCTACGGGTCGGCGGGATCGATCCATCTGAACCAGCCGATCGTGGGCATGGCCGCCACACCGGACGGCGGTGGCTACTGGCTGGTGGCGTCCGACGGCGGCATCTTCAACTACGGCGACGCGAGTTCTACGGCTCGACGGGAGCGATCCACCTCAACAAGCCCATCGTCGGAATGGCAACCACGCCCGACGGTGGTGGGTACTGGCTGGTGGCGTCCGACGGCGGCATCTTCTCCTACGGCGACGCCAAGTTCTACGGCTCGACCGGATCGATCCACCTGAACCAGCCGATCGTCGGCATGGCCGCCACCTCCAGCGGGAGCGGTTACTGGCTGGTGGCGTCCGACGGGGGCATCTTCAACTACGGCGACGCCGCGTTCTACGGCTCGACCGGATCGATCCACCTCAACAAGCCCATCGTCGGCATGTCGGCGACACGGAGCGGGGGCGGTTACTGGCTGGTGGCCTCCGACGGGGGCATCTTCAGCTACGGCGACGCCCAGTTCTACGGCTCAACGGGATCGATCCATCTCAACGCCCCGATCGTGGGCATGAGCGGATCCTGAGCCGAGAACTGGCAAGTGGAGAGGCGGAGCATTTCGGGCCGACGCTCGCTGCCGGTCCTTATGAGCCGACTTCTTCGACTCCCAACAGGTTGACCGTCGCGATGCTCCCGCCGCCGACCAGGTGGGCCAGCGCCACCTTGGCCCCGTCGACCTGGCGCCCCGTGGCCTCGCCGCGCAACTGCAGCACGGCCTCGTGCAACATGGCCGTCCCGGTGGGCCCGCCCGGGTGCCCCCGGGCGAGCAGGCCGCCGTCGGTGTTGAACGGGATGCGTCCGCCCGGTCCCGTCTCGCCCTCGACCACCAGCTTCTCGCCCTCGCCCTCGGGGCAGAACCCGAGCAGCTCGTAGTACTCGAGCTCCTCGTTGACGAAGGCGTCGTGGCAGTAGGCGACACTCACGTCCTCGGGCCCGAGGCCGGCCGCCTCGTAGGCCTGGAGGGCCGTGTCACGCGTCATGGTGGCGGGGCCGACCACCGGGCCGACGAAGGTGTGGCCCGGCGAGTAGGTCTCAGACATGAGGGCCGAGGCCAGGGCGCGCACCAGCGGGCGGCCGGGCTGGCGCTGTCGGACGAGGTCCTCGCGGGCCACGATGATGCAGGCGGCGCCGTCGTCGGGCGGGCAGCACATCATGGTGGTCAGGGGCTCGGCCACCATGCGGGCGGCCAGCACCTCCTCGGCCGTGACCACGTGGTCGGACTGGCGGTGCGCCGTCGGGCACTTGGCGCCGTAGTTCCAGTTCTTCGCCGCAATGGTGGCGAAGTGCTCGGGCGTCGTGCCGCGGTCGTGCATGCGGCGCTGCGCCCACAGCGCGAAGTAGGCGGCGGGAAGGATCGGCGCGTCGATCTGGTCCCGGCCCGCACCTCGGCCCCCTCCGCCGACCATGTCGGTGAACTTGTCGAAGCAGAGCGCCATGGCCACGTCGGCCCGGCCGGAGCTCACGGCCCAGGCGGCATCTCGGAAGGCCACGAGCCCGGTGGCCGAGGCGTTCTCAATGTGCGTCACCGGCAGCCCGGTGAGCCCGAACTCCTTCATGGCCTTGATGCCGAGCATGGAGGCCGGCTGGATGTAGCCCACGAAGGCCTCGTCGACATCGGCGAGGGTCATGTTCGCATCGTGCAGGGCGAGGAGGCCGGCGTCGCGGGCGAGGTGCGCGCCGGGGATCTCCCTGTGCATGCCGAAGCGGACCATGCCGATGCCGGCCACGGCCACGCCGTCGAACTTCAGGCCGTGGGGGCTCATGCTTGGGCCTGCGTGTTGTTGGCGGCGGCGTCGGCGGGGCGGAAGCGGTAGATGACGACGTCGTTGCCGTCCTTGTCCTGGCGCAGCGTCTCGAGGTCGATGTCGACCTCCATGCCGATGGCGAACTCGTCGCGGCCACCCGACAGGATCGACTGGACCCGTGGGCCTTCTGGGCAGGTCGACCTGGGCCACCCCGTACCCGGCCACGTCGGCGTCCAACTTGGCGAACATCGGGACGTGGCAGTAGGTCCAGGTGTGGATGCGCCCCCGCGTCGAGAGCTCGGTGTCCTTGCGTGCCCTCGTGCAGGCACTTGGCACAGACCAGGCGGCGGGGGAAGAAGACTTCGCCACAGGACGGGCAGCGGCTCCCGAGGAGACGCGGCTGCTCGGCCGGGTCGTCGGGAATCCGGAAGAACCCTTCTTCGATGGGGACTCGGGCCATGCGCTCCTCGCTTCGCCGTTGCAGTCTGAGTGAACCGCCGGGGGAGTTTGGCACAGGGTTCGCCGGCCGGCACAGGTTCGGGAGGTACCACGGAAGGGGATCGAGGCGCCCCCGGTCCGTTGTGACTGCGGCGGCGCCGTGGATCCGATCGTCAGAATTTTCGTCCGTGTCGACGAGCATCGAGGAGAGAAAGTCGGGTCTGGGCCGGCAACTTCGGTTACCAGGTGCATAGTTGGGTACAGAGAAGAGTGACGAACACGGATCCGGAGACCAGATGAAGGTAGTGGTGGCGGGGTCGACGGGATTCGTTGGACGAGAGTTCTGTCCCGCTCTGAGCGCGGCGGGCCATGAGGTCGTCGCCATGACCCGTCGGCCAGAGGAGTACGGCGGCGTTGGCGAACCGGTCAGAGGGGACGTGGCCGATCCGGCATCGCTGGCAGGTGCATTGCAGGGTGCTGACGCCGCGTATTACCTGGTGCACCGGCTGGGAGAGAAGAACTTCGCTCGTGGCGACGCCCAGGCGGCGACTGCGTTCGGCGCTGCCGCTGCCGAGGCGCACGTTGGTCGGATCATCTACCTGGGCGGGTTGGGGGACACGAACGACGACCTCTCGGAGCATCTGCGCAGTCGTCGTGAGGTCGAGACCTTGCTCGGCGAGGCCGGCGTTCCGGTCACGGTGCTGCGGGCCGGGATCATTGTCGGCGACGGCGGAATTTCCTGGGAGATGACCCGTCAGCTCGTGGAGCACCTGCCGGCCATGATCACTCCGCGATGGGTCCATACGAAGACCCAGCCCATCGCCATCGCCGATGTCATTCGGTACCTGGTGGGCGTGCTCGAGATACCCGAGGCGTTCGGGCGGGTGTTCGACATCGGTGGGCCCGAAGTCTTGGAGTACGTGCAGATGTTGCGTCGGGTGGCCGTCATCGAAGGAAGGCCTCTGCTGGTGGTTCCCGTGCCCCTGTTGAGTCCGTCCTTGTCTTCACGGTGGCTCGCACTGGTGACCAATGTCGATGTGGCGACAGGCCGGGCCTTGATCGACTCCATGACGAACGAGGTCGTCGTCCGGGACGACAGCATCCGTGCCCTGGTGCCTTTTGAGCCCATGGACTATGACGCCGCAGTGTGCGCGGCACTCGGTGAGCGGGCAAAGGCCCGGAAGGAATGAGAGATCCCGCAGACGACGTGCCGGCCGACGTGACGGCGACCACCCCGGGTGGTTCGTCGGCGATCTCCTCGTTGGCACGGGGGTCATCGCGCCAGGCGAAAGGACCCCTTCAAGTGGATTGCGGCTGCGACAGGTCGGCCCGGCATCGCCGGCGGATGGCTGTTGCCGTGGCCTTGACCGGGACGGGCCTCCTCGGTGCGTCCCTCTCGACCAGGCCTGCATCACGCGGGTTCTACGCACTCGACATTCTCGGTGGCTGGGACCTGGTTGGTCGGCGGATTGGCCGTTGAGCCCCTTGATTGGGATTCGTTTCGTGGCAACCAGTGCTCGTTCAAGCCGTCTGTGGCAGTGCCGGTTCTCACCGGTGCCGCCGCGTTCGGCGCCTTCTTCGGCGCCGCGCTCGTCGCCCGTCGCATTCCGGCGCTGAACGAGGCGCTCGTTTCGGTCCTCAGCTACGCCGAGCACGGCTCAGATGCATTGGTGCTGGCGGCGGCGCTCGCCAACGGGGTGGCCGAAGAGGTCTTCTTCCGTGGGTCTTTGTTCACCGCACTCGGTCCACCCCATCCGGTGGCCGCCTCGACGGCTGCGTACATGCTCACGACCTGTCGCCACCCGCAATCCGGCCCTGGTCGTTGCGGCCGGTGTCATGGGCACCGTGTTCGCTGTGCAACGTCGCGCCTCGGGTGGCCTGCTGGCGCCGATGCTCACTCACGTGACGTGGTCGACGCTCATGGTCCGCTTCCTGCCCGTCCTCTTCCGCCGCCAGCGCAATCGGACTCGTCGATAGCCGCTCACGAGCGGTTCTTGCCGCGTCGGTGCACGCTGTCCGTGGTGCGGGTCTCAGTGAGTGGTCGGCAGCGTTCCCGCCTTCACCAGCGGCGCGCAGATTGTCGTGCCGCCGTGGAGGGCCACGAACTCGGCGTCCTTGATGCCCATTTCGAAGAAGCAGCTGTTGTTGGCAGGCTGGCCCTTGACGAAGTGCAGGGCGGGCGACAGACCGCCGAGCGTCTCGCCCGTGGGGAGCCCGTAGCCGTACAGGCCTTTGAGAATCTCCGCCGACGTCAGTGACGTGGCGGCCGAGGCTCCGGCGGCCTTCACGGCGGCCTGCAGGAGGGCGCCGTCCGACCAGGACTGCAGCACGATCTCCCCGAAGTTGGGTCCGCTCGGCACCCCTGGCGCGTACTTGTCCAATGCCGAATACATCGTCGATGTCGCGGCGTTGTGGAGGAACCACAGGTTGTCCGACTGCGTATCGATGTTGCCGTTGAAGGCCGGAATCTTGAGCCAGGCGGCCGCGACCGTGCCGTCGCTCGAGAGCTGGCGTGGTGTGTACCCCTGCGCTGCGCAGTCCGAGACCACGTGCTCGACCACCGAGGAGGCATCTCCCACCGTCATCGCGGTCGCGCCGGATTGCTTGGCCGCCAGGCACTGGGCCGTGTAGTTCGGGGCGGCGAAACCGATGCTCGATGTGTACACGTACTTGATCCCGTAGTGCGCCGCCACCTGCTCGCCCTGATGGACCGACTCCGCGCAGATGGCGACTTCCACGCAGTAGACCGCAGCCATCTTCTTGACGCCCTCATCCTTGGCGATGATGGCACCGACCGAGTTCGTGTAGTTGAAGGTGGCACCGGCGGGGAAGAAGTCGGAATTCTTGTAACCAGAGTCACTCTCCTGACCGCCGAGCACCGGCACGTGTGCCGACTGCACGGTGGAGGCGAAGGACGGATCCTCGTCGCTGTTGTCGAAGAGCGCGACGGCATGATCCTGGTTGATCGCCGTCTCGGCGTTGGTCAGGGCCTTGGCCGCGCTGTAGCCGTCGTCGAGGATGACCAGATGCACCTGGTGGCCTGCCAGCCCGCCGTGGCTGTTCACCCACGAAGCCCAGGCCTGCATGGTGTCGGAGGTCTGGCTGATCGATGAGGCCTCGGGCCCGGTGCAACTGCACAGATCGGCGATCGTGACCGTGCTCGACGAGCTGGCTGCACCCGCCGGCGCGGCGGGCGTCACGGCGACGCTGACCGCACCCCCGACGGCGAGCGAACCCATCGCCAACGCCGCCGCTGCCTTCTTCACACGTACGAACACGTGCACCCCCTTGGGCCCCCCGGCCCCACCCGGACGGAGCGTTCACACACCGTCACCCGATTGGTCCCCCGCTCGGTGACCCGAGCAGGCATTCACCTATCGCTTTTCCGGACTATACCGACCCCTTAGTGTCCTGTCTTGGCACAACGGCCTCGTCGTGGAGGTCGTGAGCAGGGCCATGGGGTGCGGGCAGGGGGATCAGCGAGGGAGGTGAGCTGAGCGATGCAGGACTTCTTGCCGTTCATCGTGATCGGCATCGCCACCGGTGCGGTCTACGGGCTCGCGGGGGTCGGTCTCGTGCTCGCCTACAAGACATCGGGCATCTTCAACCTGGCCTATGGCGCCATCGCCGCACTCACCGTCTTCGTCTTCTACTGGCTGCACGACGAACACGGATGGCCATGGGGCCTGGCCGCCGCCGTGTGCGTCCTGGTCATCGGCCCGGCGGAGGGGCTGCTCATGGAGCTGCTCGGGCGGGCGCTCGAACGGGTGGGGGCCACCTTGAAGGTGGTCGCCACCGTCGGCCTTCTGCTCATCGTCCTGGGCGTCGGTGAGCTCTGGTACGGGAACAATGAGGTGAACTTCCCACCGTTCCTGCCCACGTCGACCATTCCTATTTTGGGAGTGAACATCGGATGGGACCAGATCACGGTCGCGATCATTTCGATCATCGCCACCGCGGTTCTCTACTGGTTCTTCCGGTTTGTCCGCATGGGCTACGCCATGCGCGGCGTCGTCGACAACCCCGACCTCCTGTCGATGACGGGCGAGAACCCCATACGGGTGCGGCGCTGGGCCTGGATCATCTCGATGACGTTCTGCTCCATGGCCGGTCTCCTGCTGGCGCCCGGTCTCAGCCTGAACGCCGTCATCATCTCGACCCTCGTCGTCTACGCGTTCGGGGCGGCGGCGATCGGCGGCTTCTCGAGCCTGCCGCTCACCTTCCTCGGAGGGCTGCTCGTCGGCATCGCCGGGTCCCTGGCCACCAAGTACTCCGGCTCGATCACGTGGCTGAGCGGTCTGCCGCCGGCGATCCCCTTCATCGTCCTCTTCGTGGCACTGTGCGTCACGCCCAAGGCGAAGCTGGCCGAGCGCCGGGTCGTGACCACCCTCCCGGTCAAGAAGTCCTGGTACGCGCCGTGGCGGGTCCGGGGCATGACGTTCGCGATCGGGCTTGTCGTCCTGTGCCTGATCCCGAACCTGGTGGGCGACAATCTGGCCATCTGGGCCAGCTTCCTGGCCGACGCCATCCTGCTGCTGTCGCTGGGACTCCTCGTGCGTGTGTCGGGACAGATCTCGCTGTGCCACCTCGCATTTGCAGCAGTCGGCGCGGCCTCCTTTGCGCACTTCACCGACAGCTTCCACCTCCCGTGGCTTCTGGCGCTGCTGCTGGCCATGCTCGTCGCCCTCCCCGTGGGAGCGATCGTGGCGATCCCGGCCATCCGGCTGTCGGGCCTGTTCCTCGCCCTGGCGACGCTGGGCTTCGGGATTCTGCTCCAGTACCTCTTCTATTCGACGAATCTCATGTTCGGACTGACGACGTCGGGCATACCGGCGCCACGACCGGACGTCAGCATCTTCGGCCTGTCCCTCGCGTCGGACAAGGGCTTCTACTACGTGCTGCTGGTCGCGGCGGTGCTCAGCACCGCGGTCATCATGGTGATCCAACGCAGCCGTCTGGGTCGCCTCCTCGGAGCGCTGGCGGACTCGCCGCTCGCGCTCGAGACGCAGGGGGCGACGACCAATGTGATCAAGGTCCTCGTCTTCTGCCTCTCGGCCGGGTTCGCGAGCCTCGCCGGGGCCCTCATCGCCGTCGAGTTCCATTACGCGGTCGGGGCCAACTACGACCCGTTCCTCTCGCTCGTGTACGTCGCGCTGGTCGTCATCGCCATCGGCGGGGAGCCGTGGTACGCGTTGCTCGCCGCTCTCGGCGTGTCCATCATTCCCGGGTACTTCACCTCCAGCAACGTCACCACGTACCTCCAGATCTTCTTCGGCGTCATGGCCGCCGTCTATGCCGTGTTCCAGAGCCGGACGGCGTCTGTGCCCCTGCGCGTTCGTCAGTTCCTCGACCGTCTCGGTGGCCGCCGACCTGAGGAGGCTGTCACCGCGGAGCAGGTTCGACGTGCCGTGGCGGACGCCGCCGCGACCGAAGAAGAGACCGCCCACCGGGACAGCGGGCTGGTCGCAGGTGCCGCCACCGGGGACGCCGTGGGCGCGCCCCTCGCCGCGACCATCGGGTTGGAAGTCCGGGATCTCTCGGTCCGCTTCGGCGGTGTGAGTGCCGTGCAGGGGGTGAGCCTCACGGCGCCGATGGGATCGATCACCGGTCTCGTCGGGCCCAATGGCGCCGGGAAGACGACGACCTTCAACGTGTGCTCGGGGCTGGTCCGGCCGAGCGACGGCGCCGTCATGCTGCACGGACGCGACGTCACCTCACTGGGACCGTCGGGGCGGTCCCGGCTCGGCCTCGGTCGGTCCTTCCAGCGGGTCGAACTGTTCTCCTCCCTCACGGTGCGGGAGAACGTGGCCCTCGGCCGGGAGGCCTCACTGGCCGGGGCGAACCCGGCGCGCCAGCTGGTGAGCAGCAGCGGGCAGCGCGCCACGGTGCGCAGAGCCGTCGAGGACGCGATTGAGCTGACCGGCATCGGACCGCTGGCGGACCTTCAGGCCGGACTGCTCCCGACCGGTCAGCGCCGGATGGTCGAGCTGGCGCGCGTGCTCGCCGGGCCGTTCGACCTGTTGTTGCTCGACGAACCGTCTTCGGGCCTCGACGCCAACGAGACCCGACGTTTCGGGGAGATCCTGACCGGCGCAATCGCCGAATGGGGAGTGGGCATCCTCCTGGTCGAGCACGACATGGCGCTGGTGCGCCAGGTCTGCCAGAAGATTTACGTGCTCGACTTCGGCGAGATGATCTTCGAGGGCTCGGCGGCCGACATGCTGGCGAGCCCGATTGTGCGCAGCGCGTACCTCGGTTCAGAGAGCGGCATGGCCGCCGCCACCGCTGGTGTTCCCCTTCCCGGTGCGGCTCCTCCTGCGGGAGCGGACGATGCTTGAGCTCGAGGGCATCACGGCCGGCTATGGCGAGACGGTGGTCCTGCGCGACGTCTCCCTCTCGGTGCCCGACTCGGGTGTCGTGGCGCTCCTCGGACCCAACGGCGCCGGCAAGACGACGACCCTGCGCGCCGCGTCCGGCCTCATCCGGCCGAGCAGCGGCCGTGTCCTGCTCGACGGGGAGGACGTGACCGGGCTCAAGCCCTACGCCATGGCACGACGGGGTCTGTGCCACCTGCCCGAGGGGCACGGCATCTTCCCCTCGCTCACGGTCAAGGAGAACATCATTTTGAACTCGCCCAAGGGCAAGGAGGGCGAGAGTCTGGTCAAAGCAGGCGATCGATTCCCGGTCTTGGCGGCGCGTCTGGGGCAACAGGCGGGGAGTCTCAGCGGCGGCGAGCAGCAGATGCTGGCGCTGGTGCGGGCCTACCTCACGAATCCGAGGATCGTCGTGGTCGACGAGGCGTCCCTCGGACTCTCGCCAGTCCTCGTGGACCAGGTGTTCGACGCGCTGAGACAGATCGTCGCCGGAGGCACGGCCTTGCTGCTCGTCGAGCAGTACGTGACCCGAGCGCTGGAACTGGCGGACACCGCCTACATCATGAACAGAGGCCAGATCGTCCACTCGGGTGCCGCGTCCGACCTGCAGGGGGAAGAGGTGTTCGAGCGGTACCTCGGCATTGAGGTGGGCCCCTGATGCATGTGGGCCGCCCTGTCGGTCGCAACCGCAATCGGGGCGTCCCACAGTCAGGAGGCCGAGGAGCCTCCGCCGTCTTCGAGCAGGCCGAGCAGCTCGTCCATGGAGGCGACCAACGGGCCGAGGCGCCGCCCGCTGCCGACTGAGCGCTCCCAGGCATGGAGGTCTTCGTTCACCGACACCGTGAGCTTCCGGCCGGCCTGAGTCAGGCGTAACACCACGCGGCGGCGGTCGGAGGAGTCGGGTGAACGGGTCAGCCACCCGGCGGCCTCCAGCCGGTCGAGGGTGAGGGTCATGCCGCCCGAGGCGCGCCGCAACACGTCGCAGACAGTGGAGGGTGCGCACACGCCATCGGGGGAGCGGCGGATCACGGCCAGCACGAGGTAGTCGCCGAGCGTCAGCCCGTGCGCGGCCGTGACGGACTCGAGCTGCTCGCCGGCCACCAGCTGGAGTGCCACCAGGCGGGCCATGAGTCCGGACTCCCCGGCGCGGGTCCAGGTGTCCGGGCGCATGGTCCCGGCCGTGCCGGGGTCGGTGCCGAGCGTGGCGGTTGGCGACACCGAAGGCGTGGTTGGTGACGGCGGGGGCGCCGGGGTCACTCGGTGATCCCGAAGCGCTCCAGGCCGTACACGGCGATGGCGTTGCCGCGCACCAATTGGTACACCTCGCGCGAGTCGAGCCCGGCCTTCGACGAGAGTTCCCAGGCGCGGCGGCGCGAGTCCGGAAACGAGCCGTTGGAGTGCGGGAAGTCGCACTCGAAGAGGATGTGCTCCATGCCGACCTCCTCCCGGCTGCGCAGGCCGTGGAGGTCGTCGAAGATGCAGCCGAAGACGCGGCCGCGCAGATAGGTGGACGGAGGGTTCGGCAGGTCGACCTCGCCGACGGACTCGTGCCAGACGCCGTCCATCCGCTCGTACTGGAAGGGCATCCAGCCGACCTGGCTCTCCGCGTAGGCCAGCTTCAAGGAGGGGAAGCGCTCGAGTGAGCGGCTGTAGACCCAGTCGCACACCGAGCCCTGCGCATTGTGGGCGTTGAGCGACATGGACACCGCCAGAGGGGCGTCGGGGGAGGTGGTCGGCATCGACGAAGAAGAGCCGATGTGCATGGAGACGGTCGTCTCCGTCTCCTCGCAGGCCGCCCACAGCGAGTCCCAGTCGCCGGTGTAGAGCGAGGGGAAGCCGAGCTTGGACGGGTTCTCGCTGAATGCGATGGCGTGGCTGCCCTTGGCGGCGCAGCGCCGGACCTCGTCGGCGGCCGCGGCGGGGTCCCAGAGCGGGATGAGGGTCAGCGGGACCAGGCGTCCCCGCCCGGCTCCGCCGCACCACTCCTCGATCATCCAGTCGTTGTAGAGCTGCAGACAGAGGAGCGCGAGCGTCTTGTCGGGCCGCTCGGCGAAACCCTGGCCGGCGAAGCGCGGGAAGGTGTTCGGATAGCAGATCCCGACCTGCTGGTGGTTGGCGTCCATGTCGGCCAGGCGGGCCGCCTGGTCGTAGGCGCTCGGGCGGAAGTCCTCGTAGACCGCCGGCAGGTTCTGGTGCCACTCGAGCGGCATGCCGCCCGCTGCGTGGAGGCGGTTGGTGCCCATGACGAGGTCGTCGAAGATCCAGACGTCGGTCCAGGTGCCGTCCTCGACGCCGCGCTCCATCGTGAGCACGCCGCCCTTGAACGTGCTCTTCGTCTTCTCGCGCACGCAGCGGGGCCCGCGCTGGCGCAGCGAGGCCGGGAGTTCGCGCTCCCACAGGTCTCTGGGCTCGAGGATGTGGTCGTCGACTGAAATGATGAGGGGGAAGTCCTCCTCGGCCGGCGTGTTGGTTGTGGATGCGACGTCCATGGCATGGCTCCCGTGATCAGGCCCCGCCTCGCTGCGGCCGGACGGACCAGAAATAGCTTTTTGCAAAGATACTTTGTGCGGCGTAATCTTGCACACCGTGGCCGAGCCCGCCCCCACGCCACCGCCGTCCCCCAAGGTCGAGGGCCTCGAGCCCACCTTCCGCCATCTGGACGATCCCGAGGTGCCCTGGCAGGCGATTAAGTCCCAGCGCAACGCCGACGGCTCGGTGGCACACGTGTGGGAGAAGTGGCTGGCCTTCTCGCCCGACCCGCAGTACCTGACGATCTATGCCCGTTATGACCCCGGCATGGTGGTGCGCCGGCACGGCCACTTCTCACCGCACGTCGTCTTCGTGCTGGAGGGCGAGGTGAGCTTCGGCGGTCGCCGGTGTCCGGCGGGCACGCACATTGAGCTGCCGCTCGGCGCCGCCTTCGGCCCGGTGGTGGCCGGCCCCGAGGGTGCCGTCATGTTCGAAGTGATGATGGGCGACCCGCGCAGCTGGGGGGACGAGCCCGAGGCCTACGAGGCGGCGCTGGCGGCGCAGGGCGCCCAGGCGTTGCCCGATCCCCCACTCGAATTTCCCGGCTGGCTCGAAGACCTACGCGCACACTGGGCGGGCACTGGTCAGGCCGGCGAGGACTGAGCCTCCTCTCGATCAGCCAGGACGACTCCGGTCCCGACCTCACTCGCTCGCGATCCAACGCTCCATAAAGTCATCGAACAGCGGCACGGTGAAGGCGATCTCCCCCCGCCTTGGGGAGTAGCACATGGCTCGTTTGATGAGGCGGTCACGCACAGGACTCAATGCTGTCTGGGTGGTTCCGAACGATGTGGAGCTCCTTGCCCTGTCAGCCGGTCTTTATGAGCCTGCTCCTATAAAGCCTTAGAAATTCTGAAGAGTTGGCTTCCCGGCAGGGATCTCGCGCCGGAAGACCTGCGGACGCACTGGGCCGGCGCGGATGCCTATGCCGGCGGGTACTGATTGAAGGCCGGCACGGAAGCGGGCACGGCCGCCGGGTGGAGTTGGGCATGGAAGGGCGCGGTGATCCCCGCCGCATCGATCAGCGCCGACGGGATCTGGTCCAAGGAAGCGATCACGTGGTTCTGTTCGACCGTGACACCGACGAGAGGATGGCCCCCGCAGGCCGAGTTGGCCGAGATGAGGCCGGCTGACGGATCGGACTGGACGGAGTAGTTGCCGTCGTAGTCGATGGGCCCGCCCCCGCATCCGCCGAAGGAGAAGTACGGGGAGATGCCCGGCAGGTACGTGGGGGCGAGCGGCACGTAGAGAGCACCGAAGACGGCATTGTCTTTCACTGAAACGAATTGCGTGCCGTTGTCGGTGTAGATGGCCCAGCTGGGATGGATCTGATTGAGGACGACGTTGCCCTCGATCTGTTCTGCATTGGCCATCGACGTGCCCTCGATGCCGTTGGTGTAGATGCCACCACCGTCGACGGTCACCTGCATGTGGTCGAAGATGAGGTTGTCGGAAATGACGTTGCCGCGCGAGTAGTTCGACAGCGGTCCCAACGCGGCGAACCGCTCGAGCCAGCCGCCCCAGCCGATGGAGATGCCCGAATAGGGCACGTGGTCGATCTGGTTGTGCGAAATCGTCGCGTACTGGGCGTAGCCGACCACGATGGCCGGGTTGTCCTGGTACTCGATCCGCAATGGCGTGGAAGTCGTTGTTGAGCACCCGGTCTTCGGAGGTGAGGGCACGCTCCTTGGGCCAGCGGGGCGTCGAACCCGCCGAGTGTGAGCCCGCTGCCGGAGGTGTCGGCGAAGCTGTTCCCCTGCACCAGGTCGTCCTGGCTGCCGTCGCCGAGAGCGAGGCCGACTGCACCGAGGTGTTCGAAGGCTGTCGCCCGAGAAGTTGACGTGCCGGTCGTAGGCGAAGCGTGACGTTGCCGGGCACTTGCGGGTAATTCGTATAGGGACAGCTGGCCTGGGGGGAGTCGCAGGCACCCTGAAGCCGGTACGCGTCCGTGGCCGGTCAGAAAGGTGCCGGCCTGGAAGGACGAGTACCCGTTGGGACCGCTCGGTCCGAGCCAGCCGCCGAACGAGAACGTGATGCCCTGGAAAGCGATGTCATGGACTGGCTTGGTCGGCGTCCCCACTCCCTCGACCAGCGTCTGCAGACGTGGGACGACAACGGTGGCCGTGTCCATGTTCTGACCGGGACGTGGGATGTAGAAGAGTCGGTGGGTTCCCTCGTCGAGGTACCACTGGCCGGGTTGCGTCAGGAGCGGGTAGGCGTCGGTGACCACGGGGGGCACCGTGAGTGTCTGGCCGAAACCAGAAGTGTTGAGTGCGGTGCCTGGCGTGGCCCGACGTGTGGTGTTGTCCCAGCAGGGCTGGGCCATGGTGATCGCCGTGCCGCTGATGGAGGCCACCGGGCAGCGGGATTCGGTCCAATTGGAAGGCCCACTCGGATAGACCATCTCCATTTCGGTCGGGTTGGCCCAGCTGTCGAGTGCGTTCGAGCTCGCGGTGTAACCGGTGGCCGTCCGGGTCAGCGCCACCGGGAGTTTGCCTTGGGCCACCTCGGCCCGCTGGCCGTCGACGTAGAGCTGGCGTGTGCGGAACGAGCGCCGGGACAGCCGCCACCCAGACATCGCCCGATGCGCTCTGCTTGTGCCACCCGGTGACCCGGTCAGCCGCCACTCACGACCGGATGTGCGCCGGGTGCGGCTTCGTACGTCACCGTGTGTCCGCCACGGCCCGAGTCGGCGCTCGTGAGGACGAAGGGCTTCGTCAGGGCGTAGGTGCCATTCTCGAGCTCGACGTCGATATCGTGCTGCGTCGAGGCGAGTCGGGGCCGGATGCCGTTTCGCGCCGCAGCGAGACTCGTATACGGATCGCCCTTCGTGCCCGACCCCGTCCCCTGTCCGCTCGGGTGCACGTAGACCACCGTGGGGCCCTTCGTGGCCGCCGCCGCAGTCGAGGTGGAGCCGAGCGAAACGGCTGGCACCAAGGCGGCGAGCGCGCTCAGGGCGCCGACGAGCGGACCGAATCCGCGGCGAGCCATGGAGAGTGGATCGGCAGCACGGTGGCGCTCCTTGACCTGTGGCCCGCGAGCGGCCCCGCTCGGTTGGCGGTTCGGCCGGGTCGTGGGGATCCGGAAGAACATCGGCATTGACGTCAGAGTGTGCAGGGCATGAGGGGCTTGCTCTCGTCAAGGACCGACCGGCCCGGGCCAATTGCCCTCCGGAGGCGCGGCGGCGAGGATGTCCGCGCGTGAAGAGGAACCGATTTGCAGGAGAGCCGTTCGACGACGGCGACGAGGTGATCGCGGGCGCCCTGGCCGAGGTCAGTGTCCCGGCCCTGCTGTGCTCGCTCGTGCACATGACCGGCGACCTGTCATGGGTGCGGGGCGACATGCAGCCGAACGTGGGGATGTCACTGGACATTCAGGGTGCGATGTCGGAAGCGGACATGGCGGAGGTGCGTCGTCGCGCCCTTCCCGCCATTGCCGCCTATCGCGACGGCGGCTGCGTCCCGGTCGATCTCTCCCGCGATGCGTTGCTCGAGATGATGAGCTTCCTCGGCCGACGTCCCGTCGAGGACCGGCTGGCCGGCCTGCTGTTCGACGATCTGCAATTCGAGGGTGGGGACAGCGGCGAAATCGCGTGGGGTGACGCAGTCTCCGAAAGCCAGAAGGCCGCGTCACCGGTCGTGGTCATCGGCTGTGGCATGGGCGGGATCCTGGCCGGCATCCGCCTCGCGCAGGCGGGACTGCCCTTCACCATCGTCGACAAGAACGCAGGGCCCGGAGGCACCTGGTGGGAGAACCGGTACCCCGGAGCCCGGGTGGATGTCGGGAGTCACCAGTACTGCTTCTCCTTCGAGCCGGCCGAATTCTGGAGCGAGTACTACTGCCAACAGCCCGAACTGTGTGCCTACTTCGGAGCGATCGTCGAGAAGTACGACCTGTTGCCGCACTGCCGCTTCGAGACGGCGGTGACCGACTTGGAGTGGCAGGAGGACCGGTCGATGTGGCGGGTGGGCTTGCGCGAGGCGGATGGCGCAACGAGCGAGGTGGAGGCGCGTTTCGTCATCAGCGCCGTGGGCTCGCTCAATCTGCCCCGGCTGCCCGACATTCCCGGCATGGATTCCTTCGCCGGACCGTCCTTCCACTCGGCGCGCTGGCCCGATGACCTGGACGTGCACGGGACCAGGTTCGCGCTCGTGGGCGCCGGCGCCAGCGGGTTCCAGATCGGACCCGCCATCGCAGACGATGTCGAACAGCTCACCATCTTCCAGCGCACCGCACAGTGGATCCTGCCGAACCGGCTCTACCACACCGCCGTGCCGGACGGGGATGCCTGGGCGCTCCGGCACCTGCCCTTCTACGGACGGTGGTACCGCTTCGTCATGACCTTCGCCGGCATTGCGGCCGGTATGGAGATGTACCGGATCGACCCCGCGCACGAGGACCCGAGCCACCAGTCGATCAACGCCCTCAATGCCAAGCGGGCCATGGGGCTGGTGGCCTCCATGCGCTCCATCGTCGGTGACGACCCGGAACTCTTGGAGAAGGTCGTGCCGGACTACCCGGCCACGGGCAAGCGCATTCTGCAGGACGACGGCTCCTGGTTGCGCACCCTGCAACGGCCCAACGTGGAGCTGGTCCGGACGGGCATTGAGCGGGTCGTCCCCGATGGCATCGTCACGACGGACGGGCAGCACTATCCGGCCGACGTCATCTGCTACGCCACCGGATTCCGCCACAACGAGTTCCTGGCGTCCATGCACGTGACCGGCCGCCATGGCACGTCGCTGCATGACCAGTGGGGGGACGAGCCCACGGCGTACCTCGGCATCACAATGCCGAACTTCCCGAATCTCTTCTGCATCTACGGCCCGGGGACGAACCTGGCCTTCGGCGCCAGCCTCTTCTACCACTCCGAGTTCCAGGTCCACTACGCCCTCGAAGCCATGCGCGAGACGTTGGCGTCAGGCGCGTTGTCGTGCGAGGTGCGCGCCGAGGCGCACGACGAGTATGCCGATCGCTATCAGGACGAGATCGGCCAGCTGGTGTGGTCCCACCCCGCCATCACGCACAGCCACTACAAGAACAGCGAGGGCAAGGTCTTCACGCTGTCGCCGTGGCCGCTCGACCAGTACTGGGAGTGGACCCGGCACATTGACCGTGCGCACTACCGATTCGACGGAGCATGAAGAGGTTGGTGGACCGTTACACCTCGCGCCCGCTGCGTTCCCAGTAGGGGTCGCGCAGGCGTCGCTTGTAGAGCTTGCCGTTGGGGTCCCGCGGCATGGCCTCGGTGAAGTCGATGCTGCGCGGGCACTTGTACTTGGCCAACTGGGTGGCGCAGTGGGCCAGCAGCTCATCGGCCAGCTCGCTGGTCGCTGCGTAGCCCGGCGCCGGCTCCACCACCGCCTTGACCTGCTCGCCCCAGTCCTCGTCGGGGATGCCGAAGACGGCGGCGTCGCCCACGGCGGGGTGCGAGAACAACGCCGCCTCGACCTCGGCCGGGTACACGTTGACGCCGCCGGAGATGATCATGTCGATCTTCCGGTCGCGCAGGTACAAGAAGCCGTCCTCGTCGAGCTCGCCCATGTCGCCGACGGTGAAGTAGTCGCCGTGCCGGTTGGCCGTGGTCTTCTCGTCGTCGCCCTTGTAGCGGAAGTCGCCTCCCATGAGCAACATGTAGACGGTGCCGACCGTGCCCGCCGGGACCTCGTTGCCCTCGTCGTCGAGCACCTTGATGTCGGCCCCCTGCCACGGGCGCCCGACCGTGCCGGGGTGGTCCAGCCAGTCCTGCGGCTTGGCCAGGGTGCCGCCGCCCTCGGTGGCCCCGTAGAACTCGTAGATCACCGGCCCGAGCCAGTCGAACAGGTTCCGCTTGAGATCGATCGGGCAGGGTGCCGCGGCGTGGATCACCTGGCGCAGCGACGAGACGTCGTACTTGGCGCGCACGTCGGCGCGGGAGTTGCATGAGCCGGTGCAGCTGCGTGGGCACCATGGCCGTGTCGGTGACCCGGTGGCGCGCAATGAGCCGCAGCGCTTCCTCGGCGTCCCACTTCTCCATGAGCACCACGGGGTGCTCGAAGTGCGCCGAGAAGTAGCCGAAGGAGAGCGGGGACATGTGGTACATCGGCGAGGTCACCAGGTGCACCGCGTCGCCGCCCGGCTCAATGTCGTAGCGCAACAGGTTGCCGCTGAAGACCTGCACCCAGGTCTCGGGGTCGAACGAGGGGAGCGTGCGCTGCACCGCCTTGGGCCGCCCGGTCGTGCCCGAGGTGTACTGCATGAACTGCCCGGCGACCCGGTCCGCCGGCGGTCCGTCGGGCTGGCCGGCCAGCACGGCGTCGAGCGGGGTGAAGCCTTCGATGGCATGCGTCGCCTCACCGACGGAGATGCGTCCGGACTCGGGCACGCCGGCCTCCCGGACGGCCGCGCCGGCCACGGCGGCGAACCGCTCGTCCGCCACCAGCGCCTTGGCGCCGGCGTCTCGAGGATGTACGAGACCTCGGCCGACGGTGAGGTTGCTGTTGAGCGGGACGAAGTTCCAACCGGCCTGGAACAGGGCCATGAGCACCACGCAGACCTCGGCCCGGTTGGGCAGCAGGGTCGCGAGCGGATCGCCCGGCTGCAGCCCTCGCTCGCGCAGCGCATGCACGAGCTGATTGGCTGCCGCGCCGATGTCGCCGGCCGTCCACTCCCGGCCGTCGGGGTCGACGACGGCGAGGCGGTCCGGGTCTGCCGTGGCGGCGGCCCAAAAGCCCCGCACCTCGGGTGGCGTCACCGCGGCAGCCCCAGGACGTGCTCGCCCACGATGTTCTTGTTGATCTCGGTCGTGCCGCCGGCGATGGAAGCCTGGCGCACGCCCAGCAGGTTGTCGCCCCACGAGTCCTGGTTCACCAACGCATTCGAGCCCGATGAGGTCCACGGCCAGCGCCGCCAGGTCCTGGTCGCAGTGGGCCCACGACAACTTGGCCAGTGATCCGCCCGCCCCGGCCGCCGCCGGGTCGGAGAGCGAGCGCTCCGTCAGGAAGCGCATGCAGCGGATGTCCGTATAGATGCCGGCCAGGCGCTGGCGCAGGACCGGGTCCTGCAGTCCCGCTCGGGCACGGGGGTCGGCCAGCAGGTCGTCGAGGCGGTTGGCCAGCCCCAGGTGGAGGCGCGCCACGCCGGCGCGTTCGAAGCTCAATGTCGTCATGGCCACCGACCAGCCGGCGTGCAGCGGCCCGAGCATGGCCGAACGGGGCACGCGGGCGTCGGTGAAGAAGAGCTCGGCGAAGGCGTGGCCTCCGGTGATGGTGGTCAGCGGCCGTGCCTCGACGCCCGGCGTGCGCAGATCGACCAGGAAGCAGGTGATGCCGGCGTGCTTCTTGACGGTCGGATCCGTCCGCACGTACAGCTGACACCAGTCCGCCTGGTGCCCCAGCGAGTTCCAGGTCTTCTGGCCGTTGATGACGAAGTCGTCGCCGTCCTCGACGGCGGCGGTGCGCAGCGACGCCAGGTCCGATCCGGCGTCGGGCTCCGACATCCCCTGCGACCAGATTTCGTCGCCGCGGAGCATCGGCTGGAGGAAGCGCTCCTGTTGCTCGGGCGTGCCGAACTGCATGATGGCCGGGGCGATGTTGGAGACGCCGATCACGTTGACCGGGCCCGGTGCCCGCACGCGGCTCGTCTCTTCGAGGTAGGCCAGCTGCTCGGGGACGCCGGCGCCGCGCCCGCCGTGCTCGACCGGCCACGACGGCGCCGCCCACCCGCCGTCGGCCAGCGTCCGGTTCCAGGCCCGCAGGACCTCGAGGGAGTCGCCCTCGCCCTGGTGGCTCCCCGCCTCGACCACCTCGGGCGTGAGGTGGTCCTTCAGCCAGGCGCGCAGCTCGGCCCGGAACGCCGCGGTCTCCGCTGCCTCTTCCTGCCCCGACTCTGAGGACTCCATGAGTGGGGATACTGGCCCAGCGTGGCGCTTGGGGACCAACCGGTCAGGTCAGGTCCGGCCACGACGTCCGCAGAAGTGGTGGTAGGCCGCCAAGTTGATCCCACCATCACCCCTACACCCAGGATGCTGACACGGAGACCGGTGCAAAAAATAGAGGCGAACGGCCCTGTTTTCGGCGTTTCGGAGCCTCAAACCCGGTTTTCGTTGTGGATCCGTTGTGAATACCCCGTCTGTCGTTAGGCTTATTGGTTCTGAGTCGAACCTCGGGGGAGGGGAATCGATGCACACTTCATCTCGTCCACGTCCGCACTACGGATGGGCAGCAATAGGGGCATTGGCCGTGGTGATCGTGCCCTGGGCGTTGATCGGCTGGTTCATCTGGACGGTCAGCCAATAAGGCCGTCCCCAGAGTCGAGGTCCTCCTAGCCGGCCACCCAGGCGACGGCCTCGTCCCGCTGTTCGAGCGCGAAGACCTTGGTCTCGCCGGGAGTCATCCATCCGAACAGTCCGGTGAGATGCGTCACCCACTCAATGTCCGTCACGACCGCGATGCGCTTCCAGCCGCGCAGGTGCTCGACGCCCACCTTGAGGTCCTGCCAGAGCGCGCCGCCGGACATGCCCTTGAAGTCGGTCATGACAATGAGGAATCTGACCTCACCACCGGCGAAGGCACGCTCCAGGGCGGGGAGCACCACGTCGCGGTAATCGGAGGCCGAGATCTGCCCGCTGGCCTCGAAGCCGATGACGCCTTCAGGGAGATCGTGGAGCTCTTCGATCATGGTCCACCTGGCCTTTTGTCGCGATTCGTCGTCCCACATTGCTAACGCCCGGATTGGGCCCAATCAAGGGAACCGCCGCGCTGGTGCCCTTCCCCATGGTTCGATCCCGGCGCCTGTCACCGCGACCCGGCACAATGCCCATGTGGTTGCCGTCGAAATCAAGCCCAGGGACTCCCGCTTCGCCAGGACCTGCCCCCAGCGCGTCCAGCTCGATGTCCTGCAGCCCTGTGAGCCGCTGCCGGATCCCCCGTTCCTCCAAATGCTGTTCCGGGCCGGGAACATGCACGAGGACGACACCTTCGCCGCCCTCTTCGAGGGTGCGGAGGACGCCGTCGTCATTGACGCCGAGGATCTCGATGCCCGGGAGTGGCAGACCATGCAGGCGGTCGCGGCTGGTGCGCTCGTCATTGCCGGCGGTCGGCTTCCGGTCGACCACGAGTCGCACAGAGTGGGGCAACCCGATCTGCTGGTGCGGCACGGCGCGGGCTACCTGCCGATTGAGGTCAAGTCGCACAAGGCGCTCGAGCGCGTGCGCAAACAGGGGACCGGAAGCGCCCTCGTCTCCGACGTCACGGTGCCGTCCCTCGATGCTGCCGTGATCGACCCCGAGCACACCGCCCGCAAGCACGTCGGCGACCTCATGCAGCTGGCGCACTACCGCGCCCTGCTCGACGCCGCCGGCATCGGCTCACCGGAGTCCTTCGCCGCCGGAGTGTGCGGGTCCGAGGGTGTGATCGTCTGGCACGACCTTGCCGAGGCCAACCTCCCTGCTCCCGAGTACGTGGACGGCGCTCCCACCGGGACCATGAGCGCACTGGCTCGCTACGACCTGGAGTTCGCCCACCGGCTCGGGATCCTGCAGGCGGCCGAGGAGCACCTGGACGACGATGCCGCCGCGCTGTTGGCCGAACCGATTGTGTGCGATCAGTGCGACATGTGTCGCTGGCGGGAATGGTGCGGTGACCGGCTCGAAGAGGTGGCCGACCTCAGCCTGATTTCGGGTGTGGGTGCCGGGCGGCGGCGTCTGTACAAGGCCCACGGAGTGGCGTCTCTGCACGACCTTGCCGGGCTGGACTGGCGCACGGCCGAGCTCGTCCGAGGGAAGGTCGACGTCGACGATCTGTTGGCGAAGGCGGCGGGCCGGCCGGGATCGACGTTGCTCGAGGACGTCATTGCGGGCCGCCCCAAGCAGGTTGCGGCGCTGGGGGTGCTCGGGCTGCACACGGTGGCCGACCTCGACGCCATTGACGCCCGGACACTTGCGTTGTGCGGGGCGGGCGCGCCGAACGCGGCCGCGCAGATCGAACTGGCCCGGGCCCGCGTGGGTGCTTCGCCGGCGTATCGCAAGCGCGGGGTGGATGCGGTGACTGTGCCCCGGGCCGACATAGAGGTCGACGTGGACATGGAGAACACGAACGACGGCTGCTATCTCTGGGGTGTCCTGGTCACCGATCGTCGCCCCGGCGCGCCGCCGGCTCGCTACCTGGGCTTCGCCTCGTGGGATCCCGACATTGAGGCAGCCGGCCTTGCCGCCTTCGAGCCGTTCTGGTCATGGCTCACCGAGGAGCGGGCGCGGGCGGCCGCCGACGGTGCCACCTTCCGGGCCTACTGCTACAGCAGCGCCGAGCAGGTGCAGATGCGGCGGGTTGCCGACCGGATCGGCCGTCACCGGCGCGACGAAGTCGACGAGTTCACGGCGTCCGACGAGTGGGTGGATCTCCTCGAGGTCGTGAAGGCCCAGCTGATCACCGGACGCAGCATGGGGCTGAAGGAGACGGCGCCGCTGGCCGGTTTCGCATGGCGGGCCGGCGACAGTGGCGGCACGCTGGCGATGGTCAAGTACGACCAAGCCACGGACGAGGAGTCCGGCCCGGCGGTGCGTGCCGCGGCGCAGGAGTGGATCCTCGAGTACAACGAGGACGACGTGCGGGCGACCGCCGCGCTACGCGAGTGGCTCGACGGGCCGGCTCGGGATCTTCCGTCCATTGAGGCGGCGCAGGCCTGAATCGCGCAGCGGCTACTCAGAGCCCGGCGTCGTGCAGGCCCGGGTTCGAGCGGCCAGAGCGTTCAGCGCGCCGGGCCGACCGGTTGGTCGCCACGCAGCGTGACGCGATGCATGGTGCGGCTCTGTCCGTCGTAGTCGAAGATCCCGAAGTGCATGGTGCTGCGGTTGTCCCAGAAGGCCAATGTGTCGGGCTTCCAGTGGTAGCGCACGACGAACTGCGGACTCGCCATGTGGTCGTACAGGAGCTGCAGGAGGCCGGCACTCTGGCTCTCGGACATTTCCGTGATGCGCACGGTGAACTTGGGGTTCACGTAGAGGTTCTTGCGTCCCGTCTCGGGATGCACGCTGACAACGGGGTGGGTCGCGGGCAGCAGCCGGGTCAGCTTCTTGCCTTCCCAGACGTTGCCGTGGCCTTCGGCCACTGCCTGGGCGTAGTACGGCTCGAAGTGGAAGGCCGTCAGCTCGTCGCACAGCCGCTGCAGCGGCTCGGCCAGCGCGTCGTAGGCGGCCCGGGTGTCCGCCCACATGGTGTCGCCACCGGCCTCGGGCACAATGACCGAACGCAGCATGGACGCCATGGCCGGCCGCTTCATGAAGGTGATGTCGATGTGCCAGAAGTCCGTGCGGTCCTTTCCGCTCTCAATGGAATGGACCTCCTTGCGCTCCAGCACGTGTGGTTCCACCGGGTGGCTCTCGGTCAGCTCACCGAAGAGCCCGGCGAAGGCGATCTGGGTGTCATCGTCGAGCCGCTGGTCCGGGAAGAACACGACCAGGCGTTCGAGCCAGACGGCCCGGATGGCGGCGATCACGTCATCGTCGAGCTCGGCGGCACAGTCGATGCCGTGGATTTCGGCGCCGATGGTTGGACTAAGGGGGCGGACGTCGAGGTCGACCTTGCTCATCGTCATGGTTCCATGGTTGCACGGTGGCTCACCGGTCAGTCCGGCAGATCCAAGAACCGCCGCGCGAGGTGCAGGAGTTGTGAGCGGAGCGTCTCGTCGTCGAGGTCCGCTACGAGCGGGTGCATGACGGCACCGCCGATGGCTGCGGTCAGCATGGCGGCCGGGACGCGGGCATCCGATTGGGCGTCGACACCGATGAGCACGACAGAGAGGCGGTCCATGACCTGCCTGAACGGTTCGTGGTGCGCAAAGTACCGAACGATCACCGGGTCGCCGAGAAGGGTGCTCTCGACGCGTCGACGCGACACGGCCAGCTCGACCATGCGTGTGATGAGCACCAGGCGGGCGCGGGTCGCGCTGGGCTCGGCTTCTGCGAACGCCACCGCCGCCTCGACGTCGGCCAACTCCGCCTCCGCGGCAGCGACGACGATCTCCTCCTTCGTCCTGTACTGGTGATAGACCGCCGCCTTCGACACCCCGATGGCGTCCGCGATCATCTGCAGGGACGTACCCCCGACCCCGTGGACGGCGAAGAGCTCACGGGCTGCACCGATGACGCGGGTCTGGGCGGCGCTCCTCGGCCCGATCCCCGTCTCTGCCGGCGCCGACTCTGCCAGCACGTCCTTCCCCGAAGCCATGGCATGAGGGTAGCGATGGTTGTCGGCTCCTAGCCGAACGGCTAGTTTCGGTAGCCGATCGGCTAGTCGACAGATGGGTGCCCCTCCGGGCGCCTCGACCCAGCCCAATGGGCCGATCCGGACAGAGGAGGGCACGTGACCGAGCCGGAGACCGAGGGACAACTCGACGAATTCTTGGAGATCCGCAAGCCGGGGGCCCATTTGGAAGAGGGAGTCGTGGCCGACGACTTCGTCCTGATGCTCGGCGTCGATCTCAACAACTACCCGAAGTTCCCCCGGGTGGACGACGCCATCACCTACCCCAAGGCGGCGCTGGACGTACGCCAGGACCTCGGCTTCGACTCGGGGGCGGAGCTCGCCGACTACAGCGGTCCGTACCGGGCCGATCTGCGGTCTGACCGACTTCTCGAGAGAGGCGCTGGCCACGAAGCTCATCCCTTGGAGCGATCTGTACATGCAGCTCTGCGTCGACGGATGGGCGGACGAGGTCTCGAAGCGCTACGGCGGTGAGGCCATGGCCGAAATCGAATGGGCCGCCTGGAACGACCAGATCGCTCCGGAACTGCCACGTATGAAGAGCGAGTTTCTCCCGGCGGACCTCGTCTACGAAGACGCCAATCAGCTGGTCCCGCCCGAAGACCGCGGTTCGACCCGGGTGGTGTACGACGGCCTGTTCTCGCCGCGACCGGACATGGTCGACTACAGCAAGGAACAGCTCGTCACCTGGTTCTTGGGGAGTCACGAATATCTGCTCCAGTGCATTGAAGGGTGGGCGGCGCAGATCGTGGTTCGCTACGGGCTCGACCAGATGTTCGACATTCAGTTCACCCTCTGGGGCAACACGGTGCTGCCGGGGGTCAAGAAGCTCAAGGCGGAGATGCTGGGCATCACGGGGAACACGGTGGCGGACTGGATGAAGGACCTGCAGCTCGACGCCACCGCTCTTCCCGGCAAGGCCTTCGACCTGACCTTCGAGATGCCAGAACCCGACGTCGGCATCATGACCTTCAACCGTTGTGTCGCGGTCGATCAGTGGGAGACGATGGGACGACCCGACATCCTCGAGAAGAACTGCCACTCCACGTGTCCGAAGTCGATGATCGTGACCACCAAGATGTACAACCCCAACATGAAGGTCGACATCCTGGCCATTCCGCCCCGACGCGACCCGGGAGACGTGTGCTGCAAGTGGCAGTTCAGCATGCGAACCGAGGACGACCCCGAGTACGTCCCGGTGGAGATTTCGAAGAAGCCCCGGAACTGATCTGCTCTCCGCCTCGGGCGACGTGGCGCAGCGGGTCGCCGCGGCCCGTCGGGGTCAGAGGACGAGGTGCTCTTTGGTCTCGGGGTTCTGCATGTTCTCTTCGATGTGCCGCCTCTGCTCCTCCGGAGACTCGACGGTCCTGAGGAGGAAGGGGGAGACCAGCGAGTCCGACCAGGACAGCAGCCGCCGCGATGTAGAGCGCCAGCTGGTACCCGAGCGTCAAGGAGTGGATGACTGCGTGGCCGCTGGCGACGAGCGACTTCGTCCGGTTCGAGGCGATGGTGCTGAGCACAGCCAGTCCGATGGCGCCGGCCATCTGCTGGGACACGTTGACCACGCCCGAGCCCAACCCCGCGTCGTCGCTCGGGATCTCCGACATGCCGATCTGCAGGAGCGGCATGAACGAGAGCCCGGCGCCGGCGCCGACCAGCAGGAAGGCGACGAAGATCTGGGGGAAGTAGGCGGCGTGCTGACCGGCCGAAGCGAGCAGCACCAGGCCGATGACCGCCATGACCATCCCCGGGTACATCACGCGCTTGGGACCGAAGCGGTCCACGAGCTTTGCGGTAATGCCCGTCGACAGCGCCGCCATCATCAGCGCCTGCGGGAGGAAGGCCACCCCGGTCTTGACCGGGCTGTACCCCAGCACGTGCTCGAAGTAGAGCGCCCCGATGAAGAACGTCGAGAACATGCCGGTGATGAGCAGGCCGCGGATGACGGCCGAGCCGGTCAAGGTGCGCAGCTTCAGAATGCGCAGCGGCATGATCGGATTGGCCAGTCGCGACTCGAGCACGACGAAGAACGCGAGCAGGGCGAGGGCGATGCCGATCGTCACGAGCGTGTGGGCGGAGACCCAGCCGTACGTCGTCGCCGTGACCACGCCGTAGATGGCGATCATCACCGACACGGTGATGAGGGCGGACCCCAGCCAGTCGACGCCCTGCTTGATGCCCAGGCCGACGTTCTCCACAATGAGGAAGCGGCCGAGGATCAGCGTGGCGATGCCGATGGGCACGTTCACGAAGAAGATCCAGTGCCAGCTGAGGAACTGCGTCAAGACGCCGCCGGCCAGGAGCCCGATGGAGCCGCCGCCGACGGCGACGAACACGTACGCGCTCATGGCCTTGCCGCGTTCGAGCGGGCTCGGGAACTCGGTGACGATGATGGCGACGATGACCGAGGCCGACAGCGCCCCGCCGATGCCCTGGACGAAGCGGGCCGCGATCAGCATGCCCTGGCTGTCGGCCGACCCGCAGGCGATGGAGGCGAGCACGAAGAGCGTCACGCCGGCCAGGAAGACCTTCTTGCGGCCGACGAGGTCACCCAGCCGCCCGGCCAGGAGGAGGAAGCTGCCGAAGGAGATGAGGTAGGCGTCGACCACCCAGGTCAGCCCGGACTGGCTGAAGCCCAGGCTCTTCTGAATGTCGGGGAGGGCCACGTTGACGATGGAGCCGTCGAGGGCGTTCATGAACATGGCCAGGCAGACGACGACCAGGGCTACCCAGCGCCGGCGGTCGCCGGTGGCGCTCTCTTCCTGGGGAATGGTCCCTACTTCTTGGATAGTCATGATTTCGGGACTATCCTATAGGGGTGATCGACGCGGCCGTGCAGGTAGAATCGACATCGTGAGTTCCCGGTCTCCCGCCCGCCACACCACGGGCACGATTGTGCTCCTGACCAGGCTCGCCCGGGCCGTCTACCTGCGCAGTTCGGTCGATCTGGTGGGTATGAACCTGCGGAACATGGTGGTGCTGGCCTACCTGCGGGACCACCCCGGCGCCTCGCAGCAGGTCATGACCGAAATGCTCTCCATGGACTCCAACACCGGCGTGCTCGTCCTGAACGACCTCGAAGACCTGGAGTACGTGGAGCGCCGGCGGGACCCCGCCGACCGCCGGCGCCACCTGGTCGACATCACCGACGCGGGCCTCGAGGCGTTGGAAGTGGCGGAGCTGGCGCAGGGGAGCATTGAGGACGAAATCCTCGTCGGGCTCAACGAGTCGGAGCGGGCGGAGTTCCGCGCGCTGTTGGTGAAGGCGCTCGAGGATCACGATCCTCCGGGCAAGGCCTGAGTCTTCAGACCGTTCGAGGTCGCCAGAAGCGTCGCGCGCGATGCTGACCCACATCCACTTCGGAGGTCGTCGGAAGCGTCACGCCGGTGCATATCTCGCCGTAACGTCGCCAGATACTACGCATCGCGCGCGATGCTGACGCCGGTGAGTTCACGACAGGCGACTGATGCCGAAGTGGCGACGTGGCGCGACGAGGGCTGGGTCCTGCTCGAGGGTCTCGTCGGCACCGAGGAGATCGACGCGCTGGCCGACGATCTGCGCGGGATCTTCCCGAGCGCCGAGGAGCACCAGGCCGACCCCGAGGGTGTCTACGAACAATGGCGCGGCCGCCCGAAGCAGCCCGAGGAGGCCTTCGTCTGGCCCGACGACGGGCCCGGCTTCCGTCCCGCCCAGCAGCGCTGGATGGCCGCCTTCCCCTTCCCGGGCAGCGGGGCCCTCAACCGGGTCTGCGTCCATCCCTCCATCGTCGACTTCGCCGAGCGGGCGCTCGACAACGAGGACATCCGCCTCTACCAGGCCCATGCCAGCGCGAAGTACGCCGGCATCACCAACTACGAACAGCCGATCCATCTCGACCGCAACCACTCGTGGCTCCCGGCCGCGAGCGAGTCGCCGTGGTGGAACCTGGAGGGGTTCCTCTATCTGACCGACGTCACCGAGGACGACAACCCCACCCGCCTCGTCTCGGTGCGGGACACCGAGCACATCGACAATCCCTACGGCGTCCTCATGCCCCGGACGGCTTCCGACGTCTACGCCGCCGAACGGCCGGCGCCGGGTGTCCGCGGTTCGTACCTGGCCTACCGGTCGGACACGTACCACCGCGGTGCGCCGTTCGGCTCGGGCACCGGGGCCCGCGTCGTGGTGGCCGTCGCCTTCAAGAACGCCGCCACCGAGTGGATCGGCTACGACACCCAACAGAGCCGGTCGACCGGGGCGGAGTGGACGCGAATTCGTCGAGGGCTCGACGCCACGCCAGCTGGCGCTCTTCGGCTGGCCCGCTCCCGGCCACCCGGTCTGGACCGAGCGGCTGCTCGAACGGACCCAGGAGCGCTATCCCGGACTCGACCTCGGTCCGTGGCGCGCCGGCCTTGAACCGGTGGGGCTTCGAATGGATGATGAGAAGTGAGCAGCTCCGTCCAATAGTTGACTAATTAAGTCAGCTTTGTAACCATTGCGGCCGAGGTTGGCTGCCGGGTTCTGGCAGCCGACCGGTCAAAGGAGGCCATTGCCATGCCCGACTGGGGCTTTGAGACCCGCCAGATCCACTCCGGTGCCCAACCCGATCCCACGACCGGCGCCCGCGCCGTGCCGATCTACCAGACCACCAGCTACACGTTCCGTGACACCGCGCACGCGGCCGCGCTGTTCGGGCTGGAAGAGCTCGGGAACATCTACACCCGGATCATGAACCCCACGCAGGCCGTCTTCGAGGAGCGCGTCGCCGCGCTCGAGGGTGGCGTGGCGGCGCTGGCCGTCGCCAGTGGGCAAGCCGCCGAGACGGTCACGTTCTTGAACCTGGCCGAGAACGGTGGGCACATCGTCTCGTCAGCCTCGCTCTACGGCGGGACGTACAACCTGTTGCACTACACGCTGCCGAAGTTGGGCATTGAGACCACCTTCGTCGACGACCCGGACGACCTGGCGGCCTGGGCGGCGGCCATCCGGCCCAACACGAAGGCGTTCTTCGGCGAGACGCTGGGGAATCCCAAGGGTGACGTCTTCGATTTCGAGGGCGTCTCGAAGGTCGCCCACGACAACAACATCCCGCTCGTCATCGACAACACGCTGGCGACGCCGTACCTCTGCCAGCCGTTGAGTCACGGCGTGGACATCGTCGTGCACTCGGCCACCAAGTTCATCGGCGGCCACGGGACCTCCATCGGCGGCATCATCGTCGACGGTGGGACGTTCGACTACGAGGGCAGCGGGCGCTTCCCGAACTTCACCGAGCCCGACCCGAGCTATCACGGCTTGGTGTTCGGCCAGCTCCCCGAGTCGCTCTTCCCGGCCCGGTTCGTCCTCAAGGCGCGGTTGCAGTACCTCCGTGACACCGGGCCATCCGTCGCACCGCTCAACTCGTTCCTCTTCCTGCAAGGACTCGAGACGTTGAGCCTGCGCATGGAGCGTCACGTCCAGAATGCGGTCGCCGTGGCCAAGTGGCTCGAGGCGCGCGACGAGGTGTCCTGGGTCACCTATCCGGGCCTCGAATCGAGCCGCTGGCACGCCCGGCAGCAGAAGTACCTGCCCAAGGGCGGCGGGTCGATCCTCGCCTTCGGCATCGCCGGCGGTGCGGAGGCGGGCCGACGCTTCATTGAGGGTCTCGAGCTGTTCAGTCACCTCGCCAACGTGGGTGACGTGCGGAGCCTGGCCATCCACCCGGCCTCGACGACGCACTCGCAGCTGACCGAGGCCGAGCAGGTCACGACAGGTGTCTCGCCTGACCTGGTCCGCCTCTCCGTCGGCATCGAGTCGATTGAGGACATCCTGGCCGATCTGGAAGCCGGGTTCCGCGCCGCCAAGGGAGCGTGACCGCACAGAGTTACCCAGGCGTGTGGCGGCCCGGGGACGAGCCCGGGCGGCGGCAGTTTGCGGTGCTCACCGGTGCCGGAGGTGACGGCTTCGCGCTCGAAGGCGGCGGTCGCCTCGACGAGGTCACCGTCGCCTACGAGACGTGGGGCGCGCTGAACGCGGCGCGCAGCAATGCCGTCCTCGTCCTGCACGCGCTGACCGCCGACTCCCATGCCATCGGCCCGATTGCCCCCGGCCATCCGTCGAAAGGCTGGTGGGACGGGTTGATCGGACCGGGCGAGGCCATCGACACGGACCGCTACTACGTCGTGTGCCCGAACGTGCTGGGCGGCTGCCAGGGCACGACGGGTCCCGGCTCGCTCGACGCCGACGGCAGGCCACTCGGCTCGCGCTTCCCGCTGATCACCATCCGGGACCAGGTGGCGGTCGAGATTGCGCTGGCGGACCAGCTCGGGATTGACCGGTGGGCCGGCGTCGTCGGGGGTTCCATGGGCGGCATGCGCGTGCTCGAGTGGTGCATCGGTGCGCCGGACCGGGTGGCGCGTGCCGTCGTCCTGGCCGTCGGCGCGGCGGCCTCGGCCGATCAGATCGCACTGTGCTCCCTGCAGATGCGGGCCATTCGCACGGACCCGGCGTTTCGTGGCGGCGACTACTACGACACTCCCGGCCGTCCCGTCGACGGGCTCTTGACGGCCCGCGGCATCGGCCACTTCACCTACCGGACCGGCGACGAGTTCGAACAGCGCTTCGGCCGGGAGCCCCAGGGTGAGGAGGAGCCGCTGAAGGGCGGGCGCTTCGCCATTGAGTCGTACCTGCAGTACCAGGGCGAGAAGCTCGCCAAGAAGTTCGACCCCAACTCGTACATCACTCTCAGCGAGGCGATGAACCAGCACGACGTGGGCCGGGGCCGGGGCGGTATCGGCGCAGCGCTCGGTTCGGTACGGGCCGAGGTGACCGTGGCCGGCATCAGGACGGACCGCCTCTACCCGCTGGCGCAGCAGCAGGAGATCGCACGGCTCCTCCCGGGTCGGCCGCCGGTTGCGGTCGTCGAGTCCGTCCTCGGCCACGACGGGTTCTTGTTGGAGGTCGAGCAGATCGGGTCCATCATCCGGTCCGCGCTGGGCGCTGAGGCGCCGGTCAGCCCTGGGGCTTCATGACCGTTGGCGTGGCGTACTCGGTGGCGTACCCCTGCGCGTTGAGGGTGGTGCCGATGACGGACCCTGAGTTCGGCACCACGTACTTGGGCGAGCAATCGAACGTCCCGAGCTTCTTCGGGTAGTACTGCACCCACTTGGTGTTGTCGAGCTTCATGAGGATTCCACACGGCGCCGGCTTGTTCTGGGCCGGGTCGGAGGGTGCGTTGAGCCCACCGCCCGTCCAGCTGGTGACCTTCGAGAGGTGGTTGATCATGCACTGGCGGGTCAAGGTGGACCCGCACGCCTTCGCCTCGGTGGCCCACAGGAGGAAGGACGACGCGGACTGCTCGCCCAAGCGCCGATGTCAGGCCTCCCGACTTCTTGACGACGGAGAGGTACTCGGCGACGGCCGGCACGACCTTCGCCGCCTCCAGTGGTTCGAACCCGATGCGGACGTAGACGTTGTTGCCCAGCCCGCTGGTGTTCCACTTCGCGAAGGCTTGCGTGTACTCGGCGGCGTCCAGCAGCCAGACCGGGTTGTAGCCGATCTGGTTCTCCGCCTGGAGCGCGCCGTAGAGGGTCGGTCCCGGGCGTGGCGTCGTCGAACACGATCTGCGCCCCGCAACTCTGCAGCTTCTGCATGAAGGGCGTGTAGTTGGCTTCACCGTTGTAGTTCACCTCGAACGGGCAGTCGACGAACTTCCAACCGGCCTCGGTGTAGGCCTGCACGGCCTTGGCCATCGACGACAGCTGGGTCGAGAGCGTCGAGTTGTACTGGCCCACGTGTTGCGTCTTGGAGCCGAAGAGTTTCTCCCCCTGGTAGGCGATCGACACGGGGCTGGCGTTCGCCGGGTTCGGCGCGGCCTGGTACATCTCGTAGGCGTTGGCCACCTGGGGAGAGACGGTGAACCCTGGGACGGCGGCGAGGTTGCAATTCAAGCGGGTCTGTTCCGCCAGACCGTCGAGCGCGAACCCCTCGCCGACGAGCATGAAGTCCGTCTTGCAGGCCTGTGTCATGACCGAGCCGACGTTGGTCACGGCGGAGTCGTAGAAGTCCCCCACGATTTTGCGCCCGTTGATGCCTCCTTGGGCATCGCACCAGGCGATCATCGCCTTGACCGCGTCGCCCATCTCCTGGTCCAGCCCGGGGCTGCCCGAGAAGCCGCGGTCGTCGCCGTAGCCGATGTTGATGGTGGAGTTGGTCACCCCCTGGTCGGTGGCGCCGGTGGCGTGCCCCTTGCCGCACGGCGACGGCAGTGTCCCGAACGTCGCCGACGTCGAAGACGCGGCCCCGCCGGTCCCCGGGGCCAGCAGCACCCCGGTCGCGGTGAGCGAGAAGAGCAACAGAGCCGCCCCCGCAGCCCGTATGCCAGTGATCCTTGCCATGGCCGAACCCCCGTTCGCACAACGCGGATTCTGCGTCTGGACCCCCCCAGAACCCAGATCCGGTTTGTGTGTGCTGCGGCACCATAGCAATCCGACATCCAGAATTCTCGGCGCTTCGAATACCGCTGTGACTGCTGTGGAGGTCGGGACTTCCCGCGCCGAGGTGCAGCCCGCGGTCGCGGGCGCTGCGGCGATTTGCTGACTGGTCAATGACCGCGCTGGCGCGTCTTGTCATCCGGGTGTTCTTCCGCAGCATTGAGATCGAGAACGGCGAGAAGCTGCCCGATTCGGGGCCGGTCGTGCTGGTGGCCAACCACACCAACGGCTTGGTCGACGGGCTCCTGTTGCTGGCGACGCTTCGTCGCTACCCACGCTTCTTGGGCAAGTCGACGCTGTTCGGTATCGCCCCGTTGTGGCCGTTCCTCAAGCTGGCCGGCGTCATCCCGGTGTACCGGACGGTCGACGCCGTGGCCGGGGACCACAACGCGTCGGCCTTCGCCACCAGCCACGCCATCCTCGGTCAGGGCGGCGTGGTGGCGGTGTTCCCCGAGGGGATCAGCCACGACGAGACGACGCTCCAGCCCCTCAAGACGGGTGCCGCTCGCATCGCCCTCGAGACCCTGGCCGACGGTGGCGCGGACGACCTGGTGACGGTGGCCGTCGGGCTCGTCTACGACGCCAAGGCCCGGTTTCGCTCGCGGGCGCTCGTCCGGGTCGGCGACCCCGTGGCAGTGGCGGCAATGGGCCGCGGACTACGGGCGGGACGAGTGGGCCACGGTGCGCTCGGTCACCGAGGACCTGGAGGCCCAGCTCTCCGGGGTCAACCCTTCGTTCGCCTCGTGGACTCAAGCCAAGGAGCTCACGTGGATCGCCGAAGTCGTCGTCCGGACGCCTGGTGGGTCCGGATCGACCGACGTGGGGTTGGCCGGCAAGGTCGACGTGGCGGAACGTCTGGCGGCGAAGCAGGACGCAGCCCCGGCCTCGTTGGAGAAGCTGTTCGGTGCCTTCGTCGTCTACGGGCGGGACCTGAACCTGCTCGGGGTCAACGACGCCCAGCTGGTGGCCCGGCCGCCCCGCCGCCGGCGCCTCGCGGTCGTGTGGGCAGCGGTCATGGTCCTCGCCGCCGTGCCCTTCGCCGCCATCGGCGCACTGGTGCACCTCATCCCGTTCCAGATCATGAAGCAAGTGGGCAAGCGACCGAAGAACGAGGGGATCAAGGCCACCGTGAAGCTCCTCGGCTGCTTCGTGCTGTTCACCCTCACCTACGTGGCGGTGGGGGTGCTGGTCGGCCGCGCCTTCGGCGCATGGGCCGGCCTGGCGGCGGCCGTCGCCGCGCCGTGGTGCGGGTACGTCGCGGTGCGGCTGGGCGAGCGGGTGAAGCGGATCGGTGGTGTGGCCGAGGGCTACCGGAGAGTGAAGGGTCGGCGGTCCCTCGTGGCGACGGCGCTGGTGCACCGGGCCGCGGTCGTCACCGAGGCCTGCTCGCTGCTGCGCGAGCTGTGACGCCCGGGCACGAAACCCTGCCACCCGACCGCCACCAAGCGGCGTCTGGCGGCGGGCGGGGCACGGTGTGAGAGCCCAGGTGGGAGGCGCTTCGGGGGCGCTGAAGACGGGCACTCCCCCGGGGCCTGCGGCGGTCAAGTCGGACGCCCCAGCTGACGATACAAGGGGGTTGAGTTCATCAAACAAAGTGGGGGACATGGCGCTGGCTTCGCAGCATGCCGGGAAGGCGTCCGCCCGAGCCGATGGTCCCGAGCGCCCGGTTCGAGTGCCGGCGATGGGGCGGCGGAGGCTGAACCCGACCAAGCTGGCCTACCTCATTGCGCCCGGCGGCTTCGCTGTCGTCTTCGTCCTCATGCGCTACGGCTACGTCGCCCGTCGTGCACTGGTGGGTCTGGCTGATCATCCTCACCACCATTGTGGTGGCCAACGTGCAGATGGACCGCATCTACCAGGCCCGACCCAACCGGCTGACCCTCAACGTGCGGGTGGCCTTCCAGGTGCTCGGGGTCACCATCGCCATCTACATGACCGGATGGGGCCCCGTCCTGTGGGCGGCCTACATCTTCATCGCCCTCGAGAACATGTCGAGGGTGGGCTCGCGCGTCTGGAAGGCCGCGGTCATCTACAGCATCGCCGGCATGGTGATCGGCCAGTTCGCGCTGACCCAGGGTTGGCTGCCGTCGGAGTTGAGCCGGCCGGAGTCCGCCTCGCTGACCGTGATGGGTGCCTTCGTCCTGTTCTTCGTCATCCGGATGGCCGGCGCCATCATGGAGCAGAACGAGATGGCGATGGAGCAGAAGGAAGAGGCCGAGACAACGCTCCGCCTGAGCGAGGACCGCTTCCGCTCCCTGATTCAGAACTCCTCCGACGTCACCATGATTCTGGGCGATCAGGGCGTCTTCCGCTACGTGTCACCGGCCATCAAGGACCTGTTGCAGTACGAGCCCGAGGAGCTGATCGGCCGCCTCGCGACCGATTTCGTGCATCACGAGGACCTCGAGCACCGTGCTCAAAATGCTCGGGAGTGACGACTTCCAAGCCGAGTCGGCACAGGCCACCCTGGAGTTCCGCATGCTGCGCCGGGACGGGACCACGCGTGACGTGGAGGCCGTCGTGTCGAACCAGACCGACCGCGCCTCGGTGGCCGGGTACGTCTCGAACATCCGCGATGTCACCGAGCGCAAGAAGTTCGAGGCGCTCCTCGCCTTCCGCGCCCTGCACGACCCGCTGACCGGGCTGGCCAACCGCCAGCTCATTCTCGACCGGGCCCAGCAGATGCTGGTGCGGGCCCGGCGCACCGGCATCCCGGTGGCGGCGCTGTTCATCGACCTCGACAACTTCAAGGACTCCAACGACTCGCTTGGTCACGGCGCCGGCGACAAGCTGCTGCAAATGGTGGCCGGGCGCCTGCTCGGCATTCTGCGTTCGGGCGACACGGTCGGCCGCCTCGGAGGGGACGAGTTCGTCATTCTGGCCGAGGGCGTCTCGTTCGCCCGCGGCCCCGAAATGATTGCCGAGCGGGTGCACGAAGTGCTCAAGCCCGCCTTCCACCTGCCGGGGGTCGACACCATGTCGATCACGGTCTCGGCCAGCATCGGCATCGCCGTGGGCGACCGTCCGTCGGCGGAGGACCTGTTGCGCGACGCCGACATTGCGCTGTACCGGGCCAAGGGTGCGGGGCGTGACCAGTCCGTCCTCTTCGAGTACTCGATGCAGTCGGCGGCCAAGGAGCGTCTCAGCCTCAAGTCAGACCTCGAGTCGGCGCTGCCAGGCCCGCCAGTTCACCCTGCTCTACCACCCGATCTTCGACCTGGACGGAATTGAAATCCAAGGCGTCGAGGCGCTGCTGCGCTGGGAGCACCCGGTCAGGGGCACCATCGCGCCCAATGCCTTCATCCCGATCCTCGAAGAGCGCGGCCTCATCATCGACGTCGGCCGCTGGGTGCTCAACGAGTCGTGCCGCCAGGCCGCGGCCTGGCACGCGCAAGGGCACCCGGCCAGCATTTCGGTCAATGTCTCCATGCGCCAGCTCGAGTCCGACCAGTTCATCGAAGACGTCCAGGAGGCACTGCACGACAGCGGGCTCGAACCTTCCATGCTCGTGCTCGAGGTCACGGAATCGACCCTGATGCGCGACTCCGTCGGCACGGTCGCCCGGCTCAACCGGCTCAAGCAGCTGGGCGTCAAGGTGGCCATCGACGACTTCGGCACCGGTTATTCGTCGCTGGCCTACCTGCGCCAGTTCCCGGTGGACGTGTTGAAGATCGACCGCTCGTTCGTGGCCGACATGAGCCGCTCACCCGACGCCGCAGCGCTCATCCATACGTTGATAGAGCTCGGCCGTACCCTCGGCCTCGTGACGCTGGCCGAGGGAGTCGAGACGCACGAGCAGCTCGAAGGGCTGCGGGCGGAGCGGTGCGATCAGGGCCAGGGGTTCCTCTTCTCCGGCCCCGTCAGCGCGGCGGAGATGGCGGACCTGCTCCAGATCGCCTACGCCGGCAAACCGGTCACCTCGGTGGACCCGGCCGGCCCTGCGGCGGGCAGTTCCGGCCCGAACGGCCGGACGCCACGGCAAAACGGCCTGTCCGGCAAACGGCCGGGGGGAGTCGGCGCCAAGGCCGACCAGTCCGGCGAACGGGCCTCGTGAGCGGGCGGGTCCGGCGGGCGGATCAGTCGCCGAGGCGGAGCGCCACGGCGGCGTCCGGCTCGAGTACCCGGAAGTTGAAGCTCTCCTCCAGGTAGAGGCGCACGACGTCGGCGTCGTGGTCGAGGTACCCGATGGAGAGGTCCTGCCCGCTCTCAATCTTGAAGTCGCCGCCCCGGAGGCTCAGCACCACGCCGCCCTCAATGCCGGGCGCCCACACCAGGGGCCCGCCCAGAATTTTGCGGAGGTGGTCGAGCAGCAGCTCCCCGCCGTACTCGGTGCTCTCGACGATGCTGGTGTACATGTCGGGGCAGATGGCCAGCCCGTAGGGGCCGCCGATGCCGGCCTGGCGCAATGTGTTGACGGCGCGGGCCGCCGCGTCGGGCGCGTTGTCGATGTCACCGACGCTGATGGGCTCGTGCGAGGTGCTCTCGGTGATGCCGCGGAAGCCGGCGGCACCATGGCCGTGGAAGACGGTCACGTTCTCGCCCAGTGCGATCTGGTGGATGGCCTCGTCCAGCTCGCCCAGGTCCGGGTTGCTGGTACCCCGGTCGACGTCGTCCAGCTCGGTCCGGGAGACCTTGAACTCGGTGCGCAGCTCCACCACCGGGAGCACGTTGCGCTGCAGGGCGCTCACGCCTTCGGCGGGGCCCGCGATTTCGGTGACCCGGCCCAGGTCGGTGGACGAGTAGCCCCAACCGAAGGGGCCCTCGAAGTCGACCAGCTTGCGGGCGGCCAGATAGGTGGGCAGGCGTGACTTCGCCTCGTCGTCAATGACGTCCCAGCCCGCGTCCGAAATCGGGGCCAGTTCGCGGTGGAGGTGGTTCATTGCGCTACTCCCTTGAGGCTGCCTATTCCGAGCGAGCCCGCTGTCGTTGATGCGGAGGAATCCGGGGACGAGTCGCCGACCTCGGTGATCGGGCCCGTGGAGAAGAGGAACTTGCGGAGCTGGGCGTCGAGCACCGAATCTCTCCGGCGCAACCACTCGAGGGCCATGGCGGCGTGCTCCTTCTCGTCGTCGCGGTTGTAGGCCAGGACGGCGGCCAGGCTCTCGTCCGAGGTGGCCTGAACCCGCTGGTGGTACCAGTCGATGGCCTCGAGCTCCTCGCCCAGCGAGGTCATGGCGCGGTGGTAGTCGAGCGTGGCCTCGTCGAGCAGCTCGAGCGGTTCGTGGAATCCCTCGTTGGCCAAGGTTTCCTCTCCTTGCGGTCGGTCGCACCACCGGGCCGTCGGTCCGGAATGCTGCCCACAGTAAAGCCGCCGCGGGGCGGGTCAGTCCACGCCGGGCCGGGCCGACGGGCGCCCTCCTCAGGGCGGCCCGGCGGGGCGTCGAGGCCGGCTCGCCGCCGCGACGTTCCACAACGGGGGCGCAACTGCAGGGACCGGGCCTGGGGATATCCCAGCATCCCTTCGAGCTCGCAGGCGCTAAACATTGGTTGTCGGGTTCTCGCCGACCACGGACAACAAGGAGATTCTTCGATGCTCGCTTCCACCTACCAATATCCGATCCTCGATTTCTTCCTGACGATGTTGTACTTCTTCCTCTTCGTCATCTGGATCTGGCTGCTGATCATGGTGTTCATGGACATCTTCCGCAGCCACGACATGGGTGGCTGGTCCAAGGCGCTGTGGGCGATCTTCATCATCATCCTGCCGTTCCTCGGCGTGTTCGTGTACCTGATCGCCCGGGGCGGCAAAATGCACGAGCGGGCCGCCCAGGAGGCCGCCCAGCAGCAGAAAGCCTTCGACCAGTACGTCAAGCAGGCCGCCGGGACGCCCGGAGCCAGCACCGCCGACCAGCTCTCCAAGCTGGCCGACCTCAAGTCGCAGGGTGTGCTCAGCGACGCCGAGTTCGAGGCCCAGAAGGCCAAGATCCTGGCCTAACGGGGCCGCGTCGTCGCCGAGAGCAGCTCGCTGGTGGCGACGCAGGAGGACGAGCAGCCCGAGGAGCCGGTGTCCGGGGAGCAGGTGCCCGGCACCGCTGAGGGCCACGACGGTATGTCGTCACGGCTGGCGACGCGCATTGAGCAGGATGTCGCGTCACCACTGCCGTGGCGATCCGTCGCGAAGAAGTCGGTCCTGGTCGTGGTGGCCGGCATCACCCTCTACCTGGTCTTCCCGAGCCTGGCCGCGGTCTTCGACGCCTTCCCGAAGCTGACGTCGCTCGACCCCATCTGGTTCACCCTCGCCCTGGCGCTCCAGGTGGCGCACTTCACGTGCACCATCGCCCTGCAGCGCATTGCACTGCGGACCACGGCCTGGTACTCGGTCACGACGTCGCAGCTGTCGGGCAACGCCATCAGCCTCATCGTCCCGGGGGGCGCCGCCTTCGGGGCGGCGACACAGTTCCGCATGCTCGCCGCCTCCGGGAACGACCCGGCGACCGCGGTGGCCGGGCTGACGACCTTCTCGCTGCTCGGCATCGGGGGACTGCTGGCCCTGCCGATCTTCGTCCTGCCGGCCATTCTGGCCGGGACGCCCATCGCCAACGGCCTGCAACACGCGGCGCTGCTCGGCATCGGGGCGTTCGTGTTGTTCGCCGGCTTCGGCGCGCTGGTCCTCACGTTGGACGGGCCGCTGCGCTGGGCCGGCCGGGTCATTCAGGCGACCCGCAACCGGGTGAAGCGCAAGGCCGAACCCATGCACGGCCTGGCCGACCGGCTCGTCTTCGAGCGCAACCGCATCCGGGCCGTGCTGGGCAAGCGGTGGAAGGCGGCTCTGCTGCTGAGCAGCGGGCGCCTCGCCTTCGACTTCGGCACCCTGCTGGCCTGCATCCGGGCCACGGGGGTCAAGCCCAACCCCTCCCTCGTCCTGTTGGCCTACGCCGTGGCCGGGCTGCTGGCGCTCATCCCCATCACGCCGGGTGGTCTCGGCATCGTCGAGGCCGGGCTGAGCGCCCTGCTCATTCTGGCCGGGGTGCCCGGTGTCGATGCGGTCGTGGCCACGTTGGCCTACCGGATCATTTCGTACTGGCTCCCGATTTTCGTGGGGCCGTTCGCCTATGTCGCCTTCCGGTTGCGCTACGGGAAGCCCGGGGCCCATGGCGACGGGGCGGACGGCGGGGGTGGCGGGGGAGCGGCACTCGCCGCGGGCTGAGAGGCTGGCGGTCGTGGTCGTGGTGCTCGGTGTGGTCGTCGTGACGGGAGAACGAGCGGGCGGCCCGCGTGTTTGAGGGGACCTGGGAGTCGCTGCGCACGCACCAGGTACCGGTCTGGTACGAGGACGCCAAGCTCGGGATCTTCATCCACTGGGGCCTCTACTCGGTGCCGGGCTGGGCGCCGCGGGTGCCCGACATTCAGCAGCTGCTCGTCAAGGACGGGCCCAAGCGGATGCTGCGGGAGAACCCGTACGCCGAGTGGTACCGCAACACCATGCAGATTCAGGGCAGCCCCACGGCGCGGCACCACGCCCTGGTCTACGGCGAGGACTACCCCTACGACAACTTCGTGCGCACCTTTGACGCCGCCTCGTCCGGCGCCGACCTCGACGCCCTGGCCGACGTGTGCCGGGAGGCGGGGGCGCGCTACGTCGTCCTCACCACCAAGCACCACGACGGCTTCGCCCTGTGGCCTTCGGCCGTCGCGCACCCGGTCAAGGGCGAGTACCGGGCCCGACGCGACCTGGTGGGAGATCTGAGCGAGGCGGTGCGGGAGCGGCGCATGCGCATGGGGCTCTATTACTCCGGCGGGTACGACTGGCCTTACAACGACGCGGTGCTGACCACCGCCGCCGACGCCGTTCTGGCGGTGCCACACGGCTCGGAGTACGTGCACTACGTGACGGCGCACGTGCGCGAGCTCATTGCGCGCTACGAGCCGTCGGTGCTCTGGAACGACATCGGTTGGCCGACCGACCCGCAGCTGCCCCAACTCTTCGCCGACTACTACAACGCCGTCGAGGAGGGCGTCATCAACGACCGCTGGAAGGAACCCGGCCTGCCGCGCAACGCAGTGACCGACGCGCTGGTGCGTGCCGTCGGCGCCGTGGTGCAGGCGGCCTGGTCGTCGATCCCCGAGCGGCGCAAGCACCTCACCTTCGCCAGCCCGAAGCACTACGACTTCCGCACGCCCGAGTACGACGTGCTGCGCACGGCCTCGTCGCGCAAGTGGGAATTGGCCCGGGGCGTCGGGCACTCGTTCGGCGCCAACCGGCACGAGCGTCCCGAGGACATCATTTCCGAGAGCGACCTCGTCCAGATGTTCTGTGACGTCGTGGCGAAGAACGGCAACCTGTTGCTGGGGGTGGGCCCGCGGCCGGACGGCACCATCCCCGACGAGCAGAAGGCGCCGCTGCGCGGCCTCGGCGCGTGGCTCGACGTCAACGGGGAGGCCATTTACGGCAGCCGCCCCTGGCTGGTGACCGAGTCGGTCAGCGGGGACGGGACGCCGCTGCGCTTCACCAAAAGCGGCGAGGGCGTCTACGCGCTGCTCGTTCGGCGCGCCCCGGGCGCCCCGGATCACCATGCGCGCCGTCGACGGTGCGCGGGTGCGGCGGGTCCGCCTGGTCGGGGCCGACACGCAGTTGGAGTTCTCGGTCGAGCCCGGTGGTGACCTGTCGGTCACCCTGCCGCCCCGGCTGCCGCCCTCGCCCGTGACCGTGCTCGACCTCGGGACCGGGGTGCGGGCGCGCCTGGCGCACTCCTGACACTGCACAAGCGGCAAGGGACCCCCGGCCCTTGCCGGGACAGGGCTCTGCCGCGAAAATCTGACGGCAGGGCTCGTTCCCGGAGCGGGGTGAGAAGCACTCTGGCGTGCGAGCCACAGCTGCCCGGGGGACAGCCGCCGAGCGTGTCAGCGTGTGGTCCGTGCCGCGGGGAGGCATCGGTTGTGCGTCCGTTGTGCATCCGTTGTGCGTCCATTGATTGTCGGGCGACCGTGCGTGGCGGGGGCGCCGGTCCCATCTCCGGCGGGCCGCGCCGTGTAACTTCGCCTCGACCTGGCCGATGGGGGGTGCGCCGTTGCTGCTCGATCTGTTCCTGATCGGACTCGTGATCACCCTGGAGCCGATCCCGCTGACGGCGATGATCCTGCTCCTCGCCACCGAGGGCGGCCTCATGAAGGGCCTGGGCTACGTGCTGGGGTGGATGCTGACCCTGGTCGCCATCGTGGCCCTGGTCGTGCTCGTGACCGGGGGGGAGCCGCTCATCCCCAACAGCAACCCCTCGACCGGCGCGCTGGCGGTGAAGCTCGCCATCGGCGTGGTGCTCGTCGTCATCGCCTACCGGCGCTGGGGCAAGTGGGGGGACTCGGAGCCGAAGGGGCAGCCGCGCTGGATGCGCGGCGTCGACCGCATCAATCCGTTGGCGGCGGCGGGTCTCGGCTTCCTGCTCCAACCTTGGGTGCTGGTGGTGGCCGGTGTGGCCGAAATCACCACGGCCAAGCTCTCGACGACCACGGAGTACATCGCCGTCTTCGCCTTCTGCGTGTTGTCCTCGGCCAGCCTGCTCGTCATGGAGACCTACGCCGCCCTGCGCCCCGCCGAGGTCAAGAGCACCCTCACTGCGCTGCTGCAGTGGATCACGTCGCACCGCGACCAGGTCATCGTCTTCCTGTCGCTCGGGCTGGGCCTGTACCTGATGGCCAAGAGCATTTACGGGCTGGTGAGCGCTGGCTGACGAGGGCAGCCGCCATCCACCGGCGGCGCCGCGGCGCCCGTTAGCTTCGGGCGCCGGAGGTGCACACCATGTTCTCGTACACGTGGCCGCTGCTCGACCTGTTCTGGACGCTCCTGCTGTTCGCCGGCATCTTCCTGCTGCTGTTCTTCATCATTTGGTGCTTCGTCGACAACTTCCGCCGGCGTGATCACCACGGCGTGGCCAAGGCCGGATGGACGGTGCTCATCCTCGTCGTGCCGTTTTTCGGCGCCCTGCTCTACATCATCGCCCGGCCTCCGGACGCCCAACTGGCCAGCTGAGCCGGGGCGGGCCATCGGGTTTTTCATCGCCGCCGACCGCTCGCTATGGTGCTGCCGTTCAGGGAGTCCACAGGAGCCGGCCATGCAAAACCACCACCCCAGGGTCGCCCAGCGTCCGGACCGGACCTGGGTGGTCGAGTGTCCCGAGTGCCGCAACGACGTGACCTCGACCGTTCCGATCGGCATCGGCATGCCGCTGCAGGACCGCGAGACCGCGGAGCGGCTCCGCGACAACCACGCCGCACGTCCCATCCGGGCCGCCGCCTCCTGAAGTCGACGGCCGGCGCCGGCGGAGGAGAAGGCGACCCGAGTGGTCGACGTTGCCGGCGCGGTGACCAAGACCAGCCCCCACCCGGTGGCCGACACCGTGGCCCGCCTGCTGGACCTGCTCGGGTCCAAGGGGGTCAAGGTCTTCGCTGTCATCGACCAGCAGGCCGAGGCCCGAGCCGTCGGGCTCGACCTGCGCGAGACGACCCTGGTCATCTTCGGGAACCCCGCGGCCGGGACGGGCGTCATGGCGGCCTCGCCCCTCTCCGCACTCGACCTCCCTCTCAAGGTGCTGGTGTGGGCCGAGCCCGGCGGAACCACCTCCGTGAGCTACACGGCGCCCGCCACGCTGGCCGCCCGCTACGAGCTCGCGCCCGAATCCGTCGCCGTCCTCGAAGTGGTCGACCGGCTCACCGATGCGCTCGTCGCCGACTGACGCACCTGCTCCCTCAGCTGAGGATCGCACGGGCTGGCGTCCTCCGGGGCGAAAGAGCCGCTCGGCGCCCTCAGCCGGCGACCGGCTCGCCGGCTTCGTCGGGGTGGCCGACGAGCTTGGCGGAGAACTTGACCGCCTTGACGGCACTCGTGGCGCCGGTCTGCAGCGTGACCCCGACGATGATCAGAATCACACCGAGCCAGAACACGTAGGGCCAGCCCAGCATCAAAATGCCGATGCGACCGAGCATGTAGGGCGGGGAGCAGACGACGCCACCGACGGCGCCACCGACCGCGGTGGCCGCCAGGGCGTCGCGGCGGGACCGGGTCTTCTTCTCGACCCCGACGAGCCGGGCCGGCACGGCGACGTAACAGAGCATCATGACGCCGACGACGATGCTCTGGCTGATGACGAAGGGCCAGTGGCCCCAGCGGGTGGAGATGAGCGCCGAGAACGACAGCGCCAGGCCGACAATGCAGCCCCAGGCCAAAATGACGCGCAAGTGGAGGTTGGCCCGGGCGAAGGAGGGCCGGATCTCCGGCTTGCCCGGCACCGAAATGGCGAAGGCGAACACGCCGTTCAGGTAGAAGCTGGCCGCGGTGAGCGCGGTCACCCCGATGATGCACGGGATCAGCAGCGGGCCGCGGATGACGTGGAACTGCTTGCCGTGGAGGACGTGCAGCTTTATGTCCAACATGGCGAGCCAGATCCACATGGCCGGAACGATCTGCAGCACGGCGAGGCGCCAGTTCGTATAGAGGAGCTTGACGCCCTGGAACAGCATGAGGAAGGCGCCCACAATGAGGGCCAGCGGCGCCAGCCAGCGTTTGCGCTGGCTGAGCTGCACCACCGCCTGTTCGACGGCCTTGTCGTCACCCCGGCGGATGGCGTCGACGAGCTTCCCGATGAGTGCCCCGACCCGGGCGCGGCGGGTGGGGGCCGGGTCGGGTGCCGGTGGCGGTGCGCTCCGGTCCTCGTGGTCCACCGTCACTGTCGCCCCTCTTTGTCGGGCCCGCCTCCGGGCCGCCGCGCTGGTGTCGCCGCCGCCCTGTGCTCACTGCCGCGGCAGCGCATATTCCGACCCCGTCATTGTGGAGCCGGGTCGAGGGCCGGGAAGGGCTTAGAGGCTATCCGCAGGAGGATGCGTGTCCCGGACGTGGGCCGCTCGCCGGGGGGTCCGTCCGGTCCCGGAGCGCCGTGGTCTCCCGTGGTCGTAGCCTCGGGCCGGAGCGATGACGCAGCGACGTCCCAGGTGAGGTGGCAGAGCATGGTTGAGGATAAGGGAACCCGGTTGGCCGATCGTCCCGTCGCGGTCGTGGCGCACCGGAGCGAGGCGGACAGCCGGGCCATCGGCAAAGAGGCCCGGGCCACCGTGCCGCGGGGCAGCCACGGCGCCTTCGACGCCGTCGCCGGACCGACCCGACCCGGTCACGTTGCTCGAGGACCAGGCGACGACCCGGGTGCAGGAACTGGTCCCGATCCGCTACGGCCGGATGCTGGTGTCGCCCTTCACCTTCTTCCGGGGGGCGGCCCTCATCATGGCGTCGGATCTGTCGACCACCCCGACGTCGGGCCTGACCGCCCAGATCTGCGGCGATGCCCACCTCTCGAACTTCGGCGTCTTCGGGTCACCCGAGCGCCAGCTGGTGTTCGACTGCAACGACTTCGACGAGACGCTGCCGGGACCGTGGGAATGGGACATTAAGCGCCTGGCGGCGAGCGTCGTGGTGGCCGGCCGCTACAAAGGCCACAGCAAGTCGGTCCGCGCCGCGGCGATTGTGCAGCTGGGCCAGAGCTACCGCGAGTCGATGCGGCAGATGGCCGCCATGACGAACCTGGAGGTCTGGTACTCCCACGTGGACGTGTCCGAGGTCGTCACGGCCCTGGAGTCCCAGGCGGCGGCCTCGGGGTCGAAGGTGGAGACGCGCATGGCGGCCACGGCGACCAAGCTGGTGGCGAAGGCGCGGACCAAGGACAGCATGAAGGCCCTCGACAAGTTGACCGCCGTCGTCGACGGTGAGCGCCGCTTTCTCAGTGATCCGCCCCTCCTCGTCCCGGTCGAAGAGTTGTTCCCCGAAATGGAGGCCAATCAGGCGACGGTCATGTTCCGCGAGCTCCTCCGCCGCTACCGGGCCACCTTGTCGACGGACCGCCGCCAACTGCTCGAGGGATACCAATTCAGCCAAATGGCCCGCAAGGTCGTCGGGGTGGGGAGCGTGGGCACCCGCGTCTGGGTCATCCTCATGCGTGGGGCCGGCGAGGACGACGTGCTGTTCCTGCAGGCCAAGGAGGCCGAGGCGTCGGTGCTGGAGCGCTTCACCAAGAAGAGCCAGTACGGCAACCACGGCGCCCGGGTCGTCGCCGGTCAGCGCCTGATGCAGGCCAGCAGTGACATCTTCCTGGGCTGGCAGCGGGCCGATGGTCTCGACGGCGCCAGCCACGACTACTACGTGCGCCAGCTGCAGGACTGGAAGGGGTCGATTGACGTCGAGACCATGGTGCCGCAGGGACTCGAGGCGTACGGGAGGCTGTGCGCGCTCACGCTGGCCCGCGCCCATGCCCGCTCCGGCGACCGCTTCGCCATGGCGTCCTACCTCGGCAACAGCGACAGCTTCGAGAAGGCGCTGGCCAAGTTCGCCGAGTCCTACGCCGACCAGAACGAGCGGGACTACGAGGCCTTCGCGGCCGCGTGCAAGAGCGGTCGGCTCCACGCCGTGGAGGGGATGTAGCCCTCATGGCGTTGGCGCCCGCCGCGAGCGGGTGCCGCCCTGCTGGGAGCGCGCTGGGAGACCTTGGCTTGCCCACCCCCGTTGTCGGTGTGCGATGCTGAGCGACAGCACGGCCGGGTCCCGTCCGCCGACCGCATGACGACATCCGACGTAATCCGACGAAGAAGGAGCTTCACCATGCTTGCCAGCAGCTATCCGATCCTCGACATCTTCCTGACGACGCTGTACTTCTTCCTCTTCATCATCTGGATCTGGCTGCTGTTCATGGTGTTCATCGACATCTTCCGCAGCCACGACATGGGCGGCTGGGCCAAGGGACTGTGGGTCATCTTCATCATCGTGATGCCGTATCTGGGTGTGTTGGTGTACCTCATCGCCCGTGGCGGCAAAATGCACGAGCGGGCCGCGCAGCAGGCGGCACTGCAGCAGAAGGCGTTCGACCAGTACGTCAAGCAGACGGCGGGCACCGCCGGCGAGTCGAGCGCCGATCAGCTCCACAAGCTGGCCGGCCTCAAGGACCAGGGCATCATCACCGATGCCGAGTTCGAGACCGAGAAGGCCAAGATCCTGGCCAGCTGAGCGCCCTCGAGGCACCAGCCGCACACCGCACCGAGACCGACCAAAGACCAGTAGACGAGTAGAAGAGAACAGGAGATCCCATGACCATCGGACCAGTCAGCTACACCGTGATTGCCTTCCCCGGCAATCAGTTCAACGGCGACATCGCCCCGGAGATCGCCAAACTGGTGGCGAGCGACACCGTGCGCATCCTCGACCTGGTCTTCGTGGCCAAGGACGAGCAGGGTGACACCATCAGCCTGGAGTTCGACCAGATGGACGAGTTGGCAGCCTTCAACGACATTGACGGTGAAGTCGGTGGCCTCGTCAACATGGAGGACCTCGACCACGTGGCCGCCAACCTCCCCGAAGGGAACTCGGCGCTGGTCATCCTCTGGGAGGATCTCTGGGCCGTCCCGCTCGTCGAGGCGATCCGCGGCTCGGGCGGGGTGCTCGTCGACAGTGCCCGCATCCCCGTCGACCTCGTCGAGGCGGCGTTCGAAGACCTGGCCGCCGCGCTCAAGAGCTAGAACCGAGAAACTGAAGAGAGAAGGAGCACCACCATGCCCATGATGCGACGTCGTCCGGTCCTGCGGACGGTCGGCAGGACTGCAGTGATCGCCGGCACGGCCACCGTGGTGGCCGGCGGTGTGAACCGCCACCAACAGCAGAAGGCGGCTGCCCAGCAGCAGGCCGCGGCGCCACCCGCCGCTCCTGAAGCGGCACCGGTCGAGGCCGCACCGAGCTCGGACGACCTCATCGCCAAGCTGAAGGAGCTGGCCAACCTGAGGGACCAGGGGATCCTGACCGAGGCCGAGTTCAACGATCAGAAGGCGAAGATCCTGGCGGAAATGTCCTGACCCCTCGGGTCCGAATGTCCGGCTGACACCGGTCCATCTGCGAGTGAGCGGCACCTTCGCGGGTGCCGCTTTTCGCGTCCCGGGGCCTCAGGAGACCGAGAGCAGCACGTCCTCACCGGGCCGGACCAGCCGCAGCCAGTCGGACGGCAAGGTGTGCGACCGGTTCGGGATCATGCGGCGGGTACGCAACGTTGCAAGGCGCCGCCCGCCCTGGGTCACCTCGAGACGCGGGTGGTCCAAGAAGGCCCGGGTCCTCACGAGGAGTGGCTCGGTCCCGGCGCGTCCCGGCTCGGCCAGGTTCGGGACGACCCAGAGCAAGGGGGCCTCGACCCGCAGGCGGACCGGCGTCGACTTGTCCGGGCGGTGACCATCGCGCAGCCACGCCGCCGCGGCGCGCCCGACCGACGTGGCGCGTCTGGCCACCACGTCGGCCGTCTCGGCCGGGTGGACGAGGTTGCCGGTGACGAAGACGCCGGGCGCGTTCGTGGCGCCGCCGCCGTCACAGGCCGGACCGTTCGTGCCCGGATCGATCGCGAGGTGCGCCAGGCGGGCCAGCTCGTTGTCGGGGATGAAGTCCCCGCTGAACACGACGACGTCGACGGCCACGGTGCGTTCGACGCCGTCGGGGCCGCGGACGAGCACGCCTTCGAGGTGGTCGCGCCCGGTCAGTGCGGTGACCGATGTCCGCGTCCACACCGGCACTCCGAAGCCGACGCGGGTGGCGAGGTCGAAGGGCCGGAACGTCTGCGTGTGCGCGAGGTCGGTGACCAGCGCCACCGGGCGGACACCCGCCTCGCGCAGGGTCAGCACCGCGGAGTACGAGACGTGTTCGGCCCCCACAATGAGCGCCCGCCCCGTGAGGGGCAGGTGTTGGCGGTGCACCCACTGCTGCAGTTGGCCCGTCGTGAAGATCCCCGCGGGCCGCGTCCCCGGCACGAGGCGCGCCGCCCGGGGACGCTCCCGGGCGCCGGTGGCGAGGACGACGGCGTGGGCGTCCACCCGCACCAACCCGTCGGGGCCGGTCACCTCGGCCCGGCACGGGCCGGCCCACCCGGTCACCATGGAGCGGGTCCGGATGTCCACGCCACCGGCGGAGGCCCGCTCCACCCAGCGCCGGGCGTAGGCCGGGCCGCTCAGGACGCGTCGCAGATCGCGCAGCCCGAAGCCGGTGTGCTCGCACAGGCGGGGCGTCCCGCCCGCCTCCTCCTCCCGCTCGAGCACCATGACGCGTCCCGCGCCGCCCGCTCGCAACGCCGTCGCCGCCGCCAGGCCGGCGGGCCCGGCGCCGACGACGAGGGCGTCGACGGGCTCGACGGGGCGCGTCACGCGTCACCGCTGCGCCAGCCGGGCCGCCATGGCCGCGCCGCAGAAGAAGCCCTGACAGCGCCCGTTGGTGGCGCGGGTGCGGCGGCGCAGGCCCCCGAGGTCGGTGGCGGGCACCGCGGAACTGAGCGCGTCCCGCACCTCGCCCTCGGTGACGCGCTCGCAGAAGCAGACAATGTGGCCGTAGGCCCGGTCGGACGTCACCAGCCGGTCGTCCTCGAAGGCCCGCACGGCGCGCTCGCCGAGCTCGGGCATGTGGGGGATGGCCGGTTCGTGCTCCGCCTCGACCAGCGACAGCCCGCCCGCTCCCATGTGGTCGACGACGTGCTCGGCGATCGCCAGCGATGCGGTCAGGCCGGTGGAGCGGATCCCCCCGACGCAGGCGTAGTGCTCCTGCTCGTGCACGGTGATCTGGTAGTCGCGGTGCTCGGTGGCGGCACGGATGCCGGCGTAGGTCGCGGTGACCTCCTCTTGGACCAGGTCGGGCACTATGCGACCACCGGCGTCGAGCAGACCGTCGAGACCGGCCGCCGTGGTCATGGTGTCATCCCGCCCGTCAATGTCCTCGGCCGTCGGGCCCACGAGCACGTTGCCGTAGACCGTCGGCGCCACCAGGACACCCTTCGTCCTTTCGGTGGGGACGGGCAGCACAATGGAGGAGACGAGCCCGCGGGCCAGCTTGTCGAAGACGATGAGCTGGCCCCGCCGGGGTGCGATGGTGAATTCGTCGTGGCCGAAGCGCCGGTTGAGAAGGTCGGCGCCGAGCCCGGCTGCGTTGACCACCCAGTCGGCCCGGATCAGTCCATCCGGTGGTGTCCAGGAGCCACTCGTCGCCGTCGCGCCTGACATCGGTGACCTCGGTGCCGAGGTGGAGGTCGACGCCGGCACCGACGGCTTCGGTGGCGAACGCGATGCTCGTGCTCCACGGACAGATGATCGATTCGTCGGGGATGGAGACGGCCCCCGTCGCTCCTCCCGCCAGGTGAGGTTCCCGCCGGGCGAGCTCGTCCAGGTCGATCCGGGAGGCACGTTCGTAGCCGTTGGCCCGGGCCTTGGCCAGCACGTCGTCGAGCCGCGCCGCCTGCTCCGCGTTCCAGGCCACCAGGACGGCTCCGGTCTGCTCAAGCGCGATCCCGGCCGCCCACGCGTACGAGGTCAGCAGCTGGTGACCGCGGCGGACGAGGGCGGACTCCAGGCTTCCGGGTTGGGTGTCGAACCCGGTGTGCACAATGGCGGTGTTGGCCTTCGACGTGCCGGTGCCGACATCGTTGGCGCGCTCGAGGAGCACGGTGCGCAATCGGTACCGGGCCAGTTGGCGACCGATGGCCGTGCCGACCACTCCGGCGCCGATGACGGCCACGTCGTAACGCCGGTCGTCGGTCACGGCGACGTGGATGGCGAGGTCCGAACGAGGCGGGCCACGGCGCGCTCGAAGTGCGCCAGCCGTTCGGCGGCTTCGGCTGCACCCATCACGGGTTCGTAGCGGGCGTCGGGTTGGTCCCGGCGGACCACGTCGTCGAGCGTTCGTCCCGCTCCGGCCCCGAGCCGGGCCAGGGCACCCACCCCGGCCGCCGTCGCATGGGGCGAGGAGGCGACCTCGACGGGGACCTGGAGCAGATCCGCTTGCATCTGCATGAGCACCCGCGAGCGCGTCAGGCCGCCGTCGACCCGCAGGAGTGCGAGCGGCCGCCCGAGATCGATCGCCGCGGCCCTCGCCAGGAGCGTGACCTGCGCGGCCAAACCCTCGACGGTGGAGCGGACCACATGGGCAGGCTCGGTGCCGGGGCCGATGCCCTCAATGCTGGCCAGGGCGTCGGGTTGCCACCACGGGGCGCCCAGGCCGCTGAGAGCGGGCACCACGCGCACGCTGCCGCTGTCGTCGACCGATGCTGCGACGGCGTCGAGCTCTTCGGGCCGACGCAGGAAGCCCCAGCGCTGCAGCCAGGCGATGGCGGCGCCGGCGGCATAGACCTGGCCGTCGATGCAGTAGGCGGCCGTGTCGCCGAGCTGCCAGGCCACCGAGACGGCCAGGCCGCCGGACGACGCGACGGGCCGTGGCCCGGCGTTGGCCAGGAGGAACGCCCCCGTGCCGTACGTGCACTTCGACTCCCCGGGCTCCAGGCAGTGCTCCCCGACCAGGGCCGCCTGCTGATCCACGCTGAGCCCGCACAACGGCAGGGAGGGGCCGAAGGCGTCCGTGCGGCCGATGTCCTGGGCGCACCCGACCACCTCGGGGAGGTCCGCCGCGTCCAGGCCGAAGGCGGCGCAGGCCCCTTCCGACCAGGCGCGGGTGCCCAGGTCCAGCAGCAGGGTCCGGGAGGCCGTCGTCACGTCGGTGACGTACGAGCCCGTGAGGCGGTGCAGGAGCCAGGCGTCGCTGGTCGTCACCACGCCGTCGGCGGTCACGTTGCGCCGGAGCCATGTCATCTTCGGTGCGGCGAAGTACGGATCCAAAGGGAGCCCGGTGGTGCGTGTCAGGTCGTCAGCCAGGTCGGCCATGTCGGCGCAGATCGCCGCGGCCCGTCGGTCCTGCCACGAAATGGCGGTGCTGAGCGGACGGCCCGTGTGGCGATCCCAGGCCAGGACGGTCTCGCCCTGGTTGGCGAACCCGACGGCCGCCACACCCTCCCCCGCCTGGGCCACGGCCTCGCGTCCCGCCTGGCGGACCGACTCCCACAACTGTTCGGGGTCCTGCTCCACGCCGCCACCGGGAACCGCCTGCGGCGTGACGGCAGCTTCGACCGAGGTCACGATTTCGCCGTCCTCGCCGAAGACGACCGCCTTGGTGGCGGACGTCCCCTGGTCGATGGCAAGCACTCTCACGCGTCGCTCATCCTGTCAGGCGGCACAGTCCATGTCCGCGACGAATTCCGTCGCGACAACGGCCTCCGCACGCGTTCCCGCGGGTCCCCAGGCACACCCGGTGCCCGACGATTTCGTCGCGGCAGTGAGCCTTCATTCGGCCGTTACAAAGCTTTCCCATGGCCGAAACAAAGGTCCCGTCATGAAGAGAGGAGGCTTGCTAACGTCCCGGCAACACCCGCTGCGATCCCGGCCGAAGGGCCGCCCGACAAAAGGGGGATGCACGTGCCTGAAGGTGTCATAGAGGACGAAGTCGACTTTTCGGCTCTGTCCATGGACGAGCAGGAACTGGCGAGGATGGGATACAAGCAGGAGCTGAACCGCTCCTGGTCGGGGTTCTCGAACTTCGCCATCAGCTTCTCCATCATCTCCATCCTCGCCGGGTGTTTCACCACCTTCTACGCAGGGTGGAACGGCGGCGGCCCGGCCGCCATCGCCTGGGGCTGGCCCGTTCTGGCGGCCCTCGTGCTCTGCATCGGGCTCTGCCTGTCCGAACTGGTGTCTGCGTTCCCGACGTCGGGCGGCATCTACTGGTGGGCTTCGAAGCTTGGTGGCGTAAAGGCGGGCTACTACACGGGCTGGCTGAACCTCATCGGGCTCCTGGCCATTGTGGCCTCGGTCGCCTACGGCTGCGCCACCTTCTTCGACCTGACCCTCGGTTTCCTGTTCGCGGGTCACTACACGTCGGGCAACCTCGACACCATCTTCTTGTACTTCCTCGCCATTCTGGTGATCGCGGCGGTGATCAACATCTTCTCGAGCCACCTGCTCAGCATCTTCAACAACGTCTCGGTCTGGTGGCACGTGCTCGGCGCGGCGGCCATCGTGCTCATCCTGATCTTCCTGCCGAATCACCACGCCAGCGCCAGCATGGTCTTCGGCTCGACCGTGAACAACACCGGGTTCTTCGGCGGCAAGACAAACGGGTGGGGCTTCATCTTCATTGTGCTGCCCCTCGGCGCGTTGCTCACGCAGTACACGATCACGGGCTATGACGCCTCGGCCCACCTGTCCGAGGAGACGCACTCGGCCGCTGACTCTGCCGCCAAGGGCATTTGGCGCTCGATCTTCTACTCGGCCATCGGCGGCTGGATCCTCCTGCTCTCGTTCCTGTTCGCCGTCCAGAGCGAGTCCGGCGTCACCAAGGCCGGCGGCGGTGTGTCGACGATTTTCGCCCAGGCCCTCACCTCGAAGTGGGGTGGCACGGTGCTGCTCATCGCCACCATCGGGCAGCTCTTCTGCACCATGGCCTGCATGACGAGTTGTACGCGCATGCTCTTCGCCTTCAGCCGGGACGGTGCTGTCCCGGGCAACAAAATGTGGTCCAGGTTGAACTCACGTCGTGTCCCGGTGTACGGGGTGATCGCGGTGGCCGATCATCGCCCTGATCCTCACGTCGCCGGCGCTCATTCAGGTGGACGTCAACGGCGTGGCCGTGCCGGTGGCCTTCAACGCCGTCGTCTCCATCGGCGTGATCGGCCTCTACTGGTGCTTCGCCGTGCCGATCTGGCACCGGTGGCGGATGGGTGACCGCTTCGAGGGAGGCAGCTGGAGCCTCGGCTCGAAGTACAAGTGGCTGTCGGTCATCGCACTCTTGGACATCGTCCTCGTTTCGTTCATGGCCTTCCTGCCGAACGTCAACTTGGGCGTGCCGTGGGATCCCGGCTTCTCCTGGAAGTTCGTCAACTACACCATCCTGGTCTTCCCGGCAGCGCTCATCGCGCTGTGGATCTACTGGCACGCGTCGGTCAAGAACTGGTTCACCGGGCCGAAGCACACGATCGACGTTCTCCCGGAGACCACCGCATCGTCGTTGCCCTGAGCAGCGCGTCGTTGCCGCTGCGGTGAGCGCCGGCGACGGCGCGGGGTTGGATGCCGCGCTGCTGGAGCGAGTCGCACTTCTGCGCGGGCAGCCGTGCCGGGTCGAGCCCCTCCCGGGGGGCCTGACCAACAAGAACTACAAGGTGTCGACCCCCGGCGGGACCTACGTCCTGCGGCACTCCACGCCATCGTCGACCGATGAGCTGGCCGTCGACCGCCGCGCCGAATACGAGAACAGCGTCCGTGCTGCGGCGGCCGGCGTGGGCGCGCCGGTTGTCGAATTCCTTCCCGACGACGGGGTCCTGGTCATCGGATTCCTCGAGGGGGAGACGCTGAGCGATCGAGCACCTGCAAAGGCCCGGCATGTTGCCGCGGCTGGCGGGAGCGTGTCGACAGCTGCACGCCGGACCGCCCTTCGTGAACCGCTTCGACATGTTCGAGCTCCAGCCCGAGTACCTGGCGCGGGTGCGACGCCGCGGTTTTCGCCTTCCTCGGGGCTACCTCGACCACGCCGAGATCCGTGGACCGCATGCGCGCCGCCCTGGCCGTGCGGCCTGTAGCGCTCCGGCCCTGTCACAACGACCTGCTGGCCGCGAACTTCATTGACGACGGCACAATGGTGTGGATCGTCGACTACGAGTACTCGGGGAACAACGACCCCTACTTCGAGCTCGGGAACATCTGGAGTGAGTGCCATCTCACGCTCGAGCAGCTGGAGGAGTTGGTGCAGGCGTACGACGGAGCCTCTTCCCGGAGCCACCTGGCGCGAGCCCGCCTGTGGGGCCTCATGTCGCAGTACGGCTGGACGCTCTGGGCGTCCATTCAGGACGGCACCAGCACAATCGACTTCGACTTCTGGACGTGGGGGATGGAGAAGTACGAGCGGGCCGAGGCCACCTTTGCCGGGCCCGACCTCGGACGCCTCCTGGACGACGTGACGCGGGCAGACTGAAGCCGGGGCGAGGAAAGGGATGACCGTGGAAGGTGCACCGACGGAGGGCGCTCTGCCCGACCGCGCCCGCGTCGTCGTCATCGGCGGAGGCGTCATCGGGACGTCGACCGCGTACCACCTGGCCCGCGCCGGGTGGACCGACGTCGTGCTCCTCGAACAGGGACAGCTTTCGTCCGGCACCACCTGGCACGCGGCAGGTCTCCTCGGCCAGCTCCGGGCGACCGAGTCCGGGACCCGGCTGGTGCAGTATTCGGCCCGCCTCTATGGCGAACTCGAGGCCGAGACCGGTCTGGCCACCGGCCTCAAGCGGTGCGGCGGGGTGACGGTGGCCCGCACGCCCGAGCGTCTCGTCCAGCTCCGGCGTACGGCGGCCACGGCAGAGGCGTACGACCTCGAGTGCGAACTGCTGACGCCGGCCCAGGCCCTGGAGCGGTACCCCATTTTGGAAACCGGCGATCTGCTCGGCGCCCTCTGGCTTCCCGGCGACTGCACCGTCAATCCGGTCGACGTCACCGCATCGCTGGCCCGCGGGGCCCGCATGCGGGGCGTGCACATCGCGGAGCGCACGCGCGTCACGGACATCGTCACCAGCGAAGGCCGGGTCACCGGCGTGGTCACGGACCGGGGGACCATTGAGGCCGAGGTCGTTGTGAACTGTGCCGGCCAGTGGGCGAAGGCGGTCGGCCTGCTCTGCGGGGTCGACGTGCCCCTCCACTCGGCCGAGCACTTCTACGTGGTCACCGAAGCCATCGCCGGTGTCCGCCCGGACCTGCCCATTCTGCGCGACCCCGACGGGTACACCTACGTCAAGGAGGAGGTCGGCGGCCTCGTCGTCGGAGGCTTCGAACCGAAGGCCAAGCCGTGGGTTGCCCCGGATGCGCTGCCCTACCCGTTCGAGTTCCAGCTCCTGGAGGAGGACTGGGACCACTTCAGTGTGCTGATGGAGTCTGCCGTCCATCGGATTCCCGTGCTGCAGCAGACCGGTCTGAAGAAGCTGTTCAACGGGCCGGAGAGCTTCACGCCCGACAATCAGTTCATTCTGGGCGAGGCCCCCGGACTGCGGGGCTTCTTCGTGGGTGCAGGGTTCAATTCGGTCGGCATCGCATCGGGTGGTGGTGCCGGTCGGGCGCTGGCCGACTGGATCGTCGAAGGAGAGCCGACGAGCGACCTCATGGCCGTCGACATCCGGCGCTTCGCCCCGTTCAACGCCAACAACCGGTGGCTGCGCGACCGGGTGGGGGAGGTCCTCGGCCTCCACTATGCGGTGCCCTGGCCCAACCGGGAGCTGGCGACCGCCCGCCCCTTCCGCCGCTCCCCGCTCCATCACCTGCTGGCCGGCAAGGGGGCGGTCTTCGGCTCAAAAATGGGTTGGGAACGCCCGAACGTCTTCGCCCCGGCCGGACAGGAGCCTCGCCTCGACTACACCTGGGGCAGGCCCGACTGGCTTGCCTGGTCGGTGGCGGAACAGACGGCGACCCGGGAGCGTGTGGCCGTCTTCGACGAGACCTCCTTCGGCAAGCTCCTGGTGGTCGGCCGCGACGCCGAGGCGGTGCTCCAGCGCCTGTGCACGGCCGACGTCGCGGTGGAGCCGGGCCGGGCCGTCTATACGGGCATGTTGAACGAGCGGGCCGGGTACGAGGCCGATGTGACGGTGACCCGCTTGGCACCGGACCGGTACCTCCTGGTGACGAGCGCCGCATCGCCGGTGCGCGATGCGGCCTGGGTCGAGCGACACCTGCGCGTCGGCGAACACGTCTCGGTGGTCGACGTCTCCTCGGCCTTCGCCGTCCTCGGGGTCATGGGCCCGGCGTCACGCGAACTTCTCGGCCGCCTCGGCTCGGCCGACTTGTCCGACGAGGCGTTCCCGTTCTCGACCAGCCGGGAGATCGCTCTCGGCTACGCCACGGTGCGGGCCACCCGGATCACCTACGTCGGCGAGTTGGGCTGGGAGCTCTACGTCCCGACGGAGTTCGCGGTCGGCGTGTACGAGGATCTCCTCGGGGCCGGGTCCGACCTCGGTCTGGTCGACGCGGGGTACTACGCAATCAACAGTCTCCGTCTCGACAAGGGCTACCGGGCCTTCGGTTCCGACCTCACTCCGGACTACACCCCCGTGGAAGCCGGCCTGCGCTTCACCTGCAAGCTGGGAACGCCCATCGATTTCGTGGGCCGGGAGGCCCTCGAGTCAGCCATTGCGGCCGGACCCCGCCGGCGACTGGCCTCCTTCCGGGTCGGCGACCCCGAAGCCATGCTCTGGGGCGGCGAGCTCGTGTTGCACGACGGCGTACCGGCCGGCCAGGTGAGCTCAGCGGCGTGGTCGGCCACCTGCGGGGCGGCCGTCGGGCTCGCCTATGTGTGGCGGGCGGACCGTGGACCCGTCCGGGCCGAAGACGTGGCCGGCGGACAGTGGGAGGTGACGGTGGGCGACCAGGTGACGCCGATGGAGGTCCAGTTCGGGGCCCTCTACGACCCGACCTCGGCCCGAGTGCGGACCTGAACAGTTTTCCGGGTCGATATTCGGGGTAGTGCTTGGTGTTGAGGGAGGCTGCGCAATGCGCCAGCACCGGCAGGAACTGTTGCGTTCAGCGATCAGGCAGCTGCAACGAGGGAGGAAGACCACGGGAGGATCGTGGCTTCCGCCCTCGGTTTCAGCGTCGCCTACTTCCTTCGACCTCGAGAGCGGCGATCTGCGCCGGACGCCCCTGCAGCACGCAGTGCGCGGGTTCTTCGGACAGAGCAACGACGCGCTGGCGCCCGACGTTGACGATCCGGCCGTCATGCCTTCGGTCCTGCGGTCCCACCCCGATTCTGGCTCCCGTCCCGTGACGAAGAGCGTCGGGGCCGCCCGCTGAATTGTGGGATCGGGGCGGTGTGCTGCACGCCCACTTCAGGGTTCGTTTTCCCAGGCTGAAGTCCTGCGGCCCGAGTCGACCCTGAGCCCTCGGGCGGAGATCGGGCCGGTAACGTAAGCCCGATGTGGCCGCCCGACCGTGGTTCGAGTGGCTCCTTGGACCCTGATGGCCCGTCCATGGTCTCCGCAACCGAAGTCGTCGGACCCGAGACAGCTCGCGAGCAGGCGCCGCCCGAGGCGGAGCCGTCCGAAGCGGACGCCGGCTCGCCATCTCGGGGGAGCTGGTGGTGGGTGCCGGGTGCCATCACCGTCATCACGATCGTCAGCGTCATTGTCGTCACGCTGTCGCAGCTGCACCCCGGCATGCTGCTGACGAACACCACCACGACCGGCGGCGATACCGGTGCCCACATCGCAATGCCGAAGTTCCTCGAGAGCCTCGTCAGCCACGGGCATCTCACCGGATGGGATCCCGGCTGGTACGACGGCTTCCCCCTCTACACCTTCTACTTCACCATTCCTGACCTCTTCATCGCCATCGGCGGATGGATCATCCCTTACGGCGTGGCCTTCAAGTTGGGGACGATCCTCGGTTCGGTCATGCTGCCGATCTGCGCCTGGGCCTGCGGCCGGTTCTTCCGACTCCGGGCTCCCCTCCCCGCCCTGCTGGCGGCGGCCACGCTGCCGTTCCTGTTCGACTACACCTTCACCATCTACGGCGGGAACCTGTTCTCGACCTTGGCGGGGGAGTACGCCTTCTCCTTCAGCCTGTCGCTGGCCGTGTTGTTTCTCGGGCTCTTCGCCTGTGCCATCAGGGAGGGGAGGTACAGGGGCTGGGCCGCGATCGTGCTCGCCGGCTGCATCCTCTCCCACATCGTTCCCGGCATGTACGCCCTTGGTGGGGCGGTGATCCTCACCATCGTCGAACTGTTGCCGTCGCGTTGGGGGATCGCCGACTCCTCGTTGCACGCGTGGCGCAGCGACCGCAGTGCGGTCCCGGCGCCCCGGACCCGCACGTTGTGGTGGGCGGGCTCGACCGTCGGGATCGGGCTGTTGCTCACCGGTTGGTGGCTGGTCCCGTTCGGGTTGGAACACGCCTACTCGTCGTCGATGGGGTATACGAACGTGGAGGGGTGGGCCCAGTACTTCCGCGAGGCGGACGCCTGGGCGCTCGTCCTGGCCGGGATCGGAGCCGTCACCGCCGTCGTGACGCGGAGTCGCTTCGGCATCACCATGACCGTGCTGGGCATTGTGTCGGCGGTGGCGACCGCAGTCGACCCCCAAGGCGCCCTCTACAACGTCCGTCTCCTGCCGCTGTGGTTCATCTCGGTCTATTTCATGGCCGCCTGGGCCTTCGGCACGTGGTGCATGATCATTGCGACCGCCTGGCGCCGGGCCCAGGATCGCCGCTGGGAGGCGGTGGTCGACGCCCCCTTGGCCGAGGAGGAGTCCTCACTCCTCCCCTCCGAGGAGTCCGCATCCGCAGGGGGCCCGACCTCGGATGGCACCTCCGTCACGCCCCACCGACCGCGACCACGCCGGCGTTGGGGACCGGCCGCCGTCAGTGGTGCCGTCCTCGGCCTGCTCGCCGTGATGGTGGCGGTCGTGCCGCCCTTCATCCTCCCCGCGTCGTCCCTTCCGGTGACCGTCGGGCCCAACGTGGTCACGAACTGGTCCAGCTTCAATTACGAAGGGTACGAGGGCCAGGCCTCGTACCCCGAGTTCCATTCCCTCATGCAGACGATGGCGGCCATGGGGAAGCGCTACGGCTGCGGGCGCGCCATGTGGGAGTACAGCGCGAGCGAGAATCGCTTCGGCACGCCCGAGGCACTCATGCTCCTGCCCTATGAGACCAACGGGTGCATCGACTCGATGGAGGGCCTGCTGTTCGAATCCTCGGCCACGACGCCGTACCACTTCTTGAATCAGGCGGAACTCTCCGCCGGCCCGTCCGAGCCCGAGGTCGACCTGCCCTACGGCAGCCTCAACGTGACGCTCGGGGTGCAGCACCTCCAACTGCTCGGGGTGAAGTACTTCATTGCGGAGACACCCCAGGTCGAGCAGGAGGCCGCCGTCGACCCGAGTCTGCAACTCGTCGCCAAGACGGGTCCGTGGACCTACAACTACAGCGGCGCCGATGCCACCACCACCTGGAACATCTACCTGGTGAAGGACTCGCCTCTCGTGACCCCGCTCGTCAACGATCCGGTGGTGCTCTCGGGGGTGAAGCCGGCGCCGTCGAGCTGGCTCGGCACCGCCACCAAGGAAGGGCCGGCACTGAGCTGGTACGCCGATCCGAGCAAGTGGAACGTCGAGCTGGCCCAGAGCGGACCGTCGGACTGGCCCCGAACGTCGGTCGGCGACATCCGCCCGACCGTCAAGCATGTCGGGACGACAACGGTCACGAACGTGACCCAGAGCGACTCGTCCCTCAGTTTCCACGTGTCCCGGGTGGGGACGCCGGTGCTGGTGAAGGTGTCCTACTTCCCCAACTGGCATGCCAGTGGCGCCGACGGACCGTGGCGCGTGACGCCCAACCTCATGGTGGTGGTTCCGACCAGCCACGACGTGACGCTGAGCTACGGCGCCTCGAGCGCGAACTACCTCGGCCTTGTGGCCACGCTGATCGGGCTGATCGCCCTGGTCTGGTTGTTCGTGGTGCCTTCGTGGCAACGCCGGCGCCGGCGCGCCCACCGGCGGGCAGCGACGACGTCAGCCGTGGCCTGAGGCAACAACGGCTGAGATCTGACCAACTGGTGTCTGAGGCAGGCGGGCAGGTGGGACAGGGTGCAGCGGCGCGGTGAACGGCAGATGGAAGGGCGTTCCGCCGCTTGCACCCCCCGTGAGCAGGCCTTCTCCGGCATCCCAGGTTGGAGAACAGAAAGAACAGAAAGTGTCTAATATGTCCTTCCAATGACGGTGACTCTGCAGGAAGCCCCCCGTCGCCGGGCGCTCGGCGCATCGTTCAGTCCGACCGAGGAGCGGATCCTCACGGCGGGGCTGGCCCTCATCGGGCGGCGTGGCGTTCGACGGCTGGGGATGCGCGAAATCGCCGAGACCGCCGGCGTGTCACGAGGCACGCTCTACCGCTACTTCCCGAGCAAGGACCACGTGCTGGCGGCCGCGGCCGCGTACGACGGGCAACGGTTCACGGACGGGCTCGACGAGGTCCTGGCCGCCGCGGCGACGCCCGAGGAGCGCGTGACCTCCTTCATGGCCTACGCCTTCGACTTCATTCGCTCCCATCCCTGCCGGCCCCTGTTCGAGTCGGAGCCCGGGTTCGTCATGAGCTACCTCCTCGACCACCTTCCCGAGCTCCGCGCCGAGTTCGTGCTGCGGCTCGGCGACGCGCTCGACTCCGTTCCCGCCGTGGCGGCGGGCACGCTCGGTCGGGAGGAACTGGCCGACGTCATCGTCCGGCTCTTCGCGTCGAGCTGGATCATCCCCGAGACCGACGACGCCTCGCTCGTGCAATCAGTCAATCGCATTCTGCAGATCAGTTCGGAGGAGACCAATGGCAAGTGAAACCGAGACCGAGACCGAAGCGGCCGGGTACGGCGAGGCCGGCCTGCTGTCGGCGATGGACGCCGGCATGGCGGCCAACCCGCAGCCCGTCTTCAAAATGCTGCGGGACGCCATGCCGGTGATGTCCATGGACATCGGCACCAGCCCCGGGGTCCTCATCTCGCGCAAGGAAGAGATCGACTTCGCCCTGCGGCACACCGAGATCTTCTCCTCCAACGTGGATGCCGTGGACCTCAAGAACAAGCGGCCCATGATTCCGCTCCAGATCGATCCGCCGGAGCACAAGAAGTTCCGCAAGCTGCTGGACCCGATTTTCGCCCCCCGCAAAATGGCGGCCATGGACCAGCAGGTCTCGGACCTCGTGAATCACCTCATCGACGGCTTCATTGAGCGGGGTGAGCTGGACTTCGCCAAGGAGTTCTCGGTTCCCTTCCCCTCGGAGGTCTTTCTCACGCTGCTCGGCTTGCCCATGGACGAGCTCGACACGTTCCTCACCATGAAGGACGGCATCATCAGGCCCGAGCACGTGACCGGGACCGCGCAGGGGTCGGCGAAGGCCCAGGCGTACCAGCAGGAAATCGCCGATTCGGTCTACGAATACTTCGACAAAATCCTCGACGAGCGCGAGAAGGAGCCCAAGGACGACCTGCTGTCGCACTTCTTGAGTGCCGAGGTCGAGGGCAATCGCCTGTCGCGCGAAGACATCCTCGACATCTGCTTCCTCTTCCTGATTGCCGGGCTCGACACCGTCACCGCCACGCTCGACTGCATGTTCTCCTTCCTGGCGGAGCACCCCGAGCACCGGCGCCAGCTCGTCGAGAACCCCGACATCATCCCCAACGCGATTGAGGAGCTTCTCCGTTGGGAGACACCGGTGATGATGGTGTCACGCGTGGCGGTGCAGGACACCGAGCTGGCGGGATGCCCCGTGCACAAGGGCGATCACGCCATTGTCGTGATCGGCTCGGCCAACACCGACGAGGCCGAGTTCCCCGACGCCGACGTGGTGCGCTTCGACCGGGAGGTCAACCGGCACATCGCCTTCGGGGGCGGCGTCCATCGCTGTCTCGGGTCGCACCTGGCCCGACTGGAGCTGCGGGTCGCCCTGCGCGAGTGGCACAAGCGGATCCCGGACTATGAGATCGAGCCCGGCACCGAGCTCGTGTACACGACGGGGATCCGCTCCATCGACCACTTCCCCATGCGCTTCACGGCGCGGGCGTAGGCGCGTCCGCACTTCGTCTCCCGCTGTCGCCCACGTGCTCGGTCCAGCGGCCCTGGTGCCAATAGCGCTGCTCGTGCCGGCCTGCCGGATCGGGGTACCAGCCTGACGGAGCGGCCCCACCGTCCGGAGCGGGTGCGACCTTGTGTTCGCGCAGCCGGGCCGAGCGGCTGAGTTCCGTCAGCTCTGCCACCAGGCGGTCCGCCTCCGCCACCTCGCGGTCGCGGAATTCGGCCCGGGTCCGCTTGCCGGCCACGTCGACGTGCACCGTGGCCAGCCCGAGGGGCCGCTGCAGCGGGCCCTGGACCCGGCGGATGCTCTGCGACTTCTCCAGCGGGACCCAGGTGGTGGCCCGGTTGATCCGGCCTGTGACGCAGACGGCATGCGCGCTGTCGTGGCCGGCGGAGAGGAAGTGGAAGCTCAGCGGCGCCTTCAAGCGGGCCCGCTCCGGTGGCGCCGTTCGCTCGGGGTCGGGCGCGCCGAGTAACCGCGCCAACAGGTGCCACGAGTCCTGCTGCGATCCGACGGGCAGGAGCGCCTTGCGTACGACGCTGGTGCCCTCGCCCCGCTGGTTGCGTGCCGTCGCGCCGGCCACGTCGACCTCCAGGCGGCACCAGCCGAAGGGTCGCCAGAGCAAGGGCTCCACCTGGCGCACCGCCTGAATCCTCCCGTAGGGCACGGTCTCGGAAATGGTCTGCAGCAGCCCGCGCCGGATGCGCACCCCCTCGGGCGCCTCCACCGCGATGAAGTTGTACTGGCCCGACAGGCGCCGCCAGATGACACCGGCGGCACTGAGCAGGTAGACGGCGAGGAACGCGGCCGCGCCGGCCGCCGTCTTCGGCTCGAACTGGTCGAGGATCGCCAACGCGGCCACGGTGCCGATGATGACGATGGTCACCAGCGAAAGGAAGACCGACGCCAGCAGGCGTGCCGTGTCGACGCTGGCCATGGGGAGGCCGGTGTTGCTGCTGGGGGCCGCTTCGGTGTCGATGTGGCCGGCGAGGAGGACCAGCCGCAGTTCAGCCGCCTGCGCTTCGGACAGGTAGGCCAGCTTGCCGTCGGTGCCACCCGATCCGGCCAGGCGGATGCGGAGCTCCGACACGCCGAGCAACCGGGCCAGCAGGGGCCGCACGATGTCGACCGCCTGTATCCGTGCCAGCGGCAGCCGGCGGGAATCCTTCCGGATCAGGCCCGTCTCAATGCGCAGGGTGCCCCCCTCGAAGCGCCAGCGCGTGACCATCCAGTGGATGTAGCCGTAGAGAGCGGAGAGCAGCGTGAACGCAATGAGATAGTCGGTCTCGACCTTCCCGTTCTCGGCCTTCGAGTGGACGGTCGACACCAAGAGCAGCAGCACCAGGGCCGGGACGAGGCGGCCGATGCGAGCGATGGGCGTGAGAGGATGCAGTCGAAGCCACTCCCCGTCGGGCGGTGCCGTTTCGGGCGCGGCGTCGGTCACATGCCCGCTGCCATCGACTCGCCCAGCTCGGTCAACCGGTCGCGCAGGCGTGCCGCTTCGCCTCGTTCCAGCCCCGGAATGCGTGCGTCACTGGCCGCCGCCGCCGTGTGCAGCTTGACCGTCGACAGGCGGAACAGCCGCTCCACCGGCCCGGCGGTCACCTCGACGAACTGCATTCTGCCGTAGGGCACCACGGAGAGTCGCTGCACCATGACTCCCCGGGCGACAATGAGGTCCTCGTTGCGTTCCTGGTAGCGCCAGGCCCGGAAGCGTCGCCGAAGGAACCACGACAGGGACGCCCCGAGCACCGCCACGACGAGCACGCTGACGAGCCCGGCCACTGGACCCCGTGCCGCCCAGAAGAGCAGCCCGAAGAGCGCGGCCAGGACCACCGAGAATGCACCCACCTCGGCCCGGCGCATGCGCCAGAGTCCCGGGGAAGGGCGGAGCCAGGGCTGGTCGTCCCCCGTCGTCACGGGTACGACGATAAAGGGAAGCGTCCGACCTCGGGTGGCCAATTGTGTCCCAATTGCGAGCTTCTGCGACAAGAAAGTTGGCCAACGGCGCTTGAGCGCCGACCTCTTGGTACAGCTGACTTCAGTACAGCGGGGACCACGCCGCGCTGCGCAGCAGCCGGCTCTCCCAGCGGTCGCGCACCTCGAGAGCGTCGTGCAGCCAGGTCCCCGGGGCCGACGCCTCCGGCGGGAGGTCGTGACCGAGCATCCACATCACCGCCTTCGTGTTGACCACCCGCTGCCACAAAATCACCTCGGTCGTCTGGTGGGTGCCGAGGACGGGCTGGAAAGCGGCCTCGAGCTCAATCATCCCGATGCCCTCCTTCTTCTGGCTGCTCAACGTGTGGTCGTAGAGCGTGCCGGCCTTGGCCAGGTACGCCTGCAGGCCGCCCTTGAAGGGCCACGCCGTGTCCTCCATGAAGAGTGAGTTCTTGTGGGTCTCGCCGTGCACGGGCACGCTGCTGAAGTCGATCTCCTGCAGCGGCGACCAGGGAACCGGGCGGACGATTTTGCCCTCGTGGGCGTGGCGCATGGCGTCGACTTCCGAGGACCACTCGGCCAGGTCACCGACACGGACGCGCTCGGACAGCTCCTCCCACGCCGCCGCGTCGCGGCAGCCGGTGATGCTGACGATGGTGTACGCCTGCCCGCTGCCGTGGGAGAGGCGCAGGTACCACAGGAGCCTGCTCCCGTCCGACTTGGCCAATGCCGGCAGGTAGTGGTCGCGATAGGCGTCGTCGAAGGCGTCTTCTTTGGCGCCGGCGACGCGGTGGACCTCGTGGAGCAGCAGCACGGTGGAACCCCCTTGTATGGACTCGTGGAGCGAGTGATCAGTACTGCGGTACGACGCACTATCGGGTGGTGGCGATGCCCCCGTCCACCGGAATGATCGTGCCGGTCAGGTAGGCCCCCGCCCGCGAGGACAGGTAGATGGCGGCCCCGGCCATGTCGTCGGGCCGACCGATGCGCCGCAGCGGGGCGCTCGCGGCGATCTGCTCACCGAAGGCCTCAAGGGTGGCGGCCATCATTTTCGACTCGAAGGGGCCCGGCGCAATGGCGTTCACCGTGATGGTCGGGGCGAGCCGCTTGGCCAGGTGGCGCGTCAGCTGGTGCACCGCCGCCTTCGACGCGGAGTAGGAGTACGTCTCGAGCGTCGGCACCTGTATGCCGTCGATCGACCCGATGTTGATGACGCGTGCCGGCTCCTCCACCGTTCCCGCCTTCTCAAGAAGCGGCACCAGGAACTTGGTCAGGTGGAAGACCCCCTTGACGTTGAGGGCGAGCACGCGTTCGAAGGCCGCCTCGTCGAAGTCGGCCAGCGGCGCGCCCCAGGTGGCGCCTGCGTTGTTGACGAGGATGTCGAGGGAGTCCTCGCGCGACGCCACTTCGTCGGCCAGGCGCCGGCATTCGGCCTCGGTGGAGAGGTCGGCCGGAATGCCGATGCAGGTGCCCTTCTCGGAGAGTTCGGCGGCGACCTCCGCCACCACGTCGGCCTTGCGCGACGAAATGTAGACCTTCACGCCGGCGTCCACGAAGCCCTCGGCGATCATTTTGCCGATGCCGCGGCTGCCGCCGGTGACCAGGGCCGTCTTCCCTGCAATGTCGAAGAGGTCCGAGGCGGTCATCGGCCCATTGTGCCCGCGGTGGTCACGGCGCGGCCAATGCCACGGCGCTGCGGACCAGCACGCTGGCCCCGACCCGCAGGGACTCGTCCTCGACCAGGAAGGTCGGGCTGTGGTGCGTCCCGCTCGAACCATCCGCCGCGCCGCCGCCGACGAAGAAGTAGCAGCCCGGCAGGTGGCGGAGGAACTCGCTGACGTCGTCGCTCGGCCCGACCGGCGGCGTCCGGAAGACCTGGTCGGGACCGAGCACCACGCTCGCCTCCGCCTCCACCACCGCGGTGACCTCGGCGTCGTTGACCACGGCACGGGTGTGCTCGGGCACCTCGAGCTCCACGTGGACGCCCTGGTCGTCTCCGACCTGGTCGCACAGGTCCTGCAGGCGGACCAGGGCCTCCTCGTGCTGCGCCTCGGTGAAGGTGCGCAGCGTGCCGGTGACCCGGGCCGAGGTCGGCACCACGTTGACGGCCGTGCCGGCGTGGATGGTGCCGGCGCTGCAGACGCAGTCGGTCTCCTCGTAGCGCAGTCCCGCGGCCACCTCGCCCAACCGGCTCACCAGCTCCGCCGTTGCCCGTATGACGTCGCCCTGCGCCGAGGGCATGGCGCCGTGTCCACCCGGACCGGTCAGGGTGATGCGCAACGAGTTCGCTTCGGACATGGCGATGCCGGCGCGCAGGGCCACGAAGCCCGAGGGCAGGGCGGACGTGACGTGGAACCCGACCAGACGAGCGCCCTCCATGGCGGTGAGCGCGCCGCGCTCCAACATCGCCTTGGCCCCGCAGAGCGCCTCCTCCGCCGGCTGGAAGAGGAAGATGTACGTGCCCGGCAGATCATCGCGGCGCGCCGCCAGCAACGATGGCGGCACCGAGCATGGAGCCCACGTGCACGTCGTGACCGCACGCGTGCATGACGCCCTCGACCTCGGAGTGCAAGGGGCGGGCCTCGTCCTCCTGCACTGGGAGGGCGTCGATGTCACCTCGCAGGACGACGCGGCGCCCGGGCCGGCCGCCCTCCATGGTGAAGATGCCGCCGGTGTCCGTCGTCCGCAGGGTCTCGGCGATCCCGAGCGCCGCCATGTGGTCGCGGATGATGGCCGTGGTCTCGTGTTCGGCGAAGGACAGCTCGGGCCGGCGGTGCAACGCGTGCCGCTTGTCGACCATGTCGTCGAACACGGCGTCGGCCGGGGCGGGACCGAACAGGTCCGTCACGTCAGCGGCTCAGGAGGTCACGGGCGATGTGGGTCACCTGGATTTCGTCGGTGCCCGCGTAAATCTGGAAGACCTTCGCATCGCGCGCCAGTTGCTCGACCCGGAACTCCGACATGTAGCCGTTGCCGCCGAAGAGCTGCACCGCCTCCATGGCCACATCCGACGCGGCCTGGGCCGAGTACAGCTTCATGGCCGAGGCCTCGGCCAGCGTCAGGCTCTTGCCGGCCGAGCTCAGCTCAATGTGACGGAACACCAGATTCTCCACGTTGAGGCGGGCCACCTCCATGCGGGCCAGCTTCAGCTGAATGAGCTGGAATTCCGCAATGGGCCGTTCCCAGAGAAGGCGGTCCTTGGCGTACTGCACCGACAGCTTGAGGCACTCTTCGATGAGGCCGAGCGACATGGCGGCCACGCCGGCCCGCTCCGTGGTGAAGTTCCCCTTGGCGCTCTCGCGCCCCTCGTTCCCGCCTTTGCCCTCCGTCTCGCCGAGCAGCCGGTCCTTGCCGACGCGCACATCGGTGAGGAAGAGCTCGCCGGTCGGCGAGGAGTGCAGTCCCATCTTTCGGAACGGCTTGGATTGCTCGAGCCCGGGCATGCCGCGGTCGAGGATGAAGGTCAGGACCGGACGCTGGCGCAGCGGTGTGTCGCTCCCGTCGTCCAGCTTGGCGTAGAAGACGATGGTGTCGGCGTAAGGGCCGTTCGTGATGAACGTCTTGTTGCCGTTGAGGACGTACTCGTCGCCGTCGCGCAATGCGGACGACTTCATGCCGCCGAGGGCGTCCGAGCCCGAGTCGGGCTCGGTGATGGCCCAGGCGCCGACCTTGTCGAGCGTGAGCAGGTCGAGGCCCCAGCGCTCCATTTGTGCCGGCGTCCCACCCTTCATGATGGTGCCGCCGGCCAGGCCGGTGCTGACCCCGAGTGCGGTGACGATGCCGGGGCAGTAGTGGCACAGCTCAATGATGGGGATGAGCGTCATGGCGGCGTTGCCGCCGCCCTCGGTGCGCTCGGGCGCCGGTGCGCCCGACGTCTTGCGCTCCAGTGCCCGCTTGAAGGAGTCCCGCGCCAGCGCGTCCAGCCCGAAGGTCCGGTAGAGCTTGCGGATCACCTCGTAGGGCGGGGTGTCACCGTGCTCGAGCTCGTCGACGTTCGGCTTGACCTCTTCTTCGACGAACCGGCGCACCGCGTCGCGGATTGCCAGCTGCTCCTCTGACCACTCGAACATGTCGTGCCTCCCTACGGCCTCTGGCCCGGCCGTGGCCGACCCAACCGGTCAGCGCTGCTAGGCGTCGGCGATCTTCCGTAGCGTGTTGAGATCCGTGTGGACCACCTCTTCGGGCAGCCGGGCGTGCTTAATGACGGTCGTCTCGGTATAGGTGAACTCGTCGTCCACGCTGGTGTCGATCGTGACCTCGTAGCGGATGGCCTGCGCGTTCTTGTCCAGCCAGTTGTTGGAGAGGATCCCGTAGGTCTGGCTGCCCACGCTGGCGTGCAGCGTGTACTTCGTGTCCTCCGCCCCGACCACGGCGCCGGCCACAATGGCCGATCCCCGGGGGATGAGGAAGCAGCGGACGACCTCGCTGTCGCGGGCGTCCCACATCCAATAGCCGACCTCGGTGTGGAACGGGCTGTCCTCTTCACCGCGCCAGGCGGCCATGCGGTAGTCCAGGCCGTAGAGCACCTGGCTGCCGTTCTCCACCGGCCCGAAGGGCTTGAAGTCGATGTGCTCGCGGTAGGGGGTCAGGCCGATTTTTCCGTCCTGGTTGGCGTAGGCGACGTCCTCGCCCTTCTCGCCTTCCCAGACTCCCGCCAGACGGGCCAATGGGCCCCATTCAGGTCCTGCGCTCAACGGTCCGTCCTCCTCGTCATTCAGGTGGTGCTCCAACTGCGGGCCACCTTAGAAGGTCGGGCGTACGGCAGAAAGCCGGTGACCCCGCGGCGCCCGGTGGGGGCGTGCGCGGCGGCGATCAGTTCGGCGGAAAGTCGAGCTCGGGCCCGGACGCCCGTGGCTCGTCCCCGGGGGCCGCCGCCTCCGGCGGGGCGGCGACAGTCACAGTGCGAAAACGGGTGAAGAACCCACGGCCCCCTTGGGGGGCGCTCTCGGAGTTGCGCTGGGTGCGGGCCACGACGACCCGGCTGACCACCAGCAGGAGGAGCACAATGACGACGAGGATCAGCGCGGCGTCGTAGGAGACGTAGTGCTTCTGCACCGACGGGTCGTTGTAGTAGGTGAACACGACGTAGGTCAGGTACGGGAACTGCGCGTGCGTCAACGAGTGCGGCAGCGTGTTGGAGAACCCGGCGGTGTAGATCAGCGGTGCCGTCTCTCCGCAGGCGATGGCCAGGGCCAGGAGCAGCCCGGTGGCGATGCCGGGCAGGGCGCTCTTCAGCACGACCTTGCGCAGGCCGTAACCCGCCGACATGCCCAGCGCGGCCGCGCCCTCCCGGTAGCCGGTCGGGACCTGGCGCAGCGAGTTCTCGGTCGTCTTGGCGATGTAGGGGATGACCATGATGGACAGGATGATCAGGGCCGACGCGAGAGAGAAGCCCCAGTGCAGCCCGACCACGAGGGCGACGTAACCCACGTAGCCGAGGACGATGGAGGGGAAGCCCGACAGGATGTCCGAGGCGGTGCGCAGCGGTGCGCTGAGCCGGCCGCTGGCCTTCTTGGCCTGGGTGAACTCGGCCAGGTGGATGCCGGCCAGCACGCCGATGGTGCCGGCGATGATGAAGACGCCCACCATCAGAATGAGCGTGCCCAGAATTTGGTCGCGCAGGCCGCCACCGGTCGGCGTGAGCTGGGTCCACAGCACGCTCCACTGCCAATGGGGGAGCGCACGGCCGATGACGCCCAGCAACAGCCAGGCGGCCGGCGCCATGATCAGGACGAGCGCCAGGTAGGTCAGCAGCCGCCAGGTGATCGTCGAGACGCGCCGACGCCTCGTGGCTGGGCCGCCGGCCAGCGTGGTTGCCATCAGGCGCCGCCCACGGGTCCGCCGGTACGGCCGGTCCGCCTGATGATCATCCGGGCCAGCAGGTTGACCCCGACCGAAATCACGGCCAGCACCAGGGCCAACTCGGCCAGCGTGGCCACGGCAAAGCCGGTGCCGTCGGTCAGCGCGCCGTCGAGCTGGGTGAGGATGGTGGCGGCCACGGTGGTGAAGGGCAGATAGATCGTCGGTGGAATGTGCAGCGAGGCGCCGCCGATCATGGCGATGGCGATGGTCTCGCCCAGCGCCCGCCCGAGCCCCAGCACGGTGGCGCCGATGATGCCCGAGCGCACCCACGGGAGTGTGACCTTGTTCGCCACCTCCCAGTCGGTCATGCCGAGGGCGGACGCCCCCTCCTTGGGGAGCGGGGGCACCTGCTGGAAGAGGTCGCGGGTGGTCGAGGCGATGATGGGGACGATCATGAGGGCGAGCACGATGCCCGCCGCCAGGAGGCCCTCGCCGCCACCGACCGGTTGCTTGAAGTAGCGCAGTACCGGGACGTCGGGCACGTTGTTGGCGATGACGGGGAAGACGTTCTTGGCCAGCCAGGGCCCGAAGGTCAGGATGCCCCACAGCCCGATGACCACGCTCGGAATGCCGGCCAGGATCTCAATGGTGAAGCCCAGTGGCTTCGAAATCCACGTGGGCATCCGCTCGGTGAGTGCGAAGGCGGCGCCGATGGAGAGCGGGACGGCAATGACGATGGCGATGAGGGAGGAGACGAGCGTCCCCCAGATGATGGCCCAGGCACCGAACTGCGCCCCCTGGGGATGGGCCACACCGTTGGTGTGCACGACGGCGCCGTAGCCGTTGCCGTAGGTCCAGTTTCGCCCGTACAAGAAGTACCAGCCGTTGACCCGGATGGCCGGCCACGCCTTGACGGCCAGCACCGAGACGGCGAAGACGAGGGCGGCCAGCGGCAGGAGCACCGCAATCCAGGCCGAGCTGCGCCAGGCCTTCTCCTCGTTGCGGAGGGCGAAGTCCCACACCCGCCGGGGCAGGGGGGGCTTGCCCATCGACCCCGTTTGCGGCGTGGCGGGGACACGCCCCGCCACGCCGCCGACGGTTGCCATCGCTAGCTGATGCTCAGGATCTGCTTGACCGACTGCGCCACGACCTTGGTCGGCAGAGGCTGGAAGTCGACCTGTGAGAGGTAAGAACTCGCCGAGCCCTGCTTCGGGTTGATGGCCCACTCCAGTACCGACCGGATGTTCTTGGCCGCCGACGAGGACGACTGGTCGTTCGACACGATGGCGTACTCGTAGTTGATGATCGGGTAGCCGCCGCTGATGGGACCGTAAATGAGGGAGATGGTCCCGTTGGCGGGTGTCTTCTTCACGAAGCCGGCCGCTTCGGCGGCGATGGCCGCCTGCGTGGGCAGGACGTACTGGCCCTTGGCGTTGCCCAGGGCGGCGTACGCGAGGCCGGCCTGCAGGACCTGGGTCTGATAGCTGATGCCGATGTAGGCGATGCAGCCTGCCGTGGCCTTGCAGCCCGAGACCATGCCCGAGTTCCCGCTCTCACCAAGTGCACCAGGCGCATTCGGCCACGGCACGGTCGTGTTGTAACCGATTTTGGCGCCCCAACCCGACGGGTCGGCCTTGGACAGGTAGGTGGTGAACAAGAAGGTGTCACCGCTGCTGTCCGAGCGGTGCAGCGTGACGATCGGCAGGTTCGGCAGCGTCACCCCGGGGTTGGCACTGGCGATCTGCGAGGCGTTCCAGTTGGTGACGGTGCCCGAGTAGATCTGCGACACCAGCTTTCCGCTCAGCTTCAGGTGGGCGGTGATGCCGGGGATGTTGTAGGCCACCAGCTGCGCCGAAATCGCCAGCGGAATGTTCTTCAGGTGCGGGCTGGCCGACACCTCGGTGGGTGACAGGTAGGCGTCGGAGGCGCCGATGTCGATGGTCCCGTTCGTGGCGTCGGAGATGCCTGTACCGGACCCGGTCGCCTGCCGTCTGAATCGACGTGTTCGAGTACTTCTCGTTGTATCCGCTGGCCCACAGGTTGAAGAGCGGGTAGAGCAGGGTGCTCCCGGTCTCGGTCACCTGGCCACCGGCCGGCTTCTCGACGCCGCCAGACGGCAGCTTGGCGGCAGCGCCTGCTGCCGTGCTGAGGACGATCGAACTCAGCGCGAGCCCTGCCGCTGAAACGGCGATCACTCCTCGCCGCAGTCGCGTCGCTCTCATCGGGTTTTTCACAGGTTCTCTCCTTGTGATGTTGGTTGGTTGGTGTTGCTCTGGGTGATTCGGTTGATGCGGCTCGTGTGGTGCAGCGGACCCGCACTCCCGGGGTCCGGTTCCGTCGCCTAGCCCATCCGTCCCGTGACGTAACGCTCGGTGTCCGGATGCGACGGCCTGTTGAACAGGTCGTCGGTAGCTCCGTACTCCACGAGCGCTCCCTGGTAGAAGAACATCGTCTGGTGCGAGACCCGCATGGCCTGGCCCAGGTTGTGGGTCACGACGATCAGGGTCAGTGCAGGCGCCAGTGTCTTGAGCAGTGCCTCAATGGACTCCGTCGTCACAGGGTCGAGCGACGAGGTCGGCTCGTCGAGCAGCAGGACCTCGGGGCCCACCGCCAGTGCACGCGCCAGGCAGAGCAGCTGCTGTTGTCCGCCCGACAGCCGGAACGGCGAGTCGTTGAGGCGGTCCTTGACGGCGTCCCACAGTCCGACCTCGGTCAGGCGGCGCTCGCACACCACGTCGAGCTGCTTGCCCTTGGCGATGCGGTGCGCCTTCACCCCGGCGACCACGTTGTCCTTGATCGACATCGGGAACGGGTTCGGCCGCTGGAACAACATGCCGACGCGCCGGCGCAGTGTCAGGAGGTCGACGTGCTGCGCCCACAGGCTCTCGTCGTCGAGCGTGACGTCGCCCTCGCGCGTGAAGCCGGGCACCCGGTCGTTCATCCGGTTGAGCGTGCGCAGGAAGGTGGACTTGCCCGAGCCAGTCGGCCCGATGAGGGCGGTGATCGAACCGCGCTTGAGATCGACGTTGACGTCGCTCATGACCATCCGGCCCGAGAAGCCGAGGCTCAGGTTGACCGAGCGCATGACGCATTCGGGCCGTGCCGCATCGGGATCGAGGGCCTGCAGCGCCTTGTCGACATCGGACTGCGCTGCAGTTGTCACGGGATTGAGACTTGCCTGGGTGATCTCTCCGTCGGCCACTACCAGGAACGTAGCGAGGCCAAGTGAACGTGAAGCAACAGGAGCGCTATCCCAGAGGTGAACAGTTCGTAAGCTCGAGGATTTCCTCGCCGAGGCTGAGAACTAGCCGGGTGAGAGCCCCGTCCGGGACACCCCTGTTCCCTCGGTCTGAGCAGCCAACGCTTCCCGGTGGGCCGCGGCGATGGCCACCACTATGCCGGGCGCCCACGCAATGACGGCCAGGCACGCCAATGCGGCGGGTATCGCCAGGACGAGTCCGGTTCCCGTCGAGAACAGGGCGGCAGTGCCGGCCGCGACGCTGAGGCTCCAGGCGAGCAGCAGCGCCAGCCACCACTGCAGCACGCGCGCCCGGTGTGGATGTCCGGGTGGGAGACAGTCGCGGATGGCGCCATAGGGCATCCACAGGTTGACGATCGGCACGAACCAACAGCCCACACCCCAGGCCGGCGAGTACTGCGAGGGGATGTGGAGGGCGCGCCCGGCCGACGCCGCCTTGTGCTGCCACACACAAGCGATGATCACGGCGGCGATGGTCAGCGCCCCGACGAGAAGGCCGATCGGCGCCAACGAGTTGGCCGGGGCGTGGTACGCCGGCGCCGTCCTGCCGAGCTGCGCGTCGTGGAAGTCGATACGGAACTGGTGCCCGGCGGAGCGCAGCTGGTCCGCGTTCGCCCGCTGCAGCAGGAGGCTGACGAGGAAGTAGACGCCGGGTACCGCCACGGCGAAGCGCGCCCACCCCACCTTGCGCTCCTCGTCGTCCACCGCTTGCGTCGCGGTGAAGGCGTTGAGCCGTTCCGAGGCCGCGGCCCACGGCGCAATCTGCGCCGGTGCCTGCTGCGGCGGGGCCGCGCCGGCCCACGGCGGCGGTGGCGGCGGTTGCTGGGGCAGCACGGTGGCCTCGGTCCAGGCGTAGCCGTCCCACCAGCGTTGGCCCGGGCCGCCCGCCGGGTCCCCGTACCACCCCGGGGGCGCGCCGGGGTAGCCGCTGTGTTCGGTCATCTCTCCATCCTGCCAAAGCCCGGGGGCACCCCCGCGCCGGTGTCCGGGCACCCAGGACGGCGGGTGCCTACAGGAGGACCTCGGCCATCTCCGCCAGCGCCGCGATATGTGCGTCCGTGGTGGGGAGGTCGGCGTGCATGGTGTTCAGCGACAGATGGCTCGCCCCTGCCGCCTCCCAGCGGCGGGCGTGCTCGGCGATTTTGTCGTGGTCGCGCACGGAGTACTCGAGCCTGCCCTCGAACTGCAGGTTCGAGACGTCGCGCCCGACCTCGGCGGCACCCTCGCGGATGGTCTCGAGCGCGGCTTCGAGTCCGCCACCGGGCCGCGCCATCGGAAACCAGCCGTCGGCGATGCGCCCCACGCGCCGCAGCGCGGCCGGGGCGTGGCCGCCGATCCAGATCGGAATCGGCCGCTGCACCGGCGGCGGTGCGATCCCCGAGGCCCGGATGTGGTGGTAGCGGCCGTCGATCGTGACGCTCCATTCGGTCCACAGCGCGCGCAACACCACGACCTGCTCCTCAAGGATGGCGGCCCGCTCCTCGAAGGGGACGCCGAGCGCGTCGTACTCGAGCTTGTTCCAGCCGATGCCGAGCCCCAGCCGGAAGCGCCCGCCGCAGAGCAGGTCGAGTTCGGCCGCCTGCTTGGCCAGCAGCGCCGTCTGGCGTTGTGGCCCGATGAGGATGGAGGTGGCGAAGGCCAGGTCGGTGAACCCGGCCACGTAGGAGAACATCAACAACGGCTCACGAAAAGTGGTGTCGATGGTGTACGGACCCCCCAGGTCCCCGAGCACTGCGGTGTCGCCGCCCAGCACGTGGTCGTACGCCGCCAAGTGCGTGTAGCCCAGGTCGGCCACGGCCTGCCCTATGGCGCGCACGGCACCGCGGTCGCCGCCCGCCTCCGCCTGGGGAAAGATGACGCCGATGTCCATGTGGTGAGTCTGCCCGCTCGGGCACCACGGCTGCATCCCCATCTCCCTCTCCGCCTGTCGGCGCGACCCGCTCGCGCCGGGGGAACGCCGGTTAACTTGAGTCGATGAGACTCCGCATCTTCGTGGAGCCCCAGCAGGGGGCGTCCTACGAGCAGCAGGTGAGGATGGCGCAGGCCGCCGAGTCCGCCGGCTTCGACGCCTTCTTCCGCTCCGACCATTTCCTGGCCATGGGTGGCGACGGCCTGCCCGGGCCCACCGACGCCTGGGTCACGTTGGGTGGCATCGCCCGGGAGACCGACCGCATCCGACTGGGCACCATGGTGACCTCCGCCACCTTTCGCCTGCCCGGCTTGCTCGCCATTCAGGTGGCGCAGGTGGACGACATGAGTGGCGGCCGGGCCGAGCTCGGCCTCGGTGCCGGTTGGTACGACGCCGAGCACACAGCGCACGGCGTGCCTTTTCAGCCCCTCGGCGAGCGATTCGAAAGGCTGGAGGAGCAGCTGGCCATCCTCACCGGGTTCTGGGAGGTGCCGGTCGGCGAGACGTTCGACTTCGACGGGCGTCATTACCAATTGAAGGACAGCCCGGGCCTGCCCAAGCCGGTGCAGCAGCCGCACCCGCCCCTCATCGTCGGCGGCGGCGGGCCCAAGCGGACACCCCGCCTCGCCGCCACCTTCGCCGACGAGTTCAACCTTCCGTTCTCGTCGCTCGACGACACCGAGGCGCAGTTCGCCCGCGTCCGCGCCGCCTGCACCGACAAGGGGCGTGACCCTGCGACGTTGCGGCTGTCGGCGGCGCAGACCGTGTGCTGTGGCGCCGACGAGGCCGAGGTGGAGCGCCGGGCCGCCAACATCGGTCGCAAGGCAGAGGATCTGCGCGCGCACGGCGTGGCCGGCACGCCGGACGAGGTCGTGGCGCGTCTGCGGCAATTCGCCGCCATCGGCACCGAGTCGGTCTATCTGCAGGTGCTCGACCTCGACGACCTCGAGCACATCGAACTGCTGGCGGAGGAAGTGCTCCCCCGGGTCGCCTGACCAGGGTCGTCTGACCAGGGTCGCCGGGAACCACGGGCCTCAGGCCCGCCTCTCCGATCGGCTTCGGCGGCTCGCTCGGTACGCTGGCCGCATGACCATCACGAGCCGGGGGGCCGTGGCTCCGACGGGTGATCACGACAGGGCGGGCACCGGCGTGTCGTCGGCACCACCACCCAACTTGACCCGTCCGCGCTGAACGAGATCGTCGACCAGGTGGCGGACCAGGCCACCGTGTGGGCCCGAACCGACGCCGCAGCGCGAGCAGATCTGCTGCAGCAGGTCATCACCGACACCATGGCCGTCGCCGACGAGTGGTTGGCGGCCGCCTGCACGGCGAAGGGGTTGAAGCCGGGCAGCACCGAGGCGGCTGAGGAGTTGTTCACCGGCATCGGGACATTCGTGCGCATGGCGCGCCTGTTGCGCGACGCGCTGCGCGAAATCGCCAAGGACGGCAAGCCCTCGTTCGCCGGCCCGGTGCGACAGGCGCCCGACGGTCGGCTGCGGGTGCAGGTCTTCCCGGCCGGTGCCTTCGACCGGATCACTTTCCCCCAGACGACGGCCGAGATCTACATGCAGCCCGGGGTGACGCGCGACACGCTGGTCTCGGGGCAGGCCGCCGCCTACGCCGACCCCCTGGGCCATGCGGGGACGGCGCTGGTGCTCGCAGCCGGGAACGTGGCCTCCCTCGGCCCGCGTGATGCCCTCTCGAAGCTCTTCGTCGAAGGCAAGGTCGTCGTGATGAAGGCCAATCCCGTCAACGACTACCTGGTGCCGCATTGGCGGCGCGCCCTGGCCGCGTTGGTCAGGGCCGGAGTGTTGCGCATCGTCGATGGCGGCGCGGCCGTCGGGCAGCACCTGACCGCGCATCCCCGTATCGACGAGGTGCACATCACGGGGTCGGACAAGACGTACGACGCGGTCGTCTTCGGCACCGGGGCCGAGGGCGCCCGGCGAAAGGAGGCGGACGAGCCCGCGCTGGACAAGCCGGTCACGGCGGAGCTGGGCAGCGTTTCGCCTGTCATTGTGGTGCCGGGCCGCTGGTCGACCCCCGAGCTGCTCTATCAGGCAGAGCACGTGGCGACCATGCTGGTGAACAACGCCGGCTTCAATTGCGTCTCGGCCCGCCTCGTGGTGACGCACGCGGCCTGGCCCCAACGCGAGGCCTTCCTCGGTGCGTTGACCCAGACGCTGAACGAGATCACCACGCGCCGCGCCTACTACCCGGGCGCTGCCGACCGGCGCGCCGCCTTCCTCGCCGCCCACCCCGACGCCGAGGAGTATGGCCGCGGGCCGGACGACGCGCTGCCGTGGACGTTCATCCGGGGCGTGCCCCCGGGCCGGACGGCGGACATCTGCTTCAACGTGGAGTCGTTCTTCGGGCAGGTGGCCGAGACGGCCCTGACCGCCCTGTCGCCGGCGGCCTTCGTCGACGCCGCCACGACCTTCTGCAACGACGTCGTCTGGGGCACCTTGGGCGCCACCGTCATCGTCAGCCCGTCCTCTTTGAAGGACCCCGCTGTGGCCGAGAGCGTCGACCGGGCCGTGGCCGACCTGCGCTACGGCTCCATCGGCGTCAACGTCTGGCACGCATTGTCGTTCGCCATGGGATCGACCAGTTGGGGCGCCTACCCGGGGCACGCCCGCACCGACATTCAGTCGGGGACGGGCGTCGTCGGCAATGCAGCCATGTTCGACCGGCCGCAGAAGTCGATTGTGCGCGGTCCGTTCCGGGCTCGGCCGAAGCCGCCGTGGTTCGCCACTGCGACCGACTCCTACGACGTCATGCGACGGTTCGTGGCCTTCGAGGCCGAACCGTCGGCAGCGAAGATCCCGGGGTTGCTGTTCGCCGCCATGCGCAGCTAGCGGTTCGATGAGCACACGGTGGGAAGTGGCGTCGTCGGTTCCTGGCCAATCGCTCGATGGTCTCCACGACGAGCCGCGCCCAGGCACCCCGCGCTCGATCTCCGACGACGACGTCGAAGCGGTGATCGTCAAGACACTCGAAGAGACTCCGGTCGACGCCACCCACTGGTCGACACGGTCGATGGCCAAGGCGACTGGAATGAGCCAGAGCGCGGTCAGCCGGATCTGGCGGGCCTTCGGTCTCAAACCCCACCTGGTCGATACCTTCAAGCTCAGCCCCGACCCGCTCTTCGTCGACAAGGTGCGCGACGTCGTGGGCCTCTACATCAATCCCCCCGATGGGGCCCTCGTCTTGTGCGTCGACGAGAAGACCCAGGTCCAAGCGCTCGATCGCACCGCCCCGGTGCTTCCCCTTCGCCCCGGGCTCCCCGAGCGGCGCACCCATGACTACGTGCGTCACGGCACCACCAACCTCTATGCGGCACTTGACGTGGCCTCGCCGCTCCCGCTCCCGGTCCCGCTCGTCCGCCGTCGCTACATCGTCTTGGCGCGCAGCTGCGGAATGGCGAAAGGCGCCGCGGCCACGAGCGCCGCAATCAGACCGACGATGGCGCCGAATCCCCAACCGATACCCGAGCCGCCGGGCTTGTCGATGAAGGAGATCAGGACCAGGACCGCGTTCACAATCGTCGCGATCATCATCACGGTGAGGTGCGGGACGTCCTGACTGATGGGGAGTTTGTCCCAGCCGGCGACGAGCACCAGGTAGGCGATGATCGCGATGGAGAGGATCAGCGAGAGCCACATCCACCCGTGCCACAACCCGTTCACAGACGTACTCCCGAAACCGTAGGAATACGTGAACCAGGGGAGGAAGAGGCAGATGAAGAGCACGAGCGTGGCGACCCCGGCGATCCGATCGGCCAGCGTCCAGCGGGCGATGTCGAATTTGAAGGGAGGCACGGCCGACGTGCCTGCAGCCCCGGTGGGCGCAGCCGCCCCAGGCGGGGGAGAACCCGCCGGAGCCGGCCCGGCGGTCGGGGCGCCCTGGCCGGACGCCGCTGCGGTGTGCAGCGCCGCGCCACAATTCGGGCAGTGGTTGGCCTCATCGCCGGCTTGGCTCTGACATTGCTGGCAGGTCTGCGCCATGGCGCTCCTCCATCATTCAGGCGGCAGAAGGCCGCATCCCCCTCGCCGCGCGAGCAATCACAGCCGTGGAGCGATTCCTGAGTCTACGAGGATATGACCCCTCTGACGAGGGATCTCTTTCCGGGGGCCGCTCCATCTGCAGGGCGCTGAGGCCCCGGCCGCACTGACCGCCTCAGGTGGTCGGCACCCCGGTGGAGGTGGTGGTCACCCCGGTCGTGGGCGCCACGGTGGAGGTGGTGGTTGCCCCGGTGGCCGGCGCCACGGTCGTGGGCGCCACGGTGGAGGTGGTTGCCCCGGTCGTGGGGGCAACGGTTGAGGTGGTGGTCACCCCGGTGGTCGGCGCCCCGGTGGTCGCTGTCCCCTGGTGGTGCTTGGGGTGCAGCAGCGTGACCGTGGCCACGGTGTGCCCCCCGACGGCAACGCAGCTCGAAGTCGACGGGCAGGCCACCGCCGTCAAGGTGATCGGGGTGTACGAAGTCGGCGAACTGCGGAACGTCGAGCCGGCATCGATGCTCTGCGCCACGGCGCCGACACCCACCTCGGGAAGGCCGAACCAGAACGCCCCGACCATGGCGCACTGCTGGGCCGACGGGCATGCCATCCCGTAGACGTCCTCCACCGGCACCGTGCCGGCGGTCTGCTCCCACGTGTGGCCCCCGTCTGTGCTGCGGAGGAGCTCTCCCTTGGCCGGCACCACGTCGCTCACCGTGGTTCCGGTCGTGCCGGCCGCGAGGCAGACCGACGTGGAGGGACACGCGGTGCTCTGCAGGACGCCGACGCCTGACGGCACCGAGGCCAGGGCCCACGTTTGGCCGCCGTCGGCGCTCACCGCCACGGCGCCTTGCCCGTGGCTGTTGCTCGTTGGGAGGTAGCCGGCGTCGAGACAGATCCCGCCGGCCAGGCACGTCAGGTCGTTCTCGGGCTGGAAGGACGACGGCAAGTTGCCCTCCCGCTGCCAGGTCTGGCCGAAGTCGGGACTGTGGGCGGACCACGTGGAGGTGCCGTCGCTCACCACCGCCGTGCAGTCGGCCGAGGTGGTGCAGGTCACGCTCAGGACGGCGAGCGCGTTCTGCGGCGAGGTGACCGCGCTCCAGGTCGCGCCGGCGTCCCTCGTCGTGATGACGACGCCGCTCCCCGGCAGCGATGCCCCGTTGGAACCGACCGCCATGCACTCTGTCGCCGTGGGGCACGACACCCCGCTCAGCTGCGGGGTGCTTCCACCGGCAACCTCTTGTGGCTTCCACGTCTCGCCGCCGTTGGTGGTGGCGGCAATCACCGTGGCGCCGGTCGCCGGGGCGGGGTTGGGACCGGCGACGCCCACGGCCCAGCAGCGCCGCACCGTGGCACAGGAGACCGCGCCGAGGTCGCCGGTGCTGCTCGGGGCCGGCTGGCCCACCGCCAGCTTGGTGCCCGTGGCCTCACCCAGGACGCGCACGGCCTTGGGTGAACCCGCATGTCCGGACAGCGCACAGCCCGACGCGGTGACAGCGAAAGCAACCAGGATCAGGAGCGGGCCGCCACTGCTTCGCCGGACACTCCGATGCTGGAACACGGGGCGTGGATGCACGGCCCCAGGAGAATAGCTGTGGGGGCCGCATTTCCCCGGGCACCGTTCGCTACCCTCGCACCGGTGGATTGGGTCGACCTGCTGATCATCGGACTGATGCTGCTGGCCGCCGTCCATGGACTGCGGCTCGGGGCCGTCGTCCAGATCCTCACCTTCGGAGGATTCTTCCTCGGCTTCCTCCTCGGGACCGTCGTCTGGGTGCCCCTGCTGCGAGGAGGCCAGGGCGACATCACGCGCTCCGTCCTGGTGGTCTCCCTCGTCCTGTTCACCGCCTGTCTGCTGGGTTACGCCGGACGGGTCGTCGGCACGTGGAGCAACGTCACGGTGCGCCGGCACCACCTGGGCAATGTCGACGCCGTTCTGGGGGTCGCCGTGGCCGTCGTGGCCGTCCTGCTCTCCGTCTGGGTGGTGGCCGCCGTCATTTTGTCCCCCAACAGCCGCTTCACCTCCCTCAGCGCCCCCGTGGCACGCTCGGACATCCTGCATTCCATTGACGGCGTGCTGCCCCGGGCCCCGTCCATCTTCAACGACCTGCAGACTTTTCTGAACGATCAGGGGTTCCCTCAGGTCTTCTCGTCGCTCAACCCGCCCTCGACGCCCTCCGTCTCGACACCGACCGACGCCGAGACGAAGGCGCTGGCCGACCCCGCCGTCTTTTCGACAGTCAAGGTCCTCGGCACGGCGTGCAACGCCGAGCAGGAGGGTTCGGGCTTCGTGGTGGGCCCGGGTCTGGTCGCCACCAACGCGCATGTGGTGGCGGGGGAGAGCAACGGGAGCACACAGCTCGTGATCGGGACCAACACGTACAGCGCGACCGCAGTGCTGTTCGACCCTGACTTCGACCTGGCGGTGCTCCGGACCGACGCACCGCTCGGACCTCCACTCGCCATCAGTTCCGCGCTGGTGTCTCGGGGCACGCAGGCCGCGCTGCTCGGCTACCCCGAGGACCGCGGGCTCACCATCGGGGCTGCCGGCGTGACGGAGGAGGTCACCGCCATCGGCAAGGACATCTACAACAACGGCTCGGTCACCCGGGGCGTCTACGCCCTCGATGCCAGTGTCCTGCCGGGCAACTCGGGTGGCCCGTTGCTCGGACCGGGGGGCCAGGTCATCGGCGTCGTGTTCTCGCGGTCCACCGTGTACCCCAATGTCGGCTACGCCCTGACCTCGCCAGGCGTCCTGGCCCGTGTCCAACAAGCGGAGCACCGCCATGCGGCCGTCGGCACCGGGCCCTGCATCTCGGGCTGAACCGGCAAGAATGAGCCCATGAGCCAGCGCATCGAGGATTACGCCGTCATCGGGGATCTCCACTCGGCTGCACTGGTGGGCCTGGACGGCTCCATCGACTGGTTGTGCCTGCCGCACTTCGATTCCGCCTCGTGCTTCGCTCGGTTGCTCGGTGACGAGGATCACGGATACTGGAAGTTGGCGCCTGCCGGGGGGCCCTCGGCCATTCTGGCCACCCGGCGGTGGTACCGCCCGAACACCCTCGTTGTCGAGACCGAATACGACACCGTCACCGGGACCGTGCGAGTGACCGACTGCATGCCGGTGCGTGAAGGCCATCCGCATCTGGTGCGTTCCGTCGAGGGCGTGAGCGGCACCGTCGAAATGCGCATGGAGATGGCGGTGCGCTTCGACTACGGCGAGGTGGTGCCCGTGGGTCACCTCCAACGATGGACTGACGCGCTTGACCGCCGGCCCGGACTCCATCGCACTGTGGCACCGGGTCGAGGCGGTGGGAGAAGACATGCGCACGGTCGCCGACTTCACGGTCACGGCGAACCAGCGCTTCCCCTTCACGCTGGTGTGGTACCCGTCGCACGAGGAGCCGCCGCCCCCGCTCGACAGCTACTACGCGGTGCACCTGACCGAGGCCTACTGGACGGAATGGGCCTCCCAGTGCTGCTACGAGGGGCCCTACAAGGACGCAGTGGTGCGCTCGCTCATCACGTTGAAGGCACTCACGTACAACCCGACCGGGGGCATTGTGGCCGCGGCCACCACCTCCTTGCCCGAAGCACTCGGGGGCAACCGCAACTGGGACTACCGCTTCTGCTGGTTGCGCGACGCCACCTTGACCCTGGAGTCGCTGATGCGGGGTGGGTACCACGACGAGGCCCTGGCGTGGCGCAACTGGTTGTTGCGCGCCGTCGCCGGCGATGTCGCCAAGCTCCAGATCATGTACGGGCCGGCAGGCGAGCGCCGTCTCGACGAATGGGAGGCCGACTGGCTCCCCGGTTACGAGGGTTCGGCGCCCGTCCGCATCGGCAATGCCGCGTCAGGGCAGTACCAGCTCGACGTCTACGGCGAGGTCATGTCGGCCCTGTACTCCTCGGCCAAGGCCGAGGGTGTGCAGAGCCGGGCCGCCTGGGGCTTGCAGACGCAGCTGATCGGGTTCCTCGAGACGGGGTGGAAGGAGCCGGACGACGGCATCTGGGAGGTACGGGGCCCGAGGCGCCACTTCACCCACTCCAAGGTCATGGCCTGGGTCGCGGTCGACCGGGCCGTGCGCACCCTGGAGGAATGGCCGGACCTCGGCGGGCCTCTCGACACGTGGCGATCGTTGCGGGACGACATCTTCAACGAGGTGTGCGAGAAGGGCTACAACGACAAGGTGGGATCCTTTACGCAGTACTACGGGTCGGACGACCTTGACGCCAGTGTGCTCATGATCCCCCTCGTCGGCTTCCTGCCGCCCGACGATGCGCGAGTGGTGAGCACGGTGGAAGCGGTGCAGCGAGAGCTCATGGACCATGGCTTCGTGTTGCGCTACCGCACCTCCGACAACGGTGCCGTCGACGGGCTGACCGGACGCGAAGGCGCCTTCTTGGCCTGTTCCTTCTGGCTGGTCGACTGCCTCCACATGATCGGCCGCGCCGAAGATGCTCAGGATCTGTTCGAGCGCCTGCTGGCCCTGCGCAATGACCTGGGCCTGCTCTCCGAGGAGTACGACCCGATGGCGGGGCGGCTCGTCGGCAACTTCCCCCAGGCCTTCTCGCACGTGTCGCTGATCAACTCGGCCTTCCGCCTCAGCGGCCGGGACCCCCTGGGCCTGGTCGACGACGGCGCTCGCCTCCTGGTGGACAACACGTTGACGAGCGAGACCATCGGCCGGTTGAAGCGAGCCGGCCGGGCCTCGGTGCGCCGCCGAAGCGGAGCGGCACGCTGACGGCCGATGGGTGGACTGTCCAGCGCCCGGGGCCGCGACCTGAGCCACCGCTGATCAGACGACCAGCTTGGCCCGGAGCTCCTCCTGGCGGATCTCGAAGTCATCGAGCGAGATCCGGCCCTCGGCCAGGTCCTCGTGCAGTGCGGCGAACTCCTCGAGCAGGCGGGTCTGGTCCACCTCGTCGGCAGAAAGGGACGGCTCGGCCCCCTCGACGGCGGCCGCCTTGTCCTCCTTGCGCGAAATGCGATCGTCCATCTTCGCCTTGGCCCGGTCCTTCTTGGCCTGGTCGCGCTGCAATTTTCCAAATGTCGAACGGGCGCGTGCCACGGTTGACTCCTTTCCGGCCGCCAGGGAGCGGCCAGGTGCTGCCGGCGGGGCGCTTGCCCAGCCGATGTTTCTTGCCGCACCCGCCTATGTGCGGTGGGCTCTTCGGCCCTGAGCGGAGGAGGTGGGATGTGAATCCCACGGTACCCATGGAGCACAAAGGCTCTGGGGACCACTGTGCCCCGAGTGCCTTTTTCCTCCCTGACCTGCTACTTCTTGATTCTTGCGCCCCGGGAATCGGGGATATCGCACCGGCATGGCACCCCAGGCGGGGGTCTCAACCGGCCCCGGCAGTGTACCGGGCAGCGGAGCGGGTGGGATTTGAACCCACGGTGGCTTGCACCACACAACTTTTCGAGAGTTGCACCTTCGGCCGCTCGGACACCGCTCCGTCGGAGAGTCTACCGAAGGCCCTGTGAGGCCCCTGTGCAGCAATTGCGTATCCGGACAACCCCCTCAGCTCACATCCTGACCGGTGGTGCATCCGGTGGGGCAGAGCGATCGCTTCCGAGACCGCGCCAGCGAGAGTCCGCTCAGGAGGGACCGCCGGGGCCGGGCGGAGGGGAGGCGACCGGATCTGTCCGTCTCATTTCGAAGAATGACGTCAGGAGGCCACGACACGCGGCAGCGGCCACGCCACCCGCGACATCGACCTCGTGATTGAGCCGCGGATCGGCGCAGAGGTTGTAGAGCGTCCCGCATGCTCCCGCCCGCGGGTCGGTCGCCCCGAAGACGACACGACGCACCCTGGCGGCCACGAGGGCTCCGGCGCACATGGGGCACGGCTCGAGGGTGACGACCAACGTGACCTCGGACAGTCGCCACCCGCCGATGCTGGTGGCGGCGTCGCGTAGAGCCAGGATTTCGGCGTGCGCAGTCGGGTCGCCGGACCGCTCTCGTTCGTTGTGGCGGGCCGCCACGACAATCCCTCCGACGAGGGCGACCGCTCCGACGGGCACTTCGCCGTCCATTGCGGCCAGGCGCGCCTCGGACAGGGCGAGATCCATGGCGGCCTCGTCGCTCAGAGGTGTGTTCAGGTCGGCGTTCGTGATGCCCCAGTATGCGGGTCGGGGCTCATTCGACGGGTCGTTCGGCTGGACCGGTTGGCGGGTTCAGCCGAACGGCGGGTTCAGCTGATCGGAGCGCCCAGCGCCCGCTCCAGCGTGCCGAGATCCTTTTGGAATTGGGCGGAGGTGGTGCTGAACTCCTCGAGGTACGAGCCGAGGCTGAGCGGTGCCAGCCCGTAGATGGTGCCAAGGAACCGGACGTCCCGGGAGACCAGCGTGCGCACATCGGCGGCTGCCCCTCGGGCAGCGGTCGGCACCTGCGCGCCGGAAATGACTGTCTGGTAGTGCCGCAGGGAGGAGATATAGGGCGTGATCAGGGCCGCCACCTGGGGGGGCGTCGGGATCCCGCTGACGGTGTGGAGGGTCAAGCGAGCCGTATTCGTGTCGACATCCATAGCCTGCGTTGCCGTCTGCAGCCGGGCGGAGTCAGGGGAAACGTCCGCCACCGTCGATGCCGATCCGGGGGTCGCCTTGGTCGAATGATGCAGCAGGACCATGACGGCCGTCACGGCGATGAAGACGACGACCAGGCTGACCAGGACGACTGTCGTCGTGAAGGCGCGGCTCCGTCGTTCAGGTCGTTGGTTTGTCTCTGCGACAGGTTCGAAGGACCGGGGCGAGCGGGAGGCATGGCTGGCGTACTCCCACCGAGCGTCAGGCCAAAAGGTCGACGCCGATGCCCGGTCCCAATTCGGGATCGGTGGTGGGACGGTCTCGGGAACCGGCGCCGGTAGGGGGGCCAATTTCGGCGTCAGGAACGGTTCGGGGGCCCAGGCCGGATCCGACGGCAGTGTGGCTGATCGCCTGGGTGACCTCGCCGTGGCAGCGGGCCTAGCGGATCGAGGGGTCGCTGTCGCGGGCCCGGCGCCATTGGTTTCCGGCGGCGTTGTCCTCGTACGACTCCGTCTGCTCCGCGTGGGATCCGTGCCGAGGCGAGTGGGACCCGAGGCGTTGCCGTCGCTCAGAGGTGTTGTGGTGTCAGCGGTAGCGATGTCTCAGTATGGAGGCTGGCACACCCGTTGGAAAGTCCCCAGGCCAATCCCCTTTGACAGCGTCAGGAGGCGGGTGTCCGGAGGTCCTGCTCCAAAGTGCTCAGCGTCGTCTGCAGCTGGGTGGCGTCGGTGTCGAACTGCACCAGGAAGGCGCCAAGTTGCTGGGCCGGCAGCCCGTCGATGCTCTCGAGGAACTGCAGATCCTGGCGGATTCTCGCTTCCGCGCTGGCCGCCGCCGGCTGTGCGGAGGCGGGCACTTTCGTTCCAGAAAGGAAGGTCTCATAGAGCTGCAGAGACGAGATGTAGGGGTTGATCACGGTCTCGACGTTCGTCGGTGTGGGAAACGCCGCCAGTGACGTCAGCCCCACGCTGGCGGCGGTGGTGGCGGAGTCGACGGCATCGGTCGCTGACTGAATCCGGGCCGACCCCGAAGGGGCGGTCCCGGCCGAGCCTGCTCCCGGTGCTGTAACCCCCCTGGTGGCCTGCGTGGGACTCGTGACGTGCGTCGGAGGTGCGGCGGTCGTCGTCGGGTGATGCAGCTCCCGCACGGCCACTGCCGCGGCAACCGCGACGAGAAACAGGCAGGCCAACAGGACAGTCGCCTTGAAAACCCGGCTTCGCCTTGGCCTGGCCTCACTCTCTTCCTCGCCGCCTGTCGAGGCCGGAGAGGAAGCCAACGGGGCGGGACCTTCCACTTCCCACGGCTCGGACGGTGCCATCGCCCAGGTGGTGTCCGATATCGGAGGATTGCAGCCCTGCCGATTCCACGGCGCCGACCGCTGCGAACGTCGCGACGGGCTCGGCGAACTCGGGCGCAACAGGCTCGGTCACCTGTGCCGGCTCGAACGCGATCGCCGGTTCGGGATCTGTTCCAGCGGGCGACGGGTCATCATCGATTGCCAACCACAGGCCAGGCTCGGACCCGTCTTCCTCTTCTGCTTCCGGCTCGAGGTCCGCCTCCACGTCGAGGTCCGCTTCCACGTCGAGGTCCGCCTCCACGTCGAGGTCCGCCTCCACGTCGAGGTCCGCCTCCACGTCGAGGTCCCCTCCACGTCGGGTCCGGGCCTCCAGGTCGACGAAGGCCGCAGCTTCATCATCGGGTTCGAGCGTCGTCTCAGGTGCCCATCCCACGACGCCATACGGGTCAGGCTCAGTTGCCTCGACGTCCACGAACGACGCCGCCAACCCTGTCGCGGCGTACTCCCGCCCCGCATCGGGCAGTGTCTCGGACTCGCCATTCGCAATGGGCGCCAGGATGGCGCCGGACTCCGACGGCACGTCCGCGTCGGCTTCCGCGAGGTGATCTTCTTCAAAGGAGCGACGGACCGTGTCGACGATCCGGTCGTAAGCGGCTCCGGAGCGAGCGTCGCTGTCCGCGCCGCTATCCGGCAGGCCGGCGTCGTCGCGGAGGGCGCCGTCCCAGTCGAAGTCAGAGTCGTCCAGGTTCAGCTCGGCGTCGTCCATCGAGCGCCGCCGCTTCCGCCTCCGGGTCGACCTCGTCGGGGTCGGGCAGGAAGACGTCCCAATCGAACTCGTCCTCGCCCAGCTCGAAATCGCCTGTCAGATCGGTGGTCATGGTGTCGTCGCCCTGCTCTCGCTGGAGGAACGGAGGGGCGCGGCCTCCGCGGTCATCGGGCGTGTCCGTGTATTCGGTGCACGCGGCCGACCCGGCAGCGGGCACCGCGGCCTCCGCGTCGAGCCTTGGGTCCACAGCGACCTATCGGTCAGATCGACACGTGGGTTGAGTCCTTCTCTTTCGAGCGGAGGAGGTGGGATTTGAACCCACGGTTGGTTGCCCAACACACGATTTCCAGTCGTGCCGATTCGGCCGCTCTCGCACTCCTCCGAGATTGCAGCCTGGTCAGGCTAACGGCCCAGCCAGACACCGTTGGTGCGACGGACGGACTGTCTCTGGCCAGGGCCTCTCCGGGTGCCTCACCGAAAGACCGTTTTCAGTTCACGATACGTTCACCTCCCGGTAACTTTGGCCAGAATTGATCGTTCGGGGAGGGAGTGTCTGGGCGGCGAAGAATCCTCGCGGCGTTCCAGGGCGGCGACGCCTGACGTGATGCATTGGCGGGCCCGCAACGAGCTGGTCCGGAACGAGAAGCGTCGAATGACTGGAACCTGCTGGTGCGGCAGGTGGCGAACCATTTTCCTGGGAGGCGGGGCTGTCCCTGGCCCAGCACAGCGCAACCAGCAACTGGTGAGCTGCGAGGGGCGAGGCACTAACCTCTGATCCGTTGCCGTCCCGATGTTGGGTGCGGTGGCCGGGTCCTGCGCAACGACCGCTCGTGAATCGAGTCAGGGTCGGAAGGCAGCAGCTCTCAGCGGGTTTGGCCGGGTGCCGTAGTCAACCTGGCTGCCGCACCGAGCACCGGGCGGCAACGTCTGGCGGGAATGTCTGACGGCGATGTGAGACCGCGTGGGTAGGCTCAGCCGCCATGGCCGACGCACCATTCGTCTCCCTTTATCGGCGCTTCCGGCCTGGGCAATTCGACGAGCTCAGAGGGCAGGACCACGTCGTGCGCGCACTGCGCAGCGCCGTGCGCGACGACCGCGTGTCACACGCGTACCTCTTCAGCGGACCGAGGGGCACAGGGAAGACATCCTCGGCGCGCATTCTGGCCAAGGCGTTGAACTGCGAGACGCCCGTCGACGGTGAGCCGTGTGGCGTGTGCACATCGTGTGTCGAAATCACCCAGGGCAGCTCTCTCAACGTGCACGAGCTCGACGCCGCGTCCAACAACGGCGTCGACGCCATGCGTGACCTCGTGGCCCATGCCGGCCTGGGTACGCCGGGCCGCTGGAAGGTGTACATCGTCGACGAGGTCCACATGCTCTCGACCGCGGCCGCCAACGCGTTGTTGAAGACGCTGGAGGAGCCGCCGAGCCACGTCGTGTTCGTGCTGGCGACGACTGATCCGCAGAAGGTGCCGCCGACCATTCGCAGCCGTACACAACACCTGGAGTTCCGCCTCCTGGGCGCTGAGACGCTGCATGACCTGCTGGAGTCGGTCAAGGACGAGGCGGGTCTCGACGTCGACGAGGAAGCACTCGAAGCGGCGGTGCGCCGCGGCCGGGGGTCCGCCCGCGACGCCCTCTCCGCACTGGACCAGGTCGTCGCCTCGGGCTCGGCCGACGCCGCCCGACCGGAGCTCGCCGCCGTGATCGACGCGCTGGCCGACGGCGATGTCAACCAGGTGCTGGTCGCGCTGAGTGCGCTCCTGGCCGGGGGTTGGGGTCCTCAGCAGCTCGGCACCGAGCTGATCGACGACCTACGCCAGGTCTTCCTCGCCGCTCTGGCGCCCGAGTTGTGCACGGTATCGGGACCGTCACTCCAGCGGTTCCGCTCCGTCGCCGAAGCGATGGGGCTGGCGCGCGTCGTGCGCAGCATGGAGATCCTGGGTCACGCATTGGTCGATATGCGAGAAGCGCCCGACGCGCAGGTCGTCCTTGAAATCGCCGCCGTGCGCGCGGTGCGGCCCGATCTCGATTCTGGAATGGAGGCGCTGTCGGAACGGGTCAGCGTTCTCGAGCGCTCGCAATCCGGTGCGCCGGCCTTTCCCCGGCCGGGCGCCACGGCTTCCCACACTGCGGCCGCCGGTCCTGCGGCGGCAGCTTCCGATCCGACTCCGGAGGTACCCGGGGCGTCACGCCCAACGGTGGAGGTGGCGCGACGCCCCTCCCTCGGCGCGGTGCGGCGGAGCAAGGAGGCGGCCGCGCCCACTCCGGCCCCCGAGACGACGCCGGATACCGCCGTCACCGCCGGCGCCCGACCCCGTCGCAACGGCGCCTCTCGCCGCGGCCTCGCCCACCGGCACCGGCCGCACGCTCGATCGGGACAGTCTCACCGAGGCCTGGGGCGACGGCATTCTGCAGTCGTTGCCGGCGCGGGCCAAGGCGCGCTACGCCAGCGGTCGCTTTGTGGCGGTGGACGACCAAGGTGTCCACTTCGCGCTCCCCAACGCGGCACACCGGGAGCAGTGCGCCGAGCAGCAACCCGTGGTGGAGGCGGCCCTCTCCGAGCACTTCGGGTCGAAGGTCACATTGGTGCTCGACATCGACGACACCGGGACACCGTCGGCAGCGCACGCCGGACCGCCCCCAGCGGCGTCCGGCCGCGCTCGCGGTGGCACCGCGACGGCGATCGCCGCGCCGGTGGACGTGGACGAGGATGAGTACGTGGACCCGAGCGAGCTGATCGACGACACCGTCAGCGACCAGGCCTCTGCCGCAGAAGCGCGTCTCCTGCAGGCCTTCCCGGGTGCCAGCGAGGTGGCTGAGTAGGTGTACACCGGTCCACTCCGCTCCCTCATCGACGAGCTCGGCCGACTGCCCGGCATCGGGCCCAAGTCCGCGCAGCGCATCGCCTTTCACATCTTGAAGGTCCCGGGCGAGGACGCCCGCCGGCTGGCGGACGCCGTCATCGCGGTCAAGGAACGCACGACGCTCTGCGCCGTCTGCTTCAACGTGGCCGAAATGGGTGAGCTGTGCGCGGTCTGTAGCGACGACCGGCGGGACCCAGCGGTGATCTGCGTGGTCGAGGACCCGCGCGACATTGTGGCGGTGGAGCGCACGGGCTTCAAGGGTCGATACCACGTCCTCGGCGGAGCGCTGAGCCCGCTCGACGGCATCGGGCGGGAGCAACTGCGCCTGAGCGAGCTGCTCGACCGCATTGATGCCGGGATCATCAACGAGGCCATCGTCTGCACGAATCCCACCATCGAAGGTGAGGCCACCGCCATGCTGGTGGCCCGCGAGCTCAACCCGCGGGGTGTCGTCGTGTCCCGGCTGGCGAGCGGACTGCCGGTCGGGGGCGATCTCGAATACGCCGACGAGCTCACGCTGGGGCGCGCGCTCGAGGGGCGCCGACCGCTCGAGGTCTGATCCCCGGTTCTGATCCCCGGTCTCCCGGACGGGATCGCCGCCGCCGTCCCGTACAATTGGCTGATGCGGATCGCCATCGTGGGTGCAACCGGGCAGGTGGGCGTGGTCCTGCGCTCCATCCTGGCCGAACGCCACTTCCCGGTGGACTCCATGCGCTACCTCGCCTCGGCGCGCTCCGCCGGCTCGACGCTGCCGTGGGGTAACGGGGAAATCGTGGTCGAGGATGCCGACACGGCCGATCTCTCCGGTATCGACCTCGCCCTGTGCTCCGCCCCGGCCTCGGTCTCGCGGGACTTGGCGCCGCGACTCGCCGCCGCCGGCGCCATCGTGATCGACAACTCCTCGGCCTGGCGCATGGACCCCGAGGTGCCGCTTGTCGTGCCCGAGGCCAACGCCGCCGAGCTGCGTTCCATCCCCAAGGGCATTGTGGCCAATCCCAACTGCACCACCATGGTCGCCATCCCGGTGCTCAAGCCGCTCGACGACGAGGCGGGCCTCACGCGGCTGGTGGTCTCCACGTACCAAGCCGTGTCTGGCGGTGGCGTCGAAGCGGTCCGCGAATTGCAGGAGCAGTTGTCGAAGACGGTCGACCGGGCGTCGGATCTCACCTTCGACGGTTCATCCGTCGACTTCCCGCCGCGCAGCGTCTACCCGGTCCCGATCGCCCACAACGTCATTCCGCTCCAGTTCAAGATCGTCGACGACGGCTCGCTCGAGACCGACGAGGAACAGAAGTACTGCAACGAGGCCCGCAAAATCCTGGGGCGGCCTGACCTTGCCGTCACGACCACCTGCGTCCGCGTTCCGGTCTTCACCGGGCACTCGGCCGCCATTGTGTGCGAGTTCGACCGGCCGATCACCCCCGCACGCGCCACCGAGGTGCTCCGGACGGCGCCGGGCGTCGAGCTGGCCGAGATTCCGACGCCGCTGCTGGCGGCCGGCCGCGATGTGTCCTACGTCGGCCGTATCCGGCGGGCCCAGGGTGCACCCAACGCCTTGGCCCTCTTCGTCTCGGGCGACAACCTACGCAAGGGCGCCGCGCTCAACGTGGTGCAGATCGCCGAGGAACTGCTGGCGCTGCGTTCCTGAGCGGTTGGGGTTCTTGAGCGGTTGGGCGACGGGGACGATCAGTCGGGGCCCGACGAGACCGGCTCGGGCCCGCCGATGACCAGGGTGGTCAGGCGCCGGGCCAGGTTGACGGCGTGGTCGCCGAAGCGCTCGTAGAAGCGGGCCACCATGGCCAGCTCGATCGCCACCGGCAGCGGCATGGTGCCGGCCACCAGTTCTGCAGTCAGGGTCACGTGGAGGTCGTCGAGCTCGTCGTCGAGGTCGTCGATGGCGGAGGCAGCATCGGCAGAGCGCTCGGCGAAGGCCTCCGCGGTCTCGCGCCAGATGGTCGTGGCGACTTCGCCCATCCGCTCGACCAGGCCGCGGCTGCGGGCCGACATTTCGGCGCCGAGACCGCGTGCGGCGCGGCGTGCGATGTGCTCGGCCAGGTCGCCGTTGCGCTCCATGTCGGGGAGCATGCGCAGGATGGCCACGAATTCGCGGCGTTCGTCCGGCGTCGTCTCGCCGTGAACCAGCTGCTGCTGCACCGTGGTCGAGATCTGCCCGATCAATTTGTCGATGACCTCGTCGCGCTTGACCAGCTGCTTGGCGGCGTCCCGATCCCCGGCCAACAAGGCATGCGTGGCCCCGGCAATGCCTTCGCCGACCAAGGCGAAGGCCTGCGCGAACAGGCGGTCGACTTCGTCGGGCTCGGGCATCGTGCGGGGCCAGAGCGGCTGCTCGGTGACGAGCGGCCCAATCTGCATGTGAGGGACGTCCTCAGCGTCGAACTGCTCCGGAATCGTCCTCGTGCTGCCACCGAGCTTGAACGGCATCCACGCAACGCTACCGGCTCCGTTCCGGGTTGACGACCGGGATATGTCGCCGCTCCCGCACCTCGGAGGCGGTCCCTGTTGTTGACACACCCCGTCGTTACATTGGCCACATGGTCCTCGGGGTGCTCATCGGGCTTGTCGCTGGCCTTGCTATCGGCGTTGCCTGGCACTTGGCCCGGCTGAATCGGACGGCCGGAGCGAGCCGCCTGGCCGAGGGCCGACTCGCTGATGCGCAGGGGCGTTCGAGTGAGCTGGCGGCTCAGCTGCAGGCCGCGACCGATGCGGCAGCGGCCGCCGAGACGGCCCGCGCCGTCGCAGTTTCCGAGCTCGAGCTGTTGCGCACGTCCGAAGTCGAGGCCTCGCGCCGGGCGGAGGAGGAGCGCAGGCTGCTTGCCGGCGCGTTCTCGGAGCTCTCGGCGCAGGCGCTGGCGAAGAACAACGAGCAGTTCCTCACGCTGGCCGATTCCAAGCTCAACGAGGTCCGCACGGCCACCCAGGGCGACCTTTCGCAGCGCCAGCAGGCGATCGCACAGTTGCTCGACCCGCTGAGCGAGACGCTGGCCCGCTACGAACGCGGACTGCGGGACATGGAGGCGGAGCGCCAGGGCGCGTACGCCACGCTTGAACGAACGGGTGGCGGCGCTGCACGTCGGCCACGAGCAACTGCAGAAGGAGACCAGGAACCTCGTGACAGCCCTGCGGTCCCCCCAGACGCGGGGCCGCTGGGGCGAAATGACGCTGCGCAACGCCGTGAAGGCGGCCGGCATGGCCGAGCACTGCGACTTCGACGAGCAGCAGACGACCACAACGGCCGACGGTCTGCTCCGGCCCGACATGATCGTGCACCTGCCCGGCGGCGGTCACGTGGTCATCGACTCGAAGGTCCCCCTCGATGCCTTCTTGAAGTTCAGCGAGTCCGAGGACGAGGACGAGCGCAAGGCGTTCCTCAAGAAGCACGCGGGCCAACTGCGCACCCACGTGGATCAGCTGTCAAAGAAGGAGTACTGGAGGCAGTTCGAGCGCTCCCCCGAGTTCGTCGTGGCCTTCATTCCCGGTGAGTCGCTGCTGGCCGCCGCCTGCGAGGCCGATTCGGGACTGCAGGACCACGCGCTCGGGAAGGGCATCATCCTGGCCACCCCGAACACCCTGGTGGCGGCACTGAAGACCATCGCGCTGTCCTGGCAACAGGAGACGTTGGCCGAGAACGCACGCGAGGTCCGCCAGCTCGGGGCCGAGCTGTACGAGCGCCTGCGCACCATGACCGGGCACATGGAGTCGCTGCAGCGCAACCTGTCCTCGACGGTCGAGGCCTACAACAAGGCCGTCGGTTCCTTCGAGTCCCGTGTGCTCGTGACCGCCCGCAAGTTCCCCGGTCTCGGCGTCGTGGGCATGCAGTCCGGGGAGCTCGCCGAGCTCGCTCCGATCGAGAAGGCCCCGCGGCATCTCCAGACCTACCAGCCCGAACTGCCCGACGACGATTTCACGCAGCCGACCATCGTGGCCTTGCCCGAAGGCGGCGCCAGCACCGGCACGGCGTAGTCCGCACGAGGGCCTCCCAGCAGGGAGGCTGACCCAACCGGTCGCACGGAAACACCGCCGACGTACTCTGCCGGGGTGCTGCACGTCCATCGATCCGAGCGGGCCGACGCGCTCGTGGGGATGCTGCGGGACGTTGTGGCCCAGCCCCTCGACGACCCCATGGCAGCCGAAGTCGTCTCGGTACCCACCCGGGGCATCGAACGCTGGTTGACGCAACGCCTCTCCGCGCACCTCGGCGCCACGCCCGGACGACACGACGGCGTCTGCGCCAACATCGACTTCCCGTTTCCCGGGTCGTTGGTGAACGGCGCCCTGGCGCTGGCGGCGGGCACCGAGCCCGACTCGGACCCCTGGCTGCCGCAGCGGGCGGTCTGGCCCCTGCTCGAAGTCGTCGAGGCGCACTTCGACGAGGACTGGCTGGCGCCGTTGGCCCAGCACATCCGCAACTCAGAGACCGTGCGTGACTCGAAGCGGTTCTCGAGCATCCGGCACGTCGCCGATCTTTTCGACCGCTACGCGGTCCACCGGCCCGAAATGGTGCGGGCGTGGGCAAGAGAGTCGGGGGATGACGGCAAGGCCGAGGCGTTCTGGCAGATGGAGCTGTGGCGCCGGCTTCGGGCCCGCATCGGCCGACCCAGCCCGGCCGAGCGGCTGGTCGATGCCTGCCAACGTCTCCGCGACGAACCTGAGCTGCTGCAGCTTCCACCTCGCCTGTCCCTGTTCGGGCTGACCCGGCTCCCCGCCAGCTACCTCGATGTGCTGGAGGCGATGGGTATCGGGACGCGATGTCCACCTCTTCCTCCTGCATCCCTCGCCGGCTTTGTGGGAAAAGCTCGAGCCGGTCGTGGGGCCGGCGTCGCGCCACCTCCTCCGGGCCGAGGACCCCACCGCCGGAGCGGCAAGGCACCCGCTCCTGCAGTCATGGGGCCGCGATGCCCGCGAAATGCAGCTCGTGCTCGGCTCGGCCGTCCCGCACGGGGAGGATTACACCGAAATGCCCCTCCCGGAGACGCCGACGTTGCTGCAACAGATCCAGGGCGACATTCGGGCCGACCGTCTACCGATCGGGAGCGCCGGCGGCGACGTCGAGCGTCGACCGTTGCTCGCTCCGGATGACGAGAGCATTCGCGTGCACTCGTGCCACGGTCGGGGCCGTCAGGTCGAGGTGTTGCGCGACGCCATCCTCCATCTGCTCGAAGACGATCCCTCGTTGGAGCCCCGGGACATCATTGTGCTGTGCCCCGACATTGAGACCTTTGCGCCGTTGATTCAGGCGACCTTCGGTGGGCGCGGGGGGAGGGCGAATCGACTGACCCGGAGCGGACGCTCGAAATCCGCCTCGCCGACCGCGCGCTGCGCCAGACCAACCCGGTGATGGGTGTCCTGGCCGAGGTGCTCGAACTCTCCTCGGCCCGGATCACGGCGACCGAGGTGCTGGACCTGGCCGGGCGCGACCCGGTGCGCCGGCGGTTCCGTTTCAGCGACGACGACCTGTATCGGCTCGAGGAATGGGTGAAGAGCGCGTTCGTGCGCTGGGGCTTCGATGCCGCGCACCGGAGCGCGTTCCAGCTGGAGGGGATTGCAGCCAACACGTGGCAGGCAGGTCTCGACCGGATTCTGCTCGGGGTGACCATGGCCGATGAGCGGCAACGACTCTTCGGCGCCACCCTCCCGCTCGATGACGTGGACAGCGGTGATATCGACCTCGCCGGGCGTCTGGCCGAGTTCCTGGAGCGTCTGCAGACGGGGCTCGACTCGCTCGCCGGCTTGCGCCCGGTGGCGGAGTGGGCAGCCACGCTGGCCGACCTCACCGATTCGCTCGTGGCGACGACGCCGGGGAGCGCCTGGCAACGCGCCCAGCTGACGACCCTGCTCGACGAGTTGGTTGGCGAGGCCACCGAGGACGATGTGGCCAGTGCCGTGGCCCTGAGTTGCGACGACATTCACTCCCTGCTTGCGGAGCGACTCAGGGGCCGGCCCACGAGGGCGAATTTCCGGACGGGCCACGTGACCGTCTGCACGCTGGTGCCCATGCGTTCCATTCCGCATCGGGTGGTGTGCCTGCTCGGGCTGGACGACGGGAGCTTTCCCCGCCACATTGAGCGCGACGGCGACGACCTCACTGCGCGCGACCAGCGGGTCGGCGACCGCGATGCGCGCAGCGAGGATCGTCAACTCCTGCTCGACGCGCTGCTGTCGGCCCGGGATCACCTGGTGGTGACGTACTCGGGTCGCGACGAGCGTTCCAATCTCCGTCGACCGCCCGCAGTTCCGGTCGGGGAGCTGCTCGACGTGGTGGAGCACACAGTCCGAGCCCCGACGGGCCGCGTCCGCGACACCGTCGTTTTCGAGCATCCGCTCCAGCCATTCGACAAGCGCAACTTCGAGCGCGACGCGCTGGTCCGGGACCGGCCGTGGAGTTTCGACGCGCTGCATCTCGCCGGCGCCCGCGCCGCCCTGGCCCCTCGTCACCATGCGCCGCCCTTCTTGGAGCATCCCTTGGAACATGCCGCCTCCGGTCCCATCGAGCTCGACCAGCTCGAACGCTTCCTTCGCCACCCCGTGCGGGCGTTCCTGCGGGAGCGACTCGACATCTGGGTCGGGGACAGGACCCAGGACTTCGAGGACGCCATTCCCATCGATCTCAATGGGCTGGAGCAGTGGCAGATCGCCGAACGTGTGCTGAAGGAGCAACTGGGAGGGGCGGACCTCACCGACTGCCTGGACGCAGAGCGAGCGCGTGGCGCGCTGCCGCCCGGTCAGCTTGCCGATGCCGTCCTGAACCGGATTGCCGCGCCGCTGGCCGGTCTCGTCGCCGTGGGGCGGCACGCGGTGCCCCCGTTGTCGCTGGACGCGCACGTGAACCTGACTGGCGGTCGCAGCGTCGTCGGCACGGTGGCCGGCGTGCGCGGGGACGTGGTCCACAACGTCACCTACTCGAAGCTGAATTCGGGACACCGTCTGATTGGCGTGGGTCCGGCTCATCGTTCTCAGCGCGACCTGGCCGGAACGACCTTTTTCCGCTCGCACGGTCGGCCGCTCCCAACGCAAGGGTGCCACCATCGCCATAGCTGACATCGCGCCGCTCGGGCCCGACGCGTCGAGCCGCAGGACGGCGGCGGAGTCGTACCTCGGAGCACTGGTGGAGGTGTTCGAGCGGGGAATGTGTGAGCCACTCCCGCTCTACGCCGACACGTCCGCAGCGTGGGCGGGTGCCGTGGCGGATGGAAAGGACCCCGACCGAGCGGCCGGGGCCGAGTGGGTCTCCGGTTGGGACTACGCCAAGGAGGACAAGGACCCCGAGCACCTGTTGGTGCTCGGGGGTGCGCTCGCGCTCGGGGACGTGCTGCAGCTTGCCGGCGCGCCCCGGGGCGTCGAAGCCGCCTGGGGTCCGACGGGATCGACGCGTTTCGCCGCGTACGCGCACCGAATCTGGGATGACCTGCTCGCGCACGAGCAGGTGGTCGACCGATGACGGTCGTTGTCCCCGAGCCGCGGCCTTTCGACGCCTGCGGCGATCTGCCGACCGGCATGACCCTCCTGCAGGCGAGTGCCGGGACAGGCAAGACGTTCACCATCGCTGCACTCACCACGAGATACGTGGCAGAAGGCATCCTTCCGATCGACCGCCTCCTCGTCATCACCTTCACCCGGATGGCGACCGGGGAGTTGCGTGAGAAGGTGCGCGAGCGACTGGTCCGTGCCTTCGACGGGTTGGTTGACATCCTCGGCGGGCAGGGGGGCCATGAGGACGACGAGCTTGTGCAGCTGCTCGCTCGTGGGACGTCGGACCTGGTGGAGGCCCGCCGTGACCGGCTGGGCAAGGCCATAGCCGACTTCGACGCGGCGACCATTGAGACCACGCACGGGTTCTGCTTGCAGATCCTCTACGGCCTCGGGACGGCGGGGGATGTCGACCGCGAAGTCACGCTGGTCGAGGACGTCAGCGATCTCCTGGAGGAGGTGGTCGACGACCTCTTCCTACGCCGATTCGCACACAAGCCCAATGCGCTCGAGTTCAGTCGCAAAGAGGCCATGGAGATCGCCAAAGCTGCCGCCCTGGCGCACCCAGACGCCGACATGGTGCCGCCCTTGTCGCAGGCGGAGGACCTGCCTTCCATCCGGCGCCGATTCGCCAAGGCGGTCCGACAGGAGATGGAGGACCGCAAGAAGGCGCGCAAGATCCTCACCTATGACGACGTGCTCAGCCGGCTTCGCACGACCCTCTTCGATGAGAAGCGTGGGCCCGCCGCCTGCGCGCGTCTCCGTGATCGCTACGACGTCGTGCTGGTCGACGAGTTCCAGGACACCGATCCGATCCAATGGGACATCATGCGCCGCGCCTTCGGCGAGGGCGGGGGGACCTTGGTCCTGATCGGCGACCCCAAGCAGGCGATCTACGCGTTCCGTGGCGCCGACGTCCACGCCTACCTGCAGGCCCGCGAAGTCGTGCAGTCCGAATGGACCCTCGACGTCAATTGGCGCAGCGACCAGGCTCTGCTGGAGGCCTACGACGCGCTCTTCGACGACGCTCAGCTCGGCTCCGCCGGCATCGCTTATAGAAGGGTCAAGGCGGCCGACGCCAATCACGAACAACGGCTCGTCGGAAGTCAGGTCGACGTACCGTTGCGTGTCCGCATGCTGCACGCCGACGACGGTCTCGTCCCGTTGACCGACAAGCGGCGGCAGCCCAGGTCCTCGGACGCCAAGGCATTCATTGCGCGGGACCTGGCGGCCGAGGTGGTGCAGCTGTTGGGCGACGCCCCCGAGCTCATCACCCGGAATCGGGCCGGCGTCGAGGTCGGCCGCACGACAGTGCACCCCGGCCACCTGGCGGTGTTGGTGCGGGCGAACAGCCAGGCCGTGACCGTGCGCGACGCGCTGCGCGCCGCCGGCGTCCCGGCGGTGATCGGCGGGTCCGGCTCGGTCTTCGCCACCGACCCGGCGCTCGAGTGGCTCCGACTGCTCCAGGCGTTGGAGCGGCCGACTGCGCGGGACCGTGCTTCGCTTGCTGCGCTGACCTGCTTCGTGGGCTGGACCCCCGAACGGGTGGCCACGGCGGACGAAGCCGAGTGGGAGGCGTTGCACTGGTCGCTGCACCGCTGGGCCGCGCTCCTGCGTGAGCAGGGTGTCGCCTCGCTCTACCAGGAGGTCAGCAGCTCGCACGAGGTGCCCGAGCGGGTGCTTGCACGCCCGTCGGGCGAGCGGTCCATGACGGACCTGCGCCACATTGGCCAGTTGCTCCACGAAGCGGGTGTCTCCGATGGGCCTCGGACCGACCGCAATGGCCACCTGGCTGGGACGGCGCATCCACGATGCGGCGCGGGACAGCGAGAACGAGGAGCGGGCGCGGCGCCTCGAGTCGGATGTCGAAGCGGTGCAGGTGATCACGATCCACCGCAGCAAGGGCCTCGAGTTCCCGATCGTGTTCTGCCCGTACATGTGGGACGGCAGCCGGCCCTTCGCCAGCGACAAGCGCGTCCACGTGCCGATGTTCCACAATCCGGCTAACGACAGCCGGCGCACCATCGACGTCGCGCTTGAAGGGAACGACTTCGCCCAACACCAGAAGATGGAACTCGAGGAGGGGCGCGGCGAGGACCTCCGGCTTCTCTATGTGGCCCTGACGCGGGCGCGTCATCAGGCCGTCCTGTGGTGGGCCGGGGCTTACGACAGCCAGCACTCGCCTCTGGCTCGGCTGCTCTTCGACCGGGACGCCCTGGGTGTGGTGGGCCCGTACGGCGCCAAGACGCGTGACGACGCCTCGGTCGAGGCGAGGCTGACCGGGTTGGGGCCGAGCGTCTCGGTCGAGCGGGTCGCATTGCCGTCGCCCCGGCGTTGGGAGGAAGGCGACGAGGCCCCTCCGCACCTCGAGGCGGCAGTCTTCGACAGGACGCTCGACGTCGGTTGGCGCCGGGCGTCGTATTCGAGCATCACCAGCGCCTTGCACGACCAGCCCGTAGTCGGGAGCGAACCCGAGCAACAGCTCACGTCGGACGAGGCCGTGCCCGCGGCGCCGCTGGCGCGGCGCGACCCGGACCCCACGAGGGGGGACGGCGCCATCCCCCTGCAACTGGCCGACATGCCCGGAGGAGCACTCGTGGGCACCGTCATTCACGGCGTGTTCGAGCACACCGAGTTCGACGTGCCCGACCTGGCGTCGAAGGTGAGGAAGGCGTTGGCCGAAGAGGTGGCCTGGCGCAACGTGAACCTGGGCAACACGGAGGACGTCGTCTCGGGTCTGTGTGCCGCCATCGAAAGCCCCCTCGGTCCGATGGCCGACGGCCACCGGCTGTGCGACATCACCCGGGGCGACCGACTGGACGAGCTGACCTTCGAAATCCCGTTGGTCGGGGGCGACGCACCCTCGGCGAACCTGCACGTGGGGGCCGTGGCCGACCTGTTGGAGGAGCACCTCCCCGCGGACGATCCGGTCGCGCCGTACGCCCGCGCACCTGCGCGACCCCGCTCTGGGCGGGGCTCTCCGGGGGTACCTGACCGGGAGCCTCGACCTCGTCTTCCGGCTACCGGGCGACCGCTACTTCGTGGCCGACTACAAGACCAACAAGCTGAGCCCGCCGGGGGAGACGCTGACATCGTGGCACTACCGGCCTGCCGCATTGCAGGCCGAAATGATCGCCGCCCACTACCCGTTGCAGGCACTCCTCTACACCGTGGCGCTGCACCGCTACCTCCGCTGGCGGCTTCGTCACTACCGAGCCAGACGCACACCTTGGAGGCGCCCTCTACCTGTTCGTGCGCGGCATGAGTGCGCGAGAGCCGGCGACGGCGGACGCGACCGCCGACGCTGGGTCGGCTCCCGGCGTGTGGTCCTGGCGGCCGCCGGCCTCCTTGATCGAGGCCGTCAGCGATCTCTTCGACCGCGGGGTGCCGGGGTGACGGAGCTGGAGACCGTCGACGCGTTCGACTCCCGGCTGGTGCGGGGCTCGGAGGGATCGCTGCGCGCGTTCAACGACGCGGGCGTCCTCTCGACCTCGGACGTCCATGTCGCGCTGCGGTTGGCCCGGTTGGGGGCCGTCGATGACGAGGTCGTCTCGCTGGGAGCCGCCTTCGCGGCGCGTGCCCCTCGTCTGGGCAACGTCTGCGTGGACCTGGCCACCGTTCACGCCACGGCGGACGCCGACACGGACGCGCCGGCGGACATCGGTGCGCTGCCGTGGCCGGCACCACAGGAGTGGATCGGCCGCATGGCGGCGAGCGGCATCGTCGGGGACGACCGCCCGCTGCACCTTGAGGGGACCACCTTGTATCTGGACCGCCTGTGGGCGGACGAGATCCTGGTAGCGACGGAGCTACGCGAGCGTTCGGACGGTGGCGCGCCCGGGGTCGAGACGGATCTGCTCCGCCGCGGCCTGGCCGAGCTCTTCGGCGACGATGCCGACCAGCGGATGGCGGCGGCGACCGCCGTCCTGTGCCGGCTGTCCGTGATCGCGGGTGGGCCCGGCACCGGGAAGACGACCACCGTGTCCCGTGTGCTGGCCCTGCTCCATGCCCAAGCGGCCGCGGCGGGCCAACGCCCTCCGCTGGTGGCGCTCGCCGCCCCCACCGGAAAGGCGGCGGCACGGCTGGAGGACGCTGTCCGCCAGGGTGCCGGTGCCATTGCGATCGATCAGGAGCAGCGGGAACGCCTGCAGGCCCTGTCGGGCAGGACCGTGCATCGCCTGCTCGGGTTCAATCCCGGCAATCGCACGCGCTTTCGCCACCATCGCCTGAACCGGCTGCCTCATGACGTCGTCGTGGTCGACGAAACCTCCATGGTCTCGCTGTCATTGATGGCCCGGCTTCTCGAAGCAGTCCGGAGCGACGCGCGACTGCTGCTCGTCGGCGACCCCGAACAACTGGCCTCGGTCGAGGCCGGCGCCGTTCTGGGCGACATCGTCGGACCCGCGGCGTTCGGCCCCGCCATGCTGCCGGCGGCGCGCCAGGAGCTGGCCGATGTCACGGGGCACCCGGTTCCCGCCGGCGAAGGCACGCAGGCCGCCGCGTTCGGGAAGGGGATCGTGGTGCTGCGCAACGTGCACCGCTACGGCGGTGCGATCGCCGCCCTGGCCCGGGCCATCCGGCAGGACGACGCCGACGAGGCGATGACCATCCTCCGGGCAGGCGATTCGAACGTGCAGTGGATCGCCACCGATGAGGCCGCAACGGCTCCGTCCGAAGACCTGTGGCGCGACGTGCGACGGTTGGCGGTCGAGACCGGGCGCGCCGTCATCGGGTCGGCCCGCGCCGGCGACGCGCGGGCGGCGATCGATGCATTGGGCAGCTTCCGCTTCCTGTGCGGTCACCGGCGTGGGCCAGAAGGCGTGGCGACGTGGATGGAGCACATCGAGAACTGGCTCCGTTCCGACGTGGAGGGCTTCACCACCGGGGCGACCTGGTACGTGGGTCGCCCGCTCATCGTCACGCAGAACGACTACGGGCTCGATCTCTACAACGGGGACACCGGGGTGGTCATCGAATCGCAAGGAGGGCGACTGGTGGCCGCGTTCGAGCGCCGCGGCGCCATTGCCGAGGTCAGCCCGACCCGGCTCGCCGCCGTCGACACCGTCTACGCCATGACCGTGCACAAGAGCCAGGGCTCCCAGTACGAAGCAGTGGCCTTCTTGGTGCCGGGCCCGGATTCACGGGTGCTGACCCGCGAGCTGCTCTATACGGCGGTGACCCGGGCCCGGGAGCGGCTCATCGTCGTCGGTCCCGAGTCGTCCATCAGAGCCGCCATTGAGCGGCCGATCACCCGGGCCTCCGGGCTAGGGCGCGCCCTCTGGGGCGATGGGGGCTGATCCGGGTCGGCTGTGCTCAGGGGCTCCATCCCCCTGCCGCCACGACTGACTGTTTATGCTGCGGCGCCGGAGATAATCCCTGGTCTCAAGGCATTTACAGGCACTCCACAGCTGAAATTCAGGGTTTTGCCCCATGATGAAGGTGTAACGACTCCGTAACAATCGCGGGGCCTGAGTGAAAACACGGGTGAAATGAAGATTCTGGTTCTCGGAGGAGACGGTTATCTCGGTTGGCCCACGGCTCTGCATCTGTCAGCGCTCGGGCATGAGGTCACCGTGGTCGACAACCTGGTGCGGCGGGAGTACGACCGCGAAATGGGCGTCGACAGCCTGGTCCCCATCGCCTCCCTGGAGGATCGGGTGACCCGCTGGGAGCAAGTGTCGGGTCACGCCATTGACGTGCGCATCGGGAACCTCACCGACGCCGCCTTCACCTACAGCGTGGTGGCCGAAGGCAAGCCCGACGCCATTGTGCACTTCGGCGAGCAGCGGTCCGCGCCGTACTCCATGATCGACCGGGAGCACGCGGTCTACACGCAGGTGAACAACGTCGTCGGGAACCTGAACGTGATGTACGCCATTCAGGAGACCGACCCTGACATCCATCTGGTGAAGCTGGGAACGATGGGGGAGTACGGGTACCCCAACATCGACATTGAGGAAGGGTTCATAGAGATCACCCACAAGGGTCGCACCGACCTGATGCCCTACCCGAAGCAACCCGGTTCCTTCTACCACCTGTCCAAGGTGCACGACAGCCACAACATCATGTTCGGCTGTCGCATTTGGGGGCTGCGTGCCACCGATCTGAACCAAGGGATCGTGTACGGCCAATCCACTCCGGAAACCGACCTTGACCCGCTGCTGGCGACCCGCTTCGACTACGACGGCGTTTTCGGCACCGTGCTCAACCGGTTCTGCGTGCAGGCGGTCACCGGCCACCCTCTGACCGTCTACGGCGCCGGCGGGCAGACCCGCGGCATGTTGAACATCCGCGACACGCTCGCCTGCGTGACTCTGGCCCTCGAAAACCCCGCTGACCGCGGAGAGTTCCGGGTGTTCAACCAATTCACCGAATCTTTCTCCGTGCTCCAGATGGCGCAGATGGTCAAGAAGGTCTGCCCGTCGCGGGTCGACATCGCGGAGGGCCTTTCCAACCCACGCGTCGAGAACGAGGAGCACTACTTCAACGCTGCCAACACCAAGCTCCTCGATCTCGGCCTTCAGCCCCACCTGCTGACGGACGAGGTCATCGCCGACATCCTCGGGCTGGTGGAGCGTCACCGCGACCGTGTGGATGTGCGGGCCATCGCCCCCACCGTCCAGTGGCGGTCGAGTGCCAGCACCTTGACGACATCCGGCGAGACGCCGGACGCGTCCTTCCTCGCGGTGTAAAGACCCCCGTCCCGTTGTAGGTTCCTGTGGCGATGCCGCCACGCAGGCCCCGCCGCCGCGCGCGCCGTCGATCATCGGCCCGACCGGTGATTCTGCTGATTGCCGTGGTTGTGGTGCTCGCCATTGTGGTGGGTGGCCTCACCCAGGTCTCGCGGCAGTCGACGGCGTACGACGCCAACTCCGCCCGCACCCTGGCGGCCCAGGGCACCGTGGCGGCCGATCAGTCGAACGCCACCTCGGCCACGGTGCGCAAGGTCGTCAACGATCTGCCCTCGCAGACCCGCCAGGGGTTGCAGGCGGCGCTCGACGGCGCGGTGCTGCAAACGAGCGACGAGGCGGCGCGGGCTGAGCTCGCAGCCGGGTCGACCCCCCTGGGCAGTGTGGCCACCCAGTTCGCCGCCGTCTTCGCGGAACGGGCGCAAGCCGTCACGCAGCTGCGGGCCGCCGTGTACGGGTTCCTCGGCATGCAGCCCATCGCACCGGCTGACGCTCCGGCGGGTGGTGCGGCGTCGCCATCGGGCGGGACCGCCCTCCTGTCGGCCACCGAGACCACGAACCGCATTGCCGCCGCCGGCGCGCTCCTGTCGCACTCCGACACGCTCTACCGGTCTGTTCAGCGTTCACTGGCCGCCGGCCCCGGCCATGGAGAGCTGCCGCCGTCAGTGTGGGTGACCCATCCGCAGGTCTGGCAACTGGGCAGCGTGGCGGCCCAGGTCGATCTCCTCGCCACCTCCTCCACCTTGGCGGCGACCCACTATGTGGTGCTGCGCACGGTGCGCCTGAATCCCCCCGCCCTCCCCGCGCCGCAGGGACGCCATCGAACGTGTCGGTGATCAGCCCGACTTCACGGATCGGCGTGACCGTGGTCCTGGCCAATCAGGGCTCGTCGAACGAAGCGCATGTCTCGGTCCACTTCACGTTGGCCGACCAGACTTCGGGCGCGACGACGACCCAGGTCCGCACGACGTCGCTCCTCCTGGGCGCCTCGGTCACGCTGCCCACCGTCACCATGCGTGGTCAAACCGTCGACCTCGTATGTCCTGACTGTCCAGATCGCCCTTCCCGCCGGCCAGACGCTGACCGCCGGTACCGCGATTCAGCAGACGTTGCAGGTCGCCGCCGGCACCTGAGCCGCGGACAGGGCTCCGGCGCCGGCCCGCGTATCGACCGCAGCGAATCCTGGTCCTAGGATCGTGGGGCACAGAAATCAGGAACTGGAGGGCCTACACGTGGCCGAGAGCATCACGATCACGGACAATCGCAATGGCGAGTCCATTGAGATTCCGCTCGTCAACGGCGGGGTCGCGGCGGCGGAGTGGTCCAAGCTCCTTCCCGGCGTCTGGTTCTACGACCCCGGATTCATGTCCACCGCGGCCTGCGAGAGTTCCATCACCTACCTCGACGGGGAAGCCGGCATCCTGCGCTACCGCGGCTACCCGATTGAGCAGCTGGCTGAGAACTCCACCTATTTGGAGGTGGCCTACCTCCTCTTGAACGGTGAGCTGCCCAACGACCAGCAGTTCACCCAGTGGAAGCACGACGTGACGTACCACACGTTCATCCACGAGAACGTCCGCAAGCGGTTCCTCGAGGGCTTCCACTACGACGCCCATCCGATGGGGATGCTGGTCTCGGCCGTCGCCGCCCTCTCCACCTTCTACCTGGACGCCAAGGACATCTTCGACCCCGAGTCCCGCAACAAGCAGATCGTCCGGCTCATCGCCAAAATGCCGACCCTGGCCGCCGCCGCCCACCGCTTCAGCGTGGGCATGCCCTTCGTCTACCCCGACAATTCGCTCGACTTCGCCCCCAACTTCCTCTCCATGCTCTGGAAGGTGGCCGAGCCCCGCTTCGAGGCGGACCCGGTACTGGCCCGGGCCCTCGACGTGCTCTTCATCCTCCATGCCGACCACGAGCAGAATTGCTCGACCACCGCCATGCGCGTCGTCGGCTCGTCGCACTCGGACCCCTACTCGTCCACCGCCGCCGCCGCCGCGGCGCTCTACGGACCGCGGCACGGGGGTGCCAACGAGGCGGTCATCCGCATGCTCACCGAGATCGGCAGCATCGACAACGTCCCGGACTTCATCGCCTCGGTGAAGTCGGGTTCGGGCGGCCGGCTCCAGGGTTTCGGCCACCGCGTCTACAAGAGCTACGACCCCCGGGCGAAGATCATCAAGCGCACGGCCGACGAGGTCTTCGAGGTCACAGGGAAGAACCCGCTCCTCGACATCGCGCTCAAGCTCGAGGAGATCGCGCTGAGCGACGAGTACTTCACCTCGCGCAAGCTCTACCCGAACGTCGACTTCTACTCCGGCCTCATCTACCAGGCCATGGGCTTCCCGATGGAGATGTTCCCCGTCCTCTTCGCCATCCCCCGCACGGCCGGATGGTTGGCCCACTGGCAGGAGATGCTGGACCAGGACTCCAAGATCTCCCGGCCGCGCCAGCTCTACATCGGATCCGAGGCGCGGGACTACGCGCCGATGGCTGAGCGCTGACTCAGTCGCGGGTCCCCGTGCGCATGCGGACCAGGCCCTCCTGGGCCAGGGAAACGCAGAGACGGCCTTGGCGGTCGAACAGGAAGCCCCGGGCCAGGCCGCGCCCCTGGGCGGCGACGGGGGAGTCGGTGTCGTAGAGCAGCCATTCGTCGGCCCGGAAGGGCTGGTGGAACCACATGCAGTGGTCCAGGCTGGCGCCCATGAACTCCGGGTCGTCCCAACTCGTCTCGTGCGGGGCCAGAATGGTGTCGAAGAGCGACATGTCGGACGCGTAGGTGGCCACGCAGGCGTGGAGCAGCGGGTCGTCCGGCAGCTCGCCGTCCGCCCGGATCCAGAGGCGCTGATAGGGCTCGCTCACCTCGCTCGAGTGCCACGGGAGCGAGCCGATGTGCCGCTGGTCGATGGGGTGGGGCCGGTCGAACCACTCGGTGAGCTCGTCCTTGAACGGCTGGAGCCGCTCGTACAGCGGGGCGAGCGACTCGGGATCGGGCACCTCGGGCATGGGGATCTGGTGCTCCAGGCCGGCCTCGAGGTCGTGGAACGAGGCGGAGAGGTTGAAGATCGCCCGACCGTGCTGGACGGCGACGACGCGCCGGGTCGTGAAGGAGCGGCCGTCGCGGATCCGGTCGACCTCGTAGAGGATCGGGACGTTCGGGTCGCCGGGACGCAGGAAGTACGAGTGCAGCGAGTGCACGCGTCCGTGTTCCACGGTGCGCCCGGCGGCCATCAGCGCCTGCCCGGCCACCTGGCCGCCGAAGACGCGCTGGCGCTCCTCGTTGGGCTGAATGCCCCGGAAGATGTTCACCTCAATGGGCTCGAGGTCAAGCAGGTTGACGAGGAACTCCAAGGACGCGCTCATGCGCCCATGTTCGCAGGCCGCTGTGGTGGGTGTGGCGGCGCACCGGTCCCCGGTCCCAGCTACCCTGCGGCGCGTGACCGCAGCCAATGGGCAGGACGACGACGGAGCGCTGGAATTCCCCGACGGCTTCACCTGGGGCGTCGCCACGGCGGCCCATCAGATTGAGGGTGGCAACGTCAACAACGACTGGTGGGCCTGGGAGCACAACCCGGCGTCGGGCACGCTCGAGCCGAGCGGCGACGCGTGCGACTCCCTTCACCGCTGGCGCGAGGACCTCCAACTCGTGGCCGACATGGGACTCGGGGCCTACCGCTTCTCTCTGGAGTGGAGCCGCATTGAGCCCGCCGAAGGTGAGTTCTCCATTGCCGCGCTGGAGCACTACCGGAGGCTGTGCGCAGCCTGCCACGGCCACGGGATCATCCCCGTCGTCACCTTCCATCACTTCACGACCCCGTTGTGGCTCGCCGCCCGCGGTGGATGGGAGGCGCCCGACGCCCCCGAACGTTTCGCCCGGTTCGTCGAGCGGGCGACGGCCTACCTGGGTGACCTCATCGGATGGGCCTGCACCATCAACGAGCCGAACGTGGTCGCCGTCATGGGGTACTTCCAGGGCGAGTACCCCCCGGGGGTCAAGGACGACTTCGCGCGCTACGCGGCGGTGAACGAGGCGATGGTGCGTGCCCACCGGCTCGCCGTCGACGTCCTGCGCGCCGGCCCGGGGGACTTCCCGGTCGGCCTCACGGTCTCCATGGCGGAGATCACCGCGACCGAGGGTGGGGAGGCACTGCGCGACGCGGCCGAGGAGATGCTCGAGAACATCTTCCTGCGCGCCACGGAGGGGGACGACTTCGTGGGGGTGCAGTGCTACACCCGCATGCACTTCGGGCCCGACGGGCCTGGCCCCCAACGATCCTGCCGTCCCGGTCACCCAAATGGGCGACGAGCGCTGGCCCCAGGCCGTCGAGCACACGGTGCGGCGGGCGGCGGCGGTGAGCGGGCGGCCGATCGTGGTGACGGAGAACGGGATCGCCACCGCGGACGACGCCGAGCGGATCGCCTTCGTGTCCGATGCGCTCCGCAGCGCCCACCGCTGCCTGCAGGAGGGGATCGACCTGCGGGGCTATTTCGTGTGGAGCCTGCTTGGACAATTTCGAGTGGCACCTCGGCTACGGGCCCAAGTTCGGGCTGGTGGCGGTGGCCCCGGGTACGTTCGAGCGCCGGCCCAAGCCCAGCGCGCACTGGTTCGGTGGGGTGGCCAGGAGCAACCGGTTGCCGACGGCAGGCGGAGGCGGAGCTGCCCCAATGTGAATTGGCGGTGACGCTAGGGTTGCCCCGTGCCGAATCCGCCCGCGGCGACGTCCAGCGAGGCTCCCGCGACCAATGAAGGCGGGCACCCGCCCCTGAAGCACATCTGGTCCTCGGATCAGTCGCTCTACGCCCGGATCCGCCAGATGATGGCGCACCCGTCCAGCGTGAAGTTGATCAAGTACGCCGGGGTCTCCGTGATCTCGACGATCGTGTCGCAGGTCACCCTGATTCTGGTCTTCGGCGTGTTCCACCTCATGTCGGAGGTGCCGGCCAACATCCTGGCCAACGTGTTGGCCACCGTCCCCTCCTACGTGCTCAACCGGCGCTGGGTCTGGGGCAAGAGCGGCAAGTCGCACTTCTGGAAGGAAGTGGCGCCCTTCTGGATCCTGTCCTTCGTCGGGTTGGCCTTCTCGAGCCTCGCGGTCTGGCTGGCCGGCGACTTCGCCCGGTCACACGGTTACGGCCACGGGGCCACGGCGCTGCTGGTGAACCTGGCCAACCTGTTGAGCTTCGCCATCTTGTGGGTCGTCAAGTTCGTGATCTACAACAAGCTCTTCCACGTCGAGCCCATCGAATACGAGGAGCACCACGCCGAGAAGGTTGCGGCCGGCGAGGACTCGACCCCCGACTGAGCGGAGAACCCGCCGGGCTCAGTCCCGGAAGTTTTCGAACTGCAGCGGAATGCCGAAGTCCTCGGCTTTGGTCTTGGCGATCACTTCTTGGAGGTCGTCGCGCTTCTTGCCGGTGACGCGGAGCTGATCACCCTGGGTCTGCGACGACACACCCTTGAGCCCGAGGTCCTTGATGAACTTGTTCAGTCGTTTGGCGTGGTCCGAGGAGATACCGGCCCGGATGGCGATCTTCTGGCGGGACGTCCCCTTCTGGGCCTCCTCGACCTTGGCGTCCTCGAAAGCCTTGAGCGACACCTGGCGCTTGACCAGCTTCTCGTCGAGAACCTGGTGCAGCGCCCGCAGGCGGTCTTCGGTCGAGGAGCGGAGGACCAGCTCGTTCTCGTTGAGCTCAATGACCGAATCGGTGTTCTTGAAGTCGAAGCGGGTGGCGGCCTCGCGGTTGGCCTGATCGACGGCGTTGCGCACCTCTTGCATGTCGACTTCCGAAACGATGTCAAACGTGGGCATGAGCCCAGCGTACCGGCGCCGCCGGCGGATCCGGGGTGCCGGGCCCGGCTAATCTCGCTGGCTGCGGGTCGGTGTCCGAGTGGCCAAAGGAAACAGGCTGTAAACCTGTCGGTTAACACCTACGGAGGTTCGAATCCTTCCCGGCCCACGCATGTCCCCCGGTCGTACCCTGGAGCTCCTGGGCCCAGGCCAGCCTGCCCGGGGCCGTTACAATGCTGTTGCAGGTCGATTGCGGGCACACGCTTCCCTGGGCGTGCGCCCTTCCCCCCGCCGGGTCATGGCTGACCCGGACATGACAAGCGAGACTCATACCCCGTGGACGAGAGCGTGAAATCGACGGCAGCCCCGGTCCTGGACCGGGTCGGTGCGCGCCTCGGCCGCCTCTCCATGTGGGTCGATGCCGTGCAACTGCGCCTCACCCGGGGTGTCTCGATGTCCCAGCGGGTGGAGCCCGAGTCCGGCGACCCCGAGGACCTGTCCTTCCTGCGCCGGCCCGCGCTCTTGGGGCTTCTCGCCGTGGTGTCCATCTGCGTCGGGGCGTCGCTGCCGAGCTCGCCCTTCAAGTTGGAGATGGGTGGCACCTGGTTCTTCGGCGAGGCCGCCTGGCCGTCGACCACGTTGATGTTGCCGGGCGTCGTCGCCGTCTACGGCGGCATGATCCTCTTCGTCCGGGTCTGGTTCGGACTCTTCCAGACGCTGCGGGCCCGCGGCGGCGTGCCCATCCGCCCGCTCGCCTACATGTTGGCGCTGTGGATCCTGCCTCTGCTCGTCGTGGCCCCGCTGTTCAGCCGGGACGTGTTCTCGTACGCCGCCCAGGGCGAAATGATGAGCCACCACATCAACCCGTACCAGTACGGTCCGGGCACCATCGGCTCGGGGCCGTACAACCTCGGCGTCGATCAGCTGTGGGCCAACACGCCCGCCCCGTACGGTCCGCTGTTCCTGATGCTGGCCGGATGGTCCGCCTCGCTCACCTTCCACCACGCGCTGCTGACGATTGAGCTGCTGCGCCTGCAGTCGGTGGCCGGCATCGCCCTTATCGCCTACTGCGTCCCGAAGCTGGCCCGTTCCTTCGGGCGCGACCCGGGCCCGGCCTTCGTGTTGGCGGTGCTCAACCCGCTCACCTTGCTCGCCCTCGTCGGGGGCGCCCACAACGACGCCATCATGGTGGGCCTGTTGCTGGCCGGCGTGACGGCGGCGCGCTCGTTCCACCCGGCCTGGGGCGTGGTGCTGTGCGCGCTGGCGGCCTCCATCAAGATCCCCGCCGCCATCGGCATCGTCTACATCGCCTGGGACTGGGCGGGCCCGTTCGCCGACTGGCGTCGGCGCGCCCGCATGCTGGTGCGCGCCGGCCTGATCACGGCGGCGGTCATGGGCGCGCTCACGCTGGTCTCGGGCCTCGGCTTCGGCTGGATAGCCAACCTCGGCACACCCGGCACCGTCCGCTCGTGGATGGCGCCCGCCACCGGCTTCGGCCTCCTGATCAGTGGGACGGCCCACCTGGTCGGCATCGGCGTCGGTCTGGGCGGCGTCCTCACCCTGACCCGGGCCATCGGCCTCATCGGGGCCGCCGTCATCGCCGTCTACTGCCTGCGCAACAGGGAGCGCATCGGCGTCCTGGGCGCGCTGGGCGGCACCATGATGGCTTTCGTCCTCCTCGGGCCCGTCGTCCAACCGTGGTACCTGACGTGGGGGATCATCATTGTGGCGCCGATCGTGACCGGCCGGTGGCTCTACGCCGTGCTCGGGCTCTCGGCCGTGGCGCCGTTCATCGGGTTGACGGGCGGCAGCGACCTGCTGAGCGAGCTGGTGCACACGGACCCGGCCAGCATGGTCCTGGCCGTCATGGTGCTCTGGGCCGTGGCCATCGTCCCGTTGGGCAGGTGGACCACCTCGTGGCGCATCGACCGCTCGCGCCTGCCGGGACTGCCGGCCACCAGCGCCGCGCTGGAGACCTGATCCGGGCTCAGAGGAGCCGCTGCAGCTCCACCACGTCGAGCCATTGGCGGTGCTTGCGCCCCACCTCGCGCTCGACCCCGACCAGCTCGAAGCCGGCCGCCTCGTGCAGGCCGATGGAGGTCTCGTTGTGGCCGGCGATACGGGCGATCACCGAGTGGAAGCCGTGGGCGGAGGCCAGGACGAGGAGCTCGGTGAGCAGGGCTTTGCCCACCCCCTTGCCGCGTTGGGCCCGGTCGACGTAGACGGAGTTCTCGGCCGTGGCCGAGTAGCCCGAGCGGTCCCGGAAGGAGGACAGGGAGCCGAAGCCGACGATGATCTCGCCGTTGGCCCCGACGTGACCGGGAGCCCCGGGATCGGGGGGCTCGCTGGCCACCAGGGCCGGGTGGACCCCGCTGTGCTCCAGAATCCAGGCCTCCTGCTCGGCCGTGCTGCGGGGCACCATGTCGAAGGTATTGGTGCTCTCGAGCACCTCGACGTTGTAGATGGCGCGGATGGCCTCGGCGTCGGCCAGCTCGGCGAGACGGATCCGCATCAGCCGATGGTACTGTTGACGTGGCGAAAACCCCGGGTCGGAGGCAGCTGGCATTGAGCGCTGGCTATCATTGACCCTTCGCGGATGTACCCGCGGCGCCCCTGTAGCTCAGTGGCAGAGCACCTCCATGGTAAGGAGGGGGTCGTGGGTTCAATCCCCACCGGGGGCTCGCCCATGGCGGCGTAGCTCAGTTGGTCAGAGCACACGGCTCATAATCGTGTTGTCGCGGGTTCGAGTCCCGCCGCCGCTACAAGGCCCGGGTCAGGTCGCCCCGGGCAGCCAGCAGGAAGGATTGCAGATGGCCAAGAACGAGAAGAGGGTCCAGGTCACCCTGGCCTGTGAGGTGTGTAAGCGGCGGAACTACATCACCACCAAGAACAAGCTGAACGACCGCGAGCGGATCGAAATGAAGAAGTTCTGCCGCTGGGACCGCCAGCACACGCTGCACAAGGAGACCCGCTGAGCCAACCGGAGCCTGCCGGTGCTACTCTGGCAGGCCGTTCCCCAGGTCAGGGGGAAGAACCACCTGCTTGAGGGCAACCGAAGGCACCCCACCGAGGGCAGTAGCTCAACTGGTAGAGCACCGGTCTCCAAAACCGGCGGTTGGGGGTTCGAGTCCCTCCTGCCCTGCCCCGGACGTACCAACCCGACAACGAAGTATGTGAGGCAAGAGTCGTGAACCGCGAGACCAAGCGCTTGATGCAGCGCCAAGGGCAGATGGAGGCCGATGGGTCCCCGGCTACCCGTAAGGCCCCCGCGAGTTCCAAGTCGGCCGGGCCTCGCCAGCCGCGGAACCGCCAGCAGGGGCGCAAGCGCACGACCCCGGTGCAGTTCGTCCGCGAGGTCCGGGACGAAATGCGCCAGGTGGCGTGGCCGTCCCGCTCCGAGTTGATCAACTACACGTCGGTCGTGCTGACGACGCTGATCATCATGATCGCCCTGATCTTCGCGTTGAACCTCGCCTTCGGGAAGCTCGTCACCGATCTCTTCACGAAGTAGGGCGACATGAGCGAGACCACGCATTCGGAGACAGAGGACGCAGTGACCACCGATGAAGAGGACGCGGCCGAAGCGGCCGTCGAGGAGATTGTGGAAGAGATAGTGGAAGAAGCCGTACTCGAAGCGATCGAAGAGGTCGTGGTCGAAGAGATCGCCGAAGAGATCGCCGAAGAGATCGTCGCCGCCGAGCCCGACCTCGTGCTCGACGCCACCGACAGCCAGGACGCCGCCGCCGAAGACGACGGCGAGCTCGGCGGGTGGGTCAAGGACGACGAGGACGAAGAGGAGCCGCTGCCCGTCGAGAGTCCCTACGACCGGCCGGGCCGCTGGTACGTCGTGCACACCTACTCGGGCTACGAGAACAAGGTGCGCTCGAACATGGGCAACGTCGTCGCCTCCCGAGGCATCGAGGACCGGGTCTTCGAGGTCGTCATCCCCATGGAGGACGTGGACGAGTTCAAGGGCGGCAAGAAGGTCACCGTCCAGAAGAAGGTGTTCCCGGGCTACCTGCTCGTGCGCTGCGACCTCGACGACGACACCTGGGGCGCCATCCGCAACACCCCCGGCGTCACCGGCTTCGTCGGTCCGGGCACCAAGCCGACGCCACTGTCGCGTCGTGAGGTCGAGAACATCCTGCAGGTCAAGGTCGAGGGTGGTCCCGGTGGAGCGCCCAAGCGCACCCGGGCCCGCCTGGAGTACGAGGTCAACGAGACGGTCAGGGTCAAGGAAGGTCCCTTCGCCGACTTCTCGGGCCAGATTTCGGAAATCAACGAGGACCAGCTCAAGCTCAAGGTGCTGGTCAACATCTTCGGCCGGGAGACCCCGGTCGAGCTCGAATTCAGCCAAGTCGCCAAGCTTTAGGCGACTGGGCACAGAGACGGAGAAGGAGAACAAGGACGATGGCACCGAAGAAGAAGGTGCTCGCCGTGGTGAAGATCCAGCTCGAGGCCGGATCGGCCACGCCGGCGCCGCCCGTCGGCACCGCGCTGGGCCCGCACGGCGTGCAGACAATGGAATTCTGCAAGCAGTACAACCAGGCCACCGAGAGCATGCGGGGTCAGGTCATCCCGGTCGACATCACCATTTACGAGGACCGCTCGTTCAGCTTCGTGCTGAAGACGTCGCCGACGCCGGTGCTGCTCCGCACCGCGGCGGGGCTCGACAAGGGGGCGGCCACGGCCGGCCGCGAGCAGGTCGGGACGATCACCGACGCCCAGCTGGCCGAGATCGCCACGACCAAGCTGGCCGACCTCAACACCTCCGACCTCGATGCAGCCAAGAAGCAGGTGGCCGGCACGGCCCGCTCCATGGGCATCAAGGTCGCCGGCTAGGTCAGGACGAGGAGAGACGATGACCCAACACGGCAAGAAGTACAAGGAGAGCCTGACCAAGGCGGACCGCGAATCGATGCACGGCCTGGTCGAGGCGGTCGAGTTGGTCAAGGGATTGGCCAGCGCCAAGTTCGACGAGACCGTCGAGCTCGCCGTCCGCCTCGGGGTCGACCCCCGCAAGGCGGACCAGATCGTCCGCGGCACGCTGTCGCTCCCCTCGGGGACCGGGCGCACCGAGCGGGTGGCGGTCTTCGCCGCCGGTGAGGCGGCCGCCGAGGCCCGCGCCGCCGGTGCCGACGAGGTCGGTGCCGACGATCTCGTCGCCAAAATCAACGGTGGCTTCCTCGATTTCGACGTGGCCATCGCCACGCCGGACCTCATGGGACAGGTCGGGACCCTCGGCCGCGTGCTCGGCCCCCGTGGCCTGATGCCCAACCCCAAGACCGGGACCGTCACCACCGACGTCGGCAGGGCCGTCGCCGAGTTCAAGGGCGGCCGGGTCGAGTACCGCACCGACAAGGTGGGCAACGTGCACATCCGCGTGGGCAAGGCCTCGTTCACCGCCGACCAGCTGGTGGCCAACGTCCGCGCCGTGGTCGACGAGCTGCAGCGGGCGAAGCCGCCCTCGTCGAAGGGTCGCTACTTCTTGTCGCTCACGATCTCGACCACCATGAGCCCCGGGGTCCGCATCGACCCGGTGAAGGCCCGTTACACCGAGGAGGAACTGGCCGTTCCGGCCTGATCCCGATCGCACCAGCGCAGCACCGGTCGGGAGCGCCCCGATCGCCGTACTACGATTTCCCGCACAGCTCGCCGCCTTCGGGCGGAATGGGCACTGAATCCGA
>CAWACN010000021.1:0-33309 GCA_963780525.1 uncultured Acidimicrobiaceae bacterium | reverse complement strand
AGAGACCTCCGGTGCACCGCAAGGTGCCGAAGCGGCCCGATGGGCCGGCCTGACGAGGCGACTACGAAGCACGCCGGAGCGATCCGGCTGCCCGTGCCGTCGCACGCCGGAGACTCTGGCCCGCTTCCGGGCCATTGAGCCCGGTGGAGGACACCGATGGCAACCATGAACGCACAGAGGACCCACAAGGTCGAGGTCGTCGACGAGGTCAAGACGCGCGTCAGCGCGGCGACCGCTTCCATCGTGACCGAGTACCGCGGCCTGACGACGGCCGAGCTGGCCGAGCTGCGGACCACGCTGGCCGCGGCCGGGGGCGACTACCGGATCTTCAAGAACACGCTGGTCCGGATCGCCATCGACGGCGGCGAGTACCAGCCGCTGTCGGAGTACCTGAACGGCCCGAGCGCCCTGACCTTCGTGCAGGGCGACATCAGCGCCGTGGCCAAGGCCCTGCGGGACTTCTCCCGCAACAACCCGCTCCTCGTCATCAAGGGCGGGCTGGCCGACGGGTCGCTGTTGTCGGCGGGCGACCTCTCCGCGCTGGCCGACCTGCCGCCCCGCGAGGTCCTGCTGGCCCGCCTGGCCGGCGCCCTGGCCGCACCGATGCAGCAGCTGGCCGGCCTCCTCCAGGCCCTGCCGCGGAACATGGCCTACGGGCTCTCGGCCCTGGTCGAGCAGCGTCAGGCCGGAGGCGAGGTCCTGCCGGCCGAAGAGGCTGCGTCCACCGAAGAGGCGCCGGCCACTGATGAGGTCGCCGCCCCGGCCGAGGCCGAAGCCGCCCGGCGGAGACCGACGCTGCCGCCCCGGCCGAAGACCGACGCTGCCGCCCGGCGCAAGAGGCTGCTGCGGCAGAGCCGGCGGAGCCCGCCGCACAGGCCGAGGACGCGCCAGAGGCGGCGGCCCCAGCCGAAGACGCATCCGAGTAATCGTCCGAACCAAACCCAACAAGACCGAAGCAAAGAAAGGAAGGCCAGGCAGATGGCAACCCTGACCAAAGAAGAGATCCTCGACGGGATCGCCGAACTCTCGGTGATTCAGCTGAGCGAGCTGTTGAAGGACTTCGAGGAGAAGTTCGGCGTGACGGCGGCAGCCCCTGTCGCCGTGGCCGCGGCAGCCGCCCCGGCTGCCGGCGGTGGCGACGGCGGTGGCGACGAGGAGAAGTCGGACTTCGACGTCATCCTCACCGCGGCCGGCGACAAGAAGATCCAGGTCATCAAGGAGGTGCGTGCCCTCACGAGCCTGGGCCTCAAGGAGGCCAAGGACCTGGTGGAGGCCGCTCCCAAGCCGGTCCTGGAGAAGGCCACCAAGGAAGACGCCGACAAGGCCAAGGCGGCCCTCGAGGGCGCCGGCGCCACCGTCGAGATCAAGTAGTTCCGGGTCGGAGGGCCGGGCGGGGCGGGACACCCGTCCTGACCTGGCCTTTTGACCAGGATCCTTGACTGCGGGGGAGGCCACCTTTACCCTGTCGGGGACCCCGGGCACCGCCCGTTCGGCCGAAAAGGCCCGAAGGGTTGTATCCAGGCACGCCCCACGATAAGATGCACGGTTGCCGTGCGTCTCCCTGTCTTCGATTCCGTAATTCCTCCGGTCTCGTCGCGCGCCCGCGCAGCCCTGATTCCCGTCCCGTCGTCCTTGTACCCGCCCTCGTCCGTCCTTCGCAGTACCGCCCTCACCCGCCGCTTTTCTCCTGGGAGGAGTTGACCGTTGCCCTCACGGTCCCGCAGTCCCGAACGTGTCTCGTTCGCCAATATCAACGAGGCTTTGCCGCTTCCCGACTTGATCGCCATTCAGCGCGATTCGTTCCAGTGGTTCCTCGACAAGGGTCTGGCCGAGGCCTACCACGACATCAGTCCGATTGAGGACTTCACCGGTCAGCTGAGCCTGGAGCTCGAGTTCGACCCGACGGACGCCGACCTGCGCCCACCGCCGAAGTTCTCGGTGGAGGAGTGCAAGGAAAAGGACATGACGTACGCGGCGCCCGTCTTCGTGCGCGCCCGCTTCCTCAACGCCACCACGGGTGAGATCAAGGAGCAGACGGTCTTCATGGGGGACTTCCCGATGATGACCGACCGCGGCACCTTCATTGTGAACGGCACCGAGCGCGTCGTCGTGTCGCAGCTGGTGCGCTCGCCGGGCGTCATCTTCCAGCCCGGCCGTGACGCCAAGACCGTCTTCACCGGGACCATCCACCCCTACCGCGGTGAGTGGATCGAGCTCGACATTGAGGCCAAGCCGGGCAAGGACGTCACCGCCGGCTGCCGTGTGGCCCGCAAGCGCCGCCTGTCGCTGTTCGTGCTGCTGCGCGCCCTCGGCTACGGCGACGAGGCCTTCCTGGACCGCTTCGTGCGCCACTTCGACTTCCTCGAGGGGCAGTGGGAGAAGGAGCGCAACCTCGCTCCCAGCCGTGAAGAGGCGTTGTTGGAGATCTACAAGCGCGCCCGCCCCGGCGAGCCGCTGTCGGCCGAGGCCGCCCGCGTCTACTTCGAGAACGCCTTCTTCAACCCGAAGCGCTACGACCTCACCCGGGTCGGCCGCTACAAGCTGAACCGCAAGCTCGGCCCGGAGATCGACCGGCTGTCCGACCTGTTCGGGATCGAGATCGAGAAGCCGGCGCCGAACCAGTCGGTGCTGTCACCCTCGGAGATCCTGGCCTCGGCCACCTACATGCTCCACCTGGCCCAGCACATGGCCGACGGCGAGTCGACCTACCGCATCGACGACCAGGACCACTTCGCCAACCGGCGCATCCGCTCGGTCGGCGAGCTCATTCAGAACCAGGTCCGTGTCGGCCTGTCGCGGATGGAGCGGGTCGTGCGCGAGCGCATGACGACCCAGGACGTCGAGGCGATCACGCCGCAGACGCTGATCAACATCCGCCCGGTCGTGGCCGCGGTCAAGGAGTTCTTCGGCACCTCGCAGCTGTCGCAGTTCATGGACCAGAACAACCCGCTGTCGGGCCTGGCCCACAAGCGCCGCCTGTCCGCCCTCGGGCCAGGTGGCCTGTCCCGTGAGCGCGCCGGCTTCGAAGTGCGAGACGTGCACACGTCCCACTACGGCCGCATGTGCCCGATCGAGACGCCGGAGGGCCCGAACATCGGCCTGATCGGCGCCCTGGCCACCTACGCCCGCGTCAACGAGTACGGCTTCATTGAGACGCCGTACCGCACCGTGGTCGACGGCAAGGTCACCGACGAGGTCAGCTACTACGCCGCCGACGAGGAAGAGGAGCACGTCATCGCCCAGGCCAACGCCGCGGTCTCCGCGGACGGGCGCCTGACCGAGGAGCGCGTCCTGGTGCGCCGCGGCCCGCAAGGGACCGGCGTGCGCATGGGCGCCGTCAACACCTCGTACGGCACCACGTCGGAGATCGACTTCGTGCCGCCGTCCGAGGTGGACCTCATGGACGTGTCGCCGAAGCAGATCGTGTCGGTCTCGACCGCACTGATCCCCTTCGTCGAGCACGACGACGCCAACCGTGCCCTGATGGGCGCCAACATGCAGAAGCAGGCGGTGCCGCTGGTCGCACCCGAGGCGCCGTACATCGGCACCGGGGTGGAGGCCCGCGCCGCCCGCGACGCCGGCGACGTCATTCTCGCCGAGGGCAACGGCACCGTGGTCGAAATCAGCGGCGAGACCATCACGGTCGAGTACGCGGCTCGGGCAGAAGGACCGCCTCGGCACCACGCTGGGGCGCAAGGTCTACCGCCTGTCCAAGTTCCGCCGCTCCAACCAGAACACGTGCATCAACCACCGCACGCTGGTGTCCGAGGGCCAGAGCGTGGTCACCGGCGACCTGCTGGCCGACGGCCCCTCGACCCACAACGGCGAGCTGGCGCTGGGCAAGAACCTGCTCGTCGCCTTCATGCCGTGGGAGGGCTACAACTACGAGGACGCCATCATCCTGTCGGAGCGGTTGGTCCGCGACGACGTGCTGACCTCCATCCACATTGAGGAGCACGAGGTCGACGCCCGCGACACCAAGCTGGGCGCCGAGGAGATCACGCGGGACATCCCGAACCTGTCCGAGGAGATCCTGGCCGACCTCGACGACCGCGGCATCATCCGCGTCGGCGCCGAGGTGGAGCCGGGCGATGTGCTGGTCGGCAAGGTGACCCCCAAGGGTGAGACGGAGCAGACGCCCGAAGAGCGCCTGCTGCGCGCCATCTTCGGTGAGAAGGCCCGTGAGGTCCGTGACACCTCGCTGAAGGTGCCGCACGGCGAGTACGGCAAGGTCATCGACGTCCGTGTCTTCTCCCGCGAGGAGTCGCACGAGCTGCCGCCCGGCGTCAACCAGCTGGTCCGCGTCTACGTGGCCCAGAAGCGCAAGATCTCCGAGGGCGACAAGCTGGCCGGCCGTCACGGCAACAAGGGCGTCATCTCCAAGATCCTCCCGGTCGAGGACATGCCCTACCTGTCCGACGGCACCCCGGTCGACATCATTCTGAACCCGCTCGGCGTGCCGAGCCGGATGAACGTGGGCCAGGTGCTCGAGTCGCACCTCGGCTACGCCGCCCGCCACGGTTGGGAGGGCATCACGGTCAACGAGGGCGTGGGCACTTCGGCCAAGGGTGACGGGGCCGCCCGCAAGACGCGGCCGCGCACCGAGCCGGCGGCCTGGGTCGCCACCCCGGTCTTCGACGGCGCCCACTGGGACGAGGTCGAGGACGCCGGGGCCCACCCGACGATCCAGAAGGTCTTCGGGACCCTGAACTCGGACTCGGCCAACGGCGACGTGCAGATCGGCACCGACGGCAAGGTCGCCTTGTACAACGGGCGCACGGGTGAGAAGTACGACAACCCGATTTCGGTCGGCTTCGTCTACATCTCTGAAGCTGGCCCACCTGGTCGACGACAAGATCCACGCCCGCTCCACCGGTCCGTACTCCATGATCACGCAGCAGCCGCTGGGTGGGAAGGCGCAGTTCGGTGGCCAGCGCTTCGGTGAGATGGAGGTCTGGGCGCTCGAGGCGTTCGGCGCGGCCTACGCGCTGCAGGAGCTCCTGACCATCAAGTCCGACGACGTGCTGGGCCGGGTCAAGGTCTACGAGGCCATCGTCAAGGGCGAGAACATCCCCGAGCCCGGCATCCCCGAGTCGTTCAAGGTGCTGATCAAGGAGATGCAGTCCCTGTGCCTGGACGTCGAGGTCCTGGCGGTCGACGGCCGCGAAATCGAGATGCACGAGCTGGACGAGGACGTGTTCCGCACGGCTGAAGAGCTGGGCATCGATATCAGCCGCAACGAACGCGGCTCCGACGAAGAAGACGAGCGGCGTGCCGCAGAGAGGAGCTTCTCCTAATGGCTCTGGACGTCAACACCTTCGACCAGCTCCGTATCGGGCTGGCCACGGGCGATTCCATCCGGGGATGGTCCAACGGCGAAGTCAAGAAGCCCGAGACGATCAACTACCGCACGCTCCGTCCCGAGAAGGACGGGCTCTTCTGCGAGAAGATCTTCGGCCCCACCAAGGACTGGGAGTGCTACTGCGGCAAGTACAAGCGCGTGCGCTTCAAGGGCATCATCTGCGAGCGCTGCGGCGTCGAGGTCACCCGTTCCAAGGTGCGCCGCGACCGCATGGGCCACATTGAGCTGGCCGCGCCCGTCGTGCACATCTGGTACCTGCGGGGGACCCGGTCGTGGCTCGCCTACCTGCTCATGGGCACCGAGCCCCGCGAGGAGCTCAAGGCCAAGCAGCTCGAGAAGGTCATCTACTTCGCGGCGAACCTGGTCACCTGGGTCGACGAGGAGAAGCGTCACGCCGACCTGCCGTCGCTCGAGAACGAGATGGCCGAGGAGATCGCCGACATTGAGAAGAAGCGCGACCTCGACATCGACCGTCGCTTCAAGGCGCTCGAGGACGAGCTGAAGGCCCTCGAGGCCGACGGGGCCAAGGACGCCGAGATCAAGGCACGCCAGCGCGCCGTCGAGAAGGAGATCCAGTCCGCCCGCGAGCGGGCCCAGGAGGACGCCGAGATCGCCCAGCGCTCCCTCGACGAGTTCCGCAACCTGCACGGCCGCAAGATCCTCGAAGACGAGATGCTGTGGCGCGAGCTGCGGCTCAGGTATGACGAGTACTTCGAGGGCGGCATGGGCGCCGAGTACATCCTCAAGCTGATCGACCGCATCGACCTCGATGCGGAGGAGATCAAGCTGCGCGACATGATCGACGCCAAGGACGGCCGCCGTCCCCTGTCGGCCCAGCGCCGCCAGAAGACGATCAAGCGGCTGAAGATCGTCACCGCCTTCAACCGGCGCGACGACCACGGCCGGCGCATCAACGACCCCCGGGCGATGATTCTGGAGGCCGTGCCGGTGATCCCGCCCGACCTGCGCCCCATGGTGCAGCTCGACGGTGGCCGCTTCGCCACGTCGGACCTCAACGACCTCTACCGCCGGGTCATCAACCGCAACAACCGGCTCAAGAGGCTGTTGGACCTCGGCGCGCCCGAGATCATCATCAACAACGAGAAGCGCATGCTGCAGGAGGCCGTCGACGCGCTGTTCGACAACGGCCGCCGTGGCCGGCCGGTGACCGGTCCCGGAAACCGTCCGTTGAAGTCGCTGTCGGACATGCTCAAGGGCAAGCAGGGCCGCTTCCGCCAGAACCTGCTGGGCAAGCGCGTGGACTACTCGGGCCGTTCGGTCATTGTGATCGGCCCGAACCTGAAGCTGCACCAGTGCGGCCTGCCCAAGCTCATGGCGCTGGAGCTGTTCAAGCCCTTCGTCATGAAGCGGCTGGTCGACGCCGAGCTGGCCCAGAACATCAAGTCGGCCAAGCGCATGGTCGAGCGTCGCCGGCCCCAGGTGTGGGACGTGCTCGAAGGGGTCATCCGGGAGCACCCGGTGTTCCTGAACCGCGCCCCGACCTTGCACCGGTTGGGGATCCAGGCCTTCGAGCCCGTGCTGGTCGAGGGCAAGGCCATTCAGGTCCACCCCCTCGTCTGCACGGCCTTCAACGCCGACTTCGACGGCGACCAGATGGCGGTCCACCTCCCGCTGTCCGCCGAAGCCCAGGCGGAGGCCAGGGTCTTGATGCTGTCGGCCAACAACATCCTGTCGCCGGCCACCGGCCGTCCGATCACCGTGCCCACCCAGGACATGGTCTTCGGCGCCTACTACCTCACGCTGCGTGTCGAGTCGGGCACGGGTGCGGGGCGTGTGTTCCGTCACATCCACGAGCTCGAGGCCGCCTGGGAGGCCGGCGATGTCGGGCTGCAGGTGCCGATCACCTTGCGTCCGGCGCCGAACTCGACCTTGACCGGTCGCCTGCTCGCCGCCGGCGTGGAGCCCGGTGAGGACGGGGTGCTGTCGTACGAGACGACGCCGGGCCGCGTGTTCTTCAACGAGACGCTGCCCGAGGGCTTCGCGTTCGTGAACGACGTGGTGGGCAAGCGCAACATCCCGATCGGCGTGATCGTCGAGGAGCTGGCCGCCAGCTACCCCAAGAACGTCGTGGCCGCCAGCCTCGACCGGATCAAGGCGATCGGCTTCCGCTTCGGCGCCCAGTCGGGCCTGACCATCTCCATCAACGACGTGCAGACGCCGCCCGACAAGGACGCCATCCTGGACCGTTACGAGAAGGAAGCGGAGAAGGCCGAGACGCAGTTCAAGCGGGGCATCATCACCGACGACGAGCGGCGCCAGAAGGAGATTGAGATCTGGACCTCGGCCAACTCCGAGGTCGGTCGCGCCATGGAGGCCCAGCTGGCCACCATCGCCTTCAACCCGCTCGACATGATGGTGGACTCCGGTGCCCGAGGGAACTCGCAGCAGATCCGCCAGATCGCCGGCATGAAGGGCCTGGTGTCCAACCCGCGCGGTGAGATGATCCCCCGCCCGATCAAGTCCTCCTTCCGTGAGGGCCTGTCGGTGCTGGAGTACTTCATCTCCACCCACGGTGCCCGCAAGGGACTGGCCGACACCGCCCTGCGCACCGCCGACTCGGGCTACCTGACCCGTCGACTCGTCGACGTGGCCCAGGAGCTCATCATCCGGATTGACGACTGCGGCTCGACCCGCGGCATCTGGATCGAAGGCGTGGCCCCCGACGGGCCCGGTCACCGCAACTACCTCGAGACCCGTGCCTTCGGGCGCTGGCTGACCGAGGACGTGACGCTGGCGGACGGCACCGTCTACCCGGTGGGCACGGTGCTCGACGACGTCAACATCGCCGCCATGCGCGACGACGAGACCGTCACGCGGATCCGGGTGCGCTCGGTCCTGACGTGTGAGTCGCCCCAGGGCGTCTGCGCGGCCTGTTACGGGCTGTCGTTGGCGACCGGCTCCATGATCGAGCTCGGTGAGGCGGTCGGCGTCATTGCCGCCCAGTCCATCGGCGAGCCCGGCACGCAGCTGACCATGCGGACGTTCCACACCGGTGGTGTCGTCGGAGAGGACATCACCCACGGCCTGCCCCGCGTCGTCGAGCTCTTCGAGGCCCGCACGCCCAAGGGCGCCGCGGTGCTGGCCCACCACTCCGGCGTGGTCCGGATTGAGGATGACGAGGCGGGTCGCCGCATCACCGTGGTGGCCGACGACGGCACGGAGGACTCCACGCTGGTGGCCCCCCGCGCCCACCTCGAGGTCACGGACGGCCAGGAGGTCGGTGCGGGTGACGCACTGGTCGAGGGCCCGAAGGACCCCAAGGAGCTCTTGGAGGTCAAGGGCATCCGCGAGACCCAGCAGTACCTCGTCGAAGAGGTGCAGAAGGTGTACCGCGACCAGGGTGTGTCGATCCACGACAAGCACATTGAGCTGATTGTGCGCCAGATGCTGCGCCGGGTGCTCGTGGCAGAGCCGGGCGACGCGCCCTTCCTGCCGGGCGAGCGCGTCGACAACCAGATCTACGCCGAGGTGAACCGCACCCTGGTGGAGGGCGGCAGCGTCCCCGCCGAGGGTCGCCCCGAGTTGATGGGGATCACCAAGGCGTCGCTGGCCACCGAGAGCTGGCTCTCGGCCGCCTCCTTCCAGGAGACGACCCGGGTGCTGACCGAGGCGGCCATCGAGGGTCGGAGCGACCAGCTGTTCGGGTTGAAGGAGAACATCATCATCGGCAAGCTGATCCCCGCCGGGTCGGGCATGGAGCACTACCGGAACATCCGGCTCGACATGCCCGACGCCGAGGCCATGCCCTTCTGGGCCACGGGCTCGGGCGAGTCGGACACCGAGGACCTGGCCAATTGGCTGCGTGACATGGGTGAAGGCGTCAGCGAAGACCCCTTCGACTCGTCGATCGACGCCAGCTGGCTCGGTGCGGCGCCGACGGCCGAGGATGCCTTCGGGAACCCGATCGTCGTGAGTGACGGCGTGGCGTGGCACCGGCGGCAGCGCCGGCGTCCGCGTCCGCTCCGGAGCCCGAGGCCCCCGAGTCGGGCGCAGCGGAGGTCGGGGCCTAAACTTCTCCCGTTCGCGGAGGAAGACTAAGGGGAGGCTTCGATGGCGACGCCGCGCGTGGTGACTGGTTCGGGAGTGGCTGACGGCGCGGGCCACTACCGCCTGTCCGACATCCGAGCCCTGGAGGCCCAGTCCATCCACGTCTTCCGGGAGGTGGCGGCGGAGTTCGAGCGACCCGTGCTGCTGTTCTCGGGCGGCAAGGACTCCATCGTCATGCTCCACCTGGCCAAGAAGGCCTTCTGGCCGGCGCCGGTGCCGTTCCCGGTGCTCCACGTGGACACGGGGCGCAACTTCGACGAGGTGCTCGAGTTCCGGGACCGCCACACCGGCGACCTGGGCGTCCGGCTCGACGTGGCGAAGGTGCAGGACGACATTGACGCCGGCCGGACGCTCGAAGACACCTCGCCCGGCGCCACCCGCAACCGGCTGCAGACGCCGACCCTGCTGCGGGCCATAACCGAAGGGCGCCATGACGCCGTCTTCGGCGGGGCCCGCCGGGACGAGGAGAAGGCGCGGGCCAAAGAGCGGATCTTCAGCTTCCGCGACGAGTTCGGCCAGTGGGATCCCAAGAACCAACGCCCCGAGCTCTGGAACCTCTACAACGCCCGGCACAACAAGGGCGAGCACATCCGGGTGTTCCCGCTCTCGAACTGGACCGAGCTCGATGTGTGGACCTACATCCGCGACGAGGCCATCGACGTCCCGTCGATCTACTACGCCCATCGCCGGGAGGTGTTCCAGCGTGACGGCATGCTCATGGCGGTGACCGAGCACCTGGCCCCGGCCGAGGGCGATCCGACCTTCGAGGCCATGGTGCGCTTCCGGACGGTGGGGGACGCCGACTGCACCGGGTGCGTCGAATCGATGGCCGAGACCATCGACCTCGTCATCGGAGAGGTGGCAGGCACTCGGATGACCGAGCGTGGGGCCACCCGGGCCGACGACCGCATTTCGGAGGCCGGCATGGAGGACCGCAAGCGGGAGGGGTACTTCTAATGGCTGAGCTCCTGCGTCTGGCCACGGCCGGTTCGGTGGACGACGGCAAGTCGACCCTGATCGGCCGCCTGCTCTACGACGCCAAGGGAATCTTCGAGGACCAGCTCGAGGCCATCCGCCGCACCAGCGAGCAGCGTGGCGGCACCGAGACCGACCTGGCCCTGCTGACCGACGGCCTGCGGGCCGAACGTGAGCAGGGGATCACCATTGACGTGGCCTACCGCTACTTCGCCACGCCCAAGCGCAAGTTCATCATTGCCGACACCCCGGGGCACACCGAGTACACGCGCAACATGGTCACGGGGGCCTCCAACGCCCACGTGGCCCTGATCCTGATCGACGCCCGCAAGGGCGTGATCGAGCAGACGCGCCGTCATGCCTTCCTCTCCTCCATGCTGGGCGTGCCGCACATGGTCGTGTGCATCAACAAGATGGACCTGATCGACTGGGACCAGGCCCGCTACGAACAGATCAAGACCGACTTCATGGAGTTCGCCGCCCGGTTGAACGTGCACGACATCACGTTCATCCCCATTTCGGCGCTTCGGGGCGACAACGTGGTGCAGCGGTCCGAACACATGTGGTGGTACGACGGGTCGCCGCTGTTGAACCACTTGGAGTCGATCTACATCGGCAGCGACGAGAACTTCATCGACCCGCGTTTCCCGGTGCAGTACGTCATCCGGAGCCAGACGCCGGAGAATCCCGACTTCCGTGGCTACGCGGGCACGGTGGCATCGGGCGTCCTGCGCCCGGGCGACGACGTGCTCGTCCTGCCTTCGGGGACCACGTCGCGCATCGCCTCCATCGCCACGGCGGACGGCGAGGTAGCCGAGGCGTTCCCGCCCATGGCGGTGGTCGTCACGCTGGAGGACGACATCGCTGTCTCCCGGGGCGACATTCTGTGCCGGCCCAACAACCGCCCGACGCTGTCGCACGACATTGAGGCCACGGTGTGTTGGATGGACGAGCGCTCCTCGCTGGCCGAAGGCCGCACCTATCTCTTGAAGCACAGCACGCGCACGGTGCGGGCGATGGCCCAGACCCTGCACTACCGCCTCGATGTCAACGGCCTGCACCGCGACGAAGCGGCGGCGGCGTTGCAGCTGAACGAGGTCGGTCGGCTGACGTTCCGCTGCACGGAGCCGCTCCTGGTCGACGATTACACGACGAACCGCTCCACCGGCAGCTTCATCATCATCGATCCGATCACCAACGCGACGGTGGGGGCGGGCGTCATCCGCGTCATCGCCGCCACGCACGCCAGCCCGAACGTGGTGCGCCACGAGGCCGGCCGGCTGTCGCGGCTGGAGCGCTTCGCCGCACTGGGGACGTCGGGCGCGACGCTCCTGTTCACCGGCCTGTCCGCGTCGGGCAAATCAACCCTCGCCGCCGGCGTGGAAGAGGCGGTCGTGCGCTCCGGGCGACCCGCCTTCCTGCTCGACGGGGACAACCTGCGCCATGGGCTGAACGCCGACCTCGGCTTCTCCGACCGCGACCGCACGGAGAACGTGCGCCGGGCCGGCGAGGTGGCGGCGATGTTCGCCGAGGCGGGATCGCTCGCGCTCATTGCGTTGATCTGCCCCTTCGCCGAAGACCGCCAGCTCATCCGCACGCTGCACGAACAGGCGGGGCTCGCCTTCGCCGAGATCTTCGTCGACACCTCCATTGAGGAGTGCGAACGACGCGATCCCAAGGGTCTGTACGCCCGGGCCCGGGCCGGGCAGCTGCCGGGCTTCACCGGGGTCGACTCCGCCTACGAGGTGCCGCAGAATCCCGAACTGGTGCTCGGTTCAGAGGCCGGCTCTTTGCCCGAGCGGGTCTCCCGGGTGTTGGAATTGCTCGAGGGCCTGCTCCGCTAAATCCACGAGGGATGTTTGGCCACGGAATCCCCTTTGGTCAGGTACTCCCTTCACACCGGACCGGAGCACGGCCGGTACTGGCTGATGGCTGCGAACGGGTGATGTGTACCGGCGCCCTGGAATATGGTGGCGCATGCCCAACCTCGATGTCGTTGCCGTGATTACAGCCAAGTCCGGGTCGGAGGCCATTGTTGCAGCAGCTCTGACGAAGCTGGCCGGCGCGAGCAAGGGCGACACCGGTTGCATCTCCTATGAGACATTTGCCTCCGATTCGACACCGGGCACGTTTGTGACAATTGAAAAGTGGGAGTCGCAGGCGGATCTCGACGCGCATATGGCTTCGCCGCACATCGTGGAAATGATCACTACTGCCGGCGACCACTTCGATGGATTCCCGGCGATCCACACCCTCAGCCCTTGGAGTCTTAGCGCCTCATCGTTGCGGTGCTCGATCTGTTTCAGGCGAGCCACTGGCCTCACCCGATGACGCTGCATCGGGCTCGGTGAGCTCGCCGCCCTTCTCAGGCCTGCCTCTGTCAGCGCCGCCCCCGATGTCGAGGACGTGTGTTCGCCTATTCCTGCACCAGCTCTATCAGCGTGCCGAACGAGGTCTTCGGGTGGACGAAGGCCACAGTGGTGCCGCGCGAGCCCGGGCGCGGCGCCTCATCGATGACCCGCCCGCCGGCGTCCTTGATCGCCTGCAGCGCCACGCCGCAGTCGTCCACCCGGTAGCCGATGTGGTGCAACCCTTCGCCCTTGTTGGCCAGGTACTTGGCCACGGGTGAGGTCTCGCTGATCGGGGTGAGCAGCTGGACGTAAGAGTCGGCCACCTTGAGCAGCGCCTCTTCGACCCCATCGGATTCGACGCGCTCGCGGTGATCCACCGTGGCGCCGAAGACCTCGGCGTACCAGGCGATGGCGGCCTCGAGGTCGTTCACCGCGATGGCCACATGGTCGATTTCGGTCAGGAGGGAATCGCTCATGCGCCGTGCCTCCGGAACAGGGTGATGCGGTCCTCGCCCACCTTGGCACGCAACTCCCGATCGTCGATGCCGAGGCCCTCTTCGGGTGCCAGGCACAGCACGCCGATTTTGCCCTCGTGCAGGTTGTGGTGGACCTGGTACGCCGCCTCGCCCACCTCTTCGAGCGGGTAGACGGCGGAGAGCGGCGGGAGCACCTTGCCCTCGCAGATGAGCTTGTTGGCGTCCCAGGCCTCGCGGTAGTTGGCGAAGTGCGAGCCCTTGATGGTCTTGAGCTTCATCCAGAGGTGACGGTTGTCGTACTCAATCATGTAGCCCGAGGTGGCGGCGCAGGTCACGATGGTCCCCGCCCGCTTGCAGGCGAAGACCGATGCGCCCATCGTCTGGCGTCCCGGGTGCTCGAAGACGATCTCGGGCTCGCCGCCGACCAAGCCCCGGATGTCCTTGCCGAAGCGGCGCCACTCCGACTCGTCCTGGGTGTGCTCGTCCGACCAGAACCGGTAGTTGGCCACCTTGCGGTCGATCACCGCCTCGACCCCGAGGTCATTGAGGAGCTTCACCTTCTCGGGGGAGGACACGACGCCGATGGGCGTGCCGCCGCCGTTGAGGACATGCTGCACCGCGTAGCTGCCGAGGCCGCCGCTGGCTCCCCAGACGAGCACCTTGTCGTCCTGGTTCATGCGCGCTCCGTTGGGCGAGACGAGCATGCGGTAGGCCGTCGAGTTGCACAGTGCGTTGATCGCCGCCTCCTCCCAGCTCAGGTGCGTCGCTTTCGGCATCAGCTGGTTGGCCTTCACGACCGTGATGTCGGCGAGGCCGCCGAAGTTCGACTCGAAGCCCCAGATGCGCTGGTTGGCCGCCAACATGGAGTCGTCGTGGGCCGACGGGTCCTGGTCGTCGACGTAGTTGCAGTGGACGGTGACCTTGTCCCCTGGCTTCCAGTTGCGCACCAGGTCGCCCGTGCGCAGGACGACGCCGGCGGCATCAGAGCCGACGACGTGGTAGTCGAGGGCGTGGCGGGCGGCCCACGGCCCCTCCTTGGCCAGGCGGTCGAGGAAGCCGAAAGTGGGCAGCGGCTCGAAGATGGACGTCCACACGGTGTTGAAGTTGATGGACGACGCCATCACGGCGACGTAGGCCTCGTCGGGAGCCAATTCGGGGAGCGCCACCTCCTCGACGTGGAGGGAGCGGCGGGGGTCCTTGTCGGAGGATTCCATGCCGTCGAACATGCCGGTCTCACTGCGCTTGACCAGGGCGGCCCGGTAGGAATCGGGCATGGGGAGAGCGGCCAGCTCATCGCCAGGGGCGCCGGCCAGGGCAGCAGTCAGGATCTCGCTCATGTGACCCGACGATAGTGGCCCAATAAGATGTGGTTTCCGACTGGTAACCAGACCGGCGGGAACCGGAGGTGCTGGAATGGCCGAGGCCGTCATTGTCGCAGGGGCTCGTACGCCCATCGGAAAGCTGTCGGGCGCGTTGGCCGGCTTCACAGCGATGGACCTGGGCGGGTTCGCCATCGCGGAGGCCCTGTCCCGGGCCGGCGTATCCCCTGATCAGGTCGACTACGTGCTCATGGGTCAGGTCATTCTGGCCGGGCAGGGTCAGATCACGGCGCGCCAGGCTGCGGTGAAGGGCGGGATCCCGATGACTGTTCCCGCCAACACCATCAACAAGGTCTGCCTCTCGGGTCTCAACACCATCTACCTGGCCGACCAGATGATCCGCTCCGGCGATGCCGACATAGTCGTCGCCGGCGGCATGGAGTCGATGACGCAGGCGCCCTACTTGTTGCCGGGCGCCCGTGCCGGGTTCCGCATCGGCGATGCGACCCTGGTCGACTCCATGATGTACGACGGCCTCACCGACTCCTTCGACCACATCGCCATGGGCCTCTCGACCGAGCAGCACAACGCCAAGGTCGGGATTTCGCGCGAGCGCCAGGACGCGTTCTCGGCGGCGAGCCACGAGAAGGCTGCTGCCGCGGCCAAGGAGGGCCGGCTGGCCGAGGAGATCGTCGCGGTGCAGGTGCCGCAGCGGAAGGGCGACCCGCTCCTGGTGGACACCGACGAGGGCGTGCGCCCCGGCACCACTCCAGAATCGCTGGGCGCCCTGCGGCCGGCGTTCACCAAGGACGGCACCATCACGGCGGGGAACGCGTCGCAGATCTCCGACGGCGGCGCTGCCGTGGTCGTGATGTCGGCGGCAAAGGCGAAGGAGCTCGGCATTGCGCCGCTCGGCCAGCTCGTCGGCTACGGCATGGTGGCCGGTCCGGACAACTCGCTGCTGACGCAGCCCTCGCGGGCGATCATCAAGGCGGCCGGCAAGGCCGGTGTCGACCTCGGTGGCATCGACCTCTTCGAGATCAACGAGGCCTTCGCTGCCGTCGGCCTCGCTTCGGTGGACGACCTGGGCATCGACGAGGACAAGGTCAACGTCAACGGTGGCGCCATTGCGCTGGGTCACCCCGTGGGGATGTCGGGCACCCGTGTCGCGCTCACCGCGCTGCTCGAGCTACGCCGTCGCGGTGCCTCCACGGCGGCCGTGGCGCTGTGTGGCGGCGGCGGTCAGGGTGACGCTGCGATTCTGCGCTCTCTGGCCTAACTGGCAGCCGGACCGCTCGCTGCGGCAGTGCTGCTGCACCGCCGCTCGGGAAGAGGCGCGAGTTCTAATACGGCGGGGCCATGATGGCGACCAGCTTGGCGCTGCGCGCCGCCACGTCAGCCCAGCGGTCGACGTTGAACGCGTAGACGCCGAGCGCACAGGTGGGAAAGCCGTTGCGCGCCGCGCTGGAGAGACCCTTCTTGTCGCGGGCCGACAGGAGGCCCTGCGAGAGGGCCTGCGCCGTCGGATTGTGGCCGACCACCATGACGGCGTCGACGTCGTCGGGCAGGTCCCGCACAAAGGCGAGGACTTCGTTGGGGTCGGCGGCGTAAAGACCCTTCTCGAGGCGAGATTCGGGGGGATCGGCCACGTCGGCCAGGACCAGCTCGGCGGTGGCCGCAGTGCGCGCGGCCGGCGAGACCAGCGCGATGCGCGGCAGCGGGACACTCTCGAGGCCTTTCCCGAGCCCGTCGCCCGCACCGGCGAACAGGCGTCCGAGGGCGGTGGCGTCGCGCCGACCCCGCGGGGCCAGGACGCGGTCGAAGTCGGTGCCACCGGGTGGCGGATCGGTGACCGTCTTGGCGTGGCGCAGCAGCCACAGGGTCCGACCGGCCATCAGCCCAGGGCGAAGGCCGCATGCAGGGAGCGGACGGCCCGCTCGACGTCGTCCTCGGCGACGATGCACGAGGTCCGGATGGTCGAGGTCGAGATCATGTCGATGTTGATCTTCTCGTTGGCCAGTGTCTCGAACATGGTGGCGGCGATGCCGGGGTGTGACTTCATGCCCACTCCGACCAGCGAGACCCGGGCCACGTCGGCGGCGGCCGTCACGCCGGATGCGCCCAGCTCGTCGGCGTGGGTCTGGGAGGTCTCCACGGCGACCGGCAGGTCGGCGGTCGGAACGGTGAACGAAATGTCGGTCGTCCCGTGCGTGGACGTGTTCTGCACAATCATGTCCACGTTGATCGACTTGTCGGCCAGGGCGCGGAAGAGCCGGGCGGCGACACCAGGGCGGTCCGGGACCCCGCTGACCGTGACCTTGGCTTCCGAGGTGTCGTGAGTCACTGCGGTGACGACGGCTTCTTCCATAGTCTGCATCCTCCTCCACGACCCAGGTGCCAGGCTCCCAGGTGAAGCTGCTCCGCACGTGCAGCGGGACATTGTGATTCCGGGCGAACTCGACGGCGCGCAGCATCAGGACACGCCCGCCGGTGGCCGCCATCTCGAGCATCTCCTCGAAGGAGATCCGGTTGATCCGGTGGGCCTCGGGCACAATCCGAGGATCCGCCGTGAACACCCCGGTGACGTCGGTGTAGATCTCGCAGGCGTCGGCATGCAGGACGGCAGCCAGCGCCACGGCGGTGGCGTCGGATCCGCCCCGCCCCAGCGTGGTGATCTCGCGGGCCTCCGAGACCCCCTGGAAGCCCGCCACGACCGGGACCTTCCCGGCGGCCAGCGCCTCGCGCAGGCGGTCGCCCTTGACCTCGCGGATCTTGGCCCGGGTGTGGTCGTCGTCGGTGATGATGCCGACCTGGCTCCCGGTGAACGACGCAGCGTCCACGCCGAGGTCGGCCAGGGCCATGACCAGCAGCGCCATGGAGATGCGCTCTCCGGTGCTGACGAGCATGTCGTATTCGCGGGGCGGCTGGGTGGCGCTGACGGAGTTGGCCAGGTGGATCAGGTCATCGGTGGTCTTGCCCATGGCGCTGACCACGGCCACCACGTCGGTGCCCTGCCGGCGGGTCCGGGCGACGTGGTCGGCCACGGCACGGATCCGATCGGCGTCGCCGACCGAGGTGCCCCCGAATTTCTGGACGACCAGTGGCATCCGGACGAGGCTACAGACTGCGCACCGGCCGGTTCGCCCTGGCCGCGCAGCCGTCCCGCCCGGCCGCCCCGCTCGGCCGCCCCGCCCGGCGGCCCGGCGACCCGGCGCCCGGCAGCCCGGCGCAGCCGGCAGCCCTGCCCGGCAGCCCGGCCCGGCAGCCCGGCCCGGCAGCCCGGAAGGGTCTGATCCGGGCGGGCGATCCGAAGCGGCCCCGGAGATTGGGTAGGGTCTCGGGCCGTGCCCAGCGACAAGAGAGCCCGCCAGCGCGCGGCCAGGGAAGCGCGGCTGGCCGCCGAGGCTCAGAGCCAGAAGCGCCGCAAGCAGATCCGCAACGGCATCATCTTCGTGGTGATCGCCGGCGTGATCGTCGGGATCGTCTTCTTGGTCTCCGGCAATAACAACAACACCGTGGCCTCCAAGTCCAACGTCAGCAGCACAACGACCACGGTGGCCGCGGCGAAGGGCTCCAACGCCAAGCTCCAGGCCCAGGCCAACGCGGCGGCGGTGAAGGCGGGCTGCCCGGCCTCACCCAAGACCCCGACCGCCGCGGCCAGTCAGAAGTACACCGCCGCGCCGCCCATGACGATCGACACGTCCAAGACGTACACGGCCACGTTCAAGACCACCACCGGAACCTTCGTGGCCTCGCTCGACGCCACGGCCGCCCCGAAGACCGTCAACAACTTCGTGTTCCTCGCCAACAAGGGCTACTACAACTGCGGGAGCTTCTTCCGGGTCATCCCGGGCTTCGTGCTCCAGACCGGCAACCCGCAGCAGACGAACGCCGGGACCGAGCCCGGCTACACCATCCCCGACGAGCTCCCGGCCAAGGCGGCGAACCCGGCGCAGCAGTACCCGTTGGGATCGCTGGTCATGGCCAATACGGGATCACCCAACACGGGGGGCAGCCAGTTCTTCATCGTCTCGGGGACCCAGGGCGAGGCCCTGCCCAACACCTACAGCCTCTTCGGTCAGGTCACGTCCGGCTTGAGTGTCGTCAACACCATCAACGATCAGGGGTCGACCAGCGGTATCCCGCCCGACGTGACCCAGCGCATCATCTCCCTCACCATCAACGAGAGCTAGGACCACCACCATGGCCACACCCACTCCCCCCGAAGCCGACGGCTCGAGCCCGCAGCAGCGCAAGTTCGACGAAGAGCCGCCGATGCTCATCGACACCGACAAGCGCTATGTGGCGACCATGGTGACCTCGCACGGCACGATGGTCATCGCCCTCGACCCGCTGGCCGCGCCCAAGACCGTCAACAGCTTCGTCTTCCTGGCCCGGTACCACTACTACGACGGCATCGTGTTCCACCGCATCATCCCGGGCTTCGTCCTGCAGGGTGGTGACCCCACGGGCTCGGGTTCGGGCGGTCCCGGCTACCGCTTCGCCGACGAACTGCCGAAGGCAGGCAGCTACAAGGTCGGTTCGCTGGCCATGGCCAACGCCGGTCCCAACACGAACGGCAGCCAGTTCTTCGTGATCAGCGGTCCCGACGGCGAGCGGTTGCCGCCCCTGTACTCGCACTTCGGCGAGGTCGTGACCGGGCTCGATGTCGTGGAGAAGATCAACAACGTCGGCAGCCGCTCCGGCTCGCCGACCGAGCCGGTCGTGATTGAGAGCGTCACCATTGAGGAGAAGGACTAACCGCTCCGAGAGCGTCAGCCCCACCCCGGCTCGCCCAGACCCGCCGGCCCGCTCTGCGCCCTCACGCCCCCGCCCTCAGTTCGGGACGGCCGACCGGCGCCCCGCTGTCACCCTCGTCCAGTGCGGCGAAGGGCGCGACACCATGACCCGGCCCGTGGGGCCGACGATGCTGAGCTCCTCGTTTGGGTTTCCCGTCATGGACCAGCCCTTCTTGCCTTCTCGGTGCACCAGGCCGTGATGATGGCGGCATAACAGCACCAAGTTGTCCAGGTCCGTCCCACCGCCGAGTTTCCACGGCGCGATGTGGTGGACGGCGGCAAAGGTCGCGTTCGAGCACCCCGGGAACCTGCAGTGGCGGTCCCGGCGGATGACCTCTCTCCTTTGGGCCCCAGTCGGGAAGCGCCGGGCCCGGCCCTCGTACATGGTGTGGCCCACCTCGTCGTCAACAGCCACCACGACGGTTCCGTCACAGGCGAGGCGCCGCACCGTCTCGACGTCGATCAGGCCGTCGTGTTCCAGCTCGGCGGCCAGCTCGTTCGCATCGCCTGCGGGATTCACCAGGTCTTCGAGGGGCACATGGGCCACCACGAAGAACGGCCTGGGCGCGGTTGTCGACGTGGTGGGCGTGCTCGTGGTGGCTGCACGACTCCCATTGCCCGGAGTGGCCAGGTCCACCATCCCCATGAACCCGTCGAAGCGGCGCTGGTCGAGTGGCGTCTCGCCCTTCCGAGGAGGGGAACGTGGCGGCAAAGGCATCGACACAGGTCTTGGTCTGGGCATAGGCGTCTTTGGGCAGCTGGAGCGACATGGTGCGGTTCTGATCGTTGAAGCGCAGGTAGCGGCTGTCGTGCTCGGAGCGTGACGTCGAAGAAGAGGCGGACCTGGTCCGGGCCGCCATCGTCCGAGCCACCTCGGCCAGATCGCGGACCGAGTGCTCCTTGGCCTGCTCGCAGAGCTCCCGGTCGGTCTCAGGGGTGGCCACATGGACGACGGCGCGCACCTTGTCGAAGGAGATCTCTCCCGCACACAGTGACCCCGTCAGGTGGGGCAGGTCGCGGGTCTTTTCGGACACCTGGCAGAACGAGCGGGCCGTCGCCACGGAGACTCCGAAGCTCACGGCGGTCCAGGACTCGAGAGAGGTGGCTCCGTCGTCGCGGAACATCTCGCGTGTGTTGGACTCCGCCAAGTAGACGGCGAACTCGCCCTCGGCCGCCGTCTTGACCCTCAGCGCCTCTGTCATTCGTGCCCTGAGCTCTTCCTTCGACAGAGCCGCCGCCGCCCTGATCAGGTCGGCGCCACTGCGGGTCTGCGAGGGTCACGGCCATCGGAAGATGAACGGTCCCGGCCGCCGGAAAGGAGCGCGCCAGATTGCGGGCGGTCAGCTCACCATGGATCAGTCGGCGAGTGCGCCGAGCCCTTCGGTCGCCACGCCGCCGACGAAGACGGTCGGCGACCCCACGCCTTCGGCGTGCCAGGTGCCGTCGCCGTCCCGGATCAGAGCTGTGCGGGCGGGGAGTGCCACCACCGGCAGCGCCGCCGGCGCCATCGCCACGGTGCGTTCCAGTTTCTGACCGTGCGCGTCATCGTGCTCGTCGCCGAAGTGGGGGACGACAGTGACGTTGTCGACGAGACCCAGCCCCAGCGTCAGCGCGCCACCGCGCGGGTCGGCCATCGGGTCCGTGAGGACCATGGCGCCGGCACCGGCCCCCGCCACCACGGCCCCGTCGGCGAGGGCCCGCAGGAGGGCCTCGAAGACGGCCGACTTCTTCAGCACGGCGCGCAGGTGCAGCGGCGAGCCGCCGGAGAGGTAGACGAAGCGGGCGCCGGCGAGCCTGGCCGCCATGCCCGGGTCCTCGGCCGAGGCCCGGTCCACCACCATGAGGCCCTCGACCCGGGCCCCCAGTGGCTCGAACCACTCGGCCGCCTGCAGCACGACCCGCTCGGGGTGCTGATAGGCGGCCGCGGTCGGCAGAACCATGACATCGGTCCCCCCCGAGGCGGCCAGCAAGGTGGCGTCGAAGGTGCAGCCCTCGGTCCATTCATTGCCCCCGACCAGGGCCAGCGTGCCGGACGTGTCCATGGCGCCACTCTTGCACGCCCGGCACCCCCCGCTCCCGCTTCGACGCCCGTGGTTACCCGCCGGTAAGCTTGCCGCCCATGTCGATCACACGGGTGGGAATCATCGGTTCGGGGATCATGGGCGCGGGTATCGCCGAGGTGGCGGCGGCCAACGGGCACGAGGTCGTGCTGCGGAGCCGGAGCACCGAAGGCGCCGAGGCCATGGTGGCAGGGTTGGCCAAGTCGCTGGCCAAGCAGGTCGAGAAGGGCAAGCGCACCGAAGACGAGGCGGCCGTCATCAGCGGTCGTGTGCACGCCACGACGCACCTGGGCGAGCTCGTCGACGTCGACCTGGTGATTGAGTCCGTCGTGGAGGACCTCGGCGTCAAGAAGGACCTCTTCGCCGAGCTCGACAGCATCTGCAAGCCCGACACCCTTTTGGCCACCAATACCTCGACCCTGCCCGTCGTCGAGATGGCCATGGCGACCAAGCGGCCCGACCTGGTGTGCGGGATCCACTTCTTCAACCCGGCGCCCGCCATGGCCCTGGTCGAGGTCGTCCGGCCGATCACGGCCAGCGACGCCACCATTGAGGCGGCGGTGGCATTTGCTGCGGCCTGCGGCAAGGACCCCGTCGAGGTCAAGGACCAGGCCGGCTTCATTGTGAACGCGCTGTTGTTCCCCTATCTCAACAACGCGGTGCGGCTCCTTGAACAGGGCGTGGCCACCAAGGAGGGCATCGACTCCGCCATGAAGGGCGGCTGCGGCTTCCCCATGGGCCCCTTCGCGCTGCTCGACCTGGTCGGCCTCGACACCTCGCTGGCCATTCTGGACGCGCTCTACGAGGAGTACCGCGACCCCAACTACGCCGCCGTCCCGCTGCTGCGTCGCCTGGTCACCTCGGGGCAGCTCGGCCGCAAGACCAAGAAGGGCTTCTACGACTACAGCCGCTGACCGGCGTCCCGCCGGCGCGGCCGGGTCGCAGAACCCGCCACAATGGTGGTGCGCCCCACTCGTCTGGAGGTGATGTGAATGGCTAGCGACCCGCCGCACGAATCGCAGCAGCCGCAGCAAGCGCAGCGTGATGCGCCGTGGGTCATGCGCACCTACTCGGGTCATTCGACGGCCCGGGCCTCCAACGAGCTCTACCGCACCAACCTGGCCAAGGGGCAGACGGGGCTCTCCATCGCCTTCGACCTGCCCACCCAGACCGGTTACGACCCCGACGCCCCCGAGGCGGCCGGCGAGGTCGGCAAGGTGGGCGTCCCGGTGGCCCACCTGGGTCATATGAAGGAACTGCTCGAGGGCATCCCCGTGGAGTCGATGAACACCTCCATGACGATCAACGCCACGGCGGCGTGGTTGCTCGGGCTCTACGTGGCCCACGCGCAGGACAAGGGCATCGACCCCGCGCTGCTGGGCGGGCACGACGCAGAACGACATTGTGAAGGAGTACCTGAGCCGGGGGACCTACATCTTCCCGCCCGGCCCGAGCCTGCGGCTCACCGTCGACACCATCGCCTACACCGTGCGCCAGGCGCCCAGGTGGAACCCGATCAACGTCTGCAGCTATCACCTGCAGGAGGCGGGCGCCACGCCGGTGCAGGAGATCGCCTACGCGCTGGCGACCGCCATCGGCGTGCTCGACGGCGTGCGGGACTCGGGGAAGATCGAGCCCGACGAGTTGCCGGCCGTGGTGGGTCGCATCAGCTTCTTCGTGAACTCGAGCGTGCGCTTCGTGGAGGAGACCTGCAAAATGCGGGCCTTCACCCAGCTGTGGGACCGCATCTGCCGTGAGCGCTACGGGGTCGAGGATCCCAAGCTGCGCCGCTTCCGGTACGGCGTGCAGGTGAACTCGCTCGGGCTGACCGAGCAGCAGCCCGAGAACAACGTCCAGCGCATCGTTCTGGAGTCGCTGGGCGTCACCTTGTCCAAGAGCGCCCGGGCCCGGGCCATGCAGTTGCCGGCGTGGAACGAGGCGCTCGGTTTGCCGCGGCCGTGGGACCAGCAATGGTCGCTGCGCATGCAGCAGGTGCTGGCCTTCGAGTCGGACCTGCTCGAGTACGGCGACATCTTCGAGGGCTCGGTGGTCATTGAGGCCAAGACGGCCGAGCTGGCCGAAGCGGCCATGGCCGAGCTGGCCGACGTGGAGGCGCTCGGCGGGGCCTTCGAGGCGATCGACGAACTGAAGCGCCGACTGGTGCGGAGCCAGGCCGAGCGGGTGCGGCGCATTGAGTCGGGTGAACAGAAGGTGGTCGGCGTCAATTGCTACACGGAGACCGCTGCGTCCCCGCTGGTGGGCGACGGCGAAATCGACAACGTCCTCAAGGTGGACCACGCGGTCGAGGCGGAGCAGATCGACGAAGTGGAGCGCTGGCGCACCGACCGTGACGGGGCGGCCGTGCACGCCGCGCTGGACGAGTTGCGGCGCGTGGCCGAGGACGACGGCCCGGGCGGCAACATCATGGCGGCGACGATCGCGCTGGCGCATGCCGGAGGGACCACGGGGGAGTGGGCCGGCGCACTGCGCGAGATCTTCGGCGAATTCCGGGCGCCCACCGGGGTCAGCGGCGGCGTGGGCCGGCGAGGTGACGACCTCGGCATGGAGCCCGTCCGCCTGCGCACCAAGGCGCTGGCCGGGCGCACGGGTGGGCCGCCACGCCTGCTCGTGGCCAAGCCGGGCCTCGACGGTCACTCCAACGGGGCCGAACAGATCGCGGTGGCGGCGCGCGACGCCGGCTTCGAGGTCATCTATCAAGGCATCCGGTTGACGCCGGCCCAGATTGTGGCGGCGGCGGTGGACGAGGACGTCGACATCGTCGGGCTGTCGATCCTGTCGGGCTCGCACCTGGACCTGGTGCCCGACGTCCTGGACCGCCTGCGCGCCGCCGGCAGCACAGCGGCTGTCGTCCTGGGGGGCATCATTCCGCCGGAGGACGCCGAACTTCTCATCGGCAAGGGCGTGGCGTCCGTCTACACGCCCAAGGACTACAGCTTCGACCGCATCATGGAGGACCTGGTGTCGTTGGCCGAACGCCAGCGCGCCGCCACTCCCGCGTAAGACGGGCCATCTCGCGCCACGTCACGGCGACGGCGCCGCGGTCGATGGCCTCGAGGCGGAGCACCTCGGGCAGGTCGTAGTGGTTCAGCGCCGCCGAGCGCCGGTGGAGCTGATAACCCCTGGGCGGGATCCCGAGCGCGGCGGCCATGGCGTGCAATTCCTCGGGGTCGTCGGCCAACAGGTGCGACCAACGGTCCGTGCGACCGCGGATGGTGGCCCGCTGGCGCCAGTCGTCGACGTAGACGGTCAGCCGCGGGCCCAGGGTCGATTGCGACTGAGCGGAACGGGCTTGTTCCACCAGCGGCCGCTGAAACGCCACGGCTCGTGCGCCGGGTTGTGCTCGTCCGCCGGGGCGGGACGGGGCCAGGCCAATTGCACGGCGGCCGTGATGGCGGCCAGGACTGCGGGGTCCGGTTCGGGCCGGGGACGCAGGGTCAGCTGGTCCGTGTCGATCACCGGCGCGGCGCCGGCCGCCGCAGCAGCGCCGCCGTCACAGCGGCACGTTGCCGTGCTTGCGCCGCGGCAGCTCCTCACGCTTGGACGCCAGGATGTCGAGGCTGCGATTGATGACGGCCCGCGTGTCGGCCGGCGAAATGACATCGTCGATGTAGCCGCGCTCGGCCGCAATGTACGGGTTGGCGTAGCGCTCGGTGTACTCGTCAATCAGCTCGGCCCGTCGCCGCGCCGGGTCGGCCGCCTCGGCCAGTTCGCGCCGGTAGACGATTTCGACGGCACCGTTGGGGCCCATGACGGCCAGTTCCGCCGAGGGCCAGGCGAAGGCCAGGTCGGCACCGATCGACTTGGAGTTCATGACGACGTAGGCGCCGCCGTAGGCCTTGCGGGTGATGATCTGAATGCGCGGCACCGTCGACTCGCAGTAGGCGTACAGCAGCTTGGCCCCGTGCCGAATGATGCCCCCGTACTCCTGGTCGGTGCCGGGCATGAAGCCGGGCACGTCCACGAAGGTCAGCAAGGGAATGTTGAACGCGTCGCACGTCCGCACGAACCGCGACGCCTTCTCGGAGGAGTCGATGTCGAGCACGCCGGCCAGCACGGCGGGCTGGTTGCCCACAATCCCCACGACCCGCCCGTTCATGCGGGCGAAGCCGCACGTGATCGACATGGCCCAGTGGCGGTGCACCTCCATGTACTCGCCGTCGTCGACCACGGCGGTGATGATGCGCTTCATGTCGTAGGGCTGGTTGGGCGACGTCGGCAGGAAATCGATGAGCTCGGTCACCTGGCGGTCGGGCTCGTCGCCGCTCAGCTCGAGCGGCGGCTCTTCGAGGTTGTTCGACGGCAAGAACGACAACAGGTGCCGCACGTCGTCGAGGCAGGCCTTCTCGTCGGGCGAGACGAAGGTGGCCACGCCCGACTTGGTGGCGTGGCTCATGGCGCCGCCGAGCTCCTCGAGGGTGACGTCCTCGCCGGTCACCGTCTTCACCACATCGGGGCCCGTGATGAACATGTGCGAGGTGCCCTGCACCATGAAGATGAAGTCGGTCATGGCCGGCGAGTAGACGGCCCCGCCGGCGCAGGGCCCGAGGATGACGCTGATCTGGGGGATCACGCCCGAGGCGGTGACGTTGCGGTGGAAGATGCCGCCGTAGGAGTGCAGCGAGACGACCCCCTCCTGAATGCGTGCCCCGGCGCCGTCGTTGAGGCCGATCATGGGGACACCGGTGGAGGCGGCCAGATCCATGACCTTGTGGATCTTCTCGGCGAAGACCTCGCCCAGCGCTCCCCCGAAGACGGTGAAGTCCTGGCTGAAGATGCACACCCGGCGACCGTCGATGGTCCCGAAGCCCGTGACCACGCCGTCGGTGTACGGGCGGTTGTCCTCCAGCCCCATGCCGTGGGCCCGGTGGCGGGCCAGCATGTCGAGTTCCTGGAAGGATCCCTCGTCGAGCAGGTACTCGATCCGCTCGCGAGCGGTCAGCTTGCCCTTGGCGTGATGCTTCTCGACCGCTCTCGGGCTACCGGCGTTGAGGGCCTCGTTCTTGCGTTCGGCCAGGTCGGCCAGGCGTTCGGCCATGGAGTGTTCCATGACGCTGAGGCTAACGCCCCGGCGCGCCCCCTGAAATTCGCGGCCCGTTCGCCCTCGCGATGGCCAAAAACCGGTTCTGAACAGGGAAAAGACTGAGAGCTCCGGCGACCCGGACGCTCCGGGAGCTCCGGAGAGCCTGCTGATCCGAGGCCATGGTGGCCGTGGGAGTCGCCCCGACGTACTCCGGCGGCCCGGACCGGGGGCCTCCCATCGGCTTTGCGCCCTGCGTTCGGGTCGGCGAGGAGGTCCCCGCCCGGTAAACTGGTCCCGTACCCGAGCGGCCTGCGCCGGGTCGGCGGTCCAACCGCCGTGGGGTCCGCTGCCCGCGATTGTCGGAACCCCAGGCAGCCGCTATCATTGAATCCCTGCCGTGTGCAGCTTCGGTCGGCGCGCCAGCGCCGAGAACCGGACCGCAGGTGGGATTCACATTTCTGATTAGCGAGAGGTAGCGCGTGCCCACAATCGCCCAGCTCGTCCGCAAGGGACGGCAGGCCAAGGTGACAAAGACCAAGACCCCGGCCCTGAAGGGCGCGCCCCAGCGGCGGGGGGTGTGCACCCGCGTCTACACGACCACCCCGAAGAAGCCGAACTCGGCCCTGCGCAAGGTGGCCCGTGTGCGCCTGTCCTCGGGCGTGGAGATCACGGCGTACATCCCCGGTGTGGGCCACAACCTCCAGGAGCACTCCATCGTCCTCGTCCGTGGCGGTCGTGTGAAGGACCTACCCGGTGTTCGCTACAAGGTCGTGCGCGGTGCGCTCGACACCTCGGGCGTGCGTGAGCGCCGCCAGTCCCGCAGTCGCTACGGCGCCAAGAAGGAGTCCTAGGCATGCCCCGTAATGGACCCGCCACCCGACGCGAGCTCGCGCCGGACCCCGTCTACCGCTCGGTCCTGGTCACCCAGTTCGTCAACAAAATCCTGACCAGGGGCAAGCGCACGCTGGCCGAGCGCATCGTCTACACCGCCCTCGAGCAGGTGCAGGAGAAGTCGGGCGGCGACCCGGTGGCCGCGCTCAAGCGAGCCGTCGAGAACACCCGGCCCGAGGTCGAGGTGAAGTCCCGCCGCGTCGGTGGCGCCACCTACCAGGTGCCCGTCGAGGTGCGTCCCCGTCGGGCCACCACGCTGGCCATCCGCTGGCTGACCACCTACTCGCGTCAGCGCCGGGAGAAGACCATGGCCGACCGCCTGGCCAACGAGATCCTCGACGCCTCGAACAACATCGGGGCCTCGGTGAAGCGCCGCGAGGACATGCACAAGATGGCCGAGTCCAACCGCGCCTTCGCCCACTACCGCTGGTAGCTGGTCGTCGGCAGCGGATTCGGCGACCCCGACCCACCCCAGCCCACCACCCCACCCACACGATCACGAGCACGAGATATGGCTGAAGCCCTCCCCACACGCGACTTCCCGCTGGCCAAGACCCGCAACATCGGGATCATGGCCCACATCGACGCGGGCAAGACCACCACGACCGAGCGCATCCTCTATTACACGGGGCGCAACTACAAGATCGGCGAGGTCCACGAAGGCGCCGCCACCATGGACTGGATGGTCCAGGAGCAGGAGCGCGGCATCACCATCACCTCGGCCGCCACCACCTGCTCGTGGCGCGACAACTGGATCAACATCATCGACACCCCGGGCCACGTCGACTTCACCGTCGAGGTGGAGCGCTCGCTGCGCGTCCTCGACGGCGCCGTCGCCGTCTTCGACGCCGTGGCCGGCGTGGAGCCCCAGACCGAGACGGTGTGGCGCCAGGCCAACAAGTACAACGTCCCGCGGATCTGTTTCGTCAACAAAATGGACCGCATCGGCGCCGATTTCGAGCGCACGGTGGCGATGATCAAGGACCGCCTCGACGCCCTGCCGGCCGTCATTCAGCTGCCGATCGGCGCCGAGTCCGAGTTCAAGGGCATCATCGACCTGCTCGAGGAGAAGGCCCTCGTCTGGTCCTCGGACATGGGCGAGGAGTGGGAGACCCTCGACATCCCCGAGAACATGGCCGCTGACGCCGAGGACGCCCGCCACCAGCTCATCGACGTCGTCTCCAACTTCGACGACACCATCATGGAGAAGTACCTGGCCGAGGAGCCCATCACGGCCGACGACCTGCGCCGCGCCCTGCGTACGGCCACCCTGGCCGCCGCCGTGGTGCCCGTCCTGTGCGGCTCCGCCTTCAAGAACAAGGGCGTGCAGCCCATGCTCGACGCCGTCGTCGACTTCCTGCCCAGCCCCCTCGACCTCCCGCCCGACCGAGGGCCACCGTCCCAACCACACCGAGGACATCGTGGAGCGCAAGGCCGACGACGGCGAGCCTTTCTCTGCCCTCGCCTTCAAAATCATGACCGACCCCTTCGTCGGCAAGCTGACCTACATCCGGGTGTACTCGGGCACGCTGCAGAAGGGCGACTCCATCACGCAACTCCACCAAGGACAAGAAGGAGCGGGTCGGCCGCATCCTGCAGATGCACGCCAACCACCGCGAGGACAAGGACGCCATCTTCGCCGGCGACATCATGGCCGTCGTCGGCATGAAGAACACCACGACCGGTGACACCCTGAGCGACCCGCGCAACCCGATTGTGCTGGAAGCGCTCGAGTTCCCCGAGCCCGTGATCCACGTCGCCGTGGAGCCCAAGACCAAGGCCGACCAGGACAAGCTGTCCCGCGCCCTCTACTCGTTGAGCGAGGAGGACCCGACCTTCCGGGTGCGCTCCGACGAGGAGACGGGCCAGACCGTCATCAGCGGTATGGGCGAGCTGCACCTCGAAGTGCTGGTCGACCGCATGCTGCGCGAGTTCAGCGTCGACGCCAACGTGGGCAAGCCCCAGGTCGCCTACCGCGAGACGATCCGCAAGCCGGTCGAGAAGATCGAGGAGAAGTACGTCCGCCAGACCGGTGGCCGTGGGCAGTACGGCCACGTCGTCATCAGCCTGGAGCCGACCGGCCCGGGTGGCGGCTACGAGTTCCTCGACAAAATCAGCGGCGGCGTCATCCCCAAGGAGTACATCCCCTCGGTCGACGCCGGCATTCAGGAGGCGCTGACCTCGGGCATTCTGGCCGGCTATCCGACCGTGGACGTGCGGGTGACGCTGACCTACGGGTCGTACCACGACGTCGACTCCTCGGAAATGGCGTTCAAGATCGCCGGTTCCATGGCGGTCAAGAAGGCCATCCGGGCGGCCAGCCCGGTGCTGCTGGAGCCGGTCATGGAAGTGACGGTGACGGTGCCCGACGATTTCCTGGGCGCGGTGACCGGTGACCTCTCCTCACGCCGGGGGCGCATGGAGGGTATGGATCAGCAGGGCACGAGCCACGTCGTCAAGGCACTGGTTCCGCTCGCCGACATGTTCGGCTACTCTACTGACCTGCGTTCGCGCACCCAGGGCCGCGCCACGTACACGATGCAGTTCCATTCGTACAACCAGGTTCCGGAGTCGATCTCCAAGGAGATCATCGCCCGGGCGCAGGGGGAATAACCCCGATCCGCCCCGGAGCGGGCCGGACCAGTTTTCACAGATCCAGTTTTCACAGATACAGATCAGATCTCATTCAAAAAGAGCGTCAGGGCCACCGTGGCCATGACAAGGAGCAGGGAGTAGCCAGGCGATGGCCAAGCAGAAGTTCGAGCGCACGAAGCCACACGTAAACGTCGGGACCATGGGTCATATCGACCATGGCAAGACGACGCTGACGGCTGCCATCACCAAGGTGCTCTCGGAGAAGAACCCGAACACCTCCTTCACGTCCTTCGACAAGATCGACGCCGCGCCCGAAGAGAAGCAGCGCGGCATCACGATCACCATCGCCCACGTGGAGTACGAGACCGACAAGCGCCACTACGCGCACGTCGACATGCCCGGCCACGCCGACTACATCAAGAACATGATCACCGGTGCCGCCCAGATCGACGGCGCCATCCTGGTGGTCTCCGCCGCCGACGGCCCCATGCCCCAGACCCGGGAGCACGTGCTGCTGGCCCGTCAGGTGGGCGTTCCCTACATTGTGGTGGCCCTCAACAAGGCCGACATGGTGGACGACGAGGAGCTCCTCGAGCTCGTCGAGCTGGAAGTGCGCGAGCTGCTGAGCGCCTATGACTTCCCCGGCGACGACACGCCGATCATCCGGGTCAGCGCCCTGAAGGCGCTCGAGGGCGACGCCGAGTGGAGCGAGAAGATCGTCGAGCTCATGGACGCCGTGGACTCGTACATCCCCGAGCCCGAGCGTGACGTCGACAAGCCCTTCCTCATGCCGGTCGAGGACGTCATGTCCATCACCGGTCGTGGCACCGTCGTGACCGGCAAGGTGGAGCAGGGCATCGTCAAGGTGGGCGAGGAAGTCGAGATCGTCGGCCTCATGGACACCCAGAAGACCACGGTGACCGGCGTCGAAATGTTCCGCAAGCTCCTCGACGAAGGCCGCGCCGGCGACAACATCGGCGCCCTGCTGCGTGGGACGAAGAAGGAGGAGGTGGAGCGCGGCCAGGTGCTGTGCAAGCCCGGCTCCATCACCCCGCACACCCAGTTCACCGCCGAGGTCTACGTGCTGAACAAGGAGGAGGGCGGCCGTCACAAGCCGTTCTTCACCAACTACCGCCCGCAGTTCTACTTCCGCACCACGGACGTGACGGGCACCATCACGCTGCCCGAGGGCACCGAGATGGTCATGCCGGGCGACAACACCAAAATGACCGTCGAGCTGGGCAAGCCCATCGCCATGGACAAGGGCCTTCGCTTCGCCATCCGTGAGGGTGGCCGCACCGTCGCCTCCGGCGTGGTCGACGAGATCCTCAAGTAGTCCCCGACCACACCGAACGAGAGCAGGCACATGGCCGACGGCCCGAAGCAGAAGATCCGCATCAGGCTGAAGGCCTACGACCACGAGATCCTTGACCAGTCGACGGAGAAGATCGTGCAGACGGTCCTCCGCACGCAGGCCAAGGTCCTCGGGCCGGTGCCGCTGCCGACCGACAAGCACCGCTACACGGTGATCCGGTCGCCGCACAAGTACAAGGACTCGCGCGAGCACTTCGAGATGCGGGTCCACAAGCGCCTGGTCGACATCGTCGAGCACACGCCCAAGACGGTCGACTCGCTCCAGCGGCTCGACCTCCCGGCCGGCGTGGACATCGAGATCAAGATCCAGACGGCCTGACGGCCGGTCACCCCGTCTCTCCGCCGGACGCCTGGCAGGGGGACTGGGTGATGGTGTAACCTCGCGGGCTGCCCAAAGAGGCACTTCGAGGCACTTCAGAGGCAGAAAAGGCGGCACTCCGGTGCTGCCGCACACAACAGACGTGCGTGAGAGCCGGACTTCTCGGGACCTCACGCCGAACCAATCGAGCGCTCCGCTCGGGTCTCCCGGGCGGAGCGTTGGCATGCGCCCAGGAAACTCGGAGGGCGCAGGGAGAAAGAGACGTACGTGGCAAGCAAGGCGATCGTCGGCGAGAAAGTCGGCATGACCCAAGTCTGGGACGACCAGAACCGCGCCGTACCGGTGACGGTTCTGAAGGTCGCGCCCGTGCGCGTGGTCCAGGTGAAGACGCTTGAGACCGATGGGTACGCCGCCCTCCAGGTGACCTGGGGCTTCCGGCGCAACTCCACCCTGACCAAGCCCCAGCTCGGGCACTACGCCAAGGCCGGCGTCAACCCCGGCCGGGCGCTGGTGGAGCTCCGGCTGGACGACGTGGCCGACTACACGGTGGGCCAGGAGCTGGCCGCCGACCTCTGGGAGGCCGGCGAGCGGGTCGACGCCATCGCCGTCAGCAAGGGCAAGGGCTTCGCCGGAGGGATGAAGCGCCACAACTTCAAGGGCCAGGGTGCCTCGCACGGAAACCACCGCAGCCACCGCGTGCCCGGCGCCATCGGTGCCTGCGCCACGCCGTCGCGTGTCTTCAAGGGGACCCGCATGGCCGGCCAGATGGGCGGCACGCAGGTGACGGCCCTGAACCTCGAGGTGGTCTCCGCCGACGCCGAACGCGAGCTGGTCCTGGTCAAGGGCGCCGTGCCCGGGGCCCGGGGCAGCGTCGTCGTGCTGCGCAACACGGTGAAGGCCCCGACCAAGGCCGGGAGGTCCCGATGACCACCGCCACGACCGAGTCTGCCCGGACCGGCTCGGTGCTGCGCCACTCCGTGCGCAAGGAGCGTCCCGCCCCCGTCACCCGCACCGCCCCGCACCGCAACGCGGCCGGGCACGACCTGGGCACGGTGGATCTCGAGCCGACGGTGTTCGGCCTGGAGCCCAACCGCGCCGTGCTGCACCAGGTCGTCACCGCGCAGCTGGCCGCGGCCCGCGCCGGCACGCAGTCGACCAAGACCAGGGCCGAGGTACGCGGTGGCGGCGCCAAGCCGTTCGCCCAGAAGGGCACGGGCCGAGCCCGCCAGGGTTCGAGCCGCTCGCCGTCGATGATCGGCGGCGGCGTGGCCCTCGGGCCGAAGCCGCGCAGCTACGCCCAGCGCACCCCGCGCAAGATGGTCCGCCTGGCGCTGCTCTCGGCGCTGAGCGACCGGGCCGACATCGGGCAGATCGTCGTCGTCGACGACTGGAAGATCGAGTCACCCAAGACCAAGGACGCCGCCACCATTGTGCGCAAGCTCAAGCTGAACGGCTCCGTGCTGGTCGTGCTGGGACAGGACGAGCTCGACGTCGAGCGCTCCTTCGCCAACCTGCCCCAGGTGCGGACCACCACCTTCGGTGAGCTCTCGGCCCACGACGTGATCCGGGCCGACTGGCTCGTCTTCTCCGACGCCACGCTGCCGGCGGCACCCTCCGACTTCTCGGGGACGCATGTCTTCGAGGCGGCTGAGGCTCCCGAGACGCCGGCCGAGGCCGAG
>CAWACN010000020.1:0-38752 GCA_963780525.1 uncultured Acidimicrobiaceae bacterium | reverse complement strand
GAGGCCCCGCAGGGTCTGGAGCTCGGCGACACCGGGACGACCACGAGCGGCTCGCCCGACCTCGACTTGCGCATCGAAGAGCTTTACCTCATCGAGCGTCCACGCGCAACTGCCTGAAGCCCACGCCCGGATCAACACGATCGGCGAGCTGGTGGAGCGGACCATGGAGGACCTGCTGGCCATCACAAACTTCGGACAGAAGTCGGCCGACGAGGTCGTGCAGCGCCTGGACGAGCGCGGGCTGTCGCTCCGCACGAGGGACTAGCCGCCATGCAGGCAACCCCCCCGCGCGGCCGCCGGTTCGGCGGCTCCTCCCCGCACCAGAAGTCGATGATGGGCAACCTGGTGGCTTCGCTCATTGCCGCCGAGTCCATCGTGACCACCGAGGCCAAGGCGAAGGCGCTGCGCCCCGTGGCCGAGAAGTGCGTCACCGCGGCCCGCAAGGGCGGCCTGGCCAACCACCGCAACGTGGTCGCCCTGATCCACGACAAGGACATGGCCCACAAGCTCTTCGAGGAGATCGGGCCCCGCTACTCGGAGCGGCCCGGCGGCTACACCCGCATCCTCAAGCTGGGTCCACGCCCAGGGTGACTCGGCACCCGCCGATGGCCGCGGATCGAGTTGCCTTCTAGCCCTTCCTGTCCAGGGATGAGGTTGCACATCCACCCCTTTGAGGGGTCCGGCGATGGACTCTGTGGTTCCTACCAAAGAGCCAAGGAGCCCATCACCGTGACCCCAGCAGAGATCATCTACCACCGACGCCTCGCCGTGTTGGACCACGCCGACGGATCCGGCAACGTGACCGAGGCCTGTCGGGTCTTCGGCATCTCCCGGACCCGCTACTACGAGTGGAAGAACGTCGCCGACCGCTACGGCCTCGAGGCGTTGATGCCCAAGAGCGCGCGCAAGCCCCAGCTGCCCGAAGCCACCCCGACCCACGTCATCGAGGCGCCTGTTGACCCTGGCCGTCTCGAGCCGACGATCGGCTGTCGCCAGTACGCCGACCGGCTCGGGACCAGGGCTTCTCGATCGCCAAGTCCACGGTGCAAAAGCACCTGGTCGCACACGGGCTCGGCACGCTCGCAGCGCCTGGCCAAGGCGGCGGCCATTGCAGCGGCGACGACCGGGCTGTGGTGACCGACGCGGCGCGAAAGGACGAGCCCTTCGGGTTCTGCCTGGCCAGCGGTGGTCCGGGCGAGCTCGTCTGCCTCGACAGCTTCTACATCGGCAAGCTCAAGGGCGTCGGCAAGGTGTACCAGCTCACCGCCATCGACGTCTTCACCCGCTTGGCCGTCGTCGCCATCGTGCTCGGCCCGGTCCACCGAGGCCATGACCGCCCGCTTCATCCACCAGGCTGCTGCGCCTCTATCGCCGTCACGGGATCAACGTCAGAGCGTCCTCACCGACAACGGTCCCGAGTACGTCGCCGGCGGCTTTCGTCGAAGCCCTGGCGGCCAAGGGAATCCGGCACGAGCGAATCCCCCCCCGCTCGCCCAACCACAACGCGGTCTGCGAGCGCTTCCACGGCACCATGCTCCAAGAGTGCTGGCGCCCCGCCTTCCACCGCCGGCACTTCACCTCCATCCGCCAGCTCCAGGCCGAAGCCGACGCCTGGCTCATCACCTACAACCACCGCCGGCGCAACCACGGCGACTACATGCGCGGACGCACCCCTCACGAGATCCTCGACAACCACAAGCGAAACAAGGCAGCATGACAACCATCAACCACAGAGCCCATCTGTCACCTCAACTCTCGGTCCGGAAGGTCTAGCCGGTGGAGGAACCCGCCGGCGCTGCCCTGCAGCGCTGGAGGCTCCTGCTTGCCTATGACGGTTCGGCCTTCCGGGGCTTTGCCGCCCAGCCCGGCATCCCGACCGTGGCCGGTGCGCTGAGCCAGGTGCTCGAGCGGACGGTCCGCCTCGACGAGGCGCCGCTGATTACCTGCGCCGGCCGGACCGATGCCGGCGTGCACGCCCGGGGCCAGGTCGTGCACGTCGACCTGCCCGCAGCCGGTACCTCCGACGGGACGTGGCTCGCCCGCGCCCTGAACCGCCAGCTGGCTCCTCGGATCGTCGTGCGCCGGGCCGATGCCGTCGGACCGGACTTCGACGCCCGCCGGTCCGCCACCGCCCGCAGCTACCGCTACCTCGTCTGGAACGCCCCGGCACCCGACCCGCTGCTGGCGTCGCTGTCCTGGCACGTGCGCGACCCGCTCGACCTGGGCTCCATGCGGGCTGCCTCTGACGTTTTCTTGGGCACCCATGACTTCCGCTCGTTCTGCCGTCGGCCGGTGGGGTCGGACGCCAGCCGGCCCCTGGTGCGGCGGGTGACGACCGCCCGGTGGAGCATCGATCGGGGGCCCGAGGCGGTGGACGCCGATGGTGGCACCGGAGGAGACCCGGCTGCTGCGTTTCGAGATCACGGCTGCCTCGTTCTGCCATCAGATGGTCCGCTCCCTCGTGGGGAGCCTGGTCGAGGTGGGCCGGGGGAAGGAGAACACCGCCGGGCTCATGGAGCGGCTGCGGGCCGTGACCCGCCACCGCATGCCCGATCCGGCCCCCGCACTCGGCCTCTGCCTGGTCTCGGTGGCCTACGGGCCCGGCGGCGCCGGGCCGGCCGCCTGAACCCGGTCATGGCGGCCCCAAGGGCGGCGGCTTGCTCCCCCCTGCCAGGGGCCCTATCCTGGTACGTCGGCTCTCGGGACCCCCGAGACCGTTGAGGCCGCCCCGGGACCCAGGTTCGGAGGCAGTCTCGCCCACCACGCAGATGCGAAAGATCGGTCTTGTGCGCACATTTTCACCCAAGGTCCCCGAGATCCAAAGGACATGGTTCGTCGTCGACGCCGACGGCCTCGTCCTCGGCCGCCTGGCCTCTTCGGTGGCACACATCCTGCGTGGCAAGCACCGCCCGTACTTCGCCCCCCACGTCGACACCGGCGACCACGTCATTGTGGTCAACGCCGACAAGGTGATCCTCACTTCGAACAAGGCCGACGCCAAACTGGCCTACCGCCACAGCGGCTACCCGGGCGGCCTGCGCTCCACCAGCTACGCCGAGCTGCTCGCCGAGAAGCCCGCCGAGCTGATCCGCCGCTCGGTGCGCGGCATGCTGCCGAAGAACACCCTCGGTCGCCAGATGCTCGGCAAGCTGCAGGTCTACGCCGGCCCCGATCACCCGCACGCAGCCCAGCAGCCCGAGACCCTCGAACTGCCCCAGGCCCAGGCCCGCAGCGCCAGCTGAGTCCGCGCCCCAGGCCAACGCATCGCATCAGGAAGGAACCACCCTCGCAATGCCCGTACCACTGAGTCAGACCACCGGACGCCGCAAGCAGGCCGTGGCGCGCGTGCGCTTCCGCCCCGGCCAGGGCGCCATCACGGTGAACAAGCTCCCCATTGAGCGGTACTTCACCTCCGCCACCCACCGCATGCTGGTCACCGAGCCGCTGCGCATCACCAACATGGTCGAGTCGTACGACATCGACGCCACCATTGACGGGGGCGGCATCTCGGGCCAGGCCGGCGCCATGCGCCTCGGCATCGCCCGCAGCCTGATTGAGATCGACCCCGAGCTGCGGGGCGCGCTCAAGCGCTCCGGCCTCCTCACCCGCGACGCCCGCGAAAAGGAGTCCAAGAAGTACGGCCTCAAGAAGGCCCGCAAGGCGCCGCAGTACTCGAAGCGGTAGGAATGGCGCCGGCCCGCTTCGGCACCGACGGTGTGCGCGGGGTTGCGAACGAAGAACTGACACCCGAGCTGGCCCTGACCCTCGGGCGCGCCGCCGCCCGCATTTTGCCGGCCCCGACGTTCGTCGTCGGTCGCGACACCCGCCGCTCGGGACCGCTCCTCCAAGCCGCTTTCTCCGCCGGCCTCGCCGCCGAGGGAGCCGACGTCATCGATCTGGGCGTGCTGCCCACTCCGGGCGTGGCCGCCGTGGCCGAGTCGCGCCGGGCACCCGGTGCCGTCATTTCCGCCTCGCACAATCCCTTCGGCGACAACGGGATCAAGCTGTTCAGCCTGTTGGGAACGAAGCTGCCCGTCGAGGTCGAGAGTGAGATTGAGCGCGAGCTCGCCGCCTTGTTGGAGAGCCCCGACCGCGCCCCGCGCCGCCCGACCGGCCTCGGCGTGGGCTGCATGAGTGCCGACGCCGCCGGTGCGGTCGAGCTCTACGAGGCGCATCTGGTGGCCACGCTGGAGGGCCGCCGCCTCGACGGCCTGCACATCGTCGTCGACTGCGCCAACGGCGCGGCGAGCGCCATCGCACCCGAGGTGCTGGCCGCGCTCGGCGCCGAGGTCAGAGCACTGCACAATGCGCCGGACGGGGCGAATATCAACGAGAAGTGTGGCTCGACCGACCCCGACGAGCTGGCGCGGTCCGTCGTGGCGCACCAGGCCGACCTCGGGCTGGCCTTCGACGGCGACGCCGACCGGGTCATCGCCGTCGACCACAACGGAGCCGTCGTCGACGGTGACGTGCTGCTGGCGCTGTTCGCGCTGGACCTGGCCGAGCGGGGCCACCTTGCCGACAACACCGTGGTCGTCACCGTCATGACCAATCTCGGCTTCCGTCTGGCCATGGAGGCCCGTGGCATCGCGGTGCGCGAGACCGACGTGGGGGACCGCCACGTGTTGGCCGCGCTCGACGCCGACGGCTTCAGCCTCGGTGGCGAGCAGTCGGGGCACATCATCTTCCGGTCCCGCTCGACCACCGGTGACGGCATCCTCACCGGAATTACGCTGGCCGACCTGGTCCTGCGGGCCGGGCGCTCGCTGGCCGACCTGTCGGCCGGGCTGGTCGAGCGGGTCCCCCAGCGTCTCGTCAACGTCCCGATCCCCCAACCCGAACGCCTGGCCGACAGCGTCGAGGTGTGGGAGGCGGTGGTCAAGGCCGAGGCCGAGCTGGGCCACGACGGCAGGGTCCTGCTGCGGCCGAGCGGCACCGAGCCGCTGGTGCGGGTCATGGTCGAGGCGAGGGTGGCAGCCCAGGCCGACGCCGTGGCAGCCCAGCTCGCCAGCGTCGTCGAGGCCGCCCTGGGGCAGATGGGGCCGCAGGCCCGCAGGTAGCCTGGGGTCACTATGTGCGGCATCATCGGCGTCACGGGCGAGTCCGACGCCATCCCGGTCCTTCTCGGGGCCCTGCACCAGCTCGAATACCGCGGCTACGACTCGGCCGGGGTGGCCATGGTGGTCGAGGGCGCCGGTGCGGCCGGCTCGGACACCATCTGGCGGGCCCGGGCGGCCGGGGGCACCGACTCGGTCGCCAAGCTGGCCCAGCTGACGGACAACGCGCCGACCGGGCACGCGGCCGCCATCGGGCACACCCGCTGGGCCACCCACGGCGGCCCCACGGTGGAGAACGCCCACCCCCACATCGACTGCACCGGCCGTCTGGCCCTGATCCACAACGGCATCATTGAGAACCACGCTGAGCTCAAGGCCGAGCTCGAGGCCGCCGGGCACACGCTCGTCTCAGCCACCGACACCGAGGTGCTGGTTCACCTCATTGAGGCGAAGCTGGCCGAGCCCGGCGTGCCGGGCCTGGCCGCGGCGGTGCGGGCCGTTCTGCCGCGGCTGCGGGGCTCCTTCTCCGTGGCGGTCGTCTCCGCCGACGAGCCCGACACCATTGTGGCGGCGCGGCGCAAGACGCCGCTCGTCCTCGGACTCCAGGACGGAGTGGCGTTCCTCGCCTCCGACATCCCCGCCCTCATTGGGCACACACGCCAGGTCTTCGCGCTGGCCGACGGCGAGCTGGCCGTGCTCACGCCGGGCGCGCTCGAGGTCACCACCCTCGACGGCGATCCCGTCGAGCCCCAGCAGCTGACGATCACCTGGGACCTCGAATCGGCGCAGAAGGGCGGCTTCGAGGACTACATGTCCAAGGAGATCGACGAGCAGCCCAAAGCCGTGGCCGACACGCTGCTCGACCGCCGCGGCCCCGGCGGTGAGCTGATCCTCGACGAAATGCGCCTGACCCCCGACGATCTGCGCAACATCGACAAGGTGTTCATTGTGGCGTGCGGCTCGAGCTACCACGCCGCGCTGGTGGCCAAGTACGCCATTGAGCACTGGGTCAAGCTGCCGACCGAGGTCGACATCGCCAGCGAGTTCCGTTACCGCGACCCGGTGCTGAACGCGCGCACGCTGTGCGTCGGCGTCTCGCAGTCGGGCGAGACGCTCGATACGTCCGAAGCCCTGCACGAGGCGGCGCGCCTCGGGGCCAAGGTGCTCGTCGTCACCAACGTCGTCGACTCCTCGATGGCCCGGGCGGCCGACGGCGTGCTCTACACGCGGGCCGGCCCGGAAATCGGCGTGGCCTCCACCAAGTGCCACCTGGCGCAGATTGTGGCGCTCGAGGTGCTCGGGCTCTACCTGGCCCAGCTCCTCGGCACCCGTCCGCCGTCGGAGATCAACGAGATCCTCAACGCCATGGAGAAACTGCCCGGCCTGGTGTCCCTGGTGCTGGAGCGGGCCGGTGACGTCGACGACGTGGCGGCGAAGCTGGTGGATGCCCGTGACTTCTACTTCCTCGGCCGCCATGTCGGCTTCCCGGTGGCGCTCGAGGGTGCGCTGAAGCTCAAGGAGCTGGCCTACCTGCGGGCGGAGGGCTACCCGGCCGGCGAGCTCAAGCACGGGCCGATCGCACTCATCGAGCAGGGGAGCGTCGTCGTCGGCATCGCCACGCGCAACCCGCTGTGGGAGAAGATGCTCTCCAACATCGCAGAGGTGCGCGCCCGCGGGGCGACGGTGGTGCTGCTGGCCGAGGACGGCGACGAGGAGTCGGCCGCCGTGGCCGATCACGTGCTGTGGGTCCCGGCGACCCCCCCGCTGCTCTCTCCCATTGTCGGCGTGGTGCCGCTGCAACAGCTGGCCTACCGTCTGGCCCGCCTGCACGGTCACGATCCCGACCGCCCCCGGAACCTGGCCAAGGTGGTGACCGTCGAGTGATCGTGGGCGTGGGCGTCGACGCCGTCGACGTGGCGCGGTTCCGCAAGGTGCTCGAGCGGCGTCCGAGCTTCGGCACCCGGACCTTCACCGACTCCGAACGGGCCGATGCCGCCGGTTCCGCCGACCTGGCGGAGAGCCTGGCCGCCCGCTTCGCCGCCAAGGAGGCGGTGATGAAGGCGCTCGGGACCGGCATCGGAGGATTCGCGTTGACCGATGTCGAGGTGTGCCGCACGACCGGAAAGGGCGCCACCCGCAACGCGCCGTACCTCCGGCTGCACGGCACGGCGGCCGAACTGGCCGGCGCCCAGGGCGCGGGTACCTTCCATCTCTCCCTGACCCACACCGACGGTGTGGCGATCGCCTTCGTCGTGGCGGAACAGGCTCCGTGCGCGGCGTCCTGACCCGCGACGAAATGCGGGCGGCCGACGCCGCCGCGCTGGCCACCGTCTCGCACGAGACGTTGGTGGACCGCGCCGGCACGGCAGCGGCCCATGCCGCGCTCCGCCTGCTCGGGGGCGCCTACGGCCGACGCGTCGTGGTGGTGGCGGGGAAGGGCAGCAACGGTGCCGACGGTCGGGTCGCCGCGGCCTACCTGTCCAGCCGGGGAGCCCGGGTGCGTGTGGTCGAAGCGGCCGACATCGGGGGTGGGGACGCGCTCGGGGCGTGCGACCTGGTCATCGACGCGGCGTACGGCACCGGGTTCCGAGGCTCCTACGACGCGCCGGCGGTGCCTTCGGGCGCCGGGGTGCTGGCCATCGACATCCCGTCGGGTGTCGATGCCGACAGCGGCGATGCACCGGGCGCCGCCGTGCAGGCGGACCGCACCGTGACCTTCGCCGCGCTCAAGCCCGGACTGCTGCAGGGTCGCGGCGCCGTGTGCAGCGGCACCGTCGAGGTGGCCGACATCGGGATCGCCTTCCCCACCCCGCAGGCGCTGCTGGTCGAGGACGCCGATGTCGCCCTCGTGCCGGCCCGGCTCCGCCAGGTCAACAAGTGGACGACCGCGGTCGGGGTGGCGGCCGGCTCGCCGGGCATGGAAGGTTCCGCCATCCTGTGCACACGGGGTGCCATGGCCGCCGGCGCCGGCATGATCCGTCTCGGCTCGCCGGGGAGCCCTTCAGCGGCCTGGCCCACCGAGGTCGTTCGGATGCACCTGCCGGCCGAGGGGTGGGCGGAGACGTTCGTGGCGGCCAGCGCCAAGTGCAAGGCGGTGGTGCTCGGTCCCGGACTCGGGACCGGCGAGGCCACCGCCGCGGAGATCAGGGCGGTCATCGCGGCCGTGCCGGTTCCGCTCGTCATTGACGCCGACGCGCTCACCGCGCTGGGCGGCACGGCGGCGGCACGCCTCCTCATCGACAAACGCAGTGCCCCGAGCATCCTCACGCCCCACGACGGCGAGTACGCCCGCCTCAACGGGTCGGCGCCCACCGACGACCGCCTGGCGTCGGCGCGGGCGTTGGCGCGGGCCACCGGCGCCATCGTCTTGTTGAAGGGATCGCTCACCGCGGTGGCATCGCCCGACGGCCACGTCGGGGCGCCCGACGTGCTCCTGGCCGCGGCCGGCGGGCCGTCCCTGGCCACCGCCGGCAGCGGCGATGTGCTCTCGGGCATCATCGGGGCCTTCTGCGCCCGGGGGCTGCCGGCCTTCGAGGCAGCGGCCGTGGCCGCCCACGTGCACGGGCGCGCCGCGTCCCTCGGCCCGGCCCAGGGACTCGTGGCCGGGGACCTGCCCGGGCTGGTGGCGGAATTCCTCACCGAACTGGAAGACGGCAATGGCTGAGGGCGCGCCGGCGGTGCAGTTGGTCGCGGCGGCAGCGGACGATGACGCTGCGGTGACGATGGCCCAGGGCCGCTCGCGCCCGGCGTGGGCCGAAATCGACCTGGCCGCGGTGGCGCACAACGCGGGGGTGTTGTCCCGCCTGGCCGCTCCGGCGGAGCTCTGTGCGGTGGTCAAGGCGCACGGCTACGGCCACGGCGGGCCGGCCGTGGCGCGGGCCGCGTTGGCCGGCGGGGCCGGGCGGCTCGCGGTGGCCCTGGTCGACGAGGGCGTGGAGCTGCGCGAGCACGGCGTCACCGCACCGGTGCTGCTGCTCAGCGAGTGCGATCCCGCCGCCGCCGCGACGGCGCTGTCCTACGGGCTCACTCCCACGCTGTACTCCGCCGAGGGGATCGCCGCCTGGAGCGCAGCCGCCACCTCGGCGGGCCGGCCGGTCGGCGTGCACGTCAAGGTCGACACCGGCATGCACCGGGTCGGCGCGGCGCCCGAGGATCTGCGCGCCATTGTGGCGGCCGTGGTGGCCGAGCCCTCATTGGATCTCGAGGGCATCTGGACCCACCTGCCGGTGGCCGACGGCGAGGCGGAGGACCGCGCCTACACGGAGGGACAGCTCGCACTGTTCGACCACCTGGTGGCGGAGCTGGCCGCGGCCGGTCTCACGGCGCCGCTGCTGCATGCCGCCAACACGGCGGGCGCCATCGCCTTCCCGCAGGCACGTCACGACATGGTGCGCTGCGGCCTCGGCCTCTACGGCTACCTGCCCGGCCGCTCGGTGCAGGAGGCCTTCGACGCGCAGGCCGGTGGCGAGCAGCTGCGCCCCGCCATGGCGCTGAAGGCCCGGGTCGTGGCGGTGCGCGTGCTGTCGGCGGGCGAGCGCCCCTCCTACGGGCGACTCCGTCCGCTGCCGACGCGTTCGCTCGTCGCCACCGTCCCGATCGGGTACGCCGACGGTGTGCCACGCAGCCTCTTCGACGGCGGTTACGAGGTGCTGATCGGGGGCGTGCGCCGCCCCCTGGCCGGTGCGGTGACGATGGACCAGCTCGTGGTGGACTGTGGCGACGACGAGTCGGTCCGGCCGGGCGACGAGGTCGTGCTGCTCGGGCGGCAGGGCAACGAGGAGATCACGGCGGACGACTGGGCCGCCATGGCGGGGACGATCAGCTACGAGGTGGTGTGCGGGGTCGGGCCGCGCATGCCGCGCATAGTGCTGAACCGGCCCGACGTGCCCGGTGTCTGACGTCGACGCCCTCGAGCGGCTGCGGGTCGCCGCGTCGACGTGCACCCTCTGCCCGTTGGCCAAGGGCCGGACCCAGGTGGTGTTCGGGGTCGGGTCTCCGACGGCCGATCTGCTGTTCGTCGGCGAGGGTCCCGGTCGCGAGGAGGACCTGGCCGGTGAGCCCTTCGTCGGCCGCTCGGGCAAGCTGCTCGACCGCCTCATGTGGGAGGAGGTCGGCCTGACCCGGGCCGAGTGCTACATCGCCAACGTCGTCAAGTGCCGGCCGCCCCAGAACCGCGACCCCGCGCCCAAAGAGATCGAAGCGTGCCGGCCGTACTTGGCGGAGCAGATCGAGCTCATCGATCCCCGCGTGATCATCACGTTGGGGAACTTCGCCACCAAGCTGCTGCTCGAGACGACCAAGGGCATCCGGGAGCTACGCGGACAGGTCTTCGAGCGGGGACGGGCCAACGTGGTCCCTACGTATCACCCGGCCTACGTGTTGCGAGCGGGCGGCGAGGCCATGGCCGAAATGCGGGCCGACTTCGTCCGGGCCAAGCGACTGATGGCGACGGCCCGCCCGTGAGCTGGCCGGTGACGTGGACGAGCGAGTCGCCGCAGCAGACCCGGACGCTGGCCGGGCGGGTGGCGGCACTGTGCCGGCCCGGCGACGTCGTGTTGTTGGTGGGCGACCTCGGCGCGGGCAAGACGGTCTTCGCCCAGGGCTTCGCGGCCGCCCTGGGGGTGCCGGGCCCGGTGACGAGCCCCACCTTCGCCCTGGTGCGCCAGTACCGCTGCGGGGAGGGCAGCCCGGTCGGGTTGCTCATTCACGCCGACGTCTACCGGACCGGCTCACTGGACGAGGTGGCGGATCTGGCCCTGGCCGAGTTGGTCGAAGAGGACGCGGTGGCGCTGGTCGAGTGGGGCGAGCTGGCGGCTCCGGCGCTGGGCGACAGCGCGCTCGAGATCACGCTCGTCGCCCCCGACCCCGAGGGGGCGCCCGAGCGGCGCGTGCTCACCCTGGTGGGACGGGGCCGCTGGGCCGAGCGAGCCGACGCGGCGGATGCGCTGGGGGTGCCGGCCGCCCGAGGGGCGTCGTGAGCAGCAGCGACGACACGCCCGCTGCGCCGGTCGGAGGCGCCATGGTGGCGATTGAGACGGCCACCGAGACCGTCGGGGTCGCCGTCCGGACGGCAACCGGCGTGCAGGCGGAGCTCACGTTGACGGGTCGGCGGCGCCACGTCGAGACGCTCACGCCGGCCTTGGAGCACCTGCTCCAGCAGCTCGATCTCGTCCCGCGCGACCTGGGTGTCGTGGCGGTCGACGTCGGGCCCGGGCTCTTCACCGGCCTGCGCGTCGGCCTGGCGGCGGCGAAGGGGCTGGCCCAGTCGCTCGGTCTCGGGGTCATGGGGGCGACCAGCCTGGACATCCTGACGGCCGGTGCCGCTGCCGCAGGGCTCCGGGGTCTGGTGCTTTCGTGCGTGGATGCCCGGCGGGGCGAGGTGTTCGCGGCCGTGCACGAGGTCGACGTGGCCGGACCCAGAAGGGCGCTCCACGAGGTGCGACTGGGTGTCGGCCTTTTCTCCCCCGAAGACCTGGCGACTGCGCTGGGGGAGTTCGCCGGCGAACCCGTGCATGCCGTGGGAGACGGCGCGTTGCGCTACGCCGACGTGCTGCGCGCAGATCCCCGGGGTCGACCCGGGGGCGCCGGGCCTGGCCTTCCCTCCACCGGCGGCGCTGCTCGACTTGGTCAGTGCACGGATCACTGCGGGGGAACCGCCAGTCGAGCCCGGCGCGGTCGTTCCCCTGTACATGCGTGAGGCGGACGCCGTGAGCAATTTCGCCCGGGCCGTGCGGGCCTGAGGCAGGTGCCGATGTGATGCTGCGTATTGAGAAGCTCAAGCGGAGAGACCTGCGTCACGTGCTGCGCATTGAGGCCATGGTCTTCCCCGAGCCGTGGTCGGTCGCGGTGTTCAACTCCGAGCTGGCGCTGCGCAAGGGCCGGCTCTACCGCGCCGTCTGGGACGGCGACGAAATGGCCGGTTACATCGGGTTCATGATGGTCGACGACGAGGCGCACATGACCACCATCGCCACGGCGCCCAGCTACCAGCGCCGCGGCGTGGCCATGACCATGATTGTGGACGGCATCCACACGCTGCGCGCCGGAGGCACCAAGCACATCTCTCTCGAAGTGGCGGCCAACAACGACCCGGCCCAGGCGCTCTACCGGCGCTTCGGGTTCGCCCCGGTCGCCGTGCGCAAGAACTACTACCCGGTGACCGGGCAGGACGCCCTCGTCATGTGGGTCTACGACGTCGACTCCGACGAGTACGCCTTGCGCCTCGAGGAGCTGGCCGCCACGGGCCAGCGGATTGAGCACGCTCGCACCTCGTAGGCGGCGTTCCCCGTAGGGTGGGATTCGTCCGAAAACCGGTGGTCCCTCGGCTCGACGAGCGGGGCGGACACCACGAGAGGAGCCCCAGATGGCCATCGAAACGATCGCGCTCGGAACGCAGGGACTCATGGTCTCGCGCCAGGGCCTGGGTTGCATGGGGATGTCCGACTTCTACGGTCCGACCGACGACGCCGAGTCGACGGCCACCATCCACAGGGCGCTCGAGCTGGGGGTCGATTTCTTCGACACGTCCGACATGTACGGCCCCCATACGAACGAGGTGCTCGTCGGCAAGGCATTGGCCGGACGTCGTGACGAGGCGATCATCGCCACCAAGTTCGGCATCGTGCGCGATCCCGACGACCCGACCAAGCGGGCCGTCAACGGGCGTCCCGAATACGTGCGCCAGGCCTGCGACGGCTCGCTCCAGCGGCTCGGCATCGACCACATCGATCTCTACTACCAGCACCGCGTCGACCCCGACACCCCGATTGAGGAGACGATCGGGGCGATGGGCGAGCTCGTCACCGAGGGCAAGGTGCGCTACCTCGGACTGTCCGAGGCCGCCGCGGCCACCATCCGGCGGGCGCATGCGGTGCACCCGATTTCGGCTCTGCAGACCGAGTACTCCGTGTGGTCGCGTGATCCCGAGGAGGAGATCCTGCCCACGTTGCGCGAGCTCGGCATCGGGTTCGTCCCCTACAGCCCGCTCGGGCGCGGCTTTCTCACCGGCGCCCTGCGCTCCCTCGACGATCTGGACGAGAGCGACTTCCGCCGCTACCAGCCGCGGTTCCAGGGCGACAACTTGGCGGACAACGTCGCCATCGTGGAGGTCATCGACGAGCTGGCCTCGGCCAAGGGCTGTACCCCGGGGCAGATCGCGCTCGCCTTCGTGCACGCGGCGGGCCGCGACGTGGCGCCGATCCCGGGAACGAAGCGTCGCAGCTACCTGGAGGAGAACGTGGCCGCACTCGACGTCGAGCTGACCGAGGAAGACCTTGCCGTGCTCGACGCGGTCGCCCCCGCCAAGGGCGATCGCTACGCCGACATGTCCCCCGTCAACCGGTAGAGATTTCAGCGGACTCAGCAGGCGATCCGACACACGGGGGTTCTTGGACTCTTCTGAGTACTCGCGTTCGCTCAGAGTACGTCGCGCGTTGCACGTCGCTTCGTTGCGCTCAGTGATGACGGTGGGCGCAGGGAAGGACAATTCGCCCAGCGTGCGGGCGGAAGATCGCCAATTGCAGGCGTAAAAGGCTTATGGTGCCTCGAAGGCCGCAGTTCGCTCGCCCCGTCGCGACACCGGGCCACCCCTCCGAAGAGCCGCGACGGGGGCGGGCTGCGTCACTTCACTGCTTTTGCTGACCGCTCCCGCTGACCGCTCCCGCTGACCGCTCCCGCTTGTGCCCGAGGCTGCGACCTCAGTGGGCGAGCGTCCGGCGGGCCTTGGCCACCGCCCGACGCGGCGTGGCCTGCGTGCCGGCGACGCGCCACCACGCCCGCTCGAGCGACGTCCCGATCGTCGGCCGGTGCGGCTTCCGGCAGACATACGCGAGGAGGTAGCACTTCTCTATGTCGTCGAAGACTCCGCGCTTGGTGGCGAGCTCGGTCGGATCGAAGACACCCCGGGCGACAGAGTCGCCGCCGTAGTTGATGCCCTCGGCGCGCTCAACGACGAAGCCGTTGCCACGCAGCATGGCGGCCATTTCGGCGTGCCGGTACTCGTACTTGTGGTCGGGGTCGATGAAGGCGTCCTGCTGCAACCGGGTCAGGTTTGCGTTGGGCGTGTCGAGCGCGAGGACGCCGCCCGGCTTCAGCACGCGCCGGGCCTCGGCCAGGACCAGTTCGGCCTCGGCCCGCGTAATGTGCTCAATGCTCTCCCCGCTGTAGACCATGTCGAACGACGCCGACGGGTAGGCGCTGAGGTCGGTCATGGAGTGGTAGCGGTAGGAGACCCGGCCGCCGGCGACGTCGACCGTCGTCTGCGTCTGGCCGTCCTGGTAGAGCTCGTGCCGGTCCTCGCTGGGCAGGTCGACGATGACGATCTCCTCGAACGGGTAGGGGTAGCCCATCAGGACGAGTGCGCCGTAGGGGACGCCGAGCGCCACGCCACCGATGTCGAGGATCCGATGCGCCTTCGGCAGGCTGCGGATGAAGACGCCGCGCCCGTAGTGCAGCGAGGGTCCGAACTCGGTCATGGGCGCAGAGTGGCTCCATTCGGCCGAGTGGATCAGCCACTCCATCAACTGGCGGGGGCTCTTCGTGCCGTTCTCGAGCTCTGCCACGAACGGGTCATCGGGCGCGGGCTCCCGCCCGAACAGCAGATGGAAGAGACCCCGGTGCAACGCGCGGGGCGGCAGATCCTCGAGGAGCCCCGACTCGGGGAACGAGTCAGGGAGGGAGTCCGTCTTGTTCACCCTCTGCCAGCGCAAACGGCCGGACCTGGACTCGGCCTGCATGCCGCCGACTGTAACCGGCCCTGCTCCGGCGAGGCCCTCCCCTTCGTGACCCGGGCCACCACCGGGTTCGGAGCCGGACGACCGCTGTCGCAGCTCAGACGCTCTCAGGCCGCCGTGCTACTTCGTCGTTGGCGGCGCAGAGGTCGGCCAGCGTGCTGCTGATGGAGCCCAGAGGGTCGGTGGCGGCGATCTCGGCCTGGAGCTCTCGCGCCCGTTGGCGGTAGGAGTCACGCGCCAGTACCCGGCGCACGGCCCTCGCCACCATGGCGGGCGACGGTCGGCCAGTGTGGAGGTTGACGCCCGCGCCCGACCATTGCACGCGGGCGGCGACCTCGGGCTTGTCCTCGCTGTCTCCGGCGACGACGAGCGGCACGCCGTGGGCCAGCGCCTGCTGCACGCCTCCGTAGCCCCCATTCGTCACCATGACATCGACATGGGGAAGGAGGAGGTCATGGGGGACGAAGCGCTCCAGGCGGACGTTCGCCGGCAGGTCGTGCCGCAACGGTTCGGGGTCGGGCCCGCCGGTGGTGGCCACGACGAGCACGTCGTCGCGGGCCAGGGCACGGGTCGTCACCAGCAGCAGACGGCCGAGGTCCGCGTTGTCCAGCGTGCCCTGGGTGACGTGGACCACGGGTCGCGTCTGTTCCAGCTCGTCCCACCAGGCGGGGGGCTCGAAGGCGCGCGCCGGTGGGCTCAAGATGGGCCCGACGAAAGACACGGTGGGAGCAAGGTCGGAGCGCGGGTACTCGAAGCCCGCCACCGTCGCCTGAAGGAAGGCGTCGACAACCTTGGGCTGGAGGTCGACGAAATAGCCGGGAAAGCCACCGGGTGCGCCGGCTTCGGCAAGCCGGTGCCGGGCGAAGCGCTGAATGTCGGCCAGCACGACATGCTCGGTGGCCCAGTTCATGGCGGCGTCGCGCAGCCGGCGCAGTGGCCCCGTCCCGGGTTGGAACGCGACGCCGAAGGGTGCGGTGTCCCGGCTGTTCGAGGCGTACGGCATGACGCCGATGGCGGCGAGCGCGGGCCGTCCCGCCCGGGGTCCCAACGCGAGGGGAAGGGCGCCGAAGAACATGGAGTCGACCACGATGCAGTCGGCGGCGAAGTCCTCGAGGATTGCGCGCAGGTCGCGGCACTGGCCGGGCAGGGGGCCGATGAAGATCCGACGCAGGTCGTCCTTCACCCCCCGGACGCCCCGCTTGGACGACGACTCGCGCTCGGGGTTCGCCACCATGAGGTCGTGGGCGTCGTCCTCGCTCGCGAAGGGGAAGAAGCGCGCCCCTGTCGCCTCGACCGACTCCCGGTAGTGCTCCGTCGTGAAGAACACGACGTCGTGTCCCTCCGCCACCAGCCGGCCGGACAACGCGACCAGGGGCGCGGTGTGGCCCTGGGCCGGAGTGGTGCACAGGACGAAGCGCCGCCGGGTCGCCGCGCCCCCCGCCGCGCCAGCCGTCGCAGCCCCCGGCGCGCCGCGCCGCCCCCACCGCCGAGTCGGTCATGACGCCGCCGTGACGACCGCCCCGCCCCATGGTGGCAGCGCCAGGACGCCTTCGACGCCGGCGCCCTCCAGCGCGCCCTCCGTGCTCACGGTCACCGTCCCGGTCACGTCGCCGAAGGACACCGTCTCGCTCGACATGTTCAACAGCACGGTGGCGCCGTCACCGCGGGCGAAGGCCCAGGTGCCCGACGGCGACGGGAGCGACCGGTACGAGCCCACGGCCAGGTCGTCGTTGGCCTGGCGTGCCGCGATGGTGCGTCGGCACAGCTCGAGCGCGGAGGCGGGGTCGCCCTCCTGGTCGGCCACGTTGCACTGCGCCGGGTCGGCCATCGGCAGCCACGGACGGACGCCTGCGGGGGTGAAGCCGCCGCCCGGCTCGCCGTTCCACGGCATCGGTGTGCGCTCGGCGTCGCGCCCCTTGTAATAGGGCCAGAAGCGGGCACCGACGGCATCGAGCACGTCCTCTCGTTCTACGGGGCCGTCGACGAGCCCGATTTCGTCACCGGCGTAGAGGAAGGGCGTGCCGCGCAGCGTCAGGAGAAGCAGCAGCGCCAGCTTCACCTTGGCCGGATCGCCGGCCGCCCAACGGGTGGCGAGGCGCGAGACGTCATGGTTGGAGGCCGTCCAGATGGGCCACGCCCCCTCGGGGAGCAATGCCTCCGTCTCTTCGACCACAGAACGGAGCGCGTCGGCTTCCAGTGGCGCGTTGATGAACACGAAGTTGAAGCCACCGTGCAGCTCGTTGTGGCCGTCGCCGTAGAAATCCATGAGGACCGGCAGCTTCTCCACGTTGGTCTCGCCGATCAGAAGCCGCTCGGGCTCGTAGCCGTCAGCAATGGAGCGCCAACGCTGCAGGATGTCGTGGGCCTCGGGACGGTCGGTGTTGTAGACGGCGCGCAGGCCCATGAACTGCTGGTCGAGCGGGTCGTCCTCGGTGGCCGGGGGGTTGTCGCGCAGCTCCTTGTCCTTGATCATCATGTTGCACACGTCGATGCGGAACCCGGCGACGCCGCGGTCCCACCAGAAGCGCACTATGTCGTCGAACTCGCGCCGCACCTCCTCGTTCCACCAGTTGAGGTCCGGCTGCTGCGCCTCGAAATTGTGCAGGTAGTACTGACCGCTGGCTTCGTCGAAGTGCCAGGCCGGCCCGCCGAAGATGCTGACCCAGTTGTTGGGCAGGCCGCCGTCAGGCTTGGGGTCCGCCCACACGTAGTAGTCCCGGTGCACCGAGTCCCGCCCGCTCAGCGCGTCGACGAACCAGGCGTGCTGATCGCTGGTGTGGTTGGGCACCAGGTCCATGAGGATGCGGATGCCACGTGCACCGGCCTCGCGGACGAGGTCGTCGAGGTCGTCGAGGGTGCCGAACGAGGGATCGATGTCGCGGTAGTCCGACACGTCGTAGCCCCAGTCGCGGTTGGGCGAGCAGGTGACCGGCGACAGCCAGATGCCGCTGATGCCGAGCCGCGCCAGGTGGTCGAGCTTGGAGACGATGCCGGGCAGGTCTCCCACGCCGTCCCCGTTCGAGTCGGCGTAGGAGCGGGGGTAGATCTGGTAGAAGACGCCGCCGTGCCACCAGCGGTCGGGGTCACTCCTGGAGTCGGCCGGCGTCATGGGCATCCCTTCGGTTCGTCGGGGTCGCCCGGGAGCGTACCGACCGCCGTGCGCCCGGGGGTTCGCTCAGTGCCGAGCCTGGACCGCCGCGAGGAGCTGCTCCTCCAACGGGGCCGGGAAGGCGGCGCCGTTGCCGTTGAACGTCACCTGGTGCAAGAGCGCCCCGGAGACGAAGTCGACCTGTGTGCTCGTGACCGTCAGCACGCGCCCGCCGCTGGCGATCGGGATGCTGACGGTGAAGCCGGACATATGAAGGGCGGCCGCGGCGGCGGGCAGCCCGGCGAAGGTGACGACCCCGACCGTCGTGGTGCTTCCAGCTTCGGTTTGCATGTTCTTCTGCAGCACCGAGCTGGCGACACTGTTCATGCAGGCCGTCGTCTTCCTGCTTGCCAACGCGGCGTACTCGGCCTGCGCCTCGGCCGCAATGGGGTAGACCGAGACGCTGTCCTCCACGGCGTCGACGTGGTCGGCGCTGGTGAAGTCCGGGCTGTTGACCTTGGTCGGCGCCACCCGTGCGACCTGCGCCGGGACGCCGACGCAGCGGACGAGTTCCGAGGACCAGGAGGTCACGCGGGTGGGCGAGGCCGAGGTGTTCCCCGACGTCCAGCCCGACGGGAGGTCCGAAAGGCGCAGCAACACCGCTGCCCCGAGCGCTGCCGTCTTCGCCGAGACCGCAGACGACGTCGTCGTGGACGCCTGAGGCCGGGGTCGGCCACCCGCATCCGCACCCGCACCCGCACCGACATCGGCCCGGGCCAGCGAGCCCCGGGTGAGGCCGCCGACGAGGCCCCCGACGAGCGCCACGGCGAAGACCCCGGCTCCCGTCCATCTGACGGCACGCCGCCATGCTCCATTCCTGCCTGACCGGTCTTGGTCATTGCTGCCCCTCCTGCCTCCATGGGCAGGCCCACCGGTTGCCCGGCGGTGTCTGCCCTCCCGAGAGGAGAACCCGGGAGGAGGTCACGTCTTACGGGCCTCGGACCTGGCCCGTCGCGAATATCGAGACGAGCCCGACGACCCCCTTGCCAGCGCCCCGGAAAGCCCGCTATCGTTAGCACTCGCAACCCGAGAGTGCTAACCGTGCCAAGGAGGCCCGTTCCAAATGAGTCTGCAACCCCTCGATGACCGGATCGTCGTTCGTCCCGGCGAGTCCGAGGAGACCACTGCTTCTGGCCTGGTCATTCCCGACACCGCCAAAGAGAAGCCCCAGCAGGGCGAAGTGCTGGCCGTCGGCCCCGGCCGCCGTTCCGAGGACACCGGCGAGCTGATCCCCCTCGACGTCAAGGTGGGCGACACGGTCGTCTACTCCAAGTACGGCGGCACCGAGTACGTGCTCGATGGTGAGGACGTCCTCATCCTGTCCGCCCGCGACATCCTGGCCAAGATCGCCTGATTTTCGGCCACATGAATCCGGCAGCCCGCCGCCCCGGTGCACTCCGGGCCGGCGCGGCGGCCTCCCAAGCAGTTTCCACCTGAGATTCGAGAACTCGAGAGGAGTTCGACACAGTCATGCCCAAGATCCTGAAGTTCGACGAGTCCGCCCGGCGCGGGCTCGAGGCCGGCGTCAACAAGCTGGCCGACACCGTGAAGGTCACCCTGGGGCCGAAAGGCCGCAACGTGGTGATTGAGAAGAAGTTCGGCGCGCCGACCATCACCAACGACGGCGTCTCCATCGCCCGTGAGGTCGAGCTGGACGACCCGTTCGAGAACATGGGCGCCCAGCTGGTGAAGGAAGTCGCCACCAAGACCAACGACGTCGCCGGCGACGGCACCACCACGGCCACCGTGCTGGCCCAGTCGCTCATCTCCGAGGGCCTCCGCAACGTGGCCGCCGGCGCCAGCCCGACCGGGCTCAAGAAGGGCATTGAGAAGGGCGTCAAGGCCGCCGTGGAGAACATCGCCAAGCAGGCCAAGGAAGTCGGCGGCAAGACGGAGATCGCACAGGTGGCCTCCATTTCGGCCGCGGACTCCGCCATCGGCGACGTGCTGGCCGACGCCATCGACAAGGTCGGCAAGGACGGCACCGTCACGGTCGAGGAGTCCAACACCTTCGGCATCGAGCTCGAGCTCACCGAGGGCATGCAGTTCGACAAGGGCTTCCTCTCGCCGTACTTCGTGACCGACCCCGAGCGCCAGGAAGCGGTGCTCGACGAGCCCGTCATCCTCTTCTACAACTCCAAGGTGAGCGCCGTGCACGACCTCGTGCCCGTCCTCGAGAAGGTCATGCAGACCGGCAAGCCGCTGCTGATCATCGCCGAGGACGTGGAGGGCGAGGCCCTGGCCACGCTGGTCGTCAACAAAATCCGTGGCACGTTCACCTCGGTCGCCGTCAAGGCCCCGGGCTTCGGCGAGCGCCGCAAGGAGATGCTGCAGGACATGGCCGTCCTCACGGGCGCCCAGGTCATCAGCGAGGAGATCGGCCTCAAGCTGGAGAGCGCCACCATCGACCTGCTGGGCAGCGCCCGGCGCGTCATCGTGACCAAGGACGACACCACCATTGTCGAGGGTGCCGGCTCGGCCGAGGACGTGAAGGGTCGCGTCGCCCAGATCAAGCGGGCGATTGACGACACCGACTCGGACTGGGACCGCGAGAAGCTCCAGGAGCGCCTGGCCAAGCTGGCCGGCGGCGTGGCCGTCGTCAAGGTCGGAGCCGCCACCGAGGTGGAGCTCAAGGAGAAGAAGCACCGCATTGAGGACGCGCTGTCCGCCACCCGCGCTGCGGTGGAGGAGGGCATTGTCGCCGGCGGTGGCACGGCTCTCATCCGGGCCCGCAAGTCCGTCTTGGAGCTGGCCGACACGCTCCAGAGTGACGAGGCGACCGGGGCGCGCATCGTGGCGCACGCGCTGGAGGCTCCGCTCAAGTGGATCGCCATCAACGCCGGCCTCGAGGGCGCCGTCCTGGTGAACACGGTCGAGTCGGCCAAGGGCAACCACGGTCTGAACGCCGCCACCGGCGAGATCGAGGACCTGGTCAAGGCCGGCATCATCGACCCGGCCAAGGTCACCCGTTCGGCTCTGCAGAACGCGGCTTCCATCGCCGCCCTGCTGCTCACCACCGAGGCCCTCGTGGCCGACAAGCCCGAGAAGGTGGACGCCGCTGCAGCTGCGGCCGCCATGGCGGGCGGCGGCATGGGCGGTATGGGTGGCATGGGCGGCATGATGTAGTTCCCGCTTCAACGTTTGTGTTTCTGGTCGGTGGCCGGGCTTCGTGCCCGGCCACCGACGCGTCCGGCGCGCATGTCCCGACGCATCGGTCGAGGCCGATCGGTCGCTGGCCGACGCGGCCCCGTTCAGGCGATGGCGTGGACGACGGCGCGGTAGTTGGCGGTCGGCGCCGAGGGGGCGGCCGGGACGAGGCCGGCAAGGCGGCGGCCGAGCCTGACCTGCAACGAGGCGGCGGGTGCCGGCGGCGCGGGCGGCGGGCCGATGACGGTGCGCACCTCGGAGAAGCCGGCCGCCCGGCACAGGTTGTGCAGCGCCTCAATGGTGGGCACGTACCAATTGCCGAAGTCGGTCCGCAACGAGCTGCCGGCGTGGAATTGCAGCAACGCCTCGTGGTCCAGCCCCTCGAGGTGGACGGCCTCCGTCTCAATGACGGCGACCTCCTTGGTGACGCGGCGCAGCCGTTCGAGGCAGGTCAGCGGCTCTTTCATGTGGTACAGCACGCCGAGGTAGAGGACGACGTCGAACTGGCCGATCTCGTCGAGGTCGACCGTCTGGAAGTCGGCCAGCAACGGCTCGACCTTCGACCCCAGCGCCGCCGCGGCCAGCTCGAAGCCGCGCCGTCCCGGGAGGTCGGGCTGCCAGAAGTCCGTCTCGTCCCGTGACTGGTCGGGCAGCGTGCCCCGCTGAATGCACTCGGCCCAGTAGGCGCCCCGGGCGGCGAAGTCGACGCCCCAGGCGTAATGGTCGAGCGCCACGACCCGCGACGCCCCGGACCGCTCGGCCTGGAACGAGTACTTGCCGTCCCAGGCCCCGATGTCGAGCACGGTGCGTCCCGTGACGTCGGGGAGGATGCCGTTCCCGTCGTCCTGCGCGCTGTCACCCTTGGTGACGACGCCGTTGCCCAGGTCGATGGTGTGATACCAGTGCAACGCGTCGGCCTGCGCCTGCAGCTCTCCCGGTGACGTCATCGCAGCGAGAGCGTAGCGAGGCCCCCGGGGCCCGTCGGGCGACCGTCCAATTGATGTGGCCAATCGATCTGGCCAAATGACCTGGCGCAACGGACGGGGCGCCCAGGCGGAGGACGACCCGGTCGCCGGTAGCGTGCGGGGAATGTCCCTCCCGGTGCCGCCGCAGGTGATTCCGCGCCCGCCCACCTGGCGGCCCGGGGCCCCGGCACCGTGGGCGGGCGCGCCGGAGGCGCAGCGGACCGGGATCGACATCGGCCGGGTGCTCCGTGCCCTCGACGGCCTGGGCCAGCGCGGTCCTGTGCCCGACGACGTCGGCGGGGACGCCATGTTCCGTGGGGCCACCATCGTCAACGAGTCCGAGTTGCCGTCGCTCAATGACGTGAACGCCGGCGTCCTGGTCGCGCTCTTCGAAGAGGACCGTGAGGCCCGGGTGATCCTGACCCGGCGTTCCTCGCGCCTGCGGACGCACAAGGGGGAGGTCAGCTTCCCGGGTGGGCGGGTCAACGAGGGGGAGAACGCGGCGGCGGCGGCGCGGCGCGAGGCCCACGAGGAGGTCGACCTCGACCCCGCCCTGGCGACGATGGTGGGCTGGCTGCACCCGGTCACGACGCTGGCTTCTCCCGCGCTGATCATGCCGGTGGTCGCCGCCCTGCCGGGGCGGCCGCACCTGGTGGCGAGCCCGCGCGAAGTGGAGCGCATCTTCGATGTGACGCTGGCCGAGCTGGCCGACCCTGCCATCTACCACGAGGAACGCTGGCAGGTTCCGGGGCGCATCATCCCCGAGAGCCCCGACAACTCGTTCCCCGTGCGGTTCTTCGAGGTCTCGGGCGAACTGATCTGGGGCGCGACGGCCCGCATGCTCTCGGAGCTCCTCACCATTGTGGTGACCGGGGAGACCGGTCTCTGAGCGCCGCGTGATGAGCGGTCGGCGGTGAGAGCCGGATCTCAGGCCTCGAAGCGGACCGACAGGTGACCGAGCGGACCGAACGACACGCTGAGCTCGTCTCCGGGGGCGACGGCGACCGGCGCCACCACCGAGCCGGCAATGATCCGGTCGCCCTGCTGGAGCTCGGCTCCGTGCGACGCCAGGTAGGTCCGGACGAAGGCCGCCGTCGTGGCGGGGTCCTCCGTCAGCCTGCCTTCGGCCACGACCTCGCCCGCCTTGGTGACGGTGGCGACCATGGCCCAGGGGTCGACCCCGGGGACCTCGTCGCCGAAGATCACGCCGCGGTGGCAGATGTTGCCGGCCAGGACCGGCTCAATGTCGTCGAAGGAGATGTCCAGATCCACCAGCTCGAGCGCCGGCGCCAGCCCGGCGACGTCACCGTCCGCCCCGACCCGCACGGCCACCTCCACCTCGACGGCGGGCGCCGCCCAGCCGGCCAGGGACACCGCCGCCCCGTCGGGTGACACCCCGGTGTCGACCATGAACCCGACGACGGCGTCGGTGAGCCCGAAGTGCGCCTGAATGGCCGGCGTATTGAACCCGATCTTCCAGCCCACCGGCGTCGCGCCGGCGGCCAGGGCGGCGTCACGGCGGGCGAGCTGGGCCTGCATGCCGCGGGTCACGGCAGCGGCGGTGGCGGCAGGGTCACGGTCGGTCATGGGCCAAGCTTGCCTCAGGACGGCGTCGGGTTCGTGGTCCGGGACGCGGCGGCCCGGCCGCCGGAACCCCGGCGCTCCCGGCTCATGGCGGTGAGCCCGCTGGGCCCAATTTCGTGCCCGGGAGCGGCCTGAGACCTGGGAGCAGGAGAGTAGGGTGGAGGATCGTCGGCGTGTCGGCCCGGCGTTCGCAATCGAGTCGAGAAGACGTGCCGGTGTGGTTCGTGAGCCGTACCGGCCCCACGAATGCCGGAGGGCGAGCACATTGGCTGAGATCGAGATCGGCATCTTCAAATCGGGGCGACAGGCCTACGGGTTCGATGACATCGCCATCGTCCCGAGCAGGCGCACCCGGGACCCCGAGGACGTCGACATCTCCTGGGAGATCGACGCCTACAGCTTCGAGCTGCCGCTGCTGGGCGCGGCCATGGACGGGGTCATCAGCCCGTACACCGCCATTGAGCTGGGCAAGCTGGGTGGTCTGGGCGTCCTCAACCTCGAGGGGCTGTGGACCCGCTACGAGGACCCCACCCCACTCTTCGACGAGATCCGCGAGCTCGACGACGACAAGGCCACGGCCCGCATGCAGCAGATGTACCAGGAGCCGATCATCCCCGAGCTGGTGACGGCCCGCATCAAGCAGATGAAGGAGGCCGGCATCACGACCGCGGCGTCGGTGACCCCCCAGAAGACCACGTCGCTGGCCCAGGCCTGCCTGGCCGCCGAGCTCGACATCCTGGTGATCCAAGGGACCGTGGTCTCGGCCGAGCACGTGTCCAAGACCTCCGAGCCGCTCAACCTCAAGCGCTTCATCCGCGAGTTCGACATCCCCGTGATTGTGGGCGGGTGTGCCTCCTACCAGGCGGGTCTGCACCTCATGCGCACCGGAGCGGTGGGCGTGCTGGTCGGCGTCGGACCGGGCAACGCCTGCACCACCCGCGGCGTGCTGGGACTGGGCGTCCCCCAGGCCACGGCGATCGCCGATGTGGCCGGTGCCCGCATGCGCCACCTCGACGAGACGGGCGTCTACGTGCACGTGATCGCCGACGGTGGCATGTCCAAGGGCGGTGACGTCGCCAAGGCCATCGCCTGCGGCGCCGACGCCGTCATGCTGGGCTCGCCGCTGTCGTCGGCCGTCGAGGCGCCGGCCCGTGGCTTCCACTGGGGCATGGCGACCTTCCACCCGACGCTGCCCCGGGGCGCCCGGGTGCGCACCTCGGTGCGGGGCAGCCTGCGTGAGATCCTCTACGGCCCCGCCCACGAGAACGACGGCCGCATGAACCTGTTCGGCGCGCTCAGGACGGCAATGGCGACGTGCGGTTACGAGACGGTCAAGGAGTTCCAGAAGGCCGAAGTCATGGTGGCCCCGTCGCTGCAGACCGAAGGGAAGTACTTCCAGCGGTCACAGGGCGTGGGGATGGGCCACTGAGGCCGATGAGCGCGAGTCGGTGACGACCGACACCGTCCTCGTCGTCGACTTCGGCGCGCAGTACGCCCGCCTGATCGCCCGCCGGGTCCGCGAGGCGCACGTCTATTCCGAAATCGTCTCGCCGAGCATCACCGTCGAGGAGATCAAGGCCCGTGCCCCCAAGGCGATCATTTTCAGCGGCGGGCCCAAGTCGGTCTACGAGTCACCCGCCCCGTCCATCGATCCGGGCGTGTACGAGCTCGGGATCCCGATCCTCGGGCTCTGTTACGGCGCGCAGCTCATGGCCCTGCAGCTGGGCGGAACCGTGTCGCGCACCGGTCAGGGCGAGTACGGGCGTACGGAGCTGAGCCAGACCGGCGTCTCACCTCTCAGTCCGGAGTGGCCGGCGACCTCGAGCGTGTGGATGAGCCACGGTGACGCCATCACGGCGGTGCCGGAGGGTTTTGCCGCGACGGCCACCAGCGCCGGCGCGCCGGTGGCGGCCATGCACGACCCCGAGCGTCGCCTCTTCGGGCTGCAGTTCCACCCCGAGGTGGTGCACACCGACCGGGGCAGCGAGGTCTTCGACCATTTCCTGATCGACGTCTGCGGCTGCCTGCCGAGCTGGACGCACGTCTCCATCATTGAGCAGCAGGTGGCGGCGGTGCAGGCCCAGGTGGGCACGGACCGTGTGCTGTGCGCATTGAGCGGCGGCGTCGACTCGGCCGTGGCGGCGGCCCTGGTCCACAAGGCGATCGGGGACCAGCTCACGTGCGTCTTCGTCGACACGGGTCTCATGCGCTCGGGCGAGGCCGATCAGGTGGAGGACACCTTCCGGCGCCAGTTCAAAATGGATCTCGTGCACGTGAAGGCGGCCGACCGCTACTTCACCGCGCTGGCGGGCGTCACCGACCCGGAGCGCAAGCGCAAAATCATCGGTGAGCTGTTCATCCGGATCTTCGAAGAGGTGGCGCGCGACCTCGGCGCCGGGTCGGGCGCGGCCGCGGCCGAGACGACCGGGACCGGTGCGGGCCCCCGCTTCCTGGTGCAGGGCACGCTGTACCCCGATGTCATTGAGTCGGGGAGTGACACCGCGGCCAACATCAAGTCGCACCACAACGTCGGCGGCCTTCCCGACGACCTGGCCTTCGATCTGGTCGAACCCCTCCGCCTGCTGTTCAAGGACGAGGTGCGCGCCGTGGGGGAGGAGCTCGGCCTCCCGCACGAGATCGTGTGGCGCCAGCCCTTCCCGGGACCGGGCCTCGGCGTGCGCATCATCGGTGAGGTGACACCCGAGCGGGCCGAGATCCTGCGCAACGCCGACGCGGTGGTCGTCGAGGAGATCCGCCGGGCCGGCCTCTACCGGGAACTGTGGCAGAGCTTCGCCGTCCTGCCCGGCCGTCCGCACCGTCGGCGTGATGGGTGACGGGCGGACCTACGCCTACCCCGTCGTGATCCGCGCCGTCACCAGTGACGACGCCATGACGGCGGACTGGGCCCGACTGCCCTACGACCTGGTCGAGCGGATCGCCTCCCGCATCATCAACGAAGTGGAGGGCGTGAACCGGGTGGCACTCGACGTGACGTCGAAGCCGCCCGGGACCATTGAGTGGGAGTGACCGTGACGCCGGAGAGCGGCGAGCACGCGCGGCTTTTCGACATCACCGACGAGGAAGCAGGCGCGGAGGCCGCCGCAGCCAACGAGGAGAACGACACATCCGACGGTGAGGGCGCGGCGACCGGCAGCGAGGCCGCGCCGACGACGGCCGGCGCCGGCGCCGGCGCAGCCACAGTGCGACTTCGACCGGCGCTTTCGCCGGCCGCCCGGCGGCGCTGGTCGACGACCTGACCCTGCCGCAGCGGGCCGCGGTGGAACACCGCGGCGGCCCGCTCCTGATCATTGCCGGGGCCGGCTCGGGCAAGACGCGTGTGCTGACGCGCCGCATCGCCCATCTCCTCGCCACCGGGGACGCGCCGCCCTGGGGCATCCTCGCCATCACCTTCACCAACAAGGCGGCGGGCGAAATGCGCACGCGGGTGGCCGACCTCGTGGGGCCGCCGGCCGAGAAGATGTGGGTCTCGACCTTCCACTCGGCCTGCCTGCGCATCCTGCGCACCAACGCCGACCGGCTGGGTTACCGCTCGGCCTTCACCGTGTACGACGACACCGACTCGCGCCGGCTCATCGAGATGATCACGGCCGAGCTCGGCTTCGACCAGAAGCGGTTGCCGTCGCGGGCGGTGCAGGGCGTCATCAGCCAGGCCAAGTCCGAGCTGGTCGACTTCGAGACGTTCCGCGAGGACGCCCGCAACGGGCCGGACCCGTTCCGCAAGCGCATCGCCGACATCTACGCGCTCTACCAGGGCCGGTTGTTGGGGGCCAACGCACTCGACTTCGACGACCTCCTCATGGTGACGGCCAACCTGTTGCAGGCCTACGACGACGTGCGCACGTCGTACCAGGAGCGCTTCCGCCACATTCTCGTCGACGAGTTCCAGGACACGAACCACGCACAGAACGAGATCGTCAAGCTGCTGGGCGAGGCGCACGGCAACGTCTGCGTCGTCGGGGACTCCGACCAGTCGGTCTACCGCTGGCGTGGCGCCGACATCCGCAACATTTTGGAGTTCGAACGAGCCTTCCCGAATGTGACGACCATCATGTTGGAGCAGAACTTCCGCTCCACCCAGACGATCCTCGACGCGGCGAACGCCGTGATCGCCAACAACGTCGCGCGCCAGCCCAAGGAGCTCTTCACCGTCGGGGACACCGGCGGGCCGGTCACGCGTTACAGGGCCGAGGACGAGCGCGACGAGGCCAATTGGGTGGCCAGCGAGATCCTGCGCATGCACGCGTCCAACGGCCTCGCCTGGGGCGACTTCGCCGTCTTCTACCGCACCAACGCGCAGAGCCTGCCTCTCGAGCTCTCCATGAAGTTCAGCGGCATCCCGTACAAGGTGGTGGGCGGGGCCAAGTTCTACGACCGCCGGGAGATCAAGGACATCCTGGCCTTCGTGCGCGTGCTGGCCAATCCCGACGACGAGGTGTCGGCCCGGCGGATCGTCAACGTCCCCAAGCGCGGCATCGGCGACACGTCCGTGGCCCGGCTCGCCGCCTGGGCCCAGGTCGAACACGTCTCCTTCAGCGAGGCCATCGACCGCGCCGAGGAGGCGGGTCTCAGCGGCAAGGCCCTGAGGGGAGCCGAGCAGCTCTCCAAGACGCTGGCCGAGCTGCGCCCGCTCGTGCAGACGGTGAACCCGGCTGACTTCGTGCAGCTGGTGGCCGAGCGCACCGGTTACCTGGCCGAGCTGGTGGCCGAGCACAACCACGAGGCCGACGGGCGGATCGAGAACCTGGCCGAATTGGCCAGCCAGGCCTCCGACTTCGACGACGTTCTGGGCTTCCTCGAGACCGTGGCGCTGGTGGCGGACTCCGACGAGCTCGACAGCGACGGCACCCGTGTCTCGTTGATGACGCTGCACACGGCCAAGGGCCTGGAGTACCCGGCGGTCTTCGTGGTCGGCCTGGAGGAGGGGATCTTTCCCCACTTCCGCTCGCTGGCGGAGCCGAGCGAGCTGGAGGAGGAGCGTCGTCTCTTCTATGTCGGGATCACCCGGGCGCGCCAGCACCTCGCCATCTCCCACGCCTGGTCACGCACCACCTGGGGCCGTACCCAGCCCGCCATGCCGAGCCGGTTCGTCACAGAAGTGCCGTCGCACCTGGTCGAGGACGTGGGCCTCGGGTCACCCCGCCGCGGTTCGGGCTACGACACCTTGTCCGGCGAGGAGCACCTGCCCGGCGCCGTCTTCTCCCCAGCCGTGCCCCTGGCGACCGCGGCGCGGGCCCGTGCCGGCGGTGGGGGAGGCCCGGACGGACCGGCCAGGGCTTCCGCCTCCCGCGGCAGCACGGGCGCCGAAGACCTGGGACTGGTCGCCGGCGACGAGGTGGTGCACGACCACTGGGGCCGCGGCGTGGTCGTCAGTGCCAAGGGGGAGGGGTCGCGGGCCCAGGCCACCGTGCGCTTCGACTCGGTCGGCAAGAAGAACCTCCTGCTGTCGGCCACGCCGCTCCGCCGGGCCTGACCCCCGTTCCGGTCTGGCGTCCGGACCAGGGCTTCCGTATTCTGTTGCTCACATGAAACGTCCCTACAGGGTGGTCGTGGCCAAGCCGGGTCTCGACGGCCACGACCGCGGGGCCAAGGTGATCGCCCGGGCGCTGCGTGACGCCGGGTTCGAGGTCGTCTACACCGGCCTGCACCAGACACCCGAGCAGGTGGTTCAGGCCGTCGTGCAGGAGGACGCCGACGCCGTCGGGCTCTCGCTCCTCTCCGGGGCCCACCTCACCCTGGTCCCCAAGGTCGTCAAGCTGCTGGACGACGTCGGCCGGGGTGACGTGCTCGTCATTGTGGGCGGCATCATTCCCGAAGCCGACATCCCCGTGCTGCAGGAGCAGGGCGTGGCCCATGTCTTCACACCCGGCGCACCCCTCGATTCGATCGGTTCATGGCTGTCCGGTGCCCTCGACCAGCGCGAGGAGGCGCTCGGGGCCTGACCGCCGTCACCGCAGCACCCGCTTCCCCACACCCCACCGACGCGCTGGCGCGCGAGAGACAACAAGGAGACAGCACCCAAAGTGGACCTGTACGAGTACCAGGGCAAGCAGTACTTCGCCCGCTTCGGCATACCCACCTCCCCCGGAGGCGTGGCCGACACCGTGGACGAGGCGGTCGAGCAGGCCGAGTCCGCGGGCTACCCCGTCGTGGTCAAGGCGCAGGTGAAGGTGGGCGGTCGTGGCAAGGCGGGTGGCGTGAAGCTGGCGGCCGACGCTGACGAGGTGCGCCTGCACGCGGGCAACATCCTCGGGCTCGACATCAAGGGCCACGTGGTGCGCCGCCTGTGGGTGGAGCACGCGTCCGACATCGCCAAGGAGTACTACGCCAGCTTCACCCTCGACCGCCCGGCGAAGCTGCATCTGGGCATGCTGTCGGCCGAGGGTGGTGTCGAGATCGAAGAGGTGGCCGAGACCAACCCCGACGCCATCGCCACGGATCCACATCGACCCGGTGGCCGGCCTCACCGAGGAGTCGGCACGCGAATGGGTGGACCGGGCCAATCTCGACCCCGAAGCGCGGGACCAGGCGGCGACGCTGTTGGTCCGGCTCTACCACTGCTACGTCGAGGGCGACTGCGACCTGGCCGAAATCAATCCGCTGATCCTCACCCCCGAGGGCAAGGTGCACGCGCTCGATGCCAAGGTGACGCTGGACGAGAACGCCACCTACCGTCACCCCGAGTGGGAGGAGTACGAGGACGACTCGGACATCGACCCCCGGGAGAAGATGGCGAAGGAGAAGGGCCTCAACTACATCGGCCTCTCGGGCAGCGTGGGCATCATCGCCAACGGCGCCGGCCTGGCCATGAGCACGCTCGACGTCGTCACCCAGGCGGGTGGCAGCGCGGCCAACTTCCTCGACATCGGGGGCGGGGCGAACGCCGACGTCATGGCGGCGGCGCTTGAAGTCATCAACGCCGACCCCGCCGTGAAGGCGATCTTCGTCAACATCTTCGGCGGGATCACGCGGGTCGACGAAGTGGCCAAGGGAATCATTGAGGCCATGGGCCGGGTGAAGCTGAGCTCGCCCGTCGTCATGCGCCTCGACGGCACCAACGCCGTCGAGGGCCGTGCGCTCCTGGCGGACCACCTGTCTGACACGCTCATTGCCGAGCCGACCATGCTCGAAGCCGCACGCCGGGCCGTCAGCCTGGCCTCGGCCTAAGCGCCCCCGGACCCGAGAGAGAACAGGAACCAACGTGAGCATCTTCGTCGACGAGACGACCAAGGTCGTGATTCAGGGCATCAGCCCGACGAGCCAGGGGCTCTATCACGGCCTGAGGAACAAGGCCTACGGCACCAAGGTCGTGGGCGGGACCAACCCGAAGCGGGGCGGTGAGGAGATAGAGGGCATCCCGGTCTTCGCGTCGGTGGCCGACGCCGTCAAGGCGACCGGCGCCACCGCGTCGTTCATTTCCGTGCCGCCGCGTGCCGCAGCCGACGCCATCATTGAGGCGGCCGAAGCAGGCATTGCGTTCATCGTGTGCATCACCGAGGGCATCCCGGCCCAGGACGAGGCCGTGGCCTACAACCGCCTCGTGCAGGAGTTCCCCTCGACCCGCCTGTTGGGGCCGAACTGCCCGGGCATCATCAGCCCCGGCAAGTGCAACATCGGCATCACCTCGGGTGATATCGCACTGGCGGGAGGGCCGGTCGGCATCGTCTCCCGTTCGGGCACCCTCACCTACCAGGCGCTGCACGAGCTCTCCCAGCAGGGCATCGGGCAAACGACCTGTGTCGGCATCGGCGGTGACCCCGTGCCGGGAACCAACTTCATCGACTGCCTCGCCGCCTTCGAGGCGGACCCCGAGACCAAGGCCGTCATGATGATCGGCGAGATCGGCGGCTCCGAAGAGGAGCGTGCCGCCGACTTCATCGCGTCGAGCATGACGAAGCCCGTGGCGGCCTACATCGCCGGCGTCACGGCACCCCCGGGGCGGAAGATGGGCCACGCCGGCGCCATCATCTCGGGCTCATCGGGCACGGCGCAGGCGAAGATGGACGCGCTGTCGGCCGCCGGCGTGCAGGTGGCGCAGAACCCGACCGAGTGTGGCGAGAAGATGGTGGCCATTGTGCGGGGGCTCGGCTGAGCTAGCCGGCCACGGGGGTCGGCCTGCCCTGACGCCGATCGTCCGTACGGCACCGCATACCCCACCTCGAGGCCCGGCCTCGTTAGCGTTTCGTTGCAATGGATACCGGAGACGACGGCACCGGCTCGCGCCAGCGCGCCTGGCTGAGCCGCACCCCTCGCGTCGCTTCCGAACCACTGCGCCTGTCCGACCTTCCGCCAACCGTCCGTCGGCGCGCGGTCCTTCGTTGTGGCGCAACCGTCGTGCTGTCCTGGGTGTTCCTCATCGGCGCGTTCTACGTGCTTCCCATCGGCCACGAGTCCGGCTTGCGTGCCTTCGTGCGTCTGGGCGTGGATATTGCAGTCGTCGGCGCTGTCTTCGCCTGGCAGATTCGGCGCATCTCGGTTGCCGCGCTCCCGGAGCTGCGGGCCATTGAGGCGCTCGGCATCGTGATCGCGCTGTTCCTCGTGCTGTTCTCGGGCGTCTACCTCGCTATGTCGCATGAATCGCCCTTCACCTTCACGCGACCTCTGGACCACACGCAGGCGCTCTACTTCACGATCTCCGTCTTCTCGACGGTCGGCTTCGGCGACATCACGCCTAAGACCGATACGGCGCGCTTGGTGGTCTCGGCCCAGATGCTGCTCGACCTGGCCATCATCGGCGCCGCCGTCCGCCTCATCTTCAACGCGGCACGGAGTCGGATCACTCCGACCAGCACCGATGCCGGCTCATAGGTCCTGCACTCGCTCTCCCTGCCACCTCCCGGTACCGATTCGATGTGGGGCCGGCGCCCCCTCTGTCCGGTGTCCGTCGGCGACGGAGTGCGCGAGACTCGGCGAAGCACGCAACCGCTCCGAGGTCGACGGTAAGCCGACCCACATGCCATGAGGAGTCCTCAATGCCCGATACCGTCTTCCTGCCCGACCGCATTGAAGTAACCCGGCCAATCCCGGCGCCACCCTCCGCCATCTTCGACATTGTGCGCAGCCCCGCTGGCCAGGTGGCGATCGACGCCTCTGGCATGCTGCAGAGCTTCACCGGCGAACCGGCGGAGAAGGTGGGAGACCGATTCGTCATCCATATGGACCGCGAGTCGCTCAACGACTTCCCTCTCGGCAAGTACGACGTGACCGTCAACATCATCGTGTTCGAGCGCGATCAGGAGATCGCCTGGGACCTGGGGCCCGATATCGGGATTCCGCACTTCTACGGGTACCGCCTGGAGCCCGGGGAGGACGGGGTGACGAACGTCACGTCGTACTACGACTGGTCCAAGGTGGACGGCGACTTCAAGGAACGGTTCCCGGTCGTTCCGGATTCCGCCCTGCGGGCCACGCTGGGCATTCTCGAGCGCACGGTCCGCACGGGGCTTTGACTCCGTAGGAATGCCGCCTGATGACGCGGGGCGGGCGGCGGTTCGGATCGGCGTGATCACGACCGTCGTGGGTGGTGCACGACGCAATCGTCGTGTCTTGGTCGCCATGGCAGCATTGGTGACCGCCACCGTCTCCGACCTTATGGTGATGTCAACACTGCATGCCGTCCGCCGGTAGGGCTGGCCAGAGAAGCTGCGACGACATCAGGAGGCATATGCAGGAGCGAGTTGCAGTTGCCGAGGACACGGACCAAATTGCGAGGACGCTCGCCGAGGCGTTCTTCCTCGACCCCGTCTGGGGTTGGGCCTTCGATGATCCAACACGCCGTAAGGCTCAGCACGAGGCGTGGTTCCGTCTGCTCATCCACAGTGCGCTCCCGTATCAGTGGGTCTGGACGACACCGGGCTACGAGGCGGCAACCGTGTGGGTGCCTCCAGGTTGTCCCGAGCTGAACGAGACGGATGAGGCGCTGTTGGAAGCGATGCTCAAGGAATCGCTCGGAGCACGGGCCGATTTGGTGTTCGAGATCTTCGACCGGTTCGAGGCCGTCCACCCGCACGCCCAGGACCACTACTACCTGGGCCTGCTGGGAACGCACACGGAGCACCGCGGTGCCGGCGTCGGGATGCGTCTGCTGGCGGGCAACCTGGCGCACCTCGACGCCCTCGGGATGCCGGCCTACCTCGAATCGACGAACCCGGCGAACCTCGGGCGATACGAGGGAGTCGGATTCGTCGTCTGCGAGGCGTTCGACCTGCCCGACGGGGGGCCGACGGTGACAACGATGTGGCGCGAGCCGCGGCCCTGAGCCCTCGTCCGGAGCCAAGACCCGGGCGCGTCGGTGCCTACCAGGCGAGCTCCTCGTTGCCCTCTTGGAAGGTACCCGTCGGACCGTCCTTACCGATGGTCGCCATGCGCACAATGACCTCGGCGCCTTGCTCGACCGGCTGACCGGCTCCGCTGAAAGGTGTCAGGTCCGTGGCGGTGAAGCCCGGCTCGACGGCGTTGAACTTCATATTCGGGAACGTCTTGGCGTATTGCACGGTGAGCATCGAGACGGCTGCTTTGCTCGCGCCGTAAATGATGGAGGGGAAGTGAAACTGTCGTCGCTCCGGATTGGTGACGGCCCAGAATGAGCCAAGGGCGCTGGAGACGTTCACGACTACCGGGTTTTCGGATTTTTCCAACAACGGGAGCGCAGCCTGGGTGACACGGATGAGGCCGATCGCGTTCGTGTCGAACACCCGCAACGCGGCTGGGCCATTGACCTCGCCCGTCCAGCTCACGCCCGCGTTGTTCACGAGGACGTCGAGAAGGCCCTCGCGCTCGTCAATGCTCCGCAGGGCGCTCTCCACCGAGGCTTCGTCGGTGACATCGAGCTGCACGAACCGACCACCGAGCGTGGACGCCGCGGCCTCTCCACGGTCGGCGTCGCGGGCTCCCATGTAGACGGTCTGACCTTCAGCAATGAGCCGACGGGCGGTCTCGTAGCCGAGCCCCTTGTTCGCCCCCGTGATGAGCGTCACGGTCATTTGCGGTCCCCCTTGTCGGTGCCATTCCACGGGGTGCGCGTGGTTCGCAGACCCTTGGACACCTGCGGAGTTCTCGTGCGAAGACCCCTCTTGCGCATCTGATCAGAAGGCCCTCCCGAGAAGACTATGGGCTCCGCCCCGTTGCGGCGCCCGCCCCGTTGCGGCGCCCGCCCCGTTGGTGCTTGTTCGAGTCGGCGACCGACCTCGAAGGCGGCGATCAGAAGGGCATCTCAGTGGTTCCCGCTGTCATCGAGGCGAAGGCCTCGGCCAGCGGACGTACTCCTCGTAGTGGTAGATCGTCTCGTAGCCGAGCCGTCGGTAGACCGAAGCGCCCATCGGTGATGCCTGCAGTGAACAGGACGTCGCCCCGCGATCGAAGGCCAGGTTCGTGGCCATTACCGTGACGAGCGCGCCGAGCCCTGTCCCACGCGTCGCCGGCACGGTACCGACCCACTGCAGGCTCGCCACCCCGTCGCTCTCGTAGACCATCGCCGTGGCCACCGGCTGGCCCTCACGGCGGGCGACCAGAATGGTGGCGGACGGATCCGTCAACACGGCTCCCGGCTTCTCGAACACGTCGACCAGCACTTCGGGCGGCATTCCGTATGTTGCGTATGCCTCGGCGTTCACACTGATGAAGTCGCGCACGCTTCCCTCGTCTTCAGCCACGCGCACGGTGACGTCGTCCACCGAGCGGGCATCGGGGAGCGCGGTGCGGCAGATCATTTCCGGCACCGGGTCGCCGAAGAGCTCCAGACCGGCCTCGAGGCACGCGGCGCGCAGATCGTCATCCTCGCCGCTGTCGCGCACCTTGACCGTAAAGCCGCGTTGGAGGCCGCCGAAGAAGGTGTCAGCGGCGGCCACCAGTGCAGAACCCTCGAGGGTGTCGTCGGAGCGAAAAGCGCCGTTGGCGACCACCGGGATCCAGGTTCCGCTCGCGCACATCACGGCCCCGCCGGTCTGCAGCAACGCGCCCCGGCTACTCCAATGGGTCAGCGCACGGTTGAAGGCTATGAGCGTCCGGTGTCCGAGCTGGGCCTCTGACGCGGCCGGTGGAGTCCCGGAAGTTTCTGTGTTCCGCAACGCTCGTTGACCGGCCATACGTGCATGATGCCCTATGCGGAGTCGGCACTCTCGGATACGACGGGAGGAACGCGCTCAGCGGAGCTCGAAGACCGGGTGGTTGGCCGCCACGGCAGCCCACTCGGCGTCGGTGGAGTCAGGGCTCACACCATCGAAGAACATCCCCACCTCGAACTTCCAGCGCAGCAGGTAGGCCCGCAGGATCGGCACGCGGTCGGCCACGGGGACCTCTTGGGCGGTGCACAGCTGGCGGCTCCGTCCCAGGATCAGCACCATGTGGCCGCCCGAGTGGCGGACGTTGCGCACCCACTGCGTCTCGCCACGGGGGGAAACCAGATACTTGGTCCCGTCGACGGTCAGGAGGTTCACCGGGACGTGGTGCAGCTTGCCGCTGGTGCGTCCCCGATGCTCAAGCACCCGGGAGCCCCAGACGCTCACCCCCACCCGGGTCAGACCCTTGACCACATTGTTGAAGATGACGCGGGTGAACCAGTCGGGCTCCTTGTAGTGAGCGGCGGCAGGAGCCGCGCTGGACGGGGTCATGTTTGTGGTGGTCATCGGACGCTCCTCGTTGGTCGGGTCGGCCATGAACACCGATACTAAACGTGAACAATGTTCTTGTCAAGTACTTGTGTTCTCACTCGAGAACGGAGAGACTTGACCCATGTCCTCGTCCAAAGCCGTTCCAGCCCAATCTGCGCCGCGCACCGCCAGGGAGCGCGTCCGGGAGGAGATGACGGCAGAGATCCTGGCCGTGGCCGGCACGCACGTCGCCCGTGACGGTGCCGCCGCCATATCCCTTCGTTCCATCGCCCGTGATCTCGGGATGGCACCCTCGGCGCTCTACCGCTATTTCGACGGTCGGGACGCCTTGCTCAGCGCACTCATCCTCTCCGCCTACGAGGCCTTGGCCGGCGAGGCCGAGCGGGCGGCGGACGAGGCGGAGCAGGCGGCCGAGACAGTCAGGGGCGACTCGGCCGAGCGGTGGCTGGCGGTGCCGCGCGCCATGCGACTGTGGGCCCTCGAGCGTCCACACCAGTGGGGACTCATCTTCGGCACTCCCGTCCCCGGGTACCACGCTCCGGAGGACACGATTGAGCCCTACACCCGGATGGCGCTTGCCCTGGTTCGCCCGCTGGTGGCGGCGCACGAAGAGGGCAGGTTCCGCCCGGACGAAAGCCGGGGACCGATCACAGGCGAGTTGCGAACCGCCGTGGCGCCGGTGACCGAGGGGCTCCTTCCCGGTATGTCGGGCGAGACAGTGGTGTTTGTCCTCCAAGCGTTCATGGCCATCATCGGCGCCATCAGCCTCGAGGTTTTCGGTCATTGGCGCAACACGGTGCTCGATCCCGGCCTGCTCTTCGACGCCACGGTCGCTCAGGCGGCGGAGACGATCGGCCTGCACTGAAGCGCAACGTGGCCGTCACCTCGAGGGTGCGGTCAGCGCAGAGCGTCGCGCAGCGTCAGCGCCCTTGCCCGCAGCTCTTCGAGCCGGTCCTCGGGGACCCATTCGGCCATGGTCCCGATGAGATCGAAGACAAGGGAGGCCAGCTCGGCCAGCTCCTTGCTCGGTTCCTCCAGCTTTATCTCCGAGAACGGGAACGCGATGTTCACCCGGTTCGAGGGGGCGTGCACGGCCGGGGGCTTGGCGGGCTTCGTCGCGCCCACCGCGTTCAGCGCCGCCGTGGATCCGCTTCTCTCAGTTGACTTTGCCACTCCACCATCCTGGTCGCGCCGCGTCGGCATCCGGGTGATGGTCAACCGCTGTGAGGGAGCGCCTGGCGCGTCGGTGGCGGGCGCTCGGTCGTCAGCGCAGCACGGGCAGGTTGACCTCCATCCCGGCGTTGGCCAGGAAAGTGAGCTTGTGCTCGAGAGCGTTCTGCCAATCGACCATGTCTTTGTCGAACTGCGTGCGGTCACCGTCTTCACACGCATGCTCGAGCTCGTCGAATGCCAGGTCTTCGGCATCCAACAGGGCCCGGTACTTCAAGAGGAAGTGGTCGTCGATCGGCTGATGCACGTTCGTCCTCCTACTGCCGGCCCGACCTTCGCGAGCCGGTAGCGCAACAGTAATACCGACCCGCGTGGCGTGCTCGGGCCGTTGACCGGGCGAGGTCCTGCGCTCCGTGGCTTCACCGGCGCCGCCCTCCGTTGTCCCTCCGTTGTTGCCGCCCGCACCCCTCCTACCAGTGGCGTCGCAGACGGTGGTAGGTCCGTGGCATGAGGGAGCGGAAGACCATGGCGGCGTCGATCAGGCCTGACACGCTGATTTCGAGCGCCGGGCCACCGGCCCCGGCCAGAATCCGCCGTGACACCGTCTCCACGCTGCGGGTGGTCAGGCGGGGCGGCCGGCGCAGGCCGCGTTCGAGGGCCCCCTCGCCCAGCTCGGTTGCCATGAACGCCGGGTAGACGACCTGGACCTGCACCCCTTTGGGGCCGAGTCGGAACGAGACCGATTCGGTGAAGGCCGACAACGCCGCCTTGGACGACGGATAGGCGCCCGGGCCGGGGGACGGGAGGCGCCCCCCGTCAGACGACACGTTGACCACCATGCCCCGGCCGCGTTCGAGCATGGCCGGCAGCACCGCCAGCGTGGCCGCCACCGGAGCGAAGAAGTTGACGTCGAACGTGTGACGGAAATCGGCCTCGGAAATATCGACCAGCCGTACTCCGGGATCCTGCGCCGCGTTGTTGATAAGCAGGTCCACGGACCCGTGCGTCGCCATCACTTCGTCGAGGACCCTGCGCAGGGCGGCGGTGTCCGCCACGTCGCAGGTGACGGTCTGTGACGCCGGCGTGAAGATGCGCAGGTCGGTGGCGAGCTTCTCGAGCCGCTCGGTGGAGCGGGCCAGTCCGACCACGGTGGCGCCTGCCCGGGCCAGGTCCAGCGACAGCTGCGCCCCCAGACCCGACGAGGCACCGGTGACGACCGCCACCAGGCCTTGGTAGCGCCCGCCGAAATCAGGCGGGCGACGGGACTCCGAGGGCAAGCCACCGAAGGCCATGGCGCCGCCTCAGTGCGCCGGGCCCGGCGGGC
>CAWACN010000019.1:0-8409 GCA_963780525.1 uncultured Acidimicrobiaceae bacterium | reverse complement strand
GGACGTCGAGAAGGCCCTCGCGCTCGTCGATGCTCCGCAGGGCGCTCTCCACCGAGGCTTCGTCGGTGACATCGAGCTGCACGAACCGACCACCGAGCGTGGACGCCGCGGCCTCTCCACGGTCGGCGTCGCGGGCTCCCATGTAGACGGTCTGACCTTCAGCAATGAGCCGACGGGCGGTCTCGTAGCCGAGCCCCTTGTTCGCCCCCGTGATGAGCGTCACGGTCATTTGCGGTCCCCCTTGTCGGTGCCATTCCACGGGGTGCGCGTGGTTCGCAGACCCTTGGACACCTGCGGAGTTCTCGTGCGAAGACCCCTCTTGCGCATCTGATCAGAAGGCCCTCCCGAGAAGACTATGGGCTCCGCCCCGTTGCGGCGCCCGCCCCGGTGCTTGTTCGAGTCGGCGACCGACCTCGAAAGCGGCGATCAGAAGCGCATCTCAGTGGTTCTTGCTGTCAGCGAGCCGAAGGCCTGGGCCAGCGGACGTACTCCTCGTAGTGGTAGATCGTCTCGTAGCCGAGCCGTCGGTAGACCGAAGCGCCCATCGGTGATGCCTGCAGTGAGCAGGACGACGCCCCACGATCGAAGGCCAGGTTCGTCGCCATTACCGTGACGAGCGCGCCGAGCCCTGTCCCACGCGCCGCCGGCACGGTACCGACCCACTGCAGGCTCGCCACCCCGTCGCTCTCGTAGACCATCGCCGTGGCCACCGGTTGGCCCTCACGGCGGGCGACCAGAATGGTGGCGGACGGATCCGTCAACACGGCTCCCGGCTTCTCGAACACGTCGACCAGCACTTCGGGCGGCATCCCGTATGTTGCGTATGCCTCGGCGTTCACACTGATGAAGTCGCGCACGCCTCCCTCGTCGTCAGCCACGCGCACGGTGACGTCGTCCACCGGCGGCGCATCGGGGAGCGCAGTGCGGCAGATCATTTCCGGCACCGGGTCGCCGAAGAGCTCCAGACCGGCCTCGAGGCACGCGGCGCGCAGATCGTCATCCTCGCCGCTGTCGCGCACCTTGACCGTGAAGCCGCGTTGGAGGCCGCCGAAGAAGGTGTCAGCGGCGGCCACCAGTGCAGAACCCTCGAGGGTGTCGTCGGAGCGAAAGGCGCCGTTGGCGACCACCGGGATCCAGGTTCCGCTCGCGCACATCACGGCCCCGCCGGTCTGCAGCAAGGCGCCCCGGCTACTCCAATGGGTCAGCGCACGGTTGAAGGCTATGAGCGTCCGGTGTCCGAGCTGGGCCTCTGACGCGGCCGGTGGATTCCCGGAGGTTTCTGTGTTCCCCAACGCTCGTTGACCGGCCATACGTGCATGATGCCCTATGCGGAGTCGGCACTCTCGGATACGACGGGAGGAAGGCGCGTCAGCGGAGCTCGAAGACCGGGTGGTTGGCCGCCACGGCGGCCCACTCGGCGTCGGTGGAGTCAGGGTTCACGCCATCGAAGAACATCCCCACCTCGAACTTCCAGCGCAGCAGGTAGGCCCGCAGGATCGGCACGCGGTCGGCCACGGGGACCTCTTGGGCGGTGCACAGCTGGCGGCTCCGCCCCAGGATCAGCACCATGTGGCCGCCCGAGTGGCGGACGTTGCGCACCCACTGCGTCTCGCCACGGGGGGAAACCAGATACTTGGTCCCGTCGACGGTCAGGAGGTTCACCGGAACGTGGTGCAGCTTGCCGCTGGTGCGTCCCCGATGCTCGAGCACCCGGGAGCCCCAGACGCTCACGCCCATCCGGGTCAGACCCTTGACCACATTGTTGAAGATGACGCGGGTGAACCAGTCGGGCTCCTTGTAGTGAGCGGCGGCAGGGGTCGCGGTGGACGGGGTCATGTTGGTGGTGGTCATCGGACTCTCCTCGTTGGTCGGGTCGGCCATGAACATCGATACTAAATGTGAACAATGTTCTTGTCAAGTACTTGTGTTCTCACTCAAGAACGGAGAGACTTGACCCATGTCCTCGTCCACAGCCGTTCCAGCCCCATCTGCGCCGCGCACCGCCAGGGAGCGCGTCCGGGAGGAGATGACGGCAGAGATCCTGGCCGTGGCCGGCACGCACGTCGCCCGTGACGGTGCCGCCGCCATATCCCTTCGTTCCATCGCCCGTGACCTCGGAATGGCACCCTCGGCGCTCTACCGCTATTTCGACGGACGGGACGCCTTGCTCAGCGCACTCATCCTCTCCGCCTACGAGGCCTTGGCCGACGAGGCCGAGCGGGCGGCCGACGAGGCGGAGCAGGCGGCCGAGACAGTGAGGAGCGACTCGGCCGGGCGCTGGCTGGCGGTGCCGCGCGCCATGCGACTGTGGGCCCTCGAGCGTCCACACCAGTGGGGGCTCATCTTCGGTACCCCCATCCCCGGCTACCACGCTCCGGAGGACACGATTGAGCCCTACACCCGGATGGCGCGTTGCCCTGGTTCGCCCGCTGGTGGCGGCGCACGAAGAGGGCAGGTTCCGCCCGGACGAAAGCCGAGGACCGATCACAGACGAGTTGCGAGCCGCCGTGGCGCCGGTGACCGAGGGGCTCCTTCCCGGCATGTCGGGCGAGACGGTGGTGTTGTGTCCTCCAAGCGTTCACCGCCATCATCGGCGCCATCAGCCTCGAGGTTTTCGGGCATTGGCGCAACACGGTGCTCGAACCCGGCCTGCTCTTCGACGCCACGGTCGCTCAGGCGGCGGAGACGATCGGCCTGCACTGAAGCGCACCGTGGCCGTCACCTCGAAGGTGCGGTCAGCGCAGAGCGTCCCGCAGCGTCAGCGCCCTTGCCCGCAGCTCTTCGAGCCGGTCCTCGGGGACCCATTCGGCCATGGTCCCGATGAGATCGAAGACAAGGGAGGCCAGCTCGGCCAGCTCCTTGCTCGGTTCCTCCAGCTTTATCTCCGAGAACGGGAACGCGATGTTCACCCGGTTCGAGGGGGCGTGCACGGCCGGGGGCTTGGCGGGCTTCGTCGCGCCCACTGCGTTCAGCGCCGCCGAGGATCCGCTTTTCTCAGTTGACTTTGCCACTCCACCATCCTGGTCGCGCCGCGTCGGCATCCGGGTGATGGTCAACCGCTGTGAGGGAGCGCCTGGCGCGTCGGTGGCGGGCGCTCGGTCGTCAGCGCAGCACGGGCAGGTTGACCTCCATCCCGGCGTTGGCCAGGAAGGCGAGCTTGTGCTCGAGAGCGTTCTGCCAATCGACCATGTCTTTGTCGAACTGCGTGCGGTCACCGTCTTCACACGCATGCTCGAGCTCGTCGAATGCCAGATCTTCGGCATCCAACAGGGCCCGGTACTTCAAGAGGAAGTGGTCGTCGATCGGCTGATGCACGTTCGTCCTCCTACTGCCGGCCCGACCTTCGCGAGCCGGTAGCGCAACAGTAATACCGGCCCGCGTGGCGTGCTCGGGCCGTTGACCGGGCGACGTCCTGTGCTCCGGGTTTCACCGGCGCCGCCCTCCGTTGTCCCTCCGTTGTTGCCGCCCGCACCGCTCCTACCAGTGGCGTCGCAGACGGTGGTAGGTCCGGGGCATGAGGGAGCGGAAGACCATGGCGGCGTCGATCAGGCCCGACACGCTGATTTCGAGCGCTGGGCCACCGGCCCCGGCCAGAATCCGCCGTGACACCGTCTCCACGCTGCGGGTGGTCAGGCGGGGCGGCCGGCGCAGGCCGCGTTCGAGGGCCCCCTCGCCCAGCTCGGTCGCCATGAACGCCGGGTAGACGACCTGGGCCTGCACCCCTTTGGGGCCGAGTCGGAACGAGACCGATTCGGTGAAGGCCGACAACGCCGCCTTGGACGACGGGTAGGCGCCCGGGCCGGGGGACGGGAGGCGCCCGCCGTCAGACGACACGTTGACCACCATGCCCCGGCCGCGTTCGAGCATGGCCGGCAGCACCGCCAGCGTGGCCGCCACCGGAGCGAAGAAGTTGACGTCGAACGTGTGACGGAAATCGGCCTCGGAAATGTCGACCAGCCGTACTCCGGGGTCCTGCGCCGCGTTGTTGATCAGCAGGTCGACGGACCCGTGCGTCGCCACCACTTCGTCGAGGACCCTGCGCAGGGCGGCGGTGTCCGCCACGTCGCAGGTGATGGTCTGTGACGCCGGCGTGAAGATGCGCAGGTCGGTGGCGAGCTTCTCGAGCCGCTCGGTGGAGCGGGCCAGTCCGACCACGGTGGCGCCCGCCCGGGCCAGGTCCAGCGACAGCTGCGCCCCCAGACCCGACGAGGCACCGGTGACGACCGCCACCAGGCCCTGGTAGCGCCCGCCGAAATCAGGCGGGCGACGGGACTCCGAGGGCAAGCCGGGGAAGGCCATGGTGCCGCCTCAGTGCGCCGGGCCCGGCGGGCCCAGCGGGTCCGTCAGCTCTTCGAGGTCGGTGCCCAGGCGGGCCGCTGCCTCGGCCAGCACGTCCTGGCCGGCCACCAGCGCAGCCAGGTCGCCACGCACGCGCACGCGTCCCGCCGCCAGGGCATCGGCCGGGTCGAGCTCGCCGCGCGCCATGGCCAGCGCCTCCGCATAGCCGAGCACAATGGTCGCCGTGCCCCCCAGCGTCCCGCCGGGGTCGAGCCCGAGCCGGGCCCGCCCGTCGGCCACCGTGAGGACGAGGTGCACGTCCCCGCCCTCCGCCCGCACGTCCTCGGGCACGCCGGTCACGATCTGCACCACGCTGAAGCGGCCGTCGGCGGCGGCCAGCGAGCCCGACCCGGCCGCGGCGACGGCATCGCTCAGGTCGAGCGCGCCCAGCGCGGCGTCGAAGGACGCCACCCATTCGGGCGAGAGGTAGCGGGGCATGGCGAGAGTCTGCTCCCGTCGGCGGCGGCATGTGGGTGCGGACCCGGTCCGGGCCCCGCAGGGGACCGCCGCGAGACCGGCGCCCGCTCAGCCGGCGGCGGCCTCTTCGGCCGTCTTCTTGGAGCGGCCGGTGATCTTGCGTCCGAGCCAGGCCACCGGGTCGTAGCGGGCGTCGACCACGCGCTCCTTCATCGGGATGATGCCGTTGTCGGTGATCTTGATGTGCTCGGGGCACACCTCGGTGCAGCACTTGGTGATGTTGCACATGCCGAGGCCGCGGTCGTGCGCCAGCTCGCGGCGGTCGTTGACGTCGAGCGGGTGCATCTCGAGCTCGGCGAAGCGGATGAAGAAGCGGGGCCCCGCGTAGTTCGGTTTGTTGTCCTCGTGGTCGCGGATCACGTGGCAGATGTCCTGGCACATGAAGCACTCAATGCACTTGCGGAACTCCTGGCCGCGCTCCACGTCGACCTGCATCATGCGGTAGCCGCCCTCGGGCTCGGGGCCGGGCTTGAAGGCCGGCACCGTCTTGGCCACCTCGTAGTTGAAGGAGACGTCAGTGACGAGGTCGCGGATGATCGGGAACGTCTTCATCGGCGCCACCGTGACGGGCTCGCCCGGGGGCAGCGTGTCCATCCGCGTCATGCACATGAGGCGGGGCAGGCCGTTGATTTCGGCCGAGCACGACCCGCACTTGCCGGCCTTGCAGTTCCAGCGGCAGGCCAGGTCCGGCGCGTCCGACGCCTGAATGCGGTGGATGACGTCGAGCACCACCTCGCCCTCGACGGCGGGCATGACGTAGTCGGTGAACTCGCCGCCGGCGTCGTCCCCACGCCACACCCGCATGGTGACGGTGGCGTTCTCGCCTGCGCCCGAGTCGGCGGCCGCGGGCTGCGTGGTCTGGGTGTCGGTCATGACTTGGGGGCCTCCTCGAACAGTGCGCGCAGCTCTGGTGGCATTTCCGGTAACGGCTCGGGCCCGATGGCGATCGGGGCCAGGTACCCGTGCCCCTCGGTCTGTCGCTGCACGAAGTTCACCTTGCCCATTTCGGGGTCCGGTCCCGGGTAGTCCTCCCGGGTGTGCCCGCCCCTCGACTCCTTGCGGTTGAGAGCGCCCTGCGTCACGGCGATGGACGTGGTGATCATGGACGGGAGGTCGGTGGCCAGGTTCCAGCCCGGGTTGTAGGCCCGGCCGCCCTTGACCTGCAACCTGGAGGTGCGGTCCTTGAGCTCATCGAGCTTCACCAGCGCCTCCTCGAGTTCGGGTCCGGTGCGGATGATGCCGACGAGCGCCTGCATCGTCTCCTGCAGATCCTCGTGGACGTCGTAGGGGTTGTACCCCTCTTCGCGTCCGAACGGGGCGAACGCCTCGTCAATGACCGAGGCGACCTCCGCCGCGTCGACGCTGGGCGTACCGGTGCGGCCCTCCGCGAAGTCCGAAGCGCCGATGCCGGCCCGGCGGCCGAAGACGATGAGGTCCGAGAGCGAGTTGCCGCCCAAGCGGTTGGCGCCGTGCATGCCGCCGGAGACCTCGCCGATGGCGAACAAGCCCGGGACGGTGGCGGCCTGCGTCTCGGCGTCGACGCGCACGCCGCCCATCATGTAGTGGCACGTCGGGCCGACTTCCATGGGCCCCGCGGTGATGTCGACGCCCGCCAGTTCCATGAACTGGTGGTACATGGACGGGAGCCGGCGTCGGATGTACTCGGGCGTGCGGCGCGAGGCGATGTCGAGGAAGACGCCGCCGTGCGGGCTGCCGCGGCCGGCCTTCACCTCCGAGTTGATGGCGCGCGCCACCTCGTCGCGGGGGAGGAGGTCGGGCGTGCGCCGGTAGTTGATGTGGTCGTCGTACCAGGCGTCGGCCTCTTCTTCGGTCTCCGCCGTCTCGGCCCGGAACATGTCGGCCACGTAGTCGAACATGAAGCGCTTGCCCTCGGAGTTGCGCAGCACGCCGCCGTCACCACGCACGCCCTCGGTCACGAGGATGCCGCGCACCGAGAGCGGCCAGACCATGCCGGTCGGGTGGAACTGCACGCACTCCATGTCGATGACGTCGGCGCCGGCCCAGATGGCCATGGCGTGGCCGTCGCCGACGGACTCCCACGAGTTCGACGTGTACTTCCACGACTTGCCGATGGACCCGGTGGCGAGGACGAAGGCCTTGGCGGTGAAGAGGACCATTTCGCCGGTCGGTCGCTTGTAGCCCACCGCACCGGAAATGCGTCCTTCGGCATCGGGCAGCAGGCGGAGGATTTTGGTCTCCATGAAGACGTCCGTGCCCATGGACACGACCTTCTGCTGCAGGGTGCGGATCAGCTCCAGGCCGGTGCGGTCGCCGACGTGGGCCAGGCGGGCGTAGCGATGGCCGCCGAAGTCGCGCTGGGTGATGCGCCCATCGGCCGTGCGGTCGAACAGCGCCCCCCAGCGCTCCAGCTCGTAGACCCGGTCGGGGGCCTCCTGGGCGTGGATCTGCGCCATGCGCCAGTTGTTGAGCATTTTGCCGCCGCGCATGGTGTCGCGGAAGTGGACCTGCCAGTTGTCCTCCTTCCACACGTTGCCCATGGCGGCCGCCATGCCACCCTCGGCCATGACGGTGTGCGCCTTGCCCAGCAGCGACTTGCAGACCAGCGCGACGCGCAGGCCCCGCTCCTTGGCCTCGATGGCGGCGCGCAGGCCCGAGCCACCGGCGCCAATGATGATGACGTCGTAGTCGTATGTCTCGAAGTCTGCTGTGGGTGACGGCATCGGCTTAGAAGTGGAAGCCGGGGTCGTGGATCGTCCCACTCGCCACCAGCCGCACGTAGAGGTCGCACAGGGCGACGCCGAAGAGGCTGATCCAGGCGAAGCGCATGTGGCGCGCGTTCAGCGGGGTGACGAACTTCCAGAGCTTGTGGCGGGTGGGGTGCTTGGCGAACGACTTCACCTGGCCGCCGCAGAAATGCCGGCAGGCGTGACACGACAAGGAGTACAGCCAGAGGAAGGCGGCGTTGGCGCACAGCACAGCGGTGCCGACGCTGATGCCGATGTGCGTGTGCTCGACCCCACCGACCACGTAGGGCTGGCGGAAGGCCAGGATGGCGTCGTAGGTCAGGATGCAGTTGAAGAGCAGCAGAATCCAGAAGAAGTAGCGGTGGATGTTCTGCAGGATCAACGGGAAGCGCGTCTCGCCGGTGTAGCTGCCGTGGGCGTCGGCCACGCCGCATGCGGGGGGCGACAGCCAGAAGGACCGGTAGTACGCCTTGCGGTAGTAGTAGCAGGTGAGGCGGAAGCCGAGCGGGAAGATGAGGATCAGCAATGCGGGCGAGTAGTTCCAGAAGGGCAGCGTCCCGAAGGTGTGACTGCCCGGCACGCAGCTGTTGGCGATGCAGGGGGAGTAGAAGGGCGAAATCAGGTCCCGGTTCAGGCTGACTCCGGCGTAGTAGTTCTTCCCGACGAAAGCGGCCCACGTCGAGTAGATGACGAAGGCGAGCAGGATGGAAGCCGTGATGACCGGCTCGACCCACCAGCCGTCCTTGCGCAGGGTCGGGACGTCGGGTCCGCCCCGGGGCGCCCCGATCACCACCGGCGTCGTGGTCGGGTTGTCGACCGTGGTCGTCACTCGCACCTCCTCAGTGCCTGCATCAGGTCAGCGCAGCGC
>CAWACN010000018.1:0-13048 GCA_963780525.1 uncultured Acidimicrobiaceae bacterium | reverse complement strand
AGGGGCGCCACCTGGCGGGCCACCTCGACCGAGGAGACCCAGACGTTGTAGGCCACCAGGACCCGGCGCGCCCCCACCGCCACCGCCCCGTGGCGAGGGTCGGCCCGGGCGGGGCCGGCATCGGGGCGCAGTCCGCCCGGAGCCGTCCTGTCGGCCAGACGGCGGATGTCGGGGAGGGTCCGGTTCCGGCCGCCGGGAAGGGGTCCGTAGAGGTAGCTCGGCACCCCCATCTCCTCGCCGAGCCACTGGGCGAAGCGGTCGCGTTGGTCGACGGCGGCCGTGAGGTCCCCGGGAGCGGGCCTGGCCGGGCTCGTAGGGGACGAAGGGCACCACATCGAGCACGCCGAGCCGCGGATGGGCACCGGCATGGAGGCGCAGGTCGAGGTGGGCGAGGGTGGCGCGGGCCAGCGCCCGGGACGACTCGGCGACCAGGGGGGCGGGGCCGACGAGCGTGAAGACGGTGCGGTTGTGGTCGGGGTCCCGATGCGTATCGAGAAGGGCGGGACCGGCCGCTGCGGCCAAATGGTCGAGGATCGCCGTGTCGCGGCCTTCGCTGACGTTGACCACGCACTCGAGGAGCACGGCGCCAGCGTGGCACGCCGGAGGGTCCGACGAGGGCGGCGACGCCGGCCGACCCTGCGTGGACCCCGAATCAGGTCCGACCGGAAGTCCCGGTGTCGGACGATGCGGGTCTCAGGTGCCCCCTTGACGGCCGCTACTTGACGGCGACGGCGTGCGAAAGGCGGCGGCGGCGCAAAATGCGGCGACGCTCACGCTCGGAGGCGCCACCCCAGACCCCGTGGTCGATGTGGTGCTCGAGCGCGTACTCGAGGCAGGCCTCGGAGACCGGGCACTCGGCGCAGATGCGCTGAGCGACGAGTACACCCATGCCGTCATTCGGAAAGAAGACATCGGGTGCAACTTCCTTGCACTTGCCCCCGGCCATCCAATCGGTCGTCATTTTTCGGCTCCCTTTTCACGGCTCATTTTACGGGAGCGCCCAGTTCAGAGCTAGTTTATCGGGATAGGAAGTTCCTAAGAATCCGGGGGCCGATTCTCCTTCCTACCAGGGAGAATGTCGCTCTCTCGCCTAAGGCTACGCTGGCTCCGATCGCCGATGCCAGGAGGTGCCATGTCCCCGGACACCGAGGAACAAGTAGTCGAAGAAGGTGAGCCGGTCGAGCCAATCGGGCACGTGCGCGTCGTCTATCTGGGCCCTGTGGCCCCCCACTGGGAGGTGCAGTCGGACTACGGCCCGCCCGAGGTGATCGACCAGTTCCGCGAGCGCGTCCTGGCCCGGCTGGTGCTGCTGCCCCCCCACGATCCCCAGTTCCGGCGCAACAGCGAGCGTGTCGTGCGTGATGCCGAGCGTGAGCAGCTGGCGCTCGAGTGGGTGTTGGATTGGGGCGAGGAAGCCGAAGCCTGAGCCCCGGCGCCGCGAAGCGCCAGGCAGGGAACTTGTCCGGACTGAGCACCCGTTCACAACCTGCACCCAACTTGCTCCCCGGGAGCCACCCAGCGACACCTTCGCACTGCAACGATCTGGCCGTTGTTGTCGAAACGTTGCGGACGAGGCGTCCGCCCGATGGGGAGGCAAAACGGTGGGAGACACCTACACCATGGACCAGACACGGATCAGCCGGGAGATCTCGGAGCGGATCGGCTCGCTGACCGACGACGAGGCGGCCCTGGTGCGCACGCTCTCGCCGGCGGACCAGCCCGAGACGGCCAAGGTGGAGCACCTGCTCGACCTTGTCGACCTGTTGACCACCATCCGTGAGGACGAGGCCATGGCCGAGTACGTCTACGCCATCGCACCCGGGTGGGACGGCACCATCGAGACGCTGCTTCTCGGGGGGAGGGTCACGACGGCCTTCGCCCGCATTGAGCTCGAGAGCTGTGGCGTGGCAGCAGCGGGGACGGAATGGCGTCCGCCGGCCCGTCGGCGCCGTCCGGTGCGCGTGCCGGCACCAGTCGGCTGACGCTTCGGGTGACGGGCTGACGCGCCGCTTGGCGAACGGCGCTTCCACCGGCACGGTGCCGGGAGAAGCGCCGGGGCGCGTTCAGTCCAGCAGCCCGATCCGGGCAAGCCACAAACCGGGCGCGTCCACCTCGGCGGGGGTGGGGAGGTCCATCTCGTCGGACCACAACCGGGCCAACGCGCTCTCGTCGGCCCGTTCCAGCACGCCGGTGATGAACGAGCGGCCCCGGTCGACCTCCTCCTGACCGACGTTGAGCCCGAAGAGGCCGGCGAAGGCCTGCTCGCCCTTCCCTTCCTCAATGCGGTAGCGGTACCACGCCTCGCGCAACGCCGAGGGTGACGACGTCAGCTTTTCGGCGATGCCGGCGGTGACGTGATCCACGTAGGCGCCGATGGCGGTGGTCTGCGCCGTGAGTGTGGCCGAGATGTTGCGCTGTTCGGGGCTGATGAGGTCGGACAGCAGCGCCTCGGGATCGCCCAGGGCCTCCTCGAGCGAGGCCTGGTCGCCCAGCCCGTCGCCCAGGCGCTCAACAATGGAGCGCTGCGCCGCCGCCGCATGGGCCGAGGCGTCACCGAGCAGCGTCATGAGCGAGGCGCGCACGCCGGGGCGGGTCAGCACCGCATGCATGGTGAGCTCGCGCAGACAGACCCAGAGCTGGACCTCTTGGAGCGGGAGGCTCCAGTCCTCGGCGAACCGGGCCACGTTGCCCGGCACCAAGAGGAGCGTGGACGACTCGGGCCAGGGCAACGGCAAGGCGTACTGCCCGAAGGCGCGCCGGGCCAGATGCCCCGCCGCCGAGCCGAACTGCATGCCGAGGAAGACCGGGCCGAGAGTGAGGGCGAACTGCCCGAGCAACCCGCTGAGGCCCCCGGCGGCGTCGGGGTCGAGCTCGCTCAGGTCCATCGACGACGGCACTGCGGCAGCGCCCTGCTGCTGCGCTTCGACCATGGATCTGAGGACGGGCCGGTAGGCCTCAAGGACGCGGAAGCTCCACTGTCCCGGCCCGACCGCCTCGAAGGCGACGCCACCGACACTCGAGGCCGGCCCGATCCCGGTGGCCTCCACCACGTGCATTTCGGCGACACGGGCCAGCTCCTCGAAGGCGATGCGCACCAGCGGGTCTGGGTTCTCGTCCTGGCCGTCGTCCGTGGCCACACCGAAGGCCAGGGTGCGGGCGGCCTCGAACCAGCTGTCGCCTGACCCGGGCCCCGAGCCGATGACCTTCATCAGGTCGCCGAGGAGGCCCCCCATCGGATTGTCGGGGTCGCTGGAACCGAACATGCTCACCCTCGCATGCTAGGAGGACGTGCCCAGGGTGATGTCCACGACCTTGGTGCCGTCGGGCTGCGCGACCGACAAGGAGACGGGCGAGCCCGGGGGCAGGACGTAGAGCAGGGCCCGCACCTCGGCCATGGTGCGCACCGGGGTGGCGTTCACCGCCGTGATCAGCTGGCCCACCTGCAGGCGGCCGGCGGCCGGTCCGCCGGACTGCACCTGCGCCACCTTCGCTCCGGCGCCGTCAGGGGCGTCGGTGCCCTGTACCCCGAGCCAGCCGTGCACCACCCGGTTCTGGGACCGCAGCTCGTCGGCGACGCCCACTACGAGGTCGATCGGGAGGAAGGTCACCGGAGAGGTGCCCGGCTGGGGGTCGTAGAGGATTCCGAGGACGGACCCGTCGGCGTTGAGCAGGGGCTCGCCGGCAATGACCGTCGGCGTGGCAGGCGACGAGGTGATGGAGGGCATGGTGGTGGCGGGACCGCTGGCGATGGAGGTGCCGACGGCGGCCACCGCACCCGGTGTGCAGTGCAGTGCGACGGCGTGACCGCCCGCACTCACGAAGGTGAGGGTCAGGTCGGGGTCCCCGCCGCCGAGGCCTGTGTCGCCGGCGAAGGGCGCCACCGGGAGGTCCTCGGGCACGTTGACCAGCGCCACATCGGACGTCTTGTCCGTGGCGACCACCGAGGCCGCCTGCAGGGCCCCTCCGGGGCCGACCACGTCGAGGTGGCGCAGGCCGACCAGCAGATCGGCCGTGGTGGCGACGAGCCCACCCTCGGCGACGGCCACGCCTATGAGCAGCACCGTGCCGTGGCTGGTCGTCGCCTGCAGCTCCACGATGGAGTGCCCGGCGGCGTCGGCGGCGGCCGGCAGCGCATTCTGCACCCCGGCCAGGGTCGTCAGCGGCCCGTTGGCACTGTCCTGGGTGGCCTGCTCCAAGGGGTGTTCGGACGCTGGGGAGAGCAGGACGATGACCCAGGCGACCACCGCCATGACGGCACCCACGCCCACCAGCACCATGACGGCGCTCCGGTAGTTGTGGTGCGGCGCGGGGAGCGAAGGGGGTCGGGATGCCCGGGGGCGGGCCCGTGCCGGCCACTTCACTGGGGTGTCGCCACAGCCGGTCGTCGGGGTCGATCCAGCCCCGGAGCGGCATCTCGGGCTCGTCGGGGCCGCTTTCCCCGTTCTCGTCCGGGCCCGGCGCACCGTCCTCGGGCAGCTCGGGCGCGTCGCTCACCTGGGCGACGATACCGAGAAAGTCCAGGAAAGTGCCGTCGGGCGACCATGCGGCCGTACCATGAGGCCGCATGTCACGCGACCTGGCCATCGATCTCGGGACGGCCAACACGCTCGTCTATGCCAAGGGGAAAGGCCTGGTCCTGAACGAGCCGACCGTGGTGGCGCTCGATTCGCGCAGCCGCGAGGTGCTCGCCATCGGCACCGATGCCTGGCAGATGATCGGCCGGACGCCGGGGTACATCGTGGCCGAGCGGCCGCTGCGCGGCGGCGCCATCACCGACTTCGAGGTCACCGAACGGATGCTGAGCGTGCTGCTGCGCCGGGTCGGTGTCGGCCGCCTGAACCGGCCGAAGGTGTTGATCTGCGTCCCGTCGGCCATCACCGCGGTCGAGCGCCGCGCCGTCAAGGAGGCGGCTCGTCGGGCCGGCGCGTCGGCCAGCTTCCTCATTGAGCAGCCCATGGCCGCGGCCATCGGGGCGGGACTGCCCATTCACGAGCCCGTGGGCAACATGGTGGTCGACATCGGCGGCGGTACGGCGGAGATGGCCGTCATTTCGCTCGGGGGCGTCGTGGCCGTGCAGGCCCTGCGCTGTGGTGGGTTCGACTTCGACGCCGCCATTCAGAACTACGTGCGCCACGAGTACGGCGTGGCTGTCGGCGAGCGCACGGCCGAGGCGGTGAAGCTGGCCATCGGCTCGGCCGCGCCCCATGACCACGAGCAGCAAGCCGAGATCCGCGGGCGCGAAGTCGCCACCGGCCGGCCCAAGACCGTCGTCCTTTCGCCGCGCGAGGTGCGCGGCGCGCTGGAGGACAACGTGGCGTCCATTGTGGCGGCGGCGGCCGAGTGTCTCGGTGAGGCACCCCCCGAACTGGCGCAGGACATCATCTTCCAGGGCGTCCATCTCACCGGCGGTGGTGCGCTGCTGCGCGGCATGACGCAGAGGCTGGCGGATGCCACCGCCGTCCCCGTGCATCTGGTTGACACGCCGCTCGAATGCGTGGTGCAGGGCGCGGGGGTGTGCCTCGAGTCGTTCGACCGCCTCAAGCGGCTCTTCAGCGACGAGGACTGAATCGACGACGGCCCGGTCGACGACGGCCCGGTCGACGGTTCAGGGGGCCGGCTCGTCGAGCAATTCGCCGGCCGCCTGTCGAACCTGCCAGTCCCTGTCCTCGGAGGCGGCCCGTAGCGCGGGGGTCACGCGCGGGTCGTCGAAGCCGGCCAGCGCGACGGTGGCACGCCGGCGGACCGTGGGCGAGTCGTGCAGTCCCTGGAGCACGGCCGGCAGGCCGGCGACATCGCCGAGCGCACCAAGCGCAGCGACCGCCGCCTCGCGGCAGCGGGCGTCGGCGTGGTCGGTCGCGGTGAGGGCCAGCGCCGGGACGGCGGCGAAAGTCCGGCGCTCGGCCAGGAACCATGCGGCGGCGACGACCACGAGCGGGTCCGGGTCGCCCAGCGCGGCGGTGACGGCGCGCGGGAGGGACGAGCGGGAGCCCGCGCCCCCGGCAGTCAAAGCCACCTCGACGGCCCGGCGGCGCACCGGCGGCGCACCCCGGGCCAGCGCGCCCTCCACGTCGGCGGCCGTCAGCCGGCCGAGGCGGGCCAGGGCGCCCAGCGCAGCAGCCTGCACGCCGGGGTCGCCGTCGGTCAGACCGCGCCGGGCGCCGGCGGCGTCGCCGCTGTGCCCGGCCACCGTGACGCGTCGGCGCCGATGGGCAGCGCGGCCATCTGCGCCCTGATCCGTGGCAACATCGTCGCTCACCCTTTGAGTATGTCCGAACCTGACGCGAGCGCCGACGGGGACGCCGCGGCGATCCCCACCTGGAACGAAGCCGACCCCTCCGGAGCCGGCTCGCTGCCACCTCCGCCTGTCGTCGTACGGCGGCGCAGGTGGCCCATCGTCTTCGGGATTGCCGCGGCCGTGATCTTCGCGACCGTGCTGATCCTGAATCGCATTTCGGTCAACTACTACGTGATCACGCCGGGCGACGCCTCGCCGGTTGCGCAGTACATCGAGGTGCCGGCGGCGGACAACCACCCCCTGACGGGCAAGATTCTGCTGACCGACGTTTTCGTCACCCAGCTCAACGCGTTCAGCTGGCTGCAGTACACGTACTTCGACTCGGACAGCGAGGTGATCTCCGGGCCCGAACTGCTCGGCCCCACGGTGAACCAGGGTCAGTTCCTGGACCAGGGATACCTGCAGATGGCCCAGGCTCAAACCTTCGCGACCGCGGCGGCGCTGTCGCGCCTCGGCTACACGGTGACGTCGACGAACGCCGGTGCACTCGTCTACGGGATCGCCCCCGGCTCGCCGGCAGCCTCGACCTTGCACGTGGCCCAGGTGGTCACTGCGGTCAACAGCACGCCGGTCACAACCGACTGCTCGCTGATTGGCGCGCTGCACGGGTTGACACCGGGGACGAAGGCCGCGCTCACCGTCGAGGAGTCGTCCATCAACGACGTCGGCCAGTTCGTGACCGGGCCGACCGTCACCAAGTCGGTCACATTGGGCACGCCGCCCAAGGGGCTGGTCGACACCGGGTGCGGGACCCCGACGAAGCCGACGGCGTACCTCGGCATTCAGCCCCAGACGCAGCAGGACTGGCAGTTCCCCGTCAAGGTCACGGTGCACACGCAGAACATCGGCGGCCCGTCCGCCGGGTTGGCCATGACGCTCGGCATCATGGACAAGCTGAGCAGCGGGCGCTTGACCGGCAACCGCATTGTGGCTGCGACGGGCACCATCGACCAGGACGGCAACGTCGGTGACGTCGGTGGTGTCGCTGAGAAGACGATCGCCGTCGAGCAGGCCGGAGCGACCGTCTTCTTCGTGCCATCGGTCGAGTACAAGGCCGCCGAGTCCAAGGCGACCCCGCAACTCCACGTCTACGCGGTCAAGAACCTGGACCAGGTGCTGCGGATTCTGAAGAGCCTCGGCGGAAAGGTCCCGACGAAGCCTGTGCCGGTCCAGGCGGCGCCGTAGGCTCTGGGCATGGCAGAAGGACGCCCCCCCATCTCATCGTCCCGGGTCGCAGCCGGCGACGTCGCCCAGCATTCCTTCTCCGTGGTCCGCCGGGGCTTCGACACCGACGAGGTCCGTTCGTATCTGCAGTCGGTCTCCCGCAGCCTCGAAGCGCTCGAGGCACGCGAGGAGGAGCTGCGGACCGCCCTGTCCGAGGCGGAGGAGCGGGCCGCACACCCGGTGGTGGACGAAGCCACCCTGACGGCTTCGCTGGGCCAGCACAGTGCCCAGATCCTTCGCCACGCCCACGAGGAAGCGGCCCGGATCGTCGTGCAGGCTCAGGAAGGGGCGGCCACCCTGCTGCGGGAGACGCAGAGCCAGGTCGACGACTTGCAGGAGCGCACCGAGACGTCGGCGGCCGAGCGGGTGGTCGAGGTAGAGCTGCTGGTGGCGAACGCCGAACAGGAGGCTCGGGTGGAAAGTGAGCGGATCATCACCGAAGCGATTGCCGCTGGTGAGGCGATCATCACGCGCGCCAAGGACGAGGGGCGGGTGCTCCTCGACCAGGTCCAGGAGGCGCGGCGGCGAGTGCTGGCCGACCTGGCGGCGAGGCGGCGTGGCCTCGGGATCCAGATTGAGCAGCTCCGGGCCGCCCGGGACGAAATGGCCGCCTCGGTGCACGGGGTGCGCGAGCGGGTCGACGGCATTCTGAACCAGCTGGACCGGACCGATGAGGAGGCCAGGGCCGCCGCCCAGGGTGTGGCCGACCAGTTCCGCCTCGGCACGGCAGAGCTCCCCCACGACCAGGACGACACCGACCACGTCACCGGCGAGGCGCCGCCGACAGGACCCACCCCTGCCGTCGGCGGGCCCACCACGGGGGACGACGCCGGAGAGGAGGCAGGGGGCCCTTCGGTCGACGAGCTCTTCGCCCGAATCCGCGCCGGAACGGCGGCAGCGAAGGCCGCGGAGGCGGAGTCGGCGTCGGCTGCGTCAGCAGCCAAGAGCGAGCGGAGCGGCGGGGCCGACGTGCCCGGTCCGGCCAAGGCCAAGGCCAAGACCGAGCCCACCGTCGATGCGGCCGCGGCGGCCGCGGCGGCCGATGCGGCCGACGACGACGCCGGCGCTGCGGCGGAGGAGCCTGTCGTGCCCGAGGTCGAGCTCCCGGATGCGCCGATCATCGCCCGCCGCGATGCGCTGCTCACGCCGATCTCCTCGAAGCTCAGTCGGACCATCAAACGCCACCTGGGCGATGACCAGAACCGGCTGCTCGACCGCTTGCGGAGTGCGCCGACGCTCGAGGCCGACGAGCTCATGGGTTCCGAGGACGAGCACCTGGCGGCCTTCGCGGCGGCGGCGCGCAACCACCTCGACGAGGCCTTCGCCGCCGGCACGGTGTTCGTGGGGGCCGGGGCGGCGACCATTCCGCGGGGTGACGCCGTCGAACAGGCGTCGACGGGACTGGCCCGCGTCATGGTGTCCAGCCTGCGCCGGCAGGTGGCCGAGGGGGCCGGTGACCCGGCCGACCGCATTGGGGCCGCCTTCCGGGAATGGAGGGGCGAGCGCGTCGAGCGTCTGGTCGGCGACCAGGCCACACAGGCCTTCTCGGCGGGTGTGGCAGCGGCCAGCGCCAACGGCAAGGTGCGCTGGGTGGTGACGACCACGACGGGGTGCTCGGACTGTGAGGACAACGAGCTCGCGGGTGCGGTGCGGGGTTCCGAGGCGTTCCCCACGGGGCACGCCCACCCGCCGGCACACTCGGGCTGCCGCTGCCTGATCACTCCGGCCACCGACTGAACAGGACTTCTGCCTGCCGCGACTGCCCATAAGGGGTGGTGCGGCGGACGTTAGGCTCCCCTCGTGCGCATCCCCAGCGATCTGTCCGCTGACCCCGCGCCGCGCCGTCGTCACAGGGCCCGGTGGTGGCTGATCGGCTTCGTCGTCGTGATCGTCATTCTGCTGGTGTCGCTGCGCTCATTGGCCGGGCTCTACACCGACAGCCTTTGGTTCTCATCGGTCGACCTGCACAACGTCTTCTCGACGCTGCTGGCGATCAAGCTCGGCCTCTTCGGTGTCTTCGGGGCGATTTTCTTCGCTGTGCTCTGGGTGAACCTGGTCGTGTGCGACCGCATCGCCGGACGTGACGTCGTCCTGGCTCAAGAGGACGAGCTGGTACGCCGGTACCAGCAGTTCGTGCGGCCGTACGCCGGGCGGATCTACGTGGGTCTCGCATTCGTCCTCGCGCTGATCGGGGCTTCGGGGACCGTCGGGCAGTGGAACAACTGGATCCTGTTCCGCCACGGCGGCAGCTTCGGCGTCACCGACCCCCAGTTCCACAAGGACATCGGCTTCTACGTCTTCAAGCTCCCGTTCTTGATCTTCATTGTGGACTGGACGCTGGCCATCCTGATTGTGACGCTGGCCGTCTCGGTGGTGTTCCACTACTTCAACGGTGGGATTCAGCCCCAGCGCGGCCTGCCCAGAGTGCGGCCGCCCGTGAAGGCGCACATCTCGGTGCTGCTGGCCCTGATCGCTCTCGACAAGGCGGCGGGCTACGTCCTGCAACGCTGGTCGCTCGTCAACGCCCAGGACGGGTACGTCAACGGCGCCGGGTATACGGACGTGCACGCCCGCCTGCCGGCGGAGACCCTGCTCATTTACGTGTCGATCTTCGCCGCCGTCATCCTGCTCTTCAACATCCGGCGTCAGGGCTGGACGCTCCCCGTCCTGGCCATCGGTATCTGGGCCTTCGTCGCGCTGGTGGTGGGCATCATCTACCCGGCCCTGCTGCAAGCGCTGAAGGTCACGCCGGCGCAGAGCTCGCTGGAGGCGCCGTACATCAACCGCAACATTTCGGCGACGCGCACCGCCTACGGCGTGACCAACGTCAAGGTGCACCAGTTCGCCGCCACGACCAACATCACAGCCGCACAGACGGTGGTGGCCGCCCCCACCATCGACAACATCCGGCAGTGGGACCCCGACCCGAGCATCTCCCTGCAGACGTTCCAGCGCCTGCAGGGCATCAAGTCGTACTACTCGTTCCCGTCCCTGGCCGTGGACCGCTACACGCTGAGCGGGTCCCGCACCCCGGTGCTCATCGGCGTGCGGGACATCAATGCCTCGGGCGTACCGGCGGCATCGTGGGTCAACACCCACCTGCAGTACACGCACGGGAACGGCGCCGCGGTGGGGCTGAGCAACCAGACCAATTCCAACAACCCTGTGTTCGCCGTGCAGGACGTGCCGCCGACCTCCTCCAACGGGATGCCCGCCATTACGCAACCGAACATCTACTTCGGCTCGGGCGAGACCGGCTACGTCGTGGCCAACTCGAAGCAGCTGGAAGTCGACTACCAGAAGGCGGACGGTGCCAACGTCGAGAGCCACTACACGGGGACCGGCGGGGTACAGCTCTCCTCCATCTTCACCCGGGCGGCCTTCGCTCTTCGGCTGGGCGACTTCAACCTCCTCATTTCGAGCCAGATCACCAACAAGTCGCGCATCATGTTCATCCGCGACCCGGTGACCATGGCGCAGACGGCGGCGCCTTTCCTCACGTTCGACCACAACCCGTACGCCGTGATCAACGACGGGCACATCGACTGGGTTGTCGACGGTTACACGACCACGGCCAACTACGCCTACTCGCAGAATGCGGATACCCAACAGGTGGCGATCGGGAGCAGCCTGCCGGGCAGCTACAACTACGTGCGGAACTCGGTGAAAGTCGTCATTGACGCCTACTCGGGGAAGATGACGTTCTACGACGCTGATCCGAGTGACCCGATTCTGCAGGCGTACTCGGCGGCGTTCCCGAACATGTTCCTGCCGAAGTCCGAGATGCCGGCCTCGTTGCAGGCCCACCTCCGCTACCCACCGGACATCTTCTCCATTCAGTCCGCCATTTACGGGCGCTACCACCTGACCAACTCGGGCCAGTTCTATGCAGCCAGCAACGCCTGGCAGCTGTCGCCGACGGCCGGCGCCGGCCCACAGTCGCAGGCGCTGCTGGCTCAGAACACCTACAACAGCCAGGGCCAGCTCGTGTCCACCAACCCGGCCCGGATGTCGCCGCAGTACCAGGTGTATTCGCTCCCGAGCACGGACCCGGACAAACAGGTCTTCACGGTGTCGGACGGCTTCGTCCCTGCGTCGCAATCGAACCTGTCAGGGTCCAACCAGAACTTCAACCTGACCGCCTGGATGGTCGGACTCGCCGACCCGGGACAGTACGGCCAGCTCAACCTCTACGAGGTCCCGCAGGGCACGGCAGGGCCGGCCAACGCCGACGCGGAGATTTCAGCCAACAAGACGGTGTCATCGGACATCACGTTGCTGGACCAGCACGGGTCCGAGGTCCTGCTGGGGGAGACGCTCATGGTCCCGATCGCCAACTCCATCGTCTATCTGCGGCCGCTGTACGCGTCGCCGACGACGAATCCGCAGCCACAGCTGCAATACGTGGTGGGTGTGCTCGGGAAGACCGTGCAGATCGACACCTCTTTGTCGGCTGTCTTGTCCGATCTCCTGAACACGACGGTGTCGCTGCCCTCGGAGTCGGGGGGCGTGTCTTCGACGGGGACCGTGCCAGCGGCGGTGGCGGGGATACTGCAGCAGGCGCAGACCGACTACACCAACGCGCTGGCGGCGCTCAAGGCCGGGAACCTGGCCCAGTTCCAGACCGACGTCAACCAGATGCAGCAGGCGATCGCCCAGGCGCAGAACGTGATCGGGGCGACGACCCCCGGAGCGACGACCACCACCACGACCACGACGGCGCCAGCGGTCAAGGCCGGGAAGACGTCGAAGAAGGAAACCACGACGACGACCACACACGCGTCGACGACGGCCTCCACGTCGACGACGTCGGTGCCGGCGAGCACCGAGCCCAAGAACATCACGAGTACCACGAGCACGACCTCGACGACTCTGGTCTCGGCGGCGCCCAAGACCTGAGCAGGGGATGCCGGTTGCGGGCGGAGCCGGTGCGTCGCATGATGGGTGACAGGGCGAGGAAAGGGAGTCTTCGATGGGACTGCTCGACAAGGTCAAGGCACAGGCGACGGCAGCCACGGAGATGGCCAAGGACGCGGCGGCCAAGGGCCAGGCCAAAATGAACGAGGTTCAGGCCAAGAAGGTGGCTGACGGTATGTTGCGGGACCTGGGTGCCGCCTTCTACGCCACCAAGACGGGACGCGCCACGCCGACCACCGACAGTGAGATGGCGCAGCTGGTGACCTCGCTCCAGGCACACGAGTCCGAGCACGGGCAGATCACCCTGGCGCCCGAGTCGGCCGCCGGTGCCCCGACGGCAACCCCGACCGGTGACGGGTCGGCTCCCGCCCCGCCGCCGCCACCGAAGGCTGCCGACCCGGCATCCCCCCCGCCACCCCCTCCCACAGCGCAGACCCTGTAGGCCGTAGCCCGCTCTGGGCACCCGTACCGGCACACGTAGTCGGGCTGGTTGCGGCGCCGTGGTGGAGGCCCGGCCGTCCATGTAAGATGACCTTTCCGCCGCGGGGTGGAGCAGTCTGGTAGCTCGTCGGGCTCATAACCCGAAGGTCGGAGGTTCAAATCCTCCCCCCG
>CAWACN010000017.1:0-122166 GCA_963780525.1 uncultured Acidimicrobiaceae bacterium | reverse complement strand
CTTTCAGAAAGTGGTTCTCCAGCTGCAGGTTGAAGTTGTCTTTCTTCACGGAATCAAGCTCCTGCCGCCAACATCAGCGACATCGCATCATCCAGAAATGTGAAAGTGGCAAGACGCCACTGTGCCGGCCCACGTACCTGCTCTTGCTCTCTGAGAGTCATAGGTCCCGTACCCGCCGCGACGCTATGTCTCCCCACTCCGCTTACTCGGCCCCCTACTCCCCGCCATCCCGCCCTTCTTCGCCGGGCTGACATTGATACTCAGCGCCGAAAGCACATTCTCATCCTCATCGTCCGTTTTTCCATATCGGGCGTCGAGAGTGCTCTCGAAATCCGAGTCGGAGGCGGAGGATACCTGAAGGAGCTTCGGAGGATGCGAGAGCGGCGAGGCGCCTGAGATCCCGGGGCGGTATCTGGTAGGGCCGAGTGGGAGGAGGTGCGGCGCACGGTGGTGGGTGGAGACAGGGAGAGGAGGGCAGAGGCTGGAGGGTGTTGAGGAGAAGGAGTCGAGAAAGAGGGGACGTCGCTCGACGAGGGGGTTTGGAGTCGGTTCGCGCTCGATCGGAGAGTCAGTACAGGCGCACACGATGGGAAGAGAGCCGGATGTTCCATGGAGAAAGTTTCTCACCTCTCGATGGGCCTGCTCTAGCACCACCAGCTCCCCGCGCCGCCGCCGCCGCCTCCTCCTCCATCTAAACAGAAGCAAGAACCGAATGAGCCGAGAGTGATGTCCGGGAGTGTCTTTGCCATTGGCGATGACAGTCAAGTCACAGTTTCAGGGCGACTGCATGAGCGCCGCGAGTGACGTAGCGGGCGGCGTGTCGACGCTGGCGGCTGGCGCCGGCGCTCGGCGGTCGCGGGCGGTGAAGCGAGTTGATCGACGGGTGTTGCGGTGTGTGCTGTGCTCGTCGACCGAAGCACTTCTTTCGGAGGCAGTGCAGACCGGGGCCCAGTAGCTTCCAGCAGGCTATGGGATGCGGGGTTCGGCTCAGTCACGCGGAAGCAAGAGGGATATGAGAATCCGAGATGTTGTAATCGTTGTCGGTTGTTGTTGACACGCGCCGTGGTGGGTTGGTGGGTATCACGTCGTCCACCAAAAGTTGCCCGAAAAGGCAACTTTTACTCGAAACAGTTTTCGAATCTCTCTCGGACTTTCTAGACCAGCTACAACCATCCTCTCATATTGCTTCAGATTCTTCATACAGAGCAGCATGGCCTCATCTAGCTCTTCTCCATCTCCCGTCTCCTCGTCTTTGGGCAGTATGACCCCCTCCTCTGCCGCCTCCTCCTCCTCCTCGCTCACTTACCCGGTCGATCCCCACGCGCCCACATTCGTCGCCCAGGCCATCCTCGCCTCGGGTGGGTCGTCGCCCCAGCCAACGACACACCTAACCCGGGGTTAACAGATTGGACGATGCATGCTGACTTCGCGGCGTAGCGAGTCTAGGAGCTGGGACGGGAGCGGTGATGGGTGCGTCTCCAATCTGCTAACCCGTTTATCCTCTCCGTCAATGCGGGTATCAATGCGGGCGTAGTCGGCGTGACCTTTTCGGTGGGTCCGAGGTCGAGTGGAGTGGAGTTTGAACACACATTGAACACAGAACCCGCTCGCCTTGATGTCAGACTCGACATGAGGGGTAGTATACACTTACACGTTCAGGCCTGCGAGAATACCTCGTGTCACCACTCCTGCTCTCCGGACGAGCAACGACTTCGCACACCCGCCGACTCGCCGAGCTGTCGGAGAAACGAGCGGGGCAAGCTGCCGCTGCCGCTGGCGTCCTCCTCGTCCATCGAGGAGCTCCGGTACGAGCGAGTTCTAGACTCGTCTATCGCCGAGCCCCCGCCGGCGGTCTGCTCCTTCGGGTGGTCTGCGTGAGTCCCACTCGGTCCATCCGGCGTCAGCTAGCGGCCTTGCGGCTCTTCGTCTCGTCATCGAAGATTAGTCCTTGACCCGGCGATCTCAAGCTGAAGATACAGGCGGACCGCGCACGATCGTCCCAGCAAGTGTGACGTTGGCGCTCATCGCATCTGCTTTGCAACTCTCCGTGAACCAGCTCCGGATCACGCGGCTACACCTGCTCAGCCCGACCCACTCAGACCGGTGCGAACGCAGCCGAACTACCACCGCAAGACACGACCCCATCGCAGGAGCAGGGTTCGACGCCGACACCAACAACCGCGTCGGGGTCGCAAAAGTCGACATCGCCTCCATCCGCACCTTCCCCTCGACCCAGCGAGTAATCGCAAACATACAAACCCTCCTCAAACTCCGAGTCCAACTACACCATCATGTCCGACCCGACCCAGCCGGTCGCCGACCCCGAAAACTCCCTGCCGAGCCGCATCATGGGCTTCATGTCCGCTGTGCTACCCGTGCGGAGGCTTTCGCGGACGACGAGTATCTCGCCGCGTTGGAGAAGCAGCGGAAGGAGGTGGATGGGCGTCTGCGCCGAGATAGCCGCGGAGGAGGAGAAGATGCTCCGAGGGAGTAGCGCGGGCTTAGAAACGAACACTTGTCACGACTCAGAATTGATGTTGAAGATGGAGCAAACGGAGCAGATGGAGCAGATGGAGCAGATGGAGCAGATGGAGCAGATGGAGCAGATGGAGCGGACAGAGCAGACAGACAGACAGAGCTGGACTGTCAATGCAAAGCCATTACAACCCCGCAGCCAATGCCATGCACATCTCTCATCTTGCATCTTGCGTCTACAACTTTCCAAATTTTTGACAACTTCAACACCTATCCCACCTCGGCTTACGCTTCGTCGAAGCTTGGACTCCTCCCTACTCGATGATAGGCAGAGGCACAGCGACGCCCGGCGCGGCAGTCCCCTTTCCCGATCGAGCGCCCGGCCACGGGACCTGCTCCGAGTAGAGAGACCTTGCTTGCCTTGAACAAACTCCTCGAAGCGGGCCTTGTCTAAACGCGAGGATCGCACCGAGCTTCCCCGCCACCGCCTACTTCGTTACATCCACCGACACCGACGCAGTGGCGCCAGATGAGAACGAATACGGTCGTGGTCATGGGATGTAAGAGAACACGGAATGGAATGCACGTACAAGCCGGATGCCAGCGGGAGAGAGCGGGTCGGTTCTCGATGATATCCCCGGAGGTTCCATTCGATTCTCGCCTTGTCGAGGGCCTGCGTGCGGGCTCAGCGAGGTCACCAAGGACATCACAATGCGGCCCGCAACCTCCGCATGGGCGCCGCCGACGCTCAGAGGCGTACGCCAACGAGCCTGCACGAGCCTCTGTCCTGTCGAGTATGGCAAGGATAGACAGATTCGCCCAACTCACCGAAGACGTCTCGTTGTCCGGGTCGGGATCTGACGTAAAAGTCTCCCTCCTCAAACACCTTGTCGATCATGTACTCGACGGTCTGCTCGGCGGTCCACGCGCCAGCGGGCTTCGGCTTGGCCTGGTCCCCGCCGGCTGTCATGCCCGTGTGTGTCCATCCGGGGCTGGCCCAGGCGGGTCGTGACCAACTCGACCAGGCGCGCGGTCGGATGCAGCGGACCGCGCAGCCGCCAAATGCCGCTCTCCTCGCGTAGCGAACCGTTCTCGAGAGCGCCGGTGATCAGCTCGTGGAGAAACAGGGGATCGCCGAGCGATCGCTCGGTGATCTGTCGCAGCGACACGGTGTCAACCGGCCCACCGAGCACGGCCAGGAGCAGGTCCTCAATTGCCGGTCCACCGAGCGGACCGAGCTCGATCCGGGCTGCCCCATAGTCCTTCCACAGCACGACCATGGGATCGACGCCGGGCTGGGCGGCGCGAGACGATGACAGGACGCAGGCGAGCACGGTGGCAGCGCCTGCGAGCACGAGCTGTTGGACCAGGGAGGCCGAGCCGTCGTCGAGGAGGTGCGCGTCGTCGACGTGGACGAGCAACGGTCGCGGCCCGGCATCGTCGAGCAGCTCGTGCATGTAACGACGGAGCTGATCGGCGTGCGATTCAGGACCCACCAGATCCGAGTCGCGGTGGAGGAGTGAGGCAAAGGCCCCGAAGGGATAGGGCCGGGCGACCTCGGTTCCCGAGACCAGGGCGACTGACATCCCTCGCTCCCGTCCGAACTCGAGTCCGAGTGTGGCCAGGACCGTCTTGCCCATTCCCGCCGGACCGGTGATGACGGCCCCGCGACGACCGCTGATGGACGTCTTCAGCTGCGAAATTTCGCTCGACCTGCCGACGAGTGGCCAACGTTCGAGGGCAGCGGGATCCCGCCCGGCCAGCGCGCTGCCGACATCTCTCGCCATCGGATGCGTCCCCTCAGAAAATCGACGAGGCCAGTTTCACTCACGGCCAGACCAATTGCGAGGAGCGTCGGGGGGAAGAACCGTCGGCCACGGAGCGCTCCGCCACGTCTCAATGGCGTGCGGAGTGTCAGAAGTGACGGAAGTTCAGCCCTCCGGGGAGGCGAATCGGTATCCGATGCCCCGGATGGTGGTGATCCAGCGGGGGTTCTCCGGGTCGGTCTCGATCTTCAGCCGGACACGGCGAATGTGCTCGGTCACCGTGGACCGTCCCTGCCACCGTCCGTTGGATCCCCAGACCCGCTCGAGAAGGTCTTCGCGTGAGAAGACGCGCCCTGGCGCGGAGGCGAGGAATGCGAGGAGGTCGAACTCCTTGCGGGTCATGACGACCTCGACGTCGCCGACCATGACCTTGCGTGTGCCCTGGTCGATGACGAGGTCGCCGTGGTCCAATGTCGTCGTGGGCGTGGCGAGACCGCGGCGCAACACCGCTCGCATACGGGCTTCGAGCTCGGCGAAGGAGTAGGGCTTCGCCAGCACGTCGTCGGCGCCGAGGTTCAGCAGCGCCACCCTGTCACGCTCCGAGGAACGACCGGAACAGACGATGACCGGAACCGAGCTGCGACGCCGGATGGAGGTCAACACATCGGCGGTGCCGCCACCAATGTCGAAGTCGAGGATGACCAGATCGGACGGGTGGGCGAAGACTGCCTCGAGGGACTCGTCCACGCTGGCCGCCTCCGTGACCGAATACCCGGAGCGCTTCAGGTAGTGCTGCAAAGCCCGACGGGTGTTGTTGTCGTCCTCGGCCACGAGAATCGTCTTGTCGGTCACGACATCGCCCACCGGAGTGAAGGCGGTGGTCGGGTTGGAATCGGCGGCACGAAAGCCCTCCCCGTACGGGGCTGCCTGTTCTGAGACGTCCAGCGGAGAGGTCATGCGGCACCGTCCTGCTTGCGGCCTGCGGGTGCCCCGCCGTTACCCTGTCGAGCAAGCGCTCCCGGCGCTTCCACCATGTGCATTGTCTCCCCCGCCCTTCCCGCACCCCGTGCAGAACGATTCATCGTGCGCTCGGACCGACGCAGACTTCGCGCCACAACCGCCTGCTGCCGAGCTGTGTCCTCAGTGTCGGCAGAACCGACAACTGGCTGCATAGGACTTTTGGACCAGAAATTGGGTGTCCGTAGTGCAAGCGTCGTGGGGTGCATCAGCGGGCGCCGAACCTCTCCTCGTCCGATGCCGTCTCAAGCGTCGTCGGGCAGCGTGAACCTGTAGCCGACACCACGAACGGTGGTGATCCAGCGAGGCGAATCCGGGTCGGGTTCGATCTTGAGACGGACCCGACGGACGTGCTCGGTCACCGTGGAGCGGCCTTGCCATTCCTCGGTCGAGCCCCAGACCCGTTCGAGGAGGTCCTCGCGGGAGAACACCTGCCCCGGTGATGCCGCCAAGAACGCGAGCAAGTCGAATTCCTTGCGCGTCATGGGGACGGACTTGTCGCGCACCGTCACTGTTCGGGTGTCGCGATCGACGACCAGCTCGCCGTGGATGAGACAGGTGGCCGCGGGCTCGCCGTTGCCGCGGCGCAGGACGGCTCGGACCCTGGCCTCGAGCTCGGCGAAGGAAAACGGCTTCACGACGAAGTCGTCGGCGCCGAGGTTGAGGGTGCGGATCCTGTCGTCCTCTGAGTCCCGTCCCGAGCAGACGATCACCGGTACGGCACTGTGACGCCGGATCTTGGCCAGCACGTCGGTGCCGTCGAACCCGGGAAGTCCCAGGTCAAGGATGACGAGACTGGCTGAGTGCTGGAAGACCGCCCGAAGCGTGGAGGGCCCGTCTGCCGCCTCCGTGACCCGGTAGCCGCTCCGCTCGAAGTACTGCAGCAGCGCGCTCCGGCAGCTGTGATCGTCCTCGGCGACGAGAATGGTCCGCTCCCCCTGCTCGGCGCCACCGGGTGAAGTCAGAGGGTTCGTGCCGGCGGTGGCGACAGACCTCAGGTCTCGGTGATGAGCGGGGACGCGTGTCGCGACGCCGACGGACGGGTTCATTCGCCGACCCTTTTCTGCGGTGGTGAAGTGTGACCCATGTTGTGATTGTCGGCCGAGCGTTCTCGAACCTTGAGAAATCGATTTGCCCCCGGGTCACGTCCCCGACCGTGCCCTGTTGTCGAGGTGTCGATGTCGGTTCGAGTCGCGAAGTGCGAGACGTCTTCCGGCCCATCATCGGCGGTTCTCAGTTCGAAAGAGTGCTGCATCCATACGGCCAAAACTGTGGCGGCCGTTCTCCCGATGAAACGGGGTCGAGTGCCATCAATTCTCGGCACCGTTCGGCTCCCTGGAGTCGTTGCGCAACGGTTGCGTGGGCTCTGCAACCGTTCCACAACGTTCACGCAACCGTCCTGCAAGAGGGCGATCTATTAGAGTGGTTGCTACTCCTGAATACATGAAATGCACATGATCAAATGATTGTTCCAGGAGAAAAGTCGCACCAGTCGGATGGTGCAAATGACAGAGGGGGAAACTTACGTGGGATCGACAGCAAGTCCGCTTTCCACGGCGCAGGAGTCGGCAGAGGCGGGTATCGAGAGTCTGTGGTCTGAGTTCAAGCGGACCGGCGAGCAGTCACTTCGCAACCAGCTGATCATCTACTACTCGCCGTTCGTGAAGTACATCGCAGGACGCGTCCTGGCCGGGCTGCCCCGGCACTTCGATGAGGAGGACCTCGTCAGCTACGGCATCATCGGGCTGATCGATGCCATCGAGCGGTTCGAACTCGACCGCAATCTGCGTTTTGAGACGTACGCCATTCCGCGCATCAAGGGGGCGATCATCGACGAATTGCGATCGATCGACTGGGTTCCCCGCTCCGTGCGGACCAAGGCCCGTGCGGTCGAGCAGGCGTTCACCCACTTGGAGGGGACGCTGCGGCGCACGCCCAACGAGGCCGAGGTGGCAGCCGAGCTGGAGATGTCCGTCGGCGACTTCCACAAGGCTCTCCGCAAGATCTCGACCGTCGGCATGATGGCGCTGGACGAGGTGCTGCGGGGCGGCGACCGGTCCGAGCGCTCCACGCTGGGCGAGACCCTGCCGGACGGCTCATGGGGCCCGGTCGACACCTTCGAGGCGAAGGAGTCGAAAGAGGCGCTGATCACGGCCGTCGACGGCATGCCGGAGCGTGAGCGCACAGTCCTCGTGATGTACTACTACGACGGTTTGACGCTGACCGAAATCGGCCAGGTTCTCGGTGTGACCGAGAGCAGGGTGTGCCAGATCCACACGAAGGCGCTGCGTCAGCTCCGGTCCAAGTTGGCTGACCGGCCGGAGACCGTCCGCATCAGCCAATCCCCGGCACCGGCTGCGGCGCCCCCGGCACGGCGCAATGGCACCGGCGAGCGGGCCGGCCGCGCCCGGCTGCAACTGTTGGCCAGCTAGGCATCAGCGCTTTTCCGTATCCGTCCGGCGGCCACGTGGTCGCCGGACGGGCGCGTGTACGGACTGGTTGGCTGCGGGGGTCGCGGAAGCCCGATACGGTGAGAGCGTCCTGCTGCAACCTGAGTTTGGAGGCACTTCATGCCCTTGCACAAGCGCGAGTCCGTCCGCGATCAATTGATCGATTCGGTGTACGCCGACCAGGGGCTGAAGGCGCCGCTTCCGCAGACGCACTGCCCCGACGACGAGATGCGGCCTGTCGACGTCATGCGGGCGATCTCCGACGAGCTCCTCCTCGATGGCAACGCGCGCCAGAACCTGGCGACGTTCTGCCAGACCTGGGAAGAGCCAGAGGTCCATCAGTTGATGGACATCTGCATTGACAAGAATCTCATCGACAAGGACGAGTATCCCCAGACCGCCGAGCTGGAACGGCGGTGTGTCCGGATGCTGGCCGGCGTGTGGAACGCGCCCGAGGAGGGGGAACCGGTCGGTTGTTCCGCCATCGGCTCGTCCGAGGCCTGCATGCTCGGCGGCATGGCCGCCAAGTGGCGCTGGAGGGCCAAGCGGGAGGCGGCGGGCAAGCCGACCGACCGACCGAACATGGTCTGCGGCCCCGTCCAGGTGGTCTGGCACAAGTTCGCCCGCTACTGGGACATTGAGATGCGTGAGATTCCAATGTCGCCTGGGCGTTATCAGATGGACGTCGAGCAGATGCTGGAGCAGGTGGACGAGAACACCATCATGGTGGTGCCCACCTTCGGCGTGACCTACACGGGCTCCTACGAACCGGTGCTCGAGCTGTCCCAGGCGCTCGACAAGTTGCAGGAGGAGACCGGCCTCGACGTGGACATTCACGTGGACGGCGCCAGCGGTGCGTTTCTCGCCCCCTTCTGCGCGCCCGACATCGTGTGGGACTTCCGCATTCCTCGCGTGAAGTCCATCAGCACATCGGGACACAAGTTCGGCTTGGCCCCGCTCGGCGTGGGCTGGGTGCTGTGGCGGGACAAGGCAGACCTGCCGGACGACCTGATCTTCCACGTCACCTACCTCGGAGGCGACATGCCGGTGTTCCAGATCAACTTCTCCCGCCCCGCCGGCCAGGTCGTCGCGCAGTACTACAACTTCGTGCGGCTCGGTCGTGGTGGCTACCGCAGGGTCCATGACGCCTGTTACGACACCGGCAAGTTCCTGGCGGAAGAGATTGTCAAGCTGGGCCCGTTCGAACTCCTGTGCGACTCGAATCCTCTGAAGGGGATCCCCTCGGTGGCCTGGCGCATCAAAGAGGGCGAGGACCCGGGCTACTCGCTCTACGACGTCGCGGACCGGATGCGAGCTCGCGGCTGGCAGGTCCCGGCGTACCCGCTCACGGGTTCCGTCTCCGACATTTCGGTGCAGCGGGTTCTGGTGCGCCAGGGGGTCAGTCGTGACCTGGCCGGCATCCTGCTCGAGGATCTGGAGCAGTCGATCGCCCACTTCGATCGCCACCCGGTGACGGTGTCGATGACCAAAGAGGAGTCAGGCGGCTTCAGCCACCTGTAGGAGTCGCATCGGCCACCGGGAGTGTGGGCCCTTGCGACCAGTCGACGCGCAGGGCGCGGTGCTCAAGGAAGCGCGGCCTGCCGACGGTCGCCGGGCGGTCCGTCGTCCAGGGCGCGGGGGAGGCCAAGGTGACACCGGCCAGGGCGCGGAGCGCAGGCTCGTAGGCGGAGCGAATCCAGGCGAACCGGCGCCACGCCTCCTCCTCCCGGCCCGGCCGGACGACGAGGATCCCCGACAGGGTCGTCATCGCTGCTTCGTACTCGTCCCGGCTCACGGTGAGAGCGGGAGCCGGCTGGCCGGCGCGGGCCATGAGCTCGGGAAGCCGCGTGGGCGGAGGCAGCGGGATGTTGACGGCCTGGGCGATACGCACAATCAGCGGGAGCCCGTAGACCAAGACGGTCAGGGGCCCTTTCTGGTCGTCCTCGAAGACATCGCCGCGTTCGCCGCCTGAAACGGCGAAGACGAGTGCGGACGCGTCGAGCAACGTCCCCACCGTGGCCACCCACGACTGCTCGGCGTCGGACTCGGGGAAGTAGCTGAGGATGGGGAACGCGGTGTGTGTCTGTTCGAGGTCGAGCATCCAGTCGGCCGCATTCCGCCACAGGTCAGGGCTCTCCAGGCTGCCCAGCCGTTGGAGGCTCTGAATGAACTCGGTGGCGCCGGGGGGCGAGCCGGCGATCGGGCGCAGGCGGTTGGTGCCCTTCTCGCGGTCGTTGTAGGCGGAGTAGATCGTCGGCAGGTAGCTGATGAGCAGGGCCACGAGACCCAGACCGATGATCGCCTCCACGAAGGCGATCCAGATCCGGCCGGTCCCGCTTGGTTCGGCGAAGCCCATGGTGGTGACCGAGGACACGCTGATTTCGAAGGCCCGTGACCAGCTGAGGTCGTGCGTGCCCCAGTAGACGCCGGTGAACGCCAGCATCGTCAGGATCATCCAGGCCAAGGGCAGGCTGACCAGGGCGACCGGTGCGTACAGCCCCCGCAACGAGCTGCCCAGGCGGTCGTGACGCCGGGGGTGGACCAGGAGCCGGTGGACGAGCGCAAAGACGAACTGCGACAGGCGCGGGAAGCCCTGCCGGGGCAGGACGACGGTCTTGAGGGCAGAGCCCAGGACGGCGAGCGCCACCACCGCGCCGACGATCACGGCGAGCGCGTGGGCGACAATCATGGGCGGCCCGGCTCGAGCGTGCGACGAATCAAGAGATCGATTGCGCGGCCTCCTGCACCGCATTGTCGACGTCCTTCTTGTCCACCTGGAGTTCCTTGGCGACCTTCTTCTGGGCCTTGAGGGAAGCCTTCTCAATGGCGTCTTCGATCGTCGTCTCGCCCACGATCACCAGTGCGGCCTCTCCGGCGTCGATCGCCTCCCCGAACTCCTTGACGTCGGTGCGGGACATCCCCTTCCACAGGTGCCCGCTCACGCCGCCGATGGCGGCACCCACAATGGCGGTCCCGATGATGGAAGGCGGGAACAGAATGCCGACCAGGGCGCCGGCGGCGGCGCCACCCCACGCACCGTGCCGCGTGGTCGTCTCATCCTTGTTGACGTGGATCTTCCCTTTGTCGTCCTTGGTGACCACGGCGGCGTCATAGGTGCCCACGGCGCCGAGGGCGCGGAGCTCCTTGACGACGTCGTAGTCAGCGCGGGCGTCGACCTCACTGGCATAGGTCCCGATGTAGATGAAGACGCCATCGGACTTCGACATGGCAACGCTCCTTTCCTTGCGCCCGGCGGTGGGCCCCCACGCTCCGGTTCCGGGGAGCGCTCACCGCGAGGGTAGGCCGCAGGGGCGCGCCCTGCGAGAACCGTCGTGCGGCGTGCCCTCCGCTCTGTCTGGCATGATCCGTGGCGGTGCCCCTTCCTCCGGCCATCGAGATCGCGCGGCAGGCCAAGTTGAGCCCGATGACCGACGTCGCCGCCCAGATGGGCATTGAGCCCGGACTCCTCGAGCCGTACGGCAGCGACGTCGCCAAAATCAGCCTCGACGCCGTGGAGGCCCTGGCCGATCGGCCCCGGGCCCGCTACGTCGTCGTGACGGCCGTCACTCCCACGCCGCTCGGTGAAGGCAAGACCACCACGACGGTCGGATTGGGGCAGGCCCTGGCCTGCATCGGAAGGCAGGCGACCATTGCCATCCGGCAGCCCTCCATGGGCCCGACCTTCGGGATCAAGGGCGGCGCGGCGGGCGGGGGCTACAGCCAGGTGGTCCCATTCGAGAGCCTGAACCTGCACCTGACCGGGGACCTGCACGCGGTGACGGCGGCCAACAACCTCCTGGCCGCCATGGTCGACAACCACATCTACCACGGGAACACGCGCGGGCTCGATCCGCACGATGTCACGTGGAAGCGCGTGCTCGATGTCAACGACCGGTCCCTGAGGAACATTGTGAGCGGGCTCGGGGCCAAGCAGGACGGCACACCGCGGCAGACCGGCTTCGACATCACCCCGGCCTCCGAGGTCATGGCCGTCCTGGCGCTGTCGACGTCGCTGCGCGACATGCGCGAACGCATGGGCCGCATTGTGGTCGGCTACACCTCGGACGGCGAACCGGTGACCGCAGAGCAGATCAAGGCGGCCGGGGCCATGACCGTCATCATGCGCGATGCCATAAAGCCCAACTTGCTCCAGACGCTCGAGAACACTCCCGCGCTCGTGCACGCAGGTCCTTTCGGCAACATCGCCCACGGCAACTCGTCTGTGGTCGCCGACCTGATCGGCATTCACGCTGGGGAGTTCCTGATCACCGAGGCGGGATTCGGCGCGGACATGGGAGCCGAACGGTTCTTCAACATCAAGTGCCGGACGTCGGGTCTCGCCCCCGATGCTGCCGTCGTGGTGACCACCGTGAGGGCCATGAAGGTGCATTCGGGGCGCCACCGCGTGGTGGCAGGCCGTCCGCTGCCGCCGGCCATGCTGGAGGAGAATCCCGAGGAGGTCCAACTCGGAGCGGTCAACCTCCTGGCCCACCTGGCCATCGTGCGCCGCCATGGGGTCACGCCCGTCGTCGCCATCAACGCCATGGCGGGCGACTTCCCGTCCGAACACGCCGCCATTCGGGAGATCGCGGCGTCGGTGGGCGCGCGCTCCGCCGTGTGCACGCATTTCGAGAACGGCGGGAAGGGCGCCGTCGAACTGGCCGAGGCGGTGGTCGAGGCGGCAGCAGAGCCTGGTGAGTTCCACATGCTCTACGGCGACGATGCCTCGCTGCGACAGAAGATCGAGACCGTGGCGTCCGAGATCTACGGCGCAGAAGGGGTGGACTACCTGCCGAAGGCGGCGGCCCAGCTCGACATGTACGAGCGGGCCGGCTTCGGCTCGTTCCCGGTGTGCATCGCCAAGACGCACCTTTCCATCTCTTCTGATCCCTCGCTCCGGGGAGCGCCCCGGGGGTGGCGCCTTCCCGTCCGCGAGGCCAGGGCCAATGTCGGTGCCGGGTTCGTCTACCTGATCAGCGGTGACATGCGCACCATGCCCGGACTGTCGAGCAGCCCGGCGGCGGAGCGGATCGACATCGACGAGAACGGCAATGTCGTCGGGCTCTACTAGGACCTCCCTCTAGACGAAGCGGAGGCGCAGGTCCGGCTCGGGCCCGAAGGAAGCGGCGCTGGCGCCGGAGACCTTCAGCTTGTGCCAGCCCGCCACGCCGATCATGGCCGCGTTGTCGGTGGCCATGGCCTGGGGAGGGATGAGCAGCCGGGTGCCGAATTCGTCGGCCAGCACCTGGGCCCGGGCCCGCAGAATCGGGCTGGCCGCCACGCCCCCGACGATGGCCAAGGCAGGGTCGCCGAACTCCTCGAGCGCACGGCGCAGCTTGGCGATGAGCACGTCCATGCAGGCGGCCACGAAGGACGCCGCGACCTCGCTCTCCGAGAAGCCCGGATCGGCGCGCACGTGGTTGACCACAGCGGTCTTGAGGCCCGAGAAGGAGAAGGTGTACCCGTCGGCGAGCATGGGCCGGGGGAAGCCGAGCACATCCTCCCCGGTGGCGGCGAGCCGGTCGAGCACCGGACCACCCGGGTATCCGAGCCCCAGGAAGCGGGCGACCTTGTCGTAGGCCTCGCCGATGGAGTCGTCGACGGTCTCACCGAGCAGCTCGTAACGCCCCGGCTCCGTGCAGCGGGTGAGCATGCAGTGGCCGCCCGACACCAAGAGCGCGGTCTGTGGGAAGGGCACCTCGGGATCGGCCAGGTAGACGCTGGCCAAGTGGCCCTCCAGGTGGTTGACGCCGACCACGGGGATACCCCAGCCGAGAGCGAGGGCCTTCGCCGTCGCGATGCCGACGAGGAGTGCGCCGACCAGACCCGGCCCCGACGTGACGGCGACGGCCGTCAGGTCCTGGCCGTTGATGCCGGCATCCTCGAGCGCACGGGCAATGACCGGCGTCACCGTCTCGAGGTGGGCGCGGCTGGCCAGCTCCGGGACGACCCCGCCGAAGGCGGCATGCAGGTCGATCTGGCTGGCGACCACGGACGAGCGCACCGACAACGCGTCATCGACGACTGCCGCCGCCGTTTCGTCACACGATGTCTCAATGGCCAGCAAGGTGGGGCTCACCGGGTCTCCTGCAACGCGTCGGCGATGATGTGCCGCGCAATGGCGCCCTCGCGCTCCACGGACGGCGCGGGACCGTTGACGTTGACCAACGTCGAGGGGACATCCTGCAGTTCGCCGTCATCGACGACCAGCTCCACCGCGGAGCCCAGAGCGACCGCGACGTCGTGGGCGGTCCGCGGCGTGGGCGCGCCGTGGGGGTTGGCACTGGTGACGACGAGCACGCCAGTCTGCTGGAGCACGGCCCGCAGAAAGCTGTGGGCGGGGACACGGACGGCCACCTCGTCGCGCCCCTGCAGCCAGCCGGGTCGGTCGAGCTGCGGATCGAACCCGAAGGCGAGCGTGAGCGGACCCGGCCACCAGCGTCGGGCCAGCGCCTCCGCTCCCGGTGTGAAGGTCACGCCCAGCTCACGCACCTGGTCCACGGAGGCGGCCAGGACGGGAAGGTGCATGCCTTCGGGCCGCCCCTTCAGGCGGTAGATGGTGCGCACAGCGGCGACCTCGTCCGGCCGTGCCGCCAACCCGTAGACGGTGTCCGTCGGCACGACGGCGACCCCGCCCTGCAAGAGCCACTCCACGGCGACCGCGTTCGCCCTCGGCATCGGCGCGTACGACCTTCATCGCCTCGGTCACCAGTCGCCGCGCGGGTCCGTCAGAGCCGGAGCGGGCGGACCGCGGCACCGACGAGGGTCGGGTTCGACTGCCAGTCCACACCGGGTACGTCGACGTAGAGCTCGATCTCGTTCCCGTCGGGGTCGAGGATGTAGATGCTGTGGGTCACGGTGTGGTCGGCGGAACCGACCACAGTGGCGCCGGCGGCCTGGACCGCGGCGAGGGCCTCACGCAGGTCGTCGTCGGTCTCCCCGACGTTGAGCCCGAAGTGGTACATCCCGACGCGTCGGCCGGGCGGGATCGGCGTGGCGTCGGGACCGACTTCGATCAGCAGCAGCTCGTGATGTGTGCGACCCGACGAGAAGCCGGCGGCACCGACAGGGGCCTCGCCGGGCGCGGGGAGGACCTGTTGCCAGCCCAGCACGTCGCGGTAGAAGTCCACCGAGCGCCCGAGGTCACGGACGTACAGAACCAGATGGCCGAGCTCGCGAACTGTCATGCGCTCACGCTACCGGTCGCCTCCGCATCGATCGACGCGGCGGAGCGGACCCAGTGGGCTGTCGGCGGCATGCCGGGCCCGAGGTGGATCGGGACGTCGAACGGTTGGGACTCCAGCCCGGCCGCCTGCATCAGCTCGGTGAGCGCTCGCGGGACGGCGGCGGCGACATCCCACAGACGCGGGACGGCGCGGGCATCGGAAGCGAGGCCCCAGTACAGGACGCCCATGTTGCTCATGATGGTGATGTTCAGCCCCATGCCGTCCATGACGGGTCCGAGGGGGAACATCCCGAGCATCTGGCTCCCGGCCAGGTAGAGGGGAAAATCCGGACCCGGCACGTTGGAGATCACCAGGTTGGCGACAGGCCGGTGCCGGTCGGCCAGCTTCATCCCGGTGTAGAGCCGCGCCGCGGCGGCGAACACGCTGGGAGTGGCGTGCTCGGCCCAGTCCTGCAACGTCGTCGCCCCGAGAGCCTGGTGCTCCTCCTTGGCCCCCTTGGTCCCCTCGTGGATGAGCTGCAGCCGCTCGAGCGGGTCCTCAATGTGGCAGGGCAGCTGGACGAACATGGCCGACACCTTGTTGGAGCCCTTCAGGCCGGCCACGTCGGGAGCCACCGAGACCGGAACCACCGACACGAGAGGGATGTCGGGGAGCTCATCACCGGCCAGCAGGTACGTCCGCAGCGCGCCGGTGCACATTGCCAGCACGACGTCGTTGACGGTGGTACCCATTTTGTCCTTGAGTGCCTTGGCATCGGCCAGGCTGGCGGCGGCGAAGGCCACGCGGCGGCGGGCATGCACTGCGACGTTGATGGAGGTACGTGGTGCCGTCAACGGCAGGGCGGCCTTGGCCGTGAGTCCCTGGCGGATGCGGCGCACGTCGAAGATGTTGCGGGTGGTGCGCAGCACCGTGCGCCCCAAGTCGAAGGGCGCGACCAGGCCGGCCATCATCGCCTGCGAGACGAGTTCCAGGCCGGACGGGATGCGCGTGTCGAACGGCCGGGCCGTCTGCGGATGCATCACCGGGGGGTTGGGCTCCAGATCGAAGAGGACACCGAGGAGCTCCGCTCCTGACACCCCGTCGATGGTGCTGTGGTGCATTTTGATCACCACGGCGATCTTCCCGTCCTCCAGGCCCTCCACGATCCACATCTCCCACAGCGGACGGTCCCGGTGGAGCTGGCGGCTGATGACGTCGGCGGCGAAGTCACTCAGCTCCCGCATCCCCCCGGGGGACGGCAGCGCCGCACGCCGGAGGTGGTTGTCGATGTCGAATTCGGGGTCGTCGACCCAGACGGGGTGCCCCAGTCGCATGGGAACCTCCACCAGGCGGCGTTGGAACACCGGGGCCAGGGGGATGCGGTCGTTGATCAGTTGGCGGATCCGCCGGAACGAGTACCCGTCCGGCACCGTGGAGGGGTCGAAGACGGCGGTCATGGCCACGTGCATGTGGAGGGTGGGGGTCTCCATGTACAGGAAACTCGCATCGAGCCCGCTCAGCCGTTCGGGGGTCATCGACTCTCCTTGGTCATCGTCGTGACGTGCATAACCTCGCGCCTCCGCCAGGCCGGGGCAAACAGGCGGACCGCTTCGACCAGGGTGGACCAGCGGGAACCCTCCGATCGGGCGAAGATGGTGGAGTGCCGTACGTCTTTTTGATCGTGACGCTCATCGGAGCCGTGGCCATCGCCCTCGCCTACCGCCCCATTCGCCGGGAGCCCTTCACCGTCCTCAGTTTCACCTGCGGCTGGATCGCCGGCGAGCTGGCCTTCCAGAATATTTTCTGGCAGGCGGTGGCGACGGGCCTCTTCATCTGGGCCGGGGCGCTGTCGAGCTGGGCCGGGTGGCTGGGTCTGGCCGTCGCCGTGGCGGACTGGGTCGGCCTGGTCGGGCTGGGTATCGCCGGGCACCGTGCCGCCGCGTGTGACGGCAGCCGCCCTGGGGGAGGTACGGACCTCCGCCTTCCCCGTGCCCGAGAAGCCGACTGCGCCGACCTGGGGCCGCTGGTGGAGGGTCACCCGTGCGATTCCCTTCGGGTCGCGGGCCGTCCGCGTCAGCCGCAACATCGATTACTGGGGTGACGGCATCAAGCGGCACCGCCTCGACGTCTACCAGTCGCGCCTCGCCCCTCCGGGGAAGGCTCCGGTCATGGTCTACATCCACGGGGGCGCCTGGATGATCGGCGAGAAGCGCGAACAGGGCAAGCCGATGATGTACGAACTGGTCGCCCGGGGCTGGGTCTGCGTCGCCGTCAATTACCGGCTCAGCCCGACTGCCACCTGGCCCGATCACATCGTCGATGCCAAGCGGGCGGTGGGCTGGGTCAAGGAGCACATCGGCGAGTACGGGGGCGACCCTTCCTTCGTGGCCGTCAGCGGGGGATCGGCCGGCGGCCACTTGTGCGCCCTCCTCGCCCTCAGTGCGGGCGACCCCGCCTTCCAGCCGGGATTCGAGGAGGTCGAGACGACGGTGCAGGCGTGTGTCCCCTTCTACGGCGTCATGGACCTGACGAGCTCTCCGGACGGTTCGGCCATCTTCGGCCCGGGTCTGCTCAAAATGCTCGAGAAGAGCGTCATGAAGACCAAGGAGTCGGAGCACCCCGAACTCTTCCGGGACGCCTCCCCGACCTACCGGGTCCGTGCCGAGGCACCCCCGTTCTTCGTGCTCCAGGGGGTCAACGACACGCTGGTGCCGGTGGAGTCGGCCCGGGTCTTCGTGGAGCGTCTGCGATCGGTGTCCCATGCGCCCGTCGCCTACGCCGAGTTGCCCCTGGCCCAGCATGCTTTCGACGTGCTGGCCTCACTGCGCTGCCAGGCCACGACCTCGGCGGTTGCGGACTTCCTCCAGGCGGCTCGGGCCGCCGGCGAAACAGCCGGTGACCTGGGTGTGACGAACTCGAGAATTGTTTCTGACGTAGAGTCAGCTCCCGAATTGTGACCCCCACCCCGACCGGGATTGAAACGGGAGGGGAGGGACGGACAACCGAGAAGGGGTGGCTGTGGCGAACGTGCAGTTGTACGGCTCGAGCAAGCGTGCGCGGGGTGGTCGAGCCGTGCGCGGCCTGCTGGCCGGTTCCGTGATCGCGGGGTCGGTCGCCATCGGCGGAGGCGCCCTGGTGGCCGCTTCTCCGGCCGGGGCGGCGGCGACGGCCTCGGGCACCTGTACGCCGGCACTGGCGCCGACGGCGGCCCAGAATGCGGCGACGACCGGGATCACCCCGAAATCGGTGACGGTCGGCAACGTCTCCATCATCACGGGCCCCGTTCCGGGCCTCTTCGAGGGCGCGCCGATCGGTGTGAAGGCCTACTTCGACATGATCAACGCCCAAGGTGGCGTCGACGGCCGGAAGCTTCTCGTCGACTCAAAGGATGACGCCTTCAGTGGTCAGCAGAACACCACCGAGACCCAGGAAGCGATCAACAACGATTTTGCGCTGGTGGGGAGTTTCTCTCTCTTCGACGGGTACGGGTGTGCGGCGTTGGCCAGCAACACCGCCGTGCCCGACGTCTCCGTGACGCTCGACGCCGGCACCAACGCGTTGCCCAACGACTTCAGCGCACAACCGTTGTCCGGCCAGGAGACCCTGGGACCCGTTCAGTACTACAAGAAGCACTACCCCAAGGACACCACCGTCGGCGCCATCGTCTCCGACGTCTCGTCGGCTGAGACCCAGATGGCCCAACAGTTCGCAGGCCTGAAGAGCCTGGGTTACAAGATCGCCTATGTCGACGACGTCAATCCGCTGGCGTCCGACTTCACGACCGATGTCATCAACATGAAGAACAAGGGCGTCAACGCGGTCGATCTGACCGGGATCGATTGGCAGGACGCCGCGATCTTCGTGGAGAACGCCAATACCCAGAACTGGCATCCGGGTCTCATCTTCTCGGGAGGTCCGGTCTACGCCGACCAGTTCATCTCCCACGCCGGCGGCCCCGCTGCGACCAATGGGATTCAGATCGGACAGGTCTACGCCCTGTACCTCGGCGAGGACGCCAACAAAGTGCCGGCGGTCAAGCAATTCGATACGTACGTGAAGAAGGTGAACCCATCCTGGTCTCCCGACCTCTACACGCTCTTCGGATGGGCTTCTGCTGAATTGTTCGTGCAGGCCCTCAAGGCGGCCGGGCCGCATCCGACCAGGGGTTCCGTCATGGCCGAGTTGAGGAAGATCACGAGTTACAACGCCAACGGGCTCTTCGGAGGCTCGGATCCGGCCGCCAAGACGCTGACACCCTGCTTCGTACAGGCCGGCATCAAGAACGGGAAATATGTCCGTGAGCTGCCGACGGGGGGCGGATTCGACTGCAACGCAAAGTTGTACAACGCTTCCGGCGTCACGGGCTAAAGCCAGCGTCGCGGTTGGGGGTTTCGCAGTGGTGAGGAGGTGAAGCGGTGAGCGTCTTCCTCTCGTTCACTGTCCTCGGCATCGTCTTCGGTGCGGTCTACGGCCTCCTGGCCATCGGCCTGGTCGTGACCTACAACACGACTGGCGTCTTCAACTTCGCCCAGGGCGCCGTGGGCATGGTCGCGGCGTTCTCGTATTGGGAGTTGTGGCAGAACGAGCACTGGCCGTTCCTGCTCGCCATTGTGTTCATCGTCTTCGTCGAAGCACCACTCCTCGCACTCGTCGTCGAGTTCGTGCTCTTCCGGCGCATCCACGGTGCCACCGTGGAGCGGTCGCTCATGGTGTCGCTCGGCCTCCTGGTGATATTGCTGGGCGTCGCCACCATCTTCTGGAGCAGCCCCGACATCATCCGCGCCGTGCCGCCCTACTTCACCCAATCGAACGGCACGGTCTTGTCGGTCCATCTGTTCGGGCCCAACGGTGTCACGCTGCAGTACCAGCAGATCATGATCGTGATCGTCACCGCGGTCGTGGGCGTCGCCCTGGGCCTGTTCCTGCGCCGGGCCCGGCTCGGCGTCGCCATGCGCGCCGTTGTCGACGATCCCGAGCTCGTCGCGCTGGCCGGCGCGAAGCCCTACCGGCTGTCGCAGATGGGGTGGGTGCTCGGCTTCATGCTCGCAGCCCTCGCCGGCGTGCTCATTGCTCCGCTCGTTGGACAGACCGGGTTGACGTCTGTCCAGCTGACGCTCCTTGCCCTGAACGGGTTCGCGGCTGCCGTGGTCGGTCGGTTGCGCAGCCTTCCGATGACCTTTGTCGGCGCGCTCATCCTCGGCCTCGTCACCTACTACGCACAGGGCTACCTTCCCGGCCACATCAACGCCGGCCTCGCCGCCGTCCTCGTCGAGGTGATTCCGGTCGTCTTCCTTTTCGTGGCACTGCTCGTGATCCCGGCGGCGCGGCTGGCCCCCGCCGGGCGCCTGGCCTTGCGGGCCGTCCCCAGGGTGGCCTCCGCTCGCCAGTCGATGGCTGGTGCCGCCCTCCTGCTCGCGGTGATGGTCGTCCTGGCGGCCATTGTGGGAGCGACGGCCCTCTCGACGCTCTCGCAGGGATTGGCGCTCGGCATCGTCGGCCTCTCGCTCGTGCTGCTCGTCGGCTTTGCCGGTCAGGTCTCGCTGTGCCAGCTGACCTTCATGGGGATCGGTGCCTTCACCATGGGGAAGACGCTCGGCGGCGATTCGTGGTGGGGCCTGCTCCTGGCAGTCGCGGTGTCGGGTGCCGTCGGGGCGCTCGTCGCGCTGCCGACCCTGCGTTTGCGCGGCCTCTACCTGGCGCTGGCCACCTTTGCCTTTGGCGCGGTCATGTATTCCGCCTTCTTCGACAACTCGAGCGTCATTTCCGACGGGACGTCCATCGGCGTGGGCCGCCTGCGGCTGCCCTTCATGAGCTCGGTCAGCAACCAGGCCGAGCTCGTCGAGGTCGCAGTAGCGGCGGCGCTGTGTGCACTGCTCGTCGGCCTGATACGCCGGAGCGCCTTCGGCCGCCGTCTCGTGGCGATGAGCGACTCGCCTGCGGCCTTCGCCATGGTGGGGCTGAACGCGGTCCGAACCAAGGTGATCGTCTTCAGCCTGTCCGCCGCCATGGCCGGTCTCGGTGGTGTCTTCTATGCGGGCCAGCAGGGTGGCATCGGGGCCACCGACGTGCAGTACATCGGCAGTCTCACACTGCTTCTGTTCGTGGCCATCTGGGGGATCCGCACCATCACCGGCGCGCTGCTCGGAGGCATGACGGCCGCTGCGCTTCCCGTCCTGCAGACCCACCTGCCCACTTCGCTGGCCGATCTGATCGGGCTCACCGCCGGCATCGGCATCGTCCTGCTGGCGCGGCACCCCGAGGGGGTCTTGGGCATGACGTGGCTCACGAACCGGGTGCGGCTGCCCTTCGGCGACGCGGACAACGTCGTCGAACCCATCGCGATCGAGCCCGAGGTGGCCAGTGCCGTCTGACGCAGGGGTCGCCGCCGCCCTCGCCGTGGAGAATGTGACCGTCCGCTTCGGCGGGGTGGTCGCTCTCTCCGGCGTTTCGCTCACTGCCGAAGCGGGGGTCGTGACCGGTCTGATCGGACCCAACGGCGCCGGCAAGACCACGCTGTTCAACGTCATCACGGGCCTGCAGCGACCCAGCAGCGGTTCTGTGTCGCTGGACGGAACCGATGTCACGCGGGCGCGCACGTACCGTCGGGCCCGCCTTGGCATGGCGCGCACCTTCCAGCGCCTTGAGCTCTTTTCGACCCTCAGCGCCACTGACAATGTGCGCGTCGGGCTCGAGGCAGGCGAAAGGAGCGCTGCGCCGTCTGCCGCCCTCGGCCTGCTCGAACGCGTGGGCGTGGGAGAGGAGGCGGCGGCGCCGGTGTCGTCACTGCCGACCGGGTCGGCCCGCCTGGTCGAGTTGGCCCGCGCCCTGTCGACCGATCCCAAGGTCCTCCTCCTCGACGAGCCGTTCTCCGGCCTCGATGAGCACGAGAGCGCCACCTTGGGCCGCCTCCTCACATCGCTGGCGGGGGAGGGTCGCGCCATTCTGCTGGTCGAGCATGACACCGACCTGGTGCTGCAGCTCTGCTCGACCGTGCACGTGCTCGACTTCGGCGAGGTCATCGCCTCGGGCGCCCCCGACGCCATCCGGACGAATCCGGCGGTGCAGGAGGCCTATCTGGGCCACGGCAAGGATGCCGGGTGACGGAGGCAGGAGGAGACAACGCCGGACCGGGTGCGGGCGTGACGATCGAGGGCGTCCGCGCCGCCTACGGGCGCATTGAGGTGCTCCACGGCGTGGATCTCCAGGTGCCTGCCGGCAGCGTCTTCGCCCTGCTCGGGCCCAACGGGGCCGGCAAGAGCACGCTCCTCAAGGTCGTGAACGGCCGCCTGCACCCGACGGCGGGCACGGTTGCCGTGGACTGGGTGACGCCTGCGAGCTGGAAGCCCGACGTCTTGGCGCGGGCCGGTGTCGTCGCCATCCCCGAGGGGCGCGGCGTCTTTCCCAACCTGACGGTACGCGACAACCTGCGCATGTGGACCTACCGTGGCGGTCTCACCACGGCCGAGGTCGAGGCACGGGCCTACGAGCAATTCCCACGCTTGAAGGAGCGCCGGAAGCAGCTGGCCGGAACGCTGTCGGGCGGCGAGCAGCAGATGCTGGCCATTTCGCGTGCGTTGGCGGGAGAGACCAAGGTGCTGCTGCTCGATGAGCTCTCCATGGGGCTGGCTCCCATCATTGTGGGCCACCTCTACGAAATGGTGGCGGCCATCGCCGCCGGTGGGGTGACCGTGGTCGTCGTCGAGCAATTCGCGGACACCGCGCTCGGTGTGGCGGACCGGGCCGCCATCATGTTGCACGGCCGCATCGCCCACGAGGGAACGCCGTCGGAGATGGCCGACGCGGCGCAGGCCGCCTATCTCTGACGCTCGAGGTCAGGTCTCCTCGGCCAGGACCACCTGCACCGACAGTGCGTCTCCCGCCGACACCACCAGCTCGTCCACGCCGCCGGCGTCCACGATGTCGCCGTGGGCCGCCTCCACCGCGGCCAGCGTCGCAGGCGGGCCGCTGACGGTGAGGAGCGCCACGCGCGCTCGCATGGAGCGCTTGTTGGCGGTCTTCTCCCGCCGGACGGCGCCAAGGACCTCGGACGCCACAGTCAGCACCGACTGGTCGGCGCCGGCGTGCGGCCCCGCGTCGGCAGTCTCGGGCCAGGCCGCCAGGTGCACCGAGCCGTCCTGCCACCAGCTCCAGACCTCTTCGGTGACGAAGGGGAGGAACGGGGCAAAGAGCCGGTGCAGGACCGAGAGCGCCAGCGCCAACGTCGCCCGGGCCGAGTCGGTCCCGCCGGCCCCCGCCTCGCCGTAGGCGCGCGTCTTGACCAGTTCGACGTAGTCGTCGCAGAAGGCCCAGAAGAACGTCTCGGTGACCTCGAGGGCGCGTGCGTAGTCGAACTCGTCGTGTGCCGCCGTTGCCGCGTCGACGAGCGCGGCCAGCCGCGCCAGCAACGCAACGTCCAGAGGCATGTGCACGGCGTCGACCCCGGGGATCGGACCCTCACCCAGCCGGCCCAGCGCGAACTTCGATGCGTTGAGAACCTTGATCGCCAGTCGACGGCCGATCTTCATGACGCCCACATCGAGGGCGGTGTCCGTACCGGGACGCCCGTTGCAGGCCCAGTAGCGCACGGCGTCGGAGCCGAACTCCTCGAGCGTGGCCATGGGCGTGATCACGTTGCCCTTCGACTTGGACATCTTCTTGCGGTCCTTGTCCAGAATCCAGCCGTTGATAGTCGCATGCCGCCAAGGCAGCACGCCGTGCTCCTGGTGCGAGCGCAGCAAGGTCGAGAAGAGCCAGGTGCGGATGATCTCAGGGCCCTGAGGCCGGAGATCCATGGGGAAGGTCGCCGCGAACAGGGCCGGGTCGTCGTCCCAACCGCAGGCGATCTGCGGCGTGACCGACGAGGTGGCCCATGTGTCCATGACATCGGGGTCGCCGGTGAACCCTCCGGGCTACGCCGCGCTGCTCCGGGGAGTAGCCCGCGGGGACGTCCGTCGTGGGGTCGATCGGCAACCTGGACTCGTCCGGGACGATGGGAGATGTGTGGTCGGCCTCACCGTCGGGGCCGACGGGGTACCAGACCGGCACGGGGACACCGAAGAAGCGCTGGCGGCTGACCAGCCAGTCGCCGTTGAGGCCGCTGACCCAGTCGTCGAATCGGACCTGCATGTAGGGCGGGCGCCAATCGAGCTGGGTCCCCCGGTCAAGGAGCTCGCGCCGCAGCACGTCGTCGCGTCCTCCATTGCGGATGAACCACTGCCGGCTGGTGACGATCTCGAGCGGGCGGCTTCCCCGCTCGTAGAATTTCACCTGGTGCTCAATCGGCCGGGGCTCGCCGACCATGTCCCCTGACGCGGTCAGAAGCTCGACCATTGCACGCTGCGCCTGCTTGACGCTTCGGCCGGCGATGGCCCGCCAGGCCTCGCCATCGGGCACGCCGGGAGGCGGCGTCTCGGTGATGCGGCCCGACCGGGTCACGATGCTCCGGGTCGGCAGGTCGAGCTCGCGCCACCACACGACGTCGGTCACGTCGCCGAACGTGCAGATCATGGCGATGCCCGAGCCCTTGTCCGGCTCTGCGAGCGGATGGGCCAGGACGGGCACCTCGACGCCGAAGAGGGGTGTGTGGACGGTGGAGCCGAACCGGGCGGCGTAGCGCTCGTCGTCGGGGTGGGCCACCAGGGCCACGCAGGCGGCCACCAATTCGGGTCGTGTCGTCTCGATCTCAATGTCGTCGAACCGAAGGCGGTGGTAGGCGCCGGCCAGCTGGCGGTCCTCCATTTCTGCCTGGGCCACCGCAGTCTGGAAGTCGACGTCCCAGAGCGTGGGTGCCTCGGAGGTGTAGGCCTCGCCCCGGGCCAGGTTGTGCAGGAACATGCGCTGACTGGTCCGTCGGCTTTTGTCGTCGATGGTGGCGTACGTCCGGTCCCAGTCCACTGAAAGGCCCACCCGGCGCCACAAGCCCTCGAACGCCCGCTCGTCCTCGGCGGTGAGTTGGTGGCAGAGCGCAATGAAGTTGGGCCGGCTGACGGGGATGTCGTCCTTGCCGGGCTCTTCGGGCGGGCTGAAGCTCGGGTCGTAGGGGAGGGAGGGGTCGCACGTCACTCCGAAGTACGTCTGGACCCGGCGCTCGGTCGGGAGCCCGTTGTCGTCCCATCCCATCGGGTAGAACAGCTTCCACCCCCGCATGCGCCGGTAGCGGGCGATGGCGTCGGTCTGTACGTAGCCGAAGACCGAGCCCATGTGGAGGGAGCCGGACACCGTCGGAGGAGGTGTGTCGATGGAGAACACCTCGTCCCGGGTGGCCGTCTCGTCGAACCGGTAGGTCCCCGCTTGCTCCCAGGCGGAGGCCCAACGCTCCTCCAGATTGTCCAGCGTGGGCTTGTCGGGGACGCGGGGCGCTCCGGTCGTAGGGGTCGACATGATCGCGTTACCGTACCCGGGTGCTACGCCTTCACGACACCGCAACGGGCACGGTCCACCCGCTGGAGCAGCGCACCGCCGGGGAGGTGTCCATGTACGTCTGTGGCCCCACGGTCTACGACCTTCCCCACATCGGCCATGGCCGCTACAACCTGGTCTTCGACGTCCTGCGCCGCTATCTGCTCTTCTGCGGGCTGGCCGTCCGGTACGTGTCCAACATCACCGATGTCGACGACAACATCATTAAGCGCGCGAACGAGCAGGGCAGGACGGAACCCGAGGTGGCCGCCGAGTTCGAGGCGCGCTGGTGGGAGGCCATGGACGCCCTGGGCGTGCTCCGTCCGGACGAGACGCCGCACGCCACGGGTTACATCGCCGACATGGTGGATCTGGTGGCGGACCTGCTCGAGCGCGGCGTGGCGTACCAGACCTCCGACGGGGTCTATCTCAACGTGGAACAGGTGCCGGGCTACGGGCTCCTGGCTCTGCAGAGCCTCGACTCCCTCAAGGCGGGAGCTCGAGTCGAGGGCAGTGACGAGAAGCGGTCCCAACTGGACTTCGCACTGTGGAAGAAGGCCAAGGAGGGCGAACCCAGCTGGGACGCGCCCTGGGGAGCCGGCCGTCCCGGCTGGCACACCGAGTGCGTCGTGATGTCGCTCGACCTGCTCGGCGACGGTTTTGACCTTCACGGGGGCGGCCGGGACCTGGCGTTTCCGCATCACGAGAACGAGCGGGCCCAGGCGGTCGCCGAAGGTCGGCCATTCGCCCAGCACTGGGTGCACAACGGGTGGGTCGAAGTCGACGGAACGAAGATGTCCAAGTCCCTCGGTAACTTCACGTCCCTCACCGATCTGCTCGCCCGCTGCGACGAGCGCGCCTACCGCCTCCTGGTGCTGCGGGCGCACTACCGGTCACCCGTCGAAGTGACCGCACCGACGCTGGCGGACGCCGAGAAGGCGCTCGAACGACTCGACGGGTTGGCCCGGCGCTTCGGACTCGGCGACCTGCTGGCCGATGGCCGCGGCTATGTGGTCGAGGCGCGCGACGCCGGCGGCGTCGATCGAGGGAGCGCTGGCCGCATTTCATGCCCGCATGGACGACGACATGGACACCCCCGGAGCGCTGGCCGGCATCTTCGAACTCGTCACGGCGGCCAATTCGGCCGCAGATGCAGAGGACGTTGCCGAGGGACAGCGCCTGGCCGGCACGGCCGCCGTCCTCCTGGCCGCTCTCGGTGTGCCACTGCGCGGCGCGGATGCCGAAGTGGACGAGGAGTCGGCGCAGCTCGTCGCCGCACGCGACGAGGCCCGGGGTGGCCAAGGACTTTGCCCGGGCCGATGCCTTGCGGGACGAACTCGTGGCCCGTGGGTGGACCGTGGAGGACACGCCGAACGGCACCGCAATTCGTCGCTGATCTGGCAGAACTTCCCAGGTCATCCCACTTTTCCAACGATGGATGGATTTGTTACCGGATCGTAGGTTACTGTTGAGTAACAACGGAACCCTGGGTTTCGCCGCACGGAGATGGCGAACGTTGTCCAGCTGCGGTTCCACGAGACGCAGAGGCCCCGGCCGTCGCGCGGCACCGTGCCAGAAGGAGGACGCACCATGTCCGACTACTCCCTCGAACTCAACGAGGACCAGATCCAGATCGTCAAGTGGGTGCACGAGTTCGCTGAGAACGTCGTCCGCCCCGCCGGTCCCGAATGGGACGAGCGGGAGGAGACCCCGTGGCCCATCATTGAGGAGGCGGCCAAGAACGGTCTGTACTCGTTCGACTTCATCGCACAGTGCTTCTCGGACCCGACCGGTCTGCTGATGTGCCTCGTCAACGAGGAGATGAGTTGGGGCGACGCCGGTATCGCGTTGGCCATCTTCGGCTCGACGCTCGCGGTGGCGGGGATCTTCGCCAACGGCACCCCCGAGCAGATCGGCGAGTGGATCCCGCAGTGTTTCGGGACGCCCGACGACGTGAAGCTGGCGGCGTTCGGGGTTTCCGAGCCCGACGCCGGCTCAGACGTGTCCTCCCTGAAGTCGCGTGCGGTGTACGACGAGGCCAAGGACGAATGGGTCCTCAACGGCACGAAGACGTGGATCACCAACGGCGGCATCGCCAACACGCACGTGCTGGTGCTCTCGGTTGACCCTGAGCTCGGCAGTCGGGGCCAGGCCAGCTTCGTCGTTCCCGAGGGGACTCCTGGCATCTCCCAGGGCCAGAAGTTCAAGAAGATGGGCATCCGGGCCTCGCACACGGCCGAAGTCGTCCTCGACGACTGCCGGGTGCCGGGGCGCTGCCTCCTCGGCGGGAAAGAGAAGCTGGACGAGCGTCTCGCCCGGGCCAGGGAGGGCAAGAAGACCTCCACGCAGGCGGCCATGGCCACCTTCGAGGCGTCCCGCCCAATTGTGGGTGCCCAGGCCGTCGGCATCGCCCGCGCCGCCTACGAGTACTCGCTCGACTACGCCAAGGAGCGCAAGCAGTTCGGGCGCGCCATCATCGAGAACCAGGCCATCGCCTTCAAGCTCGCCGACATGAAGATGCACACTGACGCCGCCCGCCTGCTCGTACACCGGGCCGCCAACATGGCCAGCACCGGCAAGAAGTTCGAGAACGGCGAGGGTTCGATGTCCAAGCTCTACGCCGGCGAGAACGCCGTCTGGGTGACCGACCAGGCCATTCAGATCCTCGGTGGCTACGGCTACGTCCGGGAGAACCCGGTCGAGCAGTGGCACCGCGACTCGAAGATCTACACCATCTTCGAGGGGACTTCAGAGGTGCAGCGGCTCGTGATCTCCCGGGCGATCTCAGGGATCCACATCAACTGATCTACCAAGTGTGACGTCTCACGTGTCCGCGTGGGTTGTCGATGACATCGGCCTGCGCGAGGGCGTGACCCGCTGAAGGACGTCGGTGGAAGCCTTCGCACGATGGTGTGCCCCGCCTGAATGTACGGCGCCCCCTGCGGTTCTGAACAGGGATTTCGGCCAGGCCAGGTCAGCTTCAGCACGAATCCACCAGCCCACAGTTCCGTGCAAAGGCTCGTAAAGATCACGCCTGTTTTTGCCGACAACAACAGCGGCGGATGCCAGGGCGGAGTGCGCCATGTCGGGTGGCCCTGGGGCCGCCGGGGGCAGCGCGTGATTGGAGCGTGGACATGGTCACGGAAGAGGAATGGCACGGAGAGATGGCGAAGGCCACGCGCCTTCGCTTCATCAGCCCGCTGGCCGGGCTCGTGGTCCTCGGTTTTCTGACGATCCCCGCGGTAGCCGTCGGCCGGTCGGTCGGATCGGGCGTCACGAGCTACGCCGTGACGGCGGGCGTCCTCATGGCCTGCCTCCTTCCGCTGATCTACCTCCTGGTCATCATCAGTGACCGCCAACAGCGCAAGACCGACAACAAGGTGCGCGAACTCACGCACGAGTTGAATGAAGCGATCGAGGTCGCCGACCGCGAGGGCGTCACCCGGGAGGTACAGGGGCAGCGCCAGCGCTTCGAAAGTCGTCTGGCCAACGCCCTCGACATGGCCGAGGGGGAGCCCGAGGTCATCGACGTGATTGAGCGGTCTTTTGCCGCCGTCGTGCCCCATGCCCCGGTCGAACTCCTGTTGGCGGACAACAGCCACGCTCACCTCATCCGCATGGCCGGTGTCGGGCCCGACGGGGAGCCACCGTCGTGCAGCGTCGACTCCCCGGACCGCTGCCCCGCCGCCCGACGGGCCCAGGTGCAGGTCTTCGGGGACAGTGACCATCTCGATGCCTGTCCCAAGCTTCGCAACCGGCCGCAGGGGCGGCTTTCGGCGCTGTGTGTCCCGGTTTCCATCATGGGCCGGACGGTGGGCGTCATTCATGCCACCGACCAGCCCGACGCCGAGGTGGAGGATGCCCAAGTACAGGACCTCACCACCCTGGCCAAGCTGGCCGGCGCTCGGATCGGTCTGCTGCGGGTCATGGCGGAGACACAGCTGCAGGCCTCGACCGACACGCTCACCGGGCTGCTCAACCGACGCTCGTTCTCGGAGAAGGTCGCCGCCGTGCCGCACGATCTCCACCCGGTCGCAGTCGCGATGGCTGACCTCGACCACTTCAAGAACCTGAACGACACCTACGGGCATGAGACGGGCGACCGGGCGCTCCGACTGTTCGCCCGCGTCCTGCGCGACTCGCTCCGCGGGCATGACCTGATTTCGCGTTACGGAGGGGAGGAGTTCGCCATCGCCTTCCCTGATTGCTCGTCGGTCGATGCGACCCGCGCCCTCAACACCGTGCAGTCCCAACTCGACGCCGCCATCACCGTCGGGGGACTACCGAAGTTCACCTCGAGCTTCGGCATCACCGAGATTGAGCCGGGGGAGGAGTTGGCCGCCGCTCTGCGCCGGGCAGACGACGCGCTGCTGTTGGCCAAGCGCTCGGGGCGTAATCAGATCGTCCTGCACGATCCCGAGACGGGGACGAACGCTCCGGTGGGCAACGGGTCCACGACGCACGAGGTCGAGGAACTGCTCCGGTCCGAGCGCATCTGAGTCGCCGGCGCCCTTGTCGTCGGTCTTCCCGAGGCGGCGCCACGAGCCTGGGACGGCGCCAGCACGCCCGGGATAGCGTCGCCGGATGGCGGCCGTACCCCTCCGGCGCAACCGCGACTTCGTTCTGCTCCAGACGGGTCAGTTCCTGTCGGACGCGGGCTCGCAGGCGACGTCCATCGCCTACCCGCTCCTGGCCCTTGCGCTGACCCACTCCGCCGTCAAGGCGGGCATCGTCTCCTTTGCTCGGACCGCGCCGATCGCCGTGTTCGCCATTCCGGCCGGTCTGGCGGCGGACCGCTGGAATCGTCGCAGTCTGATGATCGCCGCCGACGCATTGCGCGCGGCCGCGATCGGCGGCCTTGCGGTCGGCCTCCTCGTCGGGGGAGTCCCCTTTTGGGTCCTCCCGTGCGTGGCCTTCGTCGAGGGCATCGGCAGCACCGTCTTCAATGCCGCCCAGGCGGGCGCCCTGCGCGCCGTGGTGCCTGCCGGCCAATTGCCCGAGGCGGCGGGTGCGCAGAGCGGCCGGACAGCGGCCGTGCGCATCATCGGCCCTCCGCTGGGCGGCGCACTGTTCGAAGCCGGCCGCGCCCTTCCCTTCCTGGCCGATGCCCTCTCCTACGCGTGCTCGACCATGTCGCTGCTGCTCGTGCGCGCCCGTTTCCAGGAGGAGCGCGAAAGGGAGCCGGGCACCGCCCGCCAGCGCGCCGCAGAGGGGCTGGCGTTCACCTGGCGACAGCCTTTCCTGCGCACCACTGCCTTCTTGTACGGCCTGTTGAACTTCAGCGCTCTCGGCCTGCTGTTCTGCATCGTGATCATCGGGCAGGGCGAGGGGCTCTCGGGCGGTGTGATCGGGCTGCTGACCGGCATGTTCGCCGCCAGCGTCGTCGTGGGCTCCTTCCTCTCGCGCTTCGTCCGGTCCGCTCTCTCGGTCCACGCCGTCCTCATTCTGGAGGTGTGGGCGTGGTTGGGCTGCGCGGTGTTCCTGCTCTGGCCCCGTGCGGTCGTGCTGGCCGTCGGACTGGTGCCGGTTGGCCTGGCCGTGCCTTCGACGGACTCGGTCGTCAACGGGTTCCGCATCGCCGCCACGCCCGACCGGCTGCTGGGACGGGCCGAGTCCGTCCGCAGCGCGATCGCCCTGTCCGCCGCCTCGCTCGCTCCACTGGTTGCCGGCTTCCTCCTCCAGCACTCGACGCCCCGGTGGACGGTGGCCTTCTTCACTGCGTGGGCCCTCGGCCTGGCCATCTGGGCGACGGCGAGCCGCGCCCTGCGGGACCCTCCACCGCTCCTGCCCGGCCCCGCTGTCTCCTGACGCCAGGCTGCTGGTCGGCGCGTCGGCCCAGGCCGGGCCATAGTGTCGGCCTGCCATGGCCAAGCTCCCGCTTCTCCGCCAGCACTCCGACGTCACGCCGGAATGGCTGACCGACGCGCTGACGCTGGCGGGCCAACTCTCTGAGGGCGCCTCGGTGCGCTCGTTCGAGACGGCGCCGATCGGGACGGGACAGATGGCCGACACGACGCGGTTCATCCTGACGCTCGACCGCGACGGAGCCGGACCCTCCAGCGTGGTGGGCAAGTTCGCCTCCGCCGACGACCAGAGTCGGGGCACCGGCCTTGCCTTGCGCGCCTACGAAATAGAGGTCCGCTTCTATCGCGAGGTCGCGGCCCGGGTCGGCGCACGGCTGCCGGAGGTCTATCTGGCCGATGTGGAACCCGAGACCGGCTGGTTCACGCTCGTCATGGAGGACATCGCCGGGGCGGCCCAGGGCGATCAGATTGCCGCTTGTGGTCCCGAGGTGGCGGCGGCCGTGCTGCAGGAGATGGCCGGCCTCCACGCGCCGTGCTGGGAGGCGCCCGAGCTGGAGCGCCTCGAGTGGCTGAACCGGTCCACGCCCGAGTCCGATGGTTTCCTCGTTGCGTTGGTCTCTTCGCTGCTCCCCGGTTTCCTGGAGCGTTACGCCGACACGCTCGCCCCGGAGTACCAGGCTGTCTGCCGTCTCTTCGTCGACCACCTGCCCGCCTATCTGCGGCTGCGAAACGGGCCCCGCACGGCCAGCCACGGCGACTTTCGTCTCGACAACCTCCTGTTCCAGCCGCACACGTCGAGACCGGTGGTGGTCGACTGGCAGACCGTGGCCTGGGCCGGCGCGTCCATCGACGTCGCCTACTTCATCGGGGGCTGTCTCAGTGCGGAGGATCGCCGCGCGCACGAGCCCGACCTGCTGGCGGGCTACCACGAAGCGCTGTGCCGCCGCGGGGTGCGTGACTACTCGCTCGAGCAGCTGCGCGCCGACACCCGACGCGACACCTTCGCCGGTCTCCTGATGGCCATCGTGGCCTCCATGGTCGTGCAGCGCACGGAGCGGGGCGATCTGATGTTCCTCACGAGCTCGAGTCGGCACGCGCAGCATGCGCTCGACCTCGACGCTCCCGCCCTGCTCCTCGCCGCCACGTGACGGAGCTGCTGGTGCTCTGCACGGGCAATGCGGCGCGGTCGGTCATGGCGGGGTTCATGTTCGACGTCCTGCGCGACGGGCGCGCCGGCGAACCGCTGCACGTCGTGACCGCGGGTACCCACACCATCGACGGGCAGCCAATGGGGCTGCGCACCCGCACCGCGCTTTTGCGTCTCCCCGAAATGGCCGGCGTCGACTTCCGCCGGCACCGGAGCCGCCAGGTGTACGGGGTCGACCTCGTGCATGCCGAGCTGGTGGTCGTGATGGAAGCCGACCACGTACGTTTCGTCCGGCGCCAGTTCCCCGACGCCGCGGCGAAGACCGCCACCATTCGCCATTTGTGCACGAACCTCGCACCGGCACCGCCGGCCCTCGGAGAGCGGGTGGCGGCCCTCCGCCTCGACGCGGTCGAGCTCGACGACCGCGAAGACGTCCTCGACCCGGCGGGTCACGAGGCCGACGTCTATGCCGCGTGCGTCGACGAGCTGTGGGGGTTGTGCCGGACGCTCATCACGCTCGCTGTGACGCGTCCTCCCGACTGACGGAGGTTTCGCCCTGAGATTCAGTCGGGGTGGACTGAGCGCAATCCCGCCCAGGCAAGGTCCGCCATGCGTCCCGCCAGCTTCTGGGCCTCCTCGTCGACCGCGGCCTCCGAGTCGGGGCGCTGTGCCATGAAGCGACGGCTGACGCCTTCGGCCATGCCCACAATCCCGTAGGCGAGCAGCCGGCGATGGTCGTCGTCGAGCCCTGCGTCAATGAGCGGGTCGATCGCCTCGGCGATGGCGTCCTCCACGGCGCGCAGGGCACGGCCCAGTTCGAAATCGTCCGCGTGGTCCCGCCCGTAGAGCAGCCGGAACTCCGGCTCCCGGCTGACCACCAGGCGGAAGTAGGCGGCAAAGCCCAGCTCGACCTGCTGGCGCGGGCCCTCGGCCCGCATGACGGCGCGCCCGATGGCCACCAAGACGTCCTGGGCGATGGAGTCGACCAGCTCCAGGTAGAGGGCTCGTCTTGGAGGAGAAGTGCTGGTAGAGGAGCGGTTTCGTCACCCCGGCCGCCTCGGCAATGTCGTCCATCGTCGTGGCCCGGTAGCCCCGTTGCGCGAAGAGCTCCAGAGCCACCGCGACCAGCTGCTGGCGTCGCTGCTCGAGCCGTGAGCCGCCTCGAAGTCGCCTGCATCGCACCCGACATGGCGCCACGTTACCGAACGGTCAGAGACGCAGAACGCGCTCCAAGACCGCCGACAGGCGTGCCGGCAGGTCGGCCAGGTTGAAGTGGTCCGCCGCCACCTGCTGGTTGTGCGCAATGAGGCCGGCGTCCGGTTGCTCGAGCCAGCGCGCCAAGGGGACGGGGTCGGCGGCGTCGAACCACTCGAAGCCGAAGGCCGCCAGCTCCGCCGCCACCGGATACGGGCCGATCGCCAGCGGCCGGCGGTAGGTCGCCGACTCCACCGACGGATTGCCGAAGCCCTCCCAGAGCGAGGGGAGGGTCACGACGTCGCACGCCGCGTAGGCGTCGGCGACGGAGCAGCCGCCACGTGGGAAGCCGAGCAGAACGCGACAGCGCGCCTCGGCGACGAGTCGCTCCAGCTCCGGCCCGTACCCGTCCTCGGCGGGACCGAGGAGCCAGTAGGTGGCGCCTGTTGCCTCGGCCAGGGCGATGACCGCCGCCGATGTTCTTGCGCGCCAACGCACGCGTGGGCTGCAGCAGCAGCGGCGTTGCATCGGGAACGCCGAGAGCGCCACGGACGCCGGCCCGGTCACCGGGCGCCGGATCCGGGTCGAAGGAGTTGTAGATGGTGGTGGCGACGATGCCGTGGGCCGCCAGCTCGGTCCGACTCAGCGCGTTGATGGTCACGTGCGCCCACATGGGGTCGTCGGGCGGCGGCGGGAGGTGCGCGAACTGCGGACGCTGCCACGGCAGGTCGTGGTGGTGCAGCACCGTCGGGCGCCCGGCGCAGGCCGCGGCGACCACCGCCGCCGCGCCGGGGTTCAGGGGGAGCGAGCACAGGTTCTCGACGATGACCAGATCGGCGTCGGCCAGCGCACGGTCGACCTCGGCCCGTGTCGGCGGTTCCGGGGCTGCCATGGCCAACCCGGGGAGGAGGTGGTCCACCGGCCCGGCGCCCGCGACAGAGCGCACCGTCCAGCCGAGGAGGTCCAGCGCATGCGCCCATTTCGCCGCCTCGACGGCGACCCCGTCCGAACCGCCGAGCCGGAACGAGACCATGCATGCGGTCGCCACGGACGAACTGTAGGCGTGCAAGGAGGACCGGCTGGCAGGTCGACTAGCGTTGATCTGATGGCAAAACGGGCACTGATTACGGGCGTGACGGGCCAGGACGGCTCGTATCTGGCCGAGTTTCTCTTGACGCAGGGCTACACGGTGATCGGGATGGTACGGCGCTCGAGCACGCTGAACTTCGAGCGCATCGCCCATATTCAGGACCAGATCGAACTCGTCGCCGGGGACCTCCTCGACGAGGTCTCCCTGATCAACATCCTGCGCGATCACCGGCCGACCGAGGTCTACAACCTGGCCGCGCAGTCCTTCGTGCAGACCAGCTTCACCCAGCCCGTGCTGACGGGTGAGACCACGGCACTGGGAGTGACGCGGGTGCTCGACGCCATTCGCTTCGTCGACCCCGAGATCCGCTTCTACCAGGCCAGCTCGTCGGAGATGTTCGGCAAGGTGCAGGAAGTGCCCCAGCGCGAATCGACGCCGCTCTACCCGCGCAGCCCCTACGGCGTGGCCAAGGTCTACGGCCACTGGATCACCGTCAATTACCGCGAGAGCTACCAACTCCACGCCTCGTCCGGCATCCTGTTCAACCATGAGTCGCCGCGGCGCGGCCTCGAGTTCGTCACGCGCAAGGTGACGCACGGCGTGGCGCGCATCGCCAACAAGCTCCAGGACAAGCTGGCCCTCGGCAACCTCGACGCCCAGCGGGACTGGGGCTACGCCGCAGACTACGTCCGGGCCATGTGGCTGATGCTCCAGCAGGACGCGCCGGACGACTACGTCGTGTCGACGGGTGAGACCCACGCCGTCAGCGAGCTGTGCCGCCTTGCCTTCGAGGCAGCCGGGTTGGATTGGGAGCAGCACGTCGTGATCGACGAGCGTTTCCTGCGCCCGGCCGAGGTCGACCTCCTCGTGGGGGACCCCGCCAAGGCGCGCTCCGTGCTGGGTTGGGAGCGCGAAGTGGACTTCGCCGGGCTGGTCACCATGATGGTCGAGGCCGACATCGACCTGGTTCGCAAGAGCCTGAGATAGTCGGGGCCGCCGCGCTCCTTGCAATGCCCGTCCTTGCCGCGATCTCAGCCGATCCGGCGGGTGTCCTCGTCGCCTTCGGGGCCGGGATTCTCTCTTTCGTCTCACCCTGCGTGCTGCCGCTCGTGCCGGGCTACGTCTCCATGGTCTCGGGCCTCTCGGCCGCAGAGCTCGAGGCGGGTGGGGACGGTGCGACGCCGGCCGCGGCCCTGCGCCCGGTTCTGCGGGGCATCGGGCTCTTCGTGGCGGGGTTCACCGTGGTCTTCGTCGCGCTGGGGGCGACGGCGTCGAGCATCGGACGCCTGCTCAGTGCGCACGAGGTGTTTCTCGCCCACGTGAGCGGCGCAGTCATCATCGTGCTCGGGGTGGTCATGCTGCTGGCCGCACTGCCGGCCAGCGTCTGGGCCCATGCCGGTGGCGGCACCCTGGGCGTCGTGACGCGGGTGACCGGCGAGCGGCGTTTCGACGTGCGGCCCTCGCGACTCGGCGTCTGGGCGGCGCCGCTCATGGGGATGGCGTTCGCGTTCGCCTGGACGCCGTGTATCGGCCCGATCCTCGGGGTCGTGCTCGGTCTCGCCGCGCACAACGGGACGCTGCCGGGGGGCGTGCTGCTCCTGTTCGTCTACTCGCTCGGCCTGGCCGTGCCCTTCGTGCTCGTCGGCCTGGCCTTCGGGCGGCTCACCGCGGCGCTGACCCGGGCCCGCCAATGGCTCTGGGCGGTCGAGCTCGTCGCCGGCCTGGTCCTGGTCGTCTTCGGCGTGCTGCTCCTGACGGACAACATCAGCTGGGTGTCGACGCAGCTCTCGAACCTCCTGAACGACCTGGGCCTCGGTCGCTTGTCCAAGAGCTGAGCCGTGGTCGGCTCGCGCCGTCGAGCATCCGGGCGGTCCCGCCGCCGTCCTGTGCGAGCGCATCGCCGTCGTTGCAAAAGGTCTCGAAGGCACACCCGTGCTGGTCGCCCTCGACGGGCGTTCGGGAGCAGGCAAGTCCACCCTTGGCCCGGCAGGTGGGCGCACAGCTCGGCGCACTGGTCATCGACGGCGACGACTTCTACCGGGGCGGCATCGACACCTTCTGGGACGCCCTTGGCCCGGCCGAGAAGGTCGATCTGGTCATCGACTGGGAGCGCCAGCGGTCCCTGCTCACCCGATTGAGCCAGGGCGAGGCCGTCACCTGGCGGCCCTACGACTGGGATGCGGATGACGGGGGCCTGGGTGCGCCGATCACCGCCGGCCCCGCCGGCGGTGGTGCTTCTCGATGGTGCCTACAGCGCGCGCCCGGAGCTGGCGGCCCTCTTGAGCCAGCGGGTGCTGCTCCACGTCGGGCGCGCCACACGCCGGGAGCGCCTCTTGCAACGAGAAGGGCGAGCGCTACCGGGCCGAGTGGGAGGCCCGCTGGGGTGAGGCCGAAGATCTCTATTTCGACGTCGTGATGCCGCCCGAGGCCTTCGACCTCGTGCTCGACGGCAGCTGACCGTCAGATCCGCTCGGCCAGCACCTCGGCGAACGTCCGGGCGAACGTGTGCACGTCACCGGGCCAGCGCGCCGAGACGTAGGTGCCGTCACGCACGACCCAGGCCGGCCGGGCGTCGTCCAGCGTGTCGCGGGCGCGTCCGCTGGTCTTGCGCCGCCAGTCGGGCGTTCCCTTCTCCACGTCGGAGAAGTCCGCGGCATCGGCCAACGCCCGCGTCACCTCCTGCTGCACCGACATGTAGCCCCACCGTTGGCCCGGCTCCTCCACGTAGGTCCGGTAGTAGGTGGAGTCCCAGAATCTCGACCAGCGCGCGATCTCCCAGGCCTTGCGTTCCAGCGCCCAGGTGAGCGACGTGGTCCGCCGGCCGTGCAGCACCGAGCGGCCCGTGGCCGGATCCACCGCTCGGGCGGCCACCAGGACGCCGTGGCAGATGGCCCCCACCGGCTTCCCGGCGCGAAAGGCGTCGATGGCCATCTGTTGCACCTCGGGACTCTCCAGGTAGGGGCGCATGCCGCGCGCCCGGTGGCCCCCTGGCAGCACGAGTGCGTCGTACCGACTGCGGCGGGCCGCGCCCCAGTGCATGGGCGACCCGAATGCCTCGTCCCGGACCAGCGCGGCGTAGGCCCGACGGGCGTCGGCACCTGCCCGCAGGACACGGCCGACCACCGTGAGGCGGCGCAGGCCCGGAACGGCGCCCCACGGATCGAGGCCCCGGCCGGTCACCATGAGATCGTCGGCCCGCCCCGGCTGGCCCGACGGCGTGGCGAACACGACGTCGTGGCCCGCGGCCGACAGCACCTGCCAGCTGATGGCGGCCTCGGTCGGGTCGAAATCAGTGGCCGGCAACGGCATGAGGATGGTCACCATCGGCGCAAGGACATTACGGCCGGCAGACCGAGCCCGGTGGGGCGCCGACTCGCCCGACCAGGGCCGACCCGGCCTGCGGGCCGATGGAGGCTGCGGCCCAGCTGAGAGGACTGGACGGTTCGGGCGTCGGAATGCCTCCCAACTCGGCGCCGGCGGATCGCCGGCCCGACCCCCGCTTGGAACCTTGGTACCCACCCCCCCTACCATGGTGGGGAAGGCCATGGCCCCTGTCGTTCACTTTCGTGCCGCGGTCGCGCTCGCCGGCCGCTTCCCTGCCCTTGCCGGGGTCGATTTGTCTCTCGACCAGGGTGAGGTGGTCGTCGTCGTGGGCGCCAACGGTGCCGGCAAGACCAGTCTCCTGCGGGCCTGTGCCGGATTGTTGCCGGTGACGTCGGGCGCCGCCACCGTCCTCGGCGTCGACCTGACCACCGATCACACCTCGGTGCGTCGTTACGTGGGGCTTCTCGGGCATGCCGCCCCCCTCTACGACGAGCTCAGCGCGGCGGAAAACGTCCAATTCGCCGTGCGGGCTCTCGGCTTGCCGGTGAAGAGCGCCGACGCGGCGCTCGAGCGCCTCGGACTGACCGGGCGTCTGCGGACGACGCCGGCCGGCCGGCTGTCGGCCGGGCAGCGGCGCCGGGTCGCCCTGGCCGCGTTGCTGGCGCGCCGTCCCGCGCTCTGGCTGCTCGACGAGCCACACGCCGGCCTCGATGCCACGTCACGCGCGCTCCTGGGCCAGCTTGATCGGCGACGCGGTCGCCGACGGGGCTTCTGTCCTGCTGTCGTCCCACGAACCGGAGCTCTCTGTTCCCCTGGCCGACCGTGTGGTGTCGATGGGCGGTGGGCGCGTGACCGGTGAAGAGCCGGGAGGACGGCGCGTGACGCTCACCGCGGTGCCGGCGGCGGCGTCCGCCGAGTCAGGCCGCGCCGAGGGGGCCACCCATGTGGCATGACGCGGTGCTGGTAGCCGGCAAGGACCTGCGCATTGAGGCGCGGGCCCGGGTCGCGCTTTGGCAGGTCGTCCCTTTCGCCGTCCTCGTGCTCGTCTTGTTGGCCTTCGCCATCGGCCCGGACCAGTCGTCGCTGCGCCACGCCGCGCCCGGCATCTTCTGGGTCGCCTTGCTGTTTTCGACGGTGCTCGCCATTCAGCGCAGCGTGGCCGTCGAGTCGGGGGAGGGCACGCGTGACGGGTTGCGCCTTTCGGGCATCGACCCGGCCGGGATCTTCCTGGGCAAGGCGGCTGCGGTCGGTCTGCAACTGCTGGTGCTGCAGGTGGTTCTCTGGGCCGGCATCACGTTCCTCTTCGATGTCCGGGTCCACGTCGTGTGGCTGGCCCTGACCGCCAGTCTGCTGGCCACCGTCGGCCTCGCCTGCGCGGGGGTCCTCTACGGCGCGCTGTCCGCCGGCCTGCGCGTGCGCGACACCCTTCTGCCGCTGCTGGTGCTGCCCGTCCTCGCACCTGTGCTGCTGGCCGGCTCCAAAGCGTGGCAGGCCGCGCTCGACGGCAACGCCGCCTCGGGTACCCAGTGGCTCAAGATCCTCGTCCCGTTCGCGGTCATCTATCTCGTGGTGGGCGTCGTCCTCTACGGACCACTCCAGGAGGCAGCATGAGCGCCGTGACCCCGGGCACCGGGACGATGAACCGACGACCACGCTGGCTCACCGTCGTCGGAGTGCTCGGCGTCGTCGCCATGGGATTCACCGTCTGGCTCGGGCTCTGGATCACGCCGCCGGACCAGTTCCAGGGGAACCTGGCCCGGTTGCTCTACATCCATCCGGCCATCGCCACGGTGGCGTTGTACTGGGTCGGACTGGTGGCAGCCGGCGGGAGCCTGCTCTACCTCTGGCCGCGTACGCGCTCGTTGTTCTGGGACCGGCTGGCTGCCGCCTCGGTCGAGGTGGGTGCGGTGTTCGCCGCGCTCACGCTCGTCACCGGCGCCATCTGGGGCCGTCCCGTGTGGGGCGTCTGGTGGACCTGGGACGCCCGCCTCACCTCGACCGCGCTGCTGCTGCTGCTCGAGATCGGCTACCTGGCGCTGCGCCGGGTGCCGGCCGAGCCGGCCATCCGCGCCCGCCGTTGTGCGGTGGCCGCGCTCCTCATCGCCATCGACATCCCGATCGTGCACTTCTCGGTGGACTGGTGGAACACCCTGCACCAGGGCGGCACGTTCATCGACCCGGGCTTCCGGATTCACGCCTCGCCGTCCATGTCGTGGACCTTCCTCCTCGGCTTCATCGCCTTCTCGCTGATCTTCGTCTGGCTCCTCGGCGTGCGCTACCAGGTGGAGGTGCTCCAAGACGCGGTGGGCGACCAGGAGCTCGAGGTCTCGCTGAGCGAGCGCTGGAGCGAGGACACCGAGCTCGTCGGTGCCGGCGCCACCGCACCGACGCCGGACCGGGGTGCACCGTGAGCTACGTCGACGCCGGGTACGCCATCGCCCTGGCCACGCTGTTCGTCTACGCCGTCACCCTGGTCCTGCGCCGCCGGCGCTGGGAGCGGGCGCTGCAGATGTCGGAGCCGGCCGCCGATCCCGAGAGCACGCCGGCCGGCAGCGATCAGCCGTGACCGGCACCACCACCGAACCGACCCCGCCTCCCAGCCCCCCGACGTCCGAGGTTCACCAGGGTCCCGCTACTCCACCCCTGCGCCCCCGCCGGCGCATGAGCTGGCGGCTGCTGGCCGTCTTTGCCCTGCTGGCTGTCGCCCTCGTGTTCCTGCTCGTCGAGGGACTGGGGAGCTCGCTCGACTATTTCGACACGGTCAGCCAGGCCATGTCCCACCGGCAGACCCTGGGTACCCAGACGTTCCGGTTGGAGGGCACCGTCGTCCCGGACAGCATCCATGCCACCGATGCCGGCTCGAACTTCACCATCTGCCAGGGCTCCGACGTCGTCCACGTGGCCAACACGGGCAGTCCACCCCAGCTCTTCGGGTCCCGCGTCCCCGTCGTCGTGGTGGGTCACTTCACGTCGGACACGTCGGACCAGTTCCTCTCGAACTCCATTTTGATCAAGCACTCCAGCACGTACAGCGCCCAGTACCCGAACCGGGTGAAGAAGACGACAACCGGCCCGGTCTGCTGATGCTCGACGCCAACCTGGGGACGATCGGAGTGTGGCTCGCCTTCGTGGCCTGCCTGGCCGGCATCGTGGTGAGCATCGTCGGACTGCTGCCCAGCCGGCGGATGGCCGGGGAGGGCGAATCGCCGTCTGCATCGGGGCGTCCGGGAACCGACGCCAGGTTGCTGGCGCCGGTCATGTGCATCGGCGCGCTCTTCGCGGCGGGCGCCATGGAGCACGCACTGGTCACCCACGACTTCACCCTCGTGTTCGTGGCGCAGAACAACAGCACCGTCACCCCGCTGCTGTACTCCATCACGGGGATGTGGTCTGCGCTCGCCGGCTCGATCCTGCTCTGGGGGCTCATCCTCTCGGTGGTGTCGACAATCTTCGTGTGGCGTTACCGCCGCCAGGCGGAGGACTCGGTCATCCGTTACGCCACGCTCGTGCTCTACGTGGTCTCTGCCTTTTTCTTCGGACTGATGATCGGCCCGGCCAACCCGTTCATCACCGCGCCGGGCGCGACGCAGGGGCTCGGGCCGAACTCGCTGCTCCAGGACAACCCGCTGGTGGCCATCCACCCGCCGCTGCTCTACGTCGGCTTCGTCGTCTTCACGGTGCCCTTCGCCTTCGCCATCGGCATGCTGGCGACAGGGCGGGTGGGTGACCGCTGGCAGATTGAGTGCCGGCGCTGGACGTTGGTCGCCTTCACCTTCCTGTCGGTCGGCATTGTGTTGGGCGCCTGGTGGTCGTATCAGGTGCTCGGATGGGGCGGGTTCTGGGGTTGGGACCCGGTCGAGAACGCGGCACTCCTGCCCTGGCTCTGCGGGACGGCCTATCTGCACTCGACACTGGTGCAGGAACGGCGCGGCCTCATGCGCGTCTGGAACCTCTCCCTGTCGATCGCCACCTTCGCCCTGACCATCCTGGGGACTTTCCTGACTCGGTCCGGGGTGATCACGTCGGTCCATGCCTTCTCGCAGTCGGACCTCGGGCCCTTGCTCATCGGGTTCTTCTTCGCGGTCGTCATCGTGGGGTTCGGGCTCATCGCCTGGCGCGGCGACCGTCTGCGCTCGCCCGGAGGCATTGACGCTCCACTCGGGCGTGAGGGTGCGTTCCTCCTCAACAACGTGCTCTTCGTCGGCTTTGCCTTCGTCGTGCTGCTTGGGACCCTGTACCCGCTGCTCTACGAGGCGGCGACGCAACAGCAGGTGACGGTGGGGGCACCGTTCTTCAACACGGTGGCGATCCCGATCGGCCTCACGCTGCTCTTCCTGATGGCCGTGGCGCCGGTGCTGAGCTGGCGCAAAATCAACGGTGCCGTTCTCTGGCAGCGTCTCGCCATCCCGGTGTGGATCGGCGTCGGCACGGTTGTGCTCTGCGTGGCTTTCGGGCTACGCGGCGTCGGCACGCTGGTCGGTTTCGGCCTCGGCGCCATGGCGGCGGCCACCGCCGCTCGTGCGCTCGTCCTCTCGGTGCGGGCGGCCCACACCCGTCATGTCGGCTTGTGGCGCGGCCTGGTGGGGCGGGCCAACGGCGGCATGATCGTGCACCTCGGCGTCGTCGTGCTCGCGGTCGGGATCATTGCGGCCACCTCCTACCGCCACCAGGCCGAGCTGCCCATGCACAAGGGATCCGTCGTCACCTACGACGGTCACCGTTTCGAATTCGAAGGGCTGCGCACCGTGACCTCGCCCTCGCGCACGGCGCAGGAGGCCCTCGTGAAGGTGGACGGTGCGCTGTTCACGCCGGCCACGACGAGTTTCGGGAGCGCGCTGTCGGTTGTCGGCACCCCCGCCATCGACTCGGGTTTGTTCGACGACGTCTACCTCACCTTCGACGCCGTTGGCGGGCTCGGGGCCTCCTCGGGGAACCAGGCCATCAACAACCTGCCGAAGGGATCGGTCGCCATCGGCGTGGTCATCGAGCCTTTGGTCGCCTGGCTCTGGGCCGGCGGCCTTCTCATCGGCGTGGGCGGACTGCTGGCGCTGATCCCAGGGTCGCGTCGGCGTCCCACCGACCCCGTCTCCGCCTCGTCCGACCTGGTGACCGGCGCCTCACCGGAGCAGCCACGGACGCGTGACGCCGCACCCGAGCCGGTGGGCGCACTGGTGGCCCGGACTGCCACCAGGCCGGCATGAGCCGTCGTCGTCGCCACGCCACGCGCTGGGTGGCGGGTGCCGTTCTCCTCGTCCTGGTCGTCGTCGGCATCGTGCTTGCCACCCGGACGCCGCAAGAGGCCACCGCCGTCTCGAGCCCCCTGCTCGGCCGGGAGGCGCCTGCGCTGACCGGGACTGACCTCGCTACTGGCGCACCAGTCTCGCTGGCTTCGCTGCGGGGCCACTACGTGGTCGTCAACTTCTTCGCCAGCTGGTGCGTCCCGTGCCAGACCGAGGCACCCGACCTCTCCCGCTTCCATTTCGAGCAGACCCACGCCGCCAACGGGGCCGACATGGTCAGCGTTGTGTTCCACGACACGTCCTCCACGGCGCGCGGCTTCTTGAAGAAGAACGGTGATCTCTGGCCGGCCGTCGCCGACCCCGGCGGCACCATCGCCGAGGCGTATGGGGTCACGCGCTCCGCCGACCACCTTCATCATCAACCCGGCCGGCCGTGTGAGTGCCGTCCTGGTGGGCCCGGCGACGCAGAAGAATCTCGACTCGTTCGTGAAGGCGGCCCACGCCGACCAGCCCGTCGTCTCGAATGGCTGACCGTATGGGCCGTGTACCGCTCTGGGCCCGGGTCGGGCTGCCGGTGGTCGTCCTCGTCGTGGCGCTGGTGATCGGCAGCGGGGCGTTGAGTTCGTCGCCGCCGACGACGGGTCAGCGCGCCGCCGCCCTCGAAGCCGGCGTGCGTTGCCCCTCGTGCACGGACCTCTCGGTGGCGGAGTCGAACGCCACGACGGCCATTGCGGTGCGGCACCAGATCGAGAACATGGTGGCGGCAGGGCGGTCCAACGCCGACATCGACCAGGCGCTCGTGTCCGAGTACGGCCAGACCATCCTGTTGGTCCCGCCGGACGCGGGGGGCGTCCCTCTCATTTGGATCATCCCCATCGTCCTCGGCGCCGGCGCGTTGGCCGGGGTGGGCATCGTCTTCTGGCGACGGAGCCGGGAGTTCGGCGCCCTGCAGAGCGAGCAGGTCGATGCGTGAAGATCGACGAATCACACGAGACGGAGCGGACCGAACGCACGCCGGGCGAGGAGCGCTGGTACCTCACCGACGAGCGTGAGTTCTTGGAGAGGTCCCTGGCCGACGCCGACCGTGAACGTGACGCGGGCGACCTCTCCGTCGAGGACCACGCGCTCTTGGTGGGGCGCGACCGCTCCCGGCTCGCTGCGGTGCAGGCGGAGCTGGCTGCGCTGAATGCCGCGGTCGCCGGCCGAGGCGGCGCGTACCGATCGGGCCCGATCCACGCAGGCCGAGCGCACGACCATGCCGTGGTGGCGCCGCCTCGGCATCGTCGGGTCCTGCCTTCTCATCGTCGTCGGACTGGTCATTCTGGTCGTGCACTTCGTGCAGGCCCGTCAGCCCGGCCAAGTCTCGTCGGGCAGCGTGACGGTGTCGCAGGCCCAGCTCATTGAGCAGCAGCTGCAGCAGGCGGACGCACTGAACCAGCAGGGCAGCACCAAGGCGGCGCTGGTGCTCTATGACAAGGTCCTCTCCGTGGACCCGTCCAACCCGCACGCCCTGGCCTACGCCGGCTTCCTGCAGTGGAACGTCGGGAGCACCGCCGGTGTGCCGTCGCTCACCAGGGTCGGACGCTCCGAGATCGAGACGGCCATAGAGGACAACCCGAGCTACGGACAGGCCCACCTCTTCTACGGTCTGGTCCTCGAGAACCAGGATCACAACCACGCCGCCGCGGTGGCGCAGTTCAACGACTTCTTGAACGACGCCCCTCCGGCCACCGAACTGGCGCAGGTGGCCCCGCTGGTCGCCGGCGCCTACAAGGGTGCCGGCGTGCCGCTGCCCGCGTCGTTCAGCGCCACGACCACCACGACGACGAGCTCAACTCCGTAAGGCGCGCAGGTCGGCGACAACGCGGGGGAACTCGCGGGTGAAGGCGCCGCAGTCCTCGTCCGTCGTCGGCCAGCCGACGCTGACCCTGAGCGAGTGACTGGGGTCGACGCCCATGGCCTCGAGCACCGGCGACGGCTCAATGCTCTCCGACGAGCAGGCCGAGCCCGAGTGGACGGCGACACCCGCCCGGTCCAACCCGATGAGCACCGGCTCTGCCTCCACCCCTTCGACGCCGAGGCAGACCAGCTGGGGCAGCCTCGCCTCCGCGGCGGGTCCCACGACGGTCACCCCCTCCACGGCCAGTGCACCGTCGACGACGGACGCGATCTGCCGCCGGGCGGCCCGCGCGTCCGCGTCGAGTTCGCCGCTGGCCAGTGCCGCTGCCGCGGCTCCAAAGGCGAGAAGGGCCGGCAGCGCCTCCAGGCCGGCGCGGCGGCCGCGCTCCTGCTCGCCGCCCACCAGCAGGGGGTCGAACCGGCTGCCGCGGCGCACGATCAACGCGCCGGCGCCGGGCACCCCCCCGAGCTTGTGCGCGCTGATGCTGACCAGATCGGCTTCGAGCGCGGCCAGATCCAGCGGCAGGTGCCCGCACGCCGCGGCGGCGTCCACGTGGACGGTCACGCCGGCCTCCCGGCACAGCGCGACCACCTCGTGCACGGGTTGCAGTGTCCCGACTTCGTGGTTGCCCCATTGGCAGTGCACCAGCGCAGGTCGTGGAAGCGCGCTCGACCGCAGGCGCTCGCGCAGCGCATCGACCTGCAGTCGTCCCGTGCCGTCCACGGCGATGTCCTCGGTCGGCGCCAGGCGCGCCGACGCGTCACGAACCGCCGAATGCTCCACGGCGGCACACAGGACGGGCAGGCCGGGAGCGGCCCGCGTCGCACCCCACACGGCCGCGTTGATGGACTCGGTCGCGCCCGAGGTGAAGACCACCTGGCGCCCCGCCACACCCACCAGGTCCGCCACCTGGTTGCGGGCCACCTCGAGTGCGTCGCGGACGGTGCGTCCTTCTTCGTGCAACCGGCCCGGGTCTCCCGTCGGAAGGGAGGCCCATTGCGTCAGCGCGGCGAGTGCTCCGGGCCGCGGCGGCGTCGTGCTGGCGTGGTCGAGATACGCGCGCGCCACTGCCGGCTCAGGCGGACGCGGTGCAGGCGTCGTCGCCCCGCGCCCGCGAGGAGAGGATCACCGGCAGCGCCTGGCGCGACGCCGTTCCGCACAGCCCCGACAGCAGTCCCTTGACCATGCCGCGGTCCACCGCGCACAGCACCGGGTTGGTGCTGCTGGCGTCGCCGAAGGGACACTGCTCGGCGACCACTGCCGTCGTGTCGCCCCGGTCTTCCGCGTGGGCCGCAAAGCCGTGGGCCGTGAGCGTCTCCGCCACGACATGCATGGCGGCCCGCACCGTCCGCTGCCCCTCGCTCGCCGTCATGCGCGAGGCCAGCGATCGTCCGTACTCCTCGCCGACGAGCGCCGCCATCTCCTCGGCCTCTTCGGGGCCGAGCCTCCGCATGGCCTCGCCCAGGAGCCGCATCAGGAGGTCGTCGCGTCGCTGCATGAGACCGATCTGCAGCTCCTCCTCCACGCAGAAGTAGCGCTTCGAGGGTCGGCCGGCGCCGGCCGGTTTCCGCCCGGTCTCGACCCTGACGTACCCGCCGTCGACCAGTCGCTGCAGGTGATGGCGGGCCACGTTCGGGTGGAGCGAGAAGGTGCGGGCGACCTCGCTCGCCGTGGCGCCCGGGACGGCGCGTACGTGGAGGAAGATGTCGCGGCGGGTCGGATCGCCGAACGCCGCAGCCACGGCGGCCACGGCGGCGCTGAACCGGCCGTCGTCCGCACCGGCCGGCTCGCTCGGTCTCCGCTGTGATCGGAGCGGTGCTCACCCTGGGTAGTCTACCGAGGGATCAGCCCCTTTAGCTGGGGCGACGCGGACAGCGTCCCCGTATGTGCGGGTAGCCCGATCTCACCCGAGACGAGGGAGTGCATGGCAGCAGACCAATCACAGCTGGAGGCCGCGATCGGCGCGGTCCGCGATCCCGAAATCGGCCTGACGATCGGTGACCTCGGCCTGGTGCGATCCGTGCGGCCGCGTCGCCGCCGCGTCCACATAGAGGTGGCCCTCCCGGTGGCCGCCTGGCCCGGCACAGAGGAGCTCGCCGAGGGTATCCACCAGGCTGCCGGCTCGGTCGCAGGCGTGGAGGAGATTGAGCTCGACTTCGTGGTGATGACCGAAGAGGAGCGCGCCGATCTGCGCCATCGGCTGCGAGCCCAGTCGAGCGGGCCGGTCGACGGGCCCGGCGACGAGGGACACGGGCATGACCACGAGGGACACGGGCATGCGGCTGCAGCGCCCATGCCGGCGTTCCTCGGACCTGATGCCAAGACCCGCGTCATCGGCGTGTCGTCGGGCAAGGGCGGCGTGGGCAAGTCCACCGTGACCGTGAATCTGGCCATCGCTCTGGCGCAGGCCGGCCACCAGGTCGGCCTGCTCGACGCGGACGTCTACGGGTTCTCCGTGCCCAAAATGCTTGGGACCGATCACGACCCGATCATCATCGGCGACATGGTGATCCCGACGTCGGCCCACGGGGTCAAGTGCCTCTCCATGGGGTACTTCGTGCCGGACGACCAGCCGGTGATCTGGCGCGGTCCGATGTTGCACAAAGCGATTCAGCAGTTCCTGACAGACGCCTACTGGGGCGAGCCGGACTTCGTGCTCATCGACATGCCACCGGGCACGGGGGACGTGGCACTTACCCTGGCCGAGGTCATGCCCCGGGCGGAAATCATCGTTGTCACGACGCCGCAGGCGGCGGCGCAGCGGGTGGCCCAGCGCTCGGCCTTCGCCGCCCGCCGGCTCAAGCTCTCCGTGCGTGGCGTCATCGAGAACATGAGCTGGTTCACCGGCGATGACGGGAAGCGTTACGAGCTCTTCGGCAGCGGTGGGGGCGCCACGCTCGCCGCCGACCTCGGGATCCCCCTCCTGGGTCATGTGCCCCTCGTCAACGCGGTGCGCCAGGGCGGCGACGAGGGTCGGCCGGTCATGGCGTTCGATCCGGACAGCGAGACGGCGCAGGCCTTCCGCTCCATCGCCGAGAAGCTGGCCGCGCTCGGCCCCGCCCGGGTGTACCGGCGCGAGCTCAGCCTGCGCTGAGCCGGCGAGCGCGGGCGGGGGTCAGTCCCCACGTGCGGTTCGCGAGCTCGCGCGCGTTGTTGTGGAAGAGCACGACCTGATCGCGCCCTGACCGCTTCGCCTCGTACATGGCGTTGTCGGCGTCCCGCAACAGCGCGGCCGGCGACGTCGACCCGTCGGTCGTCATGACGACGCCAACGCTGGCCGTCACCACGAGTTGCCCATTTCCGATGGCGACCGGCTCGCTGAGGCCGGCACGGATGCGCTCGGCCATGTCGAGCGCATCGCGCTCGTGGTCGACCTCGGCGAAGGCCACGAACTCGTCGCCTCCGAACCGCGCCACCAGGTCGACCCCCCGCGTCATGGTGGTGAGACGGTTGGCCATCTCGTGGAGGACCAGGTCGCCGGTCGAGTGATCCGCCCGGTCGTTGACCAGTTTGAAGCGGTCGAGGTCGATGAAGAGCAGGGCCAGCGAGGCCCGGCGGCGCCCGACGTGCTGCATGGCTTCTTCCAGCCGCCCCATGAACAGACTGCGGTTGGCCAGTCCGGTCAGTCCATCATGCGAAGCCTGATAAGCCATCTGCTCCGCCATTTCGCAGCGCTCGATGGCCAATCCGACCATGTCGGCCAGCTGGTCGAGCTGGCGCAGCTCCTCGCTGCCGAAGTAGGGCATGAAAGGGCTGATCTTGACGACGAGGACGTGGGTGGCGCCGCTCTTGGTCTGCACGGTGATCCGTCGTTGGCCGTCGCCTGCGCTGTCCGCATCCCGTGCGTCGGGTGCGTCGTCGTCGGTCCAGACGGGAGAGCGCGCCACGACCGTGCCGTCGCTGGCGAGGAGAGCCGCCCACTGTGCCCCCACCAGCGCACACACGTGGGGCAGGAGGTGTTCGGCCACGTCGCGGGAGTCACCGGCGGACACGAGCTCGCCGACGGCCCGGCGGAAGGCGACGTCCTCCTTGCGACTCAAGAAGACGCGGACGAAGGAGGGGAGCACCAGCGCCACCAGGAACAGGGCGCCCGTCGCCACCCTGAGCGCCTGCGTGACCAGGTCGACGGTGGGGCCCTGGATCCACACCGCGGCCACGACCGCCTGCATCGCGAGTCCGGCCACCGCGAGAGCCAGGAGGTGCATGCGCGAGGCGGCAATCGGCGGTTCGCCGCGGCCGGCCACGAACAAGGACACGACGACGTAGCCGCAGAGGAAGCCGAACGCCGCCAGGAACGCGATCCGGTAGGCCAGGAAGTGCGGAGGGTCCCCGAAGCCCGGCGCCGGCAGGTACTTCAGGGTGAACGTGAAGACCACAATGCCGACCGTGAGAACGATGGCGAGGGAGCGGACGAGGCGAGTGGGTGCGCGGAACGTCGCCGCGAAACGGAACAGGCAGTAGGGCATCACCAGGAGCAGAGCGATCAGTGCCTTGGCCGCGTTCTGATTCGTGACCAGCGAGGGATCGATCTTCAGCGCCAGTGCCAGGCCACCGAGAATGGCGAAGGACAGCGCGATCCACCCTGCGCCGCGGATCCGGTGGCGGACCCATTGCAGCGTGGTGAGGGCCGCCAACAGGACGAATTCCACCAGCGAGACATTGGACAGTACGTGTGTCCAGTGAGTCACTGCGAGTGTCCCTTCTTCGCTGCGTCGCCCATGTCGCCAAGTCCTGCAGCAGATCCGTTTCCCGGGCGTGCCAAGCCCCGAACTGCGGTTGGAATTCTACCCTCTCGGGTCTTTTTGCGAAACATCGGGGACCCGTTTTCGGCCCGGTCGGGCCTGCCTGTCGAGACGCCGGCACCACCCCGGTGCAGCAGGGGTCGGGCTGGGTACTGTGGGCGCCAGCGAGGGAGGTGGCACGGTGCAGGACTGGGCACGGCCGGTGGTGCATTGGGAGATAGAGGCCGTCGATCCCGAACGCCAGCGCACGTTCTACGCGGACCTGTTCAACTGGCAGATCGGGGACGGGTCCATCATGGAGATCCCTCCGGGCATCGGCGGCCCCGAGCCAGGCCCCGGCGGCCACATCCGCGGCAGCGAGCGGTCCGGCGTCACGCTCTACGTCCAGGTGGCCGACCTGCGGGCCTCCCTCGACAGGTCGGTGTCCCTCGGAGCCACCATCGTCGCCGAGCCCTTCGACGTCCCCGACGGGCCGACGCTGGCCGGCATCACCGACCCCGAAGGCAACCCCGTCATGCTGGTCCAGGCCTGAGCGGTGTCGATCGTCGAAGTGACCACGTTCCGGCTGGCCGAGGGCGTGAGCGACGAGTCGTTCCTGGCACTGGACCGGCGGGCGCAGACCGAGCTCGTGCCGAACCAGCCCGGCTTCCTGCGGCGGACCACCGCCCGTCATGGTGAAGACTGGCTGGTCGTGACGCTCTGGTCCACCGAGGACGCCGCAGCCGCCTTCGAGCGCGCCGCCGAGGGTCACCCGCTGCAGGCCGAGTTCGTGCAGGCGGTGGAAGCCGGCACGTTCCACCTGACCCGCTACGTCACGCTGGACTGACGTGGAGCTCGCCGAGCTCAAGGTCACCCGCTACGAGGTGTCGGCCCGGGTGGCGACCATCACCTTGCACCGGCCCGACCGGCTCAACGCGTGGACCGGTCGGATGCACGCTGAGTATCTGTCGTTGCTGGACCGCGCGGCCACGGACCCCGAGGTCCGGGTCATTGTGGTGACGGGTTCGGGTCGCGGCTTCTGTGTCGGCGCCGACGCCCGGGCGCTCGAGGGCCATGTCGCCCGTGGCGCCTACGACGCCGGGCTGGCGGACGACGTCGCCACGCCCGGCTACGGCGTCCGTCGCGAGTTCGATGCGGACTTCGCCTCGCAGTTCGGCATCCCCAAGCCGATCATCGCTGCCATCAACGGCCCTGCGGCCGGCGTCGGGCTGGTGCTCGCCTGCTACTGCGATCTGCGCTTCGCGGCCGGAGGCGTCAAGCTGACCACGTCGCACGGCCGTCTCGGCCTGCCCGCCGAGTACGGCCTGTCGTGGTTGTTGCCGCGCCTCATCGGCGTGACGCGGGCGGCCGACGTCCTCCTCTCCAGCCGGGTCGTGCTGGCCGAGGAGGCCGAGCAGCTGGGACTGATCAACCGGGTGCTCCCACCCGAGGAGCTGCTGCCCTTCACCTATGAGTATGCGGGACGGCTGGCCACCGAGATCGCGCCGTCCTCGTTGGCGGTCACCAAGTTGCAGCTCTACCGCGACCTGCACGGCGACGTCGCCTCCTCCGTGCGCGACGCCAGTGCCCGCATGGCCGACATGATGCAGGGTGCCGACTTCGCCGAAGGTGTGGCCGCACTGACCGAGAAGCGCCCGCCCGCCTTCGCGGACCCGCCGCCCTGCGGCTGAGCGGGATCGGTCAGGCGTCGACCCCGGCCGGCAGCTTGGCCGGGTCCCAGCCGAGGAGCGCCACCGCCTGGCGGAAGGCGAAGCGATCGGTCATGCCCGCCACATAGGTCACGGCGGCCCGGACGGCCCCCTCGCTGCCGGCGACCACGTCGAGAGACTCGTCGGGGCCCGGCCCCTCGTCGGTGATGAGGTGGGGACGGTCTGAGAAGTGTTCGACCAGCGCACGCAACACGCCGATCACCGCGTCCCCCTGCCGCAGCGAGGCGTCGCGCAGGTAGATCCGCTCGTAGTTGGAGGCCCGGAAGGCGGCGAGCGCCTCGGCCTCCTCTTCTTCCATGCCCACCTGACCTGTGCGGAGGGACGCCGAGACCACGCCGTTGATGAAGGCGCCCAGCTGGGCGCTGCGGCGTTCGCCGCACAGCGCCCGCACCGCCAGTGGCAACTGGTGCGGGGCCACGATGCCGGACAGGACGGCGTCTTCCCAGTCGTGACAGACGTAGGCGATGCGGTCGGCCCAGCTGACCACCTCGCCCTCGGGCGTGGAGGGGGCCGGGCGCGACCAGCTGTGGTTGGCGATGCCGTCGACGGTCTCGGCGCACAGGTTCAGGGGAGCGAGCGAGACGTGCGCCCCCCACGGCGCGTGATCGAACCCGCCGGGCACGTAGGGGTCGAGCGCGTCCTCGCTGGCGTGGCCGCCCGGGCCGTGCCCGCAGTCGTGCCCGAGGGCGATGGCCTCGGTGAGGGCGACATTCAGTCGGCTGGCCCGGGCGATGGCGGTCGCGACCTGTGCCACCTCGAGGGCGTGGGTCAGACGGGTGCGTTGATGGTCCTGGGGGAAGACGAAGACCTGGGTCTTGCCCGCCAGCCGGCGGAACGAGGTGGCATGCAGAATGCGGTCCCGATCGCGTTCGAAGCAGGTGCGCCATTCGTCGGGCGGCTCGGGCACGGCCCGGTCGCCGGCGTCCGACGAGCGGGTGGCGCCGGGCGCCAGCAAGGAGTCCTCGAGCTCGCGGCGCTCCGTCCGACCTCTCGGCGTCCCCGCCGGTGCCGCGGCGGGCTCGGTCTCGGGCGCCGGTCCGATCCGGGCGTGCGAGTCGGCGTGGGCCAGGCGTACCGGTCCCGAATAGCCGGCCATTGTCGCTGCCCAGCGGGCACTGCGTTCCGTTTTCGGAGCCGTGGGCGGGCCGTCCATGTTCTGCAGTCTGCCCGGTCGCAGTAACGTCGAGGTGGCCTCGGAACCGTCCGACAGCTTGTGAGGAGAGTGAGACCAGGTGGACGTGCGTATCGGCATCACCCACACCCCAAAGGAACTCGAAGTGGAGATGCCTGACGATGCCGACCGCGACGAGGTGGTCGCCGACATCGAGAAGCTGCTCAAGACGGGTGACGGCGTCCTCTGGTTGACCGACCGCAAGGGTCGGCGCGTCGGGGTCCCCGTGGTCAAGGTGGCCTACGTCGAGGTGGGTGCGCCCGCGGGGGACCGTCGCGTCGGGTTCGGCGCTCCCTGAGGCGGGAGTGACGGCGGGACCAGGCGCGCCGCCGGTGAGCGCGGCCCCGGACCTGTTGGACCTGCGCCTGGTGTTCGTCACCGGCAAGGGGGGCGTGGGCAAGACCACGGTCGCCGCCGGCTTGGCGCAGCTGGCCGCCGAGCGCGGCAAGAAGGTGCTGGTCTGCGAGGTGGACGCCAAGGGCGACGTGACGTCGCTCTTCGAGGCACCCCCGACCGACTTCACGCCGCGGGAGATCGCGCCGGGCGTCTGGTCGATGTCGATGGACACCGAGGCGTCGCTGCGCGAGTACCTCAAGCTGCACCTGCGCATCCCGGTGGTGGGCCGGATCGGCCCGTTGGCCAAGGCCTTCGACTTCGTCGCCACGGCCGCGCCCGGCGTCCGGGAGATCCTGACCGTCGGCAAATTCTGCTGGGAGGTCAAGGAGCGGCACTACGACCTGGTGGTCGTCGACGCCCCGGCCAGCGGGCACATCATTGGGCAGCTGGCGGCGCCCCAGGCCATCAACGACCTGGTCAAGGTCGGGCTGATCCGCAGCCAGACGGACTGGATGCTCGAGATCCTCTCCGATCCGCGCCAGACGGGACTGGTGGCGGTGTGCACGCCCGAGGAGATGCCGGTGAGCGAGACCCTCGAGCTGGCCCAGCGCGTGCGCGACGAGACGACGGTGCGCATGTCGGCCGTCGTGGTCAACCGCGTGCTGCCCGAGCTGTTCGGCCAGCGCGAGGAGGAGATCTTCGAACAGCTGCGCACACCCGAGGCCGAAGCGGTGCTCTCGGAGCGGGCGGGGGGCCGGGTGGCGCCCGTGCTCGAGGCGGCCCGGCTCGCCGTCACCATGCGGCGCACCCGGTCGGCCCACCTCCAGCGCCTGCAGGCGGGACTGCCCGAAGGCATGCCGGTGCTGTTGCTGCCGTACCTCTTCGTCCGTAGCTTCGGGGCCCGCACCACGCGGCAGGTGGCCCACGCGCTGGGTGAGGAGTTGGGTCTGTGACCGCCGCCTCCGCCCCGCCGGCCAAGACCGTGCGCCAGCTGCTCGACGCCAAGGACATCGTCATCGCCTGCGGGCCGGGCGGCGTCGGCAAGACCACGACGGCGGCAGCGTTGGCCGCCACGGCCGTCGTCGAGCAGGGCGGGCGGGTCCTCGTGCTCACGGTCGACCCGGCGCGGCGGCTGGCCGACGCGCTCGGGTTGAAGGGCATCGGGAACGACGAAGTCCGCATCCCCGACGAGGTGTTCACCGGGGCGGCGGCCCACCCGAGGGGTGAGTTGTGGGCGGCCATGCTCGACACCAAGCAGAGCTGGGACGACCTCATCCGCACGCCATGCCCCCGACGCGGAGACCCGCGAGCAGATTCTGGCCAACCCGCTCTACCAGAACATCTCGGGGCGATTCGTGCAGTCGCACGACTACATCGCCATGGAGCGGCTCTACGAGATCCACTGCGAGGGCAAGTACGACCTCATCGTGGTGGACACGCCGCCGACGCGCAACGCGCTCGACTTCCTCGATGCCCCGCAGCGCATGGCGGACTTCTTCAGCTCGCGCCTGTTGCGCTGGCTCATCGTGCCCTACCGGTCGCGCTTGGTGAACATGGCCTCGCGGCCCTTCTACCAAGTGGCGGACCGCATTCTCGGCACGCAGTTCCTGGCGGACATCTCCGAGTTCTTCATCCTCTTCCAGTCGATGTACGAGGGCTTCGTCGAGCGGGCCGACGCCGTGACGCGACTGCTGTCGGACCGGCGCACCACGTTCATGGTGGTGTCGACGCTCGAGGCCACCCCGGTGCGCGAGGCGGAGTTCTTCTCCAGGGAGCTCACGGCGCGCAAGCTGCACTTGGGCGCGGTGGTGTTGAACAAGGTGCTGCCCGAGTACCTGCGCGACGCCAAGACCGACAAGCTGGCCCAGTCGATCGCCGCCCGGGCCACCGAGCTGGGCGAGGGGCTGACCGACGACCCCGTGGTGGCGGGCCGGGTGCTCGGCGAGGTGGCGGAGAGCTTCTTGAACTTCGGCGTGGTGGCGCGGCGGGAGGCCGAGCAGCAGGCCGAGCTCAAAGGAGCGCCCGACGTGCTCGTCACCGTCCCCTTCTTCGACGCCGACATCTACGACATGGGCGGGCTCCTCCGGCTGGGCGCCCTCGTCTGGGAGTAGCCGGGTTCTGGGAGTCGCAGGGCCGGGGGCCGCCTACCATCGGTGGCATGGCCGAGCTGATCAACCCGGAAGTCCAGGCGTACGCCGACGCGCACACCACGGCGCCGCCCGGGCACCTCGAGTCGGTGGACGCCTCCACCAAGGAGGACTTCGCCGCCTGGGGGATGATGGTGGGACGCCAGGAGGGCCGTTTCCTCGAAATGCTGGTGTTCGCCACCCAGGCGACCAGCATTCTCGAGATCGGCACCTTCACCGGCTACTCGGCCATCGCCATGGCGGCCGGGCTGGTCAAGGAGGGGTCGATCATTTCGCTCGAGGTCGACCCGCACCACGCCCAGGTGGCCCGGGGCAACATTGCCGCCGCGGGGCTCGAGAGCCACATCAGCGTGATCGAGGGGCCGGCGCTGCGCTCACTCGAGGAGCTGCAGGGGCCCTTCGATCTCGTCTTCATTGACGCCGACAAGGTCACCTACGACGCCTACTACGAGGCGGTGCTGCCCAAGCTGGCACGGCACGGCCTGATCATTGTGGACAACACGCTGCAGGGCGGCGGCGTGCTGGCTTCGGAGAGGGATCCGCACGAGGGCGCCCGGGCGCTGCGGGCCTTCAACGACAAGGTCGTCAACGATCCCCGTGTCGTCTGCGTCCTGACGACCATCAGGGACGGCGTCACACTGATACGCCGGGCCGGTTAGCCGGGCCGACGGGGAACGCCGCGTGCTCGACTACCACCTCCACCTCTGGCCCCATTCGGAGCACGAGACGCCGCTGCGGCTCGAGCAGCTCGCCGAGTACTGCGCCCGCGCCCAGGCCGCCGGCGTGACCGAGCTGGCCGTGACCGAGCATCTCTTCCGCTTCCGCCAGGCCGACGCGCTGGTCGGGGGCTTCTGGAACGACGAGCGGGTGCCGCCGGCGCTGGCCGAGAACATGGCCGAGTACTACGCGTTCCACGCCACGGCGGACCTCGATGCCTACGTGGCCTGCGCCCAGGAGGCCAAGGACGCCGGGCTCCCCATCGTCATCGGCCTGGAGGTCGACTACTACGAGGGCCGGATGGACGACGTGGCCGGCCTGCTGGCCGGTTACCCCTTCGACGTCCTGCTCGGCTCGGTGCACTGGGTGGGCGGCTGGCGCTTCGACGACCTCGACGACCCCGCCTCCATGGCCGAGTGGTCGGTGCGCCAGGTCGACGCGTGCTGGGAGGCGTACACCGAGGCGCTCGAGGAGCTGGCGGCGTCGGGCGCCTGCGACGTGCTGGCCCACCCGGACCTCATAAAGGCGGCGGGCTACGTCCCCGACGCGCCGGCCGAGTGGTGGGACCGCATCGCCGAGGCCGCCGTGGCCTCGGGCATGTCGGCCGAAGTCAGCTCCGCCGGCTGGCGCAAGCCGGCGGCCGAGCAGTACCCCGCCCTCGGCCTGCTCGAGCGTTTCGTCGCCGGCGGCGTGCCGCTGACGACCGCGTCGGACGCCCACCGGCTGGAGCACGTGGCCGACCGGGCCGACGACCTGCGGGCGGTGCTGGGCGCGGTGGGGACCGGCGTGTTGCAGGGGTACCGGTCCCGTCAGGCCTATCCCGTCCCGGTGTCCGTGCCAGCGTCCGCGTCCGCGCCCACCGAGGAGGTGCACTGATGCCGACGCCGGCCGAACTGGCGCTGAGCCATACGGACCTCAAGCCCGAGGAGCTCGAGCACCTGCAGCGGCTGCTCGGGAGTTGGAGCGTCCTTTCCGACCTCTCGTTCTCCGACCTCTTGCTCCTGGTGCCGGTGCACGCCGCTGCGTTCGGCCTCCCGTCGGGAGCGGGCGCGGGCGCGGGCGCCGGTGCGGCGCCCGACGGGCCGGACCCGGCGGACGACGACCCCGAGCTGGTGGTGCTCGGTCAGATGCGCCCCAACAACCGGCCCACCCTGGTGGACCAGGACCTGGTCGGTCAGACGGTGAACGAGTCGCAGTGGACGCTGGTGGCCCAGTGCCTCCACTCCGGCGAAATCGTGCGGGGCAGCATCCACCACCCGATCCTGAGTGAGCAGGTCCCGGTCGAGAACATCCCGATCCGCTTCGACGGCCACATCATCGGGGTCCTCCTGCGCGTCTCGCTGGCCCCGCTCAAGGGGCCGACCAGCATGTACGAGCGGACCTACCTCGACGTGTTCGAGCGCTTGGCCGACATGGTGGCCCAGTCGGCCTTCCCCTTCCCCGACGAGGACGTCGGCACCGAGGAGTCGCCCCGGGTGGGCGACGGCGTGGTCGTGGTGGACGCCGACGGCCGGGTCGAGTTCGCATCGCCCAACGCCATGAACGCCTTCCACCGCATGGGGATCTACACCCAGCCCGAGGGGCGCCGCTTCGGCGACCTTGACGTCGAGGAGTCCGCGGTCGAGTGGGCGCTGGCCACCGGCCGTCCCGTCGTCGAGGAGGTGGAGCGTCGTCCCGATGTCATCGTCCTCGTCCACTGCATTCCGCTGCTGTCGCACGACGTGGTGACGGGGGCCATGATCCTCCTGCGCGACGTCACCGACGTGCGCCGGCTCGACCGGTTGCTGTTGTCCAAGGACGCGGCCATCCGCGAGGTGCACCACCGGGTCAAGAACAACCTGCAGACGATTTCGTCGCTGCTGAGCCTGCAGGCCCGACGGGTGGGCGACCGGGCGGCGCGGGTGGCGCTGCACGAGGCCGAGCGCCGGGTGCGCTCCATCGCACTGGTGCACGAGATCCTGTCGCGGGACCCGAGCGACCAGGTGCCCTTTGCCGAAATCGTCAGCTCACTGGTGCAGATGGCCGAGGACTCGGTGGTCTCGTCCCAGCCGATCGTCATTTCCGTGCACGGGGACCTCGGCGACGTCGCGGCCGATGTCGCCACGCCGCTCGCCGTGACGGTGGCCGAGCTTCTGCAGAACGCGGTGGAACACGCCTTCGATCCCGACAACGCGGGAGGGCAGGACGGGGCGGCCGGGTTGGAGGGGGCCGGGGGAGGCGAGGGCGACGCGCCAGTGGGTCACGTGGACCTCACCATGTCCAACGACGAGTCGGCCTTGCGGGTCGAGGTCCGCGACGACGGGCTGGGCCTGCCCGAGGGGTTCGACATTGAGCGGACGTCGAGCCTCGGGCTCTCGATCGTGCGCGACCTGGTGGTCAGTCAGCTGGAGGGGACGATCTCCATGAAGACCGTGCCGGCGGCTGACGGCGGTGGGACCCGTGTGGCCATCGCCGTCCCGGTGCGCGCCCCCCGGTGAGCGACGTGGCAGTGCGCCGGGGGGCGCTGCGCTGCCGGCGTGCGGATCAGATGGCGACGCGCTGCGAGCGGCGGGCGGCCAGCCAGGCCTTGCGCAACTTGCGCCGCTCCTCTTCCGATGTGCCACCCCAGACGCCAGACTCCTGGTTGGTGGCCAGGGCGAAGTCGAGGCAGGGCTCGAGCGCGTCGCAGGCGTGGCAGACACGCTTGGCGGCGTCGATCTGGTCGACGGCCGGGCCGGTCGTGCCAACGGGAAAGAAGAGGTCCGGCTCGGTGTTGCGGCAGGCGGCCGATCGCCGCCAGTCCTCCGCGTCCCAATCAACGGTCCTGTTCCACATGAGAGCCATCGGAATATGCCTCCAGCAGCATTGTGATCCTTTTCACATGATCGAACCCAGATGGTGTCCGTCAGTGAAAAGCGGGTGAACGGAGAAGAGGGTAACGGTCTGCCGGAGCCCAGGCAAGGAGTTTTTGGTGAAAGTTCGGAGCCCACGACGGTGGAATCGTGACAGGGAGGTGACAGCCCCCCCTGTGACCGCCGTCTTTGCTCATAGGGGTTGCACCGAAGGGTTCACCGAGAACACCATCGATGCCTTCGCCGAGGCCCGGCGCCTGGGGGCCGACGGGGTCGAGCTCGACGTGCGGCTCACCGCCGACGGTGCCCTGGCAATCCACCACGACGCGCAAATCCCCGGGTTCGGCGCCATCGCCGACCTGGAGGTGGCCGACCTGCCTGCGCATGTGCCGCTGCTCGCCGATGTCCTGGCGGTCTGCGAGGGCATGGTGGTCAACGTCGAGATCAAGAACGCCCCCCAGGACCCCGGCTGGGACGCCGGGGAGGCCGTGGCTGCTCTCACGGCCGCAGCCATCGAAGAGGCCGGCTGGACGTCGCGGGTGCTCGTGTCGTCGTTCCAGATGGCGACGTTGCGGGCGGTCCAGGCGGCCGACAGCCGCCTGGCGCTCGGCGCCCTGTGGGGCGTCGCCGCCGAGCCGGAGCCCGCGTTGGCGGCGGCGGTCGAGGCGGGTTTCGCCGCCGTCCATCCCTTCGTGGTGTCCGTGGACGCGGCGTTGGTCGGGCGCGCCCATGCAATGGGCCTTGCAGTGAACGTCTGGACGGTCAACGCCCCCGAGGACCTGCGATCCATGGCGGCCGCCGGCGTGGACACGGTGATCACCGACCGGCTCAGCGAGGCCCTGATCCTCGTCGGCTGAGAAACCCGGCCGGCGGGCGTCGGTGGCGGAGCGCGTCCGGAAAGGGCTTGTCACCGGCCCGAATGGCGGGGAATGGCGCTGGTCAACAAAGATGGTCGGCCATGAACGTCGTCGTATGCGTCAAACAGATACCCGATCCGGCCGCCCCCGGTGGGCTGAATCCGGGCACCAACACCCTCGACCGGTCCGGCAAGCTCATCATGGACGACTCGGACAACTACGGGGTCGAGATGGCCCTGCAGCTGGCCTCGGGCGAGGGCGACGAGGTCACCCTCGTCTCCATGGCCCCGGGCGGGGAGACATCGGGCCTGCGCACCGGCCTGGCCATGGGGGCGGCCAAGGCCATCCTGGTCAGTGACGACGCGCTGGCCGGCAGCGATGCACTGGGGACGGCCCGGGTGCTGGCCGCCGCCATCGCGCGGGCCAATCCCGACCTGGTCGTGATGGCGACCGAGTCGAGCGACGGCTACACGGGCACGCTGCCGGTGCAGGTGGCCGAGCTGATGGGGCTGCCTTCGGTGACGTTCGCCAAGGCGATCGAGGTCGATGGCAGCTCGGTGAAGGTCGAGCGCCAGACCGAGGCGGGCTACGACGAGGTCGTGTGCCCCCTGCCGGCGCTGGTCACGGTCACGGCCGGTGTGGTCGAGCCCCGCTACCCCTCCTTCAAGGGGATCATGGCGGCGAAGTCCAAGCCGGTGGACAACCTGACGGTCGCCGACCTCGGGATCGACGCGTCGCTGGTCGGCGCCGCCGGTGCGGGGCAGGAGATCACCGACGTGTCGGATGCCGAATCACGTGGGGCGGGAGAGATCGTGGTGGACGAGGGCGACGGCGCGCAGCGCGTCGTGACCTTCCTGGAACAGCTGAAGGTGGTCTGACATGCCGATCGGCAAGGTGTGGGTGCTCGCAGAGAAGGGCGACAGCGGGCCGACGCCCGTCACGCTCGAGCTGCTGACCGAGGCCCGTGCGGTCGCCTCGACGGTCGAGGCCGTCGCCTGGGGCGACGACGCGGCGTCGCTCGCCGGCCCCCTCGGTGAGTTCGGCGCGACCACGCTCTACGACGTGGGCGACCTCGGTGGCACGCTGCCCGGTGTGCCGGTGGCCGCCGCGCTGGCTGCGCTCATTGAAGGCGGCAATGCCCCTGACGCCATTCTGCTGCCCGCCACCTACGAGGGTCGTGACGTGGCCGGCCGGCTGTCGGCCAAGCTCGGCCGCCCGGTGCTGACCAACGTCACCGGCCTGGTCGAGGGCGATGGCGGCCTCTTGAGCCAGCACCCCGTCTTCGGTGGCAGCCAGATCGTCACGGCACGCTTCACGGGTGACGGCCCGGCCATCTTCGTGATCCGGGCCAAGTCGTTCGCCGCCGAGCCCTCCGGTGGTGCCGCTGCGGCCGTCGTGGCAGCCCCGGTGCCCGACGTCGGCGCCACCAACACCGCCAAGGTCGTGGAGCGCCACGTCGAAGAGCGCTCCGGGCCCAAGCTGGACGAGGCGGCGGTCGTCGTCTCGGGCGGGCGCGGGCTCGGCGACGCGGCCAACTACGAGCTCATTGAGGAGCTGGCCAAGCTCCTGCACGGTGCCGCCGGCGCCAGCCGCGCCATCGTCGACGCCGGCTGGGTGCCCTACTCGCACCAGGTGGGCCAGACGGGCAAGACGGTGAAGCCGACGGTCTACATCGCCTGCGGCATCTCGGGTGCCACACAGCACCTGGTGGGCATGAAGGGCTCCAAGAACATTGTCGCCATCAACAAGGACCAGGACGCGCCGATCTTCTCGGTGGCCGACCTCGGGATCGTCGGTGACGTGCACAAGGTCCTGCCGGCGCTCATCGAGGCCCTGAAGGCCAAGGGCTGATTCTGCCGCTCCCGGGGCCGGGCGCCCCGGGGTCACCGCCCGTCGGAGACGGGGCGTGGAGGGCGGCCATGATGGAGCGGACAGAGCCGAGGCGGCGACGTCGGGACCACGCTGTGCCGTCGCGCCAGGTGCGTGCCCGCTCGGAGCGGGTGACCGGCGGTACATTCGGCGCACGCCGCTGATCGCTCCCCATGCTCTTTCCCACAATCGACTTCGCCGTCTTCTTCGCCATCGCCTTCACGGTGAATTGGCTCCTCAACCCGTACGCGGGCTGGTGGAAGCTGTCCATGATCGGCCTGAGCTACGTGTTCTACGGCTGGGTGGGCTGGAGCTACTGCCTGCTCCTGCTCACGACCACGGTGGTTGCATTCGCCGGCGGGGCCTGGGTTCACGCCACCCGGGACGAACGGACCCGTCGCATCGCCATGGGGGTGTCGGTGGGCCTGCTGCTGGCCATCCTGGGCTGGTTCAAGTACTACGGCTTCGTCTCGGTCAACCTGGACAACCTCACCCACGCGGTGGGGATGGGTCGCGCCGTCCCGCTGCTGCAGGTCGCGCTGCCCATCGCCATCTCCTTCTTCACCTTCATGGCGATCAGCTACGTGGTCGACATCTACCGAAGGGAACTGGAGCCGGCCAAGCCGCTCGACTTCGCGGTGTACATCTCCTTCTTCCCGCACCTCCTGGCCGGGCCGATCGTCCGCGGCACCGAGTTGCTGCCGCAGATCCGCCGCCGGCGCGACCCCAACTCCATCGACTATTCGCGCGCCTTCTGGCTCATTCTCGCCGGGCTGTTCAAGAAGGTCGTGATCTCGTCCTACGTCTCGAGCGCGATCGTCACGCCCGTCTTCACCTCGCCCACCCAGCACTCGGCGCCGGAGGCGATCTTCGCCGCCTGGGGCTATGCGGTGCAGATCTACTGCGACTTCAGCGGTTACACCGACATCGCCATCGGGCTCGCCATGCTGCTGGGGTTCCGCTTCCCGCAGAACTTCGACGCGCCGTACACGGCGCGCAACCTGCAGGACTTCTGGCGCCGCTGGCACATGACGCTGTCGCGCTGGCTGCGCGACTACCTCTACATCCCGTTGGGCGGCAGTGCGAACGGGCAGGCCCAGACCCTGCGCAACATCATGATCACCATGGTGTTGGGCGGCCTCTGGCATGGTGCGGCGTGGACGTTCGTGATCTGGGGGGCGCTGCAGGGAATCGGGCAGTGCTTCGGGCACGTGCGCCGGACGAACCGGGAGCGGCGAGGGCTGCCCGGCGTGGCCGACGGGCCGGTACGGGTGTGGGTGCAGCGCTTCTTGACCTTCCAGTTCGTCTGCCTGGGCTGGGTCTTCTTCAACGCCACCGGCACCTCGCAGGCCTTTTCCGTCATCGGCCGCGTGTTCAGCGGGTGGGGTGAGGCGTCCCCGTTGATCACACCCCTCCTGGTTGTCACGGTGTTCGGGACGTTGGCGTCGCAGTACGTGCCCCCGCTGCGCATCGACCGGCTGCAGGCGGCGTTCTCACGGCAGAGGACGGCGGTGCAGGTCGGACTGCTCGGCTTCGCCCTGCTCGGCATCACCACGTTCGGACCCGTCGGCGTCGCGCCCTTCATCTACTACCGCTTCTGATGTCCGAGCCGACCCCCCCGCACCACGTCAACTGGGAGACCCCAGAAGAGTTCGCGGCGCGCCCGCATGCAGAGCTCGAAGCTCCCGGGGATGGCCGCGTGCGTCTGCCGTGGACTCGCGTGCTGGCGTTGGGCGTTGCCGCCTTCGCCGTCTGGTTCCTCCTGTACGCGCCCACGTTGCAGCACAACGCGCAGGTCTCGCCGGTCGGGGCGAGGCGCACGGTCAGCCTCGATGTGACCGGCCCCGTCGCCGCCATCAGCCGCGCCCTGCAGCTCTCCCACTTCGTCTCCATCACGGGTCGCAGCAACGGCCTGTCCGGTGGAAGCACCGGGCTGACGGTGGTGGGACCGCACGCCGGGGGCCAGCCGGCCAAGGCCACGCCGGCGCCCACGAAGGGTGGCACCGCGCCCACGACACCGACGACGGTGCCCCCCGACCCGAAGGACCCCACCGCCGCCAACCCGCTGCGCGTCCTGATCGTCGGCGACTCCATCGGCATCGACCTGGGTGACGCCCTGCAGCCCAACCTGGCCAACACGGGGGTCGTCAGCGCGGCGCTCGACGGCCGGGTGAGCACCGGGCTGACGCGGCCCGATTACTTCAACTGGCCGGCAGAGCTCATGGCAGACATCAAGGCGCAGAACCCGCAGGTGGTTGTCATCATGATCGGCGCCAACGACGCCCAGGACTTCCTCGGCCCACCGGACGTGCCGTACACGTCGCCCCAGTGGAACACGCTCTACTCGCAGCGGGTGGCGCAGTTCATGCAGATCGCCGGCAGCGGTGGTGCCACCGTGGTCTGGGTCGGCATGCCCCCGATGCAGAACGCGGGCCTGAACGCACAGATGTCCGATGTCAATGCCGTGGTGCAGCAGCAGGCCGTCAAGGCCAAGCCGCCGGTGACGTACCTCAACACGGACCACGTCCTCGGGACGCCCCAGGGGGGCTACACGGCCTTCGTCACCAACGGCGCCGGCCAGGTCGTCAACGTGCGCACTCCCGACGGCACGCATATGACGCCCGGGGGTGGGCAGGTCGTCTCACAGGCGGTGATCGCCGAGCTGCAGTCACTCGGCTACAAAATCTGACCCCCCGCCCTCCCTGACCCCCGAAGGTCGTCAGACCAGCGGCCAGGGATAGGGGGGCCAGTCCCCGTCGTCGACCAGCTCGGGCAGTGCGCGCAGGTTGCGCAGCCAGTCCACCCTGTCCATGGTGGCGGCCAGCTCGGCCGGTTCCAGCAGCTCGCAGAGGCGGGTCGGCGGCCCGTCGCGGGCCAGGCGGGCCAGGTCCTCCTCCACGGCTGCTTCGAGCGGCTCGCCGCCGAAGTCCCAGATGACGGTGCGCAACTTGTCCTCCGTGTTGAAGCAGAGACCGTTGTCGATGGCCCACAACCGTTCCTCGGCCAGCAGGACGTGGCCGCTCTTGCGGTCGGCGTTGTTCGCCACGACGTCGAAGGCGCCGAGCCGCATGAGCACCGGATGCCACTTGGGCTCGTCGCGCAGCGTGAAGTAATGCGAGGCCCCGTCCTCGTGCACGAAGCGTTGCACCGAGCCCGGGCCGAACGGGCCCTCGGACCGCTCGACGGTCTCGGGCACCAGGCCCCAGCCCAGCGCCTCGGACAGCACATAGGCGGCCACCTCGCGGCGGAAGAGGCCACCGGGGAAGTCCCACAGCGGCCGCTCGCCCTTCAAGGGCTTGTAGACCGCAAGCAACTCCTCGCCCGCCAAGCGGCAGGTGACGAGCAGGGTCGCGTTGGAACTCCCGGCGATGCGCCCGTGTACCTCCATGTCTCCGTGGACGAGGACGCGTTCGACCTCGGTCTCCGACACTGCAGCTAGTTCACCGGGGGCCGGTGCCCGTTGGTGCGCGGGCAGTCGTGCCCGGCGGGGTCCAACGGGAGCGAGCACAGGGGACACGGTGGGCGGCCTGCCTCGACCAGGCGCGTGGCGTGGATGGCGAAGGCGGCGGCTTGTTCCCGGGTGAGGGCGACGCGGAGCACGTGGCCGCTGTCGATATCGTCGTCCGCTTCTTCGTCCTCGTCCTCCTCGCCCACCTCCTCGAGCACCACGATCACGCGGTCGAGCTCCTCGTCGTAGGAGACGCCGATCGTCCCGACGACCCACTCGAACTCCTCGGTGCCGTAGAACTGGAGGTCATCGGGCAGGTGGCCCGGCCGCCCCAGTTCCTTGACGATCCGCCCCAGGTAGCTGGCGAGGACCGCCACCTGCTGCTTTTCCACCTTGACCGTTGTCTCGGACAAGCCCTGGCGGCAATAGAAGAGGAAGAGCCGCTGGCCGACCTCGCCGACGACACCCACCGTGCAGTGGTCGGGCGCGTCGAAGTCGTACTCGTCGCTCACAGCAGGTGCCTTGTCACGAAAGGGCCAGTTCGTTCAAGGAGCCGGTCGAGTTCATGCTCAGCACGACCGGGCCGCCGGCGGTGAAGAGGAGGGCCGAAATGGAGCACGGCGAAATGACGAGCCGCTGCAGCAGGTCGAGCGGCATGCCGGCCGCTGCCGCCACAATCGCCTTGATCGGGTCGGCGTGCGACACCGCCACGATCGTCTCGCCCGGGTGGTCGCCCACCAGGCCGAGGACGGTGTCCATGGAGCGCACCGACATTTCGGCGAAGGACTCGCCGCCCGGGAACCTGAAGCCGCCCGGCCAGCGCTGCACGGTAGGCCATTCCGGTCGCCGGTTCAGACGGGTCAGCGACTTCTCGGTCCAGTCGCCCACGTCCACCTCGACCAGGCCCGGGGCGCTCCGCACCCGCAGGCCGAGGGCCTTGGCAATGGGGGCCGCCGTCTCGCGGGTGCGCTCGAGCGGCGAGGCGTAGATCGCCGTCGGCGCCTTGGTCAGAGCGGCAATGCGCTCGGCGGCGGCCGCAGCCTGCGCATGCCCCTTCTCGGCGAGGTGCAGGCCGGGGGCCTGACCGGGGAGCATCTTGCCGGTCGTGGGGGTGACGCCGTGGCGGACCAGGAGGACGACGGTCGCGGCAGGAACCTTGCGGCCGCGCCGGGCCGGCGTGCGTGCGGAGGCGGAACGGGCGGTCGGGGACACGATCGCCCATCGTAGGCTCTGCGCCGTGGCGTCCAACCAGGGTCGGCCGGACTCGTTGGCTGCGGTGCAACAGGACGTGGCGGACTGCCGCCGCTGCCCCAGGTTGGTCCGCTGGCGTGAGGAGGTGGCCCGTACCGGCCGTGCCTCCTATGCGGGTCAGGTGTACTGGGGTCGAGGCGTCCCCGGCCTCGGCGACCCGCAGGCGGCCCTCCTCCTGGTGGGTCTGGCGCCGGCCGCGCACGGCGCCAACCGCACTGGCCGGATGTTCACCGGGGACCGCTCGGGCGACTGGTTGTTCGCCGCCCTCTACCGGGCCGGCTTCGCCTCGCAGCCCACCAGCACCGCGCGCGACGACGGCCTGGAACTCACCGGCGTCTACATCACAGCGACGGTGCACTGCGCGCCACCGGCCAACAAGCCCACCCCGGCCGAGCGCGACACCTGCGCGCCCTACCTGTCCCGCGAGCTCGCGCTGCTGACGGAGGCCACGGTCGTCGTCGCCCTGGGCCAGGTCGCCTGGCAGGCGATCAGTTCGCACTACGGGTTGCGCCCGCGCCCGGCCTTCGGCCACCTGGCCGAGAGCCCGCTTCCCGACGGGCGGACCCTGCTCGGCTCGTACCACCCCAGCCAACAGAACACGTTCACCGGAAAGCTCACGGTGCCGATGTTCGACGCCGTCTTCGACCGGGCCCGCGCGCTGACCGCGGCCGGTCAGGACACGAGGTCGTAGAGCAGCCGGAAGAACCGGATGCGACCCGGGTCCGGTGCGATGCCGTAGCCCTCGTAGAACAGCGGCTCGAGCTCCTCCCCGAAATTCCAGCCCACGCTCCAGCCTCCGACGGCCACGTCCCACCACCGGTCCGCCGCGCCCAGTTCGCCCAGGTCGACGAAGCCGGTCACCCGGGTGCCCTGGAGCAACACGTTGGGGGCGCAGTAGTCCCCGTGGCACACGACCAGATCTTCCTCGTCCGGAGCGAGAGTCTCCAGCTCGGCCAAAGCCCCGGCTGGGGTCAGGTGCGCGTGCTCGGGGTGGAACCCGCTGGCACGGATGTCGTGGCTGCGCACCCGGTCCTCCACGTGGGCCAGCGCACGCGCCAGGTCAAAACGGAAGGGGCACCATTCTTCGCCGACGGCCTCGTGGAACCGCCGCAGCCCGCGGCCGAGGGCATGCACGAGCCCGGGGAGGTCGTCCCGCCAGACCGCACCTGTGGCGTCGGTCCCCGGCAGCGCCTCGGTCAGGAGAATGGTGGCGTCGCCCACCTCCGCCAGCGCGACGACGACGGGGACCGGCAAATAGGGCGCGGCCCAGATCATGCGCTCCGACTCCCCGCGCAAGGTGGGGTAGCGGTCGCCGCCGCGGGCGACCTTGGCGAAACGGACAGCGCCTTCGGGGCCGGTGAGCCGCCAGGTGGTCAGGTGGGGGACGAGACAGTAGGCGAGCGCCGGCGCCCAACCCGGAGCGACCTGTTCGAGCTCGGGCGGAGGCGTCGGCAGGTCGGGCACGGCGGCACGGGCGGCACGGTCGGCACGGCCGAGGGTAGGGGCTCCGGGTCGGTCGACCAGCAACGGCTACCGTCTCGGCGACACGCAGGGAGGGATGGAGTGCGCGAGCCGAATGACGTGACACCGTGCGATGCGGCTGAGGTCACGCACTGGGACGGGACGGCCGACGTGATCGTCGTCGGCTTCGGGGCGGCCGGGTCGGCGGCGGCCTTCACCGCGGCGGCCGCCGGCGCAGACGTCTTGGTGACCGAGCGGACCGGCGGCCCAGGGGGCGCGGCGGCGCTGGCCGAGGGGATTGTGTATCTCGGCGGTGGGACGCCCATCCAGACGGCCTGCGGGTTCGAGGATTCCCTCGAGGACATGTACCGCTACATGATGGCGGCCTGCGGTCCGGACCCCAACGAGACCAAAATCGCCCGCTACTGCGAGGAGAGCCTGGGCCACTTCGACTGGTTGGTCGACCGGGGCGTCCCCTTCGACCCGACCTTCTGCGCCGACACCTCCATGGCGCCCGACGGCACCGAAGGCCTCGTGTATTCCGGTGGCGAGGATGCCTACCCGTTCAACGAAATCGCCCGACCGGCGCCGCGTGGACACCTGGCCAAGACGAAGCGCTCCACGGGATGGCTGCTCATGCAGCACCTGGCGGCCGCCGCCACCGGTGCCGGCGCGGCCGTTTCTACCGATACCCGGGTCGACCGCCTGGTGTGCGACGACGGCAGGGTCGTCGGCGTCCAGGCGCACCGCTTCGGTGAGACGGTCACGCTGCGGGCCCGGCGCGGCGTCGTCCTCAGCGCAGGCGGGTTCATTTTTAACGACGACATGCTGCGCCAGCACTGCCCGCCGCTGGTCCGGGGCACGTTCAAGGTGGGTACGGAGGGCGACGACGGGCGTGGCATCCGCATGGCACAGGCCATCGGCGCATCGGTACGCAACATGTACGCGGGCGAGGTGTCGCTGCCGATCACCCCGCCACGGACCCTGATCAATGGCATCCTCGTCAACGGCCAGGGCCAGCGCTTCATCAACGAGGACACCTACATGGGGCGGGTGGGCCAGTCCGGGCTCTACGAGCAGGACGGCGAGGTCTACCTGATCGTCGACGAAGCGGCCTACGAGGTGAACTGGATGGGCCTGGCCGCCACCTGGGTCTGCGAGACCGCGGCGCAGCTCGAGTCCGAAATCGGCCTGCCGGTCGGTTCGCTCCAGAGCACGGTCGAGCTCTACAACCGGCATGCCGCCACGGGGGAGGACCCGCTCTTCCACAAGGATCCCTCCTGGGTGCGCCCCCTGGTGCCACCGATCGGCGCCGTGGACCTTCGCATCGGGCCGGCGCCCTACGCCCCCTTCACGTTGGGAGGATTGGAGACGACGGTCGCCGGCGAGGTGTGCGACATCGGTGGCTCAGCGATCGGAGGCCTGTTCGCCGCCGGGCGCACCACGTCGGGGGTCTGCTCGTTCGGGTATGCCAGCGGACTCTCCATCGGGGACAGCACGCTCTTCGGTCGCTTTGCCGGGGAGAGCGCAGCCGCCGCACCCCAATCGGCCTGACGACCTGCGCCCGTCCGGACCTCAATCGGCACTCAACCGGCGACAACGGGGTGCCCGAGCACATCGGCCAACTGAGCCAGCGCGTCGTCGGGGTCGGTCACCTTTATTGTGTGCATGCCGAGCAGTCGGGCGGGCTTGAGATTGACGCCGAGGTCGTCCAGGAAGACGGACTCCTCGGGGTCCACGCCGAGCGTCTCGCACGCCAGCTGGTAGAAGCGCGGATCGGGCTTGCGGACGCCGAGCACGCGCGACTCCAGGACCGCGTCGAACAAGGCGTAGACCTCGGCCACCCTCTCGGAGACGACGCGTTCTGCGTTTGCGAAGTTGTTGGTGAGGCAGGCGGTCTTGTAGGACTTCCTGCACGCGTCAATGGCTGCGACCATCTGCGGGCGAATGTCGCCGGCGAGCCGCTCGAGGACGAGCCGTCCGTCGAGCTCGTGGCCGAGCGCCCTCGCCTCGGCCGCCCAGGCGGCGGCGAAAGCATCAATGTCGATTTCGCTCGTTCCAGTCGGGCCCACGCGTTGTCGTCGGGGTTGGTGGCGTTGACGCGGCGGATGAAGCCGGCCGGCAGGTCCTGCTCAGTCTCCAAATGGGCAAACGCCTCGAACGGGCTGGTCGAGATGACACCGCCGAAGTCGAACATCACCGCTCGTATCGCCACACAGGCTCCCCTTGAGATCGGGCCCATTATGGGGCGATCTCACTCCCGCAGCGCGGCGTACTCCACAATGCGGGTCATGACGACGTCGTCCGCCTTGTCCACCGAACCACAGTCGAACGGCGGCTGCGGGTCGTACTCAATCATGAGTTGGGCTGCTTGGGCCGCCGTGCGGTCGGCCAGCAACTCCACCAGCCGGAGTGCCATGTCGATGCCGCTCGAGACCCCGGCCGACGTGATGATCCTCTCTTCGAGGTGCTCGACCACCCTGGTCGGCGTCGGCTCGGCGCCGTGGGCGGCCAGTTCCCGGTAGCAGGACCAGTGTGTGGTGGCCGTGAGCCCCTGCAACAGCCCGGCCGCGCCGAGCACCACCGAACCGGTGCAGACCGAGGTGGTGAACCGGGTCCCGGCGTGAGCCTGTCGTACCCAGTCGAGCACCCGCGCATCGTGTTCCAAGGGCCGCGTCCCCACGCCGCCGGGGAAGACGACCACGTCGGGCGTCGTGACGTCCTCGAATGGTGGCGTCAACGGTGAGCCCGATCATGCCGTTCTCGCTGCGTACCTCGCCGCGGTCGTGGCCGACGAAGACGATGTCGAAGGTCGGTATGCGCTGCAGGACCTCATAGGGGCCGACGGCATCGAGCGCGGTGAATTTCGGGAAGAGGGGGATGGCGATCTGCAGGCGGTCGGTCACGCGGACTTCCTTTCTCGGGGTGCGGCACGGAAGCGCCGCCGATAGGCATCGGGTGGCACGCCGAGGTGCCTCTGAAACACACGGCGCAGGGACTCAGCGCTGCCGAGTCCGCAGCGCGCTGCGACGACGTCGAGTGTGTCGGTCGTGTCCTCCAGTTCGCGGCGGGCGGCCTCCAGCCGGGTGCGTTCGACGAAGCGGCTCGGGGTCTCGCCCACCTCAGCGGTGAAGACCCGTGTGAAGTGTCGGACGCTCATGGCTGCTGCTGCGGCGAGGGCGGGAAGCCGGTGGTCGCCGCCGGGTGCGGCTTCGACGAGGGACTGCACGGCCCGGATGGTGGAGCGCTCGGCGCGCGGCACCCAGACCGGGGACGCGAACTGGGTTTGGCCCCCGGGTCGATGGAGGAACATCACCAGCCAGCGGGCGACGGTCTGGGCGACATCGACGCCGAGGTCCTCCTGGACCAGGGCGAGCGAGAGGTCGATGCCAGCGGTCACCCCGGCGCTCGACCAGTACTTGCCGTCGCGGATGTAGATCGGATCGGCGTCGACGGTGACCCCGGGGTAGTCCTCGGCCAGCTGGCGGGCGCGGGCCCAGTGGGTCGTGACGCGCCGCCCGTCGAACAGTCCGGCGGCGGCGCCGAGGAAGGCGCCCGAGCAGACGGTGGCCACGCGCCGGCAGCGCGGGGCGGTCGCCCGGATGAACTCGAGCATGGTCTCGTCGTGGGCGGCCGCCTCTGCGCCGGCTCCACCCGAGATCACCATGGTGTCGATGGGCTCCGACGCCGTCGGCAGCGGTGCTGTGCCCAGGACGAGCCCGCTCCCCGCCCGGACACTGCCACCGCCCCGAGAGGCCAGGGTCACCCGGTAGGAGCCGGCTCGCCCGAGGGCTGCGGCCGCCCGGCCGGCACCGGCGAAGACCTCGTGCGGGCCGACGGCATCGAGCGGTTGGAGGCCATCGAAGGCGACGATCACGATGTGGCGTTCCTGCACGGTCCCACTCTGCGGGCCGTCGGAGTTGGCGTCAATGACCTGATTCCCACAGATTCGGCCACCAGCGACGAACGTCACCCGGACAAGCGTGAGAGAGCCGCCGGGGCGGTTCCTGACTCAGGCGTTGCGGGCCCTGTGCGTGCCACGGGCCCGCACCCAGGCCAGGAGATCGCCCTCAGCGCCCCGGCGGACCGTCCCGGTGAAGATGTCCTCGCGGCCGGTCGAGAATTCCCGGGCCACCTCGGCGTAGAGCTGGTCGCCCAGAGTGGCTGGTTGGAGGTACTCGACCAGGACCGACGAGATGATCCCCGAGCTCTCGTCGTCGTTGGCCGCGGCGGCCACCGCAGCGCCGGCGACGGCGTAGAACACCGCGCCGTGCACGGTGCCGTGCGGGTTGGCGTGCCGCTCGTCCGTCGTGAGGACGGCCACGGTGTGGCCTGTACCTCGTCGGTCCACCTCAATGCCGAGCAGCGCGGCGAAGGCGTCGGCCTGCGGCCCGCTCATCTCGTCACCTCAGCTGCTGGGGGCGGGAGCGGGAAGCCGGCCGGGCATGGGCACGGCTGTAGCCGGCCACCGTTTGCGGCTGACGCGGCTGAGCTTGTTCAAGAGCGTGACGGCTCCGGGGTCGTCCTCAATCGGGCGGGTCTCGATCACGCCCGCAGCCTCCATGTCATTGAAGATCTGCTCACCCTGCTCCGTCCGCAGCAGCGTGAGCGTCCAGTCTCCAAAGGCCCCGATGCCGCCGGTGGAGATGTCGGCGTGTTCCGCTGCAAAGTCTGGGCAGCTCTTGCAGCCCTCCCTCGTCCAGGCGTGGGCCTCCTTCAGCGGCACCTCGTGGTAGCTGCCGTCCTTCATCCAGACCTGGAAGACGCCCTTGATGTTCATTTTGACGATGTCGGCCCGGGCCAGCCCGTACCTGGCCTCGAAGAGCTCGCTGAAGATGGCGTCGTCGAACGTCTTGGAGCAGAGCAGGCCGATGGAGAGTACGAAGCGTCGGGCGACCTTGCCGGCCTTGCGGGCCTGCATCACAGGCGGAGCAGAGGCCTGGCAACCCATACCCACCAGCGCGATGCGCTCGGCCCCACCTTCGATTGCCTCGGCGTAGGCCAGGGGATTGGCCGAATACGTGTAGCGCGAGCCGGCTGTGGCCAGCACGTCCTCCTTGGACCGGGCCACCTGGGGCACCGCCTTCCAGGTCGAACCGTCGCCCTCGAGGCCCGACACCAGCGCGGCGTCGATCAACTCATGCTCGAAGGCCCAGATGAGAAGCGCCGACACGAGCCCACCGTCTTGCCCCGTGCCCTGCACCGCCGGATCTGTCGCCCTGGCCAGGACGGTCCGGCGCGAAATGCCCGCCACCTCGTCGTCGGTCCGGGGCCGGCCGAAACGGTGCGTTTCGATTTCGGGCTCCCAGGTGCGGAAGCGGGGACAGGCGCGAGTGCACAACGTGCACCCCTTGAGTCCGTGGGTGCAGTTGTCAGGCCCCCCGTCCGCGTCCACATGAAAGGGCTTGTAGGCCCCGTCCTTGTCGTTATAGCTGAGGACGTCGTACGGGCAGACGACCACGCAGGCGGCGCACCCTGTGCAGAGTCCGGACGTCACGACTTCGGTGAACAGCTCGGCCCATTGCGGCTTCTCGGGAGGCATTGGCCCACCATATTCGGCAGGGCGGCACCGGTCGGATACCTTGCGCCCGTGCCCGAGATTCTCGAAGTCGAGCTGTACCGGGTCAGCGCCGAGCCGGCGCTCGGCCGGCTGATCACCCGGGCCTGGATGGTCGATTCCCGTTTCGGCCGCGGTGGCACCACGCCAGCGCGGCTCCGATCGGCGCTGGTGGGGCACATGTTCACCGCGGCCAGGCGACGGGGAAAGCTCCTGCTCCTCGACACCGACGGGAGTCCGACGCTCGGGATCCGCTTCGGCATGACCGGTGGGCTGGTCGTCGACGGCCACGAGGCGCTCGACCGGCTGCAGTACGGACCGGGCGTCTTCAACGACAAGTGGGTGCGGGCCCGCTTCACCTTCGAGGACGGCGGGCAGATGCTGGTCCACGACCCTCGCCGCTTCGGGTCGTTGGAGCTGGCGCCCGACGAAGGGCGGCTCGGCCCCGATGCGCTGACAGTGACGTTGCCCGAGCTGCGCGCCGCCTTGGCCATCGGCCCGGGGCGCGAGGGGACGGCGGCACCGCTCAAAGCGCGCCTCATGGACCAGGAGCGCCTGGCCGGCGTCGGCAACCTGTTGGCGGACGAGATTCTCTGGCGCGCTGCGCTCGCCCCGGGCCGCCGTACGCCGCTCACCGACGGCGAACTGCGCGCCCTGCACAAGGAGCTGCGCGCCACCCTGCGCCAGCTCGGTCGGCGCGGTGGCTCGCACATGGGCGAGCTGATGGAGCAACGCGGCGTCGGCGGCCGGTGTCCGAGCGACGGAACAGAGCTGCGGCGCGAGACCGTGGGCGGCCGGACCACCTACTGGTGCCCGGCGCACCAGGTCTGACCGGTGCTGACGTCCTGTGTCAGCTGAGTCGGCGGCGCACCCACCACAGACAGACGCCGGCCAGCGCTGCCGATGCGATGACGAACAGCACCGTCTCGTAGGCCTGGAAGGTCCAGAACCGGTTGGCTGGTTGATAGACGACGAACTGATGGAAGTGTGCGGAGACGGCGTCGATGCATTGCTGGAAGGCCTGCTGACCCGAGGGTGTGACGGAGACGTGGCTCACTCCGGGTCCGCCGGAAGGGAGCCGGTTCGCGCTGGGCAGATCGGAGCATGCCCGCCGCAGATATGCGTTTGAAGGTGACTGCCCGGATTTATTGACGATGTTGGCCGAGATGACCAGCGCGTTAGGAAGGTTCGGTGGGTTGGCGCTGACCGAAAGCACGCCGGAGGACTCACTGATGCCCCACCCGCTGTTCGGATTGAGTCGCACCGCTTCGCTCACTGGGCTCATGAAATGTGGCCTGATCCACTCTGCCACGACGACCCGCGCCGCGATGAAGCCGACGAGGGTCACGGCCATGGCGGGCAGGGTGCGACGGAACAGCACCCCGACGGTGGCGCCGAGCACGAAGGCGAACAACGCATAGCCGGCGGGGACGAAGCCGTGCATGCCGAAGGCGGCCGGGCTGAAGCGGTTGGCGCTGACCTTGTCGATCGGACTGAACCACCACGACACCATGAGGCTGAGGAGGCCGCCGACGACCGCACTGGCCAGGCCGACAAGCCCGAGCTTGACGAGGAGCCAGCGCAGACGGGTCACGCTCTGCGTCCAGGCGAGACGGAACGTTCCCGTCTCGAGTTCGCGGGCGACGAGCGGCGCGCCCCAGAACATGCCGATGACCACCGGCACGATGAGCACCAGCGCAAGTGCCAGCGTCTGCAGCTTCCCGTCGTCTGTGGCGACCGGGTTGACGCAGCCGCCGGGGCCGCCCGCCGCTGGCGCGACACTGCGCCACGGCGACGTCGTAGATGTGCACGAGATTGGGGCCGGTGATGAGCAGGATCGCTCCCAATACCACGAGACCGGCGGCGCCGATGAGCGCCTGCGTCCGAAACTGGCGCCACGAGAATCCGATCACGAGAGCACCTCCAGCGCCCTTGTCCGCCTCGCGGTTCCGGCCGTGCCCATGTAGGCCAGCACGACGTCTTCGAGACTGAGCTCCTCAACCGCCCAAGCCGGGTCCAGAACGGGACCGTCGCAGTGCACGAGCATGGTGCTCTGGCGCTCGGTGTGGCTCTCCTCAATGACTTCTTGCCCCGTCGGCAACGAGCCGGGGTCACGGCGTGGGCCGACCAGGCGCCGGTGCGTGGCCAGTAGGCCCTCGACCTCGCCTGCCACCTGCACCCGTGAGTCGACCAGCACGACGAGGTAATCGCACACGCGCTCCAAGTCGGCCACGAGGTGCGACGAGAGCACGACGCTGACATCGCCGTCGGCCACGAAGGCCATGAGACCCTGGAGGAATTCGCGCCGGGCCAGCGGGTCGAGGCTGGCCACGGGCTCGTCGAGGACGAGGAGTTCCGGCCGCTTGGCGACAGCCAATGTGAGAGCGAGTTGGGCTCGCTGGCCGCCCGAGAGCGAACCTGCGCGTTGGGCAGGGTCGAGGTCAAGCGCAGTCGATACGCTGCCGCGCGAACGCGCTCGTCCCACTCCGGATTCAGCTGCGCCCCGAAATGGAGGTGGTCCGCAATGCTCAGACGGGAGTAGGTCGGGGTGTCCTGGGCAACGAAGCCGACGCGGGCCAGCTGGGATGCGTCGGCCGCAGGAGGTCGATCCGAGCACCGCGATGCTGCCTGCACTGGGTGCGAGGAGTCCGACGGCCAAATGCAGGAGCGTCGACTTTCCCGCCCCGTTGGGCCCGACCAGCCCGACCACGTGGCCCGACGGGGATCTGCAGGTCGCAGTCCTTGAGGGCCCAGCGCCGGCCGTAGCGCTTGCCCAGACCTTGGGCGTCGAGAACCCAGCTCACGCTATGTCCTCCTGGGCCGCCGAACGAAAGGAGTCGCGGAATAGCGCCTCGATGCTCTCGTCGTCGAGGCCGGCCCGGCGCGCCTTGGCGATCCAACGCTGCAGGGCCTGGCGCAGCGGGCCCTGGGCCGCCAGCGCCTGGCCGCCAAGGCGTCCCGGTGACGAACGTCCCGACCCCGGGGCGGGCGCTGACCAGGCCCTCGTGCTCCAGCTCCCGGTACGCCTTCAGCACTGTGTTGGGGTTGATGGCCAGCTGGCCCACCACCTCCTTGACGGTAGGCAGTTGGTCGCCTTCCCGGAGCAAGTCGAGCCGGAGGGCCTGACGGACCTGTTGGACGATCTGGAGATAGGGGGAGACCCCCGAGCGGCTGTCCAGGTGGAACTCGATCACCTGACCTCACTTTATCTAGGTAGCTAGATAAATATCTACCTCAGATAGACCGAAGTCAAGTCGTCTCCGGCTGCACGTCGACTGAGGTGGCTCAGTGGGTCAGCGGCGGCAGCCCCTTGGCGATCAGGTCGACGCCGAAGACCAGGAACAGCACGGCCATCACAGCGGCGTTGTGCGCAGTGAGCCAGGTCTTCGCCGAGTCGAGAGACGCCTTCGCCTTCGCCCCGCCGACGAGGGAGTAGATCACGGGACCGGCGATGGTGAGACTGGCGATCACGACGAACACCGCGATGGCGACGACGGCATCGGTGGTGGTGAGTCCCGGAGACCTGGGCCAGGCCGGCGGCGGCACCGGCGGTCAAAATCAGGTTCTTGGGGTTCACCGCGGCGAGCGCGACGCCCAGCCCGAGGGCCTTGACCGGCGACAGGGATTCCACCGTCGCCAGCCACTTCGGCATGACGGCCTCCGCCCCCGGCGCCGGGCGCTTTCGCCAGTTCCGGCGGGCCAGGGCGAGCAGACCGACGCCCAGGGCGATGGTGCCCCACGACACCGAGTCCGACGCCGTACTGCTCGTCTGCGCCACGTTGCCGTCGTGCGACACCGCGTAGACGACCGTGCTGACCGCGGCGAGCGCCACGACCCAACCGGCGAGGAAGGCAGGGCCGTTCACGCGTGCCCGTTGCGAGAACAGCATCAGGATCACCGCGATGATCGGAATGGGGCTGATGGCCACCCCGATGGCGAACGTCAGGACTGCGCTGATTCCCTGCCCCATCTGACCTCCCCTATCGCCGGCGCCCTCACGAAGCTTGGCACGAGGCCACGTCAGCCTTCGGCGATCTCCTCGAGCACCTTCGCCGCATGGCCGTCGGCCCGCACGTGGTACCAGGCCCGCTGGACCTTGCCGTTCGGTCCCACGAGGAACGTCGAGCGGATGGTCCCGACGGTCTTCTTGCCGTACATCGTCTTCTCACCCCAGGCGCCGTACTTCTCCATGACCTTCTTGTCGGCGTCGGTGAGGAGGGGGAACTTCAGCTTGTACTTGGTGCGGAACTTGACGTGCTTCTCGGCCTTGTCGGGGGAGATCCCGAGCACCGCCACGCCGGCCTTCTCGAAGGTCTTGAGGTTGTCGTTGAACTGACAGGCCTCCTTGGTGCAGCCCGGAGTGTCGTCCGCCGGGTAGAAGTAAACGATCACCCGCTGTCCCTTGAAGTCCGAGAGCTTGACTGGTTTGCCGTCCTGGTCAGGCAGGGTGAACGCAGGGGCGGTGGCTCCCGCCTCGAGTTTGGCCATCGTCGGGTCTCCTTGTGTCGTGGTTGCCGGACGGCTCACTTTGGCACAGGGTTGCGCCTCTGCACGGCCCTGGGCTGGTACAATGGGTATGCGACCATCGGCGGGGGCCGGTGAGTCGGGGCTGACTCTCACTCCTCTGGAAGGCGCACAGCCCCGCCGTACAACAGAGAGAGCGGGTCCCATGACCGTTGATGCCCCAGCCGGCGCGCACGCCGGCACCGCCCCGAAGGACAGCGACGTCCCCGGCGGCGACGATACCTACGAGACCGCCCGGACCTTCGAGTCCCTCGGCGTCTCACCCGAACTGAACAAGGCGCTGGCGGATGAAGGCATCGTCAGCGCCTTTCCCATTCAAGCGCTGACCGTCGCCGACGCCCTGGCCGGGCGCGACGTCTGCGGCAAGGCCAAGACCGGTTCGGGCAAGACGCTGGCCTTCGGCGTCCCGCTCCTGCAGCGGGCCAAGGCGACGCGGGATGCACACGGGCCTGCGCCGGCCAGCCGGCCCGCCAAGCCGCTGGCGCTCGTCCTGCTCCCGACGCGGGAGCTCGCCGTGCAGGTACACGAGGTGTTGGCTCCGCTGGCCCAGAAGCTTGGGCTGCACGCCGTCGCCGTCTACGGCGGTGCTGACATCGACCGCCAGGTGACCAAGCTCCGGAAAGGCGTGGACCTCATCATCGCCACCCCGGGCCGCCTCATCGACCTCGGTGACCGGGGCGAGCTGGCCGTCGACGAGCTCGAGACGCTGGTGCTCGACGAGGCCGACCGCATGGCCGACATGGGCTTCATGCCCCAGGTCGAGTGGGTGCTCCGTCGCCTGGACCAGCCCCATCAGACGCTGCTGTTCTCGGCCACCCTGGACGGTGCCGTCGACCGTCTGGTCAAGCGCTACCTGACCGACCCGGTCTTCCACGAGGTGGCGTCGAACACGCAGACCGTGACCCTCATGGAGCACCGCTTCCTGCAGGTGCACCAGATGGACAAGGTCAAGGTGGCCGCGGCCATCTGCCGGAGCCAGGAGAAGTCGCTGCTCTTCTGTCGCACCAAGCGCGGGGCGGACCGTCTCGTGGAGAACCTGGGCAAGGAAGGGATCAAGGCGCAGGCCATTCACGGTGACCTGCGCCAGGCCAACCGGGAGCGCGCCCTGGCCGACTTCTCCAACGGCAAGCTCGCTGTCCTCGTGGCCACCGACGTCGCGGCCCGGGGACTGCACATCGAGGGGGTCGACGGTGTCATTCACTACGATCCGCCCGAAGACCACAAGGCGTACCTGCACCGCTCGGGCCGCACGGCGCGGGCCGGCAAGGCCGGCGTGGTGGTCAGCCTGTCGCTCTGGAACCAGCTGGTCGAAATGGAGGTCATTCAGCGGCGGCTCGGCCTGCGGATCCCGATCGTCGAGATGTTCTCCAACGACCCGCGCCTGGCCGACCTCGCCGCCTGGACACCCCTCCCCGAGGAGAGCGTCCTCTGAGCGAGGAGACAGCGGTCCCGGTCTGGTCGCCTGAGGACGGGGTTCGCCGTGTCCTGGTGGTCACCGCGCACCCCGACGATGTCGACTTCGGCGCGGCGGGCACCGTGGCGGCCTTCACCGCGGCCGGCCTCGAGGTGACGTATTGCATCGCCACGAGTGGCGAATCCGGTGGCTCCGACCGCTCCATGTCCAGGACCGAAATGGCGGCGCTCCGCCAGGACGAGCAACGTGCCGCGGCCGCCGTGGTCGGTGTCAGCGACGTGCGGTTCCTCGGGTTCCCCGACGGCATGGTCGAGACGACCCGCGAGTTACGGCGTGACATCAGTCGCGTCATCCGTCAGGTCAGGCCCGAGCGGGTGCTCACGCAATCGCCCGAGCGGAACCTCGAGTTCATTTTCGCCAGCCACCCCGACCACCTGGCCACCGGCGAGGCCGCGGTCGATGCGGTGTACCCCGACGCGCGCAACCCTTTCGCCCATCCCGAGCTGCTCGACGTCGAGCGCCTTGAGCCCTGGATCGGTCCCCGAGCTCTGGATCATGGGTCCCGGCGGGCAGCAGGCGGGCGTGGCCGTCGACACCACCGCCACGGTGGAGCGCAAGGTGGCAGCGCTCCTGTGCCACAAGAGCCAGATGTCGGACCCGGACGCCGTGGCGGAGCGTGTGCGCGACTGGGCTCGTGGCAACGCCGAGCTGGCCGGACTCCCCGAGGGCCGCTCCGCCGAGCTCTTCCGGGTCGTCCGCATTCCCTGAGCGGCATGGGCACCGGCGATCCCTGGCTGCTCGTGCAACATGTGGCCTTCGAGGGCCCCGGCACCATCGCCGGAGCGATCGCCGACGCCGGCGCCGATCTGACCGTGCTGCGGATGGACCGTGATGACGCTCTCCCTTCCCCAGCCGCCATCGCCGATGTGGCAGGGCTCGTCGTCATGGGCGGCCCCATGGGCGTGCACGACGACCTCCCCTGGCTGGCCGACGAGCGTGCCCTCCTGCGCGCCGCGGTCGAGGCCGGCCGCCCTGTCCTCGGCGTCTGTCTCGGGGCGCAGCAACTGGCCGCCGCGCTCGGGGCGCTCCGTGTACGCGGGCCCGGGTCCCGAGTACGGCGTCGGCGAGGTCCACCTGACGGCGGAAGCCGATCGCGATCCTGTCTTCAGTCCCGCTCCGACCCCGTTGCCCTGCGTGCACTGGCACGGGGACACCTTCGGCCTGCCGGAGGGCGCCGTGCGGCTGGCGGGCAACGCCGCCTACGAGAATCAGGCGTTCCGGGTCGGTGACCGCGCCTACGGTCTGCAGTTCCACGTGGAGGTGACCGCCAGCCTGGTCGCGCACTGGGGCCCGCACCTCCCGCCCGGTTTCTTCGTGCGTGAGTCCGACGTCGCGCACGTCAGCCGCGCCGGCGAGGGCATCGTGCGCCGTTTCGTCGCCCTGGCCGGAGACGCCGCAGCCGACTGAGCGGCCTCGGGCCGGACGCACGGACGGATGAGCGTGGACCGGTTGAAACCCGTCCCCCCCAGCGCCGCCGGCGCAGCCCGAGCCCGGTCGGACGCGGTCAGCCCGCCATCTGGCGCAGCACGTACTGCAGAATGCCGCCGTGGCGGTAGTACTCCGCCTCCATCGGCGTATCGATGCGCACGATGACGCGGAACTCGGTGACCGAGTCGTCGTCCGCTGTCGCCGTCACTGTCAGCTCTTTGGGGAGTTCGCCGTTGTTCACGACGTCGAGTCCGCTGATGGCGAAGCGTTCGTGGCCGGTCAACCCCAGGCTCTGCGCCGAGTCCCCCTTGTAGAACTGCAAGGGGACGACGCCCATGCCGATGAGGTTGGAGCGGTGGATGCGCTCGAAGCTCTGGGCGATGACGGCGCGCACGCCGAGCAGGGCGGTGCCCTTGGCCGCCCAGTCGCGGCTGCTGCCGGTCCCGTACTCGCGGCCGGCCAGCACGACGAGGGGCACGCCCTCGTCGGCGTACTGCATGGCCGCTTCGAATATGGAGGTCTCGGTGCCATCGGGCAGGTGCAGCGTCACGCCGCCCTCGGTGCCGGGCGCCAGCAGGTTGCGCAGCCGCACGTTGGCGAAGGTGCCCCGCATCATCACCTCGTGGTTGCCCCGGCGCGCCCCGTAGGAGTTGAAGTCCTGACGCGCCACACCGTGGTCGGTCAGGTAGCGACCGGCCGGCGTGGTCGGGCCGATGGAGCCGGCCGGGGAGATGTGGTCGGTGGTGACGCTGTCGCCCAGCAGCGCCAGCACCCGGGCGCCGGCGATGTCGGTCACCGGCGCCGGCGTCATTGTCATCCCCTCGAAGTACGGCGGGTTCTGGACGTACGTGGAGTCGTCCTGCCACGAGTAGGTCTCGCCGCCCGCCGTGGAGACCTGCTGCCAGTACTCGTCGCCATCGAAGACGGCGCTGTAGCGGGTGCGGAACATGTCCGAGGTGAGGGAGGACCGGATCGTCTCGCTCACCTCTTCCATGGAGGGCCACAGCTCGGACAGGAGCACCGGGTTGCCCTGGTCGTCCTGGCCGATGGGCGTGGTGGTGAGGTCGATGTCGATCGTCCCCGCCAGCGCGTAGGCCACCACCAGCGGCGGCGACGCGAGGTAGTTCAAGCGCACGTCCGGGTGGATGCGCCCCTCGAAGTTCCGGTTGCCCGAGAGCACCGAGGCGACCGAGAGGTCCCCTTCCTTGACGGCGTCGGTGACACCGTCGAGCAGCGGGCCGGAGTTGCCGATGCAGGTCGTGCAGCCGTAGCCGACAAGGTAGAAGCCGAGTTCTTGCAGCGGCTCCGTCAGGCCGGCCCGCTCGAGGTAGTCGGTCACGACGCGCGAGCCGGGCGCCAGCGACGTCTTGACCCAGGGCTTGGAGCGCAGTCCTCGCTCGACGGCCTTCTTGGCCACCAGCCCGGCGGCGACCATCACCTGTGGGTTCGAGGTGTTGGTGCAACTTGTGATGGCCGCAATGACGACGTCGCCGTCCGTCATCTGATGATGCGGCGCCGCCGCGGGCTCCGTCGGCGCCGTCCGTGGGGCGCGATCGAGCGCGACCCGGTAGGCGTCGCCGGCGACCGACAGGGCCACACGGTCCTGGGGCCGGGACGGGCCGGCGAGTGAGGGCTCCACGCTCCCCAGGTCGAGGGAGACGTGCTCGGAGTAGACGGGCTCGGGGGCGTCGGGGTCGTGCCACAGACCCTGGGCCTTGGCGTAGGCCTCCACCAGCTCCAGGTGCGCGTCGTCGCGCCCGGTGAAGCGCAGGTAGTCGATGGTGACCTGGTCGATGGGGAACATGGTGCAGGTGGCGCCGTATTCGGGGCTCATGTTGCCGATGGTCGCCCGCGTCTCCAACGGGAGGGCGCCCACGCCGGGCCCGTAGCACTCGACGAATGCGCCGACCACGCCGTGGTCGCGCAGGAGCTCGGTGACCGTCAGCACGACGTCGGTCGCCGTGATCCCGGGCTTCGTCTCCCCCGAAATGCGCAGGCCCACGACCGGCGGCAGCAACATGGAGAGGGGCTGGCCCAGCATGGCCGCCTCGGCCTCAATGCCGCCCACGCCCCAGCCGAGCACCCCGAGCCCGTTGACCATCACCGTGTGCGAGTCCGTGCCGACCAGCGAGTCGCAGAAGGCACGCCCGTCCTCGGTGGCGAACACCAGGCGCGACAGGTACTCGAGGTTGACCTGGTGGCAGATGCCCATGCCCGGCGGCACGGCCCGGAAGTCACGGAAGGCACCCTGGGCCCAACGCAGGAGCTGGTAGCGCTCCATGTTGCGTCCGTACTCAATGGAGACGTTCGTGTCGTAAGCCGATGCGTCGCCGGACTCCTCAATGATGACGGAGTGGTCGATGACGAGCTCCACCGGCACGAGGGGATTCACCTGCGAGGCGTTCCCGCCGAGCCGGGCGAGAGCGTCGCGCATGGCCGCCAGGTCCACGACAGCGGGCACGCCGGTGAAGTCCTGCATCAGGACGCGCTCGGGGGTGAAGGCGATCTCGTGCGCGCTGTCGCCCGCTCCCTGGCCGTGCCCCTCCGGGTTGGCGCCCCAGTTCGCCACGGCCACGATGTCGTCGGCCGTGACGTGGGGCCCGTCCTCGTGACGCAGGAGGTTCTCCAGGAGCACCTTGATGGAGTAGGGCAGTCGCGCAATGTCGTAGCGCTCGCTGAGGGCAGGCGCGGTGATGTTGAAGATCTCGTAGGTGCGGTCGCCGACCGTCAGGTCCGCCCTGGCGTCGAAGGTGTCGGGGTGCTCTGCGGTCGTTCCGTCCGTGCTCATGGACCCATTCTGCCGTGGGTCCGCCCGGACCGCCCAAACGGGTTGCCCGGGCGCGTCCTCCGGGGAGCGACAGCGACCGAGCGGGGCCGACACCGGCGTTGAGGGACGACTTCGTAACGAACTCGTAACTGCTCCGGCGCATCGCCCTCCGGCCGAGCGTGGAGAATGGGTGTCGTGCGCAAAGGCGGAGGCACCACAGGTGCCGACACGTCGGGCCCGCGGCACCACCGCTTGGCCTCACTCGTGGCCATGGTCCTCGTTCCTGTTGCGCTGGTCGCCGGCCTGGCTGTCAGTGCGGGCAACGCCACGCCGGCGGGGGCGGCCGAGACACGCCCACACCTACAACGACGGGGGCATGATCGGCTTCGGCGCCGTCAGCCTGACCAGCCCGTCGATACCCCAGCCGCTCAACTCACCGGTCTTCTCGGGCGCCGCGACCGCCGACGGCGACGGGTACGTGCTGGCGAGCGCGGACGGCGGCGTCTTTGCCTTCGGCGACGCCAACTTCGAGGGCTCCGCCGGCAGCCTGCCCCTGCAGGGACCCATTGTGGCCATGGCCCTCACACCCGACGCCAAGGGCTACTGGTTGGCCGCGCTCGATGGCGGTGTCTTCGCTTTCGGCGACGCCCCCTTCTACGGCTCCATGGGGAGCACGCCCCTGAACCAGCCGATCGTCGGCATGGCGTCGACGCCCGACGGCAAGGGGTATTGGCTCGTGGCCGCCGATGGCGGCATCTTCTCCTACGGTGACGCCGGCTTCTACGGGAGCACGGGCGGCATCAGGCTCAACGAACCCATCGTCGGCATGGCCTCGACGCACGACGGCTCCGGGTACTGGCTTGTCGCCGCCGACGGCGGCATCTTCAACTTCGGCGACGCCAGCTTCTACGGATCGGCCGGCAGCTCCAACCTGCCCGACGGCGCCGTCGGCATGGTGGCCTCACCCGACGGCGGGGGCTACCTCATCGCCACGCAGAACGGTGTGGTCCTGCCCTACGGCGACGCCCAGGCCTACGGCGGGCTCTCGCTGGACCCGACCGCCACGCAGATTTCGGCCATCATTCCGAACAACCAGGGGACCGGCTACTGGTTGCTCGATCCGCAGGCCTGGTCCTACAGCTTCTCGACCGCCACCCCCGAACCGATGTTCCCCGGTTCGACGACGATCGCAAACGCCGTGGCGTCCCAGATCTTCCCCGATCCCGACACCCAGGGCCTCTACTGCAACCCGTACGGGCCCTGTGAGCAGTGGTGCGCGTTGTTCGCCACCTGGGCCTGGGAGCAGGCCGGCATTCCCATCCCGCGCTACGCCTTCACGGGTGACATCTGGGGCTGGGCTGCCGCCCACGGCCGCGACCTCCCGCCGACGGCCATGCCGGCGGTCGGCGACGCCGCCCTGTTCGGCACCGGCCCACAGAGCACCTCCACGTCCGAACACGTGGCGATCGTGACCCAGGTCTGGCCCGACGACGCCATCATGACCGTCGGCGGCGATTCGGGGCCCGGCCGCGACGGCTATCTGTCGACCGCACTGGACGGGCCGTTCCTGCCGGCTGACTCCGCCTCCTACAACGGCATGCCGATCTACGGCTTCGCCCAGCCGTAGGCCCCACCGCCAAAGCCAGCGCCACCTTTTTCTGCCGGCCCTCTCCGCCGGCTCCAGCGGAGAGGGTCCCCTGAAGGGAGAGGGCCCCCTGAAGAACGGTCCCTCGTCGCGGTGAGTTGCACCGCGGAATTGCACTGCGCAATTTCACTGCAATGTGCCAATTGATTCGTCTCGATTCGCTCTGCTGATTGTGTGACAACCCCGTTGATTGTGTGACAACCCCGTGCTTGCATCGAACCCATGGAGTTGGAGACCTTCGAAGGGGCACTCGAGGCACTGATCGCCTCAGGAGCCGAGAACTACGGCGACGGCGAGTCCATGGAGAGGCTGCATCACCTCGAGGCCCGGTATTGAGTCCTTCTTGACCGAGGCCATCGCCGCCTTCGAGAAGGGGGAGGAGTGGGCCGCCGACGGGGCTAAGACGGCAACGGCATGGATCGCCACGCGTTGTCGGGTCTCACGGGCCGGGACGAGGCGCCGGGTCCGTCTGGGCCGGACGCTGCGCCACCTGCCAGCTGTCGCCGAGGCCTGGCGAGACGGTGACATCGGCCAGGATGCGGCCCGGGCCATTGCCTCGGCGCGACGCCACCGCACCGAGGCCGCCATGGCCCGCGACGAAGAGGTGCTGGTCTCCCAGGCCAAAGAGCTGGGCTTCGAGGACCTGACCCGGGTGCTGGCCTATTGGAAGCAGCTGGCCGACCCCGACGGGGCCGAGGCCTCAGAAGAGGAGAAGAAGGCCTCTCGTGATGTCTTCTTGACCTCGAGCTACGACGGCATGTGGCTGGGCCAGATGACGCTCGACCCAATTAACGGTGCCATTGTCTCCAACGAGCTCAACCGCTTGGAGCACGATCTCTTCGAGGCCGACTGTGCCCAGGCCAAAGAACGCCTGGGACGCCCCGCCCGCATCGACGAGCTGGCCCGCACCTCGGGCCAGCGCCGGGCCGACGCCCTCGTCGAGATGGCCACCCGCAGCCGCACCGCCCCGGCCGAGGGCATCCGCCCTGCGCCGCTCTTCAGTGTGCTGGTCGGCTACGAGACACTGCACGGGCGCATCTCTGAGCTGGAAAACGGCACCGTGCTCCACCCATCGGCGCTCGAGCCGTGGATGGATTCGGCCTACTTCGAGCGGGCCATCTTCTCGCTCGGCACCCGCATCGACGTCAGCGTGCGCTCGAGGGTCTTCACCGGGGGAACACGCAGGGCCATCGAACTGCGTGACCGCATCTGCACCCATCCCCATTGCTACGAGCCGGCCGAGACCTGCCAGGTGGATCACATCGAGACCTACGCCTCGGGCGGGCTGACCACCCAGGACAACGGCCGGCTGCTCTGTGGCTTCCACAACCGCCTGCGCAACCAGCGAGAACAACGGGACGAGCAGCGAGAACAACAAGGCGACCAGCGCCAGCGGCCACCACCTTCCGCCGCCTGAGGGGCGGGCCCGCCGTTTGGTCCAGTCCGCACCCGCCAGCACCAACCCGGCTGTTGCACGTGGCCGGCATTTCGAAAAGTGAAGCACCCCGGGCGATTTGGCGCGCCCGGGTTTCGGCGCGCCAGCTTCCACAACTCCGATGATCCCAGCCGCACATCTCGACCCAGGGCCGCGACCAGGGTCTCAACGTACGGGGAGTCTTCGCGTAGGCTGCCGGGCCGGAGGGAGGTTCACCACCGTGCCCGTCTACGAATTTCGCTGTTCGACCTGTCACGCCACGTTCGACGAGCGCCGGCCCATGGCCGATGCCGACGCGCCGGCGAGTTGCCCCGACGGTCACGTCGGCGCCCGGCGGCTGTTGCCCGTCTTCGCCACCACGGGCCTGGCGGCCGAGCCTGCAGGAGGCATGTGCGGAGCACCGGTTGCGGGCGGCTGCGGCAGCGGCTGCGCGTGCTGCTGAGGCCACCGGCATGAGCCTCTCCTCCTGGGACGATTACCCCGTCCACCAAGCGGCCGAGTTCATCGCCCATCCTGCGACGAGCGACCGCAACTTCTACGACCGCTACTACTTCAACATGCACCCGAGCTCGGGTGACTGGTTCGCCATCTTCGGCTACGGCCAGTACCCCAACCTCGGCGTGGCGGACGCGTTCATCGACGTGCGCCACGGTGGCTCCCAACACATCGTGCGTTCCTCTGCACCGCTGGGCGACCGGAGCGACCTCTCCGTCGGACCCTTCCGCGTGGAGGTCCTCGAACCGCTGCGCCGCCTCCGGGTGATCGTTGAGCCCACCGAGCACAGTGTGGCGATGGACGTCACCTGGGAAGGCCATATCCCCGCCCTGGAGGAGCCGCGCCAGTACATGCGCAGCAAGGGCAAGGTCGTCTTCGACACCCAACGCCTGGCCCAGACCGGGCGTTGGTCCGGGACGCTCTCGGTCGGCGGCGTCGACCTCCCGGTGACCCCGGATCTCTGTTGGGGCACGCGCGACCGCTCCTGGGGCGTGCGGCCGGTCGGTGAGCCCGAGAGCGACGGCATCAGGCAGGGCGAGCTGGTGCTGGGCGGCATGTGGAACTACTTCCCGATGCAGTTCGACGACCACGCCATCATGTACATCTGCCACGAGCGCGACGACGGTGAGCGCCCGCTGGTGCAGAGCGAGCGAGTCTGGGTCGACCCGGACAAGCCCATTGAGGACCTGGGCCGCTCCGAGCACGAGCACCATCTCATTCCGGGCACGCGTGTCATCGACCATTCGGTGATCCGCTTTCCCGAGGCCGGACTCGAAATCACGTGCAAGTCGCTGCTGCCGAACTTCGTCTCCATCGGCACCGGCTACGGCATCGATGCCGACTGGCGCCACGGCATGTACCACGGGCCCGACCCGGTCACCCAGGGTCTCGTCCTCGCCGTCGACGAGGTGGAGGGCCTGGCCCAGTACGGCATCGTCGACCACGTGGCCGAGTTCTCCTATGACGGCCAGGTCGGCTACGGGCTGCTCGAGCACGGCTTCTTCGGCCCCTACCGGCACTACGGCCTGCTCGACGGCGGCATGGGGGCGCCGGCGGACTGAGCGTTCGGCTCGCGATTTCGACGCTCGCCCGGTTTCTGGGCGAGCGGGGCATGCGAGAATGAGGGATGCCCGACGCCGCCAGCGTCCTCCTCCAGCGGTTGCAGTCCGCCTTCGACACCATTGCCCCCGGGGCCGACCCCGTGCTGAGGGCGTCGGACCGCGCCGACTTCCAGGCCAACGGCGCCCTCCCCCTGGGTAAGGCGGTCGGCCGTCCGCCCCGCCAGGTGGCCGAGGAGGTGGTCGCGGCCGCGTCGTTGGACGACATCTGCGCCGAGGTCGAGGTCAGCGGGCCCGGTTTCATCAACCTGACGCTGTCGGACGCCTTCTTGGCGGGCCTGGTGGCGGGGCTGTCAGCCGACGACCGGCTGGGCGTGCCACCGGCTGAGCGCCCAGAAACCGTCGTCATCGACTACTCGGCGCCGAACGTGGCCAAGGAGATGCACGTCGGCCATCTGCGCAGCACGCTCATCGGGGACTCCTTGGCCCGGGTGCTCGGGTTCCTGGGCCACGACGTCGTGCGCGAGAACCACATCGGGGACTGGGGCACGCCCTTCGGCATGCTCATTGAGCACCTCCTCGACGTCGACGGCGCCGCCAACGCGGAGTCCTTCAGCGTGCGGGACCTCAACGAGTTCTACGCGGCGGCGCGCCGGCAGTTCGACAGCGACCCGGCCTTCGCGGAGCGCTGCCGCAACCGCGTGGTGCTGCTGCAGAGTGGTGACGACGAGACGCTGCACCTGTGGCACATCTTCGTGGCCGAGTCCATGCGTCACGCCGGCGAGGTCTACGACATGCTCGGCGTGCTCCTCACGCCTGAGGACGTGGTGGGGGAGAGCTTCTACAACCCGCTGCTACCGGTCGTGGTGTCGGAGCTGGACGAGAAGGGCCTGCTGGTGGAGAACGACGGGGCCCTCTGCGTGTTCCCCGAGGGTTTTGAGAACCGCAAGGGCGAGCCGCTGCCGCTGATCGTGCGCAAGTCGGACGGCGGCTACGGCTACCCCGCCACCGACCTGGCCGCCGTGCGGGACCGCACGGGGCGTCTCGGCGCCACCCGCCTCGTCTACGTCGTCGGCGCCGAGCAGTCCCTTCATCTGCGCCAGGTCTTCGCCGTCGCCACCCTCGCCGGCTACCTGTCGGAAGCGGACGAGGCCATCCATGTCGCGTTCGGCTTCGTGCTGGGGACGGACGGCAAGAAGCTGGCCAGCCGGTCGGGCGGTTCGGAACGCCTCGTCGACCTCCTGGGCGAGGCGATCGACCGCGCCGCTGCCGCCATGAAGGAGCGTTCGAGCGACCTGTCGCCCGAGCGCCAGGCGGCCGTTGCCCACGCGCTCGGGATCGGCGCGATCAAGTACGCCGACCTGTCCACCGAGCGCGGGCGCGACTACGTGTTCGACTGGGACCGGATGTTGGCCTCCGAGGGCGACACGGGTCCGTACCTGCAGTACGCCGCACGCGCGCATCCGCTCTATCCTCCGGCGGGCCGGCGTGGCCCCGCCGGCACCCGGTGCGGTGCCGTTGCTCGGCGAGCCACAAGAGCGCGCGCTGGCGTTGCAACTGCTGGGTTTCGCGGCAGCAGTGGAGGCGACGGCGGCGTCGTGCAGCCCGTCCAAGCTCTGCACCTATCTCTTCGAGCTGGCCACCTCGTTCACCTCCTTCTACGAGGCCTGCCGGGTGCTGGTCGACGACGAGGCCGTGCGCGCCTCGCGGCTCGGGCTGTGCGATCTGGTGGCCCGGGTGCTGGAGCTGGGGCTCTCGTTGCTGGGCATGGAGGCACCCGAGCAGATGTGACCCCGGCCGGGCCGGCCCCTATCCTCTGCCCGGCACGTCACGTGCGGGCCCGCCGTGCGGGCTGAGGCTGGAGAACCGACAAGGAGTGGCAGCGAAATGGATCTGAACGGCACGTCAGCGATCGTCACCGGAGGGGCTTCGGGGCTCGGGCTCGCGACCTCACGCCTCTTGGCCGAGCGTGGCGTGCGCGTGGTGGTGGCGGACCTCCAGGCGGACAAGGGTGAACCCTTGGCCAAGGAGATCGGCGGCCTCTTCGTGCAGACCGACGTGACCAACCCCGAGCAGGTGATCGCCGCCGTGGATGCCGCAGTCGAAATGGGCGCCGCTCAGGTCGCTGGTGAACTGCGCCGGCATCGGCTGGGCCACCCGCACCATCGGGCGCGACGGCGACTATGGGTCCGCGCACGACCTCGACCTCTACCGCCGGGTGATCGAGATCAACCTGATCGGGACGTTCAACTGCGTGCGGTTGGCCGCGACCAAAATGAGCCTGAACGAGCCCGACGTGGACGGGGCCCGCGGTGCGATTGTGAACACGTCGTCGGTGGCGGCGGAGGACGGGCAGATCGGCCAGGCCGCCTACTCGTCGTCAAAGGGCGGCGTCGTCGGCATGACGCTCCCTGTGGCGCGCGACCTGTCCGTGGTCGGCATCCGCGTCAACACCATTCTGCCGGGGCTGATCGACACGCCGATCTACGGCGAGGGCGAGGGCGCCGAGACGTTCAAGGGCAAGTTGAGCCAGGACGTGCTCTTCCCGCACCGTCTCGGCTACGCGACCGAGTTCGCATCCTTGGCGCTCGAGCTCCTGTCCAATTCGTACATCAACGCCGAGTCGATCCGCATTGACGCCGGCATCCGGATGCAGCCCAAATAGTTCGCGCCGCGTTGCGCAAAACGGGGGAGGAACGGCCGTGATCGACCCGGAGCTGGCAGCCATGATCGAGTTGCTGCCCAAGATGGACCTGGCGGACCCGGTGGCGGCGCGCCGGGCGTTCGAGGAGATCCTCGTCGCCATTCGATTCGACATCCCGGGCATCGAGACGCTCCATATCGAGGACCGGATGGTGCCCGGTTGGGAGGACGACCCGGAGGTGTCGGTCCGTGTCTACCGCCCCGCTGGCGCCTCCGTGACGACGCGGGTGCCGGGCGTCGTGATGATCCACGGCGGCGGCTTCGTGATCGGCAGTGTCGAGGCCGAACATGCGGGTGCCGCTCTGATGGCCATGGACACGGGAGCCGTCGTGGTGTCGGTGGACTACCGCCTGGCGCCCGAGCACCCCTATCCGGCCGGCCTCCATGACTGCTACGCCGCGCTGAACTATCTCCACGCGGAGGCCGACGCATTGGGAGTCGACACCGAGCGGGTGGCCCTGGCCGGTGCCAGCGCGGGAGGCGGGCTCTCGGCAGCCACGGCGCTCTTGGCCCGCGACCGGGGTGGCCCGCGCGGTCTGCTTCCAGCTGCTGGCCATCCCCGAGCTCGACGACCGGCTCCAGACCGGCTCCATGCAGACTTTCGTGGACTCGCCAATGTGGAACCGGCCGCTGGCGGAGCAGAGCTGGCAGGCGTATCTCGGCCCGCTCTACGGCACCGACGACGTGCCGGCATACGCGGCGCCGGCCCGAGCCGCAGACTTGTCGGGGTTGCCGCCGGCCTACATCTCGACGGCCGAGAACGACCCGCTGCGCGACGAGGGCATCACCTACGCCCAGCGCCTGCTCCAGGCGGGTGTCTCGGTGGAGCTGCACCAGTTCCCCGGCACCTTCCACGGCTCCGCGCTGGTCACGACGGCCGCTGTCTCGAAGCGGGCCCAACGCGAGTCGGCCCTGGTCCTGCGCCAGGCGCTGGGCGTCGAGCAGCGCTGACGCTTCGGGCAGCCTGGGCGTTCGCGCCGACGCGGCCGAAGCGATCCGCCTCGCCTTTACGCTGACCCAGGTCCCGCGCACCGGGCACGGGCACCGAAGCGAGAAGGGATTCCCACCATGGCCGACGTCCTGTCCGAGAAGGCGCGTGCGCTCATCGCCCGGCCCGTGCTGGCCTCACTGGCCACGCTGAACCCCGACGGCTCACCGCAGATCACGCCCCTGTGGGTCGACCTCGACGGCGACGATGTCGTCTTCAACACGGCGCAGGGCCGCAAGAAGGCCCGCAACCTCGAACGCGACGCCCGGGTCGCCGTCACCGTGATCGATCCCGACGATGCCTACAACGTGGTGGCGTTCCAGGGGACCGTCAGCGACGTCACGACCGACGGTGCGGATGCGCACATCGACTCGTTGGCCAAGAAGTACCTGGGCGTCGATTCGTACCCCATGCGCCAGGAGGGTGAAGTGCGGATCCGCGTCACGGTGCGCACGGATCACATCGCCATGCAGGGCTGAGCCCCAGGGCGCGCTTTCAGCTGGAGCCGCCCAGCACCAACACGCCGACCGCTGCCGCGATGGCGAGCGGGACGCTGATGGCGCCGAGGATGCTGGCCTGTCGCACGTCGGGCTGCCCCCCGGCCCGCCGTGCGGCACGCAGCCACAGAATCCAGGCCAGCGAGCCGGTCACGAACAGGTTGGGACCGACGTTGAGCCCGATGAGCAGCGCAAAGGGGTGCGGCGGCTGGCGGGCTGCCAGGAGTGAGGCTGCCGGGAGGTTGTTGACCAGCACACTGGCCAGGGCGGCCACGACGGCGGTGCCCCAGACATTGAGGTGGGACAGCAGACTGGCAGGGCCGGACCAGGATCGCCCCAGCGTGCCCAGCGCCACGGCCAGGCCGAAGAGCCCGACGAGGACGGGGACACCGAGGACCTGCGCCGCCGATCGGGCCGAGCCGCGTCCATCTCCACTCCGCCACGAACGCAGTACGACGGCCACGAGGCCGACGGCGGCCACCGGCAGCGCCGGCGCGTGCAGGGTGACGACCAGCACGGTGACGACCACAATCGGCCACCAGGCCGACGCCGAGGACGGGACGTTCCGGCTTCAACGTCGCCATGACGGTGGTGCGCAGCGCGCGGCGGTGCACGAGGCCGACGACGAGCGCGGTGACGGCGGCCGCCGCCAGCGCCGGCAGCGCCATGTGCGCGAAGAAGGCACCCCCCGAGAGGTGGAGATGGCCGAGGACGATGAGGTTCGTCAGGTTCGAGCCCGGCAGCAACAGCGACCCCGCGTTGGAGAGGAGCAGGCAGGCATAAATGAGGGGCGCCTCACCTTCGCCCCGGCTGCGGGCGGTATAGACCAGGACGGGCGTGAGGAACGTGACCGAGGTGTCGAGGTTCAAGAGCGTGGTGACCGTGAGGACGAGCAGCACCGTCCCGACGTAGAGCAGCACGCCGTTGGGGGCGAGCCGGGCCAGGGCGTGACCGCCGGCGGCGAAGAGCCGATCGCCGTCGGCGACGAGGCCGACCAGCAGGAGCCCGGCGACCAGGACGAAGGGCGGCCAGTCCTGGGCCGCCGCCGCCCGGGCGTGGTGCGGTGCGAGCAGCACCGCCACCAGGAGGAGGGCACAGCCGCCGAGGGCCGGGCCCCAGCGGAGCGCGGCGACCGTGACTGGCGGGCGGTCCCGCGTCCCGATGCCGTGCACGGTCGGTGTCTGCCCCGCCGCCATGGAGCGGAAACTACCTGGGCCGGAGCCGACACGGGCGGTCCGGCCCTGACGTCAGGCGGCGGCCTTGACCTCGGTCGTCTCGTCGGCGCTCGACAGTGCCTTCCAGAGCGCCCAGTAGCTCTTGTAGGTGATGGCAGCGGTGATGTACCCGGCCCGCTCGAGCTCGGCATGGAAGGCCGGCAGGTTGCGCCAGGGCACGCCCATGTCGACGTGGTGGGCCAGGTGCCAGCCGGTGTTGTAGGGCACGATCCAGAAGCGGGCGAGCCAGGACTGGCGCACGTTGTGTGTCGTGGCCCGGCGGTCGGAGCTGCGCTCCATCCCCCCGTGCTCGGCGATGGAGCGCAGGCGGTTGATGACGCGCCACTCGGTCATCCACGGCAAGAACCACAGGAGCGGGTAGATCCACCAGCGGCCGGTGGCGGCCCACATGACCGCCCACAGCACGGCCTGGACGCCGAAGATCGACAGCCCGATGGGCCGGAACGGCTTGCGTGCGCGTGTTCTTGACCAGGGGCACGAAGTTCTTCCATCCGCTGATGCCCGACGGCGTCGCGGAACAGCCGTCGGCGCAGGGCCCGCCGCGTGCAGGGGTACGGCGCAGTAGAACGCGATGTCGGGCTCGTCGGGGCCGAACTCGTCCTTGTGGTGGGCGAAGTGCACGCGGCGGTAGAGCTGCACCGGGGTGAAGACGGGATACGCCACGACCCACTTGCCGATCCAGTCGTTCCACCGCTTGTTGGTGAAGAGCAGCTTGTGCGCCGCCTCGTGCATCAGGATGGCGAAGCGGGCGTAGAGCGGGCCCATGACGACGAACGCGATCAGGTAGCTCCACCACTGGTCGATCCAGACGGCCCCGCCGATGGCGAGCGCCACCCAGAACCACACCGCCGCCACGGAGATGGCGTTGCGGAGGTTGTCGATGCGGCGCAGGTCCTTCCGCAGCGCCGGGATGGCCATGCCGTTGGCGAGCAGCCGCTCGCTGGGCAGGACGTCGGGCCGGTCGGCGACCTCGGGCACCATGGTGCTGGCCATGCCGTCTATATTACTTGAATCAGTCAGATGACACAACCACGTAATATCGGCGCCGAACCGGGCCGGCAGTCACGGTGCCCGCGTCGCCGCTCACGGCCCGATCCGTCCTGGCCAGCGCGTTGCTGGGCATGGACCCGCCCGAGTTGCCGGTGGCCCAGCTCGTCCGTCTGACCGGCCTCTTCGGCATCAGCGAGAACAGGGCCCGGGTGGCGCTGAGCCGCATGGTGGCGAGCGGCGAGGCCACGTCCGACGGCGCTGGGCGCTACCGGCTGGCGGGCCATCTGGCGGCCCGCCAGTCGCGCCAGTCGGCCAGCCGCGCCGGGTCGGTCGCCGCCTACGACGGGAACTGGTGGCTGGCCGTGATCACGACGACGGGCAGCTCGGCCGACGTCCGGGGCGCCCGTCGTCGGACCCTGGCCTACGGGCGCCTGGCCGAACTGCGCGAGGGCGTGTGGATGCGTCCGGCCAACCTGGCCGTGCACCTGACCGGTGCCCTGGGCGACGACGTCGAACTCATGACGGCCCGGCCCGACGACGCCGTGACGTTGGCACGGCGGCTGTGGGACCTTCCGGCCTGGTCGGCGCGCGCCCGTGGCCTGTCGGAGGCCCTCCATGCGCTCACGCCCGACCGCCCGGAGGCGCTGGCGCCGGGGTTCGAGCTCTCGGCCGCGGTGCTCAGGCACCTGCAGGCGGATCCCCTGTTGCCACCCGCGCTGCTGCCCGCCGACTGGCCGGGCGGCGCGTTGCGGACGGCGTACGACCGGTGGGACGCCCGGTACCGGGCGACGCTCAGTGAATGGAGCCGGGCCGGCGCCTGATCGGTAGCGTCGGTGCGATGGAGGTCAACCTCGTCTTCACCGGTGTGCCCGTCAAGAGCCTGGACGCCGGCCGGGACTTCTTCGAGCGGCTCTTCGGCCGGCCGGCCGATGTCGAGGTCGCCGTCGACGAGGTGATGTGGCGGGTGGCCGAGACGGCCTGGCTCTACGTCGTGGTCGACGTCGCCCGGGCGGGCGCACGGCCTCGTCGCCCTGTCGGTGGCCGATCTGGACGCGACGCTGGACGAGCTGGCGCTCCGGGGCATCCGGCCGGACCGCATGGAGGAGGTCGGGGGAGGGCGCAAGGCAGTCTTGCTCGACCCGGACGGCAACACGGTGGCGGTCATTTCCGTGCCCGCGTAGCTCGGTGCCGGCCTGACGTCAGGCGGCGTGGGACTGGTTGATCCACGTGCTGTACATCTCGGCGTAGTGGCCGCCGAGTGCGACGAGCTCGTCGTGCGAGCCGACCTCCAGCAGGTTGCCGTCGCCGACCACGACGATGCGGTCGGCCCGCATGGCGGTGGACAGGCGGTGGGCGATGAGCACGGCGGTCCGGCCTTCGAGCAGGACGTCGAGGGCGGCCTCGACGAGCGTCTCGGACTGCAGGTCGAGGTTCGACGTGGCCTCGTCCAGGACGAGGACGCGTGGCTCGGCCATGAAGGCCCGCCCCAGTGCGATGAGCTGGCGCTCGCCCGAGGAGAGCGACTGGCCCCGTTCGTGGACCGGGGTGTCGAGGCCGTAGGGGAGCCGCTGCACCAGCTCGCCCAGTCCGACCTGGTGGATGGCCTCCCAGACCTCGTCGTCGGGAGCGCCGGGCCGGGCGAACGAGATGTTGTCCCTGATGGTCCCGGCGAAGAGGAACGGCTCCTGGGGCACGACGCCGAGCTGCGAGCGCAACGAGGACAGCGTGACGCCCTTGAGGTCGTAGCCGTCGATGAGCACGCGGCCAGCGGTGGGATCGTAGAAGCGCGTGACCAGCTTGGCCATGGTCGACTTGCCGGCCCCCGTGGCGCCGACGAAGGCCACGGTCTCTCCGGGCTCGATCGTGAGGTCGACGCCGTGGAGCACGGGGACGGCCGGGTCGTAGCCGAACGACACGTGGTCGAAGCGGATCTCGCCCCGGATCGGCGGCAGCTCCAGCGCGTCGGGCGCCTCCAGGACCGAGGGCTCGGTCTCGAGCAGGTCCTCGAGCTTGAACACCGAAGCCCGACCCTGTTGGAAGGTGTTGTACTGCTGCACGAGCAGTTGAATGGGCGAGAAGAAGCGGTTCACGTAGAGGAAGAAGGCGGTCAGCTGGCCCAGGTTGATCTCCTGGGGGTGGTGGAGGTACATGGCCCCGCCGATCGCGAGGATCAGGACCTGGCCGAACACACTGATGAGCTGTGAGCCGGGCCCGTAGATGCCGTTGATGCGGCCGGTGTAGTTGTTGGCGTCCCGGTACGAGCCGACGATGTCCCGATGCGTCTCGACGTTGTAGCGCTGCCGGTTGTGGGCGGTGACGATGCGGACGCCCTGGAGGCTCTCGGACAGGTCGGCCAGCACCAGCGCGATCCCATCGCGGACCTTGTCGTAGCCGCGCTCCGAGGCGCGCTTGAACCAGACCGACATGATGACCAGTGGTGGCAGCACGACGAAGACGGTGATGGCGGCCAGCGTCACGTTGGTGAGGAAGAGGAAGATCGTGATGACGATCATCGTCAGGCCCTGAATGGCGAACTGGGCCAGCCCGTCCTGCAGCAGCTGCTGCAGGTTCTCGATGTCGCTGGTCATGCGGCTCATGACCACGCCGGCCTTCTCCTCGGTGAAGAAGTCGAGCGAGAGTCGTTGCAGGTGGGTGAAGACCTTGACCCGGAGGTCGTTCATGACCCACGACGCCAGGCGGCCCGTGACACGGGCCTGGCCCCACTGGGCGCCACCCGACACCACGATGGACACGAGGTAGAGCACGGCGCAGACGACCACGATGGCGAAGTCGTAGTGGGGGGGCGTCAGGCCGTGGTTGATGGCGTACGAGACGAGGCTCGGTCCCAGCTGCGTGAACAGCGCGATGATGCCGACCAGGAGCGTGGCCAGCGCCAGCATGCCCGGGTACTCCATGAGCAGCGTGGTCAGGGTGAGGCGCTTCTTCTCGTGCTCCGTCGGCAGCTGGGTGAAGACGACGTCCGGCTCGCCCCGCTCGGGCTCCTGCTCCAGCAGCAGGTCGACGCCTTCCTGGAGCTCGTGCGGGATGCCGCCGAAGGGGAGGCCGGCCTGCGCCGCCCCGGGTGGGCCGCCGCCGCCGATGGGTGGGCCGCCTCCTCCGAACATCAGATCGCGCCCTTCTCGGGCTCGAGCACTTCGTCGTCGGTCTGGAGGAGCCCGTCCTCGGGCTGGAGGTCCACGCCGTCCGGCTCGAGGGCCACGTCGTCCAAGCCCAGGCCCTCGACCACACCCGCGGCCACTTCCTCGGCCGCCTGCTCCTCCTTGGCCGCCTGGGCCAGCACCTCCGAGTAGAGGGGCGTCGACGCCAGCAGCTCGGCATGCGTCCCGTCGGCCACAATGCGGCCGCCGTCGAGGAGGACGACGCGGTCGGCCAGGCTGATGGTGGAGAGGCGGTGGGCGATGATCAGGGTTGTCCGGCCCTCCATCAGGACCCGCAGCGACGAGTGGATGCGCTGCTCCACCTTCACGTCGATGGCGCTCGTGGCGTCGTCGAGGATGAGGATCGGCGGATTGATGAGCAGGGCCCGGGCGATGGCGATGCGCTGACGCTGGCCGCCCGACAGCGTGTAGCCGCGCTCACCGACGACCGTGTCGTAGCCCTCTGACAGCCTGTTGATGAACCCGGCCGCCCCGGCAGCTTCGGCCGCGGCGACCACTTCCTCGCATGGTGGCATCGGGCCGCCCGTAGGCGATGTTGTCCCGGATGGAGACGGAGAACAGGAACGGCTCGTCGAGGACGACGCCGATGTTCGCCCGCAGGCTCGTCAAGGTGAGATCGCGCACGTCGTGCCCGTCGACGCGGACCGTGCCGCCGGTGGCGTCGTAGAAGCGGGCGAGCACGCGGGCCACGGTGGACTTGCCGCTGCCGGTGCGCCCGACGAGGGCGATGGTCTCGCCCGGGTGCATGTGGAGATTGAAGTTTCGCAGGATGTCCCGATGCCCGTCGTCGTCGTCACCCGGCTTGGAGAGCAGGCTGTCGGCGGCGTAGGCGAAGCTGACCCCGTCGAACTCGACGTCGCCCCGGGAGTCGACCAGGTCGACCGCACCGGGTCGGTCGACGATGGTGGCCTGCTCGTCGAGGATCTCGTAGATGCGGCCGGCTGACGCCGAGGCGCGCTGTCCCATCATGATGAGCATGCCCAGCATCATGAACGGGGCCTGCATCATCACCAGGTAGAGGTTGAAGGACACGATCGACGCCACGGGCAGGTGGTCGTAAATGACCATCCAGCCGCCGACGAGCAGGACGAAGACGAGACCGACCTGGGAGAGGTTCTGCACGAGAGGCGCGAAACGGGCCCGGAGGTCCGCGTCCTTGATGTAGCCCCACTGGACGCGGTCGGCGGCGGTCGCCAACTGGCCGAGCTGCTGCTGCTCGGCGGCGAAGCTCCGCACCACCCGGACGCCGTTGACGTTCTCGTCGACCACCGTCGCCACCTCGGCCAGCCGCGACTGGATCAACCAGGACACGGGGAAGAGGGACTTCCGCATCTTCACGCCGACGAGGTAGATGAACGGCATGGAGATCATGGCCACGAAGGCGAGCGGCACGCTGATGGAGAGCATGAAGATGAAGGCGACGACCGCAATGGAGCACTGGACCAGAATCATGGGGGCGAAGGTCAGGTACATCTGGACGGAGCGGATGTCCGAGTTGGCCCGCGAAATCAGCTGCCCCGACTGCACGCGGTCGTAGAACGGGAACGACATGCGCGTGAAGTGCTCGTAGATGATGTTGCGCAGGTCGAATTCGATGGCGTACGCCACCTTGAACAGGTTGGTGCGCGAGATGTAGCCGAAGAAGCCCGTGAAGAGGCCCAGCACGGCGATCAGCTCGACGTAGCCGTGCAGCGGCTGCGTCTTGTTGATCAGCGCGTTGGTGATGCCCTCCTGGAGGATCTTCGGGATCCAGACCTGAATGATCAGCCCGAGGAACGAGAAGATCAGCGCACTGAAGAACTGCACCTTGTGCGCCATGACGATCGGCTTGGCGCGGCCGATCCACGACTTGGACCGGTCGGGGTCGACGGTCGCCTTGGGCGCGGTGTAGCGGCTCGTCGCGCCCATGGGGACGTAGGCCGCGAAGGGCAGCGTGGGCGCACCGTCCTCGGTCCTGCCCTCGGTGCCGGTGCCGGTGCCGGTCGCGGGCGCGCCGGTGTCCGGTCCGTACCGGTCCTCGGTCTTGCTCATTGCGCCCTCTTCGGCGTCAGATCTCCGGCCTTTCCGGCTCTGGCGCCGTCGCCGTTGACGTCGACGTCGACGGCGACGTCGGAGCGTGGCCCCTTGCGGGACTCGACCATGGCCAGGGCCCACAGCTCGAGGGAGCGCAGCGCCATGGCCTCCTCCTTGTCCGGAAGATGGCCGGCAATGGCGATCAGGTATTCGTCGACAGCGACGTCGGCGCGGGCCAGCGTGCCGACGCCTTCGGGCGTCAGGCGCAGCTCCACCCGCCGCCGATCCGTGTCCTCCTGGCGCCGGTCGACGAAGCCCCGTGCCACGAGCCCGTCGATGAGCGCGGTGATGGAGGGCCGTCGGACTGCGAGACGGTCGGCCAGGCCCGACGCGGCGGCGGAGCCCTCGGCCAGGATCCCGAGGACGCGGTATTGGGGGAGCGTCAGCTCGACCTGGCCCAACGCGACCTCGACCCGCTTCGAAAGCCAGGCCGCCACGCGGCCGTAGGTCCCGAGCACGGGCGGAGCGGCGGTCGCTTGAGAAGCGCCGCGGGCGCCGCCCTTGCTGCGGGATGCCGCGTCGGGGGAAAGGGGGGAGGTCAACAGACACTTCGAGCATCATACAGTTAGACACTCTAACTACGTGCAGCGGACCCCGAGCCGGGCCCGCGATTGGCCGTTCAGGAGTCCCGGGAGCCCCATTCGGGGTCGAGTTGGCGGAGGAAGAGGTCGCAGCGGACTTCCTCGTCGACCTCGCCGATCGCTCCCGCCGCGAGCTGCAGCATGTGCAGGGAGCGCAGGAAGCCGCGATTGGGCTCCTCCCGCCAGCGCACGTAGCCCGAGCCCCGCCAGCCGGCGGCCCGCAGCGCATCCAACCCGCGGTGGTAGCCCACCCGGGCGAAGGCATACCGATCGATGGGGTCATCGGCCAGCTCGGCCAGGTCCGCCCAGGCCTGCAGGCAGTGGGGATCCTGGGCTGCCACTGCTCCCACCGCCTCCCGACGGCGCTCCGGAGAGAGGGACCGAGCCGCGTCGAGGGCGTCGGCCAGCTGCGGGTCCAACGGGTCGAGGATGGTCTCGGGGCTCCCGGACGTGAATTGGACTGCATGCTCGGGGGTCACCCTCCCCATGTTATGAGCGCCGATCGATTCACAACCGGAGAGCGGTCGGCGTCCTGCGGCGACGTGACCCTCGAATGTCGTCCGGCGGAGAGCCGGCAGTACTGTTCCCGCCGTGTTGACGCCCGACCCCAGGCCGACGTCATTCCAGAACCATCCCGGTTTGCGGGACCGCGAGCCCGAGGCGCTCGAGCTGGCTGACGTGTTACGCCGACTCATTCGCTTGTCGGTCAGCGCGTCCCCGCCGGCGGCGCAGACCGCCCGGTTGACCGCGCAACTGTCCGCGCTCGCTGACGAGCTCGAGACACACCTGCCGGCTGACCCGCTGCCCCGGTTCATCCCGCCCGACAAGGACGGTCCGCCCACTGACGTACCCCTCGGTGGTGCCATGCCCTATGACGTCGTGGTCGGGCCGTTCAATCCGGTGGCGTTGCCCGTCGTGCTCGATTTTGATCCCCCGAAGGCCCTCGGCCGGGGGATCTTCGACGTGACCTACGAGGGGGCACCGGGGTGCGTCCATGGCGCAGTGCTCGCGGCGACCTTCGACATCATTTTGACCGCGGCCAATGCCATTGTCGGATCGGTCGGGCCCACAGTCTCGCTGGCTCTGCGCTACGTGCGCCCCACGCTCATTCACGAGGAGGCGGTCTTCGAGGGATGGGTGACCGACGTCACCGAGCGCCGTATTTTCAGCAAGGGCCGCATCGTGCAGGGGGGAGTGGTCACTGTCGAGGCAGAAGGCGAGTTCGCCATCTTCAGCCAGGATCGGGTGAACGGGTTGGCCTCGAGCCGCCGCTCGCGTGGCGACAGTCCGCCCCCCGCCCGAGCGGAGCGGGAGTAGCGAGCAGATCGTGGCCCGCCAGTCCCTGGAGCCCACCCGCGATCCGGCGGACTATGCGTTCACCCATCGGCTGCGTACCCGTTTTGCCGAGACCGATGCGATGGGGATCATTCACCATGCGGCCTACCTGCCCTACCTGGAGGAGGCGCGGGTCGAGTACCTCAGAGCCATCGGACACCCCTACGACGTGGTGCGGGACGCGGCCACCGGTGATGCCCGCGAGTTCCCCGTCCTCGAAGTCTCGGTGCAGTACCGGAGGCCGCTGCGCTTCGATGACGTGGTGGACGTGTCCCTCCGTATTGGCGCCGTACGCGGTGCCACATTCCAGATCGCGTACCTCCTGGCGGTGGGCGCCGAGGCGCGGGCGACGGCGGTGACGGTGCACGGCTGCGTGGACGGCGCCGGCCGGCCGGCGCGCTTGCCCGCGTGGGTCTCTGAGTCAGTGGCGGGCCGAGACGGCTGAACCCGCTCGTGCTCGGATGGTGTGCACGACGCCGCCTGCGGACTAGAGCATCGAGACGATTTCCGGGTCCGTTTCCCCGGAGCGTGAGGCGCCCGGACTGGCCTCAGGCCGGATGGCCGGGGTGGAGCTTCGGAGCACTCCTGAACGTCAACAACCCGGGGTGGCCGCCAGCGACCGCCCGTACCCCTCTCACGAGAAACGCCTCGTGATCCCCGACGGAGAAGTGGCCGAGCACCTGGCCGTCCATGCTCACTGCAGCTTCGACCAGGAGCGGTGCACCGGTGGACCCGAGACGCCAATCGACCGAGGCGAATTTGTCGACGGCGTCACCGGTCTCCTCGCCGAAGAGGCGGGCAAGGTCGACCTGGTCCTGGCCCAGGAGATGGAGGCCCATGCCGGGGGACCGTTCGGCAACGCCGAAGGTGTGATTCACCTTCGAAATGCAGACCAGGAACTGAGGCGGGTCGATGCTGCACTGGGTCACGAACCCGGCGAGGCAGCCACTCATCTCGGTCTCGGGTGACCGCGCGGTAACCACGAAGTAGGGATAGTCGATCAGGTCGAAGAAGGCGGCGAGGGCGTCGTGGGCCTCGCTCACGCCGGGCGTGCTTGCTCTGCCGTACCCAAACCCACCGTCGGTCCTCCATGCTTCCAGGGACCCAGACCGAATCTACGGACACGTCCGAGGGGTTCGCCGCAGGAGCGTCGGCTTCCACCGACGTTCCGAACGGCACCCCGTCGGGGGTTCCACTACCCGAAGAGCGGGTAGACAAAACTCCAGCCATGAGACCCCAGACACGGTTCGCCGGGATCGGCCTCCCTGAAGGGGGCCCGCGCTGTTGACCCAGGGAAGTCCCGGTGGTCCGGGCACCGAGGGAGGTCCGCCCGGTTTCGACATCAAGAAGGGCGGGCTCGGTTCCGCCGCCCAGGCCCTCGCGCTGGCCACCTTGTGCGGGGTGCTGTTTCTCACCTTCTTGGACAACACGGTGGTCAGCGTCGGCCTGGCCAACGTCCAAAGCGATCTCCACGCCGGGGTCACCTCGTTGCAGTGGGTGGTCAACGGCTACGCGCTGACCTTCGCCAGTTTCATGCTCGTGGCCGGGATGCTCGGTGACATCCTGGGCCGTAAGCGCGTCATGCTTGTCGGGGTGGCCATCTTCTGTGGTGGCTCCGTCGTGGCGGCGCTGGCGGGGAACGTCGACTGGCTCATCGCCGGCCGCGTCATCATGGGGATCGGCGCCGCGGCCAGCGAGCCCGGCACCTTGTCCATCATCAGGCACGTGTACCCCGATCGCGAGACGCGTGCTGACGCGCTCGGCGTCTGGGCCGCGGTCTCGGGCCTCGCTCTGGCCCTGGGACCAGTCATCGGCGGCTTCCTGGTGGGATTCTCGGGTTGGCGGGCCATCTTCTGGTTCAACCTGGGGTTTGGCGTCGTCGCCTTCGTTCTCGCGGCGGTGGCAGTCCCCGAGACATCAGACCGCCAGGGGCGCCGGATCGATGTGCTGGGGTTTGTCTTCGCCTCGGGCTTCCTGGCCTGCATGTCGTTCGCGGTGATTCAGGGGGAGGAGTCCGGTTACACCGCGACGTGGATTTTGGCGCTCTTCGTCCTCAGCGCCCTTTCCGGCATCGCTTTCGTCATTACCGAGAAACGGGTGAAGAGCCCGATGCTCGACCTGTCCATGTTCCGGCTCCCACCCTTCGTGGGGTCCAATTTCGTCGCGTTCGTCGCGTACTTCGGAACCTTCTCCATCTTTTTCTTCACGGCGCTGTACCTCCAGGTCGTCGCGAATGCGTCCGCCTACCAGACGGCGGTGGACTTCCTTCCGATGGCGGCCGGGTTGATCCTTGCCTCCGCGCTGACGGGCCCGTTGGTGGCGCGGATCGGCCCTCGCTGGCCGATGACGATCGGGTGCCTGCTGGCGGGCGGCGGCATTTTGGTCGCCAATACCGTGCTTTCGCCCACGGTCGGCTTCGGAACCTTGGGTTGGGTGCTCCCGCTGGCTGGCATCGGGATCGGGATGCTGTTGGTGCCCGTCACGTCAGTCCCCCTCACCGTCGTTCCTCCAGAACGTTCTGGTATGGCCGCATCGGCCACCAACACGAGTCGCGAAATGGGTGCCGTGTTCGGCGTGGCCATCCTCGGGGCCATTGTCAACGCCAAGCTGACGGGTGACCTCGCGGCACGGTTGAAGGCGATCGGCATCCCACCCAGCTTCCAGAGCCTGGTGGAGCACGCGATCCAGACTGGTGGCGCCTCGAGCGGCGGAGCGGCGACGAATGCCGAGCACAACAAGAACGCGGCTGTCGCGCGTATCGCCACCAAAGTGGTCAACGCCGCCTACAACGCTTTCGGTTCGGGACTGCACGAGGCGCTGCTCCTGTCCGGATGCCTGATTCTGGCCGGTGCAGTCGTCGCTGCGCTCACCATTCACCGCAAGCCAGGGGAGAGCTTCGAGATCTGACGAGCCTCAGGCCGAGGGAGACCCACCAGGCGAAGGGGCCGCGCTACGCCGGCTCTCCAGCACGGGTCGGAGCTCCTCGAGGACATCGCGGACGATGTCGTGCTGCACCCTCAGATACGCGAGCGCCTCTTCGGCCTGTTGGCGCAGCGCCAGCAGTTCGGTCTCGTTCCGGGCGACGAGTTCGTCCACGGCAGCAAGGCGATGAAGGATGCGCGCCAGTTCCGCCTCGACGGCGTCGAACCGGGGGTCCGTGGCACCGGCTACGACCCGACGGGCCGGAACCCCCAGGGTGGCGCGGACGGAGGGTGTTTTTTCGGGCATATGGATCGCTCGGGCTATGCCCGTACCGGTACCGAGCCCGTTTCGGCGTGCGCGCGGTACCACTCGACCGTCTCCGCCAGGCCCTCTTCGAAGCCGGTCGAGGCTTCGAAGCCGAAGAGCTCGCGCGCCCTTGTGGTGTCCAGCCGCCGGCTCGGCTGCCCGTTCGGTTTGGAGGGATCCCAACCGATGCGCCCCTCGTAGCCCACCACCCGGGCCACCGTTTCAGCCAGGTCTCGAATGGAGATCTCCGCTCCCGATCCGATGTTCACCGGGTCGGGGTCGTCATACTTCTCCAGAGCCAGGCGAAATGCCCTGGCGGCGTCGTAGACGTGAATGAACTCCCGGGTCGGGCTGCCGTCTCCCCACAGGACCACATCGGAGACATTGCCGGCCCGGGCCTCCACGAAGCGCCGGATCATGGCCGGGATCACGTGGCTCGACGACAGATCGAAATTGTCGCCCGGCCCGTAGAGGTTCACGACCAAGAGGTTCACCGCGTTCAATCCGAATTGCTCTCGATATGCCTGGGACTGGACGAGCAGCATCTTCTTCGCCAGTCCGTAAGGAGCATTTGTCTCTTCGGGGTAGCCCTTCCACAGGTCCTCTTCGCGGAAGGGCGTACTCGTGTACTTCGGGTACGAGCAGACTGTCCCGGCAATCACGACCTTGTCGATCTGACGAGTGCGACAGGCTTCGAGCAACTCAATTCCCATGATCGCGTTCTCGTAGAAGAACGTGCCCGGCGCGGCACGGTTGGCCCCGATGCCTCCGGTCACGGCGGCCAGGTGAACCAGCGCATCCGGCCGGGTGTCGTCAATCAGCTGCTCGATCCCGTCCCGGGACCGCAGGTCATAGTCGCGACTGCCCACGCCGACGACCTTGACTCCCTCGCCGTCCAGCTCACGGACAACCTGCTGGCCGAGGAATCCGGTGCCACCGGTCACGACGATCCGACTTCCGGCCAGGTTCATCAGGCAGCACCCTCCTCGTCGGTCGGGTTGTCGATCACATGGCAGTCTGCCATCACGAACTTCGGCTCTATGGAACTGAAGGCGGGCCCCCATTGCCTGGGCAGGACGGCGTGCCCTCCCCCCAGCCAAGCGCCCCACCATGAAAACGACGAGTTGGCGATGATGTGTTCGTCGCATGCCGCCATCAAGAAGAGATCCTCGTGCTCCCTGTTGTTCTCCATGAAGATGCAGTCGCCGGGAAGGTTGGCCCGGCACCAGGGGATGTCGTCGGAGAAGACGACGTACGGGCCTTGCGTGAGCGCCATGGCCTCCCGGTAATAGCCCACGGAGAGGTTGACGAAGAGGCCGTTGTGGCCGAGATAGTCGCCCCGGCGGACATGGAGGGATGTCTTGTGGGGAAGCGAGAGCAGGGAATCGAACCGGGCGGCCAGCCGGGCCCACACCTTGGGTCGGGGGCTGAAGTAGCCCCGGATCACGTCTTCGATCTCGTTGAAGTGGGCGAGATCCTGCAGATAGTGGAGCCCAAGATCGCGGCTCGGGACGGAAGCGAGGTCAGGGAAGGCCGTATCCGGCACCGAGAAGTAGCGCTGGTAGGCCCAGAACGGGAATCCGGCCACATCGCCTTCCTTGTGCGCGATCCCCGTTGTGCTGGCGATCTGCCAGAGCTGATTTCCGAGCCGTCCGTTACGGCCGAGATTGCGGTAGGTGATCATCCTCACTCACGTCAGCAGGAGCGGAGCCACGTCATGGAGACCCACCGGTAGGGTCGAGCCGTTCCCATTGTCCCGCCGAGTATGCCCGCCGCAAGCTGACCTTCGCACATTTGGCAGAATCGTCACCCCGGTCGTCTGTCCGGGGTCGGTCGCGGGCTCCATCGGGCACGTCGGGGTGAATGGAGGGCTCGTGAAGTTCGACACCATGTTGTCCGGGCTGCAGGAGGCACCGGCCCACGCTCGCCGGTTGGAGGAAATCGGCGTGGACGGCGCCTTCACCTTCGAGGGTCCCCACGATGTCTTCACGCCACTGATTCTGGCCGCCGGCGCCACCGAGACGCTCGAGCTTGCGACCAACGTCGCCATCGCCTTCCCGCGCAACCCGGTACAGCTGGCCCATCAGGCCTACGACCTGCAGCTGCTGGCCGAAGGCCGGTTCACCTTGGGCCTCGGTACCCAGATCAGGGCACAGATCGAGAAGCGGTACGGCGCTGCCTTCGATCGCCCCGTGGCCCGTCTGCGGGAGATGGTCGGTGCCCTGCGGGCCATTTTCGCCACATGGGAGAGTGGGGAACCGCTCGACTTCCGGGGTGAGTTCTGGTCCCACACGCTCATGCCCCCGCTGTTCAACCCGGGGCCTCATCCCTACGGCACCCCGGCCATCGCCCTGGGCGGGCTCGGGCCACAAATGCTCCGACTGGCGGCCGAGGTCGGTGACGCGGTGTTCGTGATGCCCTTCAACACCGCCACGCACTTCGTCGAGCGCAGCCTCCCTGCCATTGAAGACGGATTGGCTCGGGGGGGCAGGGACCGTTCCTCTATCAGCGTGGCAGGTGAGGTCATCGTCTGCTGTGGACGGACAGAAGAAGAGCTCGAGGCCGCCCGCAGTGCCGGGCGGTGGCTGGTGGCCTTCTACGCCTCGACCCCGGCGTACCGCAGAGTGCTCGAGGCCGAAGGTTGGGAGGCACTCCAACCTGAGCTCAACGGGCTGTCCAAGTCCGGACGCTGGGACGAAATGCCGCGACTGATCGACGACGACATGCTCGCCGCACTGGCCGCGGTCGGATCTCCCAAGGACGTGGCGTCCGACATTGCCGGTCGGTTCGGGGACCGTGTCGACCGGGTGAGCTTCTACACCCCGTATCTCATCAGCGAGGAGACGCTCGCCGAACTGGTGGACGCCATGACGTCAGGTCGTGCCGTACCGGCTCAGAAGGTTTGACGCTATCGGGCATGGGTTCCCGCGTCCGGGTCGGGTCGACCGCCGAGAAGATCCAGGACCTCTCCGATCGCACGCTCGCGTCCTGTGGGTTCGGGGAGGGGGAGGTGTGACTGGATCTCGTAGCGATTCCGCCTGCCTTCCTTGGTCTTGATCAGGTAGCCCGCGTCCGTGAGGTCGGCGATGATGCCGTGGGCGCGACGCTCAGTGATGCCGAGGTTTGCCGCAACGTCGCGCATGCGGACGTCGGGGTTGTCGGCAATGCACAACAACGCCCGCCCGTGATTGGTCAGGAAGTGCCAGGTCGTCACAATAGGTGAACTATTAATACTGAAATAGATTGCATGTAATTAAGTTAAAGCATATTCTTTCCCACATTACAAGGGCTGCCCTCGGCGGCCAGTGAAGAGGGGGAATCGTGCGCAACTTTGGCCACGGTCGTAGTTCCGGGTTGTTCCACAGCGCCTGGGTTCTGATGAGCGATCCAATCGCGGTGAGCGGGAGTGCACCCCAGGATCTACCTGCGGCGCGGCTCAATCGACGCTCGCGCAAGGCGCTGCTGGCGGTCGTTGTGGCGGCGGTGGGTTCCCTTTCGTTGCTGGCATTGGGCGGTCTCGCCGCCACTCCGGCCTCGGCGGCAACGCCTGCGCCCGCGGTCGCCCAGTGCAACCCCCCGAGCTACCCCATCACGGCTGGGTTCGAGGTCACATGCACGGTGACGGTGGACAACTACACGAGCGCATCGGGAGCGACCAGCTCGACCGTGACCACCACCCAATGCCTGGGAGCAGCGGGCGTCGTCTATCCGTCGTGTCCTTTGAGCATCTCTCCGGTCACCAGCACTCTCACCTCGAGCCAGCTCGTCACTTCTGTCAACCAGTGCAACGGCATTGTGACCGGCGGCGGGAGCAATGTGGATTGCAACGTCACGGTCCGTAACCACGTCCCGGCGGGGACGCACGAGTCCGGCGTCACGGTCGATCAATGCATCGGATCGGTGACCGGCGCGGGCGGCACAGTGGCATGTGCCCCCAACGGGAGTACGACCAATGCCACCGTGACGCAGTGCAACGGCTCGGTCACCGGCGGAGGCACCTATGCCGGAGAGCCGACCGCCGCCTGCACCGTGACGGGCGCGGCAACGGCGGATCCCGTGACCATCAACCAGTGCAACGGGACAGCGACCGGCGGCGGCAGCGCAGTGACCTGCATGGCCACTGTGGCCGACGTCTTCACCACCGCGACAACCACACCGACATCGGCTCCGGCCGGGACCGGTGAGACCGTCGGAGCCGGTGGAGCCACTGGCGCCAGCGGTGCCAGCGGTGCCAGCGGAGGCTCTGCGCTGGGTGGCGGTAGTGGGGGAGCAGTCGGAGCCGGCGGGTCGACCGGAGTGGCCGGCGCATCAGGCACCGTCGCTGCAGTTATTCCGACGGGCGCCCCGCAAACTGGTTTCGGCGGAGCGTCTGAATCCACCGACCCGGCCCTGGTGTCTGTGGGTGGCGCCGCCCTGGCCGCAGCCGGGCTGACGATGGCGCTGACCATTCGCCGCCGGCGCCGACAGGGCGTGACCTCACACCAGAGCCACGTCTCCTAGTCGCGGCCCAACATGTGGCGAAGTCTCCATGGGGGAAACAGGCCGGGAGTGAGAGCGTTGCTGGCGCTGACAGCGCTGCTGCTTCTCGTTGGGACTGCGTGCTTGGTCCTCGGTCTGCAGGAACACCGGCACGCACTGGCCGGCCCGGTTCGGCAACGACCCGTCGCGGCTCTCCGAGCCACAACCGCAACGGTGCCTCAGACAACTGTCCCGGCGGTCCCGGCGGTCGCCCGGTCGGTGCCGGTGGCGGTTCGTATCCCCGCCATCGGTCTCGCCGTGTGGCTCACGCAGCTGGGACTGAATGCAGACGGAACCGTTTCGGTCCCCACGAGTACGCAGGTGCCTGGCTGGTTCTCACCGGGTCCAACCCCCGGGCAGGTCGGTTCGGCCGTGATCCTGGGCCACGTGGACTCCTACAAAGGACCAGGGGTGTTCTTCAAGCTCCGGACCCTGCAGCCCGGCAATCAGATTGAAGTGAATCTGGCCGACGGCGCTGTCGCGACCTTCCAGGTGACCTCTGTCGTGCAGTATCAAAAGACGGCGTTCCCGGACCAGAAGGTCTATGGCTCGACCGGCTCGAGCGAACTCCAGCTGGTCACCTGCGGGGGCGCATTCGATACGCAGACGGGCCACTACCTGTCCAACATCGTTGTCTATTCGTCATTCGTCAGTGCCACGTAGCCGGCGGGATTCAACCGCGGACACTCTGTCGCGCGGAGTCGCACGACCCGGTTAGCCGACCCAATCGTCGGGGTCGGCGTCCCCGCGTTTGTGCTGTTCGACGAGAAGGGCCTGAATCTGGCGCCAGCTGGGACGGGACGCGGGCGTTTCTCAAGCCGATTGTGAGATGGATGCAGACCACCCGAGGCACGTCGAAGGCCAGGAACCGAGGCACTGCGACGGGAGCGGGCGTGACATTGCCCTCCCCGAGGTCGAGCGGACACTCGTTTCGAGCGCCAAGATGGTGAATACCCCAAAGAGGAGGAGTCCCCCATGCCTGGCGTCTTCGTGGTCACAGACAGCTCTTGTGACTTAGAGCAGGACGACATCGAGCCGTTCAATATCGAGATTGTGCCTCTGACGATCCGATTCGGGAGCGAAGAATTCACCGACCGCCAGGACCTCGGCGTCGAAGACTTCTACCATCGAATGGCGAACTCCCAAGAGCTCCCCCAGACAGCCTGCCCGTCGCCCGGAGCGTTTGAAGAGGCCTTTCGCACTGCAAGCGATGCTGACGCTGAAGCCGTCATCTGTCTCACCATCTCCAGCGACTTGTCAACCACGTTTCAGTCAGCCCAGACAGCGGCGACTGCGTGCGAGGGGCGGATTCCGGTCCACGTGATGGACAGTCGGACGGTGTCGAGTGGGCTCGGCACACTTGTCATTGAGGCCGCCAAGGTGGCCCGCGAAGGGGCCAACATCGAGATGGTCATGGGTCGGGTCGACGACCTCATTGCACGCACGCACGTAATTGCGGCCCTGAACACGTTGGAGAACCTGAAGAAGGGTGGACGGATCGGGGGCGCCACGGCAATGGTGGGTTCACTGCTGTCGATCAAGCCCGTTATCGACCTGACCGGTGGCGTCGTCCACGAGGCCGGGAAGGCTCGAACTCGAAAGAGGGCGCTGCAGATGCTCTCTGACGGCATAGGCGCCGCCGGACTGATTGAGCACGTTGCGGTCATGCACGGTGGCGCAACCGACATCGACCAGTTCCTCGATCTCATCGCCCCCCGCTTTCCCCGAGAGTCGATTCGAATCGGCAAGTTAGGTGCCGTCGTCGGCGTGCACGGCGGCGCCCAAATCATCGGCGTCAGTTGGATTGCCGCTCGAGAGGAAGTCTGAAATCTCCGTCCCCCGGATCGGGCTGTCTCGTATCCGAGGATTTCAGGTGAGCGCTCACCGGCGCCAACTGTCGCCTGTCAACCGTCGGCTGCCGCCCCGACGATCGGTGCCGCCAAGCGGACTCCAACGAGGGAGCCCAAATAGTTCGCGGTTCCATAGGAGTAGAGAGAACCGTCCTGGCTCACGACCCAGTACCCCTCACCATCGGGGGAGGGGACGATCCCCTCGACGGGCACGCGACTGACGATGCCCTGACCCGGAACAGATCCGGCAAAGCCGGCGTCGCCGAAGGAGAAGACTCCGCCGTCGGACGCGACCAACCAGTAGCCGCCGCCATCAGGCGTGGCCGCCATGCCGACGATGGGCTTGTTGAGGGTCATCCCCCCGGTCGATCCGGCGAAGCGGGCGTCGCCGAAGGAGAAGACTCCGCCGTCGGACGCGACCAACCAGTAGCCGCCGCCATCAGGCGTGGCCGCCATGCCGACGATGGGCTTGTTGAGGGTCATCCCCCCGGTCGATCCGGCGAAGCGGGCGTCGCCGAAGGAGAAGACTCCGCCGTCGGACGCGACCAACCAGTAGCCGCCGCCATCAGGCGTGGCCGCCATGCCGACGATGGGCTTGTTGAGGGTCATCCCCCCGGTCGATCCGGCGAAGCGGGCGTCGCCGAAGGAGAAGACTCCGCCGTCGGACGCGACCAACCAGTAGCCGCCGCCATCAGGCGTGGCCGCCATGCCGACGATGGGCTTGTTGAGGGTCATCCCCCCGGTCGATCCGTAGAAGCCGGCGTTACCGAAGGAGTAGACCCCTCCGTCGGAGCCCACCATCCGAAGCCCCTGGCTGCTCGCCGTTGGCAGCTGCAGCTGCTCAATGAGCGTTTGGAACGTCGTGGCGTTATTCAGATTCGTCGCCGAGAATCCGGCAGCAAAACACCCGGTTCCTCGGACACAGGCCAACCCGGCGAGCCAGCCGAAGGTCACGACATTCGGGCTCGGCTGGACCGTCCAGGTCGTGCCGTTCCAGTTCTCCATATAAGGGGTCGGCGTCGTGTTCTGACCACCGGCATTGGTGGCACCGGTGGCCCAGCAGTTCGATGCGTCAGAGCAGGTGACCGTAGTGAGGAGGTTGCCGGGCGTCGTCGGATCGAGACTCGGTGTTGTGTTCCACGTCGACCCATTCCAGTGGTCCACGAGGGACGAAGAGGGGTTTCCGTTGGCGTCCATCGTTGTCCCGACCGCCCAGCAGTCGGCCGACGCCGGACACGTGACCGACGTCAGTTCCTGACCGAGGGGAGCGGGCACCCCTGGCGCCGGAACGGTCGACCAGTTGTTTCCGTTCCAATGCTCAATCAGGGCAGCCCCGCCTATGAGGGATGGCGCCACGCCCGGAATGAAGTTGTACTGAATCTGGTTCGGCCCTGCGTAGCCGACGGCCCAACAGTCTGTGCTGTCATCGCAGGTCACCGAATCAAACTCGTCGTAGGGCTGACCGGAGGACGTTGCTGACGCCTGTGACCACTGCGATCCGTTCCAGTGATACAGCACGCCGTTGAGCGGGTTCCCTTGGCTATCGACACCGGTGCCCGCCGCCCAGCAGTCCGAAGTGCCCGAACAGGTGACCGACAAGAGATAGCCGTTGTCGGTTGGCGTGGGCACAACCGACCAGGCGGAGCCGTTCCAATGCTCGGCCAGGATCACCGGGTTCTGTTGGCCGCCCGTCTCTTGGGCACCCACCGCCCAGCAATCCGACGAAGTCACGCAGGTGACGCCCCACAGGAGTGAGGCCTGGCTGCCCGGAGGACTCACGTTGGGTCCGACCGACCACTTTGAGCCGTTCCAAGTGTCGATCAAGGCATTGGGCTGGGAGTTGTTCCCCAGCGAGGAGAATTCGCCACCGACAGCGATGCAATTCCATGCGCTCGTGCACGTGCTCCCCATGAGGAGGTTGGACGCCGAGGGCGCTGTGTTCGGGCTCGTGATGATGTTCCATCCCGAATCGGTGGCGCCGACTGTGCCTGGCAGCGCCGCCGTCAGCGCAACGACCACGGCGACGAGGACGCCACTTCCGACGCTCAGCCGGCCGCGGCTCCGGTTCTCGCAACGTTTCGACATATTTGTGACCTCGTCACCGCTTCATTGCCCCTTGAGCGATTGAACGACCGTTTCACCTGCGACCCATTGGCGGCGATTGGCGCAGACGACGCCGCATCGGTGCGAAGGGTCGAATTGGCTGGCCAGACGGCCGAGGCGTGCAGGTGTCCCAGAAAATCCGACACGTGACCTGCAGAGTCACGTCGGGGACGCCCGCCCGAGCGGTCGATCGGTGATTCTTGGCGAAGGAACGTCGGTCAGGAGGCACGCTCGATCATGTACGGCACGAGCCCGGCAATGAACCGGCGAGCCGGCGAATCGTCGCGCCCGGCGAAGGCGGCATCCATGGACGTGATGGCGGACCGGGCGACACCGGTGGCGAACTCGCTGGCGAAGGCGATGCTCCCATAGGACAGCATGAGCGTCAGAACCCGATTGGCATCGTCCCGATCCCGCTCCGGCACAGGTCGGGCCAGGTAGTCGATGAGCCAGGCGTGGTCGCTGGAATCAGTGCTGGCGAGGAGATGGATGAGCATGAGCGTTCGCTTGCCCTCCACCAGGTCCCCGAGCGCCTCCTTGCCGTAGACGGCCGGATCGCCGACGAGGTTCAGGATGTCGTCGCGGATCTGGAACGCCGCCCCGAGGTGGAAGCCGAACTCAATCATGGGATCAAGCTCTGCAGTACCGCGTGACCCGATGAGGGCGCCGATCCGGAGGGGGAGCACCGTCGTGTACCAGCACGTTTTCTTCATGATGAGCTCGAGGTAATCGTCCGGCTCCAAATCGATCCGGTTGTCCCGGCACCATCCGAGCTCGAGGGCCTGTCCTGCGACCGTTTGCCGGCTCATGAAGTCGAACTCCACCATGATCCGATCGGCGAGTTGCGGGCCGAGGAGATCGATGTTCTCACGCAGCGTCCCGATTGCCTGCAGTGCGAGGCCGTCGCCGGCGTTCAATGCCAGTGGCGTTCCGTAGCGCAGGTGCAGCGTGGGCTCGCCCCTCCGGAGGAGGCTTGCGTCCTCAATGTCGTCGTGGACCAGGAACGCATTGTGGAGAAGCTCGATCGCCACCGCCGTTGGGAGCGCGTCGTCCAGCCGGCCACCGAAGGCCTCGCAGGTGGCCAGGCAGATGCTCGGGCGCAACGCCTTCCCGCTACGGGTTGGGTAGTCGTGCATTGGCTCGGCCAGGTACGGACCGAGGTCCAGCGTGGCAAAGCGTCGCCGCAGATCTTCAGCGACAATGGCGCCATAGCGCGCCAAGCCGGTGGCGGGGTCCGCCATCGTCGTCACGAAGGGTTGGATGTCGACAGCACCGTGACGCGGAGTGGGAACACGACGTCGGCCAGGCCCTCGACCAGGAGCTGCCCGTGATACCCGCCCGCGGCGATGTCCTCTCCGACGGTCACGGTCACCAGGAGCTCACGACTGGCGTCCGGCTCGAGGCGATCGATCTGTTCGGGCGTGCACGACACTGCGGAGGCTGCCAGGGACGCGCCGGAATGGCTGGCCAAACCGGGACACCATGGCCGGAGGTCGGTCTCCACCGAGGCTGTCGTGTTGTGAAGCCACACCTTGGCGCTCACGCGCCCTCCCGGGGCGACGTCCGGCAGGTGCAGATCGCCCTGGTCCGGGCCGGAAGGCGGCGACCATTGGGATGCCTGCAGGAAGCGGAGCCCCGCCTCGTTCAGCTGCCCCATGAGCGCCATGTACGAGTCGGCCGCTCGTTGCATGTCCGACTGCCACGCCTGCATCGACGGGGTGGATCCCCAGAGGCTGAACGATGGCGCGGCTCCCTGGCGCGGCGCTCCCGTGGCGCCATTGGCCGTGGCGAATTGGGAGAAGAGCTCACAGAAGCGCTCGACGACGGTCCGGGCGGTCTGGAAGCCGAGCTCCTGCACCTCCTGGACCAGGCGTGCCGCCTCGGCTGCTCCGGCCTTGGCGGCCTCTTCGTTGGCGCCGCTCATGTGTCAGCCTCCTGCTCGTTTCTCTCAAGTTGCACGCACACCGCCTCGGCGGCGAGCTGCCCGGAACGAACCGCCCCTTCGACGCACCCTGCGTTCAGGCCGCTGTCCGTCCAGTCGCCGGCCACCACCAGGTTGGTGAAGCCGGTGCGCCCCGGGTGGATGCGGTACTGGTCGGTGCCGGGCAGGGACTGCACGTAGCGGTCGGAAGGATCGATGTTGGCCCGCCAGTATTGGGTGTCGAGCCGTTCGGCGCTCCCGGTGGCCGACGACGTTCCGTCGCACAGCAGCGGCCAGCGGAATCCACCGTCATGGACAGCGGCCGGCCACAGCGTCGCGACCTCGCGGTCCAAGAATGCCTGGGCCCGCCCTCGCACCGAGCGGTTCTCGCGCGCAGGGTCCGGCGCGCCGTCCAGAGTGCTCGGCGTTGCCAGGACACCGCAGAAGTAGGCGATCGACTGCGGCTGGTCCGCCTCGGGCCAGTCCTCCAATGGCAGGAGGTGCGACATGGACGCCCAAGTGTCGAAGGGTTTGACGAACCCGCTCACCGTCACCCCGGCCGGACCGGACCACCCGAGCGCGCGCTCGTCCTCGGACAGCCACAGTTGGAGCGCCTGGGTGGCCACGGTCCCGACGTTGTCCACCATGGAGCGCCAGGCCGGCGACGCGTCCAACAGCTCGGAACAGACGTACGGCACCATGCCGAGTGAGATGGCGAACACGACAACGTCGAAGTCCTTGCCCGCTTCGAGGGTGCGGCGACCGACGTCATTACGCGGTGACCAGAATGACTCCGAGTCGACCCCGTCGAGCGGCTCGGTGGCCCGCAACTGCGCCCCCAGCGGTGCGTCGGGCCAGCACGGAAGCCCCTTGACCCGGATCAGCGGATCGTAGGCGCGGACTTCATCGGCGAGGTCGGCCTGCACCCCGAGGTCGACGGCGGCAATTGAGCGACCGTCTTCACTCAGCCGGAGCGCGTCGACTCGGTGGAAGAAGCGGAACTCCACACCTCGTCTGCGCAGAACCTCGAAGAGGGGAGCGAAGATCACTTCGCCCATGCCCGCCTGCATCTTCCAGAAGAGTGCACCGGAATACTCCAGGAGCATCTTGGTTGCCAGCTCCAGGCCGACACCTGCGCTGAAGCGCGGGCGGGCGGGATCTCCGCCTTCGTAGCCGAAGACGAGGTCGTACATGCCCCGAAGGATTGGTGACCCCAGCGAGGCGGGGTCCATCCCGTGCCCCAGAAGCCACTCGCGGTAGTCGAGGTGGTTGATGGCCCCGAAGCCGGCGGGATTCATGAGCAGGCCGTCGACCATGACGCCAACGAGATTGGCGGTCACCAGCTCCACCAGCTCGTAGCTGCGCCGCGCCGCCGCGTTGGTGCGTACAGCGGCCCGGAGGCTGTGCCGGAGGGGTTCGACGAGTGAAGGCAGCGCGCGCTGAAGGTCCGTGGTGCCCGTCCACCGCGTGGCCAGTCGCACAACCCGATCGGCCCAGCTGAGCGGAAGAGTCAGGCCGATCAGCGCGGCACCCTGGACCACGGAGGCAATGGATGCGGCGGGATTCCCGCGGTACGCCGCTGGGGGCGTCGGCGAGGTGCTGAACACAATCGAACCGCCCGCACCTGGCGCGTCAGTCGGGAGCGACGACAAGAAGTCGATCAGCAGGCGCAGCGAGCGGACGACGAGGTCGGCCGTCGCGACGGGCGATGGCCCCGAGGGGCGCGTGGCACCACCGCCGGGCCGCCCCGTCGTTTGGCTGAAGCTCGCGACCCACGGCTCCCACGCACCGTCGTGCGCATCCACCACCCCGACAAGGCTCGAAGGTGCGACGGCCTCGTCCCACGTCCTGACCGGGCACGTCGGATCCGACTGCGCCCGGTCGAGTGTCTCGTAGCAGCGGCCCATGACGTCGAACGTGTGGTCGTAGTAGCCCAACAGGACATGCAGCCCGTGCTCCTCAATGCGACCGTTGGGACCCCGGCTGCTGGCCCCTTTGCCACCGAGGCGCCACCCACGTTGGTAGACGGTGATGCGCTCGAACCGGTCGGTCCAGTTGCCCTCGCTGAGTTCGAACGCCGTGGTCAGTGCGCCCATGCCACCGCCGAGAATGGCGACCGAACCTCTGGACCCAGCCATGTCAGACCTCAATGAGGTCGAGCGCCCTGGCGAACTCGGGGGCCGAGGAGTTGGGTGGGAAGCGGTCGAGCACGCTTCGGACCCGTTCGCCCCAGTCCGGCGGGCGGTCGTGCGGCAGTCCGGCCAGATCGTTGGCGGCACGGAGCGCCAAGACGAGTGAACCCTGGGCGAGACCGATGTCGATCGCGGCGACGAGGTCCTTGGCCGCCTCGTCCATCCGATCGGGATAGGCCGCGGTGATGATCTCGGCGTGCAGACGCAGCAAGTCCGGTTGGTGCACCAGTTCGCCCGACGATGCCGACTGTGCCAAGGCCTCGTCGAGCGCCCTCAACGCCGGGTCGGCGTTCCCGAGGTAGTGGTGGTTCTGGGCGACGATGCCGAGGTGGGTCGGGCGGAACGCCCCGTGACCCACCAGATCCATGCCCAGCGCGTATTGCTCGAGTTCGGCCACCCCACAGGGCTGGTCGGGCTCGGGCATCAGCACGTACTGCGTCCCGAGCAAGCGGAAGTAGTCGAAGCGGCATCGCTCCGCGATCTCTATCGTTCGCCGCCCGAACTCGCGCGCCTCGGTCCGGTTGCCCGTGATCATCCGGATCCAGGCTAGGTACACCGAGACGAACGCCGAGCTGAAGGGACCAGATGGGAAGTCGAGTTCCTCCGCTGTCGCGAGGGCCCGACGCTCCCACAGTGCGCTCTCCTCGGTTGAGCCCCTCAGGCCGGCGACACAGGCCAGCGCGACCGCGGTGATCGGCACGGCGTCGTGCGGGAGGGGCCAGAACGGCGAGGACGCCGCCTCGGCCGAGCGGGCGGTATAGCCCTCCCATGCCTCGACCAGCCAGCGGTGCGCCTCCTCGAGCCTGCCCTGGTAGAAGGCGCCGTAGCCCATGCACGACTTGATCTCGGGCGCGAACCAGGCGGTGGCCGGGTCGTCGAGCTTGTCGGTCAAGGGCTCGAGCACAATGCTGGCGGCGTCGACGGAGCCGCGCACCAGGAGATAGCTCCAGATGCCGACCTGCACAGGCATGATCTCGGGGCGATTCGAGAGTTTCCGGCAGATCTCCTCGGCGACCGTGTAGTCCTCGAATACTTCGGGGTATCCGTACCCGTAGAGGGAGCTCGTGCTGATGGTGCGTTGCGCCCGGATCAAAAGTTCGGTCAGGTCTCGGTCGTCGCCCTCAGGGAGGGTCGACGTCAGTTCCTGGGCGCGATCGAGCAGATGGCGGGCCTCGGTGTGGCTGGCCGTCGACTGCGCCGCTTGCGCCGCCGCCATGTAGGCGGGCACTGACTGCACGACGTCGCCCGCCAGGTCCCAATGTTGGGCAACCACGGCCAGATCACCGGGTGCCGTCGCATTGGCGGCCAGCAGCTCCGCCACACTGCGGTGCGTCTTCTGCCGTATCGGCAAGACCTGCGTTTCGTAAGCCGTGTCGCGCATCAGGTCGTGCCGGAAGCGGTACCGGCCCAGCCTGACCCCGGCGACTCGCTCAATGAGAGCGGCGTCCTCCAGGCGTGAGAGGGAGGCGTCGACGTCACGGCCGGCGAGCTGGCGCAGCGGCTCCTCGTCGAACTCTCCACCGAGGGTGGCCGCGAGCTGGGCCACGCGGAGGTCGATGCCGGGCGCCCGCAGCCGTGCCGTCAGGATCTCGTGGATGCGAGGCGGGAGCACTTCGCCGGGACGCGCGGTGCCGGCGCTGCGGGTCAGCTCCTGGAGGAACAGGGGCAGTCCGGCTCCCCGCTCGACGATCAGGCGCCGCTGCGTCGCGTCCAGCCCACCTTCTGTCAGCGCGGCCACCAGGCCCGCTGCCTCCTTCTCTCCCAGCGGCTCCAGGGCGATGTCGACCGCGGTCGAAGCCCAGGGCGCCTCGACCTGGTCCCGGGTGGTGATCAGGATCATCGTCCCGGGGATGCGCTCGGTGGCCAGCAGACCCAGCAGTTCCACCGTCGTCGGGTCGGCCCAATGCAGGTCTTCGGCCACGACGAGGCTCGGCGTCGACGCCGCCGTGTGGGCCAGCCAAGTGACGAGCGTCTCCAGCGTCCGCTGGCGAAGCGCCAGGGCGTCCACCTCCGGTCGCGCCCACCGCTCGTCGGCGGCCAGGCCGAGGAGCGGGGTCAGGAGCGGCACGGTGTCACTCGGGAGACCGGCATCTTTCAGCCGTTGCTCAAGTTCGGTGAGCCGATCCTCTTCCGACTGGTCCGGGTAGAAGCCGAGCAACTGCTCGAGCATGCGCCCGACCGGCCACAGCGCGACATTGCCGTGATACGGCGAGCAGTTGGCCTCGAACACGGCGCCACCTTCAAGCCGTACGTGCGCCGCCAATTCTGCCGCCAGCGCTGATTTCCCGATGCCGGCCACGCCCCGGACGACGACCACGGTCTCTTCCGGCTTCGTCGCGGTGCCGCCGCCGCCGTCGCTGCCGCTGCCGCCGCCGCTGCCGCTGTCGTGGACGAGCCGGTTCCAGGTGAAGCGGAGGAGCCGGCTCTGGTTCTCGCGGCCGACCAGGGCGACCGACTCGGGCAGCCCGCGACTCGAAGGTCCGGTGGCCTGCTTCGATCGCACCACCAGGTGCAGCTCCATGGGGCGCGCAATGCCTTTGAGGGAGTGGCTCCCGATCGAACGCAATTCGAAGTGGGGCGCGACCAGTTGCTCGGTCGTTTCGCTGATGCACACCGTGCCGGGGTCGGTCTCACCTTGCACGCGCGCCGCGACATTCGGGACGGACCCAGCGAGTGCGGAGCCATCGATGACCCCCGACGCGAGCCCGGCGATCACGACCGTTCCTGAATGCACACCAACCCGGATAGCCGGCTCAATGTCGTGGCGGCGTTTCAGCTCAATGCCGGCGTGCTCCATCCGTTCAACGAGGCGCAGACCCGCGAGGACTGCCCGTCGGGCGTCGTCCTCGTGTGCCACGGGGTAGCCGAAGCAGGCAACGACGCCGTCGCCTTGGAACTGGAGAACGCGCCCACCCAACTCCTCGATCGTCTCGGCCGCGACTCTGCGGTAGAGGACAAAGACGTCCTGAATGACCTCGGGTTCGGACTCCTCTGCCATGTCGGTCGATTGCACAATGTCGGCGAACACCAGGCTGACGAAGGCGCGCTGGCCCCCAGGCAGAGAACGCTCGAGTGTGGCCCGTTCGAGCATGGAAGCGGCGCGCTCATTCGTGGGATCGACGGCCAGGACGTTGTCCGCTTGCTCGACCAGCCGATCCCAGGCGCCGATGGAGGCGGCAGCGTCCATGGACGCCAAAAGGCGTTCAATCAGCCGCGCCAGGCGCTCTTCCGCCGAGGCGGACTGTTCGTCGTCCGCTGCCATCAGGTCGCCTCCTCAGTCCCCCACGAGCTGGGCGTGGCTGACATAGAAAAGGGCAGGGGCCTGCTTGCCACCCGTGCCTGCAACGAGCGACCCTTCATACAGGCCGGCGGGGAACTTGCTGGTCTCCGCCTGAATGGTGACGTAGGCCCGACCGGCTTTGTCGATCACCGACGGGGTGACGGTGAAATCGGACGCGGGAATGGTCGCCGCCGTGTCTCCGACCCGGGTGAGGTCCGTGAGGCTCACGTGTGCGTCGTCCGATCGCGCCTTCACCATCAGCGTCGTGTGCTCAATTGTGCGCGCACTCCGTCCCGGGTCCGCGCCGGCCGTCGGCCGCACGGTCACCTCGGCCCAGTTCGACACGCCGTCCATCCCCATCTGCCAGGTGCGCGCCCAGTCCCGGGCGAGGCGCTGAAAGAGGCGGCTGGTGTCGTTCGCCGCGTCGGTCTGCCCGTAGTGGCCCGACCAGACCCGCTCGCCGACGTCGGTGACGAAGGGGCCGTAGAACTCCATCATGTCGGTCACGGTCTCGATCAGTTGCCCGGCCACCCCGCCGGTGAAGGCGGCGGCGCCGTCAGTGGACCACGACACCCGCGGGTCGGAGTCGCCGATCGAGCCGGGTGTCGGGTTGGCGCCTCCGGCCGACTGGACCGCGCTGGCCGCGGTCGCGCGCTGCACCCAGGTACTCCACTCCGGGCAGACGTCGGTAGCCACGGTGTTCAGGAGCGTGTTTGTGAAGCCGACCACCTTCAGGGCTTTGACGTGGCGCCGGCCGCCCACGTCAGCCACCATCAGGTAGCCGCGGTCGACCTGGAGCATGTCGCCGATGCTGCGGTTGAGGTCGAAGCTCGTCGCTGCCCACTTCTCGGCGGACTTGAAGTCGCAGCGCAGCTCGGTCTCCAGTCGGTGGCCGCCGATCTCGACGACCTCGAGGTAGTTGGAGTGGGTCTGCTTGGCTCCGCTCCGGCTCGGGCGGAGGCCGAGCGAGCCGAGTGGCCGCATCTCCTTGAACATCTCGCCACCCCAACTCGGCCAGTGGTCCGGGATCAGCCAGTCGCGCAGCGTTTTGAGCGATTCGGCGGTCTCGAACTCGGTGAAGATCCAGACCGCCTGCTTCCCTTCGACGTCCACCGGCAGGGCGGCACACGTCACCATGGAGTCACCGCCCGTCCCCCCGTCGGCATCGTCTGTCATGCCGCCTCCCGTGTGTCGTGCGGCGCTCCCTCAAATATGGCCGCTGACCAGGGAAGGCTAGCCCACATGCTGCTGCAATCCCAGTTGGCACTCAGCCGATCCCCACAAAGCCAAACGGAACGCCAAGAAATCCTGGTCTGCCCCGTCTCCCCGATCGACGTGCGATCGACTCTCCACGGGGCGGCGCGCCAACGCTCCGATGGGTGCGGTTACCATCGAGCGGCGTCACCATCGATCCGTCGAGGAGGGAAAGAGGCTCGTCGTTCTCGGATTCGCTCGTTCCCGAAACCGAAGCTCGCGTGTGAAATCGCGATGAACAGTGCGCCATGCCCTTGCTCATCACGGCGCTACTCGGAAAGATGGTGGCAACGTACGTGGAGTGCTTCGCTCGGGTCTTGAGCGCAGACGTGAACAAGGTTGGGGT
>CAWACN010000016.1:0-31338 GCA_963780525.1 uncultured Acidimicrobiaceae bacterium | reverse complement strand
CCCCGGCAGGACTCGAACCTGCGCCACCGGCTCCGGAGGCCGGTGCTCTATCCGCTGAGCTACGGGGGCGGGAGATGTACGAGCAGGGGACGATCGTACTCGCACGAGGCGGGCACCATCCCCGCTCTCCTGGGACCCGCGAATGCTGCCGTATTCTGCATCTCCATGCCGACGGACCACACTGTCGCCACCGCGCCGCTGGAGCGGCACCTCCTGCCGCGCTCGGCGTCGGTCGACGAACGAGGCCACCTGCACGTGGGTGGCATCGACCTGCTCGAGCTCGTCGAGCAGTTCGGCACCCCGCTGTTCGTCTACGACGAGGCCCATCTGCGCCAGGCCTGCCGTGAGGCGGTCGCCGCCTGGGGTGACGGGGTCGCCTATGCCACCAAGGCGTTCCTGTGCCGCGCCATGGCCCGGCTGGCCGACGAAGAGGGCATGCATCTCGATGTGGCGTCGGGCGGGGAGCAACACGTCGCGCTCTCCGCCGGCGTCCCGCCCGAGCGACTGATTTTGCACGGCAACAACAAGTCGGCCGACGAACTGGCGAACGCGCTCGAACACGGAGTCGGCCGCATCGTCGTCGACTCCTTCGACGAAATAGCCCGCCTGGGCGCCATTCTGGAGTCCGCCGCACCTCGACGGGAGCGGCCCAAGGTCTTGGTGCGGGTGACACCCGGCGTGGAGGCGCACACGCATGAGTTCGTGCGGACCGGGCAGGAGGACTCGAAGTTCGGCTTCTCCGTGTCCTCCGGTGCCGCCGCGCAGGCGGTGGCCGCCCTGGAGCTCATGCCCGCGGTCGAGTTGGTCGGTGTGCACGCGCACATCGGCAGCCAGGTCTTCGAGGCCTCCTCGTTCGAGCAGGCGGCCGAGGTGCTCGGCACGTTCTTCGCGCCTCTCGGTCTGCCCGAGCTCGTCGTCGGAGGTGGGCTCGGCGTCCCCTACGTCAACGGCGAGTCGGCGCCGACCCAGGCCGCCTGGGCCGAAGCGACCAGGCGCGCCTGTGCGCAGGCTGGTGTGAGCCCGGACACGAGGATCACGGCCGAGCCGGGGCGGTCCATCGTGGCCACGGCGGGCATGACGCTGTACACGGTCGGGACCGTCAAGCACCTCCCCGGGATCCGGACCTACGTCAGCGTCGACGGCGGCATGAGCGACAACCCCCGTCCCGTCCTCTACGGGAGCGGCTACGAGGCCTTCTTGCCGCGTGCTGTCGGGGCGCCCCGTCCGCGTCCGGTGCGGGTGGTGGGCAAGCACTGTGAGAGCGGGGACCTCGTGGTCCCAGAGGCGTTCGTTCCCGACGACCTCGAGGTGGGCGATGTCCTGGCCACTCCGGTCACCGGTGCCTACGGGTACGTCATGGCCTCCAACTACAACAAGGTCACCCGCCCGCCTGTCGTCTTCGTTGCCGACGGCACGGCACGGGTCGTGGTCCGCCGGGAGACCTTCGACGACCTCACCCGTCTCGACGCCTGACCGCCTCCAGGCGGAGAGCGCAGGTCAGCGTGCGCGCGCCCTGTACCGTTTGAAGGTGACCGCCGACAAGGCCAGCGCTGCGGCAGCCAGCCGCACCCACCCGGCGCCGACGGTGCGTGTCGGCTTGCTGGGTTGCGGCAATGTCGGGGCGGCGCTGGCTGAAATCCTCCTCACGCGTTCGGAGGACGTCGCCGCCCGCACGGGCATCCGCCTGGAGCTGGTGGGGATCGCGGTGGCCGACCCGCGAGCGGGAGCGCCCGATCGCCATCCCGGCGGGCCTGTTGGGTGCCGATGCCGCCGCCCTGGTGGCACGCGCCGACGTCGATGTCGTCGTCGAGGTCATCGGTGGCCTCCACCCCGCCCACGAGCTGATCGAATCCGCCCTGCGCAACGGCAAGCCGGTCGTCACCGCCAACAAGGCGCTGCTGGCCGTCGCCGGCGCCGAATTGGCCGAGGTGGCCGCCGCGGCCGGCGTCGACCTCTTGTACGAGGCGGCGGTGGCCGGTGCCATCCCCGTCATCCGGCCCTTACGCGAGTCACTGGCGGGGGAGCAGATCGTGCGCGTGATGGGGATCGTCAACGGCACGACCAATTACATCCTCACCCGCATGGAGGAAGAGGGCGCCGACTATGACGACGTCCTGCGCGAGGCGCAGGAGCTCGGTCTGGCCGAGCGCGACCCGACGGCCGACGTCGACGGTCACGACGCCGCGGCCAAGGCCGCCATCCTCGCCGCGCTCGCCTTCGGGAGCGATGTCGTCGACGCCGACGTGCATCGCGAAGGGATCAGCGGCATCAGCGCGGCCGACGTGGCCTACGCCACGCGGCTGGGCTATTCCGTCAAGCTCCTGGCCATCGCCGAGCTCATCGACGGCGGACCTGAGATGTCCGTGCGGGTCCACCCGGCCATGGTCCCCAAGACGCACCCCCTGGCCTCGGTGCGCGGCGCCTTCAACGCGGTGTTCGTCGAGGGCGCGGTGAGCGGTGAGCTCATGCTCTACGGGCGCGGCGCCGGTGGTGGACCCACCGCGAGCGCCATGCTCGGGGACCTGGTCGACGCCTCGCGCAACCTCCTGGCCGGCGCGCCCGCGCCGGCGCCCAAGCGCACCAGCACGACGGTGTTCCCGCAGAACGACATGCACTCGGCCTTCTACCTGAGCATGGACGTGGCCGACCGCCCCGGCGTGTTGGCGGCCGTGGCCAAGATCTTCGGCGATCACGACGTCTCCATCCGGTCGATGGAGCAGGTCGGCCTGGCCGCCGACGCCCGCCTGATCTTCCTCACCCACGTGGCCCGCGAAGGGGATCTGCTCGCCACCATCGACGAGCTGCGCCGCCACCAGGCCGTGGACCGGGTGAGCGGGGTGCTCCGGGTCATCGGGGAACGAACCGACGACGGGGGAGGGGGCCTGTCGTGACGGCCGGCTGGCGTGGTGTCATGGAGGAGTACCGCGACTTCCTCCCGATCGCCGAGAAGACCCCTGTCGTCACCCTCCTGGAGGGCGGCACCCCGCTGCTCCCGGCCCCGCGGCTGTCCGAGCGCGTCGGCGCCAACGTCTGGCTCAAGGTCGAAGGGGCCAATCCGACCGGCAGCTTCAAGGACCGGGGCATGACCATGGCGATCTCCATGGCGGTGGACGAAGGCGCCAAGGCCGTGGTCTGCGCCTCCACCGGCAACACGTCCGCCTCGGCCGCGGCCTACGCCTCGCGGGCCGGCCTGGCCTGCGTCGTCCTCATCCCCGACGGGCACATCGCGCTCGGCAAGCTGGCGCAGGCCCTCATGCACGGCGCCCGCGTGCTGCAGGTGCGGGGCAACTTCGATCAACTCCTCACCATTGTGCGCGACCTGCCGAACCATGCGCCGATCACCGTCGTCAACTCGGTCAACCCGCACCGCATTGAGGGGCAGATGACCGGCGCCTTCGAGATCGTCGACGTCCTGGGCGACGCCCCCGACGTCCATTGCATCCCAGTCGGCAACGCCGGGAATATCTCGGCCTACTGGCGGGGTTACCTCAAGTACAAGGAGGCCGGGCGCAGCACGAAGCTGCCCCAGATGATGGGCTTCCAGGCCGCCGGTGCCGCCCCGATTGTGCTGGGCCACCCGGTCGAGAACCCCGAGACGATCGCCACGGCGATCCGCATCGGGAACCCGGCCAGTTGGTACTCGGCCACGGCCGCCGCCACCGAGTCCGGCGGCTCCATCACGGCGGTCACCGACGAAGAGATCATGGACGCGTACACCTTCTTGGCCCAGCAGGAGTCCGTCTTCTGCGAGGCGGCGTCCTCGGCCTCGGTGGCCGGCCTGCTGAAGAAGGGCGTGCCCGAGGGGTCCACCGTGGTGTGTGTGTTGACCGGGCACGGGCTGAAGGACCCGGACCTTGCCATCAAGGCGATCTCGGTCCCCTCGGTGATCGACCTCAAGCTGGAGTCGGTCCTGGCCGAGATCTCCCTGTAGGGGAGTGCGACCGGGCAGCGCCGGCCCACTGACCTGCGGGAAAGGGGGGTGTGTTGGCATGACCCTCCAGCTCCCGCTAAAGTGAACACATCACTACTGCGCTTCCTGGCGCTCTCCGCGGGTACAAGCGGTTCCGGGAGAGCATCACGCAGAGGTGATCCGGGGGAGGGCATTCACACGCGAATCCCTTCTCCTCCCTGCAATTTCCCTCGCCACGCGTGGACGAACCCGGGCGGGCGACAACCCTCTCAGAAGAGGAGCCGATGACTGCGGAACAGCAGCTCGAACGATCAGTTCTCGAAGGCAAGGAGCGCGATGAGCTCAGTGCCATCGCCCAGGCCATGTCGCTCAAGACGACGACCCGGACGAAGAAGGCGGACATCATCGACCAGATCCTCGATGCGACCGGCGTGACCTCCGCGCCCGCCGCACAGAGCAACGGCGATTCGGAGTCCTCCGGGACCAACGGTGCGGCCAAGCCGGCCCGGCGTTCCCGGGCCTCGGCCGCCGCCAGGGGTGCCGCCGGGACAGCCTCATTCGTCGCCGGTGACGGCGACGCTGCTGGAACGCCCGGAGCCGATGTGTCTGACGGGCCTGCGGCCGACACCGCCCCGGCTGCCGCCACCTCCACCGAGGCGGCGAGCAACGGTGACTCCGGACCGGCCGTCTTCGTCGAGCCACCCGAGCTGGCCGACGGTGCCGACCCGGCGCCCGCGCAGAACGGGCAGAACGGGCAGCACCAGAATCGCAACAACCAGAACAACCAGCCCGGCAACCGCAACCAGAATCGGAACCAGGGCAACCAGAACCGGAACAACCAGGGCAACAGCCCGGGCAACAACCAGGGCAACAACCAGTCCGACGGTGACGCCGGGAACCGGCGCAGCCGCCGGCGTCGGGGCCGCGAGCGTCCCGGGCAGGGTGGCGAACTGCAGGGCGGCGGCCAGGAGCAGCCCTATTCGGGCGAGCTGGTCGAGGTCAACGGGATGCTCGACCTGCGCGACGAGGGCTACGGCTTCTTGCGCTGTGACGGCTACCTCCCGTCGTCCAAGGACGTGTACGTCTCCATCAGCCAGGCGCGCAAGTTCGCGTTGCGGCGCGGCGACTACGTCGAGGGCGCCTGCCGCCCGGCGTCGAACAACGAGAAGTACCCGGCGTTGCTCCGCATCGACAAGGTCTCGACGATGGATCCCGACGAGGCGCGCAACCGTCCCCGCTTCGAGGACCTGACCCCGCTCTTCCCCGACTCACGGCTGAATCTCGAGATGTCGGACGCGGGCGACAAGGACAACCTGACGGCTCGGATTGTGGACCTCATTTCGCCGATCGGCAAGGGACAGCGCGGCATGATCGTGTCGCCGCCCAAGGCCGGCAAGACGACGGTCATGAAGCAGATCGCCCATTCCATTGAGGCCAACAACCCCGATGTGCACCTCATGGTGCTGCTCGTCGACGAGCGGCCCGAAGAGGTCACCGACATGCGCCGCTCGGTGAAGGGCGAAGTGATCGCCTCGACGTTCGACCGTCCCTCCGAAGAGCACACGCAGGTGGCCGAACTGGCCATCGAGCGGGCCAAGCGCCTCGTCGAAATGGGACGCGACGTCGTCATCATCCTCGACGGCATCACCCGCCTGGCCCGGGCCTACAACCTCGCCGCCCCCGCCACCGGCCGCATCATGTCCGGTGGTGTCGACTCCGGAGCGCTCTACCCGCCCAAGAAGTTCTTCGGTGCGGCGCGCAATATCGAGGAGGGCGGCTCGCTGACCATCCTCGCCTCTGCGCTCGTCGAGACGGGCTCGAAGATGGACGAGGTGATCTTCGAGGAGTTCAAGGGCACCGGCAACATGGAGCTGCGGCTCGACCGGCGGCTCTCGGAGCGCCGGCTCTACCCCGCCATCGACGTCAACGCCAGCTCCACCCGGCACGAGGAGCTCCTCTTCGAGCGGGGCCAGCTGCAGCAGGTCTGGAAGCTGCGCCGGGTGCTCAACGCCCTGGCCAGCGACGGCAAGGACGCGGCCGGCCTGGAGCTGCTCATGGACAAGATCCGCACCACGGCGAGCAACGACGAATTCCTGGCCGAGATCGCCAAGGGCCCGGGCACCTGACCTGCCCAGGAGCCTGACCTGACGGCGACCTTCGGGCCCCTACACTGAACCGACTCTCACCCCACACTGGAGACACCATGAAGACCGACATCCACCCTGATTACGTCGAAGCCACGGTCAAGTGCTCGTGCGGGAACACGTTCACCACCCACTCCACCAAGGCCGACCTCCACGTCGAGCTGTGCAACGAGTGCCACCCCTTCTTCACCGGCAAGCAGAAGCTGGTCGACTCGGGTGGCCGGGTGGAGCGCTTCCAGCGTCGCTACGGCGAGCGCAAGGGCAAGGCCAAGGCCAAGCCCACTGCGGACGCGCAGGACTGACCCGGCCGGGGCCGGCACCCGCCGCGTCCCGCCTTCACGAGGAGCCCCGGAAACGCATGTTCGACGACCGGATGGCCGCGCTCGAGACCGAGTACCAAGCCGTCGAGGCGGAGCTGGCCGACCCGGCCACCCTCTCGGACCAGGATCGCCTGCGCGACCTGTCGCGGCGTCACAAGGAGCTCGGTGAGATCGTCCGGGCCTGGCACGAATTGGGTGCCGCCCGCGAGGACGTCACCACGGCCCGCGAAATGCTGACGGAGACATCCGGCGACGAGCGCGAGCTCATGCGCACCGAGGTCGACGAATCAGAGACGCTGGTGGCCTCGCTGGAAGAGCGCATTCAGGCGCTGCTGTTGCCGAAGGATCCCAACGAGGGCCGCAACGTGATCATGGAGATCCGCGGCGCGGTCGGGGGCGACGAGGCGAACCTGTTCGCCCGTGTCCTCTACGACATGTACCTGCGCTACGCCGCCATGAAGAAGTGGAAGGTGGAGGTCCTCGCCGAGGACGCGTCGGACAAGGACGGCATCAACGAGGCCGTCTTCCTCGTGAAGGGCCCCGACGCCTACATCCGCCTGGAGCACGAGGCGGGCACCCACCGCGTACAGCGGGTCCCGGTGACCGAGGCCAAGGGGCGCATCCATACGTCCACCGCGACGGTGACCGTGCTGCCCGAGGCCGCTGAGGTCGAGATCGACATCGACCCCAACGACCTCAAAATCGACGTCTACCGCTCCACCGGGCCCGGCGGGCAGTCGGTCAACACGACCGACTCCGCCGTGCGCATCACGCACCTCCCCACGGGGACGGTCGTGGCCATGCAGGACGAGAAGAGCCAGATTCAGAACCGGGCCAAGGCCATGGTGGTGCTGCGCGCCAGGTTGTTGAAGGCGGAGCAGGAGCGCCAGGCGGCGGAGATCTCGGCGCAGCGGCGCGGCCAGGTGGGTGCGGGGAACCGCACCGACAAAATCCGCACCTACAACTTCAAGGAGAACCGGGTCACCGACCATCGCATCAACCTGACCCTCTACAAGCTGGACCAGGTGCTGGCGGGAGATCTGAACGAGCTGACCGATGCGCTGATGGCGGACAAGCGGGCGCGCCAGCTCGAAGGCGAGGAAGACGACACCCTGTGACGCCGCCGGCGCCCGAGGCAACTGAGCCAGGCGTCGAGACCCGGGCGCTGGTGGACGAGCTTGCGGTACTCCTCGGCGCCTGCGGCCCGGCACGAGGCCCGTTTCATCGTCGACGAAGTGCTCGGAGCCGATCCGGGCCCCGGAGCCGATCCGGCTCCTGGTTCGAGTGCCGGCTCGAGTGCCGGCGCGTCCCGCTCCGCAGTGGTGCCCGCCGATGCGGCCGAGCGGGCGCGGGCGATGGCGGCGCGACGGGCAGCGGGGGAGCCGCTGCAGTACATCTTCGGTCACTGGCCCTTCCGCGAGCTCGACCTCCGGGTGGATCCCCGGGTCCTCATACCTCGACCCGAGACCGAACAGGTCGTCGAGGTGGCTCTGGGCGAAGCGCGGCGCCTGGCCGGCCTCCGCCCCGGTCGGGACCTCGTCGTGGTCGACGCCGGGACCGGGAGCGGTGCCATTGCACTGGCGTTGGCGAACGCGCTCGGTGCGGGCGTGCCGGCGCAGCTGTGGGCCACCGAGCGCAGCGCTGACGCACTCGAGGTGGCGGCGGCCAACCGGGCGGCCTGGCGTGCCGCCTCCACCGGGGGCGGGCTGCCCGACGTCCACCTCATCCGGGGCAGCTGGCTGGCTCCGCTGCCCGAAGAGTTGCGGGGCCGAGTGGACCTCGTCGTGTCGAACCCGCCCTATGTGACCGAGGACGAATGGGCCGGCCTGGACCCCGAAGTCCGGGCCGAGCCCCGCCAAGCCCTGGTCGCCGGGCCCGGCTCAGAAGGTGCGCCAGGGCTGGCCGACGTGGAGGCCGTGGTCGAGGAGGCGCGTCGCTGGCTGGGCCGGCCCGGGGTCGTCGTCGTGGAGCTGGCGCCCTCGCAGGCCGATGCGGCGCGGGAGCGTGCTCGGCAACTGGGGTACGACGAGGTACGGGTCGAGCCCGACTTGGCCGGCCGTCCTCGTGCGCTGGTGGCACGGCTCGGTGGCTGACGGGAGGGACAATGGGGGCATGGACGTCGCTGCGGTCACAGACGATCCCCACCCTCCCGTGGTCGCGGCCGGCGCGGCGGCGATTGAGGAGGCGTTGGTGGCCGGCGCAATCGTCGCCATCCCGAGCGTGGGCGGCTACAGCCTCGCCGTCCGGGCCGGATCACTGGACGAAGTCCGCCTGAGCGAGTTGGCCGCCGACCCCGACGGACCCCATTACGCGGTGGGGCAGATCGACGACGTGCGGGCGCTGACCTCGGGATGGACCGACGAACTCGGGACCCTGCTGCAGCGCTGCTGGCCCGGGCCCGTGGAGGTCTTCTTGCCATGGGCAGGGGCGGCGACCACCGATGCGGACACCGCCCCAGCCGGTTTGCACGCCGCCGCCGCCGCCGCCGACGCTGCGCCCGAGTACGGCGCCTGGGCAGCCGTCGTGGGCATGCCCGACGGGCGGGCGCTGCGCCGGCTCTGCCGCGAGCACGGCCCGTGGCGCACCGTCCCCCTGCGCTTCACCGAGCCCGAAGAGGTGGCCCAGGCCTTCAGCGCCGCCGACGTGGCGGTGGTGGTCGACGGCGGCCGACGCGACGGCCCTCCCCCCACCGTGGTCGACGCCACGCTGACGCCCATCCGCGTCCTGCGCGAGGGCGCGCTCCCGACCTCGTTCATTGAGGGGACGATGTTGATGAGCACGCGGCGCAAGCTGTTCTCGCGGACGAAGCGAGCGCCGGCCGGCTGACCGGTGCGCATCCCGTATTCGTAGCTCCGGTCCCGTCGCCCCCGAAACGAGTGTCCCTGTGGCTCAGCCGACCGGTGTGCGCTCTTCAAAACTCTAAACAGGCCGGTTTAGAGTTTGGAAGGAGCCGGGCGCCGATCTCTACGGCGTGTCGGCGACCCGCTCGACCGCCGGCAACGTGCTCACGGAGCGTCGAGCCTCCCAGTGGCTGCGCCGCCCAATCGCCGCGAAGTACGACGGGCGGTCGGTCAGCGCGTAGGTGGCCAGCCACAGGCGCTTGAGGTGACGCTTGTAGCCGTGGGCCACGTCGTCCTCGTAGGCGGTGCGGCCGTGGAGCACGTGGTAGTTGTTGATGAACTGCATCTCGCCGGGCTGCAGGTCCATGTAGACGTTGAAGTCCGGGTCGTTGGCCAGCGCGGACGCCGTGGCAATGGCCTCCCGCGCCGTGGCGCTGAGCCGGGGCGCGTCGGGATGGCGCTGCGAAGCGAGGATGTACTGGGGGATGAAGCGGACGAAGAGCCGCCCGGCGTGCTCGGTGAACGCCGGCACCGTGTAGAAGGCCGGCGCGCCGGTGGCCTGCTCGCCCCGCGTGTCGTAGGGCAACGGCTCGTACAGGGCCGCGGCCAGGTCTGGCCGCTCGCGCACCAGGTGGTTGTGGATCGCGACCGCGTTGGCCACGCAGGACAGGCCACCCGAGCGGGCCGTCCGTAGGCAGAGCAGTCCGACCAGGTCGGATCCGTCGGTGTGGTAGTCGAGCGCCACGCCGCCGAGCTCGTTGCCGCGCACCGTCGGATCGTCAATCGTCTTGCCCTGATCCGTGACGTCGCCGAGCACGTGGCCGTACTGGTTCTGCGCCCACGGCTCGCCGAGGTGCAGCCCGATGCCCCAGTAGAGGAGCGTGAGGTCGTCATGGTCGTAGCGCGCCGTGTCGAGGGTGGCGATGCGGGCAAAGCCCCGCCCGTCCAGCAGGGTACGAACGACTTCGTCGAGCTTTGCGGCCAGCGCGTCGAGCGGGAAGTCGTCGCGCTCGAGCTGCAGCGGGTCGACGCTCTTGCGCTTGGCCACGGCCAGGGCGGCGTCGAGCTCGGCGTGGTCGGCGGCGCTCAGGCGCAGTGTCCAGGCCTCCTGGTCGGCAATGTCGCCGGCCCGCCACTCCGCGGCCGGCTCCAACGGGTGCAGCACACGGGCACTCATGCCGCCCGCCCGCCCCGCACGAGGCGGCCCGGCAGCGATCCGGTGGGCTCGCCGTCGCGGTACGTGACGGCCCCGGCCACCACGGTGGCGCGGTAGCCGTGGGCGCCCTGCAGGAGGCGCTTGCCCCCGGCCGGGAGGTCGTAGGCCATGACCGGCGGCGCGCAGGCCAGGCGATCGAAGTCGATGACGTTGATGTCCGCCCGCAGGCCGGCGGCCAGGACGCCGCGGTCGTGGAGTCCGACGGTCGGCGGCCGTGGCGCTGGTGAGTTGCTGCACGACCTGGCCGACCTCCATCCGCCCGTGGGCGCGGTCACGGGCCCAGTGCGAAAGGGCGTAGGTCGGGAAGCTGGCGTCGGAGATGAGGCCGACGTGGGCTCCGCCGTCGCCGAGGCCGAGGACGGTGAGGGGGTGGGCGAGCATTTCGCCGCAGGCGTCGAGGTTCCCTTCGGCGTAGTTGGAGAACGGGGTGTAGAGGAAGTTCTGGCCGTCGTTCTCTGCCAGCAGGTCGAGCAGCAGCTCGGCCGGCGCGACGCGGCGCGCCGACGCCATGCGCTGCACGCTGGTCTCGGGTGCCGGCTCGTAGTCCGGCACGTCGCCCAGCGGGTACAGGCGCCCGTAGTCGATCGGGCGTCGCCGGCCCCGTTGCCCTGCGGGCAGCGCCGGCGTCGTCCGTCATCTCCATGTCGTCGAGGAGCCGGGCCCGCACGACCGGGTCGCGCAGCGCGCGGGCCTGGGCGGCGACGGGCAGCGCCGCGGTGTCGGCGTAGGCCGGGAACGCCAGCAACGGGTGGTAGGAGGACTGCAGCCCGACGAGCAGCCCGACGGGCCGCGGCGCCACCTGGGCCCGGATGGGGAGGCCCTCGGCGACCGCTGCCTCAATCCGGTCCAGCAGATCGCGCCACTGCTCGGGATGGCGATGGCTCTGCGCCAGCGAGAGTGACAGCGGCACACGGGTACGCGCCACCATGGCGCGTACCAGCTCGAACTCGCCGTCGGTGTCGGGCCAGAAGTCGGAGATCAGCTCCACCACGCCGTGCCCGGCGTCGGCCACGCCGAGGGCGATGGCCTCGAGTTCGTCGGTGCCGGCGCGCAGCGACGGCGTCGGATCCCCGCTGGCGGTGCGGTGGTTCAGCGTCCGCGACGTGGAGAAGCCGATTGCTCCGTCCCGCAGGGCCTCGGTGGTCAGCGCGCGCATGGCGGCACGGTCGTCGGGCGTGGCCTCTTCGAGCCGGGCCGCCCGCTCGCCCATGACGTAGAGGCGCAGCGCGCCGTGGGGGAGTTGCGCGCAGAGGTCGATGTCGTGCGGGCGCCGCTCGACCGCGTCGAGATACTCGCCGAAGCTCTCCCAGGACCAGTCGATCCCCTCGTCGAGCACGGCACCGGGGATGTCCTCGACCCCTTCCATGAGCGAAATCAGGCGCGGGTGCGCGTCGGGCCGTACCGGTGCGAAGCCCACGCCGCAGTTGCCCATGACGGCCGTCGTCACGCCGTGCCAACTCGACGGCGTCATGCGCTCGTCCCACGTCGCCTGCCCGTCGTAGTGCGTGTGGATGTCGACGAAGCCCGGCGTGACCAGCAGGCCGTCGGCCTCAATCACCTCCGCACCCCGGCCCGGCACCGTCCCCACGGTGGTGATCGTCCCGCCGTCCACCGCCACGTCGGCCCTCCGGGGCTCGCCGCCCCGCCCGTCGGCCACCAGGCCGCCCCGGATCACGAGATCGTGCGCCGAATCTGCCATGCCCTGCCCCTCACCCTCCCCGGTGGGCCGGGGAGATAGTTAGTCCATCTAACTATATGGCCGGACGGGTCGCAACCGTCGCCCGGACGCGGCTCTACCCCGTGAGCGTCAGAGTGCCGTCGGAGGCCAGGTCGCCGGTGCGGCCGATGCCCTCGGTGGCACAGAGCAGGGCGAGGCCGTCGGCGTCGGACACGTTGGCCCAGGCCCGGCTGCCGCCGGGGGTGCGGCAGGCGAGGATGCCGCGCTCGGGTGCGCCGTCGCGGTCGAAGGTGACGGTGTAGGTCTCGACGCGGACGGCGCCGGTGGCGTCGGCATCGACGGTGCAGCGCGGCAGGACGTCGACCTCCGGCTGCACGTTGCGCCAGGCAAAGGGCCGCCTGCCGCCGTGCGCCGGCGGCCGGGCGGCGTAGATCCCCAGGGAATGCTTGGTGGCGTACCAGCCCAGGCCGCTGACGAGCGCCGCGCTGTCCGGTGCGCGTCGCAGCGCGCCGACGGCCTGGGCGATGCCGTGCGTGGCGTAGTTGTTGCCGGGCCCGCCGCCGAACGTCAGGCCGCCGGTCAATGTCAACGGGCGGTCCGGATCGTCGATGGCGAGCCCCAGCTCGGCCGCCGCCATCTGGACCACGACGGGGAAGCACGAGTAGAGGTCCACCAGTGCGATGTCGTCGATGCCCAAACCGGCCCCCTCGAGGGCGGCGGCGCCGGCCAGCCGGATGGCGGGGGATCGGTGCAGCGCAGGACGCTCCGAAATGAACCAGTGGTCATTGGCATCGGCACCCGAGAGCGGGAAGACCCAACGCTCCTCGGGCACGCCGGCGGCGCGGGCGGCCGCGACCGAGCACACGATGAAGGCCGCCCCCTGGTCCACCTGCATGTTGGCCGTGCAGAGCTTGGGGTAGGGGAGGGACACCATCCGGTTGGTGGGCCCGGGCGTGACGATCTGGTCGGGCGTCCGGGCCTGGCGGATCCACGCGTGCGGGTTGGCCGCCGCCACCTCGCTGAAGCGCGACCACAGGCCGCCGATGCGCGCCCGGTGCTCGGGCAGGGTCCAGCCGTGGGCGGCCCGCAACGCGTTCTCGAACAGGGGGTAGGCATGGACCGGCAGCACGACGCCGCGCTGCATTTCGAGCTCGGTGGCACCGGGCCTCTCCACCCCGAACAGTGCGGCCGGCGGCGTGCCGTCGGGCTGGCTCGCCCATTCCAGCCAGGGTCGGGCCGGGTCCCTCCGGGCCAGGGCGCGGGCGTACATCGCCTCGGCCCCGGTGACCAAGACGACCTCGCGTTCGCCCTGGCTGATGGCGAGGCAGGCGTCGTGCATGAGCGCCTGCGGGTTGTTGCCGCCGATGGACGAGACCATCAGCTCGGCCGGCTCGTCGCCCTCTGCGAAGCCGAGCCGCGCCGCCACCAACCGGGCCGGGTCGGGAGTGGGCCAGCCCAGCGACGCCACGACCCGGATGCTGTCGGCCCGCCCGAGCAGCGCACGCCCGGCCGGCGCCGTCCCGCCCGGTGCTGACCCCGTCGCAGTCCTCGGCCGCCGCCACCAGGGCGGCCGTCATGAGCGCGAGGGGCTCGGGCCTGGCCGTGGGGTCGAGCCCGGCGTCGGGTGGCGTCGCCACCTGGCCCACGCCGACCACGACGGGGGTTCGGGGGTCCAGCACCATGGAGGCAGGAGCGTACCGGTTGACGCCCCGGGGCCTCCCCGGTGCGCCGGTACACTCGTTGCCGTTCGCCCCCGGCTCAGTCGAAGGGATTGCATGAGCAGCTACGAGACCGCGTTGGCCGCCGATCCCGAGGTGGCGCGACTCCTCGGCGAGGAGCTCAACCGGCAGCAGACGACCCTGCAGCTGATCGCCTCGGAGAATTTCACGTCACCGGCCGTGCTGGCCGCCACGGGGTCGGTGCTCTCGAACAAGTACTCCGAGGGTTACCCGGGCAAGCGCTATTACGGGGGCAACCGCGTCGTCGACGTGGTGGAGGACCTGGCCCGCGACCGGGCGACCGCGTTGTTCGGGGCCGACCACGCCAACGTGCAGCCGCACGCCGGGGCCAACGCCAACCTGGCCGTCTACCAGGCGCTGCTCGAACCGGGCGCGACGGTCCTCGCCATGCGGCTCGACCACGGCGGCCACCTGACCCACGGGTCGCCCGCCTCCATCGTCTCGAAGTTCTGGCGCTTCGTGTCCTACGGCGTCACGCCGCGGTCGACGGACGAGTCCGAACCCGGCGAGGTCATCGACTTCGACCAGGTGGCGCATCTGGCCAAGACGGAGAAGCCCGCCCTCATTGTGGCGGGCTCGACGGCGTACGCGCGGGTGATCGATCCCGTGCCCTTCCGGGAGATCGCCGACTCAGTCGGCGCGCGGTTCATGTTCGACGCCGCCCACCCGGCCGGCCTCATTGCCGGCGGTGCCCATCCGAGCCCGGTCGGCGTGGCGGACGTCGTCACCCTCACCACGCACAAGACGCTGCGCGGCCCGCGGGGTGGCGCCATTCTCTGCGGGGAGGAGCTGGCCAAGAAAATCGACAGCGCGGTGTTCCCCGGTCTCCAAGGCGGCCCGCTCGAGCACGTCATCGCGGCCAAGGCCGTGGCCTTCGCCGAGGCGGCGCGCCCCGAGTTCCGCCAGTACGCCGAAGCGGTCGTCGCCAACGCCGCCGCCCTGGCCGGGGCGTTGGCCGGGCACGGTTTCCGGCTCGTCTCGGGCGGGACCGACAATCACATGTTGCTGGTCGACCTGCGACAGTTCGACCCGGAGCTCACCGGGAAGGAGGCCCAGGAGGTCCTGGACCGGGCGGGCATCACCTGCAACCGGAACACCATTCCCGACGACCCTCGTTCCCCGTTCCTCACCTCCGGCCTGCGCCTCGGGACGGCGGCCGAGACCACGGCGGGCATGGGGCCGGACGAAATGCTCGTGGTGGCCGACCTCATTGCGCGCACGCTCAAGGCCCGGACCGACGAGGCGGAGGTCGACGCGGTGCGATCGGAGGTCGCCATGCTCTGTGCCGCCTTCCCGCCGTATCCCGATCTCCTGGCCTGACGGATGCCTGACATCGGCTGGTACGGCCTGGTCCTGGTGATTGCTGCAGGCGCCACCGCCGCACTGACGGTCCCCGCCAAGCGCATCGCCCTGCGGGTCGGGTACGTCGCCCACCCCGGCGAGCGCACCGTGCACACCAAGCCGATCCCCTACGGCGGGGGCGCCGCAATGTTCATGGGCTTCCTGGTGGCCGTGCTGGGCGCGGCTGCGGTCCCCCAACTGCGCCAGATCTTCACGGATTCCCCCGAAATGACCGGCGTCGTCCTGGCCGCCGGCGCCATGTTCGGCGTCGGGCTCATCGACGACGTCCGCGACATGTCCGCCCCGGCGAAGATGGCGGGACAGGTCCTGGCCGCCAGCATCCTCTACTTCAGCGGGGTCACGATGTACGAGCTCAAGATCCCGCTGGCCGGGTTCTTCGTGCTCACGCCGGGCATCGTCCCGCTGATCACCGCCGCCTGGGTGATCGCGCTGACCAACGCCGTCAACCTGATCGACGGCCTCGACGGCCTGGCCGCGGGGGTGGTGGCCATCGGTGGCGCCGCCCTGGCGATCTACGGCATCCGCCTCATGGGCCTGGGCCTCCTCCCGAGCGACAACATCGGCCCGCTGGTGGCCGTGATCGCCTGCGGCATCTGTCTGGGGTTCCTGCCGTTCAACTTCAACCCGGCGCGCATCTTCATGGGTGATGCCGGCGCGCACTTCCTCGGCCTGCTGATGGCGGCCTCGACCATGGTGATCGGCGGCCGCGTCCCGACGGCGGTGCCCATCAGCGGCGTGACCTACTTCTTCTTCGCCCCTCTCTTCATCCCGATCCTGATTCTCGGGGTCCCGCTGGTGGACATGGCCTTCGCCTTCGTGCGGCGCACGGCGAAGGGGACCGGGTTCGACACGCCGGACAAGGAGCACATCCACCACCGCCTCCTCCGCCTCGGCCACGGTCCCCGGCGCAGCGTGATCATCCTGTGGGCCTGGACAGCGATCCTCTCGAGCTTCCTCCTCTTCCCCCTGTTCGTGCACCAGGTCAACGCCTTCATCCCGATCGGGGCGGCCGCCCTCGGCGTGGGGCTCTACACCTTCTTCCATCCGGGGCTGCGGCGGGGGAACGGGGAGGACGAGGAAGATGAGTCTCACCTGGGAATTCCGCCGGGCCCGACGGGACCGAGCGGCTGAGCGAGGTCGTGCAGCTCCCGACCTGACCGTTTGGACGCCATCTGGGCCGGGATGCGATGATGATGCTTGTGTACCCCGTCCACCTCGCCTCGTCCGAATCTGCCGCTCCGGCAGCCTCGCGGACGACGGACTCCGGCGCGCCACGCACCGCATAAGGGGTCAGCAGTCGGATGCGTGGTCAAGTGAGCTTCGACGTGCGCGCCCATTCGGGTGAGCGCACCGGACGAATCCCCCCCGCCCTCGGAGCCCAAGCCGCTCCCGGGCGCCATGGCCTTCTTGAGCATGGGCCTGGCCGCTGCCGTCTGCGTGGGTATCGGGCTCGGGCTCGGCATTCTGGTGGACAGCGCGCTGCACACGGCGCCGGCCTTCTTGCTGGTGGGCCTGGCGCTCGGCCTGGCGGTGGCCGCGCTGAGCGTCGTCAAGCAGATCCGCACGTACCTGTAGAGGTCCGGTCATGAACATGCTCGACGGACTCTCGGGCCTCGGGGGCAACGCGCTGGCCAAGGTGCTGCGGCGAACCATCGTCTCCGCGCTCATTGTGGGCGCCGCCGCCATTCTGATCGCCCTGCTGCTCTCGCAGCCCTGGGCCGCGCTCGGCCTCGCCTTCGGCCTCACCATCGCCGTGCTCAACCTCCGCTTCCTCGATGCAGGCGTCGCCAAGCTCAACACGTCGGGCGAGACCAACAACAAGGTGCTGCGGCGCGCGCTCGGCACCAAGAGCGTGACGCGCCTCGGCGTCATCACCGTGATCTGCATCGGGCTGCTGCTCCTGAACGGCGCACTCGGCATCGGTGCCGTCGCCGGTCTCGTCATCTTCCAGCTGCTCTTCGTGGTCAATGTGGGGCGCGTCATCATTTCGCAGGGGATTCAATGAAGAACCACTTCGTGCTCGCCAGCGGCAACATCACCATCGGTGACCACCACAGCGTCTGGCACGTGGCGGGGCTCACCATCTACGGCGACGTTGTGTGGACCACGCTGCTCGCCGCCGCCATCGTCATGGCTTTCGGGCTCGTCATGCGGAGAAAGGTCACCTCCGGTGTGCCGGGCAAGCTGCAGCTGCTCTGGGAGCTCCTGGTCGAGCAGATCTCCGACCTCGCCTCGTCGGCCATCGGCCCCGAGGGCCTCCCGTTCGTGGGGATGGGAGTGACCATCGGGCTCTTCATCCTCGTCTGCAACTGGCTCGCCTTCGTGCCCAGCGGCGATCCGGGTTTCCTGGCCCCTCCGACGGGTGACGTCAACCTGCCGCTGGCCCTGGCCCTGATCGTGTTCTTCACGGTGCACTACAACTCCGTCAAGGCGCGGGGGTTGGGCGGCTACTTCAAGCACTACGCCCAGCCCTACGCCGCGCTGACCCCGATCAACATCATTGAAGAGATCACCAAGCCGATCACGCTGACCTTCCGACTCTTCGGCAACATCTTCTCGGGTGTCCTGATGATTTCGGTCATCGTCACCCTGATTCCGCCCTACCTCTCGTGGATCGGCCTGGCCATCTGGAAGCCGTTCGACGAGCTGTTCATCGGCGCCATTCAGGCCTTCATCTTCGCCCTGCTGACGATCATGTACCTCGGTATGGGCATGAGCAAGGACCAGCACTGAGGATCCGGGCGACCCACGGACAGACCAACACTTCGAACACGATCTCAACAAAGAACACGATCTCAACAAAGGAGAGGAAACATGGCAGCAAGCGACAGTTGAAGGTGCGATACGTGTCGCCGGCGCCCTGGTCGGTGGCGGCCTCGCACTGGGTGGAGGCGCCATCGGTGCCGCGGTCGGTGACGGCCTCGCCGGTTCGCAGACCATCGCGGCCATCGCACGGCAGCCCGAGATTGAGGCCAAGGCCCGTCAGTACTTCTTCCTGACGGTCGGCCTGGTGGAGGCCATGTACTTCATCAACCTGCTGTTCATGGTGGTGTTCGTCTACGTCTTCGCCGCCAAGAGCATCGCCGGCTAGCGCGACCTCACCCACCGTCTACCTCACGGAGACATTCCGGAAATTGAGAACACCATGACCACCACTGCAGGCATCTTCCTTTTGCCCAATGGGACGTTCTTCATCGAGTTGATCGTCTCGCTGGTGCTGCTCTTCCTGATCTACAAGTACGTGCTGCCGCCGATCAACAAAGCGTTGACCGAGCGACAGGAGAAGATCAGGGAGTCCCTGGAGGCCGCCGACAAGGCCCGGTCCGACGCCGAGGCCGCCGACGACGAGCGCCGAACGTGCTCGAAGAGGCGCGCCACCAGGCACGCGAAATCGTCGCCACGGCCAATCGCACGGCAGAGCAGGTGCGCACCGATGCCACGGCCCGCGGGCAGAGCGAGTACGAGCGCATCGTCGGCAACGCCGAAGTCGAGATCTCGCTGGCCCGGCAACGGGCCGTCGAGGAGGCCGCCGCCCGGATGGGTGAGATCGTCATGGAGGTGGTGGAGCGGGTCATCGGGCGTGAGGTGAACGCCGAGGCCCACCACGACCTCATCGAAGAGGCTGTGGCCGCGCTGCGCGCCGACACGGCCGGTGGCGCCGCCGCCGCCGGAGCCGGGGCCAGGCAGTGAACCCCTCGCTTCAGGGCTACACGGCCGCTGTCGCCGAGGCGGCCGGTCCGGCCGCGCTCGGCCCGCTGGCGGCCGACCTTGAAGCGATCGAGCAGCTCGTGTTGTCCAACCCCCAGCTGCGGGCGGCGCTGACCGACACCGCCGTGGCCGGACCGGCCCGCCGGGCCGTCATGCTCGACCTGCTCGAAGGCAAGGTCACGCCGGCGGCACGCCGGGTGGCCGCCTTCGCCTGCATGGCGGTCGAGGCCCCGGAGGTCCCGAGCGCCCTCGGCTGGGTCAGCACGCGGGTGCGCCACCTGGGCGAGGGGCAGGACGAGGAGCCGGGCCTGAGCCTGCTGCAGTCCCGCCGGCGGGTCGGCGGCTTCGCCACGGCGGTGTACGAGGACATGTCCACCGCCGAGCTGGAGTCGCTCGAGGACGACCTGTTCCGCTTCGCCCGCATTGTGGAATCGACGCCGGCGCTGCGCGGCGCGCTCAGCGATCGCGATCTGGCGGTCGAGGCGCGCCGCGGCCTCGTCACGCAGTTGCTCGAGGGAAAGTTGCCGGCGACCAGCCTGGCGCTGGCCCGCTACGCCGTGACCGGGGGCCGGGCCCGGGACATCGTCGGCACGCTCGACTACCTGGTGGAGCTGACCGCCCAGGCCCGGGGCTGGCGCATCGCCCGCGTGCGTTCGGCGGCGCCGATCGACGACGACCAGCAGCGCCGAGCTGACCGAGTCGCTCGGCGACCCTGGCCGGCGCACCGGTGGAGTTGCAGATCGAGGTCGACGAGTCACTGCTCAGTGGCGCGTTGATCCGGATCGGCGACCTCCAGGTGGACGCCACCGCGCGGGGCCGCATCGACGCACTACGAGAGCACTTCGCGCCGACCGGCTGGGAGCCGGCCGGATTCGGCCGGAGACAGAGTTCGCAGGACCAGACAGAGGGAGCAGAGTGATGGCAGAGCTCACGATTGACGCCAGTGAGATCACCAAGGCGCTGGAGCGCCACGTCGAGGACTACACCCCGGCCGTGGGCACCGAGCAGATCGGCCGCATCGTCGAGGTCGGCGACGGCATCGCCCGGGTCTCCGGGCTTGCCCGGTGCCGCGGTGAACGAGCTGCTCGAGTTCGAGGACGGGACCCTGGGTCTCGCCCTGAACCTCGACGAGGACACCATCGGTGCCGTCGTCCTGGGCGAGGTCGACCACCATCGAGGAGGAGCAGACCGTCAAGGCCACCGGGCGCATCCAGACCGTGCCCGTCGGCGACGCCCTGCTCGGCCGCGTGGTCAACGCCCTGGGCGAGCCCATCGACGGCAAGGGCCCGATCAACACCACCGAGACGCGCCGCATGGAGGTGCAGGCTCCCGGCATCGTCGGCCGCCAGCCCGTGAGCGAGCCGATGCAGACGGGCATCAAGGCCATCGACGCCATGACGCCGATCGGCCGCGGGCAGCGTGAGCTGATCATCGGCGACCGCAAGACCGGCAAGACCACGGTCGCCGTCGACACCATCCTCAACCAGGCCGGCCAGGGCGTGAAGTGCATTTACGTCGCCATCGGGCAGAAGAACTCCTCGGTGGCCCAGACCGTGGCCATCCTGGAGGACCACCAGGCGCTCGAATACACCGTCGTGGTCGTCGCCTCGGCCGGGGACCCCGCGCCGTACAAGTACCTGGCGCCCTACGCCGGCTGCGCCATGGGCCAGCACTGGATGGAAAACGGCGAGCACGCGCTCATCATCTACGACGACCTCTCCAAGCAGGCGGAGGCCTACCGGTCCGTCTCCCTGTTGCTCCGGCGCCCGCCAGGTCGCGAGGCCTACCCCGGCGACGTCTTCTACCTGCACTCCCGCCTGCTGGAGCGGGCCGCCAAGCTCTCCGACGCGCTCGGCGGCGGGTCGCTGACCGCGCTGCCGATCATTGAGACGAAGGCCGGCGACATTTCGGCCTACATCCCGACCAACGTCATCTCCATCACCGACGGCCAGGTCTTCTTGGAGACCGACCTGTTCAACTCGGGTATCCGGCCGGCCATCAACGTCGGCAACTCGGTGAGCCGGGTGGGAAGCGCGGCCCAGATCAAGGCGATGAAGCAGGTCTCGGGGACGCTCAAGCTCGACCTGGCGCAGTTCCGAGAGCTCGAGTCGTTCGCCACCTTCGGTTCCGAGCTCGACCGGGTGTCGCAGGCCCAGCTCGACCGCGGCTACCGGCTGACGGAGCTGCTCAAGCAGCACCAGAACGAGCCGGCGCCGGTGGAGGAGCAGGTGGTGGTCATTTACGCCGGGACCAAGGGCTGGACCGACACCGTCCCGGTCAGCGAGGTGCGTCGCTTCGCCACGGAGGTCATTGAGTACTTCAAGGCGAACCACCCGGCCGTGCTCGAGACGATCCGCACCACGGGCGCCCTGCCCGGCGGTGACGAGCTCGACAAGGGCCTGACGACGTTCCTCGAGGGATTCGACACCGGGAAGGTCGACTGACGCATGGCCGGAGGCCAAGAGCGCATTCTGCGGCGCCGTATCCGCAGCGTGCAGTCCACCAGGAAGATCACGAAGGCGATGGAGCTCATCGCTGCGTCGCGGATCGTGCGCGCCCAGAACCGGATCGCGGCCAACCGGCCCTTTCCGCGAAGGCATGGAGCGCGTCCTGCGGCTGACGGCGGCGGCCGACCCGGTGGCGGCGAAGAAGCTGCTGGGCACGCCCGAATCGCCGCAGCACGTCGGGATCCTGGCCATCGCCGGGGACCGGGGCCTGGCCGGCTCGTACAACTCTGGGCGTCCTGCGCCTGACCGAGCGCGCCGTGGCCGAGTACCGGGCCGCCGGCACCGAGGTCACCGTGTGGTCCGTCGGCAAGAAGGCACCGTCCTACCTGCGCTACCGCGGCATCGACGTGGCGCAGTCGTTCCCCGGCGTGGCGGACCGGCCCGAGTTCGGCGACGCCCGGGACATCGCGGCCATTGTGGCGGCACCGTTCGTCGCCGGCGACATCGACCTGGTGCAGATGGTGTCGACCCGCTTCATTTCCGCCGGCACCCAACGCGTCGAGCGCATGCAGATGCTGCCGCTGCCCCTGCCCGAGGAGGCCGGGGTGGTCTACGAGGAGGACGGGACGCTCGAGGGCTACACCGAGTTCGAGCCCGAGCCCGCCAAGCTCCTGGAGAAGCTGGCCCCCCGGGCGCTGGAGGCGGAGATCTTCGCCGCCCTGCTCGAAGGTGCGGCAGCGTTCTTCACCGCCCAGCAGCGCGCCATGGCCGCCGCCACCGAGAACGCGGACGAGCTCGTCCGCACCCTGACCCGCGTCATGAACCGCGCCCGTCAGGACGCCATCACCACCGAGATCATGGAGATCGTCGGCGGGGCCGAGGCGCTCCGCCAGTCGAAGGGAGCTTGACCGCATGACCACCACCGCAGAGAGAGCAGACGGCACCACGGGGCACGCGCTCGAAGAGGGGCGCGTCGTCGCCATCGCCGGACCGGTGATCGACGTCGAGTTCCCCCCGCACGCCCTGCCGGAGATCAACTACGAGGTCGAGTTCGACATTGAGCTCGACGGCGTCCACGCACACCGTGGCCGCCGAAGTGGCGCAGCAGATCGGTGACGGGCGGGTCCGCTGCATCTGCATGCAGCAGACCGACGGCCTCGTCCGGGGCGCCGCAGTGCGCAACCTCGGCCGTGGCATTTCGGTGCCGGTCGGCAACGCCGTCCTCGGCCACGTCTTCAACGTGCTGGGCCAGCCGCTCGACACCGACCACATTGACGGGATCGACGAGCGCTGGGAGATCCACCGTTCCGCGCCGGCGTTCGACCAGCTGGAGCCGCGGGCCCAGATGTTCGAGACGGGCATCAAGGTGATCGACCTCCTGGAGCCCTACGTGCAGGGTGGGAAAATCGGCCTCTTCGGCGGTGCCGGCGTGGGCAAGACCGTCATCATCCAAGAGATGATCCACCGCGTCGCCCAGGAGCACGGTGGCGTGTCCGTGTTCGCCGGCGTGGGCGAGCGCACCCGTGAGGGCACCGACATGTGGCTCGAAATGCAAGAGTCCGGCGTCATCGACAAGGCGGCGCTGGTCTACGGCCAGATGGACGAGCCGCCGGGCGTCCGCCTGCGCGTCGCCCTGGCTGCGCTCACCATGGCCGAGTACTTCCGGGACGTGCAGAACCAGGACGTGCTGCTCTTCGTCGACAACATCTTCCGGTTCGTCCAGGCCGGTTCCGAGGTGTCGACCCTGCTGGGCCGCATGCCTTCCGCCGTGGGCTACCAGCCCACCCTGGCCGACGAGATGGGCGAGCTGCAGGAGCGGATCACCTCGACCAAGGGCAAGTCGATCACCTCGCTGCAGGCCGTCTACGTCCCGGCCGACGACTACACCGACCCGGCCCCGTTCACGACCTTCACCCACCTCGACGCCACGACGGAGCTGTCCCGGCAGATCGCGGCCCTGGGCATCTACCCGGCCGTCGACCCGCTGGCCTCGACGTCGAACATCCTGGCGCCCGAAATCGTCGGCGACCGCCACTACGCCGTCGCCCGCCGGGTGCAGGAGATCCTGCAGCGCTACAAGGAGCTGCAGGACATCATTGCCATTCTCGGCATGGACGAGCTGTCCGAGGAGGACCGGGTGACGGTGAGCCGGGCCCGCAAGGTGCAGCGCTTCTTGTCCCAGCCGTTCTTCGTGGCCGAGGTCTTCACCGGCGTTCCGGGCATCAACGTGCCGATCGACGAGACGGTCGAGTCCTTCGAGGCGCTGGCCAACGGCGACCTGGACAACGTGCCCGAGCAGGCCTTCCTCAACGTCGGGGGCGTGGAGTCCGTGCTCGAAAAGGCGCGCACCCTCGAGGCCGAGGCGGGCTGATGGCCGACGGCGTCTTCGGCGTGGAGATCGTCACGCCCGAGCAATCCCTCTTCGCCGGCGGTGCGACCTCGGTCGTGCTGGCCACCTCCGAGGGGGCCCTCACGGTGCTCGACGGCCATACGCCCCTGGTGGGCGATGTCGTGCACTGCGAGGTCAAGGTCGAGCAGGCGGACGCCACGCTCGTGCGCCTGGCGGTGCACGGCGGGTTCCTCCAGGTCGACACCAGCCCGGGCGCGGCCGAGGGCCTGGCCGACGGCGACGGGCCACTGCCCGGGCTGTCGACCCGGGTGACCGTGCTGGCCGGCGTCGCCGAGCTGGCCGCGGAGATCGACGTGCCCCGGGCCGAGGAGGCCCGCGAGCGCGCCGCCCAGCGGGTCAGCGAGCTGGGGTCGGGCCGCGGCCCGGCCGCCGAGGATGCCGACGAGGACCTGGAGCTGGCCGACGCGGAGGGAGCGCTGGCGCGGGCCGAGCTGCGGATTGCCGTGGCCGCCGACAACGCCGCCTGACGCGCTTCCGGCGGCCGGACCGGGCGCCGCCGGGCAGTTCAGCCGAACGAGATGGAACTGATACTCCGCCAGCTTGCCCAAGGCGTGGCTGGCGTCGATCTTCCGCAGCGTCCCTGACTTCGAGCGCATGACCAGCGACTGCGTGGTGGCCCCGAACTCGTGGTACTGCACCCCTTGCAGCAGCTCGCCGTCGGTGATGCCGGTGGCGGCGAAGAAGCAGTTGTTCCCCTGGACCAGGTCGTCTGTGGTCAGCACGGCATCGAGGGCGTAGCCGGCCTCGAGGGCGGCGACGCGCTCTTCTTCGTTGCGCGGGTAGAGCCTTCCTTGGATTTCCGCTCCCATGCACTTCAGGGCGGCCGCGGCCAGGACGCCCTCGGGGGTTCCGCCGATGCCGAAAAGGATGTCGGTGCCGGCGCCGGGCCATCCGGTGGCGATCGCTCCCGCCACGTCCCCGTCGGAGATGAGGCGGATCCGCGCCCCGGTGGACCGAACCTCGGCCACCAGGGCGTCGTGGCGGGGGCGGTCCAGAATCACCGCCGTCAGATCCCGGACGGGGCGGCCCAGGGCTTCGGCGAGGGCGTTGAGGTTCTCCGTCGGTGTGCGCCGGATGTCACAGGCCCCCTTGGCGCGGGGGCCCACCGCCAGCTTCTCCATGTAGACGCAGGGGCCGGGGTCGAACATGGCGCCGCGCTCGGCCACGGCGATGACGGCCAGGGCGCCACCCCGGCCCTGGGCGGTGAGCGTGGTGCCGTCGATGGGATCCACGGCGATGTCGGTCAGCGGGGGAGTGCCGTCACCGATCTTCTCCCCGTTGAAGAGCATCGGCGCGTTGTCCTTCTCGCCCTCGCCGATCACGACGATCCCGTCCATCGGCACGCTGGAGAGCACGGTCCGCATGGCCTCGACGGCGGCGCCGTCGGCACCGAGCTTGTCGCCACGGCCCATCCAGCGGCTGGCCGCCATGGCAGCGGCCTCGGTCACCCGCACGAGGTCCATTGCGAGGTTGCGGTCCGGGGCCTGGCGCGTCGTCACCACGGCACCTGACCATAGTTGGTCGCCGATCGTCCCTTGCCGGTCCGGCCATCCTCCAGCGGCGATACTTGGGGTCGTGGATCAGATGGTGGTCGAGCCCAGCGGCCCGCTCCGGGGCACCGTCAGGGCAGGTGGAGCGAAGAATTCGGCGCTCAAGCTCATGGCGGGCTGCCTGCTCGCCGAGGGTTGCAGCGTGCTGTCCAACGTCCCTCGCATCTCCGACGTCGACGTCATGGCCCAGGTGCTGCGCGGCATCGGTGCGCAGGTCGAGCGCCTCGGCCGGCCGGATTCGGCCGGAGCAAGAGTTCGCAGGACCAGACAGAGGGAGCAGAGTGATGGCAGAGCTCACGATTGACGCCAGTGAGATCACCAAGGCGCTGGAGCGCAACGTCGAGGACTACACCCCGGCCGTGGGCACCGAGCAGATCGGCCGCATCGTCGAGGTCGGCGACGGCATCGCCCGGGTCTCCGGGCTGCCCGGTGCCGCGGTGAACGAGCTGCTCGAGTTCGAGGACGGGACCCTGGGCCTCGCCCTGAACCTCGACGAGGACACCATCGGCGCCGTCGTCCTCGGCGAGGTGGACGCCATTGAGGAGGAGCAGACCGTCAAGGCCACCGGGCGCATTCAGACCGTGCCCGTCGGCGACGCACTGCTCGGCCGCGTGGTCAACGCCCTGGGCGAGCCCATCGACGGCAAGGGCCCGATCAACACCACCGAGACGCGCCGCATGGAGGTGCAGGCTCCCGGCATCGTCGGGCGCCAGCCCGTGAGCGAGCCGATGCAGACGGGCATCAAGGCCATCGACGCCATGACGCCCATCGGCCGGGGGCAGCGTGAGCTGATCATCGGCGACCGCAAGACCGGCAAGACCACGGTGGCCGTCGACACCATCCTCAACCAGGCCGGCCAGGGCGTGAAGTGCATTTACGTCGCCATCGGGCAGAAGAACTCCTCGGTGGCCCAGACCGTGGCCATCCTGGAGGACCACCAGGCGCTCGAGTACACCGTCGTCGTGGTCGCCTCGGCCGGAGACCCCGCGCCGTACAAGTACCTGGCCCCCTACGCCGGCTGCGCCATGGGCCAGCACTGGATGGAGAACGGCGAGCACGCGCTCATCATCTACGACGACCTCTCCAAGCAGGCGGAGGCCTACCGGTCCGTCTCCCTGTTGCTCCGGCGCCCACCGGGGCGCGAGGCCTACCCCGGCGACGTCTTCTATCTGCACTCGCGCCTCCTGGAGCGGGCCGCCAAGCTCTCCGACGCGCTCGGCGGCGGGTCGCTGACCGCGCTGCCGATCATCGAGACCAAGGCCGGCGACATTTCGGCCTACATCCCGACCAACGTCATCTCCATCACGGACGGCCAGGTCTTCTTGGAGACCGACCTGTTCAACTCGGGTATCCGGCCCGCCATCAACGTCGGGAACTCGGTGAGCCGGGTGGGAAGCGCGGCCCAGATCAAGGCGATGAAGCAGGTTTCGGGGACGCTCAAGCTCGACCTGGCGCAGTTCCGGGAGCTCGAGTCGTTCGCCACCTTCGGCTCCGAGCTCGACCGAGTGTCGCAGGCCCAGCTCGACCGCGGCTACCGGCTGACCGAGCTGCTCAAGCAGCACCAGAACGAGCCGGCGCCGGTGGAGGAGCAGGTGGTGGTGATCTACGCCGGGACAAAGGGCTGGACCGACACCGTGCCGGTCAGCGAGGTTCGTCGCTTCGCCACGGAGGTCATCGAGTACTTCAGGGCGAACCACCCGGCCGTGCTCGAGGCGATCCGCACCACGGGTGCGCTGCCCGGCGGCGACGAGCTCGACCAGGGCCTGACGACTTTCCTCGAGGGATTCGACACCGGGAAGGTCGACTGACGCATGGCCGGAGGCCAAGAGCGCATTCTGCGGCGCCGTATCCGCAGCGTGCAGTCCACCAGGAAGATCACGAAGGCGATGGAGCTCATCGCCGCGTCGCGGATCGTGCGCGCCCAGAACCGGATCGCGGCCAACCGGCCCTATCCGCGAGGGCATGGAGCGCGTCTTGCGGCTGACGGCGGCGGCCGACCCGGTGGCGGCGAAGAGGCTGCTGGGCACGCCCGAATCGCCGCAGCACGTCGGGATCCTGGCCGTTGCCGGGGACCGGGGCCTGGCCGGCTCGTACAACTCCGGCGTCCTGCGCCTGACCGAGCGCGCCGCCGCCGAGTACCGGGCCGCCGGCGCCGAGGTCACCGTCTGGTCGGTCGGCAAGAAGGCGCCGTCCTACCTGCGCTACCGCGGCATCGACGTCGCGCACTCGTTCCCCGGCGTCGCGGACAGGCCCGAGTTCGGTGACGCCCGGGACATTGCGGCCATTGTGGCGGCACCGTTCGTCGCCGGTGACATCGACCTGGTGCAGATGGTGTCGACCCGCTTCATTTCCGCCGGCACCCAACGCGTCGAGCGCATGCAGATGCTGCCGCTGCCCCTTCCCGAGGAGGCCGGAGTGGTCTACGAGGAGGACGGGACGCTCGAGGGCTACACCGAGTTCGAGCCCGAGCCGGAGAAGCTCCTGGAGAAGCTGGCCCCCCGGGCGCTGGAGGCGGAGATCTTCGCCGCTCTGCTCGAGGGTGCCGCCTCCTTCTTCACCGCCCAGCAGCGCGCCATGGCCGCCGCCACCGAGAACGCGGACGAGCTCGTCCGCACCCTGACCCGCGTCATGAACCGCGCCCGTCAGGACGCCATCACCACCGAGATCATGGAGATCGTCGGCGGGGCCGAGGCGCTCCGCCAGTCGAAGGGAGCTTGACAGCATGACCACCACCGCAGAGAGAGCAGACGGCACGACGGGGCGCGCGCTCGAAGAGGGACGCGTCGTCGCCATCGCCGGACCGGTGATCGACGTCGAATTCCCCCCGCACGCCCTGCCGGAGATCAACTTCGAGGTCGAGTTCGACATTGAGCTCGACGGGTCGACGCACACCGTGGCGGCCGAAGTGGCGCAGCAGATCGGTGACGGGCGGGTCCGCTGCATCTGCATGCAGCAGACCGACGGCCTCGTGCGGGGCGCGGCCGTGCGCAACCTCGGCCGTGGCATTTCCGTCCCGGTCGGCAACGCCGTCCTCGGCCACGTCTTCAACGTGCTGGGCCAGCCGCTCGACACCGACCACATCGAAGGGATCGACGAGCGCTGGGAGATCCACCGTTCCGCGCCGGCGTTCGACCAGCTGGAGCCGCGGGCCCAGATGTTCGAGACGGGCATCAAGGTGATCGACCTCCTGGAGCCCTACGTCCAGGGTGGGAAGATCGGCCTCTTCGGCGGTGCCGGCGTGGGCAAGACCGTCATCATCCAAGAGATGATCCACCGCGTGGCCCAGGAGCACGGTGGCGTGTCCGTGTTCGCCGGCGTGGGCGAGCGCACCCGTGAGGGCACCGACATGTGGCTCGAGATGCAGGAGTCCGGCGTCATCGACAAGGCGGCGCTGGTCTACGGGCAGATGGACGAGCCTCCGGGCGTCCGCCTGCGCGTCGCCCTGGCCGCGCTCACCATGGCCGAGTACTTCCGGGACGTGCAGAACCAGGACGTGCTGCTCTTCGTCGACAACATCTTCCGGTTCGTCCAGGCCGGTTCCGAGGTCTCGACCCTGCTCGGCCGTATGCCGTCGGCCGTGGGCTACCAGCCCACCCTGGCCGACGAGATGGGCGAGCTGCAGGAGCGCATCACCTCGACCAAGGGCAAGTCGATCACGTCGCTGCAGGCCGTCTACGTCCCGGCAGACGACTACACCGACCCGGCTCCGTTCACGACCTTCACCCACCTCGACGCCACGACGGAGCTGTCCCGGCAGATCGCGGCCCTGGGCATCTACCCGGCCGTCGACCCACTGGCCTCGACCTCGAACATCCTGGCCCCGGAGATCGTCGGCGACCGCCACTACGCCGTCGCCCGCCGGGTGCAGGAGATCCTGCAGCGCTACAAGGAGCTGCAGGACATCATCGCCATTCTCGGCATGGACGAGCTCTCCGAGGAGGACCGGGTGACGGTGAGCCGGGCCCGCAAGGTGCAGCGCTTCCTGTCCCAGCCGTTCTTCGTGGCCGAGGTCTTCACCGGCGTCCCCGGCATCAACGTGCCGATCGACGAGACGGTCGAGTCCTTCGAGGCGCTGGCCAACGGCGACCTCGACAACGTGCCCGAGCAGGCCTTCCTCAACGTCGGCGGCGTGGAGTCCGTGTTCGAGAAGGCACGCACCCTCGAGGCCGAGGCGGGCTGATGGCCGACGGCGTCTTCGGCGTGGAGATCGTCACGCCCGAGCAGTCGCTCTTCGCCGGCGGCGCGACCTCGGTCGTGCTGGCCACCTCCGAGGGGGCCCTCACGGTGCTCGACGGCCACACGCCCCTGGTGGGCGACGTCGTGCACTGCGAGGTCAAGGTCGAGCAGGCCGAAGGGACGCTGGTGCGCCTGGCGGTCCACGGCGGGTTCCTCCAGGTCGACACCAGCCCCGGCGCGGCCGAGGGCCTGGCCGACGGCGACGGGCCGCTGCCCGGGCTGTCCACCCGGGTGACCGTGCTGGCCGGCGTGGCGGAGCTGGCCTCCGAGATCGACGTTCCCCGGGCCGAAGAGGCGCGCGAGCGCGCCACCCAGCGCGTCAGCGAGCTGGGGTCGGGCCGCGGCCAGCCCGCCGAGGACGCTGACGAGGACCTGGAGCTGGCGGATGCGGAGGGAGCGCTGGCCCGGGCCGAGCTGCGACATCGCCGTGGCCGCCGACAACGCCGCCTGACACGCGCACCGGGCGGCCTGACCGGCTCGACGCCGGGCAGCTTCAGTCGAAGGAGATCGACGAGTACTCGGCCAGCTTGGTCAAGGCGTGGCTGGCGTCGATCTTCCGCAGCGTGCCCGACTTGGAGCGCATGACCAGCGACTGCGTGGTCGCCCCGAACTCGTGGTACTGCACGCCCTGCAGCAATTCGCCGTCGGTGATGCCCGTGGCCGCGAAGAAGCAGTTGTTCCCCTGGACGAGGTCGTCGGTCGTGAGGACGGCGTCGAGCGAGTAGCCGGCCTCGATGGCGGCGGCCCGCTCCTCCTCGTTGCGTGGGTAGAGCCGCCCCTGGAGTTCCGCGCCCATGCACTTGAGCGCCGCGGCTGCGATGACGCCCTCCGGCGTGCCTCCGATGCCCAGAAGGATGTCCGTCCCCGCTCCGGGCCACCCGGTGGCGATGGCGCCCGCCACGTCGCCGTCGGAGATGAGGCGGATCCGGGCCCCGGTGGAGCGCACTTCGGCGACGAGGGCGTCGTGGCGGGGCCGGTCCAGGATCACCACGGTGAGGTCGCGGACAGGGCGCCCCAGGGCTTCGGACAGGGCATGCATGTTCTCCGTCGGTGTGCGACGGATGTCGCAGGCGCCCTTGGCGCGTGGGCCCACGGCCAGCTTCTCCATGTAGACGCAGGGGCCGGGGTCGAACATGGCGCCGCGCTCGGCCACCGCGATGACGGCCAGGGCGCCGCCCCTGCCCTGGGCGGTGAGCGTCGTGCCGTCGATCGGATCCACCGCGATGTCGGTCAGCGGGGGAGTGCCGTCACCGATCCTCTCCCCGTTGAAGAGCATGGGCGCGTTGTCCTTCTCGCCCTCGCCGATGACGACGATCCCGTCCATCGGCACGCTGGAGAGCACCGTCCGCATCGCCTCGACGGCCGCGCCGTCGGCGCCGAGCTTGTCGCCCCGGCCCATCCAGCGGCTGGCCGCCATGGCGGCGGCCTCCGTGACCCGCACGAGGTCCATTGCGAGGTTGCGGTCCGGGGCCTGGCGCGACGTCACCACGGGACTGACCATAGTTGGTCGCCGATCCTCCCTTGCCGGTCCGGCCACCCTCCAGCCGCGATACTTGGGGTCGTGGACGAGATGGTGGTCGAGCCCAGCGGCCCGCTGCGGGGCACCGTCAGGGCCGGTGGAGCGAAGAATTCGGCACTGAAGCTGATGGCGGGCTGCCTGCTCGCCGAGGGTTGCACCGTGCTCTCCAACGTCCCTCGCATCTCCGATGTCGGCGTCATGGCCGACGTGCTGCGCGGCATCGGCGCACAGGTCGAGCGCCTCGACAATGGGGATGTGA
>CAWACN010000015.1:0-20398 GCA_963780525.1 uncultured Acidimicrobiaceae bacterium | reverse complement strand
GCGTGACCACCCCTCCCGATGGCGAGCTGGTGCCGTCGGGTCCCTACGAGCTCTTCGAGAAGATGCGGGCCTCGGTGGTCGTCCTCGGTCTCCTCCTCGCCCGTTGCGGCTCGGTGCGGGTGCCCCTGCCTGGTGGGGATGACTTCGGCGACCGGCCAATCGACTTCCACCTGAGCGGCCTGAGCGCCATGGGCGCCCGCTTCGAGTCTTCCCACGGCGAGGTGCGGGGCACGGTGCCGGGAGGCCGGCTGGTCGGTACCCGGGTCGTCCTGGAGTACCCGAGCCACACGGCGACGGACAATCTGCTCATGGCGGCCGTACTGGCCAAGGGCACGACCGTGATTGAGAACGCGGCGAAGGAGCCCGAGGTGGCGGACCTGGCCGCCATGCTCTGCGACATGGGCGCAGTCGTGCGCGGTGCGGGCACCTCCCGCATTGAGGTCGAGGGAGTGGAAGCCCTGCGGCCCGCTCGGCACAGCGTCGTCCCCGATCGGGTGGTGGCGGCGACGTACCTGGCCGCCGTGGGGATGGCGGGGGGCGAGGTCACCATTGCCGACGCCCGGCCCGAACACATGGAGATGCTGCTGCGCAAGGTCGACCAGATGGGCGTCACCACCGACATGGGCCCGCTCGGCCTGCGTGCCAGTGCAGACCAGCGACTGGTGGCGGTCGACGTGGCGACGCTCCCGTACCCGGGCGTGGCGACCGACTACAGCCCGCTGCTGGTGGCGATGCTGACGGTGTCCGACGGCGTCGGGATCCTGACGGAGAACCTGTTCTCCGGTCGGTTCCGCTACGTCGAAGAGCTGCGGCGCATGGGCGCCGACATCCGGACCGAGGGCCACCATGCCGTCGTGCGCGGCGTGCCCCGGCTTTCGGGTGCGCCCGTGCGCGCGCCCGACATCCGGGCCGGCGTGGCTCTCGTGCTGGCCGGGCTGGTGGCAGACGGCGAGACGGTGGTGAGCGGCGCCCGTCACATCGGCCGGGGCTACGAGGACCTGGCCGGCGCGCTGTGCTCCTTGGGGGCGAAGGTGACGTGCCGGTGAGCCTGCTCCCGATCGAACCGGCGGCGCTGCTCGAACGCGCCCGTGCCGACGACCGTGTGGCGCTGGCCCGCCTCCTGTCCTACGTCGAGCGGGGCGGCGGGCCGGCGATGGCGGTGGCGGAGCTCGCCTACCGGTCCGAGGTGCCCTACTCCGTCGGTCTCACCGGCGCGCCGGGAGCAGGAAAGTCCACCCTGACGGACCGGCTCATCACCGAGGTGCGGGGCGGCTGGCCGGACGCGGAGGCGATCCCGCAGGTGGCGGTGCTGGCCGTGGACCCCACCTCGCCCTTCAGCGGGGGCGCCATCCTGGGAGACCGTGTGCGCATGGGCCAGCACACACTCGACCCGACGGTGTTCATCCGGTCGATGGCCACCCGTGGCCACCTGGGAGGGCTGTCCCTGGCTGTTCCCGACGCCATCCGCCTGCTCGGTGCCGCGGGCTTGAGGGTGGTCATCGTCGAGACGGTCGGGGTGGGGCAGATGGAGGTCGACATCGCGTCGGCGGCCGACACCACCGTGGTGGTGGTGACGCCGGGCTGGGGGGACGCCATGCAGGCGAGCAAGGCCGGCTTGTTGGAGGTGGCCGACGTCTTCGTGATCAACAAGGCGGACCGACCGGGCGTGCGGGAGGCGAAACGGGACCTGGAGCAGATGCTCGACCTGGCGCGGCCTGGTGCGTGGCGACCCGAAATCGTCGAGACGACCGCGACGGGCGGCGACGGGATCGACGAGCTGTGGCGCGCCGTGGCCGCGCACCGCGACCATCTGGTCAGTTCGGGCCAACTGGCGAGCCGCCGCACGCAGCGGGTGGCCCAGGAGCTGCGACGGGTGTTGCTGGCCCGGACCGAGGTCAAGGTGGATGAGCTGGTCGCCGGCGAGGAATTCAGCACGGCAGTGAAGGCGCTGGCCGCCGGCGAGCTCGATCCCTACCAGGCGGCAGACAGGCTGCTCGCCGAATGAGTCGTCCGGAGGCGGTTCCGGTACGGTGCGCCCATGGCTGAGACCTTCGTGACGCTGGAGCGGCGACCCGACGGCCTCGCGCTCATCAGGCTGGACCGCCCGAAGGCCAACGCGCTCTCCGCTGCCGTGCTGGCGCAGCTGCACTCCATCGCCACCGGCCTGCACGACGACCCGCCGGGCGCGGTCGTGCTCTGGGGCGGGCGGCGCATTTTCGCCGCCGGTGCCGACATCGTCGAGCTCGGTGACACCGGCGCCGAGTCGGTGGGAGCGAGCTTCGCCGACGCGCTCGGCGCGCTGGCGGCGCTCCCGCGGGCGACCATCGCCGCGGTCAACGGGTACGCCCTGGGCGGTGGCCTGGAGCTGGCCTTGGCCTGCGACTTCCGTGTCTGTGCCGAGGACTCGCGCTTCGGGCTGCCCGAGGTCCTGCTCGGCGTGATTCCCGGCGGTGGCGGCACCCAGCGCCTGCCGCGCCTGATCGGCTCGTCCCGGGCCAAGGATCTCATCTTCAGCGGTCGCCAGGTTCGCGCCGAAGAGGCCGTGGCGATCGGGCTGGTGAACCGGGCCGTCCCGCCTGACGACGTCCTCGACGCGGCGCTGGCCTGGGCCACCGAGCTCGCGACCGGCGCCGTCCTGGCGCACGGCCTGGCCAAGTCCGCCGTCGACGGCGGTCTCGAGACCACGCTGGCGGCGGGGCTCGACATCGAACGGGATGCGTTCGTGGCGGTGGCACGGACCGAGGACGCCGCCAGCGGCATCGCGTCGTTCCGGGAGAACGGCCCCGGCAAAGCGACCTTCGTCGGGAGATGACCCAGTGAGCTCACCACCCATTCCCGTCAGCTCCGGTGAAGGCGCCTTCGACCCGTCTGTCCGTTGGTTCCAGCACGCGGTCTTCTACGAGGTGCTCATCCGGGGTTACCACGACGCCAACAACGACGGCACCGGCGATCTGCGAGGTCTGCGCGAGAAGCTCGACTACATGGAGTGGCTCGGCGTCGACTGCATCTGGATGCTGCCGTTCTACCCCTCGCCCTTCCGCGACGGCGGGTATGACATCAGCGACTTCTTCAACGTCCACCCCGACTACGGGAGCATCAGTGACCTCGTGGCGTTCCTGGAGGACGCGCACCGCCGAGGCATCAGGGTGATCGCCGACCTCGTCATGAACCACACGAGTGACGAGCATCCCTGGTTCATTGAGTCGCGCTCGTCGCGGGACAACGCCAAGGCGGATTGGTACGTCTGGAACGACGATGACCAGAAGTGGCCCGACGCCCGCGTCGTGTTCACCGACGTCGAACGCTCGAATTGGACCTGGGACGATACGCGCCAGCAGTACTACTGGCACCGCTTCTACCACCATCAGCCCGACCTCAACTACGACAACCCCGAAGTGGCCGACACCATGATCGATCTGGTGCGGTTCTGGCTCGACCTCGGGTTCGACGGGTTCCGGCTCGACGCGGTGCCGTACCTGTACCAACGTGACGGCACGTCGGGCGAGCACCTGCCTGAGACGCACTCGTTCATTCGGCGGATCCGCAAACAGATCGATGCCGACTACCCGGGTCGCATCCTGTTGGCCGAGGCCAACGGCTGGCCGAGTGACGTCGCCGACTATTTCGGCGACGGCGACGAGTGCCACCTGTGCTTCCACTTCCCGCTCATGCCGCGCCTGTTCATGGCCGTCCGGCGGGAGCAGCGCTACCCGATCACCGAAATCCTGGCCCAGACACCCGTGATCGACGACGCCTGCCAGTGGGCCATCTTCCTGCGCAACCACGACGAGCTGACCCTCGAGCAGGTGAGCGACGAGGACCGGGACTACCTCATGGCCGAGTACGCCAAAGACCCGAGGATGAAGCGCCACATGGGCATCGGCCGGCGCCTGGCCCCTCTCCTCGACAACGACCGGCGAACCGCCGAGCTGCTGTATGCCCTGATCCTGTCGCTGCCGGGCAGCCCCGTCATCTACTACGGCGACGAGCTGCTCATGGGTGACAACATCTACCTCGGTGACCGGGACTCCGTGCGCACGCCGATGCAGTGGTCACCGGACCGGAACGGTGGCTTCTCGAAGGCGGACTTCGCCCAGCTCTACCTGCCGCCACTCATGGACCCCGTCTACGGCTTCAGCGCCCTCAATGTGGAGGCGCAGCTGCGCAACCAGGGGTCCTTTCTCCATTGGTTGCGCCGCATGCTGACCGAACGGCGAGCCCTGCCCGTCATGGGAGTCGGCGCCATGGAAGTGCTGCCCTGTGCCAATCCTTCCGTCCTCGCCTACATGCGATCGGGCGACGTTGCCGACATCCTTACGGGATCGAGCTCGACGGGCCCGTCGGTGAGCCCGGCGGTCGACGGGGCACTCGATTGGGGCCACTCGAACGTCCTGGCCCGCACCGTGCCCGCGGGCAACGAGAGCGAGGACGACGAGGTGGTGCACCGGCACCAGGCGGTGCTCTGCGTGCACAACCTCAGCCGATTCGCCCAGCCGGCCGAACTGGCGCTGGCCAAGTGGGCCGGCTCGACACCGTACGAGGTGCTGGGCCGGGTGCCATTTCCCGTTATTACCGAGGAGCCCTACGCCGTGACCCTGCCCCCATACGGGTTCTTGTGGTTCGACCTCGCACTGGAGGAGCGTCCTCCGGAATGACCACCCAGCGCGACCAGGCCCTGCGGACGCTCACGGAGGCGTGGCTCGGACTGCGGCGGGTCGCGGCGGATGGTGAGATCGTCATAGAGCGCGACGAGGTGCTCCTGGCAGGCCGGCCGGGACTGATCGACATCGTCGCCCGCATCGGGGAGCGGCAGGCCCACCTGGTGGTGGGATTGCGGGGCGTGGCGGACGAGCCTCACTTCCTCCGCACCGGCGAGGAGGCGGCGCTGGGCCTGTTCGACGACGAGGATGGGCTGGCCGTTTGCACGGACGCCTTGCGCGATGCGCAGTTGGCCGGTCTGCTGCTGGCCACGGAGCGCGGCGTGGCGGCCCGCCCGGGACCGGTGGCGCTCCTGCGCGACGACGACGACGTCACGGCGCTCGATTGTGGAGACCGGGGTGATCTCTTGGTGTTCCCGTGGTTGCGCGCGGCGCCCCGACCCGACGTGGATCTCATGGTTGCACTGGAAGAATCGGGGTTCAACCACGTCGCAGCGCCGTTGGTGCGCTGGACGTGGGAAGAGCGCGACCTCGGGGTGGTGCAAGAGCCTCTGGCCGATCGCTCTGCGGGCTGGGCGCTCGCCCTGACCTCTTTGCGCGATTTCTACTCGTCCGGGGGTTCACCCGAAGTGGCCGGAGCCGACTTCGGGGCCGAGGCCAAGGCGCTCGGCATCATGACGGCGCGGATGCACGTGGCGCTCGACGGCATTTTCGGGCGGGAGCACGAGCCCGTCATCGATTGGGTCGACGAGGCGGAGGCGACGATCGCCGCGTCGGATGCGTCCCTGTTGGAGGCACCGGGGGTCACCGAGTTGGTGAAGTGGCTGCGCGAATCCGAGGCGCGGCTCCCGGTCATTCGCACCCACGGCGACTTCCTCCTGAGCCGGACGGCGCGGACGGATCAGGGGTGGGTCGTGAGCGACTGCAGGCCGGGAGGTGTCATCGGCCCGCAATCCACCCTGCGTCCGCGCACCCCGCTGGGTGACGTGGCCGACCTGCTGTGGTCGATGCACCGCGCCAGTTCGGTGGCAGCGGCCGAGCGCGACCCCATGGGCCGGCTCGGGCTGGCCGCACTCGGGCATTCGTGGGAAATGCGTAATCGACGCGCCTTCATGACGGGATACCTGGGTACCGCTGGCATCGGCGGGCTGGTCGGACCCGATCGGGACCTGGTGCGCCGCCTGGTGTCGTTCCTGGAACTGGCCCGGTCGGTGCGGGAGGACCCGGCTTAGACGGCGAGGGCGGAGACCTTGAGGGTCTCGGCCGCCTCCTCGGGGGAGATGACGTTGATGGCCACTCCGGTGCCCAGCTCGAAGCCGGCGGTCGTGGTGGCCTTGGGCCAGATATGGGCGTGCCAGTGGTAGGGCTCGCCGACCCGGTAGGGGGCAGAGTGGAAGACGATGTTGTAAGCGACGTCGCCGACGGACTCTGCGAGCTGCTGGAGCGAGCGGCGGATGGCCTCGCCCACGGCGACCAGGTCCTCGGTCGGGCTCCGGTGGAGATGCGGGTTGTGTTCCCGGGGCAGAACGAGCATTTCGTAGGGGACGGCGCTCCAGAAGGGACAGACGACCACGACCCGGTCGTTGGCGTAAATGACCCGTTCGGTCGAGTCCTCCTCGGCCTCGATGGTCGTGCACAGGAGGCATGAGCCGACGAACCGGGCGAACCGCGCCTGCTCCTCGGCCAGTTCACGGGGGATGAACGACATGCCGAGCAGCTGGCCGTGCGGGTGCTCCAGCGAGGCGCCCGCTTCGCGTCCGGAATTCACGATGGCCTGGGTGTAGCGGAGGTTGGGTTGCGAGGCGTGCTCCTCCAGGCGGTCACGCAGTGCCGCCATCACCAACTCGACCTGCTCCTGACTCAGTTGCCCGAGGGTGGCGTCGTGCTCGGGGGAGAAGATGAGGATCTCGTGGATACCTCCTGCGGAAGCCTGTGTGAAGACCGGGCCCCGGTTGGCCACCACGAAGGGTTCGTCACCCTCGAAGGCCGGGAAGAGGTTCGGCACCACCCGGACCAGCCAGCTGCCGGTGGGCCCGTAGGTCTCGAGCGCCGGCGGCGTGTCCTCTTCGTTGCCGGGGCAGAAGGGGCAGGGCCGATTGAGGGCCTCGGGCATCCATGAGGTGCGGGTGACGAACGAATAGGGCCGCTCGGACCGGCCCGGGCTCACGACCACCCACCGCCCGGACAACGGATCGAGGCGTAACTGGTTCATCGGTTTGCTCTCTCGGACACTTCCTGGCCCGCCGACATCGAATTTGGCCTCATTCTCTTCCTCCACCTCTACGGTACAGGTTTCGCTACCCGCGAAACCGCCACCGTCGCGGAACGTTCACCCAGGTCCCCCGGTCATAGGAGAACATGTCGGCCATGCATCACCAGCCGGACGGAGCGGCCTTCGACATCGTCCTCCTCCTTCACGTGGGTTGCGTCGTCGTGGGGATCGTGACGACGGCCACCGCGGCCGCCACGGCCAGCCGTCTTCGTCGGCTCCTCCAGTCCTCGCGACCGGTGCCTGAGTCGCTGCGGCGCTATTTCCGGCCCGGGACCAATTGGGCCGGGCGCGCCATTTACGGCATTCCGGTTTTCGGCCTTGCCCTGATCGCCATGAGCCAGGGCGCCTACGCGCTGGGGCAGGGTTGGGTGCTCGGGGGCCTCGCCATCTTCGCCGCGCTGGCGTACCTGGGCGAGGGGGTGTTGTGGCCGGCGGAGCAGCGGCTGCAGGTCGCCCTGTCGCGGGGCGCAACGAGGGTGGGGTGCGGGACGACGGCCGGGCAGACGCGGAGGGGAGCGAGGTCACGCGATGGACCTTGCGTCATGATGCCACCGTCCTGTCGCAGGCTGCGGTGACAGCGCTCGTCCTTTTGGTCGCCGGAACAGTGCTGATGATCGCCCAGCCCTAAGGGAGAACGCAGTTGGGGACCCCATGGGGGTCCCCAACTGTGAGAGCTCATGGCGGGCCGAGTGGTGCCCGGAAGCTGGTCAGCCGCAGCCCCGGCCACCGCCGACCGGCGGAGGTTCGGTGTAGCCGCCGCCAGAGCCGCCGCCAGAGCCGCCGCCAGACCGCCGCCGCTGCCGCCGCCACTGCCGCCGCTCCCGCCGCCACAGTTGGACACCTTGACGGTGCTCGAGGTGCTGGCGGACTGATAGGAGATGCTCCCCGCGTAGCTCACGGTCACGGTCACGGAGCCGGCCACCTGATTCACGGAGGGGATGGAGCACGATGCGGCACCCGACGAACTCGTCGTGGCGGTGCAACTCTGTGCCGTCTTCCCCGTGCCGAGCGTCAGGGTCAGCGTCTGGCCGCTCAGGGGCGTGCCGTTGCTGGTCAATGTCGATGACAGCGTGACGGAAGAACCGTTGGTTGCCGTCGTGGCACCTGTGTACGTGACGGTGGTCGGGGCCGCGGTGACCACGAAGTTGTTATGGCCGTTGCTGGAAAGCAGCTGCGGCGACGTGCTGGTGTTGCCGGCGAACGTCCCCGTCACGGTGTACGTCCCCGCCGACTCGGTGGGCGTCACGGAGCACGAGGCCTTGCCCGAAGTGTTCGTCGTGGCCGTGCAGGACTGGATCCCGTTGAGCGTCAAGGTAATGGTCTGCCCGTTGATCCCTTGCCCCGTTACTTGGTTGGTCAGGGTGCCGCTGAGCGTGGTGGGCGACCCGGTCACACCAGTGACGGCGCTCACGGACAGCGAGGTGGGCGTCGTGACCGTGATGTTCTGCGAAGTGGTCGACCCGGCGTAATAGGTGTTCCCGCCGTACGTCACGGTCACGGGCAACGGGCTAGCGCTCTGGTTGAACATGCAGATGGTGCAGCTCACCTGGCCTGACGAGTTGGTCGTGCCGCTGCAGTGCTGAGCCGAGCTGCCCGAGCCGACCGTGAGGGTCACGGTCTGGCCGGAGAGCGGCGTGCCGTTGCTGGTCAGCGTGGCGGAGAGAACGGGTGTGTTCCCACTCGTGATGGAGGTGCTCCCCGTATAGGTCACCGTCGTCGGCGCTTTGTTCTCCACGAAGGTGCTCGACCCGGTGCTTGACAGCAGGACGGGAGTCGCCGAGGTGTCGCCGCCGAACGAACCTGTGACTTTGTAGCTGCCGCCCGGTTCGTTGGGTGTCACGCTGCAGGACGCAACGCCGCTGGCGTTCGTCGTGGCTGTGCACTTCTGTGTTCCGTTCACCGTCAAGGTCACGGGCTCATTTGGCACGGGCGCGTTGGTGACGGAGTTGACCAGCGTGGCAGAGACCGTGCCGGGCGTGCCGTAGGTCCCGCTGCCCGGGTTCACCGTGAGCGTGGTGCCCTCGGGGAGGTTGACCGTCGAACTCGCCGTGGAGGTCAGATAGTAGGTGTTGCCACCGAACGTGTCAGTGACCGGAATGGGGCCCTGTGGCTGACCCGTGACGTTGATCACACACGAGGCGGCGCCGGACCCCGTCGTGACAGCGGTGCAGGTCTGCGTGCTCGTCCCGCTCCCGAGAGTGAAGGTCACGGTCTGTCCGCTCACCGGATTGTTCACGTCGTTCGTCAGGACGCCCGAGACGGTGATCGGCTGGCCGTTCTGGGCGACCGTTGCCCCGGTATAGGTGAGCGTGGTCGTGTCGGGCGTCACGATGAAGCTAGCTGAGCCGTTGGAGGGGATCAGCTGCAGAGGCGCTGCAGAATCTCCCGAAAACGTGCCCGTCAGCGTGTAGGTGGCGGCCGGCTCACCAGGCGTAATGGTGCACGAGGCGGTCCCGGTGGCGTCGGTCGTCCCAGTACAGGTTTCCGTCTGGTTGAGCTGGAACGTGACCGGCTCACCTGAGATGGGAGCGTTCGTGTTGGTATCCGTGAGGACGCCTGACACAGTGACGCCATCGGAGTAATTGCTGGTCGCCGGGTTGACGGTCAGTGTCGTGGGCTCGGTCACGGTAATGGGTGTGGTCACCGTGACCGGTGTGTCGTACGCGTCACCCGAGAAGGTCGACGTGACGGTCTCGGCGGTCTGCGGCTGAGCAACCGTCGGGACGATGCAGCTCACGTCGCCGCTGGCATCTGTGGTACCGCTGCAGGACTGCGCCGTGTCACCCGACCCGATGGTGAATGTGACGACCTTGGTGGGCAGCGGCGTTCCTGATGTCGGCGTGTCGGTCGTCAGAGTCCCAGACAGCGTGGTCGACGATCCGTTGACTGCCGTGGTGGCGCCCGTGTAGGTCGAGCGCGAGCTCGTGTCCGGATTGACCGTGAATGTGCTGGTCGAGCTGTTCGACCCGATGGGGGTCGAAGTCGCTGTGTCGCCGGGGAACGAGGCCGACAACGTGTACGAGCTCGAGGGTTCGCTGGCCGTGATGTCACAGGTGGCGGTGCCGGTGGAATCCGTGTAAGCCGTGCAGGTCTCGGAGCTGTTCAAGGTGAAGGTCACCGGCTCGTTGACGATGGGCGCATCCCGTGTTCGGATTCGTCAGGACGGCCGAGACCGGGCGTCGGCGTCGAGAAGTTGCCCGTGACGGGCTGGACTGTCAGGGACGAGGGCACGGTCGTGGTGGGTGGTGGCGGGGCGGCCACCTCAATCTCGTTGTCGACGCTCAGGCCGAAGAGGTCTCCGGATTGCGTGTCGATGGTCTGCAGCACATCCCCGCTGGCGATGTCGATGCGGTAGACGTTGCCCGAGGCTGTGTCGCCGGTCCAGAAGGAGAGTCCGTCAGGGTCGAGGGCGATGGCGAAGAGCTCGTCCGAGCAGCCGGGCATGCTCGCGCACGAGTAGGAGCCGATGACGTTGCCGTTGGGGTCGAGCATGATGTCCGACTCGGAATCGGCGACCAGCACATCTCCGTTCGGGAGGATCTGCAGTTCGTACGCATCGTCCCCGGTGAAGGGGGCCACGTTGAACGTCGACAGCTGCGTGTGCGTGCACTTGTTGTAGCGATAGATCACATCGGTCTCGGTCGTGTAGTAGAAGGTGCACTCGTCGCTCGAGAGGGCGATCCAGTCGTCACCGGTCTCACCGGTGGTCAGTGGCCCGAAGTCGCCGATGCTCTGGCCGCTCGAGTTGAACTCGGCGATGTAGGGCGTGCCCTGCTGGCCCACGTAGAGGTTCCCTGGTTGTCGAACACGAGCGACAGCGGATTGGTCAGCCCCGAGGCGAACGTTCCATCGAACGCGCCGGTCGGCGAGTACTTGCTGATCGTTCCATTGATGTCGTCCGCGACGTAGAAGTTGCCGTTGGCATCGAACGCGCTGCCTGCGGTGAAGGGCTCGTTGGTGCCATCGTTGAGGGTGTTGTCCAGATTGCCCGACGTGGGGTCGTAGACGTTGACCTGCGACCCCCCGACCGACGCGAACACTTGGCCGGGAGCGAACACAGTGGCGGCACCAGCCGGCTTGGGCGATCCGAACACGATGCCGATGCAGCCGAGCACCAGGATGGCGGAGAGGGCAAGGGCCATCCGACGCCACGCGGTGGCACGGACGTCGAACCCGACCTCACCGCCGTTCATCGCATTGCCTGTGGCAGAACCACCGGCTGACGTTCGAGCAATCGACAGTTTCATCTACGCCCCCTCATAGGTGCACCGTTTTCAAGATGCTGCGATCAATCGCACGACGCCCGCAGCGGACTGCAGGCATCATTGCGGGCGAGTCTGAACCCGACATGTTTTCGCTGCATCGTCACCGCTGTGCGTAGTGCTTGCAGTGAAATATGCGTTGTCGTTGCGACCTACGTAAGGGACAAAAGGACTAGTTGGTTCAACCCCTTAGGACAATTGGCTGGTCGTTGTCGGCGTGACAACGCGGCATCGTAGGTCGGGGCGTCGACCAGGGATCGGAAGGCTCCTGCGCCGCCGGTAAGAGGTGTTAACACCAGCGTGCCGGTGTTTACACCTCTGTCGCAGCTCGCAAGGTTGACCTGGCGCGTTCGATGTCGCCGGCGCGGACCAGATTGAGCAGCGGTCCGTCCAGCAGTTGGCCCCAGTCCACCGATTCACTCGAGCGACCGGACTCTTTGACGAGTGCCCTGGCCTCTCCCAGCAGTTGGGCGAGCACCCCGATACCGTCCCCGCAATCGGTGGCCAGGCGGGTCCGCAGCCAGGACGCCAGGGCGGGACTCAGGCCGCCCGTCGACACCGACACGGTGACCGCGCCGTCTCGGTGCACGGCCGGAAGGATGAACGACGAGTGCGCCACATCGTCGGCGCTGTTGACCCAGACGCCGGCGGCCTCGGCGTCGTCGTATACCGCTCCGTCGACCTCCGGAATTCCTGTCGCGGTGACGACCAGGCGGAAGGCCGCTGCCTCACCTTTGCCGTACGGGCGCCGCTCCAACGCGTGGAGGGAAGGGACGAGCGTCTCCATGTCATCGCTGAGGGTGGGTGCGATCACTGTCACCACGCCACCGCAGTCGAGCAGTGTGCGTGCCTTCCGGGCGGCCACGTTCCCGCCCCCCACGACGAGGCAGGCCCGGCCGGACAGGTCGAGCGAGACGGGGTAGTAGGAGGGCGGATCCAGCTCGTCAGTCATGGAGCCGCGGCGGACCGACCATGCCCGCCGCGATGGTGGCGAACGTGAGCTCGTCGATCAACACGAAGCTGCCCGTGATGCGATCGGACTCGTAAGGATCGAGGGCCAGGGGTGTGGCTGTGCGCAACGTCACGACGCCGATGTCGTTCTCCCGCAATTGCGACGCCTCGACGACCCGCAGCTCGTTGACGTCAAAGATGCCGGTCACGCTTTCGACGACGACGGGGGTCACTCTTGTCGTGTGCTTTATGCGGAGGCGGTCCCCGGCGGCGAGCGGCCGGTCCTGGAACCAGCACACGGTCGCTTCGAAGACATCGGTGACTTCGGGGGCGCCCTCTGCCGCCGCGATGAGATCACCACGTGACACGTCGAGGTGGTCGGCGAGCCGAAGCGAGACCGAGAGGCCGACCTCGGCGCGCTGGAGAGGCCCGTCGGCCGTCTCGATGGCGCGGATCGTCGTCCGGGCGCCCTGCGGGAGTACCACCACGGGGTCACCGACGCGGAATGGCCCACCGTTCACCATGCCGGCGTAGTTCCGGCCCCCGCCAGGCTGGCGGAGCACCCACTGGACGGGAAGCCGAGCCCCGCTTCCCCGGCGTACCCCGTGCTGAGCCGCCCAGCCCCCGGCTCGGGCCGACTCGAGTGCGTCGAGGACCGTCGGACCGTCGTACCAGGGCGCAGCATCGGAGCGCGTGACGACGTTGTCGCCGTGCAGCGCGGCAATGGGGATCACCGTGCACGACGCGATGCCGAGCCGGTGGGCCAGGGCCTCCATGTCGTCGGCGATGCGCTGGTAGGCCGAGCGGTCCCAGTCGACAAGGTCCATTTTGTTCGCGCACACGACCAGCTGGTCCACGCCGAGCAGCGCGGCGATGCAGATGTGCCGCCGCGACTGTTCCCGCAGCCCGGAGGTGGCGTCAACGAGCACGAGCGCCAGATCGGCCGTGGATGCGCCCGTGGCCATGTTCCGGGTGTATTGGATATGACCCGGGCAGTCGGCGATGACGAACTTCCGGTGAGGGGTCGCTGCATAGCGGTAGGCCACGTCGATCGTGATGCCCTGTTCGCGCTCGGCTCGCAGACCGTCGGTCACGAAGGAAAGATCCACCTCGCCGAGACCCCGTCGTTCCGAAGCGGTCTCAATGGCGGTGAGCTGATCGTCGAAGAGCTGGCGGGTGTCGAAGAGAAGGCGCCCGATCAGCGTGCTCTTTCCGTCGTCCACCGATCCGATGGTGGCGAACCGGAGGAGATCCATGGTGTCGACGCCAAGCTCGGGACCACCGGCCGGCGGCGAGCCGGGCAACGTGGTCATGGGTCTAGAAATACCCCTCGCGCTTACGGTCCTCCATGGAGGTCTCGGAGAAGCGGTCGTCCGCCCGGGTCGCGCCCCGCTCGGAAATTCGTGACGCCGAGACCTCGCGGATGATCTCCTCCACGGTGTCGGCAAAGGACTGCACGGCACCGGTGCAGGTTGCGTCCCCGACCGTGCGGAAGCGCACGGTCTCCTTGCGGACCTGCTCGCCGGCCTCCGGGCCCACCCACTCGCTGACGGCCAGGAGCATGCCGTCCCGCTCCAGCACCTCGCGTTGGTGCGCGTAGTAGATCGAAGGCAGTTCGATCTGCTCGCGACGGATGTACTGCCAGATGTCGAGCTCGGTCCAGTCGGAGAGCGGGAAGGCGCGCAGGTGCTCACCGGGACGCACGCTGCCCTGGTAGAGCTGCCAGAGCTCCGGTCGCTGCGCCTTGGGGTCCCATTGTCCGAACGAATCGCGGAAGGACAGGACCCTTTCTTTGGCCCTCGCCTTGTCCTCGTCACGGCGGGCGCCCCCGAAGGCGGCGTCGAACCTGTGGGCGTTGATGGCATCGAGCAGGGTCGTCGTCTGCAGGCGATTGCGCGATGCCACCGGACCTGGGTCGGCGACCCGTCCCTGGTCGATGGAGTCCTGCACCTTCGCCACAATCAGGCGGGCGCCCTCGGCCTCGACCTGGGCGTCCCGGTATTCGAGTACCTCGGTGAAGTTGTGGCCGGTGTCCACGTGGAGCACCGGGAAAGGGATCTTCCCCGGCTTGAACGCCTTGGCGGCCAGATGGAGGAGTACCGCTGAGTCCTTCCCCCCGCTGAAGAGGAGGACTGGGCGCTCCGACTCCGCCGCCACCTCGCGGATGATGAAGATGGCCAGCGACTCCAAGAGGTCCAGGTGGCCCAACGGGTGCTCCACCGGCCTGACCAGGGCGGTCACGGATCCACCGGACCGGGTCGCGACTGAGCCCGCTGCGGTGTGGTCCTGGGGGGAGCGGAAGGCGGCGGAGTCCATGGAGCCTCTCAAATCATGACCATTTTGGTCATGTATACTAAAGCCTGCATTCGGACGGGCGTCAAGCTCCGGCGGCGGGCCCCCGGAACGGCCCGATCGCCCTGTGAGGAAGGTGAGGGAACTGTGGCCGAGACCAACGTGAGCGACCAGCCTTCGACCGCCGAGGACCTTGCCGTGGTCAGCGCCGGCTTCGAGTCTGCACCGGCGAGCGCCGTCATCCGATGGGCGATCGAGTCTTTCGGTGATTCCCTGGTGCTGGCAGCCTCGTTCGAGGACATCGTGTTGATCGACCTCGTCACCAAGGTTGCGCCGGATGTCGAAGTCGTCTTCTTGGACACGGAGGCACACTTTCCCGAGACGTTGGCCTTTGTCGACGATATGCGTCGACCGCTACGGACTCAACCTCACGGTCACGAAGCCCGGCCCCGAGGCCGCCGCCTATCCCTGCGGCTCCGACCAGTGCTGCAAGTTCCGCAAAGTGGAGCCGCTGCGTCGAGCCCTGGTGGGGAAGCGGGCGTGGCTGACGTCCCTCAAGCGGTCAGATGGTTCGACGCGGGCCGATGCGCCCATTGTGAGTTGGGACGACGGATTCGGCCTGGTCAAGGTCAATCCACTGGCCACGTGGACCGAGGGGGACATCTCCTCGTACCTCTCCGACCACGGCCTCCCCGTCCACCCGCTCACCCTGCAGGGCTACCGCTCAATCGGCTGTGCACCGACGACGCGCCCGGTGGCCGAGGGGGAGGATGCCCGTGCCGGCCGCTGGGCGGGTGCCGACAAGTCCGAGTGCGGCCTGCACGTCTAGTGCCTCGTGACCTTGACAACCCCTACGGGATGGAGTTCCGCGGTCGGCGCGACCGCGGCCTGAAGTTCGTCAGGCCCTATCGCAACATCGGCGAGCTGAACCCCACCGAGCAATTGAAACTGTCGCGGCATCCCTTCGAGGTGGCCCAGGCGATCATCGACACCTATTCGAAGCAGGGCGTCGACTCCATCAACAAGGTGCCGGGCGAGCTCGAGCGCTTCAAATGGGTCGGCATGTACCCCCAGCGCCAGGGGGGTGACGCCTTCATGATGCGGATCAAGGTCCCCGGCGGCGTGATGACGGCGGCCCAGGTCCGCGAAATCGGGGTGGCCGCCGACGCGTTCGCCGAGGGTCCCGACGAGAGTCCCGTGTTCGGGAACCGCTATGCCGACCTGACGACGAGGCAGGACATTCAGCTCCACTGGATCCGCATCGCCGACGTGCCCCGCATTTGGCAGCGCTTCTGGGACGTCGGCCTGACCACGGTGCAGGCTTGCGGCGACTCGGCCCGCAATGTGTGTTCGTGCCCCGTCTCGGGTATCGACGAGAAAGAGGTCGTCGCCGCGTTGCCCGTGGCCGAGGCCATTTCGGCCTTCTTCACGGGAAATCGCGAGTACGCCAACCTGCCTCGGAAATTCAAGATCGCCGTCACGGGCTGCACGGAGGATTGCGCCCGGGTCGAAATCAACGACATCGGACTCTGGCCGGCGGAACAGGCGGACGGGACGGTCGGCTTCAACGTGCTCATCGGAGGCGGCCTCTCCGACGGAGAGCGCATGGCCTCCGACATCGACGTCTTCATTCAGCCCGATCAGGCCGTCGAGCTTTGCCGAGGCGTCGCCCAACTCTTCGGCGAGCTGGGGAACCGGGAGAATCGTGGCCTGGCCCGGATGCGTTATCTGGCCGAGGAGCTCGGTCCTGAAGGTTTCCGGGCCGCTCTCGACGAGCGCACCACGTTCGCCTTGACGCCGGCCGGCGCTGACCTGACCACGGCATTCCGTGGTGATCATGTCGGCGTCCACCCGCAGAAGCAGCCGGGGCTGCTGTACGTGGGCTGTTCGGTCCCGGTCGGCCGGATGCACGGTATCGAACTGGTCGAATTGGCGCGCCTGGCCGAAACCTACGGTGACGGCGGCGTCCGCATCGGCATCGACCAGAACTTCATTGTGTCCGGCGTTCCCGAGGATCGCCTCGACGACCTGCTGGCCGAGCCGCTTATGCAGACGTACTCACCTTTCCCCGGACCCTTCGAGCGTGGGGTCGTTGCCTGCACCGGCTCCGAGTTCTGCCGCTTCGCCGTGGTGGAGACCAAGGAGCGGGCGGTCAAGTGGGCAAAGACGCTGGACGCTCAGCTGTCGTCCGGCGGCGAGGCAACGAACGCCGGGGACGACGCTGGGGTGATCCGGATGCACTTCTCGGGCTGCTCCGCCTCCTGCGCCCAGCCCCAGATCGCCGACATCGGATTCCGGGGCGACATCGCGCACGTCGACGAGCACATCGAGGAGGCGGTCGACATCGGTCTGGGTGGCTCGCTCGGACCGGATGCGGCGTTCATCGACTGGGTCGAGGGTGCCATGCCTGTCGACCGGGTGCCTGATGCCCTGCTGCGGGTGGTCAGCCGTTACCGCGAGGAGCGTCGGCCCGGCGAGCCCTTCCATCTCTGGTCGCGGCGCACCGACGCGCAGGAATTGCGGTCCACGCTCGTCGGCGGAGCCAAAGCGGTGACCTCGTGAAGCGCTATCGCATCCGGGAGCAGATGAACGGGATCACCGAGCCGCCGGGCAAGGTCTGGTTCTGGGAGCTCGAGGCAGGCGTGATCCACGCCGACCGCTGCATCCAGTGCGGCACTTGTGTCGCCGTCTGTCCCTCGAACTCCATCGGTGTGGACGAGGACACCAACTTGCCGGAGTTGGTCAAAATGTGCACCGGCTGCTCGCTCTGCTGGGACTTCTGCCCGCGTGGTGGCCTTCGCTACGAGGCGCTGTGGCCGCCCTCGACCGCGGCGTCCGGAGAAGACGCTGCGGTGCAGCCGGCCCAGGTCCGCTCCGACTCCTCGGACACCTACTGGAAGATCAGCGGCGGTCCGCCCGCGGAGGGTCTCGGCGCCGTCGTGGACTCCTACGCGGTCAGAGCGGGCGCCGAAATCGACGACGCCCAGGATGGCGGCGCGGTCAGCGCGTTGCTGATCGGCCTGTTGGCCGCCGGCGAGATCGACGGCGCACTGGTGTCCAAGCCGAGCGCTGACCCTGATGAGCAATGGAAGGGCATCGCCACCATTGCCACCACGGCGAGCGAGATCAAAGCGGCCTCGGGCAGCTTCTACAACCAGACGATGGCGCTGGCCGAGCTCGACTTGTCCCGTTACGCGCTCCCTCCCAAGCCGCGTATCGCTGTCGTGGGGACCCCGTGTGAAGTGCAGGGGCTCCGCGCCATGCAGGCCAGGCGTTGGCCCACGGGTGCGCACCGGGTGGATGCGGTCGTGTTGACGATCGCATTGATGTGCACGAAGAACTTCGACTACGAGGCCCTCACTCTGCGCGAGCTGCGGGACAAGCGCGGCGTGGATCTGGACCGGGTGTCGAAAATGGACGTGATCCGGGGCCGCATGATCGTCGAATACCGCGACGGGGAGTTGGCGGTTGACGAGCCGGTCAAGGATTTCCACGGCGCCGCGCTGAAGGGCTGTGACGAATGTGCCGACTTCCTCGGGCGTTCGGCCGACATTTCGGTCGGCAGCGTCGGCTCCATGAACGGCTGGACGAGCGTGATCATCCGGACCGAGCGTGGGCGCCTCGCCTTCCAGGCTGCCCGCGCCAAGTTGGACGTGCGAGGACTCGACGATCCCGCCGCGCTGCTGCGGTTGGACGCGTTGGACAAGAAGATCGCGGGGAGGACCTTGCAGCGCAAGCTCGATCCGGATGCGCCGCTCTTCATCGACTTCGACGAGCACGTGCGGGCCTACGAGGGCTCGACGCGTCAGCCTGTCTACATCAGACATTGACCACAACTCCGCTGCCCGTGCTGCACGTGCCCGACGAGCCAACCGTTCTGGCCGAGAGCTGGTTGGCGGCCGTGCTCGACGGACGGGAGCTCGACGGCGTCCTGGGTGATGAGGATGACGGGGTGACGGCCTGGTTCTGGAGCCGCTGGCGGACGCTCGCCTCGGCGGGCCTCAGTGAGCAAGGCCTCGGCCAGATTGTGCTGGGGTATCAGCGAGAGCTCTGGCTCTGGCTCGCCGGCGAACGGACATGGGCGCAGTGCTGCTCGGGACTCATCGGTCGGATCAACCGGCGCCTCGCGGGCGGCCGCGACGGCCAGGGGTGAGTCCACCGGGGCCACCCGCTGCCATTGCACTGCAAGGCGTCACGCTGCAACGCGAGGGAGTGGCGGTGTTGCGCGGGATCGACTGGCGGGTCCAGGCCGGCGAGCGCTGGGTCGTGCTGGGACCGAACGGTTCAGGCAAGACGACACTGCTGCAGGTGGCCGGTGCTCGGCTCTGGCCGACGGCGGGCACGGTGGAGGTCCTGGGAGCGAGGCTCGGAGCGGTTGACGTCCGAACCCTCCGTCCGCGTGTCGCGCTGGTCAGCGGCGCGGTCACACGGCAGCTCCGGGCCGACCTGCCGGCGCGTGACGTCGTCGTCAGCGGTCGCCACGGGGCGCTCGAAACGTGGTGGAACCGATATACGGACGAAGACTGGGAGAAGGCCGATGGGCTTCTCGCTCTGGGCGGGGTTGATGGGCTCGGTGATCGCCCGTTCGGGGTGATTTCGGAAGGCGAGCGCCAGCAGGTGCTCCTGGCCCGGGCGCTCATGAGCGATCCGGAGCTCTTGTTGCTCGACGAGCCCTTTGCCGGCCTCGATCTGGGTGCCCGGGAGCGGCTCCTCGTCCGCCTGACCGCGGTGGCTGCAGATCCGGGCAGCCCGCCGATCGTTCTCGTCACCCACCACTGCGAGGAGATCCCTCCTGGGTTCACACATGCCGGGCTGGTCTCCGGAGGCAAGCTGGTCGCGTCGGGACCTCTGTCCGATGTCGTCACCTCTGAGCGCGTGTCCGCCTGCTTCGGGGTGGCCGTCACGGTGGGCTGCACGGATGGGCGCTGGTGGAGCCGCGCGCTGATCGACGCACACAGGGGGTGAACCGGCCGCCAAAGTTTGGCCCTTGATTCTCCCGGTCGCCGAGGAGTACAACCGAAGCAACAGGAGAAGTGCCGACGAGGTCGGCGCTGTGGCATTTCCCCACCATCCACCATTTGTAAAGGCTCGTTCACTAGGGTTTTTGCCCAGAGCGAAGGTAGATCGTCGGGGAGTGACGATTGTGATCCTGTTGGTCTTCGTAGTGCTTCTCTGGGTGGCCGTGCTGGCCCCGAGTGCTTGGCGGCGATTCGGTGAACGCCAAGGGGTCGGGTCCATCGACCACTTTCATCATCAATTGCAGCTTCTTGAGCATGCGGGTCCCAAGACGGTGGCCCCGGCCTACCGACTGCACACGGCCCTGCCTGGCGGACGGTCGCCCGAAGCAGCCCCCGACCAGGCAGTCGACTCGTCGCGACCCAAGTTGGTGCTCCTGCGACCGACGGACGACGCTGCGGCCGCTGACGTCGACGGCGGCGATGGCTCGCACTACGAACGTGTCGGGGTGCTCGACCGTCCCGAGCCTGCCTGCCTTCCCGACTTGGGCGTGGCACCGCCGAGCCTCCGCCGTGAGCAGGCGCAACGGCGTTGCACGGTGTTCCTGCGCTGTCTCGCTGGGGTAGCCATCTCGACGGGACTGATCGGTTTGCTTCCCGGTATGCACCTGGCCTGGGTGTTCACCGGGCTCACCGGTCTGGGGGCACTCGGGCTGGTCGGGCTGATGGCGTACGCCAAGGAGCTCGAGGCCGAGCAGGCCCGTCGTCGCACCCGGCGTGCGGTCCTTGACCCCGCGCCGCGAACGGACGAGTCGGCGATGGCCGGCTATCCCGGGGCCTGGGACGACGACGACTTCGAGGTACCGCGGGCCGCAGCCCGCTGAACACGCGACCTCCGGGCGCCCCCGAGACCCCGACTATTCTGGGGCTGTCCCGGGGGTGTAGCTCAGCTGGCAGAGCGCTACGTTCGCAATGTAGAGGCCGTGGGTTCGAATCCCATCACCTCCA
>CAWACN010000014.1:0-76987 GCA_963780525.1 uncultured Acidimicrobiaceae bacterium | reverse complement strand
ACCCGTCTCCACCCATTGATTCGAGGTGTGGAGGGGTCGAGCAGCCTGACCGGCCCGTGAGCCGGGGTGTCGCGCGCGACCGACGCCGCCAACTCGCGGCGGGTCAGGGGCACCAAGAGCGATCCGACGACCACGCCCAAAGCGGCACCGGCGAGAAGTGTGATCGGCGCGTTCATTGAGCCAACGACACGGTGTCGCAGTCGATCGACAAATCGGCGACATCAGCACCAGCAACGGTCACGCCAGCGGCTTGAAGGATCCCGCCGAGAGCACTCTGGAGCTGTTGAATGAGCAGGTTGTTGGCGGTGAGTACACCGGTGATACCCGATGACAATCCACCCAGTGCTGTGATCGTGACAGTGGGCGAAGTGTTGCCGATCTGCGCGGGATTGGCACCAGACGAAGCGCCAAATTCAGAGGTGGTCGGCGGGATGGGCGGGATGAACGGTATGGCGGTGGTCGACACCGCCGAAGCCGCGGTGGTGGCCACCGGCACGTTCGACGAGGCCGAGAGCAGGATCGGTCAGCGTCACGCCGCCCGTGGCCGCGGTGGTGCTCGCGTTCACGACCGCCCCGGAGAAGGAATTGCTGGTCTGCGTGCACGTAATGGAGCTCAACGTCGCAGTTCCTTCAGCGGCCCCAAGAGAAACGTCTATCTCGCCGACGCTGGGAAGCGTCAACTTCAGGACGGATTGCACTTGCGCTGAGGTTGCGCTGGTGGCTGGAGTCGCACCGGCGGAGCCGTACGCGACCTGCGGTGGTTGGACCATTGTGAGGACCAGCTTGGCGTCGGTGACCCCTGAGAGTCCCAGAGCGCCCCCGAGGTCGATGCCGCTGGAACCGTTGGCCGCAGCCAGTTCAGCCTCTTCTTCGATCGTCTGGAGCAGGTCAAGACTGGCGGAGAGCCCGGCCTCCGAGAGCACGCCACCACTGCAGCTCGAACCGTTGATGGAGACCAGCTGGCAGAGCTCGGCGGAACTCGAACCGCTCCCGGTCAGGGACTGAAGGGCCGCGTAGGCCACACAAGGGGAGGGTTCGGGCGTGGAAGCGCAGTTCAGGGACAGCTCCTCGTTGTAGGCGGCCGACTTGAAGATCGACAGCCACTGTGCGCCCGTGAGCGAAGTGGTCAACACGGTGCTCGGGGTGAGCACGACGCCTGACGCCGCCGACGCAGCGATCAACTCGTTCGCGGTGACGTAGGTATCGGCGAGGCCTTCGTAGCTGGCTGCGCTCAGGCTTGCCGACCCGGAAAGCTGGCTCATGATGGCGTTCAGCACCGGGTTCTGTTGCGGGGTGACATTGGCAAGATAGGTACCGATGGAGAAGCCGTTGGACGGATTGAGATATCCGATCGCGGAACGGGCCACCGATCCCGAGCCCCCTTCGAAGATTCGCGGCACCGATTGCACCGCGGTGACCTTCACGGCTGTACATGGAGGATTATGGGACCTGAGCTGTGCGTAACACCCGCCCGTCGCCGCCTGCCAGCCCCCCGCGCTCGTCCAATAGCCACCGACCCACGACAGCGTGGCGCCGCTCAGCAGAGTTGTCGCGTACTCACGCCGGCGAGCTTGGCTGCGAGGTAGGCGTTGCTGGTGCCACTCGCTGACTTTCCATCGGCGATGTTGATGTAGCGAGCCATATCGATCGCAGCGGTATCCGCTATCGCCTGTGCCTGCTGATTGGTATCGACCTGAAAGCCGAGGTCGACACCCATGGCCCCCGCACCGAGCAGCGCAACCATGGCGATCACCGTGATGATAAACGTCGCGCCACGCTCGTCAGGGCGTGCACGCCGCAGGCGTAGACGGAGGAGTCCTCATGCTTGCGACTTAGGAACTCGGCTCGGAGATCTGCAGAACATCAGTTGACGAAATAGTGGAGGGAGTGATGATGTTGAGGCCAGGGAGTATCGGGAAGAGCGGATCCGATGCGTAGTTGTATAAAACGGTGACCTTGATGCACTGATTGTTGGCATTCGACGGGCAGTTCTCCTGTGGTCGCTGTGCACGAAATGGCGGCGTTCGCCTGCCCGGATGGAACATCTCGCTCGTAACACTGACCCTTATCCATCCAGTTGAGATCGTTGGCGGCCTGGCCCTCGGCGGCCGCGACGGCTGACGAGGTGGCGACAATGCCGGCTCGTGCTCCGTCTGCGGCCGCCTGCGTGACGGTGGACTGCGCTGAAAGGATCAGGCCGTAGGAGATGATGCCGTAGAGCAGCGCGATGAGCAGGACGACGACGAAGGCGAACTCGACCATTTCCGCGCCGCGCTCATCGTGTTGCCGACGGCGCTGCCCCGGCATCTTCCATGCGCGGCCCCACGGCGAAACCCCCTCCTCTGTATCTCGTGCAGTCGCACCGACCTCTGATTCCGAATGTCGACATACGGCGCGGGAGATGTCCGGATTGATTCTGGGCCGCCGCGTGTCCGCGGTACATAGGACATATGGACCATTTGGCCCTTTCACCAGGGATCCTGCAGCGGAGAATGGTCAGAAGGACCTATGTACGTTGCCCCCGCGTCGTCGTACCCTCCAACTGAGTCTCCGGGCCTGTCGGGCGCGTGACGACGTGCAACACGGCGTTCGCCGGGTTGAGAGGGGGGAAGGTTTCTGTGAAACGGCAGACACTCATATTGGTCGTGATCGGCGTCATCCTGTTCGTTGCGGGGAGCGCGATCGCATTTGCCAGTGTGAAAGGAGCGAGCAAGAAGACGGGATCGAGCGTCAACGTCGCACCAGTTACCACGTCGGTTGTCGTCGCCAAGGCAAATATTCCGGCGGGGACGACGGGACAGTCGATGGTCTCCAACGGCCTTGTGGCCATTGAGCCCATTCCGACAAAGACCTACACGCCGGCCGACCTGGGGTCGCTCCAAGGACTCTCGAGCGAGGTACTGACGCAACCGGTCAAGAAGGGGGAAGCGTTGACTGCCACAGAGCTCAACGCCAGCAGCTCGGCCATTTCCGTTCCGAGTGGCATGGACGCAGTGACCGTCACCCTGACCGGGACGAATGCATTGGCCGGCTATCTCCAGCCCGGCGCACGTGTCGATGTCTACGCCAACATCACCAAGGTCTCGACCAACAGCGGATTGACCTCGACGCTCCCGCTGCCCTGCACGGAGTTGGCGATGGCGAATATTCAGGTCCTCGACGTCCAGAGCACGGTGCCGTCCTACGCCGGCCACAAGTCCGCTGCCGGTCGGACGATTCCCGCCACGGAGACGCTGCTGCTGGCCATGAACCCCAGCCAGGCCAGGAACGCACAGTTCCTCGGGCAGAATGAAACCCTGTCCGTGGTGCAGACGCAGCAGGACGCGAATCCTCCGCCGCTGCAACAGTGCATTGGCACCGACCAGACGGCGACAGCACCATGATGAGCCGCAGGATTCTCGTCATCAGTCGCTCGCCCGCCCTCAGCCGGGCCATTCAGGCCTCGCTCGGTTCGGGCTACGAAGTCGTGACCAGCGCCAACGTGAGTGATGTTGCCAGCGAGGTCCAGGAGCTCGGTCCCTTTGACGTGCTCGTCGCCGGACCGGTCTTCGACAGTCATTCCGGTATGGCCCGCCTGGCCGCACTGCGGGCAGCAGGAGCCGTTCCTGCCGTGGTGCTGGCGCTCGGACCCAAGCCGAGGGCCACGCTGGGTGACATTGTGCGGGCCGGCGCCGTTGATCTGGTGGAGTACCCGACCAGCAAGCGCCAGCTCGCCACTGCGCTCAAGCGGGCTTTCGACATCGCCGACATGTCGGCCGCCACCGCGGACCCCACGCTTCCGGTCGTGTCGCACAGTCGGCCATCGACCGGCCTCGGTTCGCGGAGGTCTTCACGGTGGCGTCGTCCAGTGGCGGGTGTGGAAAGACCTTCTACGCCACCAACCTGGCTTGCTATCTGGCGGCGCAGACCGGGAAGCGGGTCTGCCTGGTCGATCTGGACCTGCAGTTCGGCGAGGTATCGACGGCGCTCCACCTGCGGCCGAAGTTCACCATCTCGAGTCTGCTGTCCCGCGAAGAGGTCGACGACGACGACCTCGACGAGCACGTCGAGGAATATCTCGAAGAGCACGAGCTCGGGTTCTCGGTCCTCGCTGCGCCCTTCAGCCCGGCGGATGCAGACATGATCGCTCCCAAGGATGTCTACAAGGTGATGGGCGCCTTGCGTCGGCATTTCGACTACATCGTGGTCGACACCCCGGCGCAGCTGTCCGAGATTGTGCTGGCAGCCTTTGACCACTCGACCCGGGTCCTTTGCATGGTGACACTCGATCTCCCGAGCATCCGGAACATGAGGGTCTTCCTGAGCACGCTCGAGAAGCTCCGGATCAACAGCCAGACCATCGGGGTCGTCCTGAACAAGGTCGAAGACGACATCGGTATCGACATCAACGACGTCCAGGAAGTTCTGGACAACAAGATCATCTCCATACTTCCGTACTCGCGCGAAGTCATGAAATCGATCAACCGGGGTAAGCCCGCCCTGGTCTCTGCGGCCAACTCGGACATAGGAAAGAAGCTGGCCGGCGGGATGCACCAGTTCCTGTCGGACGAGGGCCCGACGACGCAGAGCGGATCGGACACTGCGGAGGCCGGGGACGCTCGCGGCTTCTGGCGGCGTAAGAAAAAGGGGGGCACCGACAAAGTGCCTGAGCTCGAGACGGCCTGAACCGGATGAACCTGTCAGAAAAGCTCGCTGCGGCTGACGGCCCGCCTTCGGCGTCCCCCCAGTCGCAACCGCCGGCGGGGGACGGGCTCCCCCAACGAAACCCACGCGACGGAGAGCCTGGGCCGCCGGGCGGGATTGAGCGGAGAGTGGCGACCAACGGCCCGGCTCCTGGTTCCAAGGCGAATCCGATGCGGCGGGCGTCCGATCGCACCGCCCTCGATACCGCCTGGAAGCAGTCCAAGCAGAAGGTCCAGGCCAAGGTCCTCGCCGAGATCGCCCCGAAGGCGGCCGACCTCTCGCCCGACGAGTTGCGTGAGAAGGTCCGGTCCACCGTCAACGAGATTCTCGAACGCGAGGACATCGGGATCTCGCCTATTGAACGGCAGCGTTTCGTCGAGGAGATGCTCGAGGACGCTCTCGGCTACGGGCCGCTCGAGGCGCTCCTGGCCGACGCCACCATTTCTGAGGTCATGTGCAACAAGTACGACGAGGTCTGGATAGAGCGCAAGGGGAGGCTCGAACGGAGCGAGGTCGTCTTCAATTCCCCGCATCAGTACCGCCGGATCATCGACCGGATGGTGCACGGGGTCGGACGGCGTGTCGACGAGTCGTCGCCGATGGTGGATGCGAGGCTCGCCGATGGTTCTCGTATCAATGCCATCGTGCCGCCGCTGGCGCTGCACGGACCCGTCCTGACGATCCGAAAGTTCCCGGAGCGGGCCTTCCTCATGGAGGACCTCATCAAAATGGGCTCGCTCAGCATGGACGCTGCGGTGTTCCTCGAGGCTCTGGTGCGCGGCAAAATCAGCATGGTCGTGGTGGGAGGTACCGGAACCGGAAAGACGACCATGCTGAACGTCCTCTCCAACTACATCCCCGACGGCGAACGATTGATCACCATTGAGGAGTCGGCCGAACTGCAGATTCAGGGCGAGCACGTCGTGACCCTCGAGACCCGCCCGTCGAACGCTGAAGGGACAGGCGAGGTCAGGATTCGCGATCTCGTCCGCAACTCCCTCCGGATGCGACCCGACCGCATCATCGTCGGAGAGTGCCGCGGTTCGGAGACGCTCGACATGCTGCAGGCCATGAACACGGGTCACGCCGGCTCCATGACGACGGTGCACGCCAACACCCCCCGTGAGCTTCTCGGGCGTTTGGAGACGATGGTCATGATGGGGGGAGTCGAGCTGCCGCAGACGAGCCATCCGCGAGCAGATCGTGATGGCGGTCGGCTGTCTCGTGCAGCTGCGGCGTACCCCTGCCGGACCCCGCGTGGTGCACTCCATCACGGAGATTCAGGGCATGGAGGGCGAGACCGTTCTCATGCAGGACATCTTTCACCGAGTGGACACGGAAGAGGGAATGGGTCGTCTGGTTGCGACAGGCCTGCGGCCCAAGATCCTTGAGGAGCTGGCGCTCAACGGTGTCGAGGTCCCGGCGCAACTCTTCCGCAACGACGGCGATGGGCTGTCGGGCTCGGCAGGCCGATCCTCCGGCCGGCATCACCGCCCGGCCCGGCCGGGGCGCGTGGTCGAGCCACCGTCCGAGGAGTTGTACGAGATGCTGGCGCGGCGGCGCGACGGCGGGAAGTGAGCCTGATGGTGCTGGCTACAGGCATGAGCACAAATGGAACGGCGCTTCTGGCGGCGATCCTGGTGGGCGCAGGGCTTGCCCTCGCCGTCGTCGGGTTGATCATGCGGGTGCGCACGAAGCAGCGCACGCTGGCCCAGATCCTCGACGACACGATCGGAACGTCAGAGGTCCCTGTCGAAGTGATTTCCGAGTCCCCGGAGCACGGCGAGCTCTCCGCTCTGACGGTCCGCATCGCGGGGATCTTCGGACGGATCGACACCCATGGCGCGTTGGAGCAGCGGTTGGAGCGAGCGGCGATACCGCTGCGGTCGGGGGAGTATCTCGTCATCAGCTCCGCCATCGCCCTGGCTCTGGCGGTCATCGTCGGGATCGTGACGAAGTCACCGATCGGGTCGGTTATCGCCATCGCGCTGGTGGCGGGAATCGCCTGGTACCTGCCGTCGCGGCGGGCGGCGAAGCGGATCAAGAAGATGCAGGAGCAGTTGCCTGACGCCTTGGCCTTGATGTCGGCCTCCGTTGAAGGTGGACAGACGTTCCAGCGCTCCATCGACATGTACCGGCGAGATGCCAAAGCGCCTCTTTCGGAGGAGCTCGACCGGGTGATGGCTGAGGTCGCCGTCGGATCCGACCTCGTGGTTGCACTCGAGAACATGGCAGAACGCTCCGGCGTCGAAGATCTCACTTGGGCGGTCGAGGCGGTGCGCATCCAACAGTCCACCGGTGGGCGCCTGGCTCCCATCCTTCACACGCTGGCCGAGTTCATGCGGACCCGACAGGAGGTCCGACGCGAGGTGCAGACGCTTTCCGCTGAAGGGCGGATGTCAGGGTACGTCTTGTTCGCCATCCCGCTCTTCTTGGTGTTCGCGCTCGAAGCGAAGGACCCCAGCTACCTCGATCCCATGTTGCACGGGGCCGGGCTCATTGTGCTCATCTTCACGGCGGGACTGATGGCACTCGGCTTCTGGATCGTGCGTCGCATGGTCAACATCAAGATCTGAATCGAGGTCCCATGAGTACGACGTACATCGTTCCATTGGTCGGCATCACGTTGATGATGATGGGGTTGTGTGGCGTCGGCATTGCGGCCTGGCGTTCGCACAAAGTCTCCAGTCGACTCGAGTTCATTCGCACGTTGGGCACCGACGCCGAACTCTTCACCGAATCTGCCCCGGTGATTGAGAGGGTGCAGACTCCGTTGCTCACTCGCGTCTTCGGGCCGGCGGCACGAAGCTTCAAGAACGTCTTGTCCCGGCTGTACCCGTCGAGTGAGGTCGACCGGGTGCATGCTGATCTGCTCAAGGCTGGACTCACCGGAACGATCCGTGCCGAAGAGTTTGTCGCCGTGCAGGTGGGGTCGGCCATGCTCGGCTTCGGTCTCGGACTGGTTGCCTTGGTGAGCGGTGCGGTCGGGCGTCAAGTTCGGCCTGGTGTTGCTGTTCGTCCTTCCTATGCTCGGTGGACTGGCGCCCAGTTGGTGGCTGCGCAACCGCATCAAGGTCCGGCGGCTGGCCGTGCAAAACGACCTTCCCGATCTCCTCGACCTCATGTGCATTTCCGTTGCGGCTGGACTCGGCCTGGAGCAGGCGATGCAGGTCTCCTGCGCGCGGTTCGAGTCGCCGGTGTGCCATGAACTGCGTCTGACCTTGCGTGAGATGGAGCTCGGACTCTCTCGGCATGACGCGCTCGAGAACATGAAGCTGCGCACTGACATCGACGACCTCGTTACCTTCGCGGTGGTGCTCTCGCAGGCTGACGCGCTGGGTCTGCCGATTGGTCGCGTGCTGCAGGCGCAAGCGGACGAAATGCGAGACAAGCGTCGTCAGCGGGCCCGGGAGAGGGCGGCCAAAGTGCCCGTCAAGATCCTGTTTCCGCTCGCCGTCTGCTTCTTGCCGGCGATCTTGATCATCGTGATCGGCCCCATCGTCGGCCCGATCAAGCACGCCTTCCATTAGGGCTGAGCTGAACGAGCCCATCCGCGGAGAATTGTGCATTCTCCTCGGGTCGCACCCCCGTAGCAACAATGCTGCGACTGTCGTTTGAGGCGAAAAGCGTACAATGACCTGGGAGTTTCCATCGCACAGCGGTGGGGGTGGAGTGGCACCGGACATCGATTCCGGCGGAACTGAGGGGGAGGAATGGCAAACACAGCCTCGATCCTGTGGCCGACCGCGCAAGCCGCGCCGGCACTTGAGGTCGGGAGCGGGCCCGAATGGACGTTCTATACGCACGTGTCGGTCTCCGGCCCTTCGGTCTGCACCACCGTGCACCGGGGCGAGAGCATGAGCGGAGCCAGGCCCACACTCACGAGAGATGACCTTCACGTTGTCGACGACGACTTCAGAGCACCCGAGGCAGCCGACCCAGCGGCGTGGGGACGATCGGCAGTGGGGCCCGTGGTCGCTGACACAGCGTGAACTCGAGGTCTTGCAGCTCTTGGCTGAGGGTGCGACGAACGGCGAGATTTCGCAACGGCTGTACATCAGCCCGAAGACCACCAAGAACCACTTGGCCGCCATCTTCCAGAAACTCGATGTCACCAATCGCACGCACGCGCTGGTGCGGGCGGTCGTCATGGGACTCGTCACCATTGAGTAGCAGTGGGAGAAACCGAATCCAATTGGTCCGATTTGACCATGGTGTTCTCTTCGAGAAGTACCCAGAATGAAGAGCCGGATGAGGCAGCGTTTCCAATGATCGACAGAAGCAGAAATCAATGCGATCGCAACAATGAGAGAACGGCAAAGTCCGTTTCCGCATAATTTCCCTGAGGGAATATTCCCCCTTCCCCATGGGACGACGAGTGGGCTGGGTCGGCATTGTCTGACCCAGCCCACTGTCGCGTCCGACCTCATCGCGGTGAAGCGACATGACCATTGCTGCGCGAAGGGATGCCTGCAATCAGGTTGCAACCAATCTCCAATTCATAGGGTCAAAAAGTCCTATGGACCTTGTCCATTCGGTATTGGATGCTGTACGGGGACAGTCGCCGCCAAAGGGTGCGCGAGGGATGATGAGGGGAGTTACACAATGGTTTCAATGTTCATGAGCGCTCTTGTTGCGGTGAGGTCAGCGGGGGAGTCAGTGGCGCTGCGGGCTCGCTCCGAGCGCGGTGCCTCCATGGTGGAGTACGCACTGCTGGTCGGTCTGATCGCAGTGGTCGCCGTGGTGGCCGTCACGTTCCTTGGCAACGGCATCTCGGGACTCTTCAGCCACGCCGGGAACTCCATCAACAACGTCAATACTGGCGGCTGATTCATTCGCCGGCCCGCAGGCCGGTCAAAGGAAACCTCTCTGCCGTCCCGGCAGTTTGGTCCAACAACAACTCGTACGGAGGGCCGGATCGAGAGATCCGGCCCTCCGGCGCGTCCGTGGCCCGTTCCTGCGATCAGAGCCGACTCCCGAGCCATTCCGCTGAGTCAAGGAGCCGACGCTCTGAGGGTCTCAGTCGTTCGACCGAAGGCTCTGACCGGATGCCGGGCTTCTGGGGGGAAGCGAGGCTTCGGGCTCCGGCGGTCGCTCGAGGTGGCGCACGACAAGGCATACGAGCTGGCGCAACAGAGGCCCGCACGAGGGCCCCTGGAAGGCATTGCGATCCTGGCATTGTCCATTCCGAGCGGCGCCCGACGCCGGACAGCGTCCCTCAGCAGGAGTTCATCTTCGGTTCACATAACCGATACGGCGGTGAAATAGGGTCCGATGAGACTCGTATTCGCACATCCGGTGTGAGAAGTCGTGTCCACAAGAGGTCGGGACCCCCGCCCCGGGACCTTGACCACGAACAAGAAGGGGAACACAGGAGAACTCATGAGCTACCAGGCCGAGTACATCTGGATCGACGGGACGGAGCCAACTCCACTCCTGCGCAGCAAGACCAGGATTGTCGAGGACGGCAAGGACCCCGGGATCTGGGGCTTCGACGGCTCCAGCACGAACCAGGCCGAGGGCAATGACTCCGACTGTGTCCTCCAGCCCGTCTACGTCTGCACCGACCCTCTTCGGGCGGAAGGCGACAAGCTCGTCATGTGCGAGGTCCTGCACCCCGACATGACGCCGCACAGCACGAACACTCGGCGGAAGTCCGCCGAGCTGGCGGAGAAGTACGCCGACCAGGAGCCCTGGTTCGGGATCGAGCAGGAGTACACCTTCTTTCAGTACGGGCGCCCGCTGGGGTGGCCCGAAGCCGGGTTCCCAGCGCCCCAGGGCCCTTACTACTGCGGCGTCGGCGGGGACAAGATGCCAGGCCGAGAGATCGTCGAGCGCCACACCGCGGCCTGCATGAAGGCCGGGATCTGCGATCGAAGGCACCAACGCCGAGGTCATGATGGGCCAATGGGAGTTCCAGATCGGCGTTCTTCCGCCCCCGCTCATCGGCGACCAGCTGTGGACGGCACGCTGGCTGCTCTTCCGCATCGCCGAGGACTTCGACGTCTTCGCAACGCTTGAGCCCAAGCCGGTGCTCGGGGACTGGAACGGTGCCGGAGCGCACACGAACTTCTCCACCAAGGCCATGCGTGAAGACGGTGGCTGGGACGCAATCATCGCGGGCTGTGAGGCCCTCGGGAAGCGGGTGGAAGAGCACGTCACGAACTACGGCATCGGTATTGAGAGCCGGCTGACGGGTGCGCACGAGACCGCACACTTCACCCAGTTCAGCTATGGCACCTCGGACCGCGGAGCATCCATCCGCATTCCCTGGGCCGTGGCCAAGGCCAAGAAGGGGTGGCTGGAGGACCGTCGGCCGAACGCGAACATGGACCCTTACGTCGTGAGTGGCCTCATGGTCGAGACGGTGTGCGGAGCCGCTGCCGGCGACTGAAGGCTTCGCCCGATCAGGAACGCCGCTGGTACCGGGAACGCACCGCCCGGGACCGGCGGCGTTTCTCGTTCGAAAGTCCAGCGAGCGGGTCTATCCCCTGAGCAGCCCTCCGACCGTCTTCGCCGTGCCGCCGACAATGCCCTGCACCGGGTTCGTGGTGGTGGTCGTGGTCGTTGCCGCGCTCGACGATGACCCCGAGCCCGAGGTAGCCCGGGAGCACGCTGCCCAGCCCGATCGACTGCGTCAGCCCGTTCGTCACTGCGCCGACACCGCTGGTCACGCCGCCTACCGCTCTGGCCGACGCCATTGGAGACGCCGCCGACGATCTGACCGGCGCCGCCGGTCGCACCACTGACGATCTGGCTGACCCCGCCGGTCGCTCCGTTCACGGTGTTGTCGAGGCCGCTTCCGGCCTGATTGAGTCCGCCGGCCACGCCGGCGGCGCCAGACCCCGATGTCCCACCCAGCCCTCCGCCGAGCGAGTGAGGTGGCACCACTGGTCACGCCGGCAGAGCCTTTGTCGCCACCTTGCGACCCGAGGCCTCCGGGCGAGCCACCGGCCACATCCGAGACCGTGCCGTCGCCCGACCCGACCAGCGAACCTCCGAGGCTCTGGGCAGCGGCCGATCCGCCGTTGTCTGTCCCGCCCGGGCGGCCGGAGCCGACCACCAGGGGCGGAGCAGCCAGGGCCGAGCCGGGCGCCGAAGCTGCTCCGCTCGGGCCGTTGGAGATCGCGTGTGGTGCGATGAATGCAGCGGCGACAGCTGCACCGGTGACCGCAACGCCCGCCACCGCGTTGCGCATCGCCCCCGAGCCGCCTCCGCTGCTGCTGTTGTGATGCACGGTGGCACCTCGGTGGGCGGCCCGGAAGACCGTACGGCGGAGAACCGCACCCGTGGCAATGAGGAATCCAGCCAGGGCTTCCTTCGAATCGGAGATGACGGCGAACTCGCGCTTGAGGGCTTGGCGGGCACGCCACAGGAGGGTTTCGATCGTTCCGATCTCGACGCCTTCATGGTCTGCGATCTGTTGGTAGGTCCACCCGGAGCCCTCGCGCATGGCAAGGACGTGACGGTGGCGCGTCGAGAGCCGGTCGAGTGCACGGTGCACCAGCTCGCCGTCGACTGCCGCCAGCACGAGGTCCTCAGAAGTGTCTTCTACGACGACACCGACCGGGCGTTGCGCGGTCAGCTCCAGATCGTCAGTAGGCGTGCTGCGGGAGCGCCGGCGGAGCATGTCCGTGCAGATGTTTCCTGCGATCACCGTGAGCCACGGATAGAAACGCCTCTCTCCAGCAAAGCGGGGGAGTGCCTTCCAGGCGCGCGCGAACGCTTCCTGCGCGGCGTCCTCGGCCTCATGCCGATCGTTGAGCCGGCGGAGGCAGAAGCGAAGCAGGCGCTCGTAGTAGCGCGCGTAGAGGTTCCCGAATGCAGCTGAATCGCCTGCCTGACAGCGTTCAACGAGCACGCGGTCACGGTCCAGGTCGACGTCGTCGGACAGGCTTGTGAGTTCTTCTTCGCGGAGCGCCACTGAACCAGTCCCTCCCCCCGATCGTCCTCCAGGGGCTACAGAAGAGTATTGCCCTTTCAGAGGTTCTTGAAAGCCTGCGCTCCGAATTGCATTGAACGGGGGTTGGACTCTGATCGTTCAACAAACAACTGAATCACAACGATTGTTGAGGAAAGGAGTGTGCCGACTCTTGTCCACTCCTTTTACGGCGACAACGCCACCGGAGTGCGTCGTCCAAGCCGCAGCGACGCTCCTTTTGATCGCGTCCACGATTTGATCCCGTACACGATCAAGAGCAGCAGCGGCGGGTCTGCGCAAGACCTGGCGGTTGTGAGGCGCGTCCGGGCCTTCCTGACCGACCGCTTCTGTGCCGACGCGAAGACGTTGACGCAGATGTCGATGTGGCCCATGGCATTGCGACGGGTGCCACTGCGGCGAGCGCCCGCTGGAGTGTCGTGCGGATCGAGCGGAATTCGAAGAACTGCTGCAGCCCGGGGGTGCGGCCGTGGAGGGCTCGAGCGTTCCCTGGACGCCATGGGGACCGTCCGGGCGTAGGATGCCGCCGGGCTGCGTGCGGGTCTGTGGTTGAAAGTCGAGGCCAGTCGCAGGCAAAACGACCCACGTAAGGCGACTTGTGGTCGCTGAGCATGGTGCGGCTTAGAGGTAAGCCCTGCCCGCTGCGTCCCCGGCTGTCGGGGGCGGGCGGAGACGAGGCGATGCGCGCCAACACGGTGCCGTTGGGTGCGGCGGCTCGCCGCCGTGCCGCCGGGACCGGCGCGTCACCCTCGCAGCAGGCGAGTGTGGGGTCAAAGACCAGGTCAGCCGCACGCAGCCCCAAATCACCGCCAGGGCCCGGCGGCGGCTCCGAGTCCTCCGCGGCCGGTAGGATTGTGGCCTCATGAGCGTGTTCACGAAGGTCCTGCGCGCCGGCGAGGGCAAGAAGGTCAGAAGGCTGGCCGAGCTCGTCCCTCTGATCGGCGACCTCGAGCCCGAGATGCAGGGCCTCAGCGATGAAGCCCTGGCGCACAAGACCGTGGAGTTCAGGGAGCGCCTGGACCACGGCGAAACTCTCGACGACCTCCTCATTGAGTCCTACGCGGTCGTGCGGGAGGCGGCCTGGCGGGTGCTGGGCCAACGCCATTTCGACGTGCAGCTCATGGGAGGCATGGCCCTGCATTTCGGGTGGATCGCCGAAATGAAGACCGGCGAGGGCAAGACCCTCGTCTCCACGCTGCCGGCCTACCTCAACGCCCTCGACGGCGAAGGCGTGCACATGGTGACCGTCAACGAGTACCTGGCCACCCGTGACTCCGAGTGGATGGGGCGGTTGCACCGCTGGCTCGGCCTCACTGTGGGCCGGATCGGGGCGGACATAGAGGACGACTTCGTGAAGCGGCGGGCGTACGCGGCGGATATCACCTACGGCACGAACAACGAGTTCGGCTTCGACTACCTGCGCGACAACATGAAGCGTTCTCGGGAGGTCATGGCGCAGCGCGGCCATTCCTTCGCCATCGTCGACGAGGTCGACTCCATCCTCATCGACGAGGCCCGCACGCCACTCATCATTTCGGGCCCAGCCGACGAAGCGGCGCAGCTTTACTACCAATTCGCCTCCATAGCCCGCACACTCACGCGGGACGTCGACTACGAGGTCGACGAGGAGAAGAAGACGGTCGTCCCACTCGAAGCCGGCATTGAGAAGGTGGAGCAGGCTGTCGGAGTCGAGAACATTTACGACGCCGTCTCGGTGAACTACGTCCATCAACTCACGAAGGCGCTCACGGCCAAGGATCTCTACAAGCGCGACAAGGACTACCTCGTGCAGAACGGCGAGGTGAAGATCGTCGACGAGTTCACCGGGCGCACGCTCGATGGTCGGCGGTGGTCCGATGGTCTCCACCAGGCCGTCGAGGCGAAGGAGCGCGTGGCCATCAAAGAGGAGAACCACACCTGGGCCACGGTGACCCTGCAGAACTACTTCCGGCTGTACGAGAAGTTGTCCGGCATGACCGGTACCGCCGAGACCGAGGCCGGCGAATTCGCCGCGACCTACGGCCTGCCGGTGGTGCCCATCCCGACCAACAAGGACATGCTCCGCCTCGACGAGGCCGACCTCGTGTTCAAGTCCGAGGAGGCCAAGTTCAACGCGGTGGTCGACGACATCGTCGAGCGCCATGAGCTCGGACAGCCCATGCTGATCGGCACCGCCTCCGTGGCCAAGTCGGAGCTGCTGTCGCGCCTGCTGGAAAAGCGTGGTGTGGCCCACAACGTGCTCAATGCCAAGCAACACTTCCGGGAGGCCGAGATCGTGGCCCAGGCCGGCCGGCGCGGCGCGGTCACGGTCGCCACGAACATGGCCGGCCGCGGCGTGGACATCATCCTCGGCGGCAACCCGGAATTGCTGGCCCAGCACGAGCTGGCCGCTGAAGGCGTCGACATCGAGAGCGACGAGGGAGTGGCCGAGCTCGAGAGCAGGCAGGCTGCCATTGAGGCCCGCTGCCGCGCCGAGGGCGAAGAGGTGCGCAAGCTGGGCGGACTCTACGTGCTGGGCAGTGAGCGCCACGAGAGCCGGCGCATCGACAACCAGCTCCGGGGCCGGTCGGGACGGCAAGGCGACCCGGGGGAGAGCCGCTTCTACCTGAGTCTCGACGACGAACTGCTGCGCCTGTTCGCCACGGGCGCCATGAGCTGGGTGATGGGACGGACCCTGCCCGACGACGTTCCGATCGAGTCCAAGACGGTGGCCAAGGCGATTGAGCGCGCGCAGAACACGGTCGAGGCCCGCAACGCCGAGCAGCGCAAGGACGCGCTCAAGTACGACGAAGTGATGGACCAGCAGCGCAAGGTCGTCTACGAGCGCCGCTTGCAGATCATCGACGGCGATGACCTCGAGGAGCACACCGAAGACCTGCTGGCCGGCGCGGCGGAGAAGCTGGTGGCCGAGCACTGCCCGACCGAGTTCGAGGAGGACTGGGACCTCAAGGGCCTCGTCGACTCGCTGGCGCAGTACTACCCGACGAAGTTCAGCGCGGACGACCTGGCCCAGGCCGCCACGACCGAGGACCTGGTCGAGTCCATCGTGGAAGAGGCCCTCGACTACTACGAGAAGCACGGCGAGGCGATGCCGGGCGGCGCGGAGACCATGCGCCAGATTGAGCGCGACGTCTACCTGCAGATCATGGATGCCCGCTGGCGTGACCACCTGGCGGAGATGGACAACCTCAAGGACGGCATTCACCTGCGCTGGACCGTCCAGGCCGACCCCCTCAACGCCTGGCAGCAGGAGGGGTACTCCATGTTCGGCCAGCTCATGGAAGTGATCGACAACGACTACCTCCGTTACATCCTCCACGTCGAAGCGGTCCAGCAGCCGGCGGTCGAGCCCGATCTCGACCGGGCCGTGTACGCCGCCGCCGAGGACCCGGTCGCCGAGACCGGCGCCCTGGCCGCCGCGTTGGCGGCGGACCAGGGGGCGAACGTGGCGGCGCAGACGTCCGTGCTGACGCGGCCCGACGACGCGGCTGGCAACGGCAACGGCAACGGCAACGGACGGGCTGCGGCGGGCAAGGCGCAAATCAAGCGGCCCAACGCGCCGGACCCCGAGGCGTTGGTGCCGATCGTCAAGGAGCAACACGAGAAGGTCGGCCGCAATGACCCGTGCTGGTGCGGGAGCGGCAAGAAGTTCAAGTTCTGCCATGGCGCGGCCTGACGGGCCGGCGGCCGAGCTCCCCCGCGACTTCACATCTGAGATCGCAGCGCTCGGGGAGCGACTGGCCGAGGCGGAGCGCTATCTCGGGCGCGACAAGCTCGAAGTGCGCCGGGTCGAGCTCGAGGCCGAGGTGGCACGGCCCGATCTCTGGGACGACGCCGACAACGCACGCACCGTGACCAAGGAGCTGGGCAGGGTCTCGGCCGATCTGGAACAACTCGAGACGTTGCGCAGCGTGCTCGAAGATGCGCGGGCCTTGCTCGAGCTCACCGAGGAGTCTGCCGCCGACGGGACCGGCGACGCCGCGCTCGATGCGGAGTTGGTCGAGACCGTCAACGCGCTGGGCACCCGACTCGGGGCGCTGGAGCTGCAGTCGCTGTTCTCGGGGGAGTACGACGAGTTCGACGCCGTGTGCGAAGTGCACGCCGGCGCGGGCGGGACCGACGCGCAGGACTGGACCGAGGTGATGCTGCGCATGTACCAGCGCTGGGCCGAGCGGCGCGGCTTCACGGTCGAGGTCGATGAGGCGACCGAGGGGCAGGAAGCCGGCCTCCTGTCGGCCACCTTCATTGTGCACGGCCGCTTCGCCTACGGGTTGTTGGCCACCGAGCGCGGTGTCCACCGCCTGGTCCGGATGTCCCCCTTCGACTCGCAGCATCGGCGGCAGACCAGCTTCGCCTCAATGGACGTGACCCCCTTCCTCGAAGACGTGTCCTCCGAGGTCGAGATCGACGAGAAAGACCTGCGTATCGACACATATCGGTCATCGGGGGCCGGTGGGCAGCACGTCAACAAGACAGACTCGGCGGTGCGCCTGACCCACCTCCCGACCGGCCTGGTGGTCTCCTGCCAGAACGAGCGCAGCCAGCACCAGAACAAGGCCAAGGCGCTGCAGATCCTCGGAGCCAAGCTGGCCGAGCGGGCCCGCATGGAGCGCCGTGCCGAGCTCGACGCGCTGAGCGGCGACAGGGGCGACAACGCGTGGGGCAACCAGATCCGCTCGTACGTGATGGCGCCGTACCAGCTCGTCAAGGATCTCCGCACCAACTACGAGACGGGCAATGTCGACGCGGTGCTCGACGGCGATCTGGATGCGTTCATGGAAGCCGAACTCCGCCGCCAGCGCGAAGGAAGTTCGTAGGTCGATCGGCCCCAGCGCGTCGCCGTCGGTTTCGACCTCGGCCGGGCGCGCTCCCGTGCGTCGCATGCATCACTGCGCATGCCTGCGCGCATCATGCCGGTGCGGTGCAACGAGCACGCCCGCGGTTCCTTCTTGAGAGGCGTCGTGCCGTGCAGAGCCGTCGTCGCTGTGCGCGTCGCGGCCCGGGTGCAACGGCGCCGGCCCCGCGACACCCGAAGGACGGACGTGGCCTCCCGTGTCGTCTCGGCGCAACCCGAGCGCGCCGTTCGACCCTCGGCTGTGCGTGCACGCCGTCCCGCCGCGGGCGGATTCGCACCCGTCGAATCTGGCCACCCGTCTCGGGTGCTGCGAACCCGTCGCGCTGGAGCGATCTCGCCGGTGACCTGCCGCGACGTCCCGCCGTGGGCGCACAGAACATCCTCACCGACAGACAGTCGCCGCCGCCCCCGATGGGACGGAGCAGGCTGGTGGTGGCAGGTCGGCTGGCCGCAAGGATCGGGGCACGACATGGCTGTGTGGCGCGGCATGACGAGCGGCTCCGCTTCCTCCACCTGACGACAGCGTGCTGATGCCCGAAACCGGCGCGCCACACCGGAGAAGGAGCGGGCTCCCATCCGGGCGCGGCGACGATGGCCTTCCGTGGTCCACGCTGATTGCGCCCGGGCGCAGGCTCGTCCCGTCGCCCATTCGCGCTGCGGGGCGCTGTGACCTGCGCCGGAGCCCATGAACCAAAACGGAGAGAGAGAGTCGTTAGGATTATGCGGTGCTCCGGCTGCGCCAGCGGGAGCGACACCTCTCCTGCCGATGATCCGATTCGAAAACGTCACCAAGACCTATAAGGGATCGACGGTCGCGCTGACGCGACATCACCGTCGAGATCGACAAGGGTGAATTCGTCTTCCTGGTGGGCGCGTCCGGATCCGGCAAGACCACCTTCATCCGGCTGCTGCTGCGCGAGGAGCTCCCCGACACGGGGCAGATCCTCGAGGCCGGCCGCAACATTGTGGAGCTCCCGAAATGGCGGGTGCCGTACCTGCGTCGCAACATCGGCTGCGTCTTCCAGGACTTCCGTCTCCTCCCGAACAAGACCGTGTTCGAGAACGTCGCCTTTGCCCTGGAAGTCATCGGCCGACCCCGGCACGTCGTGGCCAACCAGGTCCCCCAGGTGCTGGACCTGGTCGGCTTGGCCAACAAGCGGGACAATCTGCCCGGGGAGCTCTCGGGCGGCGAGCAGCAGCGGGTCGCCGTCGCCCGCGCCTTCGTCAACCGGCCCCTCATTCTGCTCGCTGATGAGCCCACCGGGAACCTCGACCCGCAGACCAGCCAGGGCATCATGCAGCTGCTCGACCGCATCAACCGGACCGGCACCACCGTGGTGGTCGCCACGCACGACGAGGTCCTCGTCGACAAAATGCGTCGCCGCGTCATTGAGTTGAGCAACGGGCGCATGGTGCGCGACCAGGCACGTGGTGTGTACGGGTTCGACGGTTCCAGCCAAGGACAAGAGGCCGTCTGATGCTCGCTCGAGGTATCGGCTGACGTGGCGGTTTCCGTTGACTACGTCGTCCGCGAGACGGCCTCGAACCTGTGGCGGAACCGCCTCATGACCATCGCCGCCGTCCTGACGGTCGCCGTCTCCTTGTCACTCGTGGGCGCCGCGCTCCTCCTGCGCCAGGGCTCGGCGAATGCCACCGGCACGCTGGAGCGAGGCACCCAGGTCACCGTCTGGATGGAGCCCAACGCCAACGCGCAGGAGATCTCCGCCGTCGGCACCGAGCTGTCCCAGCTGAACTACGTCACGCAGCCGTGTGCCTACTGGAACAAGGCGCGCAACTTCAACGAGGCCCGCCGGCTGCTTCCCTCGGACGTCTTCCAGGCGACCACCGAAGCGGAAATGCCGACCTCTTACTGGTGCACCCCGGTTGCACTGAGCGATGCCGCCCAGGTGGTCCATACCTTCAGCGGCACCGCCGGGGTCCTGTCCGTGACCGAGCCGCAGCAGACCATCCACAACGAGGAGACGGTGATCAACGTCTCGAAATGGGTCTGCCTCGCCATCGCCATCGTCCTCATCGTGTCGGCGGCGGTCCTCATCCTCAACACCATCCGCATGGCCATCTTCGCCCGACGACGCGAGGTCTCCGTGATGAAGCTGGTCGGGGCGACGAACTGGTTCATCCGCATCCCGTTCATGTCCGAGGGCCTGTTGCAGGGACTGATCGGGTCGTTGCTGGCTGCTGTCGTCGTCTACTTCGTGTACCTCTTCATCAATCATGAAGGCGGAGGAAAGACGACGAGCAACATCTTCACCGCCATGCACATGTCCGGCTCAGAGGTGTTGCTCACCAATGTGGTCGTTGTCCTTGTCGGCACGGCCATCGGCTCCATCGGTTCTGCCATCGCGATCCGCCGCTTCCTCGACGTCTGACAGCGTGCCGGGCCGGCGGGACGCAGCCGCGAACGGCTCGAAGCCGGATCTGTCGCAGTCTCGGTTCTTCCGCAACAACGCACGGAAGGGATCGCTCGTCTGCGGCATCGTGGCCTTCGTCGCGCTGGTCATCGGCGGCGGCTTCGCCGAGATCAGCGCGAACGGATCGCCGACCTCGCTCGAGACGGCAGTCGTCCGCTGGGTCGTTCTGGCGGCACTCGTCGTGGGGGTGGCCCTCTACGTCATCGGCGGTCGCTCGCGCCCCGACGCCCGCGGCTAGTCTCCGGCCATCACGTCCAGACGTTCACGACCGACATGGTCGAGAGCCGTCCGTCCGCCGGCGCTCAGGCCCAGACCGGTCAGGTCCAGACGTTGACGACCGGCGTGGTGTCGAAGGGGCTCGAAGCGTTCTCCTTGGCCTGACACTCGGGCGACCATCCCTGTGCCGTCTTCGTGGGCCAGGCGCCGGAGCGGGGACTTCATGGACACGGCTCCGCATGCTGGCGAGCCCCGACGGCCCGGGGCACGCCGCAGCCGGGCGATCTGGGCCAGACTCAGGAGATGGGGAGTGCCGGCGACAAGTCCAGGAAGCAAAAGCGACGATTGGCCAAGGTCCCGAAGTACGAGGAGCCCAACTCGCTCCCGGCCCAGGGGCTCACCGGGAGCTCGGGAGGGGTGTACGGGTCGCGCTACGGGCACTCGGCCGACCACCATGGGGCCGAGAAGCCCCCGGGGCGCTTCGGCGGGTTCGTCCTGCGCGTCCTGGGGATGAAGCCGAAGTCCTAGGAGATCGGGCGCCTCAGGGCCAGCCACATCTGCGGCCCTGTGAGGTTCGCAGCAAGGTTCGCGCCAAGCAGAGGTCATCACGCTGGGCTGCGCCCCCGACCGGGGGTGTGCACGAAAGCGAGGATGCAGATGGCCAACACCACCACCATCACCGGGAACCTGACCCGTGAACCCGAAATCCGCTACACGCGCGAGGGGCAGGCGACCGCGCAGTTGGGCGTCGCCGTCAACCGGCGGTGGCAGGACCGAACGACCCAGGAGTGGCAGGAGTCGACGTCCTTCTTCGACGTCGTCTGCTGGCGCGATCTGGCGGAGAACGTGGCGCTGAGCCTGACCAAGGGCATGCGGGTCGTCGTCACGGGCCGGCTGGAGCACCGCACCTGGGAGACCGAGGAAGGCGAGCACCGGTCCAAGGTGGAGATCACCGCGGACGAGGTGGGCGCCAGCCTGCGTTTCGCCACGGCTGATGTCCACAAGGTGGAGCGGCGGGGATCGGCTTCCGCGGAGAACGGCGACGCCGACCCGGTCGAGGCCCTGGCGGTCGAGGCCTGAGTGGTGCCCTGGCTCATCACCACGCCCGCCTGGGCGGCAGCGGCGGCACACCTCGCCGGAGCGGCCTCCCCAGTCGTCGGCGATGTGCCCGTCGCGGCCGGAGCGACGGCCAGCGTCGTCACCTGTGCCCTGGCGCTCTTGCTCGGAACCCGGGCCCGACCACGCCCATGGTGGCCGGTCGAGGTGACCGTCGATCAGCCGCCACCGTCGTCAGCCGCAGGCCCGGCCGCGTCGCTCTCGGGCTCATAGGTCAGCGAGAGCGAGTTGACGCAGTAGCGCCGCCCGGTGTCGGTGGGTCCATCGGGGAAGACATGACCCAGATGGCCACCGCACCGGGCGCACAGGATTTCGGTGCGCGCCATGACGAAGCCGCGCTCCTTGCGTTCGAGAACGGTCCCTGCGGCGCGGGCCCGATCGAAACTGGGCCAACCCGTGCCGGACTCGAACTTGGCGTCGGTGTCGAAGAGCTCGGCGCCGCAACCGGCGCAACGGAAGGTGCCTTCTCCGTCGACGTGCAGGAGGTCGCCCGACCAGGGGGGCTCGGTGCCGGCGCGGCGGAGGACGGCGTAACGGTCGGCGGGGAGCTGCGCCCTCCATTCGTCCTCGCTCTTGGTGACCTCGAATGTGGCCCCCGTGTCACGGGATTTACGTGTGAACATCGCCCACCTCTCTTTGCAATGGGGGTAGCACCGGGAAGGAAGCCCAGGCCAGACATGTGGCTGTTTCGACTCGACAAAATTTCGGACAAAGTCCCGTTTGACAACGTTCGCACAAAATTGAGGGGTCGATTCCAGCTCGGGGGCGCATAGGGAGTCGAAGCGGAGGCGCTGCCGTGGCCATCAGCAAACGACTGAAGCTGTTCGGGGTAGGCGTGCTCCTCGGGCTGAGCATGTTCTTGGTCGGCGGCCTTCGGGGGCCGGCGCACAGCCCGGCGCCGGCGCCGATGGCTCAGCTGCAGCCGTGGCTGCAGAAGACGGTCTGTGACTACCCGCAGGCCGTCGACTGCAACTCAAAGGGGTCCGTGGTGACGTCACCCGCACTGCAGCACGGCCCGGCTGACGGCGCAGACTGAGCGTCAGGCGGCCAGGCCGGCCCCGGCGCTGCCCATGAGGAACAGGAAGTTGTCGGTGTAGAACTGGCGGCGCACCTCGGCGTCGGCGTCGCCGAGGGAGGCCTCGAAGCGCTCCAGTGGCTTGCGCCCGCCCTCCACGTGGGGGTAGTCGGACGAGAACAGCACCAGATCGGCGCCTCCCTGCTCCACAATCCAGCCGACGTCCTCCGTCGGATAGGGCGTGAACCGGCACTGGCGGTGCACGTAGTCGCTCGGCCGGAGCGAGAGCCCCTGCAGGCGCTCCTCGTGGCGGTGAAAGGCCTCGAAGGCCGACTCCATCTGGCGCAGCCACGACGGCACCCAGATGGCGCCCTGCTCAATGACGCCGATGTGCAGACCGGGGAACGCCTCGAGCACGCCGTCGAAGATCAGCGTCGCCAGCGTCTGGGCGGGCGGGACCGGAATGCCCATGTAGTCCACGGAGCGGAAGTTTTCCTCGCCGCCGTGGAAGTCGGGCGGGACCGGCTTGCCGTTGACGAAGTAGCTCGGGTCGATGAGAGTTCCGGTGCCCCCGACATGGAAGACCACGGGGATGCCGGCCTCCTCGGCCCGGGCCCACACGCCGAAGAGGTCGGTGTGGCTGGGCGAGTGCCGCGGCGGGCATCCCGAGGCGACCAGCAGGGCGGCCGCGCCCTGGGCCAGTGCGTCCTCGGTGGCCGCCACGGCGCGTGCCGGGTCCACCAGCGGGACGTACAGCGACGGCAACAGGCGCGCGTCGGCGGCACAGAACTCGAGCATGCCCCGGTTGTGGGCGCGGGCGGCGGCGTAGGCCAGGTCGGCGTCGGCGTGCTCCATGTCGTGCAGGCGCCCGTTGTGGAAGGTGTTGAAGACGAGCTGACTCGAGAACCCGAGGAGGTCGAGGGCCCGGCCACGGTCCTCGGGAATGAAGGATCCGGTGGCGGCGAAGTTCTTGCGCGCCATGATCTCGGCCTCCTCGTCGGCCCGGTACTCGGGCGAGGCATGGCGAGCCCGCAGCCCTTCGAAGGACGCCGCCAGGTCGCGTTGCTGGTCGGCGGGATCGCCGGTCTGGCGCAGCTCGTTGCCGCCGGGGTAGCGCAGCACGGGCAGCCGGTCCCGGTAGGCCGGCCTCCGCGTGGTCCCGCAGCCAGGTGGGCGTCTCCATAATGTGGGCGTCGGCGTCGTGGACGACCCGGCCCTGGGAGTACGGCATGTCTTCGTCCCTCCCTCTGGCACCCGCTCGTGCCGCGGTGTGCGCCGGCCAGTCTTCCAGGCCCGCCGGGCGTCGGGTCGCCGCCGTCCGCCAGGCCGGGCGGAAGGCTCCGGCTCGGATCTGACGCCCCGTCAGATCGGCCCCTCGGGCTTGGCTACGCTCCCCGGCGATGGATCTGCGCGACCGCCCCGAGGACGTGGCCTTCCGCCAGGAGGTCCGCGACTTCCTGGCGGAGCACCTGGTGGGCGAATTCGCCGAGCTCGGGGGCCGCGGCGGCTCGGGGGACGAGACCTTCGGCTTCGAGGTGCGCCAGCGTTGGGAGAAGGTGCTGGCGGGGGGAGGCTGGACCTGCCTGGGCTGGCCGGTCGAGCACGGGGGTCGCGGGGCCACCATGACCGAGCAGGTCATCTTCAACGAGGAGTACGCCCGCGCCGCCGCGCCCGGCCGGGTCAACGTCATGGGCGAGGGGCTGCTCGGCCCGACCCTGATCCACTACGGCACCCCCGAGCAACAGGCCCGCTTCCTGCCGCCGATCCGTGAGGGGGCCGAGCTGTGGTGCCAGGGCTATTCCGAGCCCGACGCCGGCAGCGACCTGGCCAACGTCAAGACCCGGGCCGAGCGCGACGGCGACCAGTGGGTCGTCACGGGCCAGAAGGTGTGGACCTCCTTGGCCCACCTGGCCGACTGGTGCTTCGTGGTGTGCCGGACCGATCCCACAGCGGCGCGGCACAAGGGGCTGTCCTACCTGTTGGTGCCCATGGATCAGCCGGGGGTGGAGGTGCGCCCCATCACCCAGCTCACCCGCACCAGCGAGTTCAACGAGGTGTTCTTCGACGGTGCCCGCACCCATGTCGACAACGTGGTGGGCGGGGTGGGCGAAGGCTGGCGCGTCGCCCTGGCCACCCTGGCCTTCGAGCGGGGCGTGGCCCTGCTCGGCTTCCAGCTGGGCTTCCGGCGCGAGCTCGACCGGCTGGTGGCGTTGGCCGAGGAGAACGGCGCGGCGCGCCATCCGGTGGTGCGCCAGGAGCTGGCCCAGGCCCACATTGAGCTGACGATCATGCGTTACAACACGCTGCGCAGCCTGGCCGGCGTCGACGGCCCCACCGCCCCGCCCGAGGCCTCCATCGCCAAGCTCTACTGGGGGAGCTGGCATCGCCGGCTCGGCGAGCTGGCGATGCGCATTCTGGGACCGGCGGCCACCGTCTTGGACGGGCAACCGCTCCCGGAGAACGGCGGGTACGGGCTCGGGGAGTTCCAGCGCTCCTTTCTCTTCGCCCGCTCGGAGACCATTTACGGTGGGTCCAACCAGATTCAACGCAACATCATCGGTGAGCGGGTACTCGGCCTGCCGCCCGAGCCAAAAGGGGTGGCATGAGCACCAGCCTCAATGCGTCCTTCGACCCGCCACCGCCACCGCCGCCACCCGGCGGCCACGGGCTCTTGGACGGCAAGGTTGTCCTCGTCACCGCGGCGGCGGGCACGGGCATCGGCTCCGCCACGGCCCGGCGCTGCCTCGAAGAAGGGGCGTCGGTGTTGGTATCCGACGCTCACGCCCGCCGCCTGGCCGAGACGGTCGAGCAGCTTGCGGGTGAGCTCGGCGCGGCGGCGGCCGACCGCGTGCACGCACTCGCCTGCGACGTCCGCGACGAGGCGCAGGTGGTCGCGCTCTACGACGGCGCCTTCGAGCGGTTCGGCCGCATCGACGTCGCGGTGCACAACGCCGGTCTCGGTGGCACGGTGCCACTGGTCGACATGACCGACGAGCAATGGTCGACGGTGCTCGACATCACGCTGACGGGCACGTTCCGCTGCACGCGCGCCGCGCTGGCCCGCATGCTGCCGCAGAAGGCGGGCGTCATCGTCAACAACGCGTCGGTACTCGGTTGGCGGGCCCAACCGGGCCAGGCCCACTACGCCGCCGCCAAGGCCGGCGTCATGGCGCTCACCCGCTGCGCCGCCGCCGAGGCGGCCCCGGCCGGGGTCCGGGTGAATGCGGTTTCGCCCAGCCTGGCCGAGCACCCCTTCTTGAACCGGGCCATCCCCGACGAGGACCTCGCGGTGCTGCGCCGTCGCGAGCTGTTCGGTCGAGGGGCCGAGACGTGGGAGGTGGCCAACGTCATCGTCTTTTTGGCCAGTGACTATTCGTCGTACCTTTCCGGAGAGGTCATCTCCGTGAGCAGCCAGCACCCGTGAGCCCATCTCCCGCGCACGAGGGGATCGGCGGCGCGCCGGCAGAGCAGGAGGACCCCCGGGCCGACCTCATCTGGGGCACCGTGCCGCGCCTGGTCGAGGACGCCGCGCAGCGTCACGGCAGCACCGAGGCGCTCGTCGACGGGGATCTCCGGCTGACCTACGCCCAACTGGCCCAGGAGGTCGACCGCTACGCCCGCGGCTTCGTGGCGGCCGGGGTCGGCGCCGGGGACCGGGTGGCCATGTGGGCGCCCAACTGCGCCGAGTGGATGTTGGCGGCCCTCGGGCTGCTGCGCGCCGGCGCCGTGCTCGTCCCACTCAACACCCGGTTCAAGGGAGGCGAGGCGGCGTACATCATTCGCGACGCCGGCGCTTCGACGTTGGTGACCGTGCGGGGCTTTCTGGGTGCCGATTACCCGGCCATGCTGGAAGGCCAGGACACGGGCGACCTGGCCCGCATTGTGCTCCTGCGCGACGACAATGCGGCGGCGGCATCGGGCGGCGCGGTGCCGTTGACCGGCCTGGAGGCCTTCCTGGCCGCCGGTGAGGAGGTCGACCCGGCGACGAGCGCGGCGAGGGCGGCCGCCGTGCAGCCCGACGATCTTTCGGACCTCATCTTCACGTCGGGCACGACCGGGCACCCCAAAGGTGCCGCAGCGACCCACGCGCAGTCGCTGCGGACGTTCGGGACCTGGGCGTCCATCGTCGGGCTCACCGCCGGCGACCGCTACCTCGTCGTCAATCCGTTCTTCCACACCTTCGGGTACAAGGCGGGCATCCTCGCCTGCCTGATGGCCGGGGCCACCGTGGTGCCCGAGCCGGTCTTCGACCCGGTGGCCGTCATGGCGCGCATCGGCACCGAGCGCATCAGCGTGCTGCCGGGACCGCCGACCATCTATCAGACGCTGTTGGCCGACCCCCGGCGTGCCGAGCACGACCTGTCGTCACTGCGGCTCGGGGTCACGGGCGCCGCGGTCGTGCCGGTCGAGCTGGTGCAGGCCATGCGCGACGAGCTCGGCTTCGACACCGTGCTGACCGCCTACGGGCTCACCGAATCATGCGGGACGGTCACCATGTGCCGGCGCACCGATCCGCCCGACGTCGTCGCCGCCACGTCGGGCCGGGCCATTCCCGGTCTCGAGGTGCGGGCCGTCGCCGGTGGTGCCGACGTGGCGCCGGGCGAGCCCGGTGAGATCGTGGTGCGCGGCTACACGGTGATGCCGGGCTACTGGGGCAACGAAGCGGCGACGGCCGAGGCGATCGATGCCGACGGCTGGCTGCACACCGGTGACATAGGGGTCCTCAGTCCCGCCGGCAACGTCACCATTACCGACCGGGTCAAGGACATGTTCGTCGTGGGGGGTTTCAACGCCTACCCGGCGGAGATCGAGGCCATTCTGCGCGGCCACGAGGCGGTGGGCCAGGTGGCCGTCGTCGGTGTGCCGGACGAGCGGATGGGTGAGGTGGGCTGCGCCTACGTCGTGCCGGCAGCGACCGCGCCGGCAGGGGACCCCCTTAGTATCGGGCGGGCGATCCTCAGTTGGTCACGGGGCGCCATGGCCAACTACAAAGTCCCCCGTGGCGTCGTCCTGGTCGACGCCTTGCCGGTGAACGCCGGCGGGAAAGTCTTGAAGCGGGAGCTCCGCCAGCGCCACGCGGCCGGCGCGGACACCGTCATCACCAACGAGTCGTAGGAAACGAGAGGAGCACACAATGCGAGGCATCGTCTACACCGGAGAGGGAGTCGAGGTCACCGACGAGCTCGAGGTGCGTGGTCCCGGGGCGAACGAAGTCCAGATCCGCATGCAGGCGGCCGGGGTGTGCCATTCCGACCTGTCGGTGATCAACGGCACCATCCCCTTCCCGGCTCCCGCCGTGCTGGGGCACGAGGGCGCCGGCGTCGTGGAAGCCGTTGGCGATGCCGTGCGGTCCGTGAAGCCGGGCGACCACGTGGTGATCGCGACGCTGGCCAGTTGTGGAGCCTGTCGTGCCTGCGGGACGGGGCACCCGACGTGGTGCAAGAGCTCGCTCGGCAACATTTCGACGCCCTTCACCTTCAAGGGGGAGCCGGCGTCGAACTTCGCCGCCGCATCGGTCTTCTCGGAGGTCACCATCGTCAACGAGGTGCAGGCGGTCCGCATCCCGAAGGACGTCCCTTTCTCGTCGGCCTGCCTCATCGGCTGTGGCGTCCTGACGGGTGTCGGCGCCGTCCTCAACCGGGCCAAGGTCAAGCCGGGTGACACGGCGGCGGTCTTCGGCGTCGGTGGCGTCGGCCTCAACGTGATTCAGGGCCTGCGCATCGCGGGTGCGACGAGAATCGTGGCGGTGGACACGATGGCGGCCAAGGAGACGTTGGGCCGGCAGTTCGGTGCCACCCACTTCGTCGATGCCAGCGCCGGCGACGCGGCGGCAGCGGTGCGCGAGCTCGTTCCCGCCAACCGGGAGTCGGCCGCCGGGGCCCTCTTCCCGCTCGGCGGGGTGACCTGGGCCTTCGACTGCGTCGGCCACCCGGCCGTCCTCCGCAGCGCACTGGACTGCCTCGACTGGGCCGGCAACGCGGTCGCCATCGGCATCCCGCCCCGCGGCACGGAGGTGGCGGTGGACGTCAACGCGCTGGCCTACGTCGATCGGGGATTGCTCGGGTGCCGTTACGGCTCGGCCCGGCCGCACCACGACATCCCGCTCATGGTCGACTTCTACAAGTCCGGCATGCTCATGCTCGACGAACTGGTGTCCCTGACCCGTCCCCTCGACCGTTTCGGCGAGGTCATCGACGAAATGCATGCCGGGCGCGTGGCGCGTGGCGTGCTCACCTTCGACTAGAAACAGGCCATGTCAACGATGCCTGCGGACCGAGCGCGGTCGTGAAGGGCGTCATCCTGGCCGGAGGGACGGGCTCGCGCTTGTTCCCCCTGACCCGGATCACGAACAAGCACCTCCTGCCGATCTACGACCGCCCGATGATCGCCTGGTCGATTGAGGCGGTGGTCGCGAGCGGCATTGACGAAATCATGCTCGTCACCGGCGGGACCCACGCCGGTGAATTCCTCCGCCTGCTCGGCAACGGGCGCGAGTACGGGATCAACCAGCTCTCGTACGCCTACCAGGAGAATGCCGGCGGCATTGCCGAGGCGCTCGGGCTGGCGGCCCACTTCGCCGAGGGCGGGCCCGTGCTCGTCATGCTGGCCGACAACATTGTGGAGCGATCGATCCGTCCGATGGTCGACGCCTTCCGTGCCGATCCTGTCGGCGCGCGCATTCTGCTGTCCAAGGTGGAGGAGCCCGAGCACCTCCGCCACCTCGGCGTCCCCGTCTTCGGGGCGGACGGCCGGGTGACGCACATCGACGAGAAACCTGAGCGGCCCGCCTCGGACTACTGCGTGACGGGGATCTACTGCTACGAGGCGGGCGTGTTCGACATCATCGGTGATCTCGTCCCCTCGGGCCGGGGCGAGCTCGAAATCACAGACGTGAACAACCACTTCGTCGGGAAGGGCCAGATGGCACACGACGTGCAGGAGGGCTTCTGGGGTGATGCGGGAGAGTCGATTGAGGCGTACTACGCCGTGAACGACTTCGTGCGCCAGAACGGCGCCAACTTGTCGTAGCGCCCGCGGCGTACGTCTGAGCCCGCCGCGGCAATCCCGGGCCGGGTGCGCCCCTCAGTCGGGGCGGGGCTCGACCGGGACGCCGATCACGGGCCCGGCGGATGGTCTCGGCGATGCCCGTCCCATCCAGACCGAGGCTGGCCAGGATGTCGTCGGCCTTGCCTTGCGCCAGGTACTGGCGCGGGATGCCGAGGATCCGCGTGGCCGGGCTCGGCAGGCCGGCCGACTCCACGTGCGCCGCCATGGCGTCGAGGAGGAAGGCGCCGGCACCGCCGTGGCGGACGCCGTCCTCCGCGGTCACCACCAGGCGATGGTGCGCCGCGTCGTTGAGCATGGCGGCATCGGCCGGTGAGACGACACGTACGTCCCACACGGTGGCGGCGATGCCCTCCGTGGCCAGCTCGTCGGCGGCGCTCAGGCAGGCCCCGACCATCTTCCCCACACCGAGCAGGCAGACCGACCCGTCACCGGCGCGGAGCTGGTGCGCCGCCAACCCGCTGCCGACCTGGTGGGGGTCCACGTGCCGCGGCGCCGTCTTGGGCACCCTGATGGTGGACGGCCCCGGCAGCGTGAGCGCGGTCCGCAGCATCGGCTCGACTTCCTCGGCCGAGGAAGGCGCGAAGACCGTCATACCCGGGATGCAGAGCGCCAGGGCCATGTCGAGGACGCCGTGGTGGCTCGGGCCGTCGTCCCCGGTGATGCCGGCGCGGTCCAGCACGAACACGACGGGACAGCCGTGCAGGCCCACGTCGAGGTTGGCCTGGTCGAAGGAACGGGACCAGAAGGTCGAGTAGACGGCCACGACGGGTCGCAACCCGGCCATGGCCATGCCGGCGGCGGACGTGGCTCCGTGCTGCTCCGCGATGCCGACGTCGAAGAAGCGGTCGGGAAAGCGGGCCTGGAAGGCCAGCAGGCCGGTCGGGCCGGGCATGGCGGCGGTGAGCCCCACAACGCGGGGGTCCTCCTCGGCCGCGGCCAGGAGCGCCCGGGTGAAGGCGTCGGTGTAGGTGCTGGCCCGCTGGAGGGAGGGCTCGACCTCACCGTCGGGTATCGAGTCCGGCGACGCGACGCCACCACCGTCGGACGTGGCGGAGCCGCCGACCCCGCGCCCGGCCGAGTTGCCCACGGTGTTCTCGAGCGCCACCGCCTTGGTGGCCTTCACGTCGTGCAGGCGCTGGATGTCGTCCTCTTCGGCGGGGGCATAGCCCCGGCCCTTCTGGGTGAGCACGTGTACGACGATGGGGCCGTCCCACTCGGCGGCGTGGGCGAAGGCCTGCTCCATGTGGTCGATGTCGTGACCGTCGATCGGTCCGGCGTAGCGGACGCCCAGGGCCTCGAAGAACGTGTGCGGTGCCACCATGTCGCGCAGCGCGCTCGTCACCGAGTGCACGCCGGAGTAGGCCAGCTCGCCCAGCGCGGGGAGTTCGCGCAGACGCAGGCGCAGGCGTTCCCGCGCCGCGGTGTAGGTGGGATTGAGGCGCAGGGTCGTCAGGCTCTGGGACAGTTGCGACACCGTCGGCGCGTACGAGCGGCCGTTGTCGTTGAGGACGATGACGACCCGCCGCCTCGAGTGCCCGAGGTTGTTCAGCGCCTCGTAGGCCATGCCTCCGGTCAGCGCCCCGTCGCCCACGACGGCGACCACCTTGCGCTCGCCGTCGATGCCCCGCAGCTCGAACCCGCTGGCGATCCCATGGGCGTAGGAGAGCGCGGTCGACGCGTGGCTGTTCTCAATCCAGTCGTGCTCGGACTCGGCCCGGTTGGGGTAGCCCGACATCCCGCCCGCCTGCTTCAAGGTCTTGAAGCCGTAGCGCCGACCGGTCAGCAGCTTGTGCACGTAGGCCTGGTGGCCGGTGTCCCAGAGGATGACGTCACGTGGGGAGTCGAAGACTCGGTGCAGCGCCAGGGTCAGCTCGACGGCCCCGAGGTTGGAGCCCAAATGCCCTCCGGTCGTCGTCACGGTGTCGACGATGAAGGACCGGATCTCCTGGCACAGCTCCGCGAGTTGCTCCTCGTCGAGGCCTTTGAGATCGGCCGGCGTTTCGATGCTGGGCAGGATCATGGGGTGCGACCAGGCTACCCGCTGGCCTGCGTGGTTTCCTTGCGTTGCGAGGGGCTCAGGAGGGTGCACACGGCGACGCCGAAGGAGGCCAGGGCCAGGACCTGCAGGCCACGGGCGGCGCCCAGGTTCTGCGAGATCCAGCCGACGATGGGGGCGCCGGCGACCCAACCCACGTAGCCGGCTGCGGTGAACGCGCCGACGGCGCTCACCACCTGGCTGGCCATCCGGCTCACGGTGCTCATGACGAGCGGCCAGAACAGCGAGGCGCCGCCGGCGCCGAGCGCCAGACCCAGCGCGGCCACGCCCGACACGGCGGTGAGCGACTCGAGGAGAATGCCGGCACCGGCCACGCAGCCGCCGGTGATGAGCGCCCGCCGTGTGGAGAGCCGGCCGACGAGGTGCCCGCCGGCTCCCGGGTCGTCGTCGCCACCAGCTGGCCCACCACGTAGGCCCCGGCCCCGAGCAGCACGCCCGTGGCCAGGTGGTTGCGCAGGTACAGCACGCCCCAGGTGTCGACGCCGCCCTCCGTGATTTCCGCCAGGGCGAACACGGCCAGGAGCATGAGCAGCCCGTCGCGGCGCAGGCGGCGCAGCGGGTGCCGCGACGGGTGCTCGCGGCCCGACTCGCCGAGGCCGGCCGTGGCGACCCCCGTGCCCGGGTCGGTGACGAGGGCCCAGACCCCGACGCACAACGCCACGACGGCGATCCCCGGCCAGACCCAACGCCACGACACGCCGGCGTGGATGAGCAGCGCGGCGACGGCGGCGCCGGTGAGCGCTCCGGTGTTGAACAGGGCGTGCAGGCGGACGAGCGACGCCGGGCTGGTCATGAGGCGGTGCGACGCCTCGGCGTTCATGGCGGTGTCGATGGAACCACCGGCCACCTCCACCGCCACGAGCGCCACGCCGAAGGACCAGGTGTCGCGGGTCAGCGCCAGCACGCAGAGCAGCACGGACCAGGCGAACAGCGCGATCCACAGGAGTCGGCGCGCCCCGACCCGGTCGCAGAAGTGCGCCATGACCGCGCTGGAGGCACCGGCGACGGCGATCGCCACGGCCAGCAACACGCCGAGCTGCGCATCGTTCAGGGAGAACGTGTGCTGAATGTTGAAGAGCATGACGGCCCAGCTGCCCCAGAAGAGGCCGAAGGTGGCGAATGACGCCACCACGGGGCCGGCGCCGGCGAGGAGTCGTTGCCCCTCGGCGGTGGGCGGGGTCGCGCTCAGGACGGGCCCGCGGCGCCCGCCTTGGCGAGGAAGGTGGAGCGGTCGACGACGACCCGGGTGACGCGACCGGCGCCGACGAGGCCACCGCCGTCGCCTTCGAGGCGAGCGGCGGACACGGTGAAGACGAGTCGGCGGCCCTCGACCTTGACCAGCGTGGCCTCGGCGAGGACGACGGACCCCACGGCGACGGGCGCCAGGTGGTCGAACTGCACGCGGGTGGCCACGCTCGACTGCGCCTCGTTGAGATGCCCGTCGGTGGCCCGGCAGGTGGCCTCCTCGCACAAGGCGATGAGCCGGGGGGTGGCCAGTACCGGGACGTCACCGGACCGGAAGTGCTCGGCGGTGTCTTCGGCGGCGACGGTCAACTCGAGCTGGGCGCTGAGCCCGGCGTGCGGTCCGTGCCCCGCGGCCGTGGGCGGCTGAGCTTGATCCGGAGGCACGACGATTACGATACCGCCGTGACCGACACCGCTCTCATCGACCCTGACGTGCTCGAACGCGTGCTGTCCACGGCTTTGGTCGGGGGCGGCGACATGGCCGAGGTCTTCGCCGAGGACGCCGTGACGTCCAGCGCCCTGCTGGACGACCGCCGGATTGAGCAGCTCTCCTCGGGCCGCTCGCGTGGTGCGGGGATCCGGGTGGTGGACGGTGAGACGACGGGCTTCGCCCATACCGCCGACCTGAGCGAGGCCGGACTCCTGGCGGCGGCCGGAGCGGCTGCCGCCGTGGCCCGGCAGGGTGGGAACGGAGTCCGTACCGTGGCCCTCGAGCCGGGGACGTCGCACGGCCGGGGGGAGCGCACGCCCCCGGACTCGGTGGACAAGGCGCGCAAGCTGGAGCTGCTGACGAGGGCCGACGAGGCCGCCCGCGCCACCGGCGACGCCATCACCCAGGTGCAGGTGGGCTGCGGCGACGGCCGGCGGCGCATCCTCATCGCCAATTCGGATGGCCTGCTCGCCGAGGACGAGCAGATCCGGACGCGCTTCAACGTCACGTGTGTGGCCAACGGCGACACCGGGATGCAGACCGGCTACGAGTCGTTGGCCCGCACCGAGGGATTCGAGATCTTCGAGCGCTACCGGGTGGAGGACATCGCCCAGGTGGCGGGGGCGCGGGCACTGGCCAAGCTGTCGGCCCGCCCGGCACCGTCGGGCGAGGTGCCCATTGTGCTGGCCGGCGGGAGCGGGGGCATCTTGTTCCACGAGGCCTGCGGCCACGGGCTCGAGGCGGACCATATCGTCAAGGACGCGTCGGTCTACACCGGCCAGGTCGGGCAGCTGGTGGCCAGCCCGCTCGTGACGCTGGTGGACGACGGCACGGTGCTGGGGGAGTGGGGGAACTTCGCCGTGGACGACGAGGGGTGCGCGCCGGCGCGCAACGTGCTGATTGAGAACGGGGTCCTCACCGACTACATGTGGGATTGGTTGCGGGGGCGCAAAGAAGGCCGGAAGTCCTCGGGCAACGGGCGCCGGCAGAGCTACCAGCACCTCCCCATGGTGCGGATGACCAACACCTATCTTCTCGCCGGCGCCGAGGACCCCGAGGAGATCGTGGCCCAGACCCCGTCGGGCGTCTACGTGAAGAAGCTCGGCGGCGGCCAGGTCAACACGGCGACGGGCGACTTCGTCTTCGGCACGACGGAGGCCTATCTGATTGAGGGTGGTCGCATCACGGAGCCGTTGCGCGACGCCAACCTGATCGGCAACGGTCCCGAGGTGCTGCGGCGCATTGACGCGGTCGCCACCGACTTCGACATGACCCCCGGCACCTGCGGCAAGGCCGGGCAGAGCGTGCCGGTCGGCTGCGGGCAGGCGACGCTGCGCATCACCGGGGTGACGCTCGGAGGCACGGCGTGAGCAACGAGCTGCTCGACCTGGCCCAGTCCGTCGTCGACCGCGCCCAGCCCGGCGAGGGCGTGGAGGTCTACGTGGCGCGCGGCACCGAGACCGAGGTCTCGGCCTATGAGGGCGAGGTGGAGTCGCTGACCCAGGCCGACTCCTCCGGCGTCGGCATCCGCGTGGTGGTCGGGGACGCCGACGGCCCGGGCAGCCAGGTCGGCTTCGCTTGGGCCGGCTCACTCGACCCCGACGTCATTGCGGCCACCCTGGCCGACGCACGCGACAACGCCCGCTTCGCCACGCCCGACCCTGACGTCGTCCTGGCCGTGCCCGACGGCGTCGAGGCGGTGGAGCTGGACCAGTGGGACGACGGTGTCGCCAGCACCCCCATGGAGAAGAAGATCGCGTTGGCGATCGAGCTCGAACGGGCCACTCGGGGCGCCGACCCGAGGGTCCGGCAGGTTTCCTCGGCCGACTACTCGGACAGCCGCGCCGAGGTGGCGCTGGTCTCCACGACCGGCATCTCCTCGTGGCGCCGCCGCACGAGTGCCTCCCTTTCGGTCGACGCCATTGTGGGAGAGGGCGCCGAGACGCAGACCGGGGGCGGGTTCAGCGTCGGCCGCGGGCCGTCCGAGCTGGTGCCCGACGAGGCGATGGATGACGCCGTCCTCCGGGCCACGCGTCTGCTCGGGGCGCAGAAGGCACGCTCGGCCCACTGCACCGTGGTCTTCGACCCACGCGTGGTGTCGACGCTGCTGGGGGTGATCGCCTCCGCCCTGTCCGGTGAGGCGGTCGTCAAGGGGCGGTCCTTCTTCGCCGGCCGCCTCGGCGAGACGATCGCCACGGCCGGGATCACCCTGGTGGACGACCCGACCGACGCCAGGGCCTACGGCGCCTCGTCGCACGACGGCGAGGGATTGGCCTGCCGGCGCAACGTGCTCATCGCCGACGGTGTCCTGCGCATGTTCGTCTACGACACGGTCTCCGCTCGACGCGCCGGGGCGGTGTCAACCGGATCGGCGGTGCGCGGCGGCTTCGCCGGCACGCCGGGTGCGGGGTGCCGTGCCCTGGTGCTCTCTCCGGGGACCAAGAACCACGACGAGATCCTGGCCTCCGTCGGCGACGGCCTCTACGTCCAGTCGATCTCGGGCATCCACTCCGGGGTCAACGCGGTGAGTGGCGACTTCTCGGTCGGCGCCGAGGGCCTGATGATCGAAGGGGGCACGCTGGCGCAACCGGTGCGGGAGGTGACAGTGGCCTCGACCCTCCAGCGCATGCTGCAGTCGGTGGTGGAGATCGGTGGGGACCTGCGCTGGCTCCCTGGCGCTGCCGCCGGTCAGACCCTGGCCATCGCCGACATGGCACTCAGCGGCGACTGATCGGCCGACCGACCAGCCGACCCTGCAGCCCCTTCAGCCGGCCGTGCTCTTGGCCGGCGTCGAGTCCTTGCCCGAAGTGCTCTTGTCGGAGCCACCCTTGTCTGAGCTGCCCGAGGTCCCCTTGTCGGAGCTGCCCTTGTCGGAGCTGCCCTTGTCGGAGCTGCCCGAGCCACCCTTGTCGGCCGAAGACTCCTTCTTGGAAGAATCGCTGGACGACGAGTCGCCGGACGAGTCACCGCTGTGGCTCTCGGCGCTCTTCCTCCCCGAGCCGTTGCCCGCGGAGGCGGCACGGGAGTCCGTCTTGTAGAAGCCGCTTCCCTTCAGCACAATGCCGACGGCGCCGTAGACCTTGCGCAGCGCGCTCCCACACTCGGGGCATTCGGTCAGCGGGTCGTCCGTGAAGCTCTGGACTGCCTCGAGTCGATGCCCGCAGGCCGTGCAGGCGTATTCATAGGTCGGCAATGGACTCCTCCGGGGGCCGCTGATTGGCACTCACTGCCTGAGACTGCCAAGTCTACCCGCCAGAATGCACCTGCGACGTCGGACCGCGGTCATCGCAGGTCGTAGACTTCACCTCCGTGTCCGACCGAATGCTGGCCAACCTCGACCCGTTGGGCGGCGCCCGCATGGTCGACGTCACTCCCCGTGAGCCCACTCATCGGCGGGCTTTGGCCCGCTGCCGGGTCTCGATGTTGCCCGAGACGACAACCAAGGTGGCGAACAACGCCATTACCAAGGGAGACGTGCTGGCCGCAGCCCGGATCGCCGGCATTCAGGCGGCCAAGCGCACGGCCGAGCTGATCCCAATGTGCCACCCGGTCCTGGTCGGCTCCATCGGGGTCAACTTCTCCATCGGGGACGACTATGTCGAGGTCGAGGCCCAGGTCGAGACGGTCGACCGCACGGGGGTCGAAATGGAGGCGATGACGGCGTGCGCCGTCGCCGCACTGACCGTCTACGACATGTGCAAGTCGGCGGACCGCACCATGACCGTGGAGCATCTGGCCCTGTGGGAGAAGTCCGGCGGCCGGTCCGGGCCGTGGCGCCGGCCCGGCGTCGACCACCTCTAATCCGTCCCGTCATCGGTCCGCGCCTCCCGTCAGCCTCGGGGCGCAGAGTGCGCGCGTCTCCGGGCGAGCGGCACGGGCTCCTGGTCTACATTCGATCCTGGTGACCCGACTGGAAGAGGCGCCCGCCGTCGGCAAGGGCATCGTCGGTGCCGTCACGTCGGAGGTCGGTCGGATCGCCGGCCGCAACGTCGTCATTGCGCGCTCACTCGGCACCATGCGGCGAGGGGCCATCACCCACGCCGACGGTGTCCGCCTCGCCGAGGCGGCCGACCAGGCCCGAGAGCTGGGGATCCCGTTCGTCTTCTTCGTGGCGTCGAGCGGCGCCGACGTGCTCGATGGCGTGGCCGCTCTCCACGGATGGGGACTGGCCGCGGCCGCCATTGCCCGCTGCAGCGGGCAGGTGCCCGTCATTGCGGCGGCAACCGGCCCTGTGGTCTCGGGGCCAGCGCTTCTCCTCGGCCTCTCGGACCTCGTCGTCATGAACTCCGACGCCGTGGCCTTCGTGTCCGGCCCGCAGATGGTGGCCGAATTCACCGGCATTGAGGTCGGGATCAGCCAGCTGGGCGGCGCGGCCGTCCACGCCACCTCGAGTGGCCTCTGCACGGTGCAGTCGGACGACGTGGACGGTGCCGTCGCCGAACTCCTCGACTACCTGCCGGCCAACACCGACGAGCTCCCCCCTCCGGCTCCCGTGGGTGATTCCGTGCTCCGGGCCACGCCGGAGCTGCGTACCGTCATCCCCGACCGCAAGGCGGCCACCTACGACGTCAGGGACGTGGTGCGGTCCCTCTGTGACGACGGCGAATTTCGGGAGCTGTGGCCACGTTGGGCCGGCCAACTGGTCACCGCCTTCGCCCGCCTGGGCGGAATGCCGGTGGGATTCGTGGCGAATCAGCCTCGCATTCTGGCCGGGACCCTCGACATCGCGGCTTCACAGAAGGGGGCCCGTTTCGTCCGGCTCTGCGATGCCTTCAACCTGCCCATCGTCAGCCTGGTCGACACGCCGGGGTTCCTGCCCGGCAAGGACCTGGAGTGGCGCGGCATGATCCGGCACGGTGCCGAGCTGGCTTTCGCGTACGCCCAGGCCAGTGTGCCGCGGCTGTGCCTCATTCTGCGGAAAGCCTTCGGCGGCGCGTACATCGTCATGGATTCTCGGGGCATCGGCAACGACGTCTGCCTGGCCTGGCCGGGGGCGGAGGTGGCGGTCATGGGTGCCTCAGGCGCCGTCCAGATCCTCCACCGGGGTCTGGAGCCCGGGGAACGGGCGGACCGCGAGCTCGCCTACGAGGACGCCTATCTGAACCCCTGGCCGGCGTCGGAGCGGGGGCTGATCGACGAAGTCATCGATCCCGCCGAGAGCCGGATCGTGCTGTGCAGCGTGGTCCGCCAGCTCTGCACGAAAAGGGAGCTTGTGGTGGGCCGGAAGCACGATGCCGGCCCTCAATAGGCGTTCTCCAGGGAGAACGTGGATTGTCACTGTTTCGTAACAAGGCTGAGGTGGATTCGACGCCGAACCCGGTAAAAGATCGGGCATGATCAACGATGTGGCCCCCCCCACAGACGACTCGCTCTTCGTGCTCGAGTCCTGCCACAGCACGTGGATTTTCGACACGGACAAAATGCGTTTCCGGCGTGTCCTGAAGGGCCTTGCACTCGATTCCCACGCCGCCACGACGGCGTGGCGCGCCTATTTCGGACTTGAGATCGATCCCATTTCGGAGTCATTCGTCGTCTTGCTCAACCCCGAGGGCTCCCGCCTCCTGCGGTCGTGGCGGCACGTGGAGCACTGTCCGCAGTGCGGAGGCAACCAGACCGCCGAGCTCTCGCTCGCCGAGCTCAGGAGCGCATCGCTGGCCTAGGGCGCTGCTGCGCACCGGACCTGCCATTCCCGTCAGAAGTGAATGACGTGGGTAGCGGAGAGCAGCAAGGCTGCCATGGCCGCCAGCGCGGCCACCACGACGAGAGCCACCAACGACCGCGACACCGCGCGCCGCGGTGGCCGGTTTCGGAGCCCGTGTGCCGCGGCACGGTCCCTGAGAGCGGCCTCCGTCGCGGCGGCGTCGTCGGTTCCGAGCACGAAGCGGTGGCTGTGCTGACGCCCTCGCTCGACGACGACGAGGACGACGCCGTCTCGTCCGTCGGGGAGCACTGAACGCTCCACGGGCGACATCTCTTCGAGCCCACCCCAATCGCTGCCCCAGACGCGCGCACCGTCTGCCTTCTCCAGGGCGAGGCCGGAGTCGCGGAAGGTCAGCGTCAGGTCGGGAACGGCCACCTCACCCCCAGGCCCCTCCGTCAACAGGTAGACGTCGGGCACGGACCACGCCTCCTCCACTGAGCCCGGACGCTACGCCAAATGCGCTCGTGCCGAGGTGGCAGCGCCGACGCCAAAAGCCGTGGAGGTGCCAGCCGAACGGATGGGCGGCGGCGATCATCCGCCGTCGCTCGCCGTAGGCTCTCGGCGATGGAGGCCCCCACGAAGCTCGATCGGCTCGAACGTGTCACCGATCTGGTCCTGGTGCTGCTGGACACGCGCCAGCCGCTCACCCTCGACGCCATTGCGCATCAGGTTCCCGGCTATCCGACCGAGCACTCCGCTCGGCGCCAGGCCTTCGAGCGGGACAAGCGGCTGTTGCGAGACGAGGGCATCCCGGTCCTGACCCAGCCACTGCCGGGAAACGAGCAGTACGGATACCAGATCGATCGCGAGTCGTTCTACCTGCCGGATCTGGACCTCGAACCCGACGAGCAGGTTGCGCTCCACCTCGCCGTCGCCGGCGTGCACCTCGGCGACCCCAGTGGTCGTGATGCGCTCCTGAAGTTGGGCGCGGTCGGGTTGGGGGACGTGCGTCCGATCGCATCCCTGGTCCCCCCGGCCGCGCTCATTGAGTTGTTCGAGGCTGTGCGCACGCACGCCTCAGCCTCCTTCGCCTACCGAGCCGAACAGCGGCGCGTCGCTCCGGTCGGCCTGTGGTTCCGGTTCGGGCATTGGTACCTGGTGGCCTGGGATCTGACGCGGTCCGCCGTGCGGACCTTCAGGGTGGACCGCATCGAAGGGCAGGTCGTCCGTGGCGAGGCAGGCGACGCCGTCGTGCCCGACGACGTCACCGTGGACGTGAGGGCGGCGCTGCCCGAGGAACCGTGGGAGGTGGAGGGAGAGGACCGGGTCGAAATGCGGGTCCGGGTCGACGCGCTCGAGGCGCGTCGGGTCATAGAAGAGGTCGGCGAGGACAAGGTCGTGCGCCGGCTGGAGGACGGGTCGGTCGATCTGGAGCTCGGCGTGTCGTCCTTCGTCTCCATTCGCTCCTGGCTGCTGGGGTTGCTCGACCACGTCGTCATCACCGAACCGGATGCCTTCCGGCAGGAGCTGATCGCCTGGCTCCGTACCGTCAAGGAGGCGCGCGCCGTCGTTCCCGACCGAGGCGCGCCTGCCCGAACCGGACAGCGCGGCGACCGAGGAGGAGCCGGCGGTGGCGCGCGGCGCGCCGGGTCGCGAGACGAGCCGACGCCTGCGCCGGCTCCTGGCATTGGTCGGCTGGCTGGCGCAGGTGGGCGAGGCACCCATCGCCGACGCGGCGCAGCGCTTCGGGATGAGCGAGAAGGAGCTGGTCGCGGAGCTCGAGCTGGCGGCCTGCTGCGGCATCCCCCCGTACACCCCGGACACGCTCATGGAGATTGAGGTATCCGAGCATTCCGTCCGCGCCTTCCTGCCGGCGGAGTACGCCCGGCCGCGCCGATTGACGCCCGCCGAGGGTTTTGCCGTGGCGGCTTCCGCCCGGCTGTTGCTGACCGTGCCGGGCTCGGAAGATGACGCGCTCCGTCGTGCTCTGGCCAAGCTCGATGCCGCGTTGGGATCGCGGGAGGCGGTCGGGCTCGACGTCGATGCACCGGCCCATTTGGCGGCGGTCCGGGAAGCGGCCGATGCCGGACAGGTCCTCGAGATCGACTACCTCTCCGGCTCGCGTGACGAGCTCACCACGCGCATTGTGGAGCCCGTGCAGGTTGCCACCATCGACGGGCACTGGTACCTGGACGCCTACTGCCATCGCGCCGGCGACATGCGACGCTTTCGGGTGGACCGCATCGGTTCGGTACGGCAGCTGGCGGAGAGTCCCGGACCGGCGATCACGCGGTCGCGGCCGCTCGAAGAGATGTTCGTGCCCGGTCCCGGTGCGGTCGAGGTCCATCTGCAGCTCGGTCCCGACGCCCAATGGGTGCCCGAGTCGGTGCCGGTGCGCGCGGTGCGACGCGACGACGACGGCTCGGTGACCGACGTGGTGCTCGACGTCTCCGGCATGGCTTGGTTCGAACGCCTTCTCGTGCAACTCGGTCCTGCGGTCAGGGTGGTGAGCCCGCCCGAGCTGACCGGCCTGGCTGCCGAGGCGGCCGGACGGGTCCTGGGGCGTTACGAGTCGGATAGCGTCGCCCCATGAGCGATATGAACGATTTCAATCAGGGCGTCATTGAGGAGTTCCGGGCCAACCACGGCGCCGTGGGCGGCGGTTTCGCCGGTGCCCCCGTGGTCCTGCTGACGACAACGGGCGCCAAGTCCGGACAGAAGCGGGTCAACCCGCTCGTGGCGCTGGTCGAGGGGGACACGCTCTACGTGTTCGCTTCCAAGGCAGGCGCGCCGACCAGCCCGGACTGGTACCACAACCTTGTGGCCAATCCCCAGGTCGAAGTCGAGTTCGGCGACGACCGCTTCACGGCCACTGCGGTGCCGATCACCTCTGGCCCCGAGCGGGACCGCCTCTACGCCGCCCAGGTGGCGGTGCAGCCGGGCTTCGCCGATTACGAGAAGGCGACGACGAGGGTGATCCCGGCCGTGGAGCTGCGCCGGAGCTGATTGGGGCCGACCGTTCACCCCGGCCACGACGCCGGGCTGACGGGAGGCCAGCAGTGCTCGGGATCCACGGGATCGGGAGGGACAAAGCCGACTACTACCTCTCTGACCTCGCCCACGAGTTGCCGGTTGCCGGACCGGGTCACTGGGCCGGGCGCACGGCAGAGAGGCTCGGCCTGGGCGGCCCGGTCACGGCCGACCGAGTTCCGGAGGCTGCTTGAGGGGCGGCACCCGCACACGGGGGTCATGCTCGGAACGGGCCGCACCTCCGTGGCGGCGTTCGACCTCACGTTCAGCGCGCCAAAATCGGCCAGCGTCGTCTTCGCATTGGCCGGCGCCGACGCGGCCCGCACGGTGGTCGCCGCGCACGCCGACGCAGTCGCCGGCGCCCTTTCGTATTTGGAGAGCCACGCCATCACCGCCACCCGGCGATCAGGTCCCGCTCGTGCTGTGCTGCCCACCAGCGGTGCCCTCGCCGCGGTGTTCACGCACGGAGTCAGCCGGAACGGCGACCCCCACATCCACAGCCACGTCGTGTTGGCCAACCTCGTGCATGGAGCCGACGGGCGTTGGGGCGCCTGTGACAGCCGGGGGATCACCGCGCATCGCAGTGCCGCCTCGGCGGTGTACGAAGCACATCTGCGCGCCGGTTTGACTGCGGCGCTCGGCGTGCGATGGACCGGGAGTCCGGGTCGATCAGCGGAGGTGGTCGGTGTGGGCCCGGACCTGCTTGCCGAGTTCTCGAGCCGGAGTGCGGACATCCGCCGCCACATGGGCGAGCGGGGGGTGCATTCGGGCCGAGGCGCCCGCATCGCCTGGGCGGCGACCCGCCCCGCCAAGGCGCCGGGCACCCCCTTCGGCGAGCTCGCAGCCCGGTGGCAGCGAAAGGCCGGCGCGGTCGGCGCCGACCTGGAGCTCGAGCGAGCCTCCACCCGTCGTGGTCACGCCCTGCTCGACGAGCACCGCTTCGCCGGGGTGATTGCCCTTCCGACCCACGGCGGGGCCCACCGCCGTGACGTCGTGGAGGCCTTCAGCACGGCCGCGGCGGATGGTGCCACCTCCGCCGTCGTGGAGCGGCTGGTAGCCCAATGGGTCCCAGCCGGACCCCCTCGGAGTGGCTGAGCCGTTGCAACAGCGACGAACCGTGGTCCCGGCCAATCACCATCTGCGTGCCCTCGGTCCTCGGCCGGTCGATCCTGACGACCACTCGGTGTGGCTCGGCGCTGCCCGCAGCATCGATGCCTACCGGGAGAGGTGGGGCCTCACCGACGCGACCGAGCCCTTCGGAGAAAGGGTGCCACCCCAGCACCTGGCTGCCCTGCCGGCCGAGCGCCTGGCCGATCACGTCCGTACCGAGCGGGAGATCACGGTCGCCCGGGCCCGGCTCGGATGGCGCGTCCCGGCGACCGTCGAGCGTGGGCTCGGACGCTGACTCAGCGGCCGCGATCGGCAACGACCGCCGGGCCGCGCCCGCGACCCTGTGGCAGCAGTTCACGCCAGGGTGCGCACGCATGTGCCGGTGTCAGGGTCACCTCGTGGACCTTCTTGTCCGTCCCGAGGACGAGGGCCTGGCCAGGTGCACCGTGGGCGACGGCATCGACCGGAAGGCGGTGCTCGTGGCTGGTGCCGACCGACGTCGAGGGACGGAGGCGGCCCCAGCGGTCCACGGATCTGCTGAGCGTCGTGCGTGCGACCTCCCGGTCGCCGGCCAACGCGCTGATATCGCGGAGCGTCGACGTGTCGGCAATGCCTGGCAGGACGACCGTCGTGCCGAAAAGCGACAGGAATCCGTCGGCGGCCGACCCCCACCGGACGCGTGCCTGTGAGAGGTCCTGCAGGCAGGCCAGGACGAGGAGCCCCTGTCCCGCCCCTTCGCTCACCATCGACGGCAGGTCGGGGATCGGGGCGATGTTGGCCACTTCGTCGAGCGCGAGGAGGATCGGCGGCCCGGCCTGCCCGTCACGGGACCGGGCATAGGCGGCATCGCGAGTGTCGCCGATGATCGCCACGACGAGTGGGGCGAATTGGCGTTGGCGCCGACCGGTTGAGCAGACGTAGAGCGTGTTGGCTCCGTCACAGAAGCTCTCGAGATCGAGAGGTGGTGCCTGCGTCGATGCGAGTGCACCCTCGGTGCGGTACGCCGCCAGGACGCCCGACGCCGTGGACCAGATACCTGACTGCTCACGGGAATCCGTGGCGACGATGCCTGCGAGCAGATCGGTCGCCGGAGCGTCCTCCCCGGCGTTCGAGGAGAGAATTTCGAGTGCCGGGACCCCATTGTGGCGATCGATCCACTTCAAGACGTCTCGCATGGAAAGATTTTCTGTGGCCGCGGCATGGAGAAGTGTGGAGAGCAGCGCACCGGAGCGCTCGGTCCAGTGATGTTCGCCGGCGCGTTGACCGCTCGACCGGCTGGCGCCGACCATGGCATCCGCGGTGACCACTGCAGCGTCCCAATTCGATGCGCTCGTGATGGGTGACCAACCGACGCGCTCGACACCTGGCGGGCACTCCACTTCACCGCTCGGGTCGTAGAGAAACGTCCAGCCTTCGGCGGCACGCGTGGGCGCAGTGGACTGCATCACGTCGGGCTTGGTCGAAGTCGAGAGAACAGGTCCGTCGGCCAGCAAAATATTGGGGATGACCAGGGAAGATGTCTTTCCTGACCGCGGTGGCCCGAGCACCAGCGTGGAGCACTGCGGGCCCGACACTGCCCATCCGTTGCCGCTTTGTCCAATGTAGATCCCATGCCGCGTCAAATGGTGGATCCGACGATGCGCGGCACTTGAAATCGAACTCGAATCGACGGTGTCGACATGTGTATGAGCGTCACGTTCCACACCGTTGATGTTTGCGTTGGTGAACATGAAATTCCATGGGACATATCACGCAATGTGGCGACAACGACAAGCTGATGACGGCGCGCTGACGCAGGATGCGCGTCATTTGCGTGTGCAGAACGGAGTGAAACGACGGTCGTAAACGAGTGCAAAATGACCGCGCGAATAAAGAATGCTTGACCTGGGCATGTGAACAACACGAGAATGTATGTAACCGAAGTGTGAGGGAGGGTATGACATGTGCTGCGACACAACGGAGTGTGGCGCGCAAAACGGAAACTGTCGGCTTCGTTTTGGCGCGCTCAGTCCGTCGTGGCACGACGTCTACGTGACAGCGCAACTCGGGGAATCAAATCGGTACGGCGTGATGTGGCGGCGTTCATGACGCTGGCGCAGCAACGGCGGCCGAAGCAGTTGCAAGTGAAACCGGTGCGGCAATGCGCACAGCGGGGAGTAATCGGCCTCGAGGTGGCGCAGGCTTCGCCTCTATTCAGTGACCATGCTCCTAGGGAGGTGCACCTGTGGCAGTAGCCGCAAAAAGAAGGGCCCCGGCCAAGAAGGCCGCGAAAAAGCGGGCCCCCGCAAAGAAAGCAGCGAAGCGCACGACGGCGAAGAAGGCCGTCAAGCGAGCTCCGGCACGGAAGTCCGTGAAGCGGGCTCCGGCACGGAAGGCTGCGAAGAAGCGGGCTCCGGCAAAGAAGGCAGCGAAGCGCACAACAGTGCGCAAGGCCACCAAGAAGCGGGCTCCTGCGAAGAAGGCGGCAAAGCGCACCACAGTGCGCAAGGCCACCAAGAAGCGGGCTCCGGCACGGAAGGCTGCCAAGAAGAGGGCCCCAGCCAAAAAGGCGGCGAAGCGGGCTCCGGCACGCAAGGCCACCAAGAAGCGGGCTCCTGCCAAGAAGGCGGCGAAGCGGGCTCCGGCACGCAAGGCCACCAAGAAGCGGGCTCCTGCGAAGAAGGCCGTGCGTCGTGCACCCGCCCGCAAGGCGGCACGTCGGCGCTAAGCGCCTCGTTCCTTCGGGAACACGCGAGACCGGGGGCCTTCGGGCCCCCGGCTCCGCGTCCGGGGACTGATCAGGAAGTCTGGTTGAGTTCCACGACGTCGGCGGGCCAGTCGACGTCGTAGGCCAAATCGGGGTGCCGCAGGACGCGCACCGCCAAGCCGAGCCGCGTTGCTTCCGCCCGATGGGCGCGGAAGGAGCCCGGACCGTAGGCGAAGCGGAAATCGGATCCGGCTGGAAGCCGCAGCACGTTGGTGCCGTCATCCCGTCGGTCGGGAACGAGCGTGACGCCGTCGAACGGTGCCAACACACCCAACCCGTGTGCCCGGGGCAAATCGCCGTGGGCCACGGTCACCCAGCGGGCACCGGCCCGTGGCCAACCGGTCGACGCCCGCGCGCACGGCACCGTTGAGGCCCTGTCCCGGCTCCCACATGACGGTTGCGCCCATGTTCGCCGCCCATTGCGCCACGCCTTCGTCGTCGCAGACCACGGCGACGGGAAGAGGCACGCAGGCCGCCACGACGTGTGCCGCCATGGCCCGGACGAGCTGTATGCGGTCCGGGTCCGAGAGGGTGGATCCCAGCCTGCGCTTCGCCTGCCCGAAGGCCTTGACGGGGATGAGGACCACCTCAGGCCCAAGTTGAGCGTCAATCGAATGCGCCGCATGCGTTGCTGGCGGCACGCTGGCCCTCGACACCGGGACAGTGTAGGGGTCCACGTCAAGGGCGCCGCATGCCGCCGTAGGCTCTGTCCGATGAGCGACCGGGTTGCGGTGATCGGCGGGGGGTCGTGGGGGACCGCCGTCGGGACCATCGTCGGTGCCTCACACCCGGCGTCACTCTGGGTGCGCTCACCTGACCTTGCCGCTTCCATGGTGCAGACGCGCCGGAACGAGAAGTACCTCCCCGATGTGCAGCTTCCCGACGGGCTCACGGTGACGGCATCGCTCGAGGAGGCGCTCCAGGGGGTCAGCATCGTCTTCATGGCGGTCCCGTCGCACGGGTTCCGCTCCGTGCTCACCGCCATGCAGCCTTTCGCAGACGGGATCGAGGCCGTCGTGAGTCTGGCCAAAGGGATTGAGATGGGGACCAACCTGCGCATGTCCCAGGTCGTGGGCGAGGTGCTCCCGGAGGTTCCCGCCGGCGTCCTCACCGGCCCGAACCTGGCCCGCGAGGTGGCGCAGGGGCATCCGGCCGCCTGCGTGGTCGCCTTGTCGGATGAAGCCCTCGCGAGCCGGGTGCAGGCGCTGGTGCACACGCGGACGTTCCGTACCTATATGGGCACCGATGTGGTCGGCTGTGAGATCGCCGGAGCGACCAAGAACGTCATGGCCATCGCGGCCGGTATCGGCGACGGCCTCGGGCTCGGGGACAACACCCGTGCCGTCCTCATCACGCGGGGTCTCGCCGAGTTGGGGCGTCTGGGCGTCGCACTGGGTGGGAAGGTGCTCACTTTCGGTGGGCTGGCCGGTGTCGGCGACCTGGTGGCGACTTGTGCCAGCCCGCAGAGCCGGAACCGGACGGTGGGGTTCGCGCTGGGAGAGGGGCAATCGCTCGAGGACATCGTCGGGGGCATGCACATGGTGGCGGAGGGCATCAAGAGCGCAGGGCCCTTGGTCGGGCTGGCGCAGGCCAACGGCGTCGAGATGCCGATCGCAGAGCAGGTCCAGGCCATTGTGGAGGGACGCTGTTCACCCGCTGATGCGCTCTTGAATCTGATGCGGCGACCCTCCCGCCCCGAATGGGACGAATCGCTGCTCAAAGGGCTCCCGGCATGAGCGGCATCTTCCACAGCTACGACGTGGCGCCCGAGGCCGACGACGAGGCGCGCCGCGAGGCGGCGCTCGAGCACGTCAGGGAGATCCTCCTGATGCACGGCGCCGGCGAGGAGGAAATCGACCGGGCGGTCGACGATGGCGTGATCGACCTCTTCGTCGCGGACCGCCTGCTGGTCCCGTCACGGCGCCGGTACACGAGGGCCGAAGTGTCTGAGCTGACCGGCGTGAGCGTCGACATGCTCGAACGGTTCTGGCGTGCCCTCGGCTTCCCCGGGGTCGACGACGACGACCGGGCGTTCACTGATCTCGACCTCGAGGCGGTACGCCTCTTCCAGGGTCTCCAGGCGCTCGGGGCCGCCGACGCCGAGACGGCGGTCCAGATGGCCCGGGTGATCGGTTCGTCCATGGCCCGTATTGCCGAGGCCGAACTCGTTCCGGGGGACATGGTCAGTGCGGAGGTCGACCCCATCCTCTCGGCTGAAGCGTTCGCCGGCATTGCCGACGTCACGATTCCCGCCATGGCCAAGCTGCTGGAATTCGTCTGGCGCCGACAGGTGGCGGCAGGGATTCAGCGCAACATGATGCTGCGCAGCCATGGATTGGCGCCTGGGCAGAGCCCCGTGATCGCCGTCGGGTTCGCCGACATGGTCGGCTTCACGCTGCTGAGCCAGCATCTGAGTGACGAAGAGCTCGCTGCCGTCGTGCGACGCTTCGAAGAGATCTCCCATGACATCGTGACCGGCGCCCGCGGCCGGGTGGTCAAAATGATCGGCGACGAGGTCATGTTCGTGGTCGACAGCGTCGCAGCCGCGGCGCGCATCGGTCTCAGCCTGGCCGATGCCTACGCCGACGACGACCTCCTGTCGGACGTGCGGGTTGGCCTGGCCTGTGGACCGGTGCTCGTGCGCGACGGTGACTATTTCGGACCGACTGTCAACTTGGCTCACCGGATTGTGAACATCGGCAACCCCGGCACCGTGTTGATGTCTGACGAGTTCCACACGGCACTCGTGCAGGAGGCGCCGGACGAGTTCACGGCACAGGCGCTCCGGCCGCGCCTCCTGAAGGATCTGGGCCGTGTGCAGTTGTGGTGGTGCGGCCGCGTTGGTCACGAAGCCGACGGCGCCGGCGCCGCGGCCGATCGGCGTCGCAACGTGCGGTGGGAGCGCCTCTCGGAGGTCCTGCGTGACCTGGAGGAGCTCCGGGGAGTCGGCGAGCGCCTGCTCACCACCAACCGGCCGTCAGGGTCAGGCGTCGTGGAGCCTGGCCGTGGCGATGCCGAAGGGCCGTAGCTCGAAGGATCCTTCGAATGGGGTCTTCGGGTAGCCCCGCAGATCGACGAGCCAGCCGGTGCGGTTGGCGAACGACACCACGGTCGGCTCAGGGGTCGGATTGAAGACCCTGACTTCGAGTACCCCGGCCACGCGGTGGAGCGCACTGACCTCGGCGCCGTGGACCGTCATTTCGCTTCCCGTGGCCGGACGTGGGCCTCCGCCCAGGCTCTGGACCGGCTCCAGGGGAAGGAGGACATCGTCGGCCAGGCGGTAGGGGTCGTCGCAGTCGAGTGCGAGCGCGTACCGCAGCTCGACCCGCTTGCCCCGCATCTGGAGCCCTTCCACCGGAGTGAGCGGGCCCGCCGGGAAAGGCCGGTAGGCCATGCCGAGCCGGGACAGCATGCCGGTCGAGCGCAGGATCGTCAGCGCCAGCGTGTGCGCGGCGTCGCCCTCGACATCGATCAGCTCGTACTCGCACACGCCTTCGTGGACGACCGTGAGCCGTCCGGCGCTCACGAAGCGGTTGGCGGGCGCGGTGGGGAGGCCGAATTCGTCGGGCCGGCCTTCGGCCGTGAGGCCTCGGGTCACAACGGCGAAGGCGCTCTCGGCTTCCGAGTGCTGTGCCGGTTCCGGGAGCGGCAGGTGGACGCGCAGGCGATGATCCCCGCTCGGGTTCACGAAGCTGGTCACGAGGCGGACGGTGGCGTCGTCGGCCAGCACGTCCACGTCGGTGTGGACGTCGACGTGGTGACTGCCGACGCGCTCCTGGGTGGTGCCGTCCACGAAGCTGGGCCAGTCGTACGTGTTCGTGATGCGCACCCGCGCCCGGACGGGCCCACGCTCGTCGACACGGACCGTCACTGCGAGCGGCGTGTCCACGAAGGTGTCCTTTCGTGGTGGCGAATAGTTGTACGAGTCGCCGAGATCGCCGCCGTCCACCAGCCGGCCGTAGCCGGGCGTGCCGTCCAGCGCGAAGGTGCCTGTCTCGGGGTCGACGACGATGCGCACGAGCCCGTTGGTGACCACGACCGACCCTTCGGACTCCTCGACCTCCACCGGGTGGGCCAAGGGCACCGGCTCGAAGGCGGCCCAGCCGTAGCCGGGTACCTCGGCGGTGCGGGCGAGGATCTTGCGCGTGGACGGCTGGTCCATCGCCACTCGAACAACCGCGTCCGGGCGGGCGCCGAGCCGGGTGTAGACGTCCTGCTTCGCCTCTGCGATGGGAACGCCGGGCTTCTCCTCCGTACCGACGGCGATCGTGATGTCGAAACCGTCGTCGGTGTCCTCAATCAGCACGTCCTGGATCCACGCGTCGTCGCTGATCCGCGGGCCCTGCAGCATCCCCAGCACCGTGCGCACGGTGTCGGCATCGAGCACCATCGATCCGGGCATGCCGGACCGCTCGGACAGCACCTGCACGTCGGCCGGGGCCGGGCCATCGGCCCGCACGACCAGATCGACGACGCCAGATCGGGCGCGCTGGGAGGCGTTCAGCACCGTCGGCCCGGCGTGGGACAACGAGCGGGCGAAGGTCTTGACGGCCCGGTCCGCCAACCCGGCGGCAATGGCGCGCGCCTCGGCGTAACGGTGGAGGACGGCGTCGACGACGTCGTCGACCGAGCAGGCGCAGATGGAGTCGTGAGCAGAATTGCGCACCATTTCGAGCCAGGCCAGGTCCAGCAGGCGGTCGGGGTAGTCCGCCGGAGCCTGGAAGAGGGCGGCCAGCGGCTCGGCGCGCCGCTCCAGTTCCCGCTCGGCGAGTGCGCCACGGCGCTTGACGTCGACCCGGTTCGAGGTGACGCCCATGAGCATGTTGGAGCGGGCGCCCGAGCGCAGCTCACCCTCCACCAGCGTCAGTCCCTCGGTGGGGGCGTTCTGCCAGGTAACGGGGGAGCGACGTCACCTCGAAGTCGAACTCGTCCTGGAGGTCGTTCGCCTCCGCCACGACTCGCCCGAGCCAGGGTTGGGGCATGAGGTGGTCCGAACCGTTCATGCACAGCAGGTCACCCATGAGGAAGTCGGCCACCTCGTCGACGTTGTCGCTCGTGCGGCGGATCAGCGCCTTGGCGTCGTCGGGCAGGGCTGCGCCGTTGCCGTAGCCGACGGGCAGGTACTCGGCCCGGACAGAAGAGCCGTCGGGGGACTCCCAGGTGAAGGCGTTCTTGGTCACCTGCGACGGGACGCCCCGCCAGACCACGGCGTTCGTGGAAGCCGGCCAGCCGGAGGATCTGGGGCATCTGCGCAATGTGGCCGAACATGTCCGGGCAGGTAGCCCAGTTCCATGACGCCGCCGAAGGCGGCGCCTCGTCCGAGGCCCATCTGCAGGTTTCGCACGATGGTCTCGCCGGAGGCCAGGAATTCGTCCATCAGGATGTACCAGGGCCCCATGCTGAGTCGACCCGCTGCCGCCAGTGCCCGCAGCCGCTCCTCGGCCTCGGGGCGGACTTCGAGGTAGTCGTCCACGACGGCCATCTGCCCGTCCAGCATGAAGTGGGGGTAGCTGGCATCACGCTCGAGCAGGGGGACGAGGGTGTCGATCAACTCCACCAGGGCGAGGCGGAAGTCCTGGTAGGACTTGTACCATTCGCGGTCCCAGTGCGTGTGCGGAACGATGGCAATCCGGCGGGCGGTCATGACCGCCAGACTATGACCTGCGGTCGCCGGCGGTGAGGGCGCTCGTCCCGGCCGGACGGTGGCCCGACGCGCGGGTCCCCGGTGGATGGTTCGACCCTGCCGGAAATATGGGCCCGGCAGTGGGCATCCGCGTCCGGAGGCCCCCGTCCTGATCGATGGTTGGGACACGACGCGGGTGGTCGACGCGGCGACTCTCGACGGCCGTACGGCCGCGTTGGCGACGGCGCTGGCCGAAAGGGGGGTCTCGCCGGGCGACCGTGTGCTGTGGTGCGCCCGGGCCACGCTCCCCGCCGTCGAGGCCCTTCTGGCCGTGCTGCGCAGCGGCGCGGTCCTGGTGCCGCTCAATCCGTCCGCCACCGCTGCCGAGCTCGACCACGTGATCGGTGATGCCCGTCCGGTCCTGGCTCTGCTCGACCGACCTCGGCCCGACGCGCTCGGTGCCGGTCTCTCCGTGTTGTCCATCGACGACCTCACCCGGGCCGGAGGGCGGGCCGGCACCAGTCCGCCGGCCTGCCAGCCCGAGGACGACGCGTTGATCGTCTACACGTCGGGGACCACCGGCAAGCCGAAAGGAGCGGTGCACACGCACGGCTCCTTGCTGGCCGGGGTCACTGCGCTCGTCACCGCATGGGCATGGACCCCCGAGGATCGCCTGGTCCACTGCCTGCCGCTCTTCCATGTGCACGGCCTCTGTGCCGGATTGTTCGGCACGCTGACCGCGGGCGCCTCTGCGGCGGTGTTCGACCGTTTCGACGAGGAGGCGATCCTGCAGGCGGCGTCCGCCGGCACCATGTTCTTCGGCGTCCCCACCATGTACCACCGGCTGGCAGCGACGGGACGGGCTGCTGCGCTGGGCGACCTGCGACTGTGCGTGTCCGGGTCGGCTCCGTTGGCAGCCGACCTGTGGCACAGGTTGGCCGGCGACGGCGTCGTGGTGCTGGAGCGCTACGGCATGACGGAGACGTTGTTGACGCTCTCCAACCCGCTCGAAGGTGAGCGCCGGCCGGGCTCGGTGGGGCTGCCGCTGCCCGGCGTGGAGGCCGCGCTCGACGGTGTCGACGAGCAGGGGATCGGCGAGCTCTTTGTGCGCGGCCCTTCGGTCTGTCGGGGGTACTGGGGACGCGGAGCCTTCGCCGTCGAAGACTGGTTCGCCACGGGGGACCTGGCCTCGGTGGCCGATGACGGCTACGTGTCGATCCGCGGGCGGCGTACCGAGCTCATCATCACCGGCGGCCACAACGTCTACCCCGCTGAGGTGGAGGCGGTGCTGGCCCGCCACCCGGGCGTGGTCGAGGTCGCCGTCGTGGGGCTGCCGTCAGCCGAGTGGGGGGAGACCGTCGTGGCCTATGTGGTGGGGGATCCCGACCTCGCCTCGCTCCGGGAACTGGCGGCGGCCGAGCTGGCGCCGTTCAAATGCCCGCGCGAGGTCCGCTTGATCGACGCGCTGCCCCGCAATGCGCTGGGCAAGGTGGTCAGGAGCGAGCTTGGCTGAGCGGAGCCGGACCGTGGAGCGCGCCGGCGCCTGCGGTAGCGTGCAGCCATGGCAACCTTCCTCATGCTCTCGACGGTGGGGCCGGACGGTGCGGCGACCCTGACCGAGAACCCCGACCGCCTCAAGGCGGTCAATGCCGAGGTCGAGGCCATGGGCGTGCGCGTGGTGGCGCAGTGGGCCCTGCTGGGCCAGTACGACTTCGCAACCGTGCTCGACGCCCCTGACGAGACCACCATGGCCCGGGTGTCCCTGGTCCTGGGCTCGCGAGGAACCCTCAAGACGCTCACGCTCTCGGCCATTCCGATCGACGACTACATCGAAGGCGTGCTGAGGGCCCAGAAGGGCTGAGCCCTCAATGCCACCAGAAGCCCTGACGCGACCGCTCCCGGCGAACGTCGTCCCGTGAGAACAGCTCGCCCAAGACGCTTCCGTCCGACATGCGGCGGATGCGATACCCCTCGTCGGTGACTTCGGCGATCTCGAAGCCGCGGACCCACGTGCCCTGGAAGCGGTTGCGCACGTCCACCTTCGTCCCGGGAGCCAACGGCGACCGCGTCTGTGCGTCTGCTGTTCCCTCCCCGCCCAGTGCTCACACCCCCATCGTACGAGGCGTCCGCGCCTGTGGCCCGATGACGGTCTGTTCCCCTGATCTCAAGGAGGAGCGCCGGCTGCGCTCGCAGGGATACGAGTCCGTGGCGGGCCTGGACGAGGTCGGCCGCGGCGCCTGGGCCGGACCGCTGACCGTCGGCGTGGCCGTCGTACGTCCCCGCGTGCAGCTGCGCTCCATGCCGGCGTGGCTGCGGGACTCCAAAATGCTCAGCGAAGCGCGCCGCGAGGAGATCTTCGAGGCTGTCGGGAAGTGGTGCCAGGCCTGGTCGGTCGGGCACGCGTCGCCGGCTGAGTGCGACGAATGGGGGATGACCGAGGCGCTCCGCGTGGCGGCCCGTCGCGCCCTGGCCGGCCTCGGCGAGCCGCCCCAGGCCGTCCTGGTCGACGGTCCGGTCGACCTGCTGCGCCATCCTGACGATCCCTTCGAAGGCGCGGTGCGACCGATCGTCGACGGTGACGCCAAGTGCGCGTCGGTGGCGGCCGCCTCGGTTCTGGCCAAGGTCGTGCGGGACCGAATGATGCGCCAGGAGGCGGACCACTTCCCCGCCTACGCCTTCGAGCGGAACAAGGGCTATCCCTCCCCCCTCCACCAAGCGGCCCTGCGGGGTTACGGGCCGACGGCGATCCACCGCCGGAGCTGGGCCTTCGTCCGTGAACTTCCGTGGTGCGGCCAGGGCCACTACGTCCGGTCAGACGACCGCGGCGACCTCGGCGAAGTGACAGGCGACGGGGTGCCCTTGACCCCGGTCGACCAGGGCCGGCTCTTCGGTGGCGCAGATCTCCTGCGCCTTCCAGCAGCGAGTGCGGAAGCGGCAGCCCGAGGGCGGTGACTGCGGGCTCGGAACGTCGCCTTCGAGGACGATGTGCTTCCGCGCCCGCTCGGCTTTCGGGTCGGGGATGGGGACGGCGGAGAGCAGCGCCTGCGTGTACGGGTGGGCCGGTCGCTCGTAGACGTTCGTGCGGTCACCGATCTCGACGATCTTTCCGAGGTACATGACCGCGACGCGGTCCGAGATGTGCCGGACCACCGAGAGGTCGTGCGCAATGAAGAGGAAGGCGACCCCGAGCTCCTTCTGCAGGTCGTCGAGCAGGTTGACCACGCCTGCCTGAATGGAGACATCGAGCGCGGACACCGGCTCGTCGAGGACCAGAAGCTTGGGCTGCATCACCAGGGCCCGGGCGATGCCGACGCGTTGACGCTGCCCGCCGGAGAACTCGTTGGGGTAGCGGTTGGCGTGGTACGGCTCGAGCCCGACGAGCTTGAGCATGTCGGCCACGCGTTGCGCGATGGCCCTGCGGTCACCGACCCCGTGGATCTGCAGGGGCTCCGCAATGGCTTGGCCGATCGGGAGCCGCGGGTCGAGCGAGGCGAAGGGGTCCTGGAAGACGACCTGAATGTTCCGGCGGATCTTCCGCAGGTCCGTGCCGCCCAGTTCGGTCAGTTCCGCCCCGTCGAACTTCACCGAGCCCGAGGTCGGCCGGGTCAGCTGCAGGACGGATCGGCCCGTTGTCGACTTCCCGCAGCCGGACTCTCCGACGAGCCCGAGCGTCTCCCCCGGGTCGATGGTGAAAGAGACGCCCGAGACGGCGTGGACGGCGCCGACGCGGCGGCGCACGAAGGTCCCGCCGCGGATGGGGAACTCCTTGACCAGGTCTGTCACCTGCAGCAGGGGAGTGGTGGTGCCCGATGCCCCTGCTCCGGTGCCGGGCTGGACCGCCGTGTCGGTCGTCTCGCTCATGCGATCACGTTGTCCACGACGCCGTCGGAGAAGACCTGTCCGTGGTCGCCTCGACCGACCGCCTCGGCGTAATGACAGGCCGCCCGGTGCTCGCCTGCGGCGGACGTGACCGACGGGACGACCATGAGGTCGGGCTCGGTCTCGCGACAGAGGTCGGTGGCCAGCGGGCAGCGGGGGGCGAAGGGGCAGCCAGTGCGGTCGCCGAGCATGGAGGGAGGTGAGCCGGGGATTTGGCGCAGCCGGGCCGATCCGTCGCCGTCGAGACGCGGCAACGAACCCAGCAATCCGAGCGTGTACGGCATGGAGGGCCGATAGAAGACGTCCTCGGCGGTGCCGATCTCGACGGCACGGCCGGCGTACATCACCAGGACGCGGTCGGCCAGCCCGGCGATGACCCCGAGGTCGTGGGTGATGAGGAGCAGGGCGGCTCCGGTCTCGGCCATTGCCGTCTTGAGGGAGTTCAGCACCTGCGCCTGCACGGTGACGTCGAGGGCGGTGGTGGGCTCGTCGGCCAGAATCACGTCGGGGTCGTTGGCCATGGCGATGGCGATGACGGCGCGCTGGCGCATGCCGCCGGAGAATTCGTGCGGGTAGTTGTCGATCCGCTCAGACGGGTTGGGGATGCCCACCTTGGCCAGCAGCTCCACGGCCTGGGCCCGTGCCGCCTCCTTCGAGATGTCCTGGTGGGCCAGGATCGCCTCGACGATCTGCCATCCGATGGTGTAGACGGGATTCAACGCGGTCATCGGGTCCTGGAAGATCATGGAGACGCCCGTGCCCCGCACGTTGGTGAGCTGCTTCTCCTTCAGGGCGAGGAGATTCGGTGCCTTCGAAGCGGATGGAGCCCCGCACCTGCGCGCCCTTGGGGAGCAACCCCATGGTGGCCAGCGCCGTGACGGACTTGCCCGAGCCCGATTCGCCGACGATGCCCAGCACCTCACCGGGCGCGAGGGACAGGTCCACGCCGCGCACGGCGTGGACGACCCCGTCCTTGGTCGGGAAGTCGACCTCGAGCCCTTCGATCTGCAGGGCAGGTTCAGGCATTCAGGCCCTCACTCGACTCTTCTTGGGGTCGAACGCCTCGCGCAGACCGTCGCCGACGAGGAAGATCGAGAGGATGAGGATGATCAGGAGGGCGACCGGAAAGACGAAGAGCCACCACTCGGTGGTGGCGGAGTCCTGCCCCTGGACGACGAGCAGACCCAGCGACACGTTGGGCGGTTGGACGCCGAGCCCGAGGAACGACAGGGTCGATTCGAGGATGATGCTCAGCGCCACCGTCAGCGTGGCGTTGACGATGATCGGCCCGATGGCGTTCGGCAGCATGTGCTTCACAATGATGCGCCGGTTCGTCGCCCCGAGCGCCCGCGACGCCTCGACGAAATCGCGTTCGCGCAGCGACAGGAAATCAGCCCGGACGAGCCGGGCCACGTAGGTCCACGAGAGCAGGCCGATGATGAGGGCCAGGCCCAGCCAGTTGCTCGACTGCTTGGCCAGCTTGGACGAGAGCAGGATGAGGATGGCGAGGATCGGCACCACCAGCACGAGGTCGACGAAGCGCATGAGGAGGGAATCCACCCAACCCCGGTAGAAGCCGGCGATGGCTCCGATGGTCACGCCGATGAGCACCGCGATGGCCGCCACGGTGAGGGCGATCTCAATGTCCTTCTGCACCCCGGCCATGACCTGGGCGAACATGTCGTTGCCGATGGAGTTGGTGCCGAAGGGGTTCGTCCACGACGGGGGGTCGTTCAGGTTGTTGGTGATGTCCTGGTAGTTGAACTGCCAGAAGTGCCCGACGAGGACGGATCCGAGACCCAACAGCACGAAGATGCAGAGGCCGACCATGGCGAGGGGTTGGTGGACGAAGCGCCCGACGACAATGCGGAACTGGCCCTTCGCCTCCCCGCTGAGCCCGTAGATGTCCGAGCCGGACAGGCCGAGGCCGGCGCCGGGTGACGCCAACGTGTGCATGCCGGCCTCGGCCTCGGCCACGTGCTCCGGCGTCTGAATGACGAAGTTCTCGCGGGCCTCATCAGGCATAGCGGATCCTCGGATCGAGCACGCCGTAGAGGATGTCGGCGAGCAGGTTGAAGAGGATGACGAACGTGGCCGTGATCACCAGGTAGGCCAGCATGATGTTGACGTCGAGGGTGTTCACGCCGGTGATGTACCACGTCCCGAGCCCCTGCCAGCCGAAGACGAATTCGACGAGGATGGCGCCGCCGAGCACAGCGGCGAAGTCCAGTGCGATGACGGTTGTGACCGGGATCAGCGCATTGCGCAGCACGTGGCGAATGAGCACCCGGCGGCGACTCAATCCCTTGGCCCGGGCCAACCGAACGTGGTCGGCGTCGAGGGTCTCAATCATGGAGGAGCGCTGATAGATGGCCCAGGCCGAGTAGGAGACCAGAATGAGGGTGAGAGCCGGCAACGCGGTGTGGCCCGCATAGTCGGGCAATCGACTGAAGAAGGAACCACTGAGTGTCGGGCTCTGCTCGCCGTCGGTGTAGAAGATCGTGCTCCCCACGTGCTGGTTGATGGGGATGGCCACGAATTCCTTGAGGGCGAGGCCGAGCACGAAGACGGGCGTGGCCAGGAGCACGAAGTTCGTCACCGTGATCGTGTGGTCGGCGAGCTTGTTCTGCCGGACGGCCGCCCAGACGCCGAGGCCTATGGCCAGGACGATGGCGATGAGGGTGGCGACGATCACCATGCGCAGGGTCACGAGGAGGTGCGACCAGAGCTGCGGGGCGACGGGCTGACCCTTGGTGGTGTTACCCAGGTTGCCCTGAATGGCATTGGAGAACCAGATCCAGTAGCGCTGCCACAGGGGATCGTTGAGGTGGAGCAGGTGCTCACGGGCGACGATCGTCGAGTGGGGGATGTGCGGATTGGCGCGCAGCAGCGCGAGCGGGTCACCGGCGGAGCTGACAAGAACGAAGACCAGGATCGTCGCGAAGAAGAGGACGACGATGCTGATCAACAAACGCCTAATGACGTAGGCGAACATGGGCGGATTCTAGGTGTGGGATCGGAGACGATGAGGGAGGGGCCGGCCGGTGGCCGGCCCCTCCCTCTCGTTCAGCGATTCACTACGAGCCGATTGTCCAGTCTTCGGCGTTCCAGGTCACGCCCACGCTCGACGTGTTGGGCAGGACGCCCTTCAGGTTGCTGGACCAGGCGAAGAACTGCGGCTTCTGGTAGAGCGGCAGGGTCACCATGTTCTGCCAGAGGATCGAGTCGGCTTCGTTGTAGTCGTTGATCTCCTTGCTCTGGCTCGGAGCGGACGACCCGGAGGCCATCAGCTTGTCCGCCTCGGCGTTCGCCGAGTGGGTCCAGTTCTCGCCGCAGCCGCTGGCGTTGGTGTACGAGCAGTAGATGGGCTGGTTGCCCGAGACGAACGGGGTCGTGACCCAGGCGAACTCGGCGATCTGGTACGTGCCGTTCGGGAGGTTGGTCCCGAAGAACGTGTTGGCGTCGTAGTTCTGGATGTTGATTTTGATCCCGATCGCCTTCATCTGGGCCTGGAACAGCTGCTCCGTCTGCGAGCGGATGGTGTTGCCCGACGTCGACTGAATGGTGAAGGTCAGGTCCTTGCCCTTCTGCGGGCCGTAGTCGGGCTGGAAGTAGCCGTCCGAGGCCTTCTTGAAGCCGGCCTCCTTCAGCAGGTTGATCGACTGCGACGTGCTGAAGGCGTAGTTGGTGCCCTTGTAGCCCTTCTGGGTCGACACGAGCATCCGGCTGCCGAGCGGCGTGATGCCCTTCTGAATCTGACCGACGGTCCGGAGAATGATGCTCTGCCGGTTGACGCCGTGGGCGATCGCCTCGCGCACCTGGACCTTGGCCAGGTAGGGGTCGGCCTGGTTGAAGTCGAAGTGCTCGAACTCGAGCCCCGGCAGCGTCGCCGTCTTCGTGTTCGGCACCTGGGCCGCCGTCTGCACAATCGAGAGGTTGACCGTGGACGGGTTGAAGATGTTGATCTCCTTGTTCTGGAGAGCCGGCACCAGCTGGCTGTCGTCCGAGAAGAACTGGAAGACGATCTTGTTCAGCTTGCCGGGCGTGCCCCAGTAGGAGGGGTTCCGGGTGAGGACCACGGACTGGTTCGCGTTGTAGCTCGTGATCGTGTACCAGCTGCCCGAGATGGCCTGGGCCGGGCCGGTGAAGCCGGTGTTCCAGCCGACCGTGCGGGCGATGTGGGCCGGGACGATGTTCGTGTAGATGCGAGCGCCAGTCGGCGAAGGAGGGCTTGAAGGTCACGGTCACGGTGCGGCCGTTCGGGCAGAGCCCCGCGTTGCGGTCTGCCGTGCTGCCCGGGTCGCAGGCGGCGCCACCCGAGGGGGCCGAGCCCACCACGGACTGGATCTGGTTGTAGCCGGCGGTCGAGGCGTCGTCGTAGGGCTGTCCGCCGACGTCGGTGTAGGCGGTGTTCCCGCTCTGGGCCTGCCAGTTGTAGATGAAGTCGTCAGCGGTGATCGGCGTGCCGTCGGACCACACGGCCTTGGGGTTGATTTTGTACACGACGGTCTGCGGCTCCGAGCCCGTGCTCGTGACGCTGGCGCTCTCCAGGAGTTGGTTGTTCAGCACCGGCTGGAGCTTGTTGTTCACGATGAAGGCCTGGGGCCACACCATGTTCATGATCTCCTGCAGCACGAACTCCGAAGCGGCCGAGGTGTTGATGTTGAACCCGGCGAGGTTCTCGTCCAGCGCCATGGTGGCCGTGCCACCCGACGACGACGCTTTCGTTGCCGCGCCGCTCGCCGTCGGTGCCACGGCGATGATCGACACGGACAGTGCCGCCCCCGCCATGGCGGCGAAAGCCGACCGCTTCAAGTACCCCTTGAGTCGCATTGTGCTCCCTTGCTCGTCGGTCGCCCCGGTGACGGCCGACTTCCTGCAGCTTCCGCACTGCCCGGAACTGCAACACCCACTGTCAATGTCGGAAGATCGTGAGTAAATGTAACGCAACTGCCACATTCTTTTCGGTCAACTCCCAAGGAAATCCTGCAGAAACCTGCCGGACAGGGTCCCGATCCGGCTTGCATCGGCCGTTTGCACATCATTCCTGCGCGTACGGGATTTCTGACGCGTCAGACAGAACCTGAGTGCAGGCTGAGAGCCTCCTGCGTGAACTGTGAATCTCACCACTAAATTGACGGCGAGGCGATGGTCTATGTCCTAGCCGTGCTCGCGGCCCTCTCGAATGCGCTGACCAGCGTGTTCCAACGCATGGGCGTCGAAGACGCCCCTGAGGAGTCGACCATGCGCCTGAGTCTGATGGCGCATGCAATCCGTCGGGGTGTGTGGCTGTTGGGTTTCGGTTTCATGATCTGCGCCTTCCTGTTGCAGGCCTTCGCGCTGCACATCGGACGGCTCTCCGTGGTGCAGCCGATCCTGACCATGGAGTTGCTGTTCCTCGTTTTCATCCTCGGGACCTACTTCCGGTTCTCCATCTCCATCCGCGAATGGCTGGGCGCCGGCGCCATCGCCGTGGGGCTCTCGGGCTTTCTCTTCTTCTCCGACCCGGGCGGCGGGGAGCAGGTGCCCACCAATCTGGGCTGGATCGTGGTCGGTGGGTGCGCCGTCGCGTTGATCGTCGGCGCGGTCGTGGCCACCCGTTACGGCCCGCGCTGGTGGAAGGCCGCAATGTTCGGCACCGCTGCAGCCATCTCCTATGCGTTCACGGCTGCCCTGATCAAAGTGGTGAGCGACTTCGCGGCGAACAACTGGGTGACGTTGTTCGTCCATTGGCAGACCTACGGCGTCATTGTGTTCGGCCTGCTGGGCCTCTTCCTGACGCAGAACGCCTTCCATGCCGGTCCGCTGGCCGCCTCGCAGTCGACCCTGGTCCTCGTCGATCCTCTTGCCAGCATCTGCATCGGCATCGCACTCTTCGGCGACTCCCTGCGCACGTACGGCCCGTACGGTCCGCTCGAAGCACTCTCGCTCCTCGTGATGTTCATGGGTGCCGTGTTCCTGTCCCACTCGCCGCTGATCACCGGCATCAGGAGCGAAGGCAAGGGCGTCGAGTACGACGAGATGCTGTCGCGACGGCTCAAGCACCCCCACCACGCGGCGCAGGAGTCCGTCAACGACGGCGGGCTGCCCCCCTTCTCGTCCGCCTGATCAGGTCGCCGGGCCCTCCGCCCGTTCGAGCACGAGTCGGGTCATGGTGGCGAAGTGGTCGGGGTGCGACAGGTGGGCGCCGTGCTGCGCATTGGGGATCTCGTAGACGACCGCACCGGGGACGTTGTCGCCCAGCCATTCCACCGTCCGTCGGTGATGGGCGCCTGACGCAGGGCCGCCCCGACCGAAAACCACGGGCAGCTCGAGCGCGGTGACGTCGAAGGGCGGTTCCTCGACCCGCATGCTGCGCAGGTCGGCCACCAGCGCCGGCCCGTCGGCCCGTCGCTCCGCCCGCCCGCCCTCGGTCAGTCGGGCCCACGTTCCCTCACCCACCATGCGGCAGAAGAATCGCTCCGCCTCCACGCCGGGGTCGTCGGCGGGTGGGGGCCACGGGACCCCTCCCGGTCGGCGGAAGCCCAGCCACGGCATGGGCGGTTCGAACACCCCGATGGAGGCGAAGGCCCCCGGGGACGACAGCGCGGCGCCGAGCACCACATTTCCTCCCAGACTGTGCCCGATGGCCACCACCGGGCCGCCGCCGGCCTCGGCTCGCGCCTCGTCGGCGATGGTCAAGAGATCGTCTATGTGGCCGGAGAGGCCCACGACCCCGCCGGCCCGGGAGCCCTGGTAGCCCCGCCGGTCGTAGGCCAGGGTGGTGAACTCGGGGAGCCGGCGCATGGCCAGCCGGAAGCTGTCGCCCCGGTCGAGCGATCCGTGGACGAAGACGACGGTGCCCGCACCGGGGAGAGAGGCCGGCCGCGTGGTGAAGTGGAGTGCGGCCGGATAGCTCATGGGCAGGGCAGACGCTACCTGGACTGCCCATGAGGCCCGATCGTCGCCGGTAGGGTTGGTCCATGACCCAGTTCGGCAGCCAAGGGGGCTCGTTCGGTCCCAATGCCTGGCTGGTCGACGATATGTACGACCGTTTCCTGGCCGATCCCGGTTCGGTCAGCGAGAGTTGGCGGGAGTTCTTCGCCGACTACAGACCCGCTCCCGTCCCGGCGCCGCAACCCCCGACTCAGGGCCAGGCGCAGCGCCAGCCGGCCCGGTACCAGGCCGCCGCGTCGGCTGTCTCCGACCAATCGGGGCCCGGCCCCACCGAGCGCGGCCTCGGCAGCGAGCCGAAAGAGAGAAGGAAGAGGCCACCCCGCTGCGAGGGGCGGCCTCACGCATTGTCGCCAACATGGAAGCGAGCCTGGCCGTGCCCACCGCGACCAGCGTGCGGACGGTGCCGGCCCGGCTCCTCGAAGTCAATCGCCTCATCCTGAACAACCAGCTGGCTCGGACGACGGGAGCCAAGGTCAGCTTCACGCACATCATCGGCTACGCCGTCGTGCGCGCCCTGCAGGACGTGCCCGCACTGAATTCTGCTTTCGTGCCCGATTTCGACGGGAAGGGCAAGCCGGGTGTCATCCACCACAAACACGTGGGGCTGGGACTCGCGGTCGACCAGGAGAAGAGCGACGGGAGCCGGACGTTGCTCGTGCCGTGCATCAAGGATGCCGACGCGCTCGACTTCCGCTCCTTCGTCCTCGCCTACGAGGACCTCGTCCGCAAAATACACACCAACAAAATCGGCCCTGACGACTTCGCCGGCACGACCGTGTCGCTGACCAACCCCGGCACGCTCGGCACGGTGCAGTCGGTACCGCGCTTGATGCCGGGTCAGGGTGCCATCATCGGCGTCGGGGCGCTCGGCTACCCGGCGGGCTTCGAGGCGGCCGACCCGCGCGTCCTGGCCCAGTTGGGCCTGGGCAAGGTCGTCACGCTGACTTCCACCTACGACCATCGCATCATTCAGGGCGCCGAGTCGGGCCTCTTCCTCGGCCGCGTGGCCGCCCTGCTCACCGGTGCGGACGGGTTTCTACGACGACCTGTTCGAAGCGATGGGCGTGCCCTATGAGCCCGTCCGCTGGCAGGTCGACAGCAACGCCGGCGCCGGGAGCGAGGAAGGGGAGCACCAGCGCCTGGTCAAGCAGGTCCATGTGCAGACCCTCATCAACATGTACCGCGTGCGTGGCCACCTGATCGCCCACCTCGACCCGTTGGATGCGGAGCCTCCCCACATCCACCCCGAGCTCGACCCGCTGACCTACGGGCTCACCATCTGGGACCTGCCCCGCCAGTTTGTCGCCGACGGCCTCGCCGGACGCGACGTCGCCACGCTCGACGAAATCCTCCACGTGCTCCGCGACGCATACTGCCGCACGCTCGCCATCGAGTACATGCACATTCAGGACCCCGAGCAGAAGCGCTGGATCCAACAGCACGTCGAAGGCCAGCCGGCGACCCTCAACGTGGAGGAGCAACGGCACATCCTCGGCCGGCTCAACGCGGCGGAGGTGTTCGAGCGGTTCCTCCACACCCGCTACGTGGGGCAGAAGCGGTTTGGTCTCGAAGGCGCCGAGTCGACCATCGTCCTCCTCGACGCGCTCCTCGACGCCGCCGCGGGTTCCGGCGTGGCTGAGGTCGTGATGGGCATGGCGCACCGCGGTCGCCTCAACGTCCTGGCCAACATTGTGGGCAAGTCGTACCGCGAAATCTTCGAGGAGTTCGAGGGCAACCTCGACCCCGAGTCCGTCCAGGGTTCCGGCGACGTGAAGTACCACAAGGGCGCCCGCGGCGTCTTCCACGGCAGTGCCGGCGAGGAACTTCCCATCACCTTGGCCTCCAACCCCTCGCATCTCGAGGCGGTGGACCCGGTGGTCGAGGGCATGACGCGGGCGAAGCAGGACCGCATCTCCCCACCCACCGACGGCACGCCGGCTGCGGCCGCCGAGGGCATCGACGGCTTCCCGTGCATGTCCGTCCTCGTCCATGGGGACGCGGCGTTCGCCGGTCAGGGCGTCGTGGCCGAGACGCTCAACCTGTCAGGCCTCTCCGGCTACCGGACCGGCGGCACCGTGCACGTGGTGATCAACAACCAGCTCGGCTTCACCACGGCCCCAGCGTCGGCCCGCACGTCGGTGTACCCGACAGACGTGGCGAAAATGGTGCAGGCCCCGATCTTCCACGTGAACGGTGACGACCCCGAGGCGTGTGTGCGGGCGGCGCGGCTGGCCTTCACCTTCCGGCAGACGTTCCATAAGGACGTCGTCATCGACCTTGTCTGCTACCGCAAGCACGGGCACAACGAAGGGGACGACCCCAGCTACACCCAGCCGCTCATGTACCAGCGCATTGAGGCGAAGCGCTCGGTCCGCAAGCTCTACACCGAGGCCCTGGTGCGCCGGGGCGACATCACTCTCGACGAGGCGGAGTCCGCCCTCGACGACTTCAACGCCAGCCTGCAGGTCGTCCTCGACGAGGTGCGGGGCGAGCCTTCCCTGGCGCCGACCGAGCTGCCGGCACCCGAGTCGGCCCCCGCCGACACGCCCTCGGGCCAGACCGGCGTCGGGCCGGATGTCCTGCGGGCCCTGTCCTCGGTGGTGCGCTCCGTGCCCGACGGCTTCATGATCCACCCGAAGCTCGAGCGCCAGTTCGTCCAGCGGGACCAGCTGGTCGCCAGTGGGCAGGTCGACTGGGCCCTGGCGGAAGCCCTCGCCATCGGCTCCCTCATGTACGAGGGCGTCAATGTCCGGCTGACCGGTCAGGACACCCGACGCGGCACGTTCAGCCACCGGCACGCCGTCCTGGTCGACTACTCCAACGGCGAGGAGTACGTCCCCCTGGCGCACATCCGCGACGGCCTCCACCGCATTGGCGCCGACACGCTGGAGCCGTCCGAGCCCATGGGGAACTTCACCGTGCGGGACTCCCTTCTCTCCGAATACGCGGCGGTGGGCTTCGAGTACGGGTACTCCGTCGAGGCGCCGGAGGCCCTGGTGGCCTGGGAGGCGCAATTCGGCGACTTCGCCAACGGCGCCCAAATCATCATCGACAACTTCATGGTGGCAGCCGAGAACAAATGGGGCCAGTTCGCAGGCCTCACCCTGTTGTTGCCGCACGGATACGAGGGGCAGGGCCCTGAGCACTCATCGGCGCGCTTCGAGCGCTTCCTCGCCCTGTCGGCGCGCGGCAACCTGCGCGTGACGATTCCGTCGACATCGGCGCAGTATTTCCACCTGCTGCGCTCGCAGGCCAAGGCGACACCGAAGCGACCGCTGGTGGTGGTGACGCCCAAGTCGTTGCTGCGGGCGCACGCCTCGCGGTCGACCTTCGCCGAGCTGGAATCAGGCTCGTTCCAGCACGTGATCGACGACGCCTCCATTGAGGATCCGTCGGCGGTGCGGCGCATTGTGCTGTGCAGCGGGAAGATCGCCCACGAGGCGATGCAGCACCGGGACGAGCTGGAGCCCACCGAGGCCTCCGGGGTGGCGGTGGTGCGGGTCGAGCAGCTCTACCCGTGGCCCTTGCCCCTGCTGACGGCGGTCTTCGAGCGCTACGGGGAGGCCTCCGAGGTGGTCTGGCTCCAAGAGGAGCCCGAAAACATGGGAGCCTGGTCGTTCGTGCACGCCCGACTCCACGCCTGCCTACCCGAACGGCTGCGTCTCCGCCACGTGAGCCGTTCCGAATCCGCCAGCCCCGCCATCGGGAGCGCTGCCCTGCACCAGTTGGAGCAGGCCGATCTGCTGCGACGGTCCATTGGCTGAAACGCACCACGTTGTGGTGGACGGGTCGAACCTCGCCACCGAAGGACGAACGTTCCCCAGCCTCAAGCAACTCGACGAGGCGGTGCGCGCGTACGCCTCCGAGGACCCCGACGCCAGCATCATCGTCGTGGTCGACGCGACCTTTGAGCATCGCGTGGATGACGCCGAGCGAGAAGAGGTCCGCCAGGCCATGCTCAACGGCGAAATCATTTCGCCGCCGGCAGGGGCCATCGGCCGTGGTGATGCCTTCGTGCTTCGCATCGCCGAGCGCACCAGCGCCACCGTCCTGTCCAACGACTCCTTCCAGGAATTCCACGGGGAGCATCCCTGGCTGTTCGATGACGGGCGGCTGATCGGCGGCAAGCCGGTGCCGGGCGTGGGGTGGATCTTCACGCCCCGGCTGCCCATCCGCGGCCCCAAGAGCCGAGCAGCCACGGCCGAGGCCAGGGCGAAGAAGGACCCCGACTCCGCTCCCGCCAAGGCCGCCGAGCTGGCCAAGGCCGCGAAGAAGGCGGCCAAGAGATCGTCAAAGACACGGAAGAGCGCCGCTGCCAAACCGGCCCCTCCCGTCGACACGTCGTGGCCGATCACGCCCACGGCGCCGCCCCCGGGCCGGGCCAACGTCAATCCCGGTGTTCTCGAGCGCCATTGACGAGGCGGTCGAGGAGGCGTTGCACCCCCCGGCACCGGAGAAGTCCCGGAGCGCGGCCAAGAAGAACGCGGCGGCGAAGAAGCCGGCGCCGGAGAGGCGGGCGAAGGCCAAGAAGGACACTCCACCCAAGGGATCGACGGGCGGCGATGCGGGCAGGGACGCGGGTCGCCGCAGGACGCGGAACCAGAATCAACGCTCGACGCCGCCGCCGGCGGTGAACGAGCCGCTGACCTTCATCAATTTCGTGGCCGCCTTCCCGGTCGGGAGCACCATTGAGGGTGAAGTGGTGTCGTTCACGTCTCACGGGGCGATGGTCGATGTCCCGTTGCCGGGCGGCGGAGCGATGCACTGCTACATCCCGTTGACGGCCATGGGGACGCCGCCTCCGACCAAGGCGCGCCAGGTCCTGAAGAAGGGGGAGGTCCGCGGCTTCGTCTTGGCGGGGTTGGATCCGCCCCGGCGCGTGGCCGAGCTGGCGATTGATGCCAGCACCCCGGTCGGGCGAGAAGCCGGTTGCCGCCGAGAAGGTGGCGGCGACGAAGCCCAAGCGCGTCCCTACGACGAAGGCGGCTCCGGCGAAGGCGGCCAAGAAGTCAGCCAAGAAGGCGGCGGCGCCGACGAAGAAGGCAGCCAAGAAGGCGGCGGCTGCAGCCAAGAAGGCACCGAAGAAGGCCCCGGCGAAAAAGGCCGCCAAAGCCAAGAAGTTGCCGGCCAAGAAAGCACCCGCCAAGAAAGCTCCGGCCAAGAAAGTGCCCGCCAAGAAGGCCCGCAAGGCGCGGGCCGACTGAAAGCCCGACGACGTCATGTTGCCCCGGCCCGCCGACGTCCTGCCGCATCGGCCGCCCTTCCTCTTCGTGACCGAGCTCACCGCGGTCGAACCCGGTGCCTCGGCCCAGGGGCGATGGGAGCTGACCGGTGAAGAGGACTTCTTCAGCGGGCATTTCCCGGGCCGCCCGACGCTCCCCGGCGTGCTGATGGTTGAGTCGTTGGCGCAGCTTGGTGGTATCGCCGTGCTGCTCGACCAGCGCTATGCCGGGAAGCTCCCGCTCTTCGGTGGGATCGAGCGGGCCCGCTTCCGCCGTCAGGTCGTCCCGGGCGAGACGCTCGAGCTCGAGGTCACGATGGACCGGCTCTCCGCCCGGGCAGGGAAGGGGCACGGGAGGGCGTCGGTTGACGGTCGGACGGCCTGCGAGGCCGACCTCCTGTTCGTCATTGTCGATGGAGGAGCGAACTGATGCGGCTGGCCACCTGGAACGTGAACTCGCTCACGGCCCGCATGCCGCGGGTCACGGAATGGATTCGAGCAGCAACAGCCCGACGTGCTCTGCATGCAAGAGACCAAACAGGCGGACGACAAGTTCCCCGAGGAGGCCTTCGCCGAGCTGGGCTACGAGTCGGCCCATTACGGCGACGGGCGCTGGAACGGCGTGGCCATCGTCAGCAGAGTCGGACTTGAGGGCGTCACCCGGGGATTCGGTACGTCGGACGACGACGCCGGCACCAGAATCGTCTCGGCCGACTGCGCGGGAACTCGCGTCTTCTCGGTCTACGTCCCCAACGGGCGCTCTCTCGACAACGAGATGTACGAGGTCAAGTTGGCCTGGCTCGCCCGGCTGCGCGCCACGCTCGACGAGACGTGCCCGCCGGGTTCGTCCGTGGCCGTCTGTGGCGACTTCAACGTCGCGCCCGACGACGGTGACGTGTGGGACCCTGCTGCCTTCGTCGGCTCCACACATGTCAGCGAGGCTGAGCGTGCCGCGCTCCGGCGCGTCGAGGGATGGGGCCTCGATGACGTCTTCCGGCGATTCAACGACCCGGGTACGTTCACCTGGTGGGACTATCGGGCCGGTGACTTCCACCAAGGCCGGGGATTGCGCATCGACCTACTCCTCGTGAGCGACGATCTCGTTCAGCGCGCCACCGGATCGTTCAGGGACAGAGACGCCCGCAAGGGGCAGAAGCCTTCCGATCACGCTCCCGTCGTGGTGGACTTCGCCGACTCCTGATGACCCGAAGGTGCATGGCCTTCGCCAAGCAGCAACCGTCGTCGCTCGGCCATGCACCCTCATGAACTGCCTTCCCTGAACCGCTTGGCCGTCGCCAAGAGCAGCCGCCGCTGCTCGGCCAAACGTCGGAGAGATCAGCCCTGGTCTCGCTCCTCGAAGAAATCCCTACCGCAGGTCCAGCAGAAGGTCGCGTAACGGGATGCCGTCGCAGATGGCCACGATCCTGTCGAAGTCCTCAGAGGTCAGCGACTGCTGCACCTTGGACCAGCTGGTGGCGCCGTCACGCATATAGGTCATGAAGATTTCCCAGACGGCCAGCCGCTTTCGCATCCGCTCGACCTCGAACTCGACGGAGGCGTAATCGATGATGTCGGCCTCGTCGGCCACGGCATCCTGTTCGGGGGCGGCGACCGGTGGGGTGTTCAGGAGATCCCGGCGGAGCCGCTCAACGGCTGCGTCCATGGCCCGGGGGTCAGAGGAAGGATGGCTGTCCGTCTCCATCTGCATCTGCTTCCTCCTCGGTAAAGCCCGTCCCCGGGTGAACTCATTTCGAGCACGCCCTCTTCGAACAGCATGGTGACAGGCCCTTTTCGGGCGCTATAGAGCCGTTGGAACCTATTCGGCAGACGGGTCACGTTTGTTGTCACAACATTGCGACCGTTGTCCGGTCGTTGTTTGTCGCAGGCACGAAAGCCTCAGACCGATACCTCAATGAGGCTGGGGCCGGGTTCGGCGAAGCGCGGCGGCCAGTGCGGACGCGAGGTCTTCGGCGTTCTCGACCCGGCGTGCCGGCACTCCCATGCCCCGGGCCAGATCGCAGAAGTCGAGCTCGGGCTCGGTGAGGTCGAGCAACCGCCGGGCCAGCGGTCCACCCGCATCGGCGCCCACCCGGTGCAGTTCCATGTTCAAGATGGCGTAGCTCCGATTGGAGAGCACGAGCGTGGTCACGTTCAGGCCTTCGCGCGCCTGGGTCCACAGAGCCTGCAGCGTGTACATGGCGCTGCCGTCGGCCTGCAGACAGAGGACGGGCCGTTCCGGGGCCGCCACCGCCGCGCCGACCGCCATGGGGAGCCCGATACCGATGGCGCCGCCCGTCAGGGTCAGCCAGTCGTGCCGGGGCGCGCCTGCCGTTGCCCCCGAGACGAAAAGGCCTGCGGTGTTTCCCTCGTCCACGACGATGGCTCCCTCGGGCAGTGTGGCGCCCACGGCCGCCGCCACGCGTCTCGCTCGTGACGGCACCGGTGGGACGTTCGGGCCGCCACGCCGGCGCCGGCACGCCAACGTCATCCGGAGCGCCCAAGGCGTCCGCCAGGGCCTCCAGGGCCTCTGCGGCGTCCTCGCCCGGCCGGGCCAGGGTGTGCACCGTGCAGCCCGGGGGCACCAGATCGCTGGCCTTGTCGGGGTAGGCGAAGAAGGACACGGGCGCCTTGGCGTCGACCAGGACGAGGTGGCGGACCCCGTCGAGCTGGGCCTGTGCCATCTCGGCCAGATAGGCCAACCGGTCCACCGCGGGAATGCCGGCGCCCCGCTCGAGCTTCGCCGGAAAGGTCTCACCCAGGAGCAGCGCCCCCGACGTCACCGCCACCCTGCTGGCGGCGCGCAGGCCTGCGGCCCGCAGTGCCCGTCCACCGAGGAGGAGCGCTGCCCGCTCGCCTCCACGCAGCGCTTTGGCCACCTCGTCAATGGAGTCGTGCGACACCGTGCTCGCCCGCCGCTGCGGCCGTGGCGGGCACGGACCGGTCGCCGATTCCGACCACGAGGCGTCCGCCGGAAGGACCAGTGTGGCGACGCAGCCCGGCGGACCCAGCGCGGCGGCCACGGCATCGGCGCCATCGGCCGCCACGTCGTCGGCCCGTGCCGTCGAGCGGTACCACCCCGAGACGGGCCGTGCGATGGATGCGATGTCCGACTGGAGGGGCGCGTCATAGCGGGCGTGGTACGTGGCGTGGTCGCCCACAATGTTGACGATCGGTGTCCGGGCCCGCCGGGCGTTGTGCAGGTTCGCCAACCCGTTGCCGAGGCCCGGGCCCAAGTGCAAGAGCGTCGCCGCCGGGCGTTCGGCCACCCGTCCGTACCCGTCGGCAGCGCCAGTCACCACGCCCTCGAAGAGGCAGAGCACGCCCCGCATGGCGGGCACGTCGTCGAGCGCGGCCACGAAGTGCATTTCCGAGGTCCCGGGATTGGCGAAGCAGACATCGACGCCGGCGTCGACCAAGGTCGAGAGGAGCGCGCGGGCGCCGTTCACGAGCGTGCCCCAGAGCGCGCCACGCCGAGCAGCCGGTCCGGGCCGAGGATGCCCGTCGGGTCGAAGGCACGTTTGATCGAACGCATGAGCTCCAATGACACGGTGTCCTCCAGCTCCAAGAAATAGGGCAGCTTCGCCGTCCCGATCCCATGTTCACCCGAAATGGCACCCCCGACCTGGAGGGCCAGCTCGAAGCTCGCGTGCATCAGCTCGTGCCGCTGCGTGTCGTCGGGCTGGAAAACCGTGATGTGCACGTTGCCGTCGCCGATGTGGCCACAGCCCGTAATGAGGGCCCCGTGCTGCTGTGCCAGCTCGGCCACGCGGGCCAGGTAGTCGGGAATGCTCGCCCGAGGGAGGACGGCATCGATCAGGTCGTCGCACCCGGCCGCCTTGCCGACGAAGAACGCCCGCTCCCGAGCGGCAATGAGCCGAGCCCCCGACGTCGGGGGCAGGACGTACACGTCGAGCGCGCCCAGCTCCTCCAACAGGGCGGCCAACCGGGCCACGTCCTCTTCCACCCGGTCGGCCTCCATGCCCTCCAAGACGACCACGAGGTAGGCCAGGGTGCGGGCCTTGACCTCCTCGGGCACGCCGAGATCGAGCCCGGCGGCCTGGGTGATGCCGCCCATGACCAGGATGTCGACGTACTCCAAAATGGATGGGTTGATGCCGCTCTGCACAATGTGCGGCACGGCCTGGGCCACTTCCGACAACGTCGCAAAAGGCGCCAGGACCGTCGACGTCGCCGTGAACCGGGGCTGCAGCTTGACCGTCACCTCCGTCGTGATGGCCAGCGTGCCCTCGGAGCCGATGAGCAGCTGCGTCAGGTCGTATCCGCTCGAACACTTCACGAACTTCCCGCCGGTCCGCATGACCGTTCCGTCGGCCAACACCACTTCGAGCCCGAGCACGTGATGGCGGGTCACGCCGTAGCGGACGGCGCGCATGCCCCCGGCGTTGGTGGCGACGTTCCCGCCGAGCGAGCCGCTCTGCTCGCCCGGAGACACCGGGTAGATCAGCCCCAGTGGAGCGAGCTCACCGTTGAGCTGTTCCAGCGTCACACCCGGTTCGACGACGGCGACCTGGTTCTCGGTGTCGATCTCAACAATGCGATTCATGCGGTCGAAGGCGAGCAGGATGCCGTCCGCCACCGGCACGGCGGCGCCGGAAAGCCCGGTGCCGCTACCCCGGGCCACCACGGCGATGCCGTGCGAGCTGGCCAGCCGCAGCACCTCGGACACCTCGTCGGTCGAACCCGGCATGACGACGGCCAGCGGCACGACCGGCACCGTTGTCAACGCCTCGTCGTGCGTGTAGTCGGCGTGCACGGATGCGCCGGCGAGGACGTTGCTCTCGCCGACAGCCTTGCGCAGCCGCTCTAAGAGTTCCGACATACCCCCACCTCGGATCGATCGGGCGGCCCGACCTTACCGGGCCTTACCCGTCGTCGGCACCGTCGGCCAGCCGCCGCCGGAGTTCCGCGACGCGCTGGGAGACCTCCGTCGCCGCGGTCGGTGCCGCCTCCTTCTCGAGCTCCGTGATCGTCCGCTCAATCGTCGCCAGCCAGGGGCTGGGCCCCGGATGCCTCGGGCCCCCGACCCGGCGTCCTCGTACCAGCTGCACCACAGTTCCTCTTCGGATCGGGTCAGCGCGACGTAGAGCAGGCGGCGCTCCTCGTCGATCGCGGCGGGCGTCTGGGCCGACGCGATGGGCATGAGGCCGGCGCTGAGGCCGAGGACGATCACCGTGGGCCACTGCAGGCCCTTGGCGCGGTGGAAGGTCGTCAGCACGACGCGGTCGCGGTCACCCGGAGCCTCCGCCCGCTTCCACTCATCCGTGTCCACGTCACCGCCGCCGCGCTTGTCGCCGTCGCCGCGCAGGTCGGACGCCGGTCCGAGGTCGGCCCCGGCGACCAGGTTGGGCACCCGCGCCTTGTCCAGCGCCGCCTGCACCATGGCCAGCTGGGCGTTGGTGCGGGTCAGCACGGCGATGCTGGACCACTGCCGTCCCGGGGTGCGTGACATTTTGATCCGGTCGGCCACCCACGCCGCCTCGTCCTCGGCGGTGGCGTGCGACACCACCTTGGGCACCGGCCCGTCCACCCGCGTCGTGCGGGGCAACACCACCTCGCCGTCCGTGCCGAACGAACCGCCCTCCCGCAGGACGGCCGTCGCGACCGCCACCACCTGGGGTGTGCACCGGTGGTTCTCGTCCAGTCGGATGACGGCGGTACCCCGCAGAATGTCGGGAAGCCGGTCGAGCAGCGTCGGGTCCGCCCCGTTGAACCCGTAGACCGACTGGTTTGGGTCACCGACCACGAAGAGGTCGGGCTCGTCGCCCAACATGGCCGTCAACAATCGGAACTGGGCCGGGTTGACGTCCTGCATCTCATCGACGAAGAGGTGCCGCGTGCGCCATCGGATGGAGTCGGCGAACTCGCTGTCGCCTGCCAGCGCGTCGGCGCAGGACACGATCAGGTCGTCGAAGTCGAGGAGTCGCCGACGACTCCGCTCCGCTTCGTAGCGGGAGAACGCGTCCGCCACCTGCTCTGCACTCAGGCCGCTGCGACGACGGTGGCGGCGCGCCTCGGCTTCGTACTGCTCCGGCGAGACGAGGCGCGCCTTGGCCCACCCGATTTCGCCGTCGAGGGCGCGGGTCCGGCGGGCATCGCCGTTGGTCACCTCGGCGAGCAGCCGGCGGCGGTCCGGCAGCAGCTGGGGGAGGGGGCGGCCCCGCAGCTCCCGGTGCTCGCGCAACAGGCCCAGGGCGGTGCGGTGGAAGGTGCCGGCCTTGACGCCGGACACGCCCAGCGACCACAGCCGGGTACGCAGTTCGTCCGCCGCCTTGCGGCTGAAGGTGGTCACGAGTGTGCGGTCGGGTTCTATTGAACCGTTGCGCACCCGTCGGGCCACCCGGAGCGTGAGGACCCTGGTCTTCCCGGCTCCGGCTCCCGCCACCACACACAGCAGCGGCTTGTCCGACTCGATGGCCTCGCGCTGGGTCACGGTCAGGCGGTTGGCACCCGGGAGCGTCTCCCAGGTGTCGTTCTCCAAACCCTCGAACGTCATGACCACACTCCGCACGGTACAGAAGGGGTGCGCGCAGCACCCGCCGGACCCACGCCTATCGTGGCCGAACGGGGTGGCGGGTGCCCCATCGGGAGGAACGGGCCGTGGCCGGGCACGCCGGACCTGATCTCCTGCCTCCGTTCTGGGCGCGGTCGCGGGACGCGTCGACCGCCCGAAAGCCCAGGTCGGAGGGCCGGTGGTCGGTAGTCCGGCGGCGACGGACTCGGAGGATCGGCGGAATCCAGCTTCGAATGAGCGCCCTACAGAATGCGATGCGTGCGCAGCGAGCGCCGCCGGACGTGGCGGGCCCGTGCCAGCAGCACCAGCTCCTCAATGACCGCTCTGGAACGGAACCCCTTCGGCTTCCCACAACATGGGGAACATGGAGATCGGGGTGAAGCCCGGCATGGTGTTCACCTCGTTGATCACGATCTCGTCGTTCTCGCGGAGGAAGACGTCGATGCGAGCCAGGCCCTCGACACGCAGCGCCTTGTACGCCTCCGTCACCAGCTGCTGCGCCTTCGCCAGCTGCATGTCCTTCAGATCGGTGGGCGCCACCGTCTCGGCGAGGCCGAGTACGTACTTGTCGTCGTAGTCGTAGAACTCCCGGCTGGCGAGGATCTCGCCCGCCCGCGTCACCCGCACGTCCTCGTTGCCGAGCAGTGCAAGCTCGAGCTCGCGGCCGGCGACGAACTCCTCCAGGATCACGCGGTCGTCGAACTCGAAAGCGGAAAGCACTGCGTCTCCCACCGCCGCCGGGTCGGATGCCTTGGCGACGCCGATGGAGGAGCCGAGATTGGCGGGCTTGACGAAGAGAGGAAGCCCCAGCGCTTCGAGGGCCTCCTCCATGACATCGATGGACCACGACGAGCGCGCCACCAGCCTCCAGGCGGCGACGGGGAGCCCGTGGTCCCGCAGCACGGACTTGGCGATGCCCTTGTCCATGCAGACAGCCGAAGCCAGGACACCGGCGCCGACGTACGGCACGCCCAGCGTCTCGAGATGTCCTTGCAGGACTCCATCCTCACCGAACGGACCGTGCAGGACGGGGAACACCACCGCATCCGCAGGCAAGCCCGCACCGAGGTGGCCGAGCACCACCGCCGGGTTCTGTCGTGCCAGGTCGTCCGGGGAGGGCAGCGCCTCGAGAGCGTCCACATGGTGGAGGACCCCATTGGCGTCGATCCACTCTCTGTCGTGGGTCAGGCCGATCACTTTCACCGTGAACCCGGCTTGCACCGCGGTGGCCACGATCCGACGCGCCGAGACGCATGACACCTCGTGCTCAGCGGATGGACCCCCGTACAGGATCGCCAGCACTCCCGGATCTGGCATCGACCGAGGCTATACAATCGGCCGCGAGCGTGATGCGTGCGATTCTCCATTTCTGAACTCGCGACCCGGCTCGGCGGGCAACAGGTCGGACCCGATGTCACCGTCACGGGAGCGAGTATCGACACCCGGACGCTCCTCCCGGGGCAGCTCTACGTTCCCATCGTCGCCGAGCGTGATGGGCACGACTTCATCGGCACGGCCCTCGAGCGCGGCGCGCCGGCCTACCTGACGGAGCGCGAACCCAGCGGCGGGACCGCGGTCGTCGTGGGGGACACTGCAGCGTCGCTCCTCCGTCTCGGCCAGCTCGCCCGCGAGCGGATGGATGCCGGCGTGGTCGGAATCACGGGCTCCGTCGGCAAGACGACGACCAAGGATCTGCTGCACAGCTGCCTCGCCTCGACCTTCCGTGTGGCGGCCAACGAGCGGTCCTTCAACAACGAGCTCGGGCTCCCCTTGACGCTCCTCAACGCGCCGGACGACGTCGAGTGGGTCGTCCTCGAAATGGGTGCCCGGGGGGCCGGCCACATCACCCGTTTGACGGAGATCGGCCGCCCGGACGTGGGTATCGTGACCAGCGTCGCCATGGCGCACGTCGAGTACTTCGGTGACCTCGAAGGCGTGGCCCGGGCCAAGAGCGAGCTCGTGGCCGCGCTGCCGCCGAGCGGGGTCGCAATCTTCAACGCGGATGATCCGCGCGTCGCCCGCATGGCGTCCGTCAGTCCGTGCCCCGTCCTGCGCTACGGCGTCGAAGGCGCCGCCGCGGACGTCCGGGCGGAGCGCATCGTCCTCGATGCCGACCTCAGGCCCCGCTTTCACATGGCGACGCCCTGGGGCAGCGCAGAGGTGGAGCTCTCCTTGCACGGGCTCCAGCAAGTCCCCAATGCGTTGGCTGCCGCCACCGCCGCGCTGTGGTGTGGCGTCCCCTCTCGACGGAGTGGTCGCCGCTCTCGGATCGGCTCTGGGGTCGCCCCTCCGCATGGAGGTGCGACGAGTCACCGACGGGCCCGTCCTGGTGGTCGACTGCTACAACGCGAACCCGGCATCGACCGAAGCGGCCCTGCGGTCGATGGCGGCCCTGCAGGCCGGCCGGAAGGTCGCCCTGCTCGGGCTCATGGCGGAGCTGGGGACCGAGACCGAGGCCGAGCATCAGCGAGTCGCCCGGTTGGCCGAAGAGCTGGGGATCGAAGTGGTGGGCTATCAGACGGTGCTCTACGGCTCAACCCAGGTTTTCAGCACCGATGACGCCGTGGCCCTGCTCCTCCAACTTGGTCCCGACGACGCCGCGCTCGTGAAGGGAAGCCGGGTGGCGCGTCTCGAAGATGTCGTGCAGCGGCATGCCGAAGGAGCGGGCACCTAGTCGACCAAGTCCGGCATGGAGTGCGGAACTCCATCGTCAGCGAGCGCGACCCCGACGAGCACCCGGCGCGACAACTCTCCATAGAGCGCCTCCGTCCGCGCCGACGGGGAGCCGCCGGGGTCGAGGGAGTCAATGCGGCGCTGGCAGTCGCGCCATTCCAGGCGGAGGCGGTCGGCGTCCCCCTCGGCAGCAGCGACCTGCATGGCGGCCCGGGAGAGCGCTTCGCTGTAGGGCTCCACGACCCGTGCTCGCTCCAGCCCCCACCGGGCGAGATCGAAGAGCGTGGCGTCGGCGGCGAGCGCAGCCATGACGCAGGCCGCATCGACGAGTACCGCGGCGATGCGGCCTCCGTGACCCTCAGCCTCCCACCACGCGTAGCCCGACAGCGCATTGGCCAGCGGCTCACCCTCGACCAGTTCGACCGCGGCACGGAGGTAGGCAATCGCCGCGACCGGATCGGACTGCGACTTCCCTGCAGTCGCAAGGACAGCGGCGCGCTGCACGTCGACGGTGACGTGGGGCGAGAGTTGGTACAAACCC